>JAHBXC010000001.1:0-1200000 GCA_019636675.1 Phycisphaeraceae bacterium
CCCGCGGCCTGCGCCGAGATGAGCCCGTCGTTGACGAGGTTCATGTTGCCGATGAAGTTGTTGATTCCGAGATCGCCCCCCGAGCCGGCGGCGAGGGTGATCGATCCGGTGTCGGAGATGGTGTAGGTCCCTGCGGCGCTGTTGTAAATCTGTCGCGCTCCGGCGACGGCGCCCTCGGAGACGATGGCGTCGTTGATGGTGTAGCCGGCGTTGAGGCGGACCTGGGCGTTGTTGGCGCGAAGACGCAGGGCGTCGAACCGCGTCGTGCCGCCGATGCTTACGAAGGCGGAGGTGGTTTCGGCGAGGATGTCGCCGTTGAACTGAACGTTGCTGAGCGTGCCGCCGCTGTTGGTGAGCAGGAGCGTCGAGCCGCCCGAGGTGTTCACGGTCCCGCCGGTGATCGTGCCGCCGCGCAGGTTCCACGAGCCGGTCGAGGCGTTGAGGGACAGGGCGGCGGCGTCGTTGTTCAGCGATCCCGAGAGGTCGACCGTGCCGCCGGTGCGTGTGATTGCGCCGAGCGCGGCGGTGGTGAAGGAACCGCCGAGGTTGAGCAGGGAGTCAGTCACGGTGATCTGGCCCGAGGCGTTGCTCCACGAGCCGCTGAGGTTGAGCGTGGAGTTGGAGGCCTGGATGAGCCCGTTGTTGGTCCAGTTCGCCGACGAGATCGTCAGCGTGCCCGCCGTCGCTTCGGTGGTCGCGTTGTTGGTGAAGGAGCCGGCCGCGATGGTCAGCGTGCGTCCCGCGGCCTGCGCCGAGATGAGCCCGTCGTTGACGAGGTTCATGTTGCCGATGAAGTTGTTGATTCCGAGATCGCCCCCCGAGCCGGACGCGAGGGTGATCGATCCGGTGTCGGAGATGGTGTAGGTCCCTGCGGCGCTGTTGTAGATCTGTCGCGCTCCGGCGACGGCGCCCTCGGAGACGATGGCGTCGTTGATGGTGTAGCCGGCGTTGAGGCGGACCTGGGCGTTGTTTGCCTGCAGACGCAGCGCATCGAACCGCGTCGTGCCGCCGAGAGTGACGAACGAGGACGTGGCGTTGGCGAGCAGGTCGCCGTTGAACTGCACGTTGTTCAGCGTGCCGCCGCTCGTGGTGAGCTCGAAGCTCCCGCCCGTGACGTTCCAGGTCCCGCCGCTGATCGTGCCGCCCTGGAGGCGGTAGACGCCGGACATGAGGTTGGCGATCGCGGCCGAGAGGGTGCTGGCGGTGTGGGACAGCGTCGCGTCGGCGGAGTTGAGCACCAGCTCATCGATCGTGACGCCAGAGTTGAGGGTCACGGTGTAAGCGGCGCCGGCGGCGTCGATGATCGCGCGATAGGTCGTGCCGGCCGGCGCGCCGTTGTTGGGCGCGTTGGGAGCCGTCGACCAGTTGGTCCCGACGTTCCACGTGCCGCTGACGGGGCTGAGCCAGTTCGAGTCGACCTGCTGCGCGAACGCAGATGTCGCGGCGACTGCGGCCAGTCCGGCGGCGGCGACGAGGGAGCGCGCAGGGATGGCGCGCGACGACAACAAGCGATTCCGAGTCATTCTCTGTTCCTCCAAGTGCGCGTGGCCCGCGTCCCGGTGCGAGGTGACCGCGGCCAAGGCGAAGAGGGTATCAGAAGGTCTCAGAATCTGGTAGCAAAAACTCGAGGAACCAACAAAAACCCACCGGGAGCCCGGCTGTTTGGGATGTATAAGGTATTGCGGCGTAAAGGCTTGGTGAATTGCCCGGGTGTTTTGCCGGGCCTTGGGTAGACTGGTCCGACCCTGGGAGGACGCGCCGAAGTTGCGCGTTGCCTCCCGCCAACAGTGAGGCCGGTCGTCGGCCGATCTGACTCAGCCAGCCCGGTGTGTCTCCTCGTCGAGGTGCGCGTCGCGGCCCGTCCGACCCGAACCCTGAGGAGTTGTCGTATGCCGGTTTGTCTCGCTCCGCGTCACGCGATCGCGTTGGCTGTTGGTCTGTCTGTGTCCGCCGGCGCCCTGGCCCAGCTGCGGGTCGCGGCCTGGAACATCTCGAACTACAGCGGCGGCCGGGTGGCGGCGATCCACGCGTCCGTCTACGGCGAGTTCGAGGGGCGTTCGATGGCGCCCGACGTGTTCCTGCTGCAGGAGTTTCTGAGTGAGTCGGCGTTGAGCCAGTTCGTCGCGGCGCTGAACGGCGCTCCGGGCTCACCCGGTGACTGGGCCGCGGCGCCCTTCGTCAACGGGCCGGACACCGACAGCGCGTTTGCGTACAGAACAACGCGGGTCGAGCTGCTGAACACGGTCGTGGTGTCGATGGGCGGCGTGAACCCGAACCACCCACGCAACATCATGCGCTACGACTTCAGGCCGGTCGGGTACGCGGCGCCGCAGACCGTGGTCGCGTCGTATAGCGTGCATATGAAGGCGGGGTCGACGAGCACGGATCAGGCGCGCCGCCTTGTCGAGGCGCAGCGGATCCGCGACGACGCGGAGCAGCTGCCGGGCGGCTGGAACTTCGTGGTCGGGGGCGACTTCAACATCCAGTCGTCGAATCAGGCGGCGTACCAGGAACTGGTCGGTTCGCAGGCGAACGACGACGGACGGTTCTTCGACCCGATCAACACGCCGGGCTCGTGGAACAACAACGGGAGCTTCCGGATCGTGCACACGCAGGATCCGATCGGCGCCGGCGGGATGGACGATCGCCACGACCAGATCCTCATCTCGGGATCGCTGGTGGAGCAGGGGGGCTTCGCGTACATCGGGACGGTGAATCCCGGCACGGGGCTTCCGGTTCCTTACAGCACGACGACGTGGAACGACCCGAACCACTCGTACCGCGCGTGGGGCAACGACGGGACGAGCTTCGACACGACGCTGCGCGTCGCGGGCAACACGATGGTGGGTCCGGTGATCGCGCAGGCGCTGATCGACATGTGCAACGGCGCGGGACACCTGCCCGTGTTCATGGACTTCCGCGTGCCGGCGGTGGTGGGGTCCGACGAGTTCCTTGACTTCGGGACGGTGGCGCTCGGTGAGACGGCAACCGCGGAGCTTTCGGTGTTCAACGCGGGCGATGTCGACATGTGGACCGAGAGCGGCATCGCCACGCTCCGCTACACGCTCGACGCGACGAGCGGCTTCTCGGCGCCGTCAGGCGACTTCGCCGACGCGCCCGGCGGAGGCGTGAACACCCACACGATCGTCATGGACACCTCGGTCGCCGGTCAGGTGATCGGCACGCTGACGATCCTCTCCGACGCGCCGGACGAGCCGGCCCGCGTCGTCACGCTCAGTGGGTTTGTGCTCGGGGGCGTCGCGTGCCCGGGCGACACCAACGGCGACGGGGTGGTGAACTTCGCCGACCTGAACGCGGTCCTGAGCGAGTTCGGCCAGTCGGGCGACGAAATCCCCGGCGACCTGAACAACGACGGCGTGGTGAACTTCGCGGACCTGAACGAGGTGCTCAGCAACTTCGGCGCCGAGTGCGAGTGAGCGACACGATCACTCGCGCTTGCGCGCGATCGTGAACATCCCGAACAGGTCGGTCTCGAAGTCCATCTGCGACCGCCAGCCGAGTTTGTCTCCCATCGCGCGGGCCGCCTCGGTGTCGTCGCGGTTGTACTCGATGACCTCGAACCCGACGCGCTCGAGCATCGCCTGGGGGAACGGGCAGCGCCCGTCGGCCCAGGGCTTGTACGGCTCGTCGGGCTCGCTCGGCTTCGGGTACAGGTTGTAGATCACGAAGAGCCCGCCCGGCGCCAGCGCGTCGCGCACGGCGCGCAGGTACGACTCGTCGTCCACGCCCAGCGAGATCAGCATGTCCTGCGAAGGCGGGTCGCGCTCGGGGTGGATGTAGCCGAGCTTCAGCGTGTTCTTGCTCAGGATGAGCGCGCAGCCGGCGCCGACCTGCTCAACGGCGGCGCGATCGGCCGGAAACCGTCCGTGGACGATCGTGACAGAGCCGTTGGGGCCCTCGCCGGCGATTTTGGCCCGCGGGGACGCGCCGGTGTCGGCAGGGTCGGTGGTGTACAGCGCGTGGAGGAGCGGGTCGACGTCCACGCCGACGGCATGGGCCCCGAGCGAGGCGAGCAGGCGCAGGTGCCCGATCCCGCCGTAGCCGAAGTCCATGATTTTCGTGTTGGAAACGGACGCGAGGCCGTGCCGTGCGGCGAGGTCGATCGCTCGGACATATGCGATTGGGCTCCCGTAGCGGGTGAAGTAGAAAAAGCGATCGGAGAGTTCGGTCCGTTCGTATCCCTCGCGCTCGACTTCGGCCTTGCCTCGACGCTGCGCGTCCGACTCGGTCATGGCGTCGCGCGATCGCCGGTTGTAGTAGACGACGCGCGGACCGGGGCGAGGCAGGTCGGCGACGGCGTCGAGGAAGGCCCGCGCCAGGTCGGTCTCCACCAGCGGGCGGACCGCCCGGGCCTCGCGCTCCAGCGCGCCGACGACGTCGCGCTGGGCGGCGTCCGGCTGGGCCAGCGCGCAGGACGCCAGGAGCAACCCTGCGAGCGCAGCCCGTCCAAGGCGCGAGTTCGGGGTCGGTTTCTGCTGTGGCATGGCGTCCGAATGCTGGAGGGCTGGTGGTGCGGATCCGCGAGCGCAGCGTTCCGTACTCACCCGGGGCGAGTCTGGGGTCTGGGGGGCGAGAACCCGCCAATCTCAGGGTGTATACCATAAATGATCGGCGCCGTCGGACCGACAACTGTTGGAGTCCGGACAGTTTCGCACGACACCACTTGGAGCCCACGCGTGAGCAACGGCAAAGCACACTCAGGAGGCGGGAACGTCCCGTTGCCGTACTGGGACGAGTACCTCGCGACCATTCTCCGTCCCAGGGTGGAGAAGATCGCGATGGGGCTGGCGGCGAAAGTCGAGTCCTCGGCGATGGATGCGCTCGCGCGCCGGATCAGCGAGGAGCAGCCAAACTTCCCGGGCGGGCCCGAAGCGATCGAGCAGATTCTGCGCGAGAATCTCGGTCTGCGGTTCAAGGTGACGGTTCAGCCGGTCTTCGGGAATCAGGAAGGGGAGGCCGCCGTTCACCACGGCGGCGAGTTTCCAGTCCAGGACGGCATGACCGAGGATGCGGAACCCTCCGCGCACGACGATGGGGCTCTGGAGATCCTCGATCAGGATGATCTGATCGTGAAACGACGCGCCTTCGACAACCCCCTGGCGCGCGCCGTGGGCATCCGCAAGGACCGCGGGCGCTGAGGCGTCTCCGGCACTCGCCGAGCCCGGCGGCATTGAGGTGAAACCGGCCGGGTCTCGGCGAGCGTATAACCAATCCATGGAAGGTCCGGGAACGCACATCGCGCTCCTGAGTCGCCGCCGGTGTTCGCGCCGGGTCGCGGCGGTGCTTTCCTTCGTCCTTGCCGGTTCGTCGTTCGCGATGCCGTCTTCGTCGGGGATCATCGACTCACCCGGCCCGGACTTGCCCGAGCCCAGGCCGCGAGTGCCCCTGAGCGTGGAGTACCCGCTGGGGGCCAACTCGCTGCGTTTGTATTCAACGCTCTCAGACGCGGCATCGCAGGCAGCGACGGCCCTTCCCCTGTCCGACCGCCCCGGGTTCCCCCCAGTGGTCACGGGGCTCTCGCGCGTGCTCGTCGCGTTCGATTCGGATCTGTCCTTCGAGCAGGTGGACCAGCGACTTCGCGGCGCCGGGGTGACGGGCGAGATCCGCTTGCTCCGCTCGCCCAGCGGGTCCGGGCCCCGGCACGCGTGGATCGGCGAGACATCCACGGCGCTGGAAGCGTTCGCGATCGCGTGGGAGCTTCGCGCGCAGCCCGGCGTGCGCTACGCGGAGCCGGACGCGATCTTCGCGAGAAACTCCTTCTCGATCGACGACCCGCTCTTCCCGGCGCAGTGGCACCTGCGCAACACGGCGCAGACCGGGGGCATCCCGGGGATCGACTCGAACGTGATCGGCGCGTGGGAGACCACGCTCGGCAGCGGCGTGATCGTCGCGCTGCTCGACGGCGGCGTCGAGCCGGGCCACCCCGATTATGCGCCGAACGTCGTCGGCTCGTTCCGCAATACCTTCGACCCGTTCCGCCCCGGCGACACCGGTCTGCACGGCACGGCGATGGCGGGGCTGATCGCCGGGCGCGACAACTCGATCGGCGTGCGAGGGATCTCGCCGCGCGCCGGGTTGTTTATCGCTTCCGTGCTCGGCCGATCGGAGTCGCAGCTGATCGAGGCGATGTACCAGTCGGTCGATGCCGGCGCGTCGATCCTCTGCGTGGCGTGGGGACCGGCGGCGCTGGGCGTTATGGGCGAAGCCCTCGTCGACGCGATAGAAGACCTGCGCGACAACGCGCGTGACGGGCGCGGCGTGGTGTTCGTCGTTTCGGCCGGCAACGCGAAGCTCCCTATGACGCTGCAGAACCCGATCGGCACGCTGCCGGGCGTCCTGGCTGTCGGTCGGTACGACCATCGCGCGTCGGTCCCATTCCAGGCCTTCGGCCCCTGGATGGGCGTGCTCGCGCCGGCGTCCGGCGCCGGGGCCGCGATCACAACCACTGATCTCAGCGGCCCCCCGGGCTTCGACGCAGGGGACTACACGCAGGACTTCACCGGCTCCAGCGCGTCGGCAGCACTGGTTGCAGGCATCGCGGCGCTGGTGCAGAGCGCTCACCAGGAGCTGACCGCTTCTCAGATCGTGCGGATCATCAAAGAGCGCGCCCGACGCCCGACGCCGAACGAGGACGTCTTCTATCAGCCCGAGGTGCGTCCGTTCCAGCTCAGGCGTGAGTTCAGCGAGTCGCTCGGGTACGGTCTCGTCGACGCGACTCGCGCCGTCGCCGCAGCAAACACGAGCGCATCGACGCCCGGGCTTTCGTGGCCCGCCCCGGTTCGAGACCTGCGCGTGGTGGAAACAACCGGCGCGGGAACGACGATCGCGTGGACGAACCCCCCGAGCGGACCGGAAGGCGAGTACGACACCGCGCTGGTCGTCCGCTTCACGGGAACGCGGGACTGGATCCCGATGGACGGCAGAATCTACAAGCCCGGAGAGGTCGTCGAAGCGGGCGTGACCGTGCTCGCGCTCGGCGCGCTGGATTCGTTCACGGACGCCGGCGTGACGGCGCGCGACGCCGCCGAGTATGTCGTCTATGTGCGCAACCAGGCGCGACGCCACAGCTTCGGCGAGACGGTGTTCAAGCCCCGCCAGCGACAGATCACGCTCTTCTTCGACGACATGGAGGACGAGCCCTTCGGCTGGGACAGCTCCGGCGACTGGGGCCGGGGTCAGCCCGATCTCTTTACCGCGCGCGGCACGCAGACGGGCAACCTCGGCAGGCCTCTCCCGAACGCGATCGTCGGGTTCAACCAGCCACGCAGCGGCAACTCGCTGCGCGCCACGCGCCTCGACGGGTTCTATTCATCCTCCGTCGACCACACGCTGACATCGCCGGTGCTGAACCTGACCGAGGGGCGACTCGCGAGTGTGACCGCGACCTATTACGAGCTGCTGGAGGTTCGCGGCGCCGGGTTCGACTTCGCGAGGGTCGAGGTCGTCGACGCCCCGCCCGGAGGCATCGAGCCCAGCGTGCTCGCGACGCTGCTCGACGCGCACGACCCGACCTCCTACCGGTGGCGCGCGCAGTCCTTCGATCTCACGCCCTTCATCGGCCAGCGTGTCCGGCTTCGCTGGACGCTGAAGGTGGACCCGTTCGAGCCGACGCAGTTCCCGGGGTTCCTGGGCTGGTATCTCGACGACCTGCTCGTCACCGCGGACTGCGTGACGGGTGATTGCGAGGGCGAGCCCCCGCCGCCTCCTCCGCCGCCCCCTCCGCCTCCGCCGCCGCCCCCTCCTCCGATCGATGGGCCGCTGCCCAAACTGATCCGCATCATCCTGGAGGCCCTGTCGATGCCGCCGCAGGGCGGGGCGGGCCCGTCGTCCCCCGGGGCAGCGGGGCTCGAAGCACCGGACGCCCTTCCGCTTGGGACTCCGGACCCGTCGCGTCTACGCGATCTCCTGGCCGCGTTCGGCGCCGCGACGGGAGACGCCGGGTTCGACCCGGCGCTCGACCTGGACTCCGACGGCGTCATCGGCGCGACGGACCTGATCCTCCTCTTGCAGGGCGTGCGTCCCCCGTCACAGGATTGGCGTCTTTCGCGCTGAGGGCCTCCCCTCGGGTGGGACAGACGCGCCCGCTCCCGCTACGCTGGCGTCATGACCGCTCCCGGCAAGCACGAATCGCCCCTCGTCGGCGTCATCATGGGTTCGCAGTCCGACTGGGAGACCATGTCGCACGCCAGCGAGGCGCTCGAGGCGCTCGGCGTCCCCCACGAGGTGCGCGTGGTCTCGGCGCATCGCACGCCGGACCTTCTTTTCGAGTACGCCTCGACCGCCGAGCAGCGCGGCCTGCGAGTGATCATCGCCGGGGCCGGGGGCGCCGCCCACCTGCCGGGCATGTGCGCGAGCAAGACGCACCTGCCCGTGCTGGGCGTGCCCGTCGAGAGCAAGGCCCTCCACGGCGTCGACTCGCTGCTCTCGATCGTGCAGATGCCGGCCGGGATCCCCGTCGCGACGCTCGCGATCGGGAAGGCCGGCGCGACCAACGCCGCCATCCTCGCCGCGTCGATCCTGTCGCACGACCACCCGGCGATCGGCGAGGCGCTCCGCGCGTACCGGCGATACCAGACGACCCACGTGCTCGAGAACCCCGATCCGCGCGTGAGCGTGAAGGCGGGCCAGCCATGATCCCTTCCAACACCTCGCGCCGCGAGGGCAAGACGGTCGGCATCCTCGGGGGCGGGCAGCTCGGGCGCATGCTCGCGCTCGCTGGCGCGCCGTGGGGGCTGCGTTTCGTGTTCCTTGACCCCTCTCCCGAGGCGTGCTCGAAGGACCTCGGCCCGCTGGTCACAGCGGGCTACGACGACCGTCGCGCCCTCGCCGAGCTCGCCGACCGGGCCGACCTGATCACCTACGAGTTCGAGAATGTGCCGAGCGACGCCGCGCGCTGGCTCGCGAAGCGCACCCCGGTGCACCCCTCGCCGGAGGCGCTCGACGCGTCGCAGGACCGCCTGACCGAGAAGCGATTCTTTGAACTGCTCGGCGCGCGCGTGCCCCGGTACGCGCACGTCGACGCGCGACTCGACCTCACCGCCGCCATCGAGCACATCGGCCTGCCCTCGATCCTGAAGACGCGGCGTATGGGCTACGACGGGCGAGGGCAGTGGATGCTGCGCACCGCCGCGGACGGCGTCGACGCCATCGCTCACCTCGGGGGCGCCGGCACCGTCCTCGAGGAATTCGTCCGCTTCGACCGCGAGCTCTCGATCGTCGCGGCCCGGGGCGCCACCGGCGAGATCGCCTGCTACCCGCTCGTCGAGAACGTGCACGACGAGGGCATCCTGCGCCAGACCGTCGCCCCTGCGCCGGGCATCCCGGCGCAGGTCCAGGCCGAAGCCGAGCGCATCGCGCGCGGCGCGCTCGAGACGCTGAACTATGTCGGCGTCATCGCCATCGAGTTCTTCCTCGTCGGCGACCAGCTGTTTGTGAACGAGATGGCGCCGCGCGTGCACAACACCGGGCACTGGACCATCGAGGGCGCACGCACGAGCCAGTTCGCCCAGCACCTGCGCGCGATCCTCGGACTCCCGCTCGGCGATCCCACGCCGCTCGGGCGCTCGGTCATGTTCAACTGCGTGGGCGGCATGCCCTCGCTCGAGGACGTCATCACCATCGAGGGCGCGCACCTTCACGATTACGCCAAGGGCCGACGCCCAGGGCGCAAGGTCGGCCACCTCACCGTCGTCTCGCTGGGCGGGCCCGACGATCCCACCTTCGACGACCGCGTCGCGAAGGCCCGGGCGCTCGTCGACGGCGCGTGGCGGCGCTGACCGGCGATCACCGGCCCTCACGCGTGGGGGAGCCCTCCGACTCGTACACGATCTCGCCGGCGATGACCGTCGCGAACACGCGCGTGTCCGCGATCTCGCGCGCCTCGCACGACATGATGTCGCGATCGATCACCACGAAGTCCGCGTATTTGCCCTCCACCAGCGAGCCCTTGCGCCGCTCGTTGAACTCGGCGTACGCGGCCCCCAGCGTGAACGCGCGCAGCGCCTGCTCGCGCGAGACGCGCTTCTCGGGCAGCCACCCGCCTTCGGGCCACCCGTCGAGGTTCTGGCGCGTCGCCGCGGCGTACAGCCCCAGGAACGGGTTCTGGTGCTCCACCGGGAAGTCGCTCCCGAACGCCAGCGTCGCGCCGGCGTCGAGCAGACTCTGCCACGCGTACGCGCCCTTCGCACGCTCGGGGCCGACGCGTTCCTCGACCCAGCGCATATCGCTCGTGCAGTGCGTCGGCTGCATCGACGCGATGACCCCCAGCGCGCCGAACCGCGGGATGTCCGAGCGGTCGAGGAGCTGGCAGTGCTCGACGCGGAATCGCGAGGTCGCCAGCGGCATGCCCGACGACTCCGCCGCCCGCTCGAAAGCGTCGAGCGTCTCGGAGTTGCCGCGATCGCCGATCGCGTGCACGCAGACCTGGTAGCCGCGTCCGAGCGCGTGGCGCGCCGCCGCCTCGATCGCGTCGGGCGTCATGACCGCGAGGCCGGTGTAGGGGCGCCCGTCGGAGTCCACGGGGCGATCCGCGTAGGGGGCCTTCATCCACGCGCCGCGCGAGCCCATCGCGCCGTCGATATAGATCTTTGTCCCGCGCATCGTGAAGCGCGGGCCCGTGATCAGCGTCCGGCGCGCGAACCACTCCTGCGCATACGCCCCCGAGATGAGACCGTATACCCGGATCTTGAGTTTTCCCTCGCGCGCGAGACGCTGGTAGACCTCGATCTCGTCCGGCGTGATGCCCATGTCGTGCACGCCGGTCAGCCCCGCGGCCAGGCACATCTCCTGGGCCTTGAGCACCAGCGCTTCCGTCGTGAACGACGCGTCGTCGATGACGCTCGTCACCAGCCCCATCGCGTTGTCGACCAGCACGCCCGTGGGTTCGCCCGTCTCGTCGCGCAGGATCTCTCCCCCCGGGGGATTAGGCGTGTCGCGCGTGATGCCGGCCCGTCGCATGGCCGCGGCGTTCGCAAGCCCGGCGTGCCCGTCGACGCGGCGCAGCCAGACCGGGTTCGCCGGCGCCGCCTCGCTCAGTTCGTGGTGCGTGGGGAGTTCCTTGCCGGGCCAGCTCTCGTGGTCCCAGCGACCGCCCAGCACCCAGCGCCCCTGTTCGGAGCCCTTGGCGCGCTGCGCGACCGCTTCGACCACCTCGTGGAAGTCGTGGGCCGCCGAGAAGTCGAGCATGCCGAGCCCGTACGCGCCGAGCCCGTGCATGTGGGCGTGCGCGTCGATCAGCCCCGGCAGCACCGTCGCGCCGCGCAGATCCACCACGCGCGTGCGCGGGAAAACCAGCGGGCGGATCTCCCGCTCCGTGCCCACGCGCAGCACGCGATCGCCCTTGATCGCGATCGCCTGCGCCACGGGGCGCGCGTCGTCCATGGTGTGGATCGTCGCGTTGAGGAAGACCGCGTCGGCGACCTCCTGCGTCTGCGCGCGCGCGAGCGACGACAGCGACGCGACGATCGCGACGAGCACGACCAGCAGCGATCGAGTCACGACGGGGTTCCCTTCCGTTCGGAGGAGCCGGACTCGCGCACGCTCATCGAGCGGATCGCGTGCTCGAGGGCCCGCACCACCTGCGCCATGCGCACGAGGTCCAGCGTCTCGATCGTGTCGGTCGCCTTGTGGTAGTGAGGGTTGCGGAACTCGCTGGTGTCCGTGACCATCACCGCCGGGACATCGATGTCCCAGAACGGCGCGTGGTCAGAGCGCCGAACATCCGGCACCGCGCGCCCGGCGCCCGGGATGAAGTCCACCACGAGCGTCTTGAGCGAGGGCTGGTTCTCGCGCATCCTCGCGTCGAGTTCCCGCGCGAACGCCGACGACGCCTGGTTCGCGACGATCACGATGCTGTCGCCGACCGTCGGGGGCGAGAATACCCCAGGGATCGCCGGGATGGGCGAGCGCTGGCTGTTCGGCTCGTCCGTGAAGTACCCGATCATCTCAAGGTTGATGACGCCGACGATCCGCTCCTCGCCGCGACGCGCACGCTCCGCCGCCAGACGCGCGTGCTCGCGGCTGCCGATCAGACCGATCTCCTCGAGGTTGAACAGCGCGAACCGGATCGTGCGCCCGGCGCGATCCGCGACATCGGGCGCCGACAGCCGGCGCGCGAGCTCGAGCACGCCCGCCGTCCCCGACGCGTTGTCGTCCGCCCCGGGCGATCCCGGCACCGCGTCGAAGTGGGCGCACACCAGGATCACCTCGTCCGGCGCGTCGTGCCCCGGGATCTCGGCGATGATGTTGCTCCACCCGGCGCTGCTGGTGGGCGCGGGCCAGGGGATCGGCTCGCGCCGCACCGCGTAGCCGTAGGCCTCCAGGCGCTGCACCAGAAGATCCTCGGTCGCGCGCAGCCCCTCCGAGCCGGCGACGCTGCGCGCCGCGGGTCGCTCGGGCGGGATGGCGCGCATCTGGCGTTCGATCGTCTGGGGCGTGATGGGGTACGCGTACGCCGGGGCCGGACGAACCGGCGCCGACGCTTCGTTCGTATTCGTGCAGCCGAGGAACGGGGCTGCGGCGCACAGCGAGATCGCCACGAGCGCGGCACGGGTGGTGCGTGGTCTCATGCCCGCCATGCTACCGCGCCGCCCCCGGGCCCGCGACGCCCTCAACGGATGTCGAGGCCCACATCCACCGACACCGCCGAGTGTGTCAGGCCGCCGACGCTGATGCGGTCCACCCCGGTCTCCGCGATCGCGCGCACCGTGTCGAGGCGCACCCCCCCGGACGCTTCGAGCAGAACACCCGGGGCCCTCGCGTCGCGAAGACGCACCGCTTCCCTGAGCGTCTCGGGCGCCATGTTGTCAAGCAGCACGATGTCGATCAGCCCCGCTTCGACACTGAGCACGCGCTCCAGCTGCGCGAGCGTGTCCACCTCGACCTCGAAGAACAGCACGGAACGCGCCGCGCGGATCTCGCGAGACGCCCTCGCCAGCTCGCCCGCCAGATCATCCAGCGCGATGGGCGCGATGTGGTTGTCCTTGACAAGCACCGCGTCGTACAGACCGAGCCGATGCGACGACCCGCCGCCGCAGCGAACCGCGTACTTTTCGAAAAGCCGCATGCCCGGGGTGGTCTTGCGCGTGTCGAGGATTCTGGCGCGCGTCCCGGTGACGGCGTCGACGTACCGGCTCGTCAGCGTCGCGACGCCCGACAGCCGCCCGACAAGGTTCAGCAGCGTGCGCTCAAGGGCCACGATCTGCGCCAGATCGCCCTCGAGCGTCGCGAGGGTCTGCCCGGCCCCGGCGCGCCCGCCGTCGGCGACGCCCCCCGCGACGCGAACCGTCGTCCCGAACACGCGCGTGAGCAGGGGGATCGCCGCGAGACCGCTGACCGTCATCGGCTCGCGCGCCCTGACCTCCGCCCGGGCCACGCGAGTCGCGGAGCGCATCGCGATCGCCGTCAGGTCGCCGGCGTCGCCGAGGTCCTCGTCGCGCGCCAGGCGCAGCAGCGCCTCGACGCGTCGGTCACGTTCGAGCGTCTCCCAGAGATCGGCGAGAGCCAGCGTGTTCGGGTCGGTCATCACGGTGATGGTACATCCAGAGCGCCGTGGACCAAAGCGAGCAGATCCTCGCGCCCGTCGTGAAACTCCAGCTCGACCGACGGAACGAGCCAGTCGACGCCCCGCGACGCGTCCTCGCGCAGGAGGGGGGCGATCTTCACCCAGTCCTTGGCGGTCGTCAGGACCGCCCCGGCGCCGTGGCGCTGCGCTTCCGACACGATGGCTCGGACGCTCTCGCGCGTGTAACGCGCGTGGTCCGGCACGCGCGACTCGCTCGCGACGAACGCGCCAATCGCCGTCGCCTGCGCCGCGAACGCGCCGGGGTTGCCGATGCCGGCGACGATATGCACACGCGCGGCCCGCAGCGCGTCGGCCGGTTCCAGACGCTCCGTTCGTTCGCCCGGTCGGTGTCGCTCGACGCGCGCCCAGCGGTGGCTCGTCGTCGCAACGACCGGGCATTCGCCCACGATCGTTCGCACCTTCTCGAGGATCGATCGCACGCGCTCCGGAGTGACGCGGTCGGTGCGCGTCAGCACGACGGCGTGCGCCCGACGCAGCGATTCGACGGGCTCGCGCAGCCACCCTGCCGGCAGGCACCGGCCCTCGAACGGGTCGCGCGTCGCGTCGAGCAGCACGATGTCGACGTCCCGCGCGACGAAGCGGTGCTGGAACCCGTCGTCCAGCAGCACGCAATCGGCCTTGGCGCCCGAGCCGAAGCACGCCGCGATCGCACCGCGACGGTCTGGGTCCGCGAGCACGCGAACGCCTTCGAGCGCCGCGAGGTACTCCGCTTCTTCGTCCGACCGCTCGCCGGCGCGCTTCGCGTAGCCGCGCATCGCGATGACGGGCCGGCGTCCCTGCGCCTGCAGCTCGCGCGCCAGGAACATCACCATGGGTGTCTTGCCCGTGCCACCGACGGACAGGTTCCCCACGCTCACGACAGGAACCGGCGCGCGCCACACGCGCTCGCCGCGATCGAAGCCCCGGTTGCGCCTCCGCACTGCCCAGCGATACACCGGCTCCAGCGCCGCCGCGACCGGGCCGAGCGCCGGGGGGAGCGGCGTCGTCGGGGGCTGGTGGCTTGGCAGTGGGGGCGCGTCAGTCGTCATGAGCGGATTGTGATGCCTCTCGCGACTCCTCGCCAC
The DNA here is from genome assembly GCA_019636675.1 of Phycisphaeraceae bacterium. Classification (NCBI taxonomy): domain Bacteria; kingdom Pseudomonadati; phylum Planctomycetota; class Phycisphaerae; order Phycisphaerales; family Phycisphaeraceae; species Phycisphaeraceae bacterium. The sequence continues at coordinate 14,668 of JAHBXC010000001.1, forward strand.
GCGACCGGGTCATCCTCGACGCCGCGAGCATCGCCAGCGTCGATCGGGCGGCGTCCTTCCTCGCGGCGCTCGTCAGTCGCCAGGTGTTCGCCGCGTCCAGCATCGCCAGCGCCACGCACAGCACCAGCAGGATCGCCACGCTCAGCCACACCAGCACGAAGGCGCGCGGCGAGCGCTGGGGATCGATCACCGACGCCCCGGCGGCCACCAGCGGGATGCCCAGCATCATGACCCACGAGTTCGCGGTCCGGATCCGGCGCCGGCTCACCGGCGCCGAGCCGCTCGACAGCCCGCTCGCGTGCCAGCCGACGAGCGCCATCGCCACAGCAGCGATCGGCAAGGCAACCCATGGAGAAACCGCGACGTTCTGGGAAGTGAGGCCTAGCACGGCGAGAGGCGATCGCCCCCGGTCACGCCCTGCCCAAGCATCCGCGTCAGGACCGGCGCGAGGCGCGTCATCGGCAGGCCCATGATCGTCGACGGATCGCCCTTGAATTCGATCGGCCAGCCCTCGCTGAGGCGCTCCTCGAGGTTGTACGCCCCGGCCTTGCCGCGCCAACCGCCCGACGCGATGTAGGGGCCGATGCGATCCTCGCCCAGCGCGCCGACGCGCACCGACGCGCTGTCGGTGAACATCAGGCGACGACCGTCGAGCGTCAGCAGCGCCACGCCGGTGATGACCTCGTGCTCGCCGTTCTCAAGCGTGCGCACGGTCGCGATCGCGTCGTCCGCGTCGCGGGGCTGCCCGATCACGCGACCGTCCTTGACCACGACCGTATCGGCGCCCAGCACGATCGCCACCGACGCCGGATCTTCCGCCCGCAGCGAGTCAAGCCCGCCCGACGCCTTCAGGAACGCCAGCGACGCGACCCATTGCGCCGGGGTGACCGCGCCCTTGGCCAGCATCGAGTCGTCCAGGCGCGATTCGATCGGGGCAAAGTCGATCCCGTGTCGACGCAGCAGGTCGGCGCGCCGGGGAGACTTGCTCGCCAGACGAAGCGCCGCCCGGGCGAGCGACCCCTCGCGAGTCGCTCGCAGCCCGTGCAGGTCGTCAAGAGGGGCAAGGCCGCTCATGCACGATGGTACGACGAACCCGGACGAAAGTTGCCCGGTTTCACCCGCATGGCCCGAACTTTGCGCACACAACACGCCCCTGCGCCGAACTTTGTGCGAACCCTCGATCACCCCGGGTAGGTCGCGCTCGTCTTCTCGGTCTCCCAGACCGTCACCCCGACAAGCTCCGCCCCGGCGCTCCCGATCGGGCCCGAGAGCAGCTCAAAACACACACGCGCGATGTTCTCGACCGACGGGTTCAGCCCGCCCTCCCCGAACTCGTCCGTATCGAGGTTCAGATGCTTGTGGTCGAAACGCGCGATCACCGTCTCGTCCGTGATCCGCTCCAGGTCTTCGAGGCGGAAGCGCCGCCCGGCCTCCCTCGTGTCGACGGCGACAGCCGGCTCGACCACGTAGTTGTGCCCGTGCCCGCTCGGGTGGTTGCACTTCCCGAACACGCGACGGTTCTCTTCCTCGCTCAGCGAGGCCGAATGCAGCCGGTGCGCCGCGGCGAACTCGAAACGCTGTCGCAGGATCGCTCTCGTCATGTCCTCGGCCCTCATCTCGACTGAATAGAACGGCGACAGCCGCCAGAGCACCGACCAGAACTTCCCCGGGAGCTCCCTCGCCAGCCCTCGCGCCGCGTCGACCACGACTTCCGACGCTTCGCGAGCCGGCGCGTCGCGGCAGGCGCGCTCGATCTCGGGGATCGCCCCGCGGCGGGCGGCCTCGTCGATCGCCTTGATGTCAAGGAAGTACCCGGTCGCCGGGTCCGCCTCGCCGCGGCAGACCACATCCAGCTCGTAGTGCCTCCCCAGCCCACGCATCGGGGGCCTCCCGGCGTACCCGTTGGGTCCGGAGGGAGAATCCGCCCGGTCGTTGACGGCGAAACGGACTGTGCGAGCCAGAAGGAGCACGCCGATTGTATTCGGCAAGCCCTCGCCGCCCCGTCTGGTATGCTGCCCAGGTACGAACCGAGCTCGGAGGTCCGCTGATGGCTTGCACGCTGTGTCGAACCGGGATGATCTTCGCCGCGATCGGCCTCGCCGCCGTCGCCGGGCTGGCGCTGACCGCCGGAGACCGCGCGATCGCCGCCACCCCGGAGGACGCTCCCGAGTCCGAAGGCCCGTATGTCCTGGGCTACACCATGCCCCTCATCGACGGGCAGCAGCAGGACCTTGCCGCGTTCAAGGGCAAGGTGATCCTCATCGTGAACACCGCCAGCCGCTGCGGCCTCACGGGTCAGTACGCCGGGCTGCAGGAGCTCTACGAGAACAAAGAGGCCGAGGGGTTCGTCATCCTCGGGTTCCCGGCCAACAACTTCCAGGGGCAAGAGCCCGGCTCCGACGAGCAGATCGCAGAGTTCTGCAAGACGAACTTCGGCGTGTCGTTCCCCATGTTCTCCAAGATCAGCGTCAAGGGCGACGACGCGACGCCGCTCTACCGGCAGCTCACCTCGCAGCCGGCGCCCATCGGCGGCGACATCCGCTGGAACTTCGACAAGTTCCTGGTGGACCGCGAGGGCAACGTCGTGGCGCGCTTCGACCCGCGCACGAAACCCGACGACAAGAACCTTCTCTCCACGATCGACGAGCTGCTTCGCCGGGGCGGTTGAGCGGAACCGCCTCGGCGCGCTCGCCAAGGCCCGTCCCAAAGGACGGGCCTTCTTTTTTTACTGCGCCGAACCGCCGCGACGCCTCCACGCGAGCAGGCGCAGCGCGTTCAGCACGACCACCACGGTGCTGCCCTCGTGGAACAGCACCGCCCACCCGATGCTCGCGTACCCCGTCGCCGCCAGGGGCGCCAGCAGCACGATCACGCCCATCGCGATGAGCAGGTTCTGGAAGACGATCCTGCGCGCGAACTTCGCCAGCGCCACCGCCTGAGGGAACCGCTCGAGCCGGTCGTGGAGGAGCGCCACATCCGCCGTCTCCAGCGCCGCGTCCGATCCGGCCGCCCCCATCGCGACGCCCAGACTCGCGGCCGCAAGCGCGGGCGCGTCGTTCACGCCGTCGCCCACCATCGCGACGACGCGGCCCTCCTCGACCATCGCCCCGACGATCGTGAGTTTGTCTTCGGGCATCAGCGACGCACGCACCTCGTCCAGACCCACGCTCGCGCCGATCGCCCTGGCGGCGCCTTCGTTGTCGCCGGTGAGCATCATCTGCCGTTTGACGCCCAGCGAGCGCAGCGCCGCGACGCTCGACGCCGCATCCGGGCGAGGCGGGTCCGCCAGCGCGATCACGCCCAGCCATTCCTCACCCCGGCGCACGAGCACCGCCGTCGCGCCGTGCTCGCGCTCGAAACGATCGATCGCCTCGTGCGCTGCCGTGGGGATCGACGACGCGTCGTAGAGCTTGCGCGAGCCGACCTCGACGACCACCGGCCCGCCCTGCGCGTCGCGCAGGGTCCCTCGCAGCCCCTTGCCCTGCACCATCGAGGAATCCTCGGCGAGGGCGCCCGTCCAGCCCCGCGCCGTCGCGGCCTCCAGAATCGCTCGCGCCAGCGGGTGCGCGCTGCCCGCCTCGAGCGACGCGGCCACGAACAGCGCGTCGTCCTCGGTCGCGCCCCCGAGCGCGACCACGCCCACCATGCGCGGCCTGCCCTCCGTCAGCGTGCCCGTCTTGTCGAACGCCACCGTGTCGATTTTCGCCAGCGTCTCGAGGTGCGCGCCGCCCTTGATGAGCACACCCAGACGCGCCGCGCGCGCCAGCGCCGACAGCGTCGCCGCCGGCGTCCCGATCGCGAGCGCGCAGGGCGACGCCGCCGTCAGGAACGCCATCGACCGATAGAACCAGGTCTTGAACACCTCGGCCGTGAATCCCTCGACGAGCAGTGGCACGAAAAACAGCAGCGCGGTCGCGCCGAGCACGAAGGGGACATAGAACCGCTCGACCTTGGCGGTGAACAGTTCGGTCTGGCCCTTACGCGTCTGCGCCTCTTCGACGAGCCGGATCGCTTTCGCCAGTGTCGTCTCGTGGTGCGAGCGCGTGACGCGCACATCGATCGCGCCGTCGCCGTTGATCGTGCCCGCGAACACGTGCGAGCCCGCCGACTTCTCCACCGGCGTCGATTCCCCGGTGATCGCCGACTGGTCGATCGAGGTATAGCCCGAGAGCACCTCGCCGTCGGCGCCCACGCGGTCGCCCGGGCGCACGACGATCGTGTCCCCGACCTCGAGCGTCTCGGCCGCGACCTCGACGAGCGAGCCGTCGGGCGTCCGCTTCATCGCCGAGTCCGGGGCGAGCTCGTGCAGCGCCTCGATCGCCCGGCGCGCCTTGTCCATCGCCAGCGACTCGCCCGCGTGCCCGAACGAGAACAGCACCAGCAGCAGGGCGCCCTCTTCCCAGTGACCGATCGCGCCGGCGCCGATCGCCGCCACGAACATCAGCACATCGATGTTGAACCGAAACCGGATCAGCGTCAGCAGCGTGTCGCGCGCCGTGTGCCATCCGGCCAGGGGGTACGCCGCGATGACCAGGGGCAGCCACGCCCAGTCCGGCGCGTCGAACGCCCTGCGAAGCAGAAACCCCGTAAGCAGCAGCAGCGCGCCGGCGATCGCCCCGGCCAGCTCGGGCGAGTCGCGAAGCCCGCTCGCCCAGCGACGGATCCGGGTTGGGATCGCCGAGACGCGCGCGCGAGCCGCGCGACGCTTGGCCTCACGCTCCGTCACCGGAGACACGCGGAACCCGAGGTCGCTCAGACGCAGCGCCACGTCCGCCAGCTGGCACCTGGCGCGGTCAAACTCGATGCGCACCGTGCGCGACGGGAACGACGCCGAGGCGCGCACCCCCGGGATCGCCGCCAGCGCGCCCTCGATCGCCTGCTCGCTCTGCTTCGACGCCATCCCCTCGACCGCGAGCACCACGCTGCCCCAGCGCTCGCGAAGCCCGATGCCCGCGTGCTCCGCCCAGCGCGTGATCGCGTCGAACGACACCGACTGGGAGTCCAGATCGATCCGCAGGCGAGGGTTCTCGTCGCCGCCCACCACCTCCACGCCATGAACGCCCGGCGTGTGGCGCGCGTGACGCAGGAAGTGCTCGAGACGGCGCGCCCGCTCCACCGGATCGGCCGGCAGCAGCAGGGGGGTCTCGATGTGGTTCTCGGTCGTTGGGGGCATCTGATGAAGAGCGTACCCATCGGGCGACGGGCACGCCCCGGTTCACTCCCGGACCACGAAACCCCGTCCCGAGCGCACCAGCAGCGCCGCCGGCGTCGCGATCACCAGCAGGGCCACGATCGTCGACCCCATCGGCAGGTCCAGCGCGTGCGAGACGAACGACCCGATGCCCGCGACGACGCCCCCGGCGAGCGGCGCGAACACGAGCATCCCGGTCGTCGTGCGGCACGCGGCGCGACCGATCATCGCCGGCAGCACCAGCGCGCCGAGCGTAAACAACAGCCCCGCGACGCCCACGCTCAGCCCGACCGCCAGCCCCAGCGCCGTCGCATGGGCGACATTCCACGCACGCACGCGCAGCCCGCTCGCGACCGCCGTCGCCGGGTCGAGCAGCAGCAGCGCGATAGCGTCTCGCCGCGAGAGCAGCGCCCCGAAGACGACGAGCGCCGCGACGATCGCGATGCCCGCCTCGGCCCAGCCGGCGGTCGTGGCGCTCGAGAGCATGCGCTGCTGCGCGTCGCGCAGCGCGAAGGGCGAATTGATCAGCAGCAACGCCGTCAATGCCGACGCGGCGAGGAACACGAGCCCCGTCAGCGACTCGGGCGTCTGGCGCATCCACCCCTCGCGCCGGCTCATCAGCAGCGTCGCGCCGGTCGCGAAGAGCAGGGCCGCGACCGTCGTCGCCGCCGGGGAACTGAGCAGCCCCACCGAAACGCCGAAGAGCCCGGCGCTGAGCCCCATGACGAGGGCGACGCCAAAGGTCGCGCACTGCGCCGCCGCCGCGCCGAGAAAGACCTGGTCGCGCGCCATCATCGGCACGCCCAGCGCGCCCAGCAGCGTCGCGAGCCCGATCGACGCGAGGTAGGTCGGCGCGAAGGTCTGCCAGGAATCGAGAAACGAGGAGATCACGCGAACGCCCCCTCCGATTCGCGCGTCGCGTCCGAGCCCTCGCGCGTGTCGTCGACATCGAACGCCGCGCGCAGCGTCGCTTCCGAGAGCATCTCCGACGCGTCTCCTGTGCGCACGCGCCCGCGCTCGAAGATCGCGGCGTGCGTCGCGTGCGACCTCGCGATCTGCAGGTTGTGCGTCACGAGCACCACGGTGATCCGGTGCTTCTCGCGCAGTTGCTCGATGGTCTGCAGCAACCGTCGCTCGGATCGGATGTCCAGCCCGGTCGTCGGCTCGTCCATGATCAGCAGATACGGGTCGCGAACCAGCGCACGCGCGACCAGCGCGCGCTGGCGCTGGCCGCTCGACAGCGTCCACAGGTCCTTCCGCGCGAACGGGCGCATCTCGAGCATGTCCAGCGCGTGGTCCACCCGCTTCACGCGCAGCGTCGAAGCGTCGGGAAGCCCCACCGTGCCCAGCCCAACGAACTCGCGCACCGTCGTCGGCAGTTTGCGGTTGATCCCCGCCGCCTGCGGCACGAACCCGATCCGGCTCGCGGCGCCGAACTCCTTATGGCGACGCAGCACGCCCCCAGAAGGCGCGTGCGCCCCCAGCATGGCGTTCACCAGCGTCGTCTTGCCGGCGCCGTTGGGCCCCAGCAGCGCCCAGAACTCGCCCCGGCGGATATCGAGGTCCACGCCCTTCAGCACCGGCGTCGATCCGTACGACAGCGCCAGCGCACGCGCGAACAGCACGATCGGGGGCCCGGCGTCGGGCGCCGGCTCGGGTCGCGTCGTCGGAGCGTCGCTCACTCGCGCTCCCCGGGGCTCGCGCGCTCACCCAGCGCCGAGCGCATCGCGTCAAGATTGAAATCGAAGATGTCCAGGTACGACTCGACGCCCGGCGCTTCACCCGGCTCCTGCGCCAGTTTCACGAGCGGCAGCCCGGCGCGCTGCGCCAGCGACGCGGCCCCGGGCGACGACAGCCCCACGCCCGTCAGCACCACGCGCACACCCTCGGCCCGCGCACGCTCCACCAGGCGCTGCAGGTGCGCGACGCTTGGCTCCACCCCCGGCTCGGGCTCGACCGACGCGACGACCGTCACGCCGAAGCGGTTCGCGAACGCGTCCCACTGCTCGTCGTGATCGCCGAACGCCAGCAGGCCGCGAAGCGCCGCGCCGTCGCGCTCCCAGCGAGACGATCGCGCGTCGAGGGCTTCCTCGAACTCGGCGAGGCGCGCCCCGAACGCATCGGCGTGCGCCGGGCGCATCGCCGCGAGACGCTCGCGGATCGCGCGCGCCGCGAGGCGGCCGTTCTCCGGGTCCATCAGATAGTGGGGATTGCCCAGCGCGTGCACGTGCGCGCCCGGCTCGGGTTCGGGCCGCTCCGGCGCCGGCTCTTCCTTCGGGATGGAGTCGCTGATGTCCAGTCGCCCCTGCCTGCCCCGAGCCAGGCCCGGGTTGCGCGCCGCCCGTTCTACGCCCGGCAGCCAGCCCGCCTCGTTCCCACGACCAACCAGCACCAGCAGGTCGGCCCGTCGAAGCGATTCCGCCCAGCTCGGCCTGACCTGCGGCGTGTGGCGGTCCTCACCGACAGGCACGAGCGTCGTGATCTCGACCGCGTCGCCCCCGATGACCCGCACCAGGTCGGTCAGCTCGCCCACTGTCGCGACCACCACCAGCCCCTCGCCCTCGGGCCCCCCGGGCGACGCCGGGGTGCATCCCCGGGTCCCGATCCCGAACGCGACAAGGAGCAGGGCGAGAAGGGCCGTCCGGGCTGAGAGTCGGGTCTGTCGCATGGGCGGCCTCAGGGGAAATGCCGGAGGCGGGAATCGAACCCGCACGCCTTTAAGGGGCAACGGATTTTGAATCCGTCGCGTCTGCCAATTCCGCCACTCCGGCGAGTGTGCGTCGGAGGATAGCCGCGAAACCGCCTTCCCGGCCCCGGGACGCGGGTTGGACGCGGCGTCGTTTTTGTGAAGTTCCCTTGTGCCCGGGTCAACCCCGGGGTATGTTCGAGCGGTCGGGCGTTGCGCTCGCGATTCAGGAGATCGATATGAGTTATCGGGTTGTTGTCGGCGCGCCCAGGTCCAGGGGCATCCTCGCGCTTCTTTCACTCGTCGCGGCGTCCGGGCTCGCCGGCGCAGGCGCGCCCTCCGCGATCCACGCCGAGGGCGAGGCCCTTCCTCGCTTCATGACCAAGGCCGAGCGCGACTTTGTCCGCGACAACCCCATCGTCGCCCCTCGCGCCGTCACGCCCCCGTCCGACTACCCCGGGCTGCGAACCGTCGCCGAGTACGAGCCGATGGACGCGATCATCTTCTCGTGGCAGGGCAGCGCGTCCTGGCTCTCGATCATCGCCCAGATGTCCGGCCGGATCACCACCGTCGGCGACGCGAACGTCGTCGTCTACGCCGCGAGCGCCAGCGCCGCGTCCTCCGCCCAGTCGCAGATCGCCGCCCAGGGCGCCGACATGAGCCGCGTCGATATCCGGATCCGCTCGCTCAACTCGATCTGGATGCGCGACTACGGCCCGCGCTACGTCTACGAGGGCGACGTCCGCTCGATCGTCGACCACACCTACAACCGCCCCCGTCCTGCAGACAACCTCCTGCCCTCGTTCCACGGGCAGCAGTTCAACCACACCGTCTACGAGATGCCCCTCGTCCACGGCGGCGGGAACTACCACCTCGACGCGAACGGCGTCGGCTACGCCACCCGCCTCATCAACAACGAAAACCCCGGCCTCACCGAGCCCCAGATCATCGGCATCTGGCAGGACTACCAGAACCTCGGCACGCGCCTCTATCAGCCCTTCCCCACGAGCGTCGACGCGACCCAGCACATCGACATGTGGATCCAGGTCATCGCCGACAACAAGGTCATCATCAGCGACTGGCCCCTCCAGAGCGGCAGCACGCAGGACCTCATCTGCGACGCCGCCGCCGTCGATTTCGCCAACCGGGGCTTCACCGTCTACCGCACGCCAGCCGTCGCCACCGGCGGCACGCACTACACCTTCACCAACATGGTGATGTGCAACGACCTGGTTCTGCTGCCCTCCTACACCAACACCACCGTCGTCAACAACAATTTCAACCAGCAGGCCCTCGCCACGCTCCAGGCCGCCCTGCCCGACAAGACCATCGTGCAGATCCCCTGCCAGGCGATCGTCACCGCCGCCGGCGTCATGCACTGCATCGTCATGCACATGCCCCGCCACCTCGGGGGCGACAACCCCACGGCCCTCGTCCGCTTCCCCAACGGCGGCGAGCAGCTCACCCCGGGCGACTCCGTCGAGATCCGCTGGGACACCGACGACCGCCAGGGCGTCCTCAACGTCGATCTGCTCCTCTCGACCGACGGAGGCGCCACCTTCCCGACCGTGATCGCCAGCGCGCTGCCCGACACCGGCTCTTACATGTGGGCCGTCCCCAACACCGGCACGACCAACGCGCTCGTGCGCGTCCGCCCGCGCAACCTGCTCAACAACACCGGCCACGACGACAGCGACGCGGTCTTCGCCATCCTCGGGGGCTGCCCCGGCGACACCAACGGCGACAACCTCGTCAACTTCGCCGACCTGAACGCCGTCCTGTCCGAGTTCGGCCAGACCGGCGCGCCCGGCTTCTCCCCGTCCGATCTCAACAACGACGGCGCCGTCAACTTCGCCGACCTCAACGCCGTGCTCAGCGCGTTCGGCTCCGACTGCAACTGATCGAGCGAACCCTCACGGCCTGATCGGGTGCGAGGCGCCCGCCCCGGGCCCGTAGACAATCGCGTTGTGCAGCAGGCGCGCCGTGCCCAGCGTCGCCCCTCGGAACGCCGGGGGAGACGCGAAGCAGATCACCTGCCCGCTGCCCACGCGATCGCGCGTGAGGTACGCGCTGTTCATCAGCGAGTGCGCCGCCTCGGGCCACAGCAGCCCGCTCATTCGCAGACGGGGCTCGTAACCCTCGGGCGCCGGCGCGAAGCCGAACCGCGCGAGCTTTGGCTCCTCCTGCTTCTTCCCTTCCTCTTCGGCCCCGGGCTTGGCCGTCGCGGGAGCCGCCTCGCTCGTCGCGGCCTTCTCGATGTACACGCCCAGACGCACCGGCGCTTCCGTCGGGCGCTTCGCGAGCAGGGGGGACTCGCCTCCCACCAGCACCGGCAGCGTCCCCTCGACGCCGACCGTCAGCCAGTGGCGATCGTCGGTCCTCGCCGCGACGATCGCGCCCTGCGGCGCGAACAGCGCGTTCCACTCGGCGCGCCGCTTCAGTTCGTCGGTCGAGGGCAGCGCCTCGACTTTCTCCCAGGGCGCCCTGACCGCCGGCGCAAGCGTGTGGCTGTAGACATCCTCCGCCGTCGCTTGCGCGAGCAGCCCCTCGTGCTCGCGAACGATGTCGAGCGCGTACTCGTCCAGCTTCTCGATCGCGTCGCCCAGCGTTCGCGCCGAGGAGAGGTTCAGCCCGGCGCTCGACGCCGCGGCGGCGCTGTTGCCGATCGCGATGAGCGTCCCGCCCGCCTCGACCCACGCGCGAAGCGTCTCGGCGTTCGCGCGCAGCACACGCCCCGACCCGTTCGGGAAGACGAGCGTGTTGTACCGGCGAAGGTCGGCCGACGAGAGCGTGTCGGCGTCGAGGTACGCGGCACGCATCCCCAGCCGGTGATCGATCGTGTGCCAGACCGCGCCGTAGTCCGTCGGGTCGGTGTTCGCGCGCCCCACGAGCGCGACGCGCGGGCGCTCGAGCAGCAGCAGGTGCCCGCCCCCGAGATCCGGCGCATCGCCCACGCCGCGACCCGTGTCGAGCGAGACCGCGGCGACGCCGAGCACGCGCGCGACCTCGTCGAGCGAGTCGACCAGCCCGGTGTTGGCGCGGTTGTCGGCCCAGAGGACGAAGATCGTCCCCCGGGCGAGCGGGCGTCCGTCGAGGTCGGTGGCCTTGTCGAGCAGGCGCACGCGCACGCCGCGCTCCATGAGCTGCGCCGCCGCGACGACCGAGCGGTCGTCCGCGCCGTCGATCGCCCAGCCGACCCGCGACTCGCGCACGTCCACGCCCCCTCGCACCGGCTCGAGCCGCACGCGCTCCGCCCCAGCCGGCAGCGATCCCGTGAGCTCGAACGCCTCCATCCCGTAGAGCATGGGGATGTTCCACGCCGTCGTGTCGTAGAGGCGTGACTCGCCCTTGCGCAGCAGCTCGCGACGCTCCTCGGTCAGGAACTCGCCGGGCATCGGCGTATCGAGCTCGAGCAGCGCCGACGCGAGCGGGGCGTCCGGCTGCGCCGCGGCGATCAGCAGCGTGCCCTCGGGGAACGCACGCCCGTCGAACGCGCGCCCCACCGCGTCCTTCCCGGTCGCGCTGAACCCGCGCGTCGCCTCGTGCACCTCGACGCCCTGCAGCTCCATCAGGTCGAGGAACGCGCGACGGCGTCCCTCGTCGCTCCCCGGGTTGATCGCGTAGAGCGTGTTCCCGAACGCTCCGTCGCGCGCGATGTTCGCCGCACGCTCCGCCACGAACTCGCGCAGCAGGTCCGCCTTGTGTGTCCTGAGCGAGCGCAGGTTCGCGATGCTGCTCACATACTGCTTGTGCACCGATTCCTTGTAGGTCTCGGTCGCGCCCTCGGGGCGCAGCACGCCGGTGTCGGCGATGCGCGCCTGCTCGTACAGGATGCCCACCGCGCCCTTGAGCGCCGCCCACGCGTCGGTGTACCCGGGGTACCACCCCTCGTTCCACTCACCCGTGTAATAGCGCCACCCGAAGCCATCGAACGCATCCGCCTGGTCGGCGGCGAACTTCTCGTTCCAGTGACCGCGCCGCGCCGGGAAGTGGGGGTTCTGCGGCGCTCTCCCCGGCGCGAACAGGAAGGTGTCGAGCGGCCACATCTCGTGCGCGTCGACGAACAGCAGGGGGCGCCACTCGCTCACGGCGCGCAGGCGCCCGCGCGTCTCGGGGTGCACCCCGAAGATCGAGTCGCGGTTGAGATCGAACAGGTAATGGTTCCCGCGCCCGCGAGGCCAGTACCCCGTGTGCAGCAGCGACTGGTTGTCGGTGTCCGGTGCGTTGCCCCGGTGCTGCTGGATCATCTTCAGGAAACGCTCGCGCCCGTCGGGGTTCATCATCGGGTCGATGATGATCACGAGGTCGTCGAGCATCGAACGAGTCTCGTCGGACTGATCCGCGACGAGGTGGTACGCCAGCGCGAGCGCCGCGTCGGCGCCCGAGGTCTCGTCGCCGTGGATCGAGTAGCCCATCCACGCGACGCCCGGCAGGTCGCGCATCGCGCGGTCGATGTCGGCGCGCGAGACGCCACGCTGGTCCGAGAGTTTCGCGTACGCCGCCTTGATGTCGCCCAGGCGTGCCTGCCTGTCCGGGCGCGTCACGATCAAATGGAAGAGCGGGCGCCCCTCGTACGAGCGCGCGTGCTCGACGAGCGTCGCGCGGTCGCTGGTGTCGGCCCACGCGCGGAAGCACTTCTCGATCTCCGCCGGGGTGGCGGCGCGATCACCCGCGTCGATGCCGATCAGCTGACGAACCGTCGGGACCGACGCGTCGTGCCGGGCCCCGGGGAAGAAGGGCTTGTCGTAGCGCAACTCGGGCGCAGGCGAGGGCGGCGTGGGCGTGGGGGCCTCCACGACCGGCTGCGCGAGCGAGAGGGGGCAGGCGAGCGAAGCGAGCAGCGCAACGGCGCGAAGGGGCAGCGGCATGACGGTCTCCTGAACGGCGCACGAACGGACGAGTCCGGAGAGTGTCCCGCCGTCAACGCTGGGGGGCAAGCGAGCGTACGACGCCGAATCGCCCGAAACGGGGCGTCTCGCCGAAAGGCCCCCAGCCCGGTACGCTCATCTCTGGCTCCGGGTCTGGGCGCGCGCGCCAGACCCCCACGCGAACGAGGAACAGGTGCAATAAGCCACATGAGCGAGCGTCCACCAGAGGGCCAGGGCCCCTTCGAACCCAAGTCCGCGCCCCTCCCGGGCGACATGCAGCACATCCGCCCGACGATGGAGACGCTCAAAGGCGGCCCCGGCGCCCCGATCAAGGAACGCCAGCCCGCCGGGCTCTTCCTTCTCTTCGTCGTCGAAATGTGGGAGCGATTCTCCTACTACGGCATGCGCGCACTCCTGGTCCTCTTCATGACCTCTCAGGTCATGAAGGGCGAAGACGGAGTGCTGGGCGAGGGCCTGGGCTGGTCGCGGGAGAACGCCGGCGTTCTCGTCGCGTGGTACACCTCGATGGTCTACCTCACAGGCATCTTCGGCGGGTACCTCGCTGACAAACTCATCGGGACGCACCGCTCGATGCTTACGGGCGGAACCATCATCGCGATAGGGCATATCGTGCTCTCGGGCATGGGGTTCACCGAGCCCGGCTCGCCCGCCACCGTCGCGATTTTCATCACCGGCTTGGCGCTCATCGTCATCGGCACGGGCTTCTTCAAGCCATGCGTCAGCGTGATGGTGGGGCAGCTGTACCGCCAGGGCGACAGCCGCCGCGACGCTGGATTCACGATCTTCTACATGGGCATCAATGTCGGCGCGCTCCTCGGAGCGCTCGCCTGCGGCTACCTGGGCGAGAAGGTGGGGTGGCACTGGGGATTCGGCGCCGCCGCCGTCGGCATGATCGCCGGCATGGTCGTGTATGTCATCTGGAGGCCGCGATTGCTCAGCGGCATCGGCCTGCCTCCGGCCAAACACGAGCGCCCGCCCGCGAGCAAGACCCTCACGCGCCTCGCCTTGATGATCGGCGCCACGGCGCTCCTCATCGGCATCGCGCAGATGCTGAGCAGCCCCGGCAAGTTCGTCTTCGGCGTGAAGCTCCCCATGTTCCCAGACTGGGCGGCGCCGGCCTACGGCATCACCATCGTCGTCGGCGCGATTCTCGGAATTATCCTCTTCATCCTGTCGCAGAAGCCCGGCGAGAAGGGCCCCGTCGCCGCAATCTTCATCATCTCGACCTTCGTCATCTGCTTCTGGCTCGCGTTCGAGCAGGCCGCGACCTCGCTCAACCTCTTCGCGCTCCACCGCACCGACCGCGTGCTGCCCGGGATGGAGAACCAGTTCCCGGCGTCCTGGTACCAGTCGGTCAACTCCGCCTTCATCCTCATCTTTGCGCCCGTTCTCGCCATCCTCTGGGCGTGGATGGGACGCCGTCGCATCGAACCAAGCACACCCGTCAAGATGGGCTTGGGCCTCATCCTCCTCGGGTTGGGCTTCGTCGTGATGGTCTTCGTCGCACAGAAGACCGACGGCGGTCGCTTCCTCGCCGAGGGCGCCAACCTCATCCGCAAGGTCGGGCCCTACTGGCTCATACTCGTCTACTTCCTGCACACCATCGGCGAACTGTTCCTCTCGCCCATCGGTCTCTCGCTCGTCACCAAACTGGCGCCGGTCAAGTGGATGTCCCTCCTGATGGGCGTGTGGTTCCTCTCGCCCGCAATCGCGCAGTTCATCGGAGGCATGACCTTCAGCAAGATCGAGAAGATCGAGAAAGGCGAGCTCTTCAACCCCATCATCGGGGGCCAGGCCGACTTCTACCTCATCTTCGTCATCACCTCCCTCGGCGCGGGCGTCATCATGCTCGGGATCAGCCCCGTGCTCAAGAAGCTCATGCACGGACGCGCCTGATCCGCCCTACATCTCCCAAATGAACAGCGGCGGGCCTCCCTCGAGGCCCGCCGCTTTCGTTGTGTCAGCAACGCGCGAAGTTATTCGGGAGAAACCGGACCACCAAGGTGCTGCTGGAAGTACGCCAGCACCCTAGCCCACATCGGCTCGACGAAGTCGGGCCTGGTCACCATGTGCGTCTGGTTCGACAGCGGGATGAAGTCGAACTGCTTGCCCGCCTTGAAGAGCGAGTCCGCCATCTTCAGCGCGTGCACGAAGTACACATTGTCATCAGCCGTGCCGTGGATGATCAGCAGCGGGCGCACCAGCCGGTCCGCGTAGGTGAGCACGTTGCTCACGCGATACGCCTCAGGGTTGTCCTGAGGCAGACCCGCGTAGCGCTCGGTGTAGTGCGTGTCGTAGTCGATCCAGTCGGCGACCGGCGCGCCGGCGACGCCGACATGGAACACATCGGGGCGCTGCATGACAGCCATCGCGGCGAAGTACCCGCCGTACGACCAGCCGTAGACGCCCACCCGCGACAGATCCATCTCGCGAAAGCGGTCGCCCAGCGTGCGCAGCCCGGCGACCTGGTCCTCGAGGGGCTTGGAGATGAAGTCGAACTTCAGCGCGTGCTGCCACGCGTTCCCGCGCCGCGGCGTGCCGCGCCCGTCCATCGCCACGACGATGAAGCCGTGATCCGCGACCCACTGCTGGAAGATGTACCGGTCGCGCACGCGCTCGACCATGACCGAGGTAGGCCCGGCGTAGACATTCACGATGACCGGGTACCGCTTCGTCGCGTCGAAATCGCGCGGGCGGATGACCACGGCGTCGATGTCGCGCCGGGGGCCGGTGCGCACGAACTCGAGCGAGGGGCGGAACCCGGGGTCCTCGGCCTTGCTCTGGAGCTGGGCGAAGGGCGACGCGAACGGCGCCGCCGCGTTGGCCTGGCGCAGGTCGATCATCTCCCATCGCTCGTTGCCCACGAGGGGGCGCGAGTGCAGAACCGCGGTCGAGCCGTCGTGCGCCACGCTGAGCGAATGCACCCCCGGCTCGCTGGTCAGACGCACGGGCGAACCATCCTCTGCCGACAGCGGGACGCGCACGACGTGCTGCTGCGTGGGGTCGTCGGAGTGGTGGATATAGACGGCGCCGCGACGGTCGAACGCCTTCTCGTCGACGTGCGCGACGGACCGGTACCCCGGCGTCGCGTCGGTCAGCGCGCGCACGAGCCGGCCCGACCGGTCGCGCAGCTCGAGCTGCTCCGAGCCGTTGCGCTTCGTGGTCCAGAGGAACGCCTGTCCTTCGTTGATCCAGCGCGGCATCTGGGCGTCGATGTCGACCCACGCGTCGTCGCGTTCGGTCACCAGTTCGGTCAACGCGCCGGTGCGCTCGTTGACGGCGTAGAGCTTCTGCTCGGTCTGCAGGCGGTTCTGCACGAGGATCGTGAGCGGAGCGCCCTTGCTCCACACGACCCGCGCGAGATAGGGGTACGCGTCGCGGTCCCAGCGCAGTTCGGCCACCGGCCCGAGCGGGCGCCCCTGATCGAGCTTCTGCGCGAACAGGCGCACCTCGGCGTTCTTCGTGCCGGCGCGAGGGTAGGGCCAGGTCGTCGCCGGCTTGGCCGGGTCGGCAGGGTCGGCGATCGTGAAGATCTCCAGCCCTTCCACGTCCGTGCGCTGGTACACGATCGACGAGTTGTCCGGCGCGATCCAGAAGCCCTCGCGACGGCGCATCTCTTCCTGTGCGACGAACTCGGCGGCGCCGAAGGACACCGTCGCAGGTTCGCGTCGGCGATCCGTGATGCGGTGCTGCACGCCGCTGGGAACATCGATGACATACAGGTCGCCGTCGCGCACCACGCCCACGAGCGACGCGTCGCGCGACAACGCCGGCGCGATCGCCGCGCCGCCCTCGCCGGGGAGTTCGGTCGCGCGCGAGGACGCGCGATCGACCAGGAACAGACGCCCGGACAGCGGAACGAGCAGCGTCTCGCCGTCGCGGCTGACGGAGAAGTCGGCGATGCCGCGCGCCGCGAGGCGCATTCGCTCGCGCCTCGCGAGCTCCTCGGCGGTCAGGCGCTCCTCGGTCCCTCCCAGCAGCTGCTGCGCAGTCAGGAACACGCGCTCACGCCCCGTCGAGTCGACGAAGTACATGTCGCGCACGAACGAGCGCGGGCCCGAGCGCATGAACAGCGCGCCCTGACCGTCGGGCAGCAGCGAGACGCCGGCGGGCTTGCCCAGCGCGAAGCGCCCGGTCTCGGCGAAGGCGCGAAGGAACCCGGGCTGGGGGATCTCGGCGCGGGCCTCTCGCACCTGGGCGTGCGAGACCGGGCTCAGCGAGGCGAGCATGCCGGCGCAGAGCGGGAGCGAGGCGAGAAACGACAGGGTGAATCGTTGGGTGCGCATGAAAAAAATCTCCGTCGGCAGGGGGCCGACGGAGACTGTATCGGATCGGTCAGCTCTCAGCAGGCGATCAGTTGCACTGGTTGCCGAAGTTGGTCAGCACGATGTTGAGGTCGGCGAAGTTGACCACCCCGTTGCCGTCCAGGTCGGCCTTGGGGTCGTCGGTGCCGAACGCGCCGAGGATGGCGTTGAGGTCGGAGAAGTTGACCACGCCGTCGCCGTTGGTGTCGCCGTCGCAGCTGGTTTCGAGGAAATCAGCCACGGCGCCGGTCGCGACGACCGCGAAGCCCTGATTCCCGACATTGACGCTGGGCGCCGCGATCGTGACGGTCCAGACGCCCGCCTCGGGCGAGCCGACAATGACCTGCTCGACCGAGTTCACGCTGTCGGCGGTGGCGGAGTTCGCGATGGACTGGCCGACGCCCGCGTTGATCGCGTTCCCGCGATACACAGTGCCCGAGGGCGAGGTGACCACGAGGTCGATGTTGTTGATGGGAGCGAAGCCCGCCAGCGGGGCGGCCGGGGGGTCGGTGAAGGCCATGGTGACCTTCAGCGGCTGCGACGAGGAAAGGACCTCGACGCCGAACTCGTAGCTGCCGCCGGTGGACAGCGCTTCGTCGGAGACGTTGCGCACGTCGCGGACGACGATGGAGCGTGCGTCCCCGGGGAAGTGCAGCGCGTCGTCGGCCGACAGACGGCCCCAGCCCTCGAGGTTGCTCGGGTAGCCCGAGATCGAGGTCATGTCGCGCGTGGCGTTGAGCAGGACGGCGCGCATCAGGGCGCCGGTGGGGACGAGCGAGGGGTTGTCGCCGGGCACGCCGGTGGGGTAGTAGCCGTCAACGAAGTACTGGCGGACAAGCGCCGCGGCGCCCGCGACGGCGGGGCACGCCATCGAGGTGCCGGTGAGCGTGCGTGTGCCGCAGGTCGTGCTGCTGCTGGACGAGACCGTGCTGCAGCCGGGGGCGTAGATCTCGGGCTTGCGCCGCCCGTCGGCAGTGGGGCCGACGCCTCCCGAGCAGTGCGAGTTGACGCTGGGCCAGTCCTGACTGGCGCCGACGGCGAGCACGCTCTTGGCGTTCTCGGGGGTGTAGAGGGTGGAGCGGTTCGTGATGGCGAAGAGGACGATGGAGTCCTCGAAGTTGTACGAGAACTCGTCGATGGCGCGGGTCCAGGCGTTGTAGTCGGTGCGGAAGTCCGCGCCCCAGCTGTTGGTGTGGACACGAGCGCCGTCGTTGTAGTGGCTCGAGAGCTGGTTGTAGAACTGGACGCCGTTGAGATTCCCGGGGATGCGCTCGAACACGAGCTTCGCGTCGTAGGCGACGCCGGTGAG
This sequence comes from Phycisphaeraceae bacterium, assembly GCA_019636675.1. Classification (NCBI taxonomy): domain Bacteria; kingdom Pseudomonadati; phylum Planctomycetota; class Phycisphaerae; order Phycisphaerales; family Phycisphaeraceae; species Phycisphaeraceae bacterium. The sequence goes on from JAHBXC010000001.1 coordinate 33,047, forward strand.
GTCGTTGCTGGAGCCGTTGGGCGCCTTGCCGGCGACCGTGCCGCCGACGTGCGTGCCGTGCGAATCGGAGCCGAAGGAGCCGTAGTACTTCAGGATCTTGCGGTGCCCCGGGCCGACGGGCATGGTGTCGGCGAAGGAGCAGTGATTCACGTTGATCGCGCCGTCGATGACCGCGACCACCTGGCCCTCGCCGGTGATCCCGTTGTCGTAGAGCGGGGTGAGGCCCGTCTGGCCGGCCTGGACGATCTCTCGCGAGGTGGCGTTACGAAGCTCGGCCTCGAGCCCCATCTCGATGAACTGCACGCCGTCGATGCCGGCGATCGGGCGGAGCGCCGACGCCGGCACGGTCGCCGTCACCAGCAGCTCCTGCGTCCCGTTCATGCCCGACGCGTGCACGGTCACGCCGGGCACGGTGTTGAGGGCCTGCTTCGCGACGAGCTCGACCTCATCGGCGAAGAACGAGATATTCACGACGATCAGCTCGGCCGCAGCGTCCTGCGCGTTGGCCAGGATGTCGCTGAGCACCGGGTCGATCTTCCAGTCGTTCTGGAAGCCCGTCGCCCAGCGGACGAAGGGCAGGCCGGCGGCGGCGTTGGCCTGCGCGTTGTTCGCGGCGGTCACGATGAACGCGTTCACCGGGAGGTAGCTGAGGACGCGCACGCCGGTCGCGTCGAGCTGCGCGCGCCGGGCGGGGGTCATCGGCCCGTCGAGCTGGACGACCAGTCGCTGACCGGGGCGGAGTTCGAGGTCCGGGAGCATGGCGCCGCCGTCGGCCTCGAGACCGACCGCGCCGCGCGAGGTGTCGACGATCCCGGTCCGGAGGACGAGGCGGTCGGTCGCGGGGGCCGCGAGGGCGGTCATCGACGCCGCGCAGCACATGCCGGCGGCGAGGATGAGAGAAATGGCTCGGTTCGACCGCGCTGCACGGTCGTTGTTGCTTCGATTCACGCTGAGGGCCTCCGCTGAGTAAGCCGTTGTCCGATCACTGACGGGTCGCGACCCGGGGACTTTCATGGTTCCGTACGCAGATACTGCCACAAACCGGCCCGGGACGCGAGGGGTTTTTCGGGGTCCTGTGAGGTTTTCGTATGACTTTTTCGTCTGTGAGGGCGGCCTGTTTGTATGATGTTTGGATAAATGGCGGGCTCGACTGTCCGAACGGGGGAGGTATGCTGTCGGTCACGCGCGGAGACCGTCCCGCGCCTGACTGTTCGTTTGCCCCCGGTTCATCCCTGCGCCCGGGCCGCGTCGCGGCCCAGACGCCGTTCTTTTTGGAACCCTCTGACCGATGAGCACCATGCAGACCTCTCCCGCCGACGCGGCCTCCTTCGACCCGATCGTGACCGTGTCCGACGCCGGCCCTTGCCGCAAGAAGCTCCACATCGAGGCGCCCGCCGAGGCGGTGCGCGCCGCGCTGGGCTCGACCTTCGACACGCTCATGGGCGCCGCGGTTATCAAGGGCTTCCGACAGGGCAAGGCCCCGCGCGCGCTCGTCGAGCGCATGTACGGCAAGGCCGCTCGCGACGAGGCGCGCAACCGCATCGTCTCGGCCGCGTACAGCAAGGCCATCGAGAAGCACAAGCTCCGCGTGCTGGGCGAGCCCGACGGCGGCGACGAGCTGAAAGACGCCGACCTCTCCGGCGACAAGCCCCTCAAGTTCACCGTCGAGGTCGAGGTCGCCCCCGAGTTCACGCTCCCCGCCCTCGACGCGATCGGCGTCAAGAAGCCCATGTACGAAGTCACCGACGAGCTCGTCGCTGAGCAGGTCGAGCGCTTCCAGGTCAACGAGGGCGACCTGCAGGAGCGCGACGTCGCGCAGCGCGGCGATTACTGCATGGGCCACGGCACGATCGTCGTCAAGGGCCAGGACAAGCCCGCGCTCGACATCAACGGCGCGGTCATCCAGATCCCCAAGGAAGGCGTCGACAAGGGCCAGATCCTGGGCGTGCTCGTCGAGGACTTCGCCAAGCAGGTCGGGCTGCCCAAGAAGGGCGACACCGTGACCGTCAAGGCCAAGGGGCCCGAGGGCCACGAGACAGAGTCCGTCCGCGGCAAGGACCTGACCATCACCTTCGAGATCGCCAACGTCTATCGCATCGAGCCCCTGCCCATCGACACGCTCTGCGAGCGCTTCGGCTTCGAGAACGAGGCGGGCCTTCGCGACGCGATGCGCAGCCGCCTCCAGCAGCGCGTCCTCATCCAGCAGCAGTCGGCGATGCGCCAGCAGATCGCGGACTACCTGCTCAAGAACACCGAGATGGAGCTGCCCCAGAAGCTCAGCGCCCAGCAGGCAGAGCGCCGCCTCCAGCGCGCCCGCCTCGAGCTGATGTACCGCGGGCTCGACCCGATCGCGGTCGAGGACCGCGTCGCCGAGTTGCGCTCGCAGTCGCACGAGCTCTCGAGCCGCGAGCTGAAGCTGTTCTTCATCCTCGACAAGGTCGCGACCGACTTCAACGTCGGCGTCACCGAGGGCGAGGTCAACGGGCGCATCGCGCAGATGGCCTACGAGCGCAACGAGCGCCCCGAGAAGCTGCGCAACGACCTCATCGAGAACCGCCAGATCGGCTTCGTCGTCCAGCAGGTGCGCGAGCACAAGGCCATGGACCAGCTGCTGAGCAAGGCGAAGGTCGACGAGGTCGCCGCCGACAAGTTCGACGCCGAGATGAAGAAGTCCGCCGGCGCGTGATCGGCGGCACAGCCCGTGCTCTCTCTCACTGCCGAAAGGACTCGCCGTGCGCAACCACGCGTTCGCCGGGGTCGTCTCCTGGATCCTCTGTTCGATCCTGGCGCTGTCGTTCGCGCCGGCGCAGGCGCTCGCGAACGCGGGCCTGGTCGTCGTGCATTGCGGCACGCTCCTGGACGAGCCGGGCAAGCCGCCGCGCCGCAACGCGAGCGTCTTCATCCGTGACGGAAAGATCGCCGAGATCCGGGACGGGTTCGTGCGCGACATGGACGCCACCGTCATCGACGCGTCGCGTCTGTTCGTCATGCCCGGCATGATCGACTGTCACGTGCACCTCACCGGCGAGATGTCCAAGGACTCGCGCCTCCGCGCGGTGCAGGAGTCCGACGCCGACGCCACGATCCACGCCATCATCCACGCGAAGCGCACGCTCGACGCCGGGTTCACCACCGTCCGCGACGTCGGCTCGTCGGGAGACGCGATCTTCGCTCTGCGCGACGCCATCAACGCCGGACGCATCGACGGCCCGCGCATCCTCGCGTCCGGCGAGAGCATCACGCCCACCGGCGGGCACGGCGACTCCACTCACGGCTTCCGCGACGACCTTTTCGATTACCCGCTGCCCTTCGTCGGAGTCGCCGACGGTCCCTACGAGGCGCGCAAGGCCGTCCGCCACCAGGTCAAACGCGGCGCCGATCTCATCAAGCTCACCGCGACCGGCGGCGTGCTCTCGCAGACCGCGCAGGGCATCGGCCAGCAGTTCTTCGAGGACGAGCTCCGAGCCATCGTCGAGACTTCCCACGCGCTGGGACGAAAGGTCGCGGCCCACGCGCACGGCGCCGATGGGATCAAGTCCGCGCTGCGCGCCGGCGTCGATTCCATCGAGCACGGGTCGTACCTCGACGACGAGGCGATCGCGCTCTTCAAGAAGACCGGCGCCTATCTCGTGCCCACGATCCTCGCGGGCGTCACCGTCGCGGAGCTGGCCGACGTCGAGGGCTATTTCGTCCCCGCGGTGCGCGACAAGGCGCGCGCCGTCGGACCCATCATGCAGGGCGCGCTCGGGCGTGCGGCGCGCGAGGGCGTCAAGATCGCCTACGGCACCGACTGCGGCGTCGGCAAGCACGGCGAGAACGGGCGCGAGTTCGAGCTCATGGTCGAGGCCGGCATGTCCCCCATGGACGCCCTCGTCGCAGCCACGGTCAACGCCGCCGATCTCTGCGGCATCGCCGATCGCGTCGGCGCGCTGCGCCCCGGCATGGAGGCCGACATCATCGCGCTCGATGGTTCGCCCCTCGACGATGCGTCCGCCATGCGTCGCGTGCGCGTCGTGATGCGATCGGGGCGGGTCATGAAGGACCAGCGGTGACGGGGAGCGCCGGGATCATCGCGATATGGGCGGCGGCGCTCATCGTCGCCTCGCTCCTGGGCTTCTGGATCGTGCTCAGGATCAGGCACCGCGCGCTCTCCGACCAGACCGGGTCGGGGCTGGGGCTAACACTGGCGGACCTGCGGCGCCTGCACGCGTCGGGCGAGCTGAGCGACGAGGAGTTCGACGCGGCGCGGGCCGCCATCGTCGGGGCGGCGGGGGGGAAGCCCCAGGGCGCCCGGCCCTCCACCGGGCACGGGCAGGACGGTTTCCATATGCAGGCCGCGCCGGGGACGGACCTGACCGGAGACCCGCTTCCAAAGCCCGATCAGCGCGAGTAATCCGAGCGGTTTCCTCGCGTTGGTCCGAACCAGGACCGAGAACGCTGCGGACAAGTGTCCGTCGGAAATGAAGTTCTGATCCTGTGCCTCGGCGCATCGAGAATCGCGCTCGGCGAGCCGATAGACTCACCATCGTCGCGCGGCCGCGGCTTCGTCCGCGTCGACTGACCCTGCGCACACCAGCCAGAGGACCGCATGGCCAAGAACCGAATGGATGGAGAGGGACCCACCAGCACGACCGGCTCCGGCGCAAACGCGGGAGGCGGCGGCTCCGGTGGCCCGGGCGGCCCCGGCGGATCCGGCGGCGGCGACGGCGGCTTCCGTGGGCGTCGCGTCACGACCTGCTCCTTCTGCGGCAAGACCTCCCGCGAGGTCGGCCCGATGGTCGAGGGCCCCAGCGAGGTCTACATCTGCTCGAACTGCGTCGACCTCTGCCAGAACATCTTCAAGCAGGAGCGCCGACGCGTGTCGTCGTCGCGCCCCATGCTCGGCACCATCCCTTCGCCGCGCCAGGTGAAGGAGTTCATGGACCAGTACGTGGTCGGCCAGACCCAGGCGAAGAAGTCCCTCGCCGTCGCGGTCCACAACCACTACAAGCGCCTCACCCAGATCGAGAACGACCAGTCGCCCGTCGAGCTGGACAAGAGCAACGTGCTGCTCATCGGGCCCACCGGCTCGGGCAAGACGCTGCTCGCCAGGACGCTGGCGCGCATGCTGAATGTGCCCTTCGCCATCGGCGATGCGACCACGCTCACCGAGGCCGGCTACGTCGGTGAGGACGTCGAGAACCTCCTGCTCAAGCTCCTCCAGGCAGCCGACTACGACCTCGAGAGCGCGCAGCGCGGCATCATCTACATCGACGAGATCGACAAGATCGGCAAGACCTCGAGCAACGTCTCGATCACCCGCGACGTCAGCGGCGAGGGCGTCCAGCAGTCGCTGCTCAAGATGCTCGAGGGAACGGTCGCCAACGTCCCCCCACAGGGCGGGCGCAAGCACCCCGAGCAGCAGTACATCCAGCTCGACACCTCGAACATCCTCTTCATCTGCGGCGGGTCGTTCGTCGGGCTCGAGGACATTATTCGTCGTCGTCTCGGTCGCAAGCGCATCGGCTTCACCTCGCAGGCGGCGATGAACGAGGACGCGATCCAGGAAGCGGCCGAGATCCTGATGCACGTCTCGGCGCAGGACGTGATCGAGTACGGCATGATCCCCGAGCTGGTGGGTCGTCTGCCGGTCGTCACGCCGCTGGAGCCGCTGTCGCTCGACACGCTCATGATGGTGCTGCAGGAGCCCAAGAACGCGCTCGTAAAGCAGTACCAGCACCTCTTCTCGCTCGAGGGCGCCAAGCTGACCTTCACCGAGGACGCGCTCCTCGCGATCGCGAAGAAGGCGCGCGAGCGCAAGACGGGCGCCCGCGCGCTCCGCGCGGTCATGGAAGAGATCATGCTCGAGCTGATGTTCGATCTGCCCGACCTCGACAACACCGGCGCGGAATACATCATCGACGAGCAGGACATTTCCAACCCCAGGCGTCTGGCCGACATGCGCGTGAAGCGCAAGGAATCGGCCTGAGGGCCGGCGGGTCGGGCGGGTGTGAAGAGTAAGTCAACATGTTGACTTGATGCCGGCGAGGGGTACCGTTCCCTCGCATGGACGAGTCGGCGGCACAAAGCGTGGGCAGGGGCTGTTCGGTCGAGGCGGAACGCCTCGCGGCGGCCATCGCCGCGGCGGAGGGCGCCGCTTGCCCCGAGTGCGTCAACGACCTCCCGCTGATCACGCGGTTCTTCATCATCCACAACATCACGATGCGCATCGGCGACCGGCTCACGGCGCCGCTGGGCATCACCAGCGCACGCTGGCTGATGCTGTGCGTGATCAGCCGTTACGAAGAGCCGCCCCGGATCGCGGACCTGAGCGGCGACGCGATGCTCAGCGCGCAGAACGTCAGCAGGATGGTCGTGTCGCTCGAGGGCGAGGGCCTCGTTGAGAGGTTCAGCTCACCGGGCGCCGGGCGCTCCACGTTCGTGCGATTGACCGAGCGGGGACGCGCCGTCGTCGATGCGTGCCACGCGCTGGGTGAGAACTTCGATCAGTGGTTCCTCGCGCGGCTCGACGCGCGGGATGTCGAACTGCTCAAGAGCAAGCTCGATCACCTGATCGAGAACCTGAGCGCGTTCGAGACCTTCCTGGATCAACGCAAGGAGTGAGAGCCGTGAAGCAGCGAGCCATGTTCCGTGGGAGCGTTCTGTCGACGGTGCTGCTTGGGATCAGCGCGGGCGGCGCGGTCGCGATGCAGGACGGGGGCCCGCCCTCGGCGGCGGTGCGCGTCGGGCTGATCGAGATGCGCCCGGTCGACCTGCGCGCCACCGCGACGGGAGAGGCGCGCGCCACGCAGCGGTCACGGGTCGCGTCGCGCGAGCCGGGGCGCGTCCACGAGGTGCGCGTGCGCGAGGGCGACCGCGTCAAGCGGGGCGACATCCTCGTCACCCTCGACGACGACCTGCTGAAGATCGATCTCGTGAGCGAACGCGCCACGCTCGACGCTTCGGCGGCGCTGCTCGCCGAAGCGGAATCGCTCGAGACGCAGCGCGAGCGCGATCTCTCTCGCCTCGAAGAGCTCTTCCGGCGCCAGAGCGCGACCGAGAACGAGGTCGCCGACGCGCGGTCGGTGCGCGACGCGCAGCGGGCGCGCGTCGCCCAGCGCCGGGCCGAGGTGGCCACGGCGCAGTCGCGCATCGCGCGTCTGGAAGAACGCCTCGCCGACATGACCGTGCGGGCCCCGTTCAACGGGCGCGTCACCGCCAAGCTGGTGGACGAAGGCGAGTGGGCGGGCGTCGGGGCCCCGGTCATCGAGCTCGTGACCACCGACACGGTCGATTTCTACCTCGATGTGCCCCAGCGATACATCAACGCGCTCGAGTCCAGCGAGGGCGCGCTGCGCATCCGCGTCGAGGCCGCCGGGGTCGAGATCGAGGCAACAAAGGCCAGCGTGGTTCCGGTCGCCGACGCGGCGGCCCGCACCTTCCCGGTGCGCGTCGAGGCGCCCAACGACAGGGGTCTCGTGCACCCGGGCATGACGGTCGTCGCGTCCATCCCCACCGGCGTGCGCGGTCCCGCGATGCTCGCGCCCGCCGACGCGCTCCTGCGCGACGACGCCGGCTGGTTCGTGTACACCGCCACGCCCACCGAGCAGGGGCGCATCGCCCTGCCGGCGCGCGTCGAGCAGCTCTTCCGCACGGGTGAGTGGGTCGCGATCCGGGTGATCAGCGGGCCCGCGTTCCCAGGCGCCGCCGTCGTCGTCGAGGGCAACGAACGCATCCTGTTCCCCGGCCAGCCCCTCATGATCGTCAACCCCGAGACGCTCGACGCGCCGCCCCCGACCCCCGGCGCACCCGGTTCCGTCCCGACCGGAGGCGTCGCGTCGGGCCAGGAGCGTGCGCGATGAGTCTCATCCAGCTCTGCATCAACCGGCCGGTCACGGTCATCGTCGGGGCGATCGTGCTCGTCCTCGCCGGCCTGCTGAGTCTGGCGGCGGTGCCCGTGCAGCTCACGCCCAACATCGACAAGACCAACATCACGGTCCGCACCCGGTGGGAGGGCAGCAGCCCCCTCGAGATCGAACGCGAGATCATCGACAAGCAGGAAGAGAAGCTCCGCGGCGTCACGAACCTCGTCAAAATGCGCTCGGTCTCGCAGCAGGACGAGGGCGTCATCACGCTCGAGTTCGCGATCGGGACCAACAAGGACGTCGCCCTCCGAGAGGTCTCCGACCGCCTGCGCGAGGTCCCAAGCTACCCCGAGAACGTCGACGAGCCCGTCGTGCGCACCGGCGACGACCGCGACCGCGACTACATCGCGTGGATCATCGTCAAGACCGGCGATCCGGCGTTCGACATGCGACAGGCCTTCGACTTCTTCGAAGACCGCGTCAAGCCCTACCTCGAGCGAACCCCCGGCGTCTCCGAGATCAATGTGCTGGGCGGCGTCGAGCGCGAGGCCCGCGTCCTCGTCGACGCGGAGCGTCTCGCGCTGCGCGGGATCACCTTCCCCCAGCTCGTCTCGGCGCTGCGCTCGGAGAACATCAACGCGTCGGCCGGCCAGCTGCCCGAGGGCAAGCGCGACGTGCGACTGCGCGTCGTGGGCGAGTACGAGACGCCGGAGCAGATCCTCAACACCGTCATCGGCTTCAGCCCGGGCGGGCCAGTCTACTTCCGCGACGTCGGATCCGTCGAGTTGTCGTACAAGGAAGCCACCAGCGAGGTCCGCCAGAACGGAACCACCTCGCTCGCGATCAACGTGCAGCGCGAGCCCGGCTCCAACGTGCTGGCGGTCATGTCCTCGCTCAAATCGAGGATCGACGAGCTGAACGGGCCCGGAGGCATGCTCGAGCAGGAGTCCAGACGCCTGGGCCTCGCCGAGCCGATGCGCATGACCCAGGTCTACGACCAGACCGTCTACATCTTCCAGGCGCTCTCGCTCGTGCAGAGCAACATCTACATCGGCGGCGTGCTCGCGGTGCTGGTCCTCATCGTCTTCCTCCGCTCGGTCCGCGCGACGCTCATCGTCGCCGTCACCATCCCGGTGTCGATCATCGGCTCGTTCGTGTTCCTGAACCTGCTCGGCCGGAACATCAACGTCATCAGTCTCGCCGGGATGGCGTTCGCGACGGGCATGGTGGTCGACAACGCCATCGTGGTGCTCGAGAACATCTACCGGCGCAGGCAGCTGGGCGACGCTGCCCCGGCGGCGGCGCTCCGCGGCGCGCGCGAGGTCTGGGCCGCGGTCCTCGTCTCGACGCTCACGACCGTCATCGTCTTCGCGCCGGTCCTGACGATCCAGGAGGAGGTCGGCCAGCTGTTCCGCGATATCGCGCTGGCGATCTGCGCCGCGGTTGTGCTGTCGCTCTTCGGTTCGATCACGCTGATCCCCATGGCCGCGGCGCGCCTGCTCAAGTCGGGCGTCCCCAGCGCCGAGTCGCGACTGGCGGCGGCCAAGAAGCGAGAAAGTCGCCTCGCCGGCGCGCTCCGGGCGCCGTTCCGCTCGCTCGGCAGGGGCGCGGTGCGGCTGCGCGACGGCTATGTCTCGCTGCTCGAGCGCGTCATGCGATCATGGCTGGCGCGTCTGGTCATCGTTGCCGGCGTGACGCTCGGCGCACTCGTGAGCGCGACGCTGCTTTTGCCGCCCGCGAGCTATCTGCCCGCCGGCAACCGCAACCTGATCTTCGCGTTCCTGATCCCTCCCCCGGGGTACAACCTCGCGATGCAGCAGCGCCTGGGCCTGCGCGTCGAAGAGACCATCAAGCCGTACTGGGAGGCAGCGCCGGGCTCGCCCGAAGCCGCCGCCCTGCCGCGCGTCACCGGGCCCGACCCGGTCACCGGGCGTTTGACCGAGGTGCAGCCGGCGCCGATCGACAACTTCTTCTTCGTCGCGACGCCCGGCGGCATGTTCATGGGCGCGATCAGTTCGGACGAGAACCGCATCCGCCCGCTCATCACGCTCTTCCAGCAGGCCGCCGGGCCGCAGGCCGCCCCTGGTGTGTTCGCGTTCCCGATCCAGCTCCCGCTGTTCCAGGTGGGCGGGTTCGGCTCGGGCAACTCGGTCGAGCTCGAGATCGTGGGCGAGGACCTCAACGAGGTGCGCAACGCCGCGGGCGCGCTCATGGGCAAGGGCTTCGAGTTCGTCGGTCGCGGCGTGTTCGAGTCCATCCGCCCCGATCCCGGCAACTTCAACATCTCCAGCCAGGAGGTGCGCGTCGAGGTCGATCGCGTTCGCGCCGCTGAGGTCGGTTTCAATGTCTCCGACGTCGCGCTCGGCGTGCGCGCGCTGGGCGACGGAGCGATCATCGGCGAGTTCCAGGACGGCGGGCGCCGCATCGACCTGCGCGTGATCGAGCAGCGCCAGAACGACTGGGCCAGCCCGTCGATCGACTTCACCGAGATCGCAAGCGTGCCCCTCGCGACGCCCTCGGGCAGGATCTCCTCGATCGGCTCGCTCGCGACGCTCAGCCGCGTCGATTCGCCCCAGCAGATCAACCGCTCGGAGGGCATGCGCGCCATCACGCTGAACATCTCGGCGCCCGTCGGCATCGCGCTCGAGGACGTGATGCGCACCATCCAGACCGACCTCATCGCGCCCATGCGCGAGCAGGGCGTCATCCCGCCCTCCGTGCAGACCAACCTCAGCGGCGCCGCGAGCAAACTCACGCAGGTGCAGGAGGCGATGCTGGGCGACTGGACCGGGGGGCTGTGGAGCACGCTGGTCTCGATCCTGACCAGCCGCATGTTCCTCGCGATCCTGTTCTGCTACCTGCTCATGTGCGCGCTCTTCGAGAGCTTCCTCTACCCCATGGTCATCATGGTGACGGTGCCCCTCGCCCTCATCGGCGGCATCCTCGGGCTGCGCCTCGTGCACGAGTTTGACCCGACGCAACAGCTCGACACGCTCACGATGCTCGGATTCGTCATCCTCATCGGCATCGTCGTCAACAACGCGGTGCTCATCGTCGCGCAGGCGCTCAACTTCATGCGTGGGTTCGGCGAGACGGAATCGGACGCGATCGAGCCGATGGTCCCGCGGGCCGCCGTCGTCGAGTCGGTGCGCACCCGCTTCCGGCCCATCATGATGACCACGATGACCTCGGTCATCGGCATGTCGCCCCTCGTCCTGCAGCCCGGCGCCGGCTCGGAGTTGTACCGAGGTCTGGGCTCGGTCGTCCTGGGCGGCCTGCTGTTCGCGTCGATCTTCACGCTCGGCATCGTGCCGATGCTGTTGACGCTGGTGCTCGACGCGAAGCAGCTCATCTTCGGCGCCGCTGACGCGCCGGCGAAGGAAGCGATGGACCGCTGGCGCGCCTCGGTCTCGAAGCCGTCCGCCGCCGTGACGCTCGCCCAGTCGAGGACGGCGATCGTCGGTCCCGGCGTTGACGGCGCGGCGACCGTCGCTTCGGAGGTCAACGGCTCTCCAGTCGAGGCGTCGGGCTCGAAGAAAGACCCTCCGCGCGCCGGCTGAGAGCCGGCAGCGAGAGTGCGGATCACGCGGCATGCGCCGCGGCGGCAGGCGTGCGTCAGTTCAGTTCGGCGACGCACCACGCGCGCCTGCCGTCAATTTCGACTCGGCCCAGGAAGTGCAGCCGGATGTCGGCGTCCAGCAGAGGACGCACCCGGCGCGGGTCGCTCGTGAAGAGGTGGAGCGAGGGGGCCGCCGTCTCGTCGACCGGCGCCCCGAGCAGCGTCGCGCACGCAGTCGCCAGGAGCGACGCGTTCGTGCGTGCCCAGGCCCCGGCCGCGAGAAGCTCGGCGACGCCGCCGGCGCGAGGTTCGTCGTGCTGCTCCTCGAGCAGCAGGTGCACGCGGCCGGCGGCATCGACCGCGATCTCGACGCGCGCACACCCCGGCGCCTTGATGGGCGTGAGGGCGAGACCCTTCACTCGCGACGCGAGGGTGGGCGTCTGCTCAACGATTGGAGCGGGCGCACGCGCGTGGCTCGGCGCATCGTCCGGCGTTGGCGCGTCGGTCGCGAGAGCCGGTGGATCGCGCGGGGCATCCGGCTCCGGGGCCGCGTCCGAGGACTGATTCTCGTCAGTCGAGTACTCCGGATCGGGCGGGCTCACGGGAACGGGGCGCGACCGGATCGAATCGAGAAGGGATTCGAGCGACACCCGTGATGCGCCCCTGTGCAGGCACACGCTGGGGGCCGGCTCGATCTTCTCGACGTGCCCGGCGAATTCGACCGGGGTTTCGAGGAATGCGCCGGCGGCGCGGGAGATCTTGTCGAACGCGCGACGCGAGTCGGCTTCGGGAGCGCCCATGGTCGCGATGCGGATGGGCTTCTCGCACGAGTGGATGGCCTTGACCGTGCGGTACGCGGCGACGAGCGCCGGGTCGTCGACGCCGGTGAGGATCGTGATGGCCCCGACCGCCGGGTGGGACGCGAGGTCGTGCTCGCTCGTCTCGCCCGTGCGCAGCAGAACCCGTGCGCACGAAGCAGCGACAAACGCGAGCGCGGCGTCGAGAGATGACATCGCGTCCTTCGGGATATCGCCCGGCGCGATGCCGACGACATCGACGGAGCACTCGCCCGAGAGCGTTCGCACGAGCGCGACCGGAGCCGCGTCTTTCTGCGACTGATCGCGCGCGTGCTGGAGGAGCCACGCGCTGGCGTAGACCGGGAGACTGCCCAGGATCACCGCGTCGATGACGGCTGCGTCGCGCGCGGGAGCAGGCGGTTCATCGCTGTGAAGATCCGGCTCGACCCCGGCGAGACGCAGTGGCGGGTCGGCAGGGCGCGGCGCCGGCTTGGCCTCGATCCGCGCCGGAGCGGGGGCGTCGGCGCCAAGGAAAAGCTCGGCGAGCGCGTCGTACTCCGGAGTGACGCGGGGCGTGAGATGATCGGATGGGTAGCTGGTCACGAGCCGGCCTCCACGCCGGCGTGCGCGTGATGGTTCAGTTCGGAGGGGACGCTCGGACGGACGGCGACGACGCTGTTGACCTCGTCGAACGCGTTGCGCTGCGTCTCGGGGTTGTGCGGGTCGGCGATCCATCGCCCGTCAACGACGAGCCGGTACTGACGCCGCCCGGGCGGGAGCGTCAGCGTGATCGCGTGCGCGCCGAGGCGCGCGTCGTACTCCATGACCGCCGCCGAGGGCGACCAGTTGTTGAAGTCGCCCGCGACCGAAACGCGCTGCTCGGGTCGGCCGGGGAAGATGAACCGCACGCCATCGGGCGCGTGTCGCACGCCCACGAAAGGCGGTCGCGCCGAGGGCACGCTCGCCGGGCGCGTGTCGACCACGGGCGTCTCCGGCTCGCTCTGACCCACGAGCGCGTCGTCGAAGCGGTGCATCGCGCGGGAGACACGAGGGTCGCTCGCGAGACGGTCCTGAAGCTTGCGGCTCTGCTCGACAAGCTGGCGCGCGCGTGCCGCGAGCTCGGCGGCGCGGCTCAGCACCGGGTCGCGCTCCGCGACGGGTTGCGCAGCCTGAGCGGGCGTCGGGGCGTCGGAGGAGTTGACGGTCTCTGTCTCGGTCGAATCGTCGAGCCCGGCGAGGGTCGCGGCGGGCTTGAGATCGACGATCTGCTCGGCGGCGCCCCTGCGCGAGGATGTCGCGCTGAGCAGCCAGTCGGCGAGCGCCGCGTAGTCGAGCGAGCCCGTGGAGCTTGGCGCGTACTCGCTGATGGGCTGGCCGATCGAGGTCGCTTCGCGCAGCTTCTCGTCGCGACGGATGATGACGGGGATCAGCCGATCCGCGAAGTTCTCACGGATCTCGCTGAGCAGCGCGCGAGAGAGCGGGCTGTCGTCTTCGTACATCGTGGGCAGGATGAAGTAGGGCGTGCTCCCGCCCAGGCGGCGCGCGAGCGAGCGGATGGTGTTCGCCTGTTTCCCGGCGCCCTTCATCGCGAAGAACCCGGTCTCGACCGGGATCACGACCTCGGTCGCGGCGCGCAGCGCGTTGTAGGTCAGCAGTCCGATGGATGGGGGGCAGTCGATGACGCACCAGTCGTACGGCTCGCCCGTGTCGCGAGGGGCGGAATCGCAGATGGCCTTGATCGCCTGCTCGAGGCGCTGGTCGCGATCGTCGAGTTCCGCCAGCCCGCCGCGTGCGGCTTCGAGCCCCGCGAGGCGCATGGAACTGGGCACCAGGTCCAGGTTCCTCCCGGCGCGCCAGACGAGCCGGGCCCGTTCGGACGAGATGCGCTCCGGGGCGAGCATCGCGTCGCCGATGTGCCGGTCGATCGCCGAGTCGGGGATTGCGAGCCCGGCGGCACAGTGGGACTGCGGGTCAAGGTCGATGAGCAGCGTCTTCAGGCCTCGTCGCGCAAGAACGCCGGCGAGGTTGACGGCGGTGGTCGTCTTCCCGCATCCACCCTTCTGATTGATGATCGCGACGGTGCGCACGCGCAATCCCCTCGGGGCAGGGGTTCCGGGCCGGGTCCGTGGCTCCGGGCGTGGGGGCTGTGGGAGAGGTGAGCCCGCGATGGGCGGCTTCACGGCCGCGCAATCCACGCGCCCTATCCATCGGAAGGGTCCGGTTCGGGGCTTGATAATCTAGGGGGACGCGAATAGCGACCCACGACGGGTGGGGGCGCCCTGTACATACCGTTGCCCGAATCGGTCCTTGATTAGGGGGGGGCTGGCACTGCTCAAGCGCGGATCGCGTCGAGCCCGGCGATCGCTGCCTCGTGCGGCGCGTCGGGAATGATCGTGCAACGCCCGGGCCCCGTGGGGACGATCAGCCGCAGTTTCCCCTGCGCGACCTTCTTGTCGTGCATCATGCGCGCCGCCAGGTCTTCGCTGGGGGGCAGGTTGATCGCGCGCGTGGGGAGGCCCGCCGCGGTCAGCGCGGCGAGCGCGAGTCGCGTCGTCTCGGGATCGGTCATCCCCAGGTGTTCACCCGCGGCGCACGCGGCGACGAGGCCCAGCGCGACCGCCTCGCCGTGGAGGAGCGGGGTGTCGGACGCGCGATCGAGCGGCGCGACGCCGGGCAGCGTCTCGAACGCGTGGGCGAAGGTGTGCCCGAGGTTGAGCAGCATGCGCGAGAGGCCGGACCCGTCCGAAGTCGCACGCTCCTCGCGCGGGTCGTCGCGCACGACGCGCGCCTTGACCGCAACATTGCGCGCGACGAGGTCGGTGAGCGCCTCGCTCTCTCGCGCAAGAAACCGCGGCATTGTCGAGGCCATCCATGCGAGAAGGTCAGCGTCGCCGCAGTCCGCGCTCAGCAGCGCATGCTTGACGCACTCCGCGAGCCCGGCGCAGAATTGACGGTCGGAGAGCGTCGCGAGCGTCTTGACATCGGCGACGACGAGCGCCGGCTGATGGAACGCGCCGACGAAGTTCTTGAGCAGCCCGCGCTCGGTGGCGAGGTTGACGCCGGTCTTGCCCCCGACCGACGCGTCGACCATCGCGAGCAGGGTGGTCGGGCACTGCACGACCGGCACGCCGCGCCGGTAGGTGGCGGCGACGAAGCCGGCGAGGTCGCCCACGATGCCCCCGCCCAGCGCGACGATCGGGTCGCGCCGCTCGTGCCTGGTGATGGCGACCTCTTCGAGCAGGCGCTCGGCGCTGTCGAGGGTTTTCTCGGTTTCCGTCGCGACGCCGAAGGCGGACGACACCGCGTAGCCGTGGTGCGCGAGCGAGCGCGACGCCTCGGCGACATGCTCCTGGGGCAGGTCGCGGTCGTAGATCAGGAACGCGCGCCGGTCGGCGCCGAGCGTGTTCGCGAGGGTTGGCCCGAGGTCGGACAGCAACCCCGACCCGACGAGGACTTCGTAGGGGGGGAAGGCGGGGTCGTTGGCGGTAATGGGGATGGCGCGGGGGATCATCAGGATCGCCCATCGAGCGGATGCATCCGCGGCTTCACCCACTCGACGATCGCTTCACGGCCCGAGACACCGCTCGCGATCGCGAGCACCATCTCAACCGCTTCATCCCGTCTCGCACGAACACCAACGCCATTCACCGCGAGGAACCCGATCATGGCGCCGTATCCGGCTCGCTTGTTACCGTCAATGAATGGGTGATTCCGGCAGATGTAAAACAGGTATGCGGCTGCGACTTCTTCCAGGGTTGTGTGGACCGGCGAGCCACCGAATGACTGCTTCGGTTGTGCCATGGCGGACTCGAGCAAGCCGTGATCACGGATGCCGTGGTCACCCCCCTGGTCTTCGATCGCGAGTGAGTGAATGAACAACACATCATCGAGGTTGAGGTGCTGAACAGGCTTCATCATTCCGCCAGTTTCCGCATCGCTTCCCCGTGCGTGCCAAAGACCTGCTCGACAACTCGGTCGAGCCGCGCAGGGTCGTTCGAACGATGTCTCTCGTGGAGATATCGAACATATGCCGCGAGCGTGAGATGAAGGCGGTGTGCCTCCGCCTCCAGATCTCGTTTGAGGTCCGGGCTGGCGTCGAACTGGATCGTTGATCGGGCGATCATGGCATTCACTATATCGGCCGACGCTCACTCCCACTCGATCGTCGCCGGGGGCTTCGAGGAGATGTCGTAGACCACGCGGTTCACGCCGCGGACCTCGTTGATGATGCGGTTGCTGATCGTCGCGAGGACCTGGTAGGGGATCCGAGCCCAGTCGGCGGTCATGAAGTCCTGCGTCTCGACGGCGCGGATCGCCACGACGCTCTCGTAGGTCCGCCCGTCGCCCATCACGCCCACGCTCTGCACGGGCAGGAGCACCGCGAAGACCTGGCTGGTGCTGCGATACAGGTTGGCCGCGATGATCTCTTCGAGCAGGATCTCGTCGCAGTCGCGCAGGACATCGAGTTTCTCGCGCGTCACCTCGCCCAGCACGCGCACCGCGAGGCCCGGCCCGGGGAAGGGGTGGCGCCAGACGATGCGATCGGGGACGCCCAGCACCTCGCCGAGTTTGCGCACCTCGTCCTTGAACAGGTCGCGCAGGGGCTCGACGAGCGCGAAGTCCATGTTCTCGGGGAGCCCGCCGACATTGTGGTGGAGTTTGATGTTCGCGCTCTGGCCCGCGTGCCCGTGGCCCGACTCGATCACATCGGGGTACAGCGTTCCCTGCGCGAGGAACTTGAACTCGTCGCTCGCGCCCGCGACCTTCCTCGGCGTTATGGACCGCGATGCCTCGTCGAAAACGTCGACGAAGCGCTTGCCGATACGCTTGCGCTTCTCCTGAGGATCGGTGACGCCCGACAGGTCAGAGAGGAACTGCTCGGACGCGTCGATCACATGCAGGTCGATGTCGAAGTGGTCGCGGAAGGTCGTCTCGACGAGCGGGCGCTCGTTCTTGCGCAGCAGGCCGTTGTCGACGAACACGCAGGTGAGTTGGTCGCCGATGGCTTTGTGGATGAGCGCCGCGCAGACGGACGAATCGACGCCGCCCGAGAGGCCGCAGATCACGCGTCCCTTGCCGACCTGCTCGCGGATGCGCTGGGCGGCGGTGTCGACGAAATCCGCCATGCGCCAGGTGCCGGCGCACTTGCAGATCTCGTAGAGGAAGTTCTGGAGGATCTCGACACCGTGGGGCGTGTGCGTCACTTCCGGGTGAAACTGCACGCCGAAGAACGGGAGCGTCTTGTGCCGGACGGCGGCGTTGGGGCAGGTCGGAGTGCTGGCGAGGGTGTCGAACTTCGCGTCGATGCCCTGGACTTGATCGCCGTGAGACATCCAGACCGCGGTGCGCTGGGGGATCGCGTGGAAGAGGTCGCCCTTCTCGCGCGCGGCGGAGTCCTTGAGCTCGAGGTTGGCGCGCCCGAACTCGCGGTGGCTGGCGCGCGAAACCTCGCAGCCCATGAGTTGGCACGCGAGCTGCATGCCGTAGCAGATCCCCAGGACGGGGACGCCCAGGTTGAAGATCTCCGGATCGCAGCGAGGGGCGCCCGAGTCGTAGACGGACGAGGGCCCGCCCGAGAGGATGATGCCCTTGGGGTTGAGCGCGCGCAGTTCGGCGGCGGTGATTTTGGGAGAGACGAGCAGCGAGAACGCGCCGGCTTCTCGGACGCGACGACAGATGAGCTGCGCGGTCTGCGAGCCGAAATCGAGGACGGGGATGACCTCGGCGTGAGGGAGCGACGAGAGAGATGGCGTGGTCATGGGCGTGGTCGCGTGGGGTGGAGAGCGAGCCCTGCGCGGGCGCCGGAGGGGGCTCCGCCGCAGGAATCGCGATGGTAGGCGATCTCCGCCGGGTTCTGGGCGAGGGAGGTAGACTCAGGGCGTGTCCCGATCGGTTCTCCAGCCCGTGCCGCCGTGCGCCCCGATGGCGCTGCTCGTCGCGTTGGGCCTGCTCGCCGGGTGCGGGGGGTCGGGACAGGACCCGTCGTTCGAGTCCGGGGGCCCCATCGGGCGGACCAAGGCGATCGGGGACGCCGCGGCGGCCCGGGACTCCGGGGCGATCCCGGACCTCATCGACTCCCTCTGGTCGGACGACCCGGCGGAGCGGATGCTGGCGATCCGGGCGTTGGAATCGATGACGGGCCAGACCCTCGGGTATGGATTTGCCGATCCGGAACAGAAGCGGACCGAGGCCGCGGACCGATGGGTTTCATGGTGGCGCGATGAACGCGCCCGAACAGCCCCGGGGGTCGTCCCCCCGGCGGGCACAGGAGCCAGCGGCGGACTATGACCCAGACCACGGGCCACACCACACCCCCGACCAACGCCTCGGGCCACGCCTCGCCGCACATGGTCGTGCAGCTGCTGAGTCAGCCGAGATATCTCGCGCCGACGCGCCGGCTGGTGCACGAGTTCTGTCGCCAGTTCGGCTTCGACGACCGCTGCGCCGGGCAGGTCGCGCTCGCCGTTGACGAGGCGATCTGCAATGTGATCCGGCACGGGTACGCGCAGCGCACCGACGGGCCGATCTGGATCAAGCTGTGGCCGGTCGCCGCGTCCGGGCGCCAGTCGGGCGGGATCAGGATCGTGATCGAAGACGAGGCGCGACAGGTCGACCCGGCGCAGATCAAGGGCAGAGCACTCGAAGAGATCCGCCCCGGCGGGCTCGGCGTCCACATCATCCGTGAGGTCATGGATGAGGTCGTCTACGAGCGTCGCGACGCCAGCGGGATGCGCCTTTCCCTCGTGCGCCGGCTCCCCGAAGCGGGCGGGCGCGAGATCGACATGAGCGAACAGTCCGGGCAGGCCCCTGCCGACTGCACCAAGAAGGGTTGCGGCACCACGAATGGCTAACGGCGACACTATCGAGATCAAAGTCGAACGGCGCAGCGACGCCGTGGTCGTCCGCCCGGTTGGCGATGTCGATCTCAACCGCTCTCCTGCGCTGCGCGAGCAGCTCAAGGCCGTCACCGACAAGAAGACCAAGCGGATGATCGTTGATCTTTCCGAAGTTCCGTACATGGACAGCTCCGGCGTTGCGACGCTCGTCGAGGCCATGCAGCTCGCGCGAAGGGGCGGCTACACGCTGCTGCTCTGCGGGCTCCAGGAGCGCGTCCGCTCGATCTTCGAGATCGCGCGCCTCGACACGGTCTTCCAGGTCGTGACCGATGTCGACGCCGCGATGCACGCCTGAGCGTCTCGCTCGGGCGACGCCCGCGTGGTATCGTCTCGACGGGTAACGCATGGCCGACGCAGACCAGAACAACCAACTCGACCCGCGACGGACCGCGCCGGGAGCGCGCGCGCTCGCGTCGCTTGGCGAACGATCGCTCGACACGATCGCGCACATCGGGGGCGTGTGGTGGCTGCTCGTCGACACCCTCCGCTGGCTCTGGATGGGCCTGACGGTCCGGCGCGTGCGGCTCGGCCGGCGAGCGATCATCTCGCAGCTCGTTCGCGTGGGCGTGAACTCGATCCTGATCGTGTCGCTCGTGTCGGCGGCGGTGGGGTTCATCCTGGCGTTGCAGATGGCGCCCCCGCTCGACGACTTCGGCGCCAAGGGCCTCGTGCCCAACATCATCGCCGTCGCGGTGCTCCGCGAGCTGGGGCCGCTCATCGCGGCGATCGTGCTCACCGGGTTCGCCGGCGCCGCGATCGCGGCCGAGATCGGCACGATGGTGGTCGGCGAGGAGATCGAGGCGCTCGAGAGCATCGCGCTCAACCCGGTGCGATTCCTCGTGGTCCCGCGCGTGATCGCGACGACCACTGCGCTCATCTGCCTCGCGGTCATCTCCGACATCGCGGCGATCACCTCGGGCATGGTCTGCGGCGCGACGGTGCTCGACATCCCTCCCAAGGTCTATTACGACAGCACGGTCGAGCAGGTCCTGCCTCGCGACTTTCTGACCGGCCTGGCCAAGGGCGGCATCTTCGGGATGCTGATCGGGCTCATCGCCTGCGCGAACGGGCTGAAGGTCACCGGGGGCGCCGCCGGCGTCGGTCGAGCCACGACGAACACCGTGGTCGAGTCCGTCGTTGCGGTCGTCATCGCCGACCTGCTCTTCACGGCGATCTTCTACGCCCTTGGATGGACCTGACCGGCGTCAGAGCCGGTAGGTCAGCGGGTGCTCGACGAACGAGTACAGCTCGCGCAGCAGGGTCATGCCGAGCACGCCTGCGCACGCCAGCGCGCCCAGCAGCAACGCCGCGCCAAGCTCGCCGGCGCCCATCAGCCACGCGGTGTTGTAGATCGTCAGCCACAGGGCGCCGTAGCGGACGAGCTTGTCCGCGGCGGCCTGCGGCGTGGACGAGCGACGCAGTTTGAGGTACGCGAACCAGGCGAAGAGCATCGACAGGATCACCGGACCCAGGAGCGCTGTCACGGGGATCCAGTCGGGCCAGATTCCGCTGCGGCGGACGCCGACCCACAAGAGCACTGCCGACCAGAACGCCCACCCGGCCAGCGCCAGCGCGATCGAGACGCCGGTAAGCCGGGGGCGTCGCCCGCTCAGGCGGTGCGTGATCAGCGAGATCGCCAGCGAGTGCGTCATCACCCACCACACCGGCCAGACGAAGGCGAGATCGGCGTTGGGGATGAACATATGCAGAGCGTAGATGAGCGAGAGGAGAACGGCGCCGCTCGAGGGGATGAACTTGGCGGCGGAGTGATAGAGCATCATCGCGCACGCGGTGAAGAGGGTCAGCACGACGGCCGAGGCGCCCAGCAGCGTGGCCCCGAGCACGGCGAGCATGAGCGTCAGCGCGACGACCGTGATCGCGCCGTCGAGACTGAGGCGACCCGAGGGGATGGGGCGTCGCGGGTGGAGCAGCCGGTCTCGCCGGACATCGAGGATGTCGTTGAGCGACGCGCCGAACGCGTAGAGGCAGATCGCGGTGAGCGCCCCGGCGAGGAGCAGCGCCCAGGTCGGGGTCGTTGAGAGGGTGATGGCGCCGGTCTCGCCCGGCTGCGCGGCGCGCGACCACAGGATCACGAACCACACGTTGCCGACGGCGGCGAAGGCGGTGGTGACCCGTGTCAGGCGCAGGATGGGCGCGAGGCGCAGGAGCGTCTGACGCATCGAGAGGATCGTACCTCGGTCAGCGGATGGCGCCGAGGTTCTCGGTCTGCGCGAGCCGGCGCAGGGCCTCGACGCGGGCCTCGACCGGCGGGTGCGTCGCGAACATGTTGACCAGCGTCATCCCGCCCCGGCTGCCCGACAGCGGCTCGACGATGAACAGGTTGTTCATCGCCGGGTTGGGCTGGACCAGGGGGATGCGCCGAGAGTGCGAATCGAGGCGCTGCAGCGCCGAGGCGAGGCCCTCGGCGGTCCCGGCGATCCGCGCCCCGTCGGCGTCGGCCATGAACTCTCGCGTGCGGCTGATCATCGCCTTGATGAGGGCGGCGCCCAGCGCCCCCAGGATCACCACCACGATCATCATCAGCGGGTTCGCGCCCTCTCGACGCGCCCCACCCATGAAGAAGAAGCCCCACTGCGCCAGGAACGCCAGAACGCCGGCGATCGTCGCGGCGATGCACGAGATCAGCGTGTCGCGGTTCTTGATGTGCGCCAGCTCGTGCGCGATCACCCCGTCGACTTCCTGCTGGTTCATCAGTCTCAGCAGCCCCTGCGTCACGGCGACGGCGCTCTTGCGCGGCGAGCGCCCGGTCGCGAACGCGTTGGGCGCGTCGTGCGGGCAGATGTAGACCTTGGGCATCGGCAGGTTCGCGTTGGCGGCCAGGCGCTCGACGCTCGCGTAGAGCGCAGGGGCGGACTGGGCGTCCACCTCCTTGGCGCGCATCGCGGCGATCGCGATCTTGTCCGAGAAGAACCAGGCGACGACGTTCATCGCGCCGCCGAAGAGCAGCCCGAGGATCATGCCCTCCTGGCCCCAGAAGCTCCCGACCGCGACGAACAGAGCGATCATGCCCCCGAGCATCATCGCGGTTTTCATGCTGTTGGCGAAGTTGTGCATCGTGCTGGCCGACCTCCGTGCGACAGGTGTCCGTACCTCTGAACCGGGGCGATTCGACGCACCGGCCCGGGTGATTGTTCGCGCGCCGGCGCGATCCGGGCCACCGAAATCAGACGAAGCCCATCCGCCAGACCGAGACCGCGAGCAGGACGATCAGGACCCCCTGGACGACGGGCAGGGGGAGCTTGTGCGTCAGCCCGGCGCCGAAACGCCCCCCCACGAAGGCCGTCGGCGCCAGGAGCGCCGAGATGAGCAGGGCGTCGGAGATCGGGAAGCCGTGGCGCTCGATGGTCCCGATCTTGATCGCGGCTCCCACGATCGCCGTCAGGCACATCACGCTGCTGCTGACCCCGATGCACTGTCGCAAGGGGAGTCTGCACAAGACCTGCATGAACGGGATGCCGATCACCCCGCCCCCGATCCCCAGCACGCCAGCCGCGAAACCCATCACGCCCCCGGCGGTCCCGGCGCGAGGCCAGGTGACCTTCGCCTGTTCCGCCGGGTAGTCGGGCGTCTTGCGCACGAGCTTCACCAGGTTGCTGAGCATCACATACGCCAGGAACACCGCGAACAGCCGGCGCAGCACCAGCCCGGGGAACACGTTCGACACGAGCACCCCGACGACGATCATCGCCCCGGCCGAGATCAGCAGGATGCGGAAGAGATCGCGGCGCACGACGCCGGCCTTGTGATGACGCAGGGCCGCCGGGAACGAGACGGCGACATTCACCACCATCGCCGACGCCTGGAAAAGGTGCTGGCTCTCGGGGTTCGCCGACCCGAAGGCGAGGGCCATCCCCGGGATGAGGATGATCGAGCCCCCGATGCCGAGCAGCCCGCCCAGAACGCCGGCGAGCAGACCGACTCCGGCCGTGATCGCGACATCCTGCGTGGTGAGCTCGATCATGAAGGCGGCATGGTAGGGGGGACGCGGCGGCGCGGAGAGCGTGCTACGCTGCGCCCGTGGCCGACTGCCGGATCGTGACCGTGACTCTCAACCCCGCGATGGACCGCGTGCTCGAAGCGCCGGGCTTCGCGATCGGCGCCCACGCCGCCGCCAAGCGGGTCGCGCTCTACCCGGCCGGCAAGGGCATCAACGCGTCGCGCGTGCTGGCGATGCTCGGCGTGCGATCCATCGCCGCCGGCTTCATCGGCAAGCAGGACCTCGCGATCTTCGAGGAGTACCTCGAGCGTCTGGGCTCGGGGCGCATCGTGATGCAGCTCCTCGCGGTCCACGGCGCGACGCGCGACAACATCACCATCGTCGATCCGGTCAACGACACCGAGACCCACATCCGCGAAGAGGGTTTCAAGGTCCAGCGCGAGGACGTGCATCGCGTCACCAGCAAACTGGCCATGCTGTCGCGCCCGGGCACCATCGTCGCGTTCAGCGGGTCGTGCCCCCCGGGGGTCACCTCGTCGGACTTCCTCGAGATGGTCCGGCGCTGCCGACGCCAGGGAGCACGCGTGTGCGTCGACACCTCCGGCGCGCCGCTCGAAGCCATGCGCGGGCAGGAGCTCTGGATGGCCAAGCTGAACCAGCACGAGCTGGGCGTCCTGTCCGGCAGGGACACCGATTCGATCGAGCGCGTCATCGACGCGGCCAAGGCGCTGTCCGCCGCGTCGGGCGGGCCGGTCGAGTGCGTCTGCGCCACCATGGGCGAGCACGGCGCGGTCCTCGCGTGCAAAGAGGGCTCGTGGCGCGCCTGGGCGCCAATCCATCCCGGGCTCGTGGTCAGCACCGTGGGCTGCGGCGACGCGCTGCTCGCCGGGATGTTCGCGATCCTGCAGTCCAACGGGTTCGAGATGTCGCCCGCGCTGTGGGAGCGGGCGCTGCGCGAGGGCGTCGCCGCCGCGACGATCAACGCGACCAAGCGCGAAGCCGGGAACCTGTCCATGGACGAGATGGAGTCGTTCCGGGAGATCGTCGAGATCGAGCCGGTCTGACACCCGCGAAGGGACTGCCGAAAACCCGTCCGAGAACGCTTCAGTCGGCTCTCGGACCGCCCGATAGCCCCGGGATGGGCCATTCCCACGACAACGAAATCCCGCCCGAGGGCGAGCAGAATGCTCCCCAGATCCGTCTGGAGGGGCTCTGGTCCGAGTCGGCGTGCCCCAGCGCCGCTGAGTGGGCGATTTTCTCGGACCGGGCGGAGCGCCACGATTTTGCCGCCCAGACCAGCCGGTGGGGGCTGGCGTCCTGGCCGCGAGGCGTTAGACTCCGGTTCGTCCAAGGAAGGGCCCCCAGCCCCGACGGGTTTGGGGAGACCACGCCGCCCATCGGGGCGGCGTCCGAGCCGGAAGCGTTGAGCCAGGGACTGGCGCTCGCGACCGAGCGTGAGAACGACGAGCAGATGCAGATCAGGACCCACGAAGCGAGCGATCGCGCGCGTCATGTCGTTGCAACCCGGCGCCTGCGTCGGAACTGCCTCGAACTCGGCGTCTTCGCGATCGCGCTGGGCGTGACCGCCACCTCCGCCGTCTGGGCGAAGCGCGGCGGGATCGAGTTCAGCGCGCCCGCCCTCGCCGCCGTTGACCTGATCCCGGCGCACGCGTCGCAGACGCACGCCGCCGCCGAGCCGGCTCCCGCTCACGAGACCACGACCGTTCACGCGGCCCCGGCGCCCGAGTTCGTCGTCGACGAGATCGTCGAGATCGACCCGGCTGACGCCGAGATCCGCTACTTCGACAACCGGCCCGTCCGCCCCGTCCGGGTCATCTGGATGGTCACCACCGCGTACAGCCCCGACGAGCGCTCCTGCGGCAAGTGGGCCGACGGCATCACCGCCAGCAATCGCTCGGTCTGGACCAACGGCATGAAGCTCGTCGCCGCCGACACGAAGGTGCTCAAGATGCACTCGCTCGTGAGCATCCCCGGCTACCACGACGCCGAGATCGTCCCGGTCCTCGACCGAGGCGGCGCGATCAAGGGCAACAAGCTCGACCTGCTCTACCCCACGCACGAGCGTGCGCTCCAGTGGGGGCGCCAGCGTCTCCCGGTGACGGTGTACGAGTACGCGGACTGAGCAGAGTTCCCGGGATTGTCAGCGGATCAACCCGCGTTGGCGCAACGTGCGAAGCAGCGCCTCTTCGAGCGACGCGTCGGTGCGCATGAGCACATGCGCGATTCGCCGCGAGGCGCAGAACGACGAGATGTCGCCCAGGTACCGCTCAAGGTTTTCGCGATACTTCCTGATGAGCGCCGCCGTCACGCTCGTCTCGACGCCCGCGCCGCTCTCGACATCCACCAGGCGCAGATCCCCGGTGAGTGAGCCGCCCCCGGACGCCTGCGCCTCGCGTTCGGGCTCCAGTTCGCTGGGCGACATGATCTGGATCGCGAACGCGTCGAACGAGCCCGAAGACGCCTCGCCGTGGCCGGCGGCCAGGTACCGCAGCCCCTCGCTGGGCCCGCCCGGCGCCGGCGTCAACAGGTCGGATAAGACGACGCTCACGCCCGACCCGCTGCGCCGGCGCGCGAACTCGCGCAGCCCGTCGTTGATGTCTATCCCGGCGCTCGCGCGCGCGTCGGTTCGTTCTTCGCGCACGCTGTCGATGAGAAACCTCGCCGCACGCTGGATGTTCCGCCTGCCGCGCATCTCGCCCAGCGACGCGACGCCCCCGGGCGTGAGCACGCTGAGCGAGAGCCGGTTCTGCTTGGAGAGCGCGATGTACGACAGCGCGAACGCCAGTCGCTGCGCGAAGACCACCTTGCTCGGCGCGTCCGCGCCGCCCGAGTCGCGCATGCTCGCGCTGGCGTCGACCAGCAGGTGCACCGCGAGGTCCTGCTCTTCGAGGAAGAGTTTGACCACGAGCCGGTCGAGCCGGGCAAGGGCGTTCCAGTCGATGAACCGCGGGTCGTCGCCCGGGGTGTAGTCCCGGAAGTCGTCGAACTCGACGGAGCGCCCCCGGCGCTTGCTCCGGCGCTCGCCCACGAGCTTGCCGGCGAAGACCCGGCTCGAGCCCATGTCGAGCCGGTCGAGCTGGGCGAGCAGGCGAGCCGGGAGGAGGTCCTCCATCGAGCGGGGCAGATCGGGCTCGCCGCGGATGAGCATGGGGCAGTCAAGGCCGGCCCGGGGCGTCTGACAACCGGGGAGGCCCCGCCCGTATCGGAGAGGGGGGTGTTCACCCCCGGGCGTGGCCCTTGCCGGGCCGGGCGCCCGGGCTATCATCCCGCTCGCATCTGGACCTGAACACCCGCCGACCATCGGACGCTGTCACCTGCGAAAGGCGCCGACCGGCTTTGCTCCGCGGAGTTTTGTCGTGACTACCTACGCGATCATCGAAGACAGCGGCTCTCAGCTCATGGTTCGCGAGGGCGACATCATCGAGGTCGACCTGCGCGACCTCGCCGACAACGCCAAGACGGTCACCTTCGATCGCGTGCTCATGCTGGGCGGCGACAAGGCGACCCTCGGCATGCCCTACATCAGCGGCGCGTCGGTCACCGCCGACATCGTCACCCGCGAGTTCAAGGGCGAGAAGATCGACATCGTCAAGTACAAGAAGCGCAAGAACTCCAAGCGCAAGACTGGTCACCGCCAGCGCTACATGCGCGTTAAGGTCGCCTCGATCAAGGCCTGAGCCAGATCGGCGATCCCACGATCCACAACGACGGCGCCGTCGGTGTTCGCACCGGCGGCGTTTGTCGTTTTCGGGTCACTCCCTCGCGGTCGTCGGGAACACCACCGGGCTTCGGAACCCGTCCCGGTCATACGCGCGCACCCCGAACAGCCAGTTGTCCTTCGTGAAGGGCAGCGTGGCCTCGGTGCGGTTTCCTACATCGTGCGAGTGCTCCCACTCGGCGCTCGTGGTCAGCCGGCGCACGACCTCGTACCCGGCGACGTCCGGCTCGGGCGACGCGCTCCAGCGCAGAACGGTGTCGTTGCCCAGCGTCGCGACGATCACGCGCACCTGCGTGGGCGCGCTGGGCGCGTTGGCGAGGTGCACGAGCGCCGCGAGGTTGAGGCGCGTCGCGTCGGCGAGGTAGTCGGCGTCGACGAACGACGCCAGGTCGCCGTACTGCACGCCGTCGACCATGCGCACGTCCTCGTGCTGTCTCGCGTAGTCCTCGTACGGGACCGTGACGCGCACGCTGGGGGGGAAGCCCTCTTCGAGGAACGCCGTGTGGTCGCCGCCGCGCAGGAACCGATCGTTGCGATAGATCAGCGTCGGCTGCAGCGCGAGCCGGTGCGAGCGCGCGACCTCGGCCATATACCGCGCGATCTGTCGGGCCTCCGAGTCGTTCTCAGCGCCCTGCTGCGCGATCCGCCGCACCTCGGCGGCGCTCGCCCGAGGGGGGACGCCCTCGCTGAAGATCCGGATAGTGCCCCTCGCCCATCGCCCCTGCTCGCTCGAGCGGTCGTAGTGCCCGTACGGGTCGCCGATGGTGTCGTTGTTGAGCACGGCGCGGATGTCGCCGCCCAGTTCCTTGACGCGCCGCGCGTGGAAGCGCGCGCCGAACAGGCCCTGCTCCTCGCCCGCCGTCGCGAGCAGAATCACGGTCGAATCGAGCCGCGCCTTGCTCAGGACGCGCGCCAGCTCGAGCAGCGCCGCCGTGCCCGAGGCGTTGTCGTTCGCGCCGGGCGAGTCGCTCTCGGCGTCGTTGGGGTCGGTGGCGCGGCTGTCGAAGTGCGCGACCGCGTAGTACATCCGGTGGCGCGCCTCTGGCATCGCGCCGGGGATCACCGCGACGACATTCACCACGTCGACCTCGCGCGTGATCCGGCCTCGCGTGTCGTCCTCGGGCGTCACGCGATGCCGGTCGAGCATCGCCTCGACGCGCAGCTCGGTGGGGCGCTGCGCCGAGAACGACGCCTTCGCGAACTGGTCCAGGATCCAGTCGCGCGACGCGCCGATGCCCCGCTCGAGGGACTCGGTCGTCGAGAGCGTGTGGCGCGTCCCGAAGCGTTCGAGCGTCTCCACATCGCGCTTCAGTCGCTCGGCCGACACCTCGGCCAGCATGGCGTCGACGGCGGCCCTCGCCTGCTCCGACAGCGCCCGGGCCGGCCCGGGCGCCTGCTGCGCGAGGGCTGGGCCCTGCGCCCCGACGAGGGCGGTCAACGACGCGGACGCGAGCACGAAGGGGGCGCGATGGTTCATGGCGCCACGATACAGGGAAGGGGCGTCCGCCGTCACCCGCCCCGCGCCAGGGCCGCGAAGCGCTCGCCCCGGCGCTCGTAGTTGTCGAACTGGTCCCAGCTCGCGCAGGCAGGGGAGAGCAGGACGACCTCGCCGGCGCGCGCGTCGTCGAGGATCTTCGCCATCGCGCCGTCCAGCGTGCCGCAGACATGCGCGCGCCCCCTCGCCCCGGGGGGGACGCTCTCGAGGATCTGGTCCGAGGTCGCGCCCACGAGATAGAGCCCGGCGAGTCGCTCCGCGAGGGCGCCCACCGGGGAGAGGTCGACCTTCTTGTCGTACCCCCCGGCGATCAGGCGCACGCGCGAGACGCCCGGGTCGTTCGCGAACGACTCGACCGCGAGCAGGCAGGCGTCGACCGTCGTGCACTTGCTGTCGTTGTAAAAGCGCACCGGCTCGCCCGCGCGTTCGAGCACGCGCTCCGCGACGAGCTGCAGGCGATGGGGGAGCCCCGTGAAACCCGCAAGCGACGGCGCGAGCGCGCCGGGGTCTTCTCCGAGGAAGACGCCCGCCGCGTGCAGCGCGACGCTGGCGTTGCGGATGTTGTGCGCCCCGGGGACCGAGAGGCGCTCGCGCGCGATCGCCGGCTCGAGCGCCCGGATCGTCGCCGGCTCGACGCGGCGCACGCCGGATCGCGTGTCGCACACGATCGACTCGTCGCCGAACACCGCGATGTCGCCCTCGCGCTGGTGGGCGACGAGCAGGCGCTTGCTGTCGCGATAGTGCTCCATGCCGCCGTGCCAGTCGAGGTGGTTGGGCGAGAGATTCGTCAGCACCGCGACGCGCGGCGAGAAGGGCGCCGAGACGCCCGCTTTCGCGATGTCGTCAAGCCAGTGCAGCATCGCGCTGGAGACTTCGAGCACCACGGCGTCGCCCGGCGCGATCGAGGGCAGATGCGCGAGCAGCGACCCGCCGATGTTCCCGCCCAGATGCACCCGCTCCTCGCCCAGCCGGGCGCGCATCGCGTGCGCGAGCATCGCGCTGGTCGTCGACTTGCCAGCGCTCCCGGTCACAGCCAGCACCCGATCGCGCCGGGGAAGACGCTCGATCAGCAGCGCGATCTCCGTGGTGATCGGCACGCGCGCGCCGCGCGCGGCGTTCAGGAAGCGGTTGTTCCAGGGCAGCGGCGCCGCCGGGTTGGCGACGACCAGGTCGGTGTCGGTGAAATCATGCTCGTCGTGCCCGCCCAGCCGGAGCGAGACCAGCCCGGCGTCGACGAGCGGGCGGAGTTCACGGACCGAATCGGCGAGCGTGTCTTCGGACGCAAGGTCAGTGACCAGCACCTTGGCACCCTGCTCCGCGAGCCACCGGGCCGCCCCCAGCCCGCCCCCGAACCGCCCGAGCCCCATGACGGTCACGCGGCGGCCCTGCAGGGATGGAAACGCGTCGGGGTGGGTCATGGGCAGTTCTATCGGGGGGAGGGGCGCGAAGGCGAGAGAGGAGTGGTGCCCTAACAAAAACGGGAGTATGTACTTACCGCAAACCGCCGAATGAGGGCTTGACTTAGGAATTGCGTCAAGTATAATGATCGTATGGCCAAGAAGAAGCCCGTCAAGGTCGGCGAGAACAAGTCCAGCACCACGCGGGAAATCCCACTGGCCTGTGCGGACGAGCTGGCCGCGGTCGAGTTCATGGAGAAGCGTCGCTGGGGCGACTGCCCCGCCTGCCCGCACTGCGGGTCATCCGCCTTCTACAAGATGACCGACCGGGCCACCGGCGAGCGAAACGCCCGTTTTCTCTGGCGTTGCCGCGACTGCAAGAAACAGTACACCGTTCGCATCGGGACCATTTTCGAGGACAGTCGAATCCCCCTGCGCCACTGGTGCTTTGCGTTCTGGGCCGCGTGCGCGTCCAAGAAGGGTGTCTCGGCCAAGCAGATTCAGCGTCAGACCGGGCTTTCCTACAAGTCCGCCCTGTTCATGATGCACCGCATCCGGTTCACCATGGCCGACGGGCCGAACCCCGGAAAGCTCGGCGGCACGGTCGAGGTCGATGAGACCTACATGGGCGGCAAGCCCCGCTATCGCGGCCCCAACACCCCGCGCGGCGGCGCCACGCCCCGCCCGATCGTCATGGCCATCGTCCAGCGCGGCGGCGCGGTCCGGCCAAAGGTCATCCCGACGATCACCGCGGACAACCTTCTGCCCGAAATCATGCGTCATGTGGACCCGACGGCCCGCGTCATCACCGACGAAAACCGCTGCTACACCGATGTCCGCATGGTCGTCTCGGGCGGCCATGAGCATGTGAAGCACTCGGCCCGCGAGTATGTCCGCAAGGGGACCGACATTCACACGAACACGGTCGAGGGCTTCTTCGGCAACCTCAAGCGCGGCATCTACGGCACCTTCCACGCGGTGTCCCGCAAGCACCTGCAGGCCTATCTGGACGAGTTCGCCTTCCGCTATTCGACCCGCGCCCTTGAGGACGGGTAGCGGCTGGACGCCGCGATCCGGCAGGCGGAGGGGCGTCGGCTGGCTTATCGGGACCATGTGGCGTGAGTGTGCACAGTGCGCCACAAGCGCCGCGTTTACAAAGGGTTGTGCCAATAGGGGTTAAACCCCGGAAAACAAACGGCTTGCGCGCCAAAACTTCTTGACACCCGGGCGGCTCTTGCCGATAATGCCCCTGCAGGAAATGGGAAAAATGTAAGAATGCAGGTACCCGGGCTCGAACCGGGATGGAGCGTGTGAGGCCTAGACAACCTCGCTCCAGTGCAACCCAAGTGCACCGCGTTTGCCAGTTTCGCCATACCTGCAATGCGCCCTACCCCCTCTCGGGGATAGGGACGCTTTCACTTAGTTGTTCAGGCCCTCCATCTTGGTGGTGCTGAGCATCCGCGACCGAAGTTCGCGCTTCGGTTCGTGGATTCCAAGGCCGGGGGGACGCCTCCAGTGGGGGCGTACGAACACGGTCTTGTCCGGTCTGTCCGGCGGGTGCACCAGAACAGAGAACGGGAAGACCAACTGATGTCGCATAGCGATCATTGGTGTTCTCGAAATGAAATGGATGATGGAGCACGCCTCACAGTGAGTCGCGCAGAGTCTCGACGCTGGGTTGTGTTGGGGTGGGGGCCGTGCTAGAGTGGGCCACTCAGGCCCGCGATGATCCGTCATCGAAAATCCCTTGTCCTTGGGAGAAAAGGCCATCTGGGCAGCCGCGACTGAACCTCGCGACTGCCCTTTTTATCGACTTCTAGGGTTAACCTTCGCGCATCCTGCGCCAGGTGTTTTCATCCAGATAGATGCGGCGGTCGTCGGCGGGTTTGTAGATGCGCCCTCGGCGGCTCATGGCGTGTGCAGTGTTGTAGATGTTGCGGACGGCGTCCTTCATGTCCGGGAACTCCGGTGCCAGCGTCTCGCCAATCTGTTTGAGCGTCATGCCGGGCTTCGCTTTCACCAACTCGAAGATTCGCCCAGTGACCTTGCCGCGAACGGGAGGCTGAGGCTTCTTCCGCTTCGCGCGTACGACGACGCGGGAAGCCCTGGGCACGGAAGCCTTCTCAGAAGGCACTGCCGCTGCGGAGTCGCCCTTGACCTGCCCCAGTTCCCCCAGCAGGCCCTGCAGCAGAACGATTTCCTGCTGGATGAGGACCGCACGGCTCTCAGCGTCTGCCAATCTTTTGCGGACAATCTCGATGGCTGCGGCGCTTTGGCTCATTTGTCTGCTCCATATCGGACCCTGTGGCGGCCGATCAGCGTACCGTGCGGTGCGGCGGCCGTCAACAGCCGCGGCCGCAAATGCACCCGCTGTCCGCACGCTACAATGGCCGCATGGCAAAGCGAGAGCCCAACAAGCCCGGCCCAGAGCCCGATCGCCTGCAAATTGAGGGCGAGTGGGAAGAAGCCGTGGATCGCGCCTTGGACAAGAAGCGGCCGGTTGACGGGTGGCCCCAGAAGGGCCCAGACCGGGACACTCACAAACAGCAGGCGAGGGACTGTCCATCCGGGGATTGAGTCTACGCGCATGGGTGCCGTTGCGCTAGATTCGCTCTTTTCTGACAAGGGGCAGCGGCACGCGACGGCTCATATTTGCGGTAAGTACATACTCCCGAACAAAAACTTTCCGAAAACTCACCAAACAGACTTGACACGCCCGACCATATCGGACATCCTATCGCACACCGAACATTGACGAACGAAGGAGGCCCCGGTATGGTCGCAGCGAAGTCGGACACGAAACTCAACGGGCGGATGGCCGCCCTCTCCAAGGACGCCCAGATGCCCCCGTCCACGACCCCGAACTCGCCCAGCGCGGCCGACACCAAGGCCCGCAAGCTGGCCCTCGACCGCACGCTCGGCCAGATCGAGAAGACCTTCGGCAAGGGCTCGATCATGCGCCTCGACGAAGAGGCCCACCTCGCGATCCTCGGGATTTCCACCGGGTCGATCTCCCTCGACCTCGCGCTGGGCGGCAAGGGCATCCCCAAGGGCCGAATCGTCGAGATCTTCGGCCCCGAGTCCTCCGGCAAAACGACGCTCGCGCTCACCGTCGCGGCCCAGGCCCAGAAGGCCGGCGGCGTCGCGGCGTTCATCGACGCCGAGCACGCGCTCGACCCCTCGTGGGCCAAGCGACTGGGCGTGAACATCGACGAGATGCTCGTCAGCCAGCCCGACACCGGTGAGCAGGCCCTCGACATCTGCGAACTCCTCGTCCGCTCCAACGCGGTCGACGTCATCGTCATCGACTCGGTCGCCGCGCTCATCCCGCGGGCTGAAATCGAGGGCGAAATGGGCGACACCCATGTCGGCCTGCAGGCGCGCCTCATGAGCCAGGCAATGCGCAAGCTCACCGGCGCGATCGCCAAGAGCAACTGCACCGTCATCTTCATCAACCAGATCCGCGAGAAGATCGGCGTGATGTTCGGCTCCCCCGAGACCACGCCGGGCGGACGCGCCCTCAAGTTCTATTCGTCCGTCCGTATCGACATCCGGCGCACCGGCGCGATCAAGGACGGCGACCAGAATGTCGGCAACCGCGTGCGCGCACGCGTCGTCAAGAACAAGGTCGCCCCCCCGTTCCGCGACGCCGAGTTCGACATCATGTTCAACGAGGGCATCAGCGCGACGGGCGACCTGCTCGATCTCGCCGTGACCGAGGACATCGTCGAGAAGTCCGGCGCGTGGTTCTCCTACGGCGATGTCCGCCTGGGCCAGGGGCGCGAGAACTCCAAGCAGTTCCTCAAGGACAACCCCGACCTCTTCACCGAGATCCGCAAGAAGGTCATGGAGAAGAAGGGCGTCGGCAAGCCGGCGTCCTCGTCCGGGAACGCCGGCGTCGCCGTCGACGACGACGGCGTGTCGCTCGAGGATTGATCGGACCCTCGTCACCCCTTCTCGGGCCCACCCGAGTGAGTCTGCGCAAGCCATGCCGCCTTCATCGCGGCGGCGGGCGTCGGAATCGGCAACCGGCCTATCCCGGGGCCGGGGGGTATTGCATGCTTCCTCTGTGGTCGGTGTCGTCGGGCCGGTGGGGCCCGTCTCCGACCTCTCCACGCAGGGGAAGACTCGATGCGCAACACCCGCTCTCTGACGCTCGCCGCCGGCTTCGCTGTTCTCGCCACCGCCGCCAATGCGTCGGTGATCACGGCGACCTTTACCGCCGATAACCACTACTCGATCTACAACACCCTCTCCGGCGGCGGCATCGGCTACGTCGGCGGCAACGAGACCGGCGCCGCCGGCTCGGTGGGCCAGTACAACTGGTCGCGCGCTGAGACGTTCACCTTTGAGACCGCAGGCGTGGTCTACATCGCCGCCTGGAGCGACAAGAGCGTCGCGCAGGGCCTGGTCGGGCAGCTGAGCAACGGCATCGAGACGATCTATTCCGGTGATGCGCGCTGGCAGGTCTTCGCGACCGGCATCAGCCGCAACACCGGCGACCCGCACCCCCTCGCCGCCGAGATCGCCTCGCAGGTGGCGCTCGCCGACGCGAACAACCTCTGGGGCACCCCGTTCGTGGGTGGCCAAAACCTCGCTTCGACCGCGCCTTGGGGGAAGATCCCCGAGATCCAGACCGACGCGCGCTGGATGTGGAACCAGATCGCCGGGGTCGCCAACCCCCTCCAGGGCGGCGCCAACCACGACGAGTACCTGATCTTCCGCATCGATGCGGCGGTTCCTGCGCCCGGCGCGGCGGCGGTTCTCGCGAGCGTCGGCCTCGTCGGCCTGCGTCGTCGGCGCTGATTGAGTCCCGGCCGGTGCAAACCCGGCGCGGTTTTCCGGTACAAAGGTCTCCCCACGCCGACCCCCGGGCGCGATCGCGCGCCCCGGGGTGGTCGGCTCTTTGCCTGGAGACCGCCCTCGATGCCACAGAGTTCAGTCGTTGCTCCCCGCGCCGTGCGCGCTCGTTTCTCGCCAGCGGGGGTGCTCGCCGCCGCCGCGGGCGCGCTCGCGGCGCTCTCGTCGCTCACGCTCGCCGACATCAACCCGCACGGCGGCATGCTGCGCTACCCCGACATCAGCGCGACACACATCGTGTTCGCGTACGGCAACGACCTGTGGACCGTCCCGCGCGAGGGCGGGCGCGCGTCGCCCGTCGCCAGCCCCCCGGGGCAGGAGCAGTTCCCGAAGTTCAGCCCCGACGGCAAGCGGATCGCCTTCGTCGGCAACTACGAGGGCAACCGCGATATCTACGTCGTCACCGCTGACGGCGGCATCGCGGAGCGCGTCACGCACCACCCCGGCGGCGAGGTGCTCAACGACTGGACCGACACCCACGGGCTCGTGTTCTTCACCAGCGGGCTCGCCGGGCTCGGTCGTCAGACCCAGCTCTTCACGGTCGATCCGTCCGGCGGTCTGCCCACGCAGCTGCCCGTGCCCTACGGCGCGATGGGCGCGATCAGCGCCGACGGCAAGTGGCTCGCCTACACGCCGCACACGCGCGAGTTCCGCACCTGGAAGCGCTATCGCGGCGGCATGGCGACCGACATCTGGCTCTTCAACCTCGAGACCTTCGAGTCCAGGCAGATGACCGACTGGGAGGGCACCGACACCATGCCCATGTGGGCCGGCGACACGGTGTATTACCTGTCCGACGACGGCCCGGACCACCGGCTCAACCTCTGGTCCTACAACACGCGCAACAACCAGCGCCGGCAGCTGACGCGCTTCAGCGAGTACGACATCAAGTGGCCCTCGATGGGCCCCGGTCCGAACGGTCGCGGCGAGATCGTGTTCCAGAACGGCTCGAAGCTGTACCGCTACGACATCGCCGAGGGGCGCAGCGTGCCGGTCGATGTGTTCATCCCCGGCGATCGCCCCTCGCTGCGCGACCGCACGCACAATGTCAGCAACCAGATCACCGACTGGAGCATCTCGCCCAGCGCGAAGCGCGTGGCCGCCATCGCGCGCGGCGATGTCTGGACGCTCCCGGCTGAGAACGGCACGCCGCGCAACCTGCTGCGCGACGGCTCCACGCAGGCGCGCAGCGTCGCGTGGAGCCCCGACGCACGCTGGCTCGCGTACATCTCCGACGAGACCGGCGAGGCCGAGGTCCACCTGATGCAGTCCGACGGCTCGGGCGAGAGGCGCCAGCTCACCAAGGACAGCGAGACCTTCTACTACGGGCTCAACTGGTCGCCCGACAGCGCGAAGGTCGCGTACACCGACAAGGCGGGCAACATGTTCGTCGTCGACGTCGAGTCCGGCGAGAGCACGCTCGTCGACACCGACGGCTGGGCGAGCCCGATGCTCCCGAGCTGGTCGAGCGACAGCCGCTGGATGGCGTACTCGAAGCGCGACGACAGCGGCAGCGAGAACACCGCGATCTATCTCCACGACACGAAGGACGGCACGACCCACCAGGTCACCAGCGGGTTCTACAACGATTCGTCGCCGGCCTTCGACCGCGACGGCGACTTCCTCTACTTCGCCTCCAACCGCGACTTCAGCCCGGTGTACGACGACATGTTCAGCGGGCTCGAGTCCCCCTTCGTCTACACGAACACCCAGGTGCTGATCGCGGTCCCCCTGCGCGACGACGTGAAGTCCCCGTACCTCCCCAAGAGCGACGAGGAGGAGTGGAAGAAGGACGACGAGAAGAAGGGCTCCGACGCCGACAAGAAGCCCGACGAGAAGAAGAACGGCGCGGCGAATGTCCCCATCGAGGGCGAGTGGTCCGGGACATCCACCGGCATGGCCGCGATGGGCATGCCCAACGACAGCGTCGCGTTCACGATGTCCGTCACGAAAAACGCCGACGGCTCGTACGGCGCGACGACGACGACCGACGGCGAGACGATGTCCCTGACGGAGGTGAAGTTCAACGCCGAGACGGGCGAGTTCAGCGCGAAGATCCCCTCGCCCGTCGGCGCGGTCGTGCTCAAGGCGCAGCTCGCCGGCTCGGAGCTGAGCGGGACCTGGGAGGTCGAGGGCATGGCGGTCTCGGGCAAGTGGACCGCTTCGAAGAAGGGCGCGCCGACCGACGCGAAGAAGGACGCCGGCTCGCCCGACGCCAAGAAGAAGGCCAAGCCCGTCGAGATCGACATCGCCGGGTTCGAGGCGCGCTCGATGCAGCTCCCTCTCCGGCGCGGCATCTTCCGCAACCTGGAGGTGAACTCCAAGGGCGAGCTCATGTATGTCCGCGCCACCTCGCGCGGCATCGAGGGCGGTCCCGACATCATGCTCTTCAACATCAAGGACGACAAGAAGGAAGAGAAGGCCGTCGTCCGCGGCGCCGGCTCGTTCCAGATGACCCCCGACGGCAAGAAGATCCTCGTGCCCAGGGGCTCCTCGGCGAACATCCACGACGCGAGCGCCGGGGCGACCGGCAAGGCCGTCGTCACGGCCCCGATGCTCCAGACCGCCAACCCGCGCGTCGAGTGGGAGAGCATCATCATGAACGCGTGGCGCGTCATGCGCGACTTCTTCTACGACCCCACCATGCACGGCGTGGACTGGGAGAAGGTCCTGAAGGACCACCTCGCCATGCTCCCCGACGCCGTCACGCGCGAAGATGTCTCGTTCATCATCCAGGAGATGATCTCCGAGGTGAACGTCGGCCACGCGTACTACCGCGGCGGGCGCGACAACGAGAGCGACGTCCCCGGCATCAACGTCGGCATGCTCGGCGCAGACTTCGCGCTCGAGAACGGCGCGTACAAGATCGCCAAGATCTACCGCGGCGCCGACTGGGACGCCGACGCGCGCGGGCCCCTCAACCAGCGCGGCATCGACGTCAAGGAAGGCGACTACCTCCTCGCGGTCAACGGCGCGCCCGTCGACACCAGCAAGGACCCGTGGGCCGCGTTCCGGGGCCTCGCCGGGCGGGCCGTCACGCTCACCGTCAGCGAGAACCCGACCATGGACGACAAGGCCCGTCAGGTCGTCGTTCAGACCATCGGCAACGAGGGCGACCTGCGCTATCGCGAGTGGATCGAGACCAACCGTCGCTATGTGCACGAGAAGAGCGGCGGGAAGGTCGGCTACATCTTCGTCACCAACACGGGCGCGCAGGGCCAGAACGAGCTGGTCCGTCAGTTCTTCGGCCAGGCGCACATGGACGCGCTCATCATTGACGAGCGATGGAACGGCGGCGGGCAGATGCCCTCGCGATTCATCGACCTGCTCAAGCGCCCGGCGACCAACTACTGGGCCCGCCGCGACGGGAAGGACTGGACCAGCCCCTTCCGCGCACACAACGGCCCCAAGTGCATGCTCATCAACGGGCTGTCGGGTTCGGGCGGCGACGCCTTCCCGTTCCTCTTCCGCCATCACCAGGTCGGGCCGATCATCGGCATGCGCACCTGGGGCGGGCTCGTCGGCATCGGCGGATACCCCGCGATGGTCGACGGCTCCAGCATCACCGCGCCGTCCTTCGCCTTCTACAACGTCGACGGGACCTGGGGCATCGAGGGCCACGGCGTCGACCCCGACATCGTGGTCGTCGACGACCCGGCCAAGATGGTCAACGGCGGCGACCCGCAGCTCGATCGAGCCATCGAAGAGATGCTCAAGGCCATCCAGGCCAACCCCTACAAGCGCCCGGCGCGTCCCGCCTACCCCGATCGTTCGGGCATGGGCATCCCCGAGAGCGACTGGTGATCTGACCGTTCCATCCTGACGCAACCACGGAGCCCGCCGAGCGTCTCGGCGGGCTCTTTCGTTGTCAGAACACGATCTCGAGCCGGATCGACGCGACGATCGCCGTGTCGACGCTCGAATCGCCTCCCGGATTCACGATGATCTGCAGATCGGGCGTGAGCGAGACCGCCGGGGTCACCATCGCGCGATAGAAGACCTCGACCACGAACTCGTCGTCGTCGAATCCCGCGTCGCGGTTGAGCTTCACCCACGAGAAGTACACGCCGGCGCTGTCGTCGTCGCGCGTGCGGAACGTCCCGAGCGTGCTCAGTCCGGCGCCCAGGTGCAGCTCCGCCTCGCTCACGTCCTTGTCGCCCCAGCCGAACTGGCCGAAGGCGTACACGCCGCGATCGGAGTCCTCGGCGGCGAGGTCGCGCGTCCACAGACGCTGCTCCGCGATCGCGTAGACGCCGGTGACGCCGCGCTGCGTGCCGCCGTCGAAGGCGTCGTATTTCCCGGTGTGGCGCCATGCGCCCAGCGAGAACCGGCCTGTCCTCGCGCCGCCGAGTTCCCAGCCCACGCCGCCCTCGGCGATGACGAAATAGTCGTCGGAGAGGTCGTCGGAGAAAAAGGTTGACGGCCCGCGCGTTCCGGTCCGCACGCCGTCGACAATCGCCGCCCCGTCAAAGACGCCGAACGACAGAAAGATCGAGTCCGACGGGAACACCTGCGCGACGACGCCGAACGCCGGGTCTGGATAGCTCGGCAAGGCGAAGATGGTGGGGGAGAACCCGGCGGAGGAGTTCAGGAAGTGGGCCGCGGAATCGACGAAGGCGAACTCGCTGTTCGCCTCGATCTTCCCGACCTTGAAGCGCAGCGCGCCGTCGAGGGCGACCTGCTCGAACCACAGCTCGGCGATCTGGTCGAGCGAGCGGTCCGTCTCGATGTTCGAGAATCCCTGGAAGTCGCCGATGTCCGCGCTGCCGCCGGACTTGTTGGTCGAGTAGAAATCGAGAAAGACGGTCCCGCCCTCCCAGCCGAGGGAGCGATCGAGGTCCAGGGTCAGGTTGAAGTCGAACAGTGTGCGCCGCGTGGCGCGCCCCGACACGCCGCCGCTCCACGCGCTGGACCAGTCGAGCAGGAACGAGGACGAGACCGAGAGGCCCGCGTCTTCGAGCCGTGCGCGCGCCCCGCCCCAGTCGCCGGTGAATCGCTCCCACGTGAGAAACGGGCGTCGTCCAAACCACTCGCGCTCGGGGTCGTCGGGAGAGAATCTCGCGCGCGGCTCGTCGGGCGCCGGCTTGGCGCGAGGCGCGTAGTCGTGGCCCTCGAGGTCCGGGGGGACATTCACGAGTTCGAGGCCCGTGAGGCGCCCGTCCTGCCCGATCGCGCCGGGCGCGCAGACAGCGAGAGCGAACGATGCGACTGTCAGGCGGGCTCTGGGCGGGTGCATGCCACCTCATCGTCGGCCCCGACGATCGACGCCGGGAGCGTAACGGACCTCGGCCTCTTCCGACGGGTGGGGTTGCGCCGGTTGTGAGGGGCCCCGGTGGACCGTTGGGGCGGCGCCGCCGAAGGCCGGGTGGGCGGTATTGTTCCCGCATGAGAAACAGGTTCACCCGTGTGTTCGCCGCCGCGTCCGTCGCTCTGCTTGCCGGTCTTGCGTCCAACAGCGCTCGCGCCGACGAGGGCATGTGGCTGCTCAACCAGCCCCCGACGAGGATGCTCAAGGAGCGGTACGGCTTCGAGCCGAGCCGCGAGTGGCTCGAACTGGTGCAGAAGGCGTCGGTGCGACTCGGCGCTGGCGGGTCGGGCTCGATCGTTTCGCCCGACGGGCTGGTGATGACGAATCACCACGTCGCGCAGGGTCAGCTCGCGAAGCTGAGCACGCCCGATCGCGACATCGTGACCAACGGCTTCTACGCGAGGTCGCGCGACCAGGAGCTCCGCTGCCCCGATCTCGAGGTGTTGAGTCTGCAGAACATCGTCGATGTGACGCGCCGTGTGAAGGCCGCCGCGACGCCGGGCATGAGCAGCGCACAGGCCGAAGCGGCTCGTCGTGCCGAGATCGCTCGGATCGAGCGCGAGGAAACCGAGAAATCCGGGCTCACGAGCCAGGTCGTCACGCTCTACGGCGGCGGGATGTATCACCTCTACCAGTACAAGCGCTACACCGATGTCCGACTCGTCTGGGCGCCCGAGGAAGCGGTCGGCGCCTTCGGCGGCGACGTCGACAATTTCGAGTTCCCGCGATGGTGCCTCGACGCCACGTTCCTGCGACTCTATGAGGACGGCAGGCCCGCGAAGCCGACGCACTTCATGCGATTCACGCTCGACGGCGTGAAGGACGGCGAGCCGGTGTTCGTCACCGGCCACCCGGGGCGCACGCAGCGCGGGTTCACTGTGGATCACCTGAGATCGCTGCGCGACCGTGTCTACCCGGACTGGATGGATTTCATCCGCCGACGCGAGGTCGAGCTGACCGTCTTCGCCAGCGAAGGGCCCGAGCTCGCGACGCAGGCGTACAACGAGCTTTCCAGCATCGCGAACGGGCGCAAGGGGCTCGGCGGGAAGCTGGTCGCGCTGCAGGACCCGCGCAACTTCGCCAAGAAGGCGCAGGAAGAGGCCGAGCTGCGATCGGCGATCGCGTCCAACCCACAGCTCGCCCAGGAGGTGGGCGACGCGTTCGAGATGATCGCGCAGGCGCAGCGAGAGTACGCATCGATCTCGGACCGATACAACGCGCTCGAGCGCTGGCCGGTGGGCAGGTCCGAGCTGTTCGGCCACGCGAGGAACATCGTGCGACTCACTTCCGAGCGTCAGAAGCCCGACAGCGAGCGGATGAGCGCGTACACCGAGAGCCGCATCCCCCAGCTCGAGCTGGCGCTGTACTCGACCGCGCCCGTCCACCGGGAACTCGAGCTCAACCGAGTGGCGAGCGGGCTTGGCATGGCCGCCGATCTGCTGGGCGGCGAGGACGACGCGGTGCGGACCCTCCTCGGCGGCGTCAGCGCGTCGGACCGTGCGCGAGAGCTGGTCGACGGCACGCGCCTCTTCGAGGTTTCCTACCGGCGCGGGCTGGTCGAGGGCGGAGTCGAGGCGGTCCGGAACAGCGAAGACCCGATGATCCGGCTGGCTCTTGCGATCGAGGACGAGGCGCGAGCTGTCCGGTCTCGCTACGAGGACTCGGTCGAAGCGGCGGAGCGTGCCGCGTACGGCAAACTCGCCGCCGCCCGGTTCGCGGCGTTCGGCGAGAATGTCTATCCCGACGCGACCTTCACGCTTCGTTTGTCGACCGGTCGCGTGAAGGGATACGACCAGGAGGGCGTCGATCTCACGTTCGCGACGGATATCGCCGGCATGTTCGCCAGGCACGAGCAGAAGGGAGGCGCCGAGCCGTTCTCGCTCCCTCGCAGGTGGCTCGCGTCGCGCGACACCCTCAACCTGAAGACGCCCTTCAACATCGTCTCGACCAACGACATCATCGGCGGCAACTCGGGCAGCCCGCTCATTAACCGAGACGGGCGCGTCGTCGGGTTGATCTTCGACGGCAACCGATACTCGTTCGCGTGGGACACGATCTTCTCAGCCGAGCGTGGCAGGGCGGTCTCGGTCGATGTGCGAGCGATCGTCGAGGCGCTTCGCAAGGTGTATGACGCGGGACCGCTCGTGGAAGAGCTGGTCGGTCGGTGAAAGGGCGCCGGGGCGTCGACCACGGCCTCACAGCGGCGCAACTCGCAAGCCGGCGCGCGTGAACGCGTCGCGTACCGCGCGTGCGGCTTGGGCTGCGTTCGGCGCGTCCGAGTGCAGGCAGATCGTCTGGGCGTCGATCCGGAACCGCGACCCCTTCGCGTTCCGCGCGGAGGAATCGACGGCGATGGAGACCGCCTGCGCGCCAGCATCGCCCGGATCGAGCATCGCACCGGCAGCGCTGCGCGGCGTCAGCGAGCATGGCCCCGAGTACCCGCGGTCGGCGAACGCCTCAGACACAACAGCGCCGCCCCACGACCGCCACCACGCGATCGACCGCGACCCAGCGAGTCCCACGAGCCGCATCGAGGGGTCCCACGCGCGCGCCGCTTCGAACACCGCTCGGGCGATCGACTCGTCGCTCGACACGTCGTGGTACAGCGCGCCGTGCGGTTTCGCGTGCGCAAGCCGAACCCCGCTCGCCGCGGCGATGCGTCCGAGCGCTGCTATCTGCTCATGGATCGATCTTCGCAACGCATCCGCATCCATCGCAACGCTCCGCCTGCCGAAGCCCTCGCGGTCCGGATACGAGGGATGCGCCCCGATGGCGCACCCAGCGCGCATCGCTGAGGAGAGCGTTGTGCGCATCGATGACTCGTCGCCCGCGTGCCCGCCGCAGGCGATATTCACCGAGGAAACGAGCCGGATGACGGCGGCCTCTGCCTCGCGGTGTTCCGGCGTCAACGCCTCGCCAACATCCGCGTTGAGGTCGATGACGCGGGCGCGGGGAAGCAGGGCGTCGAGCGCGGACGCGTTCGCGTGGGCGGCCTCGCGCGCCTGATCGCGCGTGACCACTGCGAACCGGATCGCGTCGCGAGGCGGCATAGCGCCGAGCAGATGGAGGTCGGCCGCGATGACGCACGCGAGCGCCGCGTAACCGCCCGTGGTCGGGTGGTCGGGTCCAAGGATGATCGGCGCCCCGTCGGCGGGGATCTGCACGACGCCGACCGTCGCGCCCTCGGACGGCAGGAGGCCGCTGCCGGCGAGGGTCGGGACGCGAGCGCCTTCGAGACGGAGCCCGACCCGGTTCGATCGGTCCGACACTCGGAACTCGGCGGAGGTCAGCGTGCGCATCGCATCGGACGGGAACAGATCGGTGTGCAGGCCGGGAACGACGCGCAGCGTCCGGCGTGAGAGATCGGTGCGCAGCCACAGCGCGATGGGCGCGGTGTCCGAATGCACGATGCTTGCTGGAGGTCGAGAAGGCAGAGCCACGGCATCGCCGGCGCGGAGCGGTCGTCCCGTGAGCGCCGACCTGCTGCCGAGCACGACCGGCGACCGCGCGCCGCCGCCGATGCAGAGATAGACGCGCGCGCCGGGGCGGATCGGTCCGATGCGCACGGTCTCGCCGGCGCGCACCGCGGTCGGTGTGCACGCGGGGAGAGGGCGCACGCCGCCAACACCTTCGATGCACGCGTCCCGGCACTCCCCGCCGGCGAGACAGGTGATCGCGTCGGCGTCGAACCCGAGGGTCGGTCCGACGAGCGCGCACTCGAACGCGGCGTCGGAGTCGCGGTTGCCGAGCAGACGGTTGCCCACGCGGAGCGAGAGCGCATCCGAGGCGCCCGAGAGCGGCACGCCCATCGCGCCGAGCCCGGGGCGGCCGAGGTCCTGCACGGTGGTGTGCGCGCCGGGATGAAGCACACGGCACTGACTCATGACGAACGTTCCACGGCGTGCCTCGCGTCGTACTCTTCGCGCGTGATCGCCCGGAACCGCACGCGATCGCCCGCGCGGAGGGAACACGGGTCGGGGCGCTGCGCATCAAACATCGGCAGTGGCGTCGCGCCGATCAGTCGCCAGCCGCCCGGCGTCTCGCTCGGGTAGATGCCGCAGCGTGCCCCGGCGACACCGACGCTCCCCGCGCGGACGCGCGGACGCGGTGAGTCCAGGCGCGCCGCGTGGAGCGCGGCGGGCAGGCCCGCGAGGTACGCGAACCCGGGCGAAAACCCAAGGAAACGCACGGTGTATACCGCAGATGCGTGCAGCGCCGCGGCGTCGCTCGTCGACAGCCCTGCGCCTGA
Source organism: Phycisphaeraceae bacterium (assembly GCA_019636675.1). NCBI lineage: Bacteria > Pseudomonadati > Planctomycetota > Phycisphaerae > Phycisphaerales > Phycisphaeraceae > Phycisphaeraceae bacterium. Next base: position 77,149 of record JAHBXC010000001.1, read on the forward strand.
GGCGATCGCCTCGAGGTCGGGGGCAAGGTCCGAGTCGTAGCAGACGGGTATCTCGATGGTCCGTTGTGACTCGTGTGCGGAATTCCGGAGCGCGCAGGTCCGCGCGATGCGCAGCGCTTCGTTCGCGATCGCGACGGGGTCGGCGGCGCCGGGGTCGATCGTGATCTGAACAGTGGTGGACGCGGGGGTCAGGTCAATGACGCCGGCCACGGCCTCATCTCGTATGGCCTTGAAGACATTGACGATGCGTTCGGCATGCGCGTCACCGTGGCCCTCCACGAGTGCGAGGTGGAGGGTTCGGTCGCCTGACCAGATGATCCGTGGGTGGTGCATGGCTTGGGTCGTGGGGGCGCCAACGATTGCCCGATACGGAGCGGACCCTGTCCCGATTGTATGGGACGATCGCGGCGTCCCGTCGTGACGCGCACGGCGTCGAGCGGACTGCCCGGCGTGGACCGGCAGGATCTTGACAGCGAGTGTGCCGCGTGGGACAGTCGTGGGCAGCGAGAGATGCGGTGTGATGCTCACCCGTACGCAGTCGACATACACGAAAGTGCACAAATGAGACACGGTGCTTCGTTGCTTATGGGAGCGGTGGTGATTCTGGTCGCCTCGATGTCCGGCTGCGTGACCTCGAAGCGACCGTTCGGCCCGCTGTCTGGACCGTCGGTCGAACTCGCCGAGATCCCCGGCTTCCCTGAGCCCGTGCGGTTCTGGGGAGACTCGCACCCGGAAGCGCTTGCCGCGATGGCTGTTGCCGCGACCCGGCGAGAGGAGGCGTATCTGAAGCGTCGGGGGCACACGGGCGGCCTGCCACCGGCTGCGATGCTCGCGTTGTCGGGTGGTGGAGAGAACGGCGCGTACGGCGCCGGCCTGCTCTGTGGCTGGACGGAGCATGGCAACCGACCCGATTTCAAACTCGTCACGGGCATCAGCACCGGGGCGCTGATCGCTCCGATGGCGTTCCTGGGCTCGGAGCAGGATGCGAACCTGAAGAGGTTCTACACCTCGGTCACCCTGAAAGACATAGCCAAACCCCGCGGGAAGTTGGATGTGCTGTGGAAGGACGCGGCCGCCGACACCGGCCCGCTTGCGTCGCTGATCGAGCAGATCGTGGATGACGCGTTCCTGCGCCGCATCGCGGAGGAATACGAGAAGGGACGCCTGCTGTTCATCGGCACGACATACATCGACGCGGAGCGCCCGGTTCTGTGGGACATGGGCGCGATCGCGCGCCGGGGCGGGCCCGAGGCGGCGGCGCTTTTCCGGAAAGTCATGCTCGCGTCGGCGTCGATCCCCGCGGCGTTCCCGCCGCAGTACATCGCGGTCGAGTCCGGCGGGAAGAGATTCGATGAGATGCATGTCGACGGCGGCGCCACGGCGCAGGTGTTCGTCTACCCCGCGAGTCTGGATCTGCAGCAGTTTGGGAGCGAGCACGGCCTCACGCGCGAGCGGCGCCTGTACGTGATCCGCAACGGCCTGCTGGGTGCGACCTGGTACCCGGTCAACCCGCGTGCGCTGCCCATCGCGACGCGTTCGATCAGCGCGCTGATCCGCACGCAGGGGGTCGGGGACTTGTACCGAATCTACCTCGGAGCGCTGCGCGACGGCCTGGAATTCAATCTCGCGGTGATCGAGGACGACCTTCCCTTCCCTCCGAAGAGCGCGCCCTTCGACTCGGTGTACATGACCAACCTGTTCAATCTCGGGTACGAGCGTGGGAAGGTCGGGTACCCGTGGATGAAGTCCCCTCCCGGGTTCGATGTGGAAGACATCACCCGCCAGCGGTGAGAGGGAAGTAGCCCCGGCAGGATTCGAACCTGCGACCTGACCGATTATGAGTCGGCTGCTCTACCGCTGAGCTACGGGGCCGGTTGGCGTGACCCAAGCATAACGCCCGCGCGTCAGGGTGGGCGCGCGGGCGTGGGGTGTGGCTGGGTTGGGCCCGGAGCCCGTGGCCCGGGGGCCGGGGGCCGGGGGTCACTTGATGAAGAGCATCTCGCGGTAGATCGGCATCGGCCAGAGGTCGTCGGCGACGATGGTTTCCAGTTCGTCGGCCACCTCGCGCAGGTCTGTCATGGCCGGGATCGCCTTGTCGCGCAGGTGCTCGGCTTCCTTCTGGGGGTCGTCGTTGGAGTGGCCGATCGCGTCCTCGACGCGGGCGGCGGCGGCGCGCAGACGCGAGATCAGCTCGCAGACGCGCTCGAGGTCCTCGCGCGAGTCGGTCGCCTCGATGTTGACCGCTTCGGCCGACGCGACGGCGTCGGCGAGCTGGACCTGGTGGCGCAGGGCCGCCGGCAGCACCAGCCGGCGCGACATCGAGACCATCGTGCGCGCCTCGATGACGATCTGCTTGTTGTACTTCTCGTAGAAGATGTGGGTGCGCGCCGCGAGCTCGGTCTTGCTCATGACGCTGTACTTCGCGAAGAGGTCCGCGGCCTTCTTGGACTTGAGCGCCGCGAGGGCGGCGACCGTCTCGCGGTTGTTGGGCAGCCCGCGCTTCGCGGCCTCGTCGCGCCAGGCCTGGGTGTAGTTGTCGCCGTCGAAGATAACCCGCTTGTGATCGCTGACGATCTCCTTGAGCAACGCGCGGACAGCGGCGTCGAGCTTCTCCGGGGTGTTGGACTTGCCGACCGCCTTCTCGAGCTTCGTCGCGATGTAGTCGAGCGACTCGGCGACGATGGTGTTGAGGACGGTGTTGGGCCAGCCGACGGACTGGGTGGAGCCGACGGCGCGGAACTCGAACTTGTTGCCGGTGAAGGCAAAGGGCGAGGTGCGGTTGCGATCGGACGCGTGGCGCGGGATCTGGGGGAGTGTCCGCGCGCCGAGCGACATGGCGCCGCCCTTCTTGGTGCCGCGGTTCTCTCCGGATTCGAGCTGGCTGACGATGTCGCTGAGCATGTCGCCCAGGTAGATAGACATGATGGCGGGCGGCGCCTCGTTGGCGCCCAGGCGGTGGTCGTTGCCGGCGTGCGCGACGGCGGCGCGGAGGAGGTCGCAGTGCAGGTCCACGGCGCGGATGACGGCGCAGAGGCAGGTGAGGAACTGCATGTTGGTGTGGGTGTCGTCGCGCGGGTCGAGCAGGTTGACGCCGGTGTCGGTGGCCATCGACCAGTTGTTGTGCTTGCCCGATCCGTTGACGCCGGCGAATGGCTTCTCGTGCAGGATGCACTGGAGGCCGAAGCGCGGGGCGATGCGCTTGAGGGTCTCCATCACGAGTGACTGATGGTCGCAGGCGACGTTGGCGAGCTCGAAGAGGGGGGCGATCTCGAACTGCCCCGGCGCGACCTCGTTGTGGCGCGTGCGCACCGGCACGCCCAGCGCGTAGAGGTTGCGATCGACCTCGGCCATGTACGCGAGGACGCGGGGCGGGATGGAGCCGAAGTAGTGGTCCTCGAGCTGCTGGTCCTTCGCGGCCTTGGCGCCGAAGAGGGTCCGGTCGCAGGTCATGAGGTCGGGGCGCGCGAAGTAGAAGTTCCGGTCGATCAGGAAGTACTCCTGTTCGACTCCGAGCGAGGTGTTGACTCGCGAGACGCCGGCGTCGGTCCCGAAGAGCTTCAGGATGCGCATGGCGTGCTCGGAGAGCGCGTCGATGGAGCGGAGCAGGGGGGTCTTGTAGTCGAGGGCCTCGCCGGTCCACGAGACGAAAGCGGTGGGGATGCAGAGCGTGACGGTGTTCGTGCCGCGGACGAGGAAGACGGGCGAGGAGGGGTCCCAGGCGGTGTAGCCTCGCGCTTCGAAGGTGCCTCGCACGCCGCCGGAGGGGAAGGAGGACGCGTCGGGCTCTCCGGAGATGAGCGAATCGCCGGAGAACTCGACGAGCGCGCCGCCGATGCCGTCGGGCATGATGAAGGAGTCGTGCTTCTCGGCGGTGGAGCCGGTAAGGGGCTGGAACCAGTGCGTGTAGTGGGTGGCGCCGTGCTCGAGGGCCCAGTCCTTCATCGCGTTGGCGACGGTGTTGGCGACGGCGGGGTCGAGGGGCTCGCCAAACTTGACGGTGCGCTGGACCGCCTTGAAGACCTCTTTGGGGAGGCGCTGGCGCATGACGCGTTCGGAGAAGACATCGCGGCCGAAGAGGTCTTCCGCCTTCTCGGCGCGGGTGTCGCGCGCGTGGGCGGCTTCGCTCCACTGGATGACCGAGCGGATAGCGTCCGAGCGGCTCGTGCTGTGGTTCATCTGTGCTTCTGGCTCTCGCGAGGGAGGTGCGTGGCGGTCGCTGAGGCGCCGCGTCGTGGGCTGTGAGGTCTGTCGCCTGGGCGGGCGCCGGGCGTCCGCGCGGGCATTGTCGTCGATCGGGCAGGGCGTGCAACCCGCGCCGTGCGCGGGCTCGCGCGGCCGGCGGGTGCGAGCGTCATTGCTTCACGCCCTCGACCTTGCCCGCGACGGTGTACTTCTTCAGCGCCGCTTCAAGATCGACCCCGGTGATGTTGGCGAGGGTGGTGAGCCACGCGAGAACATCGGCGAACTCTTCGTCGAGGTTCGCCCGTTCCTCAGGGGAGGGAGACCGGTCGGGCAGGTTGTTCTGGATCGCGGTCGCGAGCTCGCCGACCTCTTCCATCAGCCAGAGGAATGTCCCCGGGGCGCCCCGGGCAGAATCGGTCGCGAAGTATTTGTCCCGGATGAGCTTCTGGAAGGCGGCGAGGGTCAGCCCGGCCCCCTGGGGGGGCTGCGGCGAACCCGTGATGCGCGGCGCGTCGCTCATCGGGCGGACACAGTAGCGCGCACGCGTGGGGACATCAGACCGGGCGAGCAAAAAAGGGCTCAGCCGGCCGCCTTGGGCTTGGGGGGCAGGACCGGGAACCGTGTCTTGCCGGTCGCGAGCATGAGCTGGACATACTGCTCGCAGGTCCCGCAGCCGCAGCAGCAGCCGGTTTTGGCGCACAGGGCGTCGAAGTCGAGCCCCTCGCGCGCGGCGATCTCCTTCAACTCCGCGAAGGTGACGTCGTAGCACACGCAGCGGTCGACGGGTTCGGGGTCGTAGGGGTCGTACATCGGGGTGACTTCGCGGGCCGGGCTCTGGCGGATCATTCGTAGTCAAAGAGCGCGTTGGAATCCTCCGGGCCGAACCACCCGAGGTTGAGCGGGCCGGGGTCGGTCCGATAGATGCCCGACCAGGCGGTGCTGTCGCGCTCGCGCCGGCTCACGTGCCCGTCGAGCCAGGCGACGCTGGCGTATCCCCGGTGCCGGAAGTGCGTCGACGGGTCGGGACGGCCGGTCGGGGCGTGGGGGTGGACGCTGGGTTCAACGAACGAGTACTCGATCAGCCCGTCGTCGGACGCGAAGGCGGCGTCTGTGAACTCCACGGTTTCGGCAGGGCGACGGAAGCGGTCCCTTCGCGTGCCGACTCGGTCGTCCCTGACGGTCCACCGACCGGGGAGCCGATCGGTGCGATCAGCGCCCACGAAGGCGGCGTTGTAGCCGTAGCCACCGGCGCCGGCCTCGAAGCCGCGCCCGTCCTCGCGAAGCGCGCGCAGCGTGGGCTCGAAGGTCGGGCACGCGCGAACGCCCTCGCTGGTTGCTCCGGAGCCGAGGTAGGGGGTCAGCGCGCCGCGCGCCGGGTCGAAGCGCTCCGAGACGCCGGAGCGTTCGCCGTGCCAGCGCCGCAGGTTGTCGCGAAACTCGGCGGCGGCGGGGACGCTCCTCCCCCGGTGATCGACGGCGAAGGCGGCGTTCGCGACGCCGAGCTGGCGGATCTGCGCGACGCACCGGGCGCCCTGCGAGGCGGCGCGCGCGCTCGAGAGCGTCGGGACGAGCACCCCGATGAGCAGCGCGATCACCGCGACGGCGACCAGCGCCTCGACCAGCGTGAACGCGCGCCGGTTCATCGCGATTCTCCGAGGGACGCGCCGAAGTTGGTGAGCACCGCGTTGAGGTCGGCGAAGTTCACCACGCCGTCGCAGTTCACATCGCCCTCGAGGTTCGCGCCGCCGGCGCCGAAATTGGTGAGGACCGCGTTGAGATCGGCGAAGTTGACGACGCCGTCGCCGTTGGCGTCGCCCGCGAGAAGCACTCGCGAACGGACGCGCGCGACGCCCCCGATCTCGGCGCTGATTTCGCCGAAGAACCCGCTGATCGCGTCGACGCCGGTGGTGATGCGGATGAAGTCGAAGCCGGGCAGGTTGGCGGGCTCGCCGGTGATCGGGTGAACGGCCCAGGCGATGTCGAACGCGTCGCCGCCGCCCGAGCCGGGGGTGATGCCGATGTTGAAGGGGTCGTCGGGGATCGTGTAGAAATCGATCGGATCGACGCCGCCGGGCAGGGCCATGACAGGGGTGAAGTCGGCATAGCCGTAGATGGCTTCAGCGGTCGCGCCGGCGGGGAGCGAAATGATCTGTTGCGCGAACGACGAGGGCAATTCGTACGCGACGGTGGTGTAGGGCCCGACGAAACCGAGCGAGAACGGGTACCAGAAGATGTCCATCGGCGGCGCGGGCGTGGACTCGTCGTCGTCCCACTGCTGCGTGCGCAGCGCGGTCGCCGGGATCGAGGGAAGCGACGATCCGCGGATGATGTACCACTGATCGTCGGCGATGCCGTTGCCGTTGGCGTCGAGGGAGATCTCGATGTGGGCCGCTTCGGCGAAACGCCGGCGCGGGTCGCCGCTGACATAGACCGCGTTGCCGAACACGATGGCGTCGAGCCCCATCGGGTTGCAGGGGTCGTTCCACACGGTGGAGGCGAAGCGCAGGGTGATGCTGCCGCCGAATCCGCCGAGGGTGACGAGTTTGGAGAGGTCGGCGTTGTTCGTCCCGCCGCCGACGGGCGCGCCCAGGGCGCGCGCCGGGTTGTTGAAGTCGGGGTCGTTGACGAACTGGCCCGGCGCGGGGAGGTATTGGACGACCTCGCTCGCGAACCAGTGCGGGTCGGCGTGGGCCCCGGCGAGGATCGTCGCCGATGCGCACGCCGCGACGAGCGTCACGGCTCGGCGCGGCATGAAGGGGTGCGCACTCGTGGTCGGCATCACGCGGCGCTCCTCTCACGCCGGCGACGCGACACCACGAAGAGTCCCGACGCGAGCAGGGGCAGCCCCGCGCCGGGGGTGGGGATGGCGAAGCGGTACGCCACGCCCCCGGAGATCGCGATGGCCTCTCCGGTGATCGAGTTGAAGAGGACCGAGTATGAGAACGCGCTGCCGCCCGACGGGTCAAAGCGCAGCTCGAGCGCGTCGGGCACGATGCCGGCGCCCGCGAGCGCGTCGCTCAGAAGATCGGCGCCGATGACGGCGAAGAACCCGGACTCTCCCCCGCCGAACTCGGCGCCGCCGATCAGCAGGTTGCCTCGCGAATCGATCGCGAGGGACGCGGCCGAGAGCGCGTCGGCGACCGCGACGCCCGATGCCTCGTACGAGAACGGCGCCGCGGCGTTCGCGAGATCGCTGAGCAGGAACGCGCGGACCTCGCCCGTCTGGCTGTTGCCAGGCGCAGAGTCGAACGCGAAGCCGTTGCCGGTGAAGAGCCAGGTCCCGTCGGTGATGACGCCGCCCGAGGCGCCGTCGAGAGAGTCGACGACGGTGCGCGTGGAGAGCGTGCTCGCGCGGAGTTCGCTGACGATCCCGCCCGAGAATCCGTCGGCGCCGGACACGAAGAGCGTGTCGTTGTCGGACCAGCGCCCGGCGTAGTTCGCGAGCGCGACGCTGGACGCCGCGCTGATCGACATGGGGTCGAGCGTATTCACCTCGATGAGCAGCACGCTCGCGCCGGCGCCGAAGTTGCCATCGCCGATCGCGAGGCGCGAGCCGTCGGGCGTGACGGCGAGGAACGAGGGGCCGAACGAGTTGAGCAGCGACGAGTCGATCGCGCCGATCTGCGCCCAGGACGACGAGTTGGCCGCGGTCTGCGCGACGAGTGCGCCGTCGGCGCGAACGCCGACGAGACGCCCGTCGGGCAGGACATCGACGCCGGCGATGCCGGACGCGACCGTGTACTGTCCGACGAGCGTGTAACTCGGGGCGGCGAGGGCGGTGGACGAGAGGGCGCAAAGCGACACGGCGCACGGCATCGCCGCGCGGAGCAGGGAAAGGTTGGTCATGGCGACCAGACTCCGATTGTTCGTCCCGATTCGCGCAGGACGGCTCCCGACGAGGATTGGGCGCTCGCGAGGGGCTTGTGTGTCTGCGCAGAGGGCCCGGCGGGGAGCGCGCGGGCGCTGCGCCGACGCCCTGGTTCGCGAGGGCGGAAAGGCACTCGTCAACGGTCGGTCTTCCGGCTTGGGGCTCCTGCGACCGGCCTTCCCGACCGAACACGCATGGAGTCGCGTGGGGTCAGTGGCGCTCAAGGGTCGAGGATGCTGCCCCTTACGGCGGCGCGTCCGCGGCGGCTTTTCACCGCACTTCCCGTTTCACCCCTCGCCCCGAACGCCTCAAGCGGCGGGCGGACACGAAGGGCTCCGTTGACGCCATCAGACTATCGGAACCTGCGGAGATGTCAATCCGGTTGGGAGAACTTGTCGTTCGGGGCACGAGTAGATCTCACCCAGATGGATGCCCCCTCACACGCGCCCCGTCGTCGTCGGATCGCACTCGCTGCCGTGACGCTCACGGCGTTCGTGGGCGTCTGGGTCGCGATGTCGCTGATCGGCGCCGCGTTCCATCGCGCGACCTGGATTCACGACCCCTCTGGAGAGCGCTCCGCCCTCGCGGCGGGCGGGCTGCGACCCGTGGCCAACGCGATGAACCTCGCGGCCAAGCCGGGGTGGGTGATCGTCGTGCGCGTCGGGCCGCGTCACTACGAAGCGGTCCGCACCGAGCGGTGGGTGCTGCGCGCAAACATGCTCGCGTGGGGCGGGTATGTCGTCGCGATCGCTTTCGCGTGGCTCGTCTGGCGCGCGTGGTACACGGCGCAGCGACGATTCCCGTTCGTTCGCCCGCGGCGCGAGGGGACAGACCTGTCGCGACGCTCCGTACTGCTGCACGGCGTGGGCGGCGTTGTCGCGCTCGGGAGCGCCGGCTCGGTCGCCAAGGCGACCATGCTTGAGCCTATGGACCTTCGCGTGCGGCGTTTCGATGTCCCCATCCGCGACCTGCCCGAGGCGTTCGACGGGCTGCGCATCGCGGTCATCGCCGATACGCACCTGGGGCCGTTCGTCGCGCCGTCGCTGATCCGTCACGCGGTGCGCATGACGCTGGATCTGAAGCCCGATCTCATCGCGCTCGTCGGCGACTACTCGCACCACGACACTCGGGAGATCGAACTCGGGGCGAGTATCTTCGCACCCCTGTGCGAACCGGGCGCCGCGGGGTTCGGCGTGGTCGGCGTGCTGGGCAACCACGACTGGTTCAGCGGCGCGCACGCCACGCGCGAGGCGCTGCGGCGGATCGGCGTGCGCCTCGTCGAGAACACGCGCGTGTACCTCGACCCTGAGACGATGTCGATGACCGAGCGCGACCCCGGGGGTTTAGCGCTGTGCGTCGCGGGGGTGGGGGACCTCGATCACCGCGATGTGGACCTCGCGCGGGCCCTCGGCGGCGTGCGCGAGGGCGTGCCGCGTGTGCTGCTGTCGCACAACCCGGATGTCGCGATTGACCCCGCGCTGGCGCGCGTCAGCGAGACCACGGCGCGGGAATACAGAGCAGACCTGATGCTCTGCGGGCACACCCACGGCGGGCAGGTGCGCCTCCCCTTCATCGGCGCACCCATCGTGCCGGTGCGGACGGGCCAGCGCTTCGCCGACGGGCTCAACCAGGGGCCGGCGTGCCCGGTGGTGACCACCCGCGGCGTGGGGATGTCCATCCTTCCCGTGCGATTCGGCGTGCCGCCGGAGGTGGTGGAGGTGCGCCTGATCAGAGCCTCGGGCGGAAGCACGAGGGCTGTTGCGCCGGTGGTTCATGACTCGTGAACCACGCACTGGTTGATCCCGAGGGTTGGTAGCCCGGGTCAGGAATGCCCCGGGGCACCGTAGGGGGAGGAGTGAAGAAAGAGGGGATCAATCCGCCGCGACGCAGCGGGTTTTGGCCCATGCGCGCAGGTCGGCGATGCGTTCGCGCATCGTCACCGACAGGGGCGGGGACTCGCGCAGCGCTGTGAGGATGTGCTCGGTGGTGAGCGTCGCTCGCGAACCGAAGGCGGTGTGCAGGGCGGAGACGATGGCCTGCTCGATCTCGGCGCCGCTGTACCCCGCGGACAGCGCGACGAGTTGATCGAGGTCGAAAGTCTTCGGGTCGCGCGAGCGTCGGCGCAGGTGGATCTCGAAGATCACCCGGCGCGCCGCGTCGCACGGGAGATCGACGAAGAAGATCTCGTCGAAGCGCCCCTTGCGCAGCAGTTCGGGCGGGAGGGCGTCGATGTTGTTCGCGGTCGCGACGAGAAAGACCGGGGCGCGGTGCTCCTGCATCCAGGTGAGCAGCGTCCCGAACATGCGCTGCGAGAGCCCGCCGTCGGTGCTCTGCGACGCGGCGGACGCGAAGCCCTTCTCGATCTCGTCGATCCAGAGAATGATCGGCGCCATCGCCTCGGCCTGGCGCAGGCAGTCGCGCAGGCGTCGCTCGGACTCCCCGACATAGCGGTCGTAGAGCGCGCCGGGGTCGAGGCGCAGCAGGGGGCGCTTCCACGCGGTGGCGATGGCCTTGGCGCTGAGACTCTTGCCGGCGCCCTGCACCCCCAACAGGAGCACGCCGCGGGGCGGCTCGATGCCGAACGACTTCGCGTCGGCGTCGAAGGCGCGCTCGCGGTGGCGCAGCCAGCCCTTGAGCCGCTCGAGCCCTCCGATGTCGTCGAGCGTCGCCGGGGCTTCGACGAACTCGAGCAGGCCGTCGGAGTGCAGCATCCGGCGCTTCTCGGCGGTGGCGACCGCGAGGTCGCTCGCGTCGAGGCGCCGGTCGTCGGCGAAGGTGGACTGCACGACCAGCGTCGCCTGGCGGCGGGTGAGGCCGCGGAGGCCGGCGACGAGCGTTTCGAGCTCGGGCTTCGTGAGTTCGATGGTCAGCGGCGAGCGCCGGTGGGCGCGCTGGACGGTGGCGCGCACGAGGTCGCGCAGGTCGTCGTCGCAGGGCAGGGTGAGATCGAAGGGCGTCGCGTGCGATCGAACCACGGCGGGCAGGGCGCTCGCGTCGTGCTCGACGAGGATCACGCAGCCCTCGCGGGCGCCGGCCTGCGTGATGAGGTCGCGCAGCGCGCGGAGTTTGCGAGCGTCGGCGAGGTGCGCCCCGGCGTCGAGGACCAGGCAGATGTCCTGCGCGTGGTTGGTCGCAAGGTGGTGCAGCCCCGCCGCGGCGTTCTCGGTGTCGGGCACGGGCGTCGAAACGGCGAGCAGCCCCTCACGCACGCCCAGCGTCGACGACCACTCCCGTACCTGACGCCCCAGCATCATCGCGGCGGTGCTGACGAGTTCGACCGCCTCCTTCTCTTCGTGCGTCACGATGGCGATGGCGCTCCGCCCGGCGCGGATGAGCGAGGAGAGGCGGTCGATGTCGGAGCGGAAGGTGGTCATGCCCGGGGAGAGGATATCAAACGGGGACCCGGACGGAAGCAGGGGAAAGGGTGATGACCTCTGATGCGATCGCTCGACGGACGATTCGAGAGAAAGACAGAGGGGGAGGAGCGAAGCCCGGAGAAGGGGTAGCCCTCACCCCGGCCCTCTCCCATCTCGCTGCGCTCGACAGGAGAGGGAGCAAGAGAAGACCGACGAAGTCAATCCCCCTGCTCCAGCACCGCCATAAACGCCTCCTGCGGGATCGCCACGCTGCCGATGGACTTCATGCGCTTCTTGCCCTCTTTCTGCTTGTCGAGGAGCTTGCGCTTTCGGCTCACATCGCCGCCGTAGCACTTCGCGGTCACATCCTTGCGCATGGCGCGGACGGTCTCGCGGGCGATGATCTTGCCTCCGATGGCGGCCTGGATGGGGATCTCGAACTGGTGGCGCGGGATCTGCTCGCGGAGTTTGGCGCAGAGGTGCCTGCCTCGCTGCTGGGCCTTGTCGCGGTGGACGATGACGGCGAGCGCCTCGACGGGCGAGCCGTTGACGAGGATGTCGAGTTTGACGAGGTCGTCGGCGTGGAAGCCGACGAGGTCGTAGTCCATCGTGCCGTAGCCGGAGGTCATCGACTTCAGTTTGTCGTAGAAGTCGTAGATGATCTCGGCGAGGGGGAGTTTCCAGGAGACGATCTGGCGTTTCTCGGAGACGAACTGCTGGGAGAGGAACTCGCCGCGCCGCTCGGTGCAGAGTTTCATGATGTCGCCCAGGCAGTCGGTGGGCGCCATGATGTCGACCTTGACCATGGGCTCGCGGACTTCCTCGATGGTTCCCATGTCGGGGAGGTCGGCGGGGTTGTGGATCTCGACGAGATCGCCGCTCATCATGAGGACTTCGTAGGTGACGGTGGGGGCGGTCTGGATGATCTTGACATCGCCCTCGCGCTCGAGGCGCTCCTGCACGATGTCCATGTGGAGGAGCCCGAGGAAGCCGCAGCGGAAGCCGAAGCCCAGCGCGTCGGAGTGGACGACCTGGTAGGTGAACGACGCGTCGTTGAGGGAGAGGCGTTCGACGGCGTCGCGCAGGGTCTCGAAGTCGGCGCCCTTGCCCCCGGTGTCGGCGTCGGCGGTGGCGGGGTAGAAGTCGCAGAACACCATCTGCTTGGGCTCTTCGTAGCCGGGCAGGGGCTCGGGGGCCGGGTCGTGCTCGAGGGTGATGGTGTCGCCGACGCGCACGTCCTTGAGGGCCTTGATGGCGGCGACGAGGTAGCCGGTTTCTCCGGCGCCGATGCGTTCGCACTTGACCTGGCGGGGGGTGTATTTGCCGAGCTCGGTGACGATGAAGGATCGGCCGATGCCCATCATGCGGATCTTGTCGCCGACCTTGAGCTCTCCGTCGAAGAGACGGAAGTAGACGATGACGCCGCGGTAGTCGTCGTAGGTGGCGTCGAAGATGAGGGCGCGGGTCTGTCTGGTGCTGCTCTTGCGAGGGGGCGGGCAGCGCACGCAGATGGCGTCGAGGAGTTCGGTGATGCCCTGGCCGGTCTTGGCGGAGACATAGATCGCGTCGGCGGCGTCGAGGCCGAGGACCTGCTCGATCTCCATCGCGATGTCGTCGGGGCGGGCCGAGGGCAGGTCGATCTTGTTGACGACGGGGATGAGTTCGAGGTTGTTGTTGACCGCGAGGTAGGCGTTGGCGACGGTCTGCGCCTGCACGCCCTGCGTGGCGTCGACGACGAGGACGGCGCCCTCGCACGCGGTGAGGGAGCGCGAGACCTCGTAGGTGAAGTCGACGTGCCCGGGGGTGTCGATGAAGTTGAGCATGTACTCCTTGCCGTCGTAGGTGTGGAACACCGTGACGGCGGAGGCCTTGATGGTGATGCCGCGCTCGCGCTCGAGGTCCATCGAGTCGAGGATCTGCTCACGGGCCTCGCGGTCGGAGACTGCTTTGGTCGCCTGAAGGAGACGGTCGGCGAGGGTGGACTTGCCGTGGTCGATGTGGGCGATGATGGAGAAGTTGCGGATCTCGGGCATGCGGTCGGATACCTCGGGCCGTTCGGCTGTGACGGGGCGCCGGGACGGAAGATTCGCGGGATAGTAGGGGGCAGACGCGGGCGTTCGGGCTCCCCCGGCCCCCTGGTCGTTCCCTGGGCATCCGAAACGGGCGGGGGATCAGCGCGTGGGCTGGGCCCTGGGGCGATCGAACCCGTCGTTGGGCCTGCGTGCGAGGCCGACGGCTTCGACACGGATGATGCCGTCGAGGAAGAACCACGGGGCCGGCTGGGTGCGCCAGCCCCAGAGGGCCGGGACCCAGTCGGGCATGTCGGCGCCGAAGGGTGTGTAGACGCTGGTGATGGGGACGATTTCGTCGAGCTCGTCGTGGTTGCCGAAGTATCGCCAGGGGCGGTCGATGTCGGGGGCGCGCGAGGATTCGAGTCGCTGGCGGAAGAGGTCGACCGGGATCCACTCGCCGCGGTTGGCGGCCTCGTCGTACAAGAAGAACTCGTTCCAGAAACGGAGCTGCGCGACCCGGTTCGTGATGCGGACGTCGTTGATGATCAGGTCCTGCTGGGGGCGCCCGGGCAGGTGGGCGTCGGGGACGGTGCGCAGCTCGGCGGGGGTGAGCTCGATGCCGATGACGACCCGGGCCGGGATGCCGGCGGCGCGCAGGAGGGCGGCATAGAGGTTCGCGGTGACGGCGGGGTTGGCTCGCCCGGTCTCGACGGGTTCGCGGATGCGCGGGACGAAGCAGTCCTGGTTGCGGAAGAGGCGCCTGTCGTCGACGTCGAAGCCGCGGAGCTGGAAGGCGACGCGCCGGTCGGCGAAGCGCAGGGCGTAGGGGGTGGGGTTCGACCCGCGCTGCTCGACGCGCGTGGTGCGTGCGGAGAGGACCGGGTCGCACGGGTCGTTGATGAGCCCTCGCCAGCGGGCGGCGTAGGGCCAGACGGCGACGCCTGTCTCGAGGGGTTGGACGCTGTCGACGATGCGCTTGGCGAGGTGCTTGGCGAGGACGGCCGGGGGCATCGAGCGCGGGAGCGAGTTGGTCCAGTCGTTCAGCGTCTCGCGCACGAAGGCGTGGTCGCTGGGGATGTAGGGGCTGGGCTCGAGCGCCGGGCGCACCCATTCGGGCCACTCGGTGGGCCAGTCGATGCGCGCGGCGCGGGCGTCGTCGTAGACCGTCTCGTGGGCGGCGACCGGGGCCTGGAGCGAGAACTCGATCTGCTCTGGGTTCAGGATGAAGGCGACGAGCCAGTTGCCCTCGTCGTCGGTGATGCGCACGGACTGTTCGAGGTTGATCAGGTCGGGCTGTTCGCCCGGGTTGCCCAGACGGTCCTGCGGCACGGGCTGCCTGTTGAAGATCAGACTCCACTCGGCCCGGTCGAGGTACATCTCGTGCGAGGCGCTGCGCTCGAGGACGGGGACGACGAGCTCGATGCTGCGAAGGTCGATGGACTGGCGCGGCAGGAACCCGCGTCGATCGAGCCGGAGGATGGGGTTGTTGGTCTGGATGTGCTGCGAAAAGGGCGCGCGCGAGCCGTAGATATTCAGACGCAGCTGGAAGAGCCGGCGCTCCTTGAGCGTGAGGACGGGGCCTTCGTCGGCTGGCGGCGTCGAGGAGCGTGGTTGCGCGAGCGCGGCGGCGCTCAGTGCGGCGAGGGTGAGAATGACAAGGAGCGTGCGCATCGACAGGGCCTCCCGGCGGCGTGCCGCCTTGCGTGATGGTACGGGCGGTCGCTGACTGGGGATGCGTCCGTTGGGGGTCAGTTGCGCGGGCGGGGCTGGTCGAGCCCGTCGTTGGCGCGGCGAGACTGGCCGACGGCTTCGATCCGCAGGACGCTGTCGAGCGAGACGCGCGGGTGATCCGGCTCGGTCTCCCAGCCCCACAGCGTGGGGATGGTGTCGGGCTTCCGGGCTTCGACCGCTGTGTAGACGCTCGTGATGGGGACGATCTCGTCGAGTTCGTCGTGGTTGCCGAAGTATCGCCAGGCGCGGTCGATGTCGGGGGCGCGCGACGATTCGAGGCGCTGGCGATGGAGGTCGACCGGGATCCACTCGCCGCGGTTGGAATCCTCGTCGAAGAGGTAGAACTCGGTCCAGAAGCGGATGAGCGAGCCGCGGGTGGAGACGCGGAAGCCGTTGATCGTGACTTCCGGGAAGGTGCGGGGCGGGATGTGCGTGTTGGGGACGGAGCGGAGATCCTCGGGGCTGACCTCGGTCCCGATGACGACGCGCGCCGGGATGCCGGCGGCGCGCAGCAGCGCGACGTAGAGGTTGGCGATGACGGCGGGGTTGGCGCGCCCCGTTTCGATCGGCTGGCGGATGCGCGGCGTGAAGCAGCGGTTGTTCGTGATGACCCCGGTCGGCTCGTAGACATTGAAGCCGCGGATGAACCGTGTGGCGTCGACGGTGTCGTGGTCGCGGCGCGCGGGCCGGAAGGCGCGAGAACTGCCTGGCAGCAGCCACAGGCCGTCGGTCGAGTCGTCGCAGGGGCCGATGACGTCGAATGGGTGGCTGCCCATGCCGAGATCCCACGGCACGACTCCGAGCCCGTTTGGTTGAATGGTGTCGACGATGCGCTTGGCGAGGTGCTTGGCAAGAACAGCCGGGGCCATGGAGCGATGGGCGCCCTGCGTCCAGTCGTCGAGGAGTTGGGCGACGAACGGGTCGTCGCTGGGGATGAAGGGCGACGGCTCGCGCGACGGCTGCACGAACTCTGGCCACTGCGAGGGCCAGCCGATGCGCGCGGCGCGCGCGTCGTCGTAGCGGGTCTCGTGCGTGAAGACCGGGACCTGGAGACGGAACTCGAGCTGCTCGGCGTTCAGCACGAGGGGGACAAGCGGCGCGCCCGACGGGTCTGCGATCATCACCGACTGCAGGAGATTGATGAGATCGGGTTGCCCCGACGGGGCGCCGAGACGGTCCTGCGGGACGACCTGCCTGTTGAACCGGAGCTCCCACGTCGCGTGGCTGAGGGCCGCGTCATGCGACGCGGATCGCTCGAGGATCGGGACGACGATCGTCGCGGCGCGCAGGTCGATCGATCCCTGCTGCCCGAGCCCGGGCTGCCCGGTTCGGAGAAGGGGGCGCGGCGTCGCGTGGCGCGCGTTGGTCGGGGCGGTTCTGCCCGAGATCGTGACCCGAAGGGACCAGAGCCGGCGCTCCGTGAGCGTGAGCACGGGGCCCTCGTCGGCTGCCGGCCTTGAGGAGCGCTGCTGCGCGAACACGGGCGCGGTGAACACGGCGAGCGTGAGAATGGCGAGGAGCGTGCGCATCGACAGGGCCTCCCGGCGGCGTGCCGCCTAGGAGATGGTACGGGCGGTCGACGTGCGCGGATGCCCCGAGCTCGAGGTTCGCCGATCAGTTCGCGCGGGCGAGCTTGTCGTCGGCGCGGCGTTCGACGGCGACGCTGGCGACGGGCGTGCGCGCCGGGGAGTCGGCCTCGACCCACCAAGGGGCGAGGACGCCCTCGGCGCGGGTCTGGGGCGGGCAGCCGAAGCCCAGGGGGATCAGCGCGCCCTCGCGGTCGGCGCCGAAGTGCTTCCAGGGTTTGGCGAGGGCCGGGGGCGTGGGGTCGAGGTCGCGCTGCGCGATGAGGTCGACCGGGACCCAGTCGCCCCTGCGCACGCGCTCGTCGTACAGGAAGAACTCGACCCAGGCGTGCTGACGGGCGCCGGCGTCGCCGGTGTCTCGCAGCCCCACGACGACGCGCGCCGGGATGTTCGCGGCGCGCAGGGCGGTCGCGTAGAAGCGCAGCATGTCGAACTCGGAGCCGGAGCGCTCGGCGAAGCGACCGGCGCCGCCCGAGCGGATGCCCAGCGCGCGTCCCTGCGCGTCGCGCAGCGTCAGCGGCTCGAGCGTGGCCGGGGCGTGCGTCAGCGTGCGCGCCGCGAGGTACTTCGCGAGCATGACCGGGGTCACGGAGCGGTTCTGCGCGCCGACCCAGCGTGCGACGAGGTCGCGCACGCGCGGGTCTTCGGCGTCGCGCGTGGAGAGGTCTCGCAGGAAGTCGGCGGTGTGCTCGGGCCAGCCGCGGATGGGCCAGGGCACGCTGCGCGCCGCCTGGTCGTCGAAGAAGACCGGCGAGGACGACGCGCGGATCGTGGCGGCGATCACCGCCGGCTCGCTGACCCGCGTCAGCGTCCACAGGAGCGATTCGCCCGAGGGGGTGGTCGTCCGCTCGGCGGCGGGCTCACGCGAGGCCGGCGAGATCGTGGAGACCGGGTCGGCGCTGGGCGCGAGCACGAAGAGCCGGGCGCCCGTGTTCTGGGACGCGCCCGGCGCCGGCGTCTGCGCGTGGGGGGTGGGCGAGAGGTGGACGCTGAGCGCGTAGGTCCGAAGAACGGGCTCCTCGCGCTGGACCGGGAGCCAGGCCCCGGCGTTCCCCGACGCCCAGGCGTGAGGGGCCGAGAAGAACGAGGCGCTGAGGATCGCGAGCGTCGTGGCGCGGAACTGCTGCATGGCACACTCAGGATCGGCGCAGGTCAGGGCCGGCTTTGCGTCGCGCACGATTTCGAGGTGTGAAGCTCGGCGAGATAGCGCAGTCGAACCACGCCGGTCGTGGTGTGAAGCGAGTGAAGCTGGCGAAGATCCCGGGAAACCGCCTCCCAGGCGGGCCCTTCCTTCGGGCAATAGGACGCGCTGCGTGCGCGCGCGAGCAGGCCTTCGAGGTCGAGTTCCTGCGCGTGCGAGAACCGCTGGACAACGCGCCTTGAGAACAGCGGGTGATCGTCGAGCACGCGCGAGACATCCCCCAGGGCCCAAGGCGAGCGCGGCGGATCCACCGCGTGGCGCTCCATGACGGCGCAGTACCCGTTCGTGAACGCGTCCGAGCGGTCCTGCGTGTTCCACACCAGCGCGAGCACTCCGCCGGGTTTCAGCACGCGATGGAACTCACGCAGCGCGTCTTCGGTGCGCATCCAGTGGAAGGCCTGCGCGACGGTGAGCAGGTCGAGGGAGCGCTCAGGCAGGCCGGTCGCTTCGCCCGTCCCGTCGCGCCACTCGATCAGCGGGTGCGCCGTCGCGGCGGCGCGCATCGGCGCGTTGGGCTCGACCGCGATCGTGCGCACGCCACGCTCGGCCAGCAGCCGCGAGAACACGCCCGTCCCTGCGCCCACATCGGCGGCGACAAGGGCCGACGGGTGGGCCAAGGGCGCGAGCAGCGCATCGAGCAACGCCGCGGGATAGGTCGGGCGGGCTTTCGCGTAGTCGCCCGCTCGGTCGGCGAAGCGGGCGGTCGAGTTGGGCGGGGGCTGACTGGTCATGGGGGAGGGGGCCGCTTGCGGCCTGTTCGGTTTCTGATATCCTCGTCGCCCATATGCTGGCACGAGTGCAGAGTTTCGTCTTAACCGGGATAGACGCCTCTCCTTGCGAGGTCGAGATCGACTATTCCGACATCGGGCTCGAAAAACAACAGATCGTCGGCCTGCCCGACGCGAGCGTGCGAGAATCCATCGAGCGCGTGCGATCCGCCGTCATGAACAGCGGGTACCGCTTCCCGATGGGCAAACTGCTCGTCAGTCTCGCCCCCGCCGATGTGCGCAAAGAGGGCGCGGTCTACGACCTGCCCATCGCCGTCGGATCGCTCATCGCCGACGGCACGATCCGCCCGCCCACCCCCGTCATCCAGACGCGCTCGCGCCAGCGCGTGGGCGCGTCGTCCGAGCACGGCGACGCCGCCGACGCGCTCCTCGAAGCGGAGTACGAGGGCGTCGACCAGCGCCGCTATCTGCTCGCCGGGGAACTCGCGCTCGACGGGCGCCTGCGCCCGATCAAGGGCGCACTCGCGATGGCGATGCTCGCGCGCGACAAGGGCATGCGAGGCGTCATCCTCCCGGCCGACAACGCCGAAGAGGCCGCCGTCGTGCGAGGGATCGAGGTCTACGGCGTGCGCTCGCTCAGCGAGGTCGTCGGCATGCTCAACGGCGGGCTCGACGCGCAGCCCCACCCACCGGTCGATGTCGCGGAGCTCCTCCAGCACGCGAGCGCGCCGATCGACTTCGCCGAGGTGCGGGGGCAGGAGGGCGTGAAGCGCGCCATCACCATCGCGTGCGCCGGCTCGCACAACCTGCTGATGCTCGGGCCCGCCGGCACCGGCAAAACCATGATGGCCAAGGCCATCGCCGGCGTGCTGCCCCCGATGACCCCCGAAGAGGCGCTCGAAGTGACGCGCATCTATTCCGCCGTCGGCGCAGAGGTCACCAGCGCCAGCGGCGACCACGGGCGCCGCGGGCTCGTGACCGCCAGGCCGGTGCGCTCGCCGCACCACACCGCGAGCATCGCGGCGGTGGTGGGGGGCGGGCCCGTGCCGCGCCCGGGCGAGGTCTCGCTCGCGCACCGGGGCGTGCTGTTCCTTGATGAACTGCCCGAGTTCCCGCGCGCCGTGCTCGAGACGCTGCGCCAGCCCCTCGAAGACGACAAGGTCACCATCAGCCGCGCCAGCGGGAAGGTCACCTTCCCCGCGTCGTTCATGCTGGTGGCGGCGATGAACCCGACCGCCAAGGGCGCCGCCCCCGGGATGAACGACAGCGCCGGGCGGCGCGACATGGACCGCTACCTGTCTCGGCTCTCGCAGCCCCTGATCGATCGCATCGATATCCATGTGGAGGCGCCCGCCGTGCCCTGGAAGGAACTCTCCGCCGGCGCGAGCGGCGGGAAGCGCGACGACGCGCCCAAGGGCACGAGCACGGCGCAGATCCGCGAGAAGGTGCTGGCCGCGCGCGAACGCCAGCGCACGCGTCAGAAGGGCAAGAGCAACAGCCGTCTGTCAGGGCGCGAACTCGACACGCTCGCCCCCCTGTCCGAGGAAGCGAAAACCCTGCTGGGCCAGGCGATCAGCGAACTCGGGCTGTCGGCGCGCGCGTACGACAAGGTGCGCAGAGTGTCGCGCACGATCGCCGACATCGAGGGCTCCGAACGAGTCGAGACCCACCATGTGGCGGAGGCGGTGCAGTACAGGTTGCTGGATAGGAAGACTTGAGAGGCGTCGTTTGGATGCAGCATGGCGGGCGTCACTCGGAGTCATCGAGAGGACAGTCAGTTTGAAGACGCATCACTGTGGGATAGTGGAGCACGATGAAGGAGTTTCTCTTGCACGCGCGCAAATCTGTTAGCAGCATTCTGGTTATTTCGCTCTCCCTGCTTGTCGCCTTGGGTGTCGGTATTCTTGCTGGAACAAGCCGCCAGGCTCCGGTCGGGAAGCTGAAGTGCACCGAGCTCGTGATCGTCGACGAGAACGGCAACCCTGCAATCGTGTTGCGCGCTGTACGCGGACACGGTGTGATTCAACTCTTTGATCCCAAGGGGGCAAAGATGGCGGCAATCGCTGCATCTCCCTCGGGAGGTACGGTCATGACGGTCGATAAGCTCGAACGACCCGCATTTGCGGTCATCCCGGGAGATGGCGCTGTGAAAGTGAAGGTGGGGGATCATGAAATCGAAGGTCGAACCGATCGTCGTGTGGACAAGCCAGAGGATTGATCGTGCGCGCCAATGTTCAGCCGACCCCCTTTCATCCTGTGTACCGTCGCGGGCGCGTCGCTCTCGCTGCTGCACGGCTGCTGCCGCGACAGGGTGACCGTTCCCATCTGCGGGGCTGAGAGGGGGCTGCAAGCGATGATCGTCAATTGTTCCGGACCAGTCGCCCTTGATTTGAGAGTCTCTCTCCGCCACCCCGAGGGAGAACCCGTTGCCCTGGACCATGTTCTGTCGCGGTGCAAGAAAGCTGTTAACAGCCTCACTCAGGACGAAATCCGCATACCAAGGGTCTTCGTCCTTCTCTCGCTCGATCCATTCATTCTCGTATCGACACCGCACCGCGGGCCGTATCTCATGCCGCATCATGCTGGGATCGGCTTTGATGTGCTGCAATATCTCCAGATCGCGCAAAGCAACACCACGCCGGCATGCATGAACTTCGACTGGCCGCACGGTTTGCGTGTGCTCGATTCCGTGCCCGTGGACGACATCGACTTCGTGTTGACCGGCAGAGGTGAGACGGTCGGCCGGCACGACGACGCTTCGATCGTGCTCACGCTGCTCGGCGAGCGTGCGCAGATCCGCGACGGGATGCTGGAGGTGGACCTTCGATAGCGTTGCCCGGCACGCCGACCGCCACTGTCGGCTTGTGTGAAATGAAGCGGCATCCGTGACCACCTTCGCGCAGGCATATCGCGCCGCGTGTTGCACGCGGCGCGATGCCGGTTGCTGGGGGGTGACGATGGGTCGCGTCGGCCGATCAGTGGATGATCGACGACGCCTGCTCGATGGCCTCGACGACCTGGCGGATCTGGAAGGGCTTCTTGAGGAAGGTGTCGAAGCCCTGTCCCTTGAGCTGGGCGGCCTGGCCGTCGGTGAGCTTGCCGCTCATCGCGATGACGCGGGTCATCTGGAGCTCTTCCGAGCGCCGGACGAGCTGGGCGACATGGCGAGAGTCGTTGTTCTCGCCGATGTGCAGGTCGAGCAGCAGGACATGGGGCTTGAACTTCTCGCACACGAGCCCTGCCTCGAAGGCGGACGCGGCGGTCTCGACCTCGTAGTTGGCCTGCTCGGTGAGGATCTTCTTGAGGGTGGCGGTGACCTCGCCGTCGTCGTCGACGATCAGCACTCGCGTCTGGCCCGTGTTCAGGCCGTTGAGCGGGATGCCGTGTTCCTTCATGAACCGGACGAGTTGCGAGATCGGGATCCGGCGGTCCTTCGAGCCGGGGATGCGGTACCCCTTGAGCTGGCCCGAGTCGAACCACTTGGAAACCGTCCGGGGTGCGACATTGCACACCTTCGCGACTTCACCGGTTGTCAGCACATCCTTGCCGAACGGCATACGCACACCTCGTCCGTGGAGCGCGACCAGAAACCCGCGACACCGTGTTCTCCTCCGAGCACGGCCCGAGCACGCGACTCCAATCGGCGTTGCACGCGCACGAGTTGACGCCTGTGCGTGTTAGGTTGAGAAGTTCGCCGTATCGGGACCTTGACGCGTGGTTCTCGGTCGCGCGCGCACCACTCCGACAGGGTGTGCGCCCCGCGCGCACGTCCAGAAACAAACAACCCGGCTCGCGGGCCGGGTCGTGGGCGTGTTCGTGAGAAAGCGGATGTCCCGTCGTGTTATTCGTTCGCCGACGCGAAGGCGGGCGCGACGAACGAGGATCGGGCGGTCGCGGCCCCGAGCGCGGCACGCGCCGTGTCGGCTTCCTGCTGGGTCCGGAACGAACCGGCCTGCACGATGTACAGCGGGCGACCCCCGATGCCCTTGCGCTCCACGATCCGCGGCGTGCCCATCCCAGCGCTCTGGGACTGGCCCGAGAAGCGAGACACCGCGATCCGGGCGTTCTCCATCGACGCGAACGCGCCCAGCTGCACCGTGTACCCGTGCTGCCCGATCGAGGCGAGCTGGCCGGTGATCGTGGACTTGAGCGACGGGCTCTGGGCGACGCCCTGCGCGATCATGTACTGGGTGCGCGCACGCTCAGGCCGGTTCATCGCTTCGTACGACTGCCCTGCGAACAGACTGGCGCGGGCCGCTTCGTCGCCCTTGAGCTGGGTCGCGGCGGAGGTCAGCATGGCCGCCGCTCTGGCGTGGTCGCCCCGGTTCATCGCCAGGAGGCCCAGCCCGGCCTTGGCGCGACCGGCGATCTCGGCGTCGGCGGACCGCTCGATCTGGCGGAGCCACTGCTCGGCGTCGTCGTGCTGGTTCAGGGCCTGGGCGGAGAGCCCGGCGATGAGGATCGCCCGCTCGCGCTCCGGGCCTGTGGTCCGAGAAGCGGCGGTCGTCGCGGCGCGATAGGCGATCGAGAAGCGACCCGCCTGGTACTCGGTGATCATCGCGGCGGACGCGTCGCCGTCGAACCCGCGCGGGTTGGAGGCGATCGCCCCCTGGTCGGCGCCCGAGGAGCAGCCGACGAGCGACGGGCCGGCGGCCAGCAGGCACGCCAGCACGGATAGGGTGACGAACTTGGGCGTGGAACTCATGACAACCTCTCTCGACGCGTTGGAAGGGGATTCCTGTCCGAGAAGCATCGTCCAACCGGAGGGTCCGCCTTGATCCGATCTCGCGTCACGGCTCCTGGAAGCTCGGCTCGACCAGGTAGTCCTTCAGCGCCCGGCGGAGGACCTTCCCGGTGGGGCCCTTGGGCAGGTCGTCCATCATCCGGACCTGCGCAGGGACCTTGTAGTTCGCGATCCGCTCGCGGCACCACTGGCGCAACTCCTTCTCCGTCGCCGACATGCCCTCGCGCAGCTTCACGAACGCCACGGGGACCTCGCCTCGCATGTCGTCGCGCATGCCGATCACGCCGGACATCTCCACCGAGGGGTGGAGGTTCAGCGCCTCCTCGATCTCGCGCGGGAAGACGTTCTCCCCCCCGATGATGAGCATCTCCTTGATGCGCCCGGTGATGTAGAGGTGCCCGTCGTCGTCCAGACGCCCCATGTCGCCCGTGCGGAACCAGCCCTGTTCGTCAAAGGCGGCCCTCGTGTCGTCGGGGAGCTTCCAGTAGCCCCCGAAGATGTTGGGGCCGGCGATGCGGACCTCGCCGTCGGCGTTGGGCGGCAGGTCTCGGCCGGTGTCCATGTCGACGATGCGCTGGCGCACGCCCGGGATGGGCCTGCCCACGGAGTGCTTCTTGTACTCGTGGGGGCGGCACCAGTTGGTCACCGGCGAGGTCTCGGTCAGCCCGTAGCCCTCGGCGATCCGCTTGCCGAAGCGCTCCTCGAAGCGCGAGGTTATCGCCTCCGGCAGGGGCTCGCCGCCCGACACGAGAAACTTGATCGAATCGAAGTCGTCCGACTTCGCCTGCTTCACGCTCAGCAGCGCGCCGTACATCGTCGGGATCGCGACGAACAGCGTGGGTCGGTGCTCGCGGATCAGCCGAACGATGTTCGCCGGGACGAACTTCGCGCTGTAGATCACCTTGCACCCGACGGTCAGCGGCAGCAGCGTCAGCACCGTCAGCCCGAACGAGTGGCACTGGGGCAGAACGCCCACGAGCGAGTCGCTCGAATCGAAGTCGGCCCACTCGACGCACTGGGCGACATTGCTGCCGAGGTTCTTGTGGGTGAGCACGACGCCCTTGGGCCTGCCGCTGGTGGCGCTGGTGTAGAGCAGCACCGCGGGGTCGTCTTCGGACTTGCCCACGCCGCGCAGGGAGGGCCAGCGCGGGCGGGGCACCCGCTTCATGTTCAGGTCTTCGATCTTGAGGTAGTTCACGCCCGTGGGGATGGCGCCGCCGGTGGCGACATAGTCGAGCATGGGCTGCACGGTGACGATGGTGTCCGTCTCGCAGTTCTCGACGACATACTGCAGCTCGTCGCGGCGCAGCAGGAAGTTGAGGGGCACGACGGTCTTGCCGAGGATCCACCCGGCGAGCATGGCGGCCGGGGCGAGCCCGCTGGTGGGGAGCATGATGCCGACGGTGTCGGTCTTGCAGCGGTCTTCGAGGGCGTCGGCGATGTGGAAAGCGGCGACGAGGATCTCGATGCCGCGCCACTTCTTGAAGTCGTCGATCGCGACCACGGAGAGGGGGTGGGTGGCGAGCCGACGGAGGATGGGCCAGTGCAGACTCATGCGCCGACGATACCCCATCTTCGCGCCGGGCGGCCAGAGCGCGGCCCCCCCGAAAAACGGCAACGCCCGCGACGGTGATCGTCGCGGGCGAGCGTGAATGCCCAGGAGAGGACTCGAACCTCCACCCCGTTTAACCAGGACCAGCACCTCAAGCTGGCGCGTCTGCCAATTCCGCCACCTGGGCTTCGGATCGCACGAGACCGGGACGAATCCCGGGGGCTCCTGCGGAGGGGCGGGAGTATACCCGGGAGGCAGGGGGAGTCGAATGGGAGGGGCGCGAGGCGAGTTCCAGACCGATCAGAGCCGCGGCCGGGAGGACGCGGCTCGAAGCGTGCGTGGTGCGTTGATGCGCGTCACCGCCTGCGTCGTATCGCGCCCAACGCCGCGATACTCAGCAGCGCGGGAACACCGGGAGATGGGATAGCCGCGGCCAGCCGCAGCGTGAATAGGCCCGAGGTGGGCGATGCGAACCCGTAGCGGCCGAGTTCAGAGGTGCTCAGCGCGAAGAACGCCTGCGACGGCATCAGCAGACGGAGATTGTGCCGGAACTCCAGCTCTCCCTCGCGCCAGGTCTCCGTCCACTCACGCCCACCGCCGACGGTGTCGAGCAGACCCCATGGGCTCTGCACATCCGGGTAGCTCCCGACATCCAAGGGCCGGTGCTGTCCGTCGGGCCACTGGTTCGGCGTGCCCCCGTTGGTCTCCCCGCCCAGCGCGGGGTCGCCGGGGATGGGTGTCTGGTCGCTCGAATGGCCGTAGAGCCAGTACCCGCCCTCGTCCTCACCGTGGCGGTTGGGGTCGTAATAAGTCGCCTTGATCAATTCGTCCATCGACGGGATCCAGAACCGCGACCCCGGTGAATGTGAGTCCTGATCGGTACTGTAAGAAACTCCTTTGGGCCCATCCGGCACGCGCACGAAGGTCGAGGTGTCGTACACGCCGGTCTCGAAGTCGGCGCTGGTGACCTCGCTCGCCGGCTTCGCGCCGTTGTGCAGCCAGTTGACCATGCGCGCGAAGAAGTGCCAGCTCGAGGTCGCCGGCTGATCCGCGCGCGACTGATCCAGCGTGAACCTCGCCACGCCGCCCGGGGCGCCCGCGAACTGGATCGGGCTCGGGAGCGGCGGCGCGAGGTGCGGCACGAGCTCATCGGGCGTGCCGATGGCGAGCCGGAAGTTGGTCGGAAGGACCGGCGCATAGGCCTGCACGAACTCGAAGTACTGCCCCCAGGTCACCTCCGTGGTGGAGATGCGGTACTCGTAGTCGACGCTCGCGACCGGGCGCGTGGGCCCGGGGTTCTGCGGCGTGGTGAGCCAGTTCGGCACGATCGCGGGCGCGTTGCCGACATCGCCGATCGTGCTGAAGGTCCAATTGTGCTCCTGCGTGAACCGCAGGTGCTGGTTGTTGGCCGCGCCCCCGGAGCCCTGCGCAACGACGACCGACGCGCACGCGAGCACGCCGACAACAGAACCACACGAACGGATCTTCACGGCGACGCTCCTCGGAACGGAGTGACTCGATCAACGCGGCCCCCGAAGGGCGCGTTCTGTGCGTCCGCAATGTACCGGAAACGCGGGCGGATTGGAAGGTCTGAGAACCGGAAAGTTGCGAAATTCTGGGTGCCACTGTCGGCTTGCCGGCAGTGCTACCCCTTCTCCCTTTCTCGATCTGCCGCTCGTGCATCACCTCGAAACTGACCCGGTGCACTCCGAGGCATGGAGGAGACGGAGCACTGTCGGCAAGCCGACAGTGGCACCCGGATCATCTCTCTCTCTCTCTCTCCGCTCCGGTGCCACCACACAAAGTGTGGTGCCTACCCCTCCTCCCCCTTCTCGATCTGAGGAAGACTGAGAGACGGAAAGAGGAAGCCCCAAGAGGGTGTAGCACCACACTTCGTGTGGTGGCGCCGGAGGAAGAGTGAGAGAGTAGAGAAGAGAAAGGCAGAGATTGGGGAGAGAAGCCGGAGGTTGGGTAGCCCTCCCCTGGCCCCTCCGATCTCGCTGCGCTCCACAGGAGGGGGAGCGGAGAGGAGGGGGAGCCGATCCCGAGAAGGCCCACTCACGCCAGCCAGCGCCCGCCGTCGAGGCGGATGGTTTCGCCGGTGATGTAGGTCGCGTCGAGCGTGAGCCAGCGCACGGCCTTTGCCGCGTCTTCGGGGGTCCCGGCGCGCCGCAGGGGCACTCGCTTCAGGTACGCCTCCTGCGCGTCGCGGTCCGACTCGTACCCCTCGTCGGGCCACGCCACGACGCCCGGTGCGATCGCGTTCACGCGCACGCGCGGCGCCAGGTCGCGCGCCAGCGTGCGCACCATCTCGATCAACGCCGCCTTCGACATCGAATACGGCGCAAAGTCTTTGCGAGGGCGCCCCGTCGCGTGCATGTCGGCCATCGCGACGACGGCGCCGCCCCCGGGGAGCGCCGATTCGCGCAGTCGAGCGGCGAGCGCGCGGGTCAGCAGCAGGGGGGCCAGCGCGTTCACGCGGTAGTGTCGCAGCGCGTCCTCGGCGCTCAGCGACGTCAGCGGCGTCGGCCCATACACCGACGCGTTGTGCACCAGCACATCGACGCGCGAGAGTTCCGTGGGAAGCGACACGCCCACGCGTTCGACATCGTCGAGGTTGTCGAGATCGAGGGGGACGGCGCGCCCGTTCAGCTCCCGCGCGAGCGCGTGGGCCTCTTCCTCGCTGTCGCGGTAGGTCAGGACGACCTCGCAGCCGGCGCCGGCCAGTTCCCGGCAGATGGCGGCGCCGACGCGCTTCGCCCCCCCGGTCACGATCGCGACCGGGCGGCTCACTGGCCCGGGCCCCGGGTCTTGGCGCTGGGGTCGTCGTCGTCGTCGAGTGGTGGCGGCCCGTCGTCGGGGGATCGTCTGGATGGGGCGACGGCCATGCGTCGCCCGGCTTCGGCCCAGGCGTCGGTGAGGCGGGTGGGCTCGTGGGTGACGCGCTCTCGACGCAGGCGCGACCGCCGCTTGATAGTGAGCAGCGCGACCATCGCGACGAACAGGACCAGGACGCCTGTCAGCCAGACAAGGAGGGTGACGGCGCGCACTACCTCGTCTGCGTCTGGGGTGGTCGCGGCGGCGAACATCGTGGAAGCGTACACGACCCGACCGGGCACGGGAACAGCCGGGCCGACGGGGGCGTCTTATGGGTCGGACGCCGCCGGAGGGCGGGTCGTGCCGACTGGCGAGACCGGGTCGGAACTTGCGTCTCCACGGGGCCTTGAGAGGGCCTTGGGGGGTGTCCGATGCAGGAATGCGGGTCAATCCCTCGTGGAGCGTGGGAGGGCCCAGGCGCGGCCTTGCAGCCGCGACCGGCACGATCTGTAGGATGGACACGATGACCCATGGACGGAATGACCGGAGCGTGAATGGCCGCATCGGCCGCGCGCTGGGATTGCTCGCGGCCGCGTCGCTCACGCTGGGCATCGCCCAGCAGGCGACGGCGCAGTCGTCCACCGAGCGCGTCTCGGTGGACGAGTGGTCGCGCCTGGTGTGGATGAACGCCGAGGCGGGCAAGAGCGAAGTGGTCTTCAAGCTGCTCGAGGCGCTGCCTCGCAACCACGCGAGCACGGCGGTGACCTCGCTTCGCGACGCCGTCGACCTGCGCGAGCGCCACATCCAGGACCGCGAGGCGACCCGCGTGACCCGGATGGAAGAGCTGCGCGCCGAGCTGGCGGAGCGGCTGGACAAGAAGGAATACGACAAGGCGCTGAACAGCGCGGTCGAGCTGCAGGACCTGTCCGGGGACAAGCAGGCGTTCCTGCGCGACCCGCAGATCATGGATCTGGTCGCTCGCGCCGAAGACGCCGCCCGGCGCGCCGAGGCGAGCAACGAGTGGCTGCGTGCGCAGTCGCTGTACTTCCGCCTGTCGCTGCTGTTCGAGAACACGAAGCGTTACGACGTGGAGCTCAAGAGGCTCTCGCAGCGCCTGACCTATCTGCGTCTGTACGCGCCGAAAACGCTGCACGAGATGCGCGACGCCGAGCGCGTGCGCGACGGGAAGGACAAACTCCCCCCGTTCAACGCGATCGGCGAGGACTGGAAGGAGCGCCTGAAGGGCATCGACCGCGGCATGGTGCTGCGCGCGATGATGCGCGCCGACCAGGCCAATGTCGACGGCGTCGGGCTGGGCGAGATGATCATCGGGGGCCTTCGCGCCGTCGAGAATCTCGCGACGACCGGCGCGCTGACCCAGACCTTCCCCTCGCTGGCCGACATGAAGGCGCGCGAGTCGTTCCTCTCGCAGCTGAGCGCCGAGGCGCGCCGCTACGACAACCGGGCCAACGCCGGCCAGTTCGAGCTGCGGCGCGCGATCTCCACGCTGCTCCAGGCCAACTCGACGACCGTGAACCTGCCCGAGGAAGCGATCCTCCAGGCCTTCGGCGACGGCGCGATGCTCGCGCTCGACGAGTTCTCGAGCATCATCTGGCCGTTTGACATGAACCAGTTCATGCGCTCGACGCAGGGCTCGTTCCAGGGCGTCGGCATCCAGATCCAGCTCGACGAAGCCGGCAACCTCAAGGTCGTCACCCCCATCGAGGGCACCCCGGCCCAGCGCGCCGGCATCAAGCGCGGCGACATCATCCGGCGCATCGATAAGGACTCCACGCTGGGCGTGACCCTGCTCCAGGCGGTCGATCGCATCACCGGCCCGGCCGGCACGAAGGTCACCCTGGGCGTCGAGCGCGAGGGCGTCGAGGACATGATCGAGGTCACGCTGACCCGCGCCCAGATCCCCATCTACACCGTCAAGGGCTGGGAGCGCAACGGCCCCTCCGAGACCGACTGGAACTGGTTCATCGACGACCAGTCGGGCGTCGGCTACATCCGGCTCACCCAGTTCACCGAGAACACCTCGCGCGATTTCGACAACGCCATCCGCGCCATGCAGGCGCGCGGGCTCAAGGGCCTCATCCTCGACATGCGGTTCAACCCCGGCGGCCTGCTCTCGCAGGCGGTCGCGATCGCCAACCGCTTCGTCGACGACGGCGTCATCGTCAGCCAGCACGACGCGCGCGGCTTCCAGACCGACCGACAGGTCGCGAGGCGCGGGCTCGCCACGCTCAACCGCATCCCCGTCGCGGTCCTCGTCAACGAGGGCTCGGCCAGCGCCAGCGAGATCGTCGCCGGCGTGCTGCAGGACTACGCCAAGAGCGGGCGCATCTCGGCGATCCTCGTCGGCGCGACCACCTACGGCAAGGGCAGCGTCCAGAACGTGTACGACCTCGCCGACGGCGTCGCGGCGCTCAAACTCACCACGCAGTACTACAAGCTGCCGGGCGGCCGGCTCATCCATCGCCGCCCCGGCGCCGACGGCTGGGGCGTCGCCCCCGATATCGAGGTCAAGATGCTGCCCAAGCA
Source organism: Phycisphaeraceae bacterium (assembly GCA_019636675.1). Classification (NCBI taxonomy): domain Bacteria; kingdom Pseudomonadati; phylum Planctomycetota; class Phycisphaerae; order Phycisphaerales; family Phycisphaeraceae; species Phycisphaeraceae bacterium. The sequence continues at coordinate 107,473 of JAHBXC010000001.1, forward strand.
GGTCGGCAACGCCCTCGAGCTGCGACAGGACGCCGACATCGTCGAGTTCGACGGGCGCGGCAAGCCGGTCCTCAGCGACAACCGCCCCGACCCCAAGCGCCTGCTGAGCGAGGGCATCGATCCCCAGCTCGAGACCGCGCTGCTGCTGCTCAAGTCGCGCATCCTCGGGCAGACCGAGGCCCAGGCGCTCCTCGACGCGCCTATCGCGCCTCGCGGCGGCTGACCGGCGACCGCCCATCCTAAATGAACACCACGCGCGAGGGAGACGCTCCCTCGCGTGTTTCATTTCGAGGTTGAGTCCGGCTCAGGCGGGCTGGCGTCGGCGCGCGTCGGCGGCGGCGACGAGTTCGAGCCAGCGGTCGGCATCCGGGCCGATCCACCAGCCGCGCTGCGCCGGGACGCCCACGTCGGCCGCCAGGTCGGCGAGTTGGTGCTCGGTCAGGTCGAGCGCCGGCGTATCGATGCGCACGGCGCGCCCACGGATGTCGAGCGACGCCAGGGTCGAGACGAGTCGCGCCCGGTCGAGTGCGAGCGCGATCGCGTCGATCGACGCGTTCACGAACACCGGCCACACCACGCGCGAGCAGCCCTCGCGCGAGGCGAGTTCGCACGCGTCGAGCAGCGAACGGGAGAGCGTCACGCCCTCGCCGGCGCTGGGGAGTTCGCCGGCGTCGAGCACACGCGCGCCCGCCAGGTCGGCCTGGCGACGGATCACTGCGAGCGCGCCGGAGTCGGGGGTCGACGGCGCGAGCAGCGCCAGGTCTGGCCGCTGCAGCGAGAGCAGACTGACCAGCGACGAGAGGGTCGCGTCGGCGAGGACGAGGGTGTCTGGGTGTTCAACGGGTCTGGCCACGCTGGCAAGATCGGCCCGGAGCGGCCCCGGGGATCAATCCTCGCGCGTCCGCCGCAGGAGGACGATGTCGTCGCGCCCGAACAGACGCATGGTCTCGGGGGTGCCGCCCGGCCCGCGACCGGTGAACCCGGCGGCCAGCGCGACGCGGATGGAGGCATGGTTCTCGGGGTAGATCGTGGCGACGATCTCGTCGAGCCCGAGCCCGTCTGGGGCGGGACGCAGCGCGAACTCGGCCACGCTGCGCGCCGCTTCGCGCGCGAGCCCCTTGCCCCAGGCGCGTCGGGGGAAGTGGTAGGTGATCTCGACCATCGCGTCGTACCGATCGTCTCGACGCGCGGCGTCGGCGTGCGGGCCCTGGTTGAGCGGCCAGAGCCCGATCGTCCCGATGGGGGTGTCGGTCGGGTCATCCCTGAGGACCACGGCCCACGCGGTGTAGCCGACCTGCTCGAACATCGCGCGCCGGCGCGTGATGCGCGCGAGCATCTGCTCGCGGGTCGTCTCGACCTGGCGCATGCCCACGAAGGCCATCACCTCAGGGTCGGAATAGATCTCGAGGGCCGCGTCGATGTCGCGGTCGCTCTCGTCCCAGAGCCGGAAGCGAAGGCGCTCGGTGTCGGCCGGCAGGGGGCGCACGCTCACGCGCCCTGCTTCGCGTGCAATTCGCGCAGGAGCGCCTCGTCGATGCCGAGGTACTCGTGCATGTGCTGGTCGTAGGTCGCGCCGTCCTGGTCGCGCGAGAGGTCGAGGCGCAGCTCGTTGATGACCTTGGTGCCCTGGCCGATCCACTCGCGCCATGTCTCGGCCGAGATGTTCTCGAAGATCCACGCGCCCACGGGGCCCTTGAAGGGCTGCGCCGGGAGTTTCGTCCCCGGGCGTCCGGTGCGCCGGCACACGAACGCGCCGCTGGACGCGAGCCGGTCCATCTGCTGGATCGTCGACGCGTCGAGCTGGGGGACTTCCTCGCCCAGGTCTTTCAAGAGTTTCTCGATCGCGTTGCGCGGCATCAGGTCGCCCAGACGGGCTGCCACGCGGTACCCCTCGGTCAGCACGCGCGCCGCCTCGGTGCGATCGCCGGCTTTCACGAGCTCCGCGCCGGCGAGCTGGTACGCCTTGCTCATGTCGGGGTTGATCTCGATGCAGCGCAGGAACGAGCGGGCCGCGTCGGCGTGCCGGTCCGCCTGGGCGTAGGCGCCCCCGAGGGAGAAATGCGCCATGTCGTTGTCGGCGTCGGCCTGCGCCATGTGCTCGAAGCGGGCGATGCGCTCGTTGATGTCCATCGGGGCTCCAGTGGGAAGGTGGGCTTTGTCGGACAAGGGTATCCCGGGCGGCTCCGGGCTGGGGCTACACTCGGCGCATGGCGCGACGCGACACCCCAAGGCCGCGAACCCACTCGAGCCGCGTCGGTCCGGTGCTGTCCGAGGCCGATCGCGATCGCTTCGACACCCTGCTCGAAGAGGCGATCGGCCAGCTGCCCGACGAGATCCGCAAACTCCTGGAGGTCACGCCCGTGATCGTCGAGGACTCACCACCCGAGCACATCCTGAAAGAGCTGGGCATGGACGACCCGACCGAGCTCTGCGGCCTGCACACGGGGATCGCGCTCACGGAGCGCTCCGTCGAGCACGGGCACGCGCTGCCCGAGGAGATCCGACTCTTCCGTTCGGGGATCGTGAATCTCGCCGGCGGCTGGCGCCAGCGCGGGGCCGACGACAAGGTCTACGAAGAGATCTGGGTCACGCTTTTGCACGAGATCGGCCACCACTTCGGGCTCGACGAGGACGACCTCGACGCGCTCGGATACGCGTAAGCCGGCGTGTGCTCAATGCTCGCCAAGGTCCACGGCGCCGATCAGCTCGCGCAGCGATGAGCACCCCTGGCGCGCGACCCATTTCTCGAGCCCCTTCGCGACGCGCAGCGGCGAGCGCGGGTCGGCGAAGAGCGCGCTGCCCATCTCGACGGCCGTCGCCCCGGCGAGGATGAACTCCGCCGCGTCGTCCCAGTGGGTGACGCCCCCTGCGCCGATGATCGGCACCCCGGCGTCGCGCGCGACGGCGCGATAGACCAGGTGCACCAGCCGCACCGCGATTGGGTGGATCGCCGGCCCGGACAGCCCCCCGGTGACGGCGGCGAGGCGCGGGCGGCGCGTCTCGACGTCGATCGCCATCGCCGGGACGGTGTTGGAGATCGTCAGCCCCTCTGCGCCCGCCTCGACGCTGACGCGCGCCGTCGCGACGATATCCGGCGCGTCGGGCGCGAGCTTCACGAAGAGCTTGGTCTGGCTCAGCACGGGGCGCACGGCGCCGAGCAGTTCGCGGAGCTTGGCGGGCTCGTGCCCGAACAGCGTGCCGCCGTGGACGTTGGGGCAGGAGACATTCAACTCGACCGCGCCGATCGCCGGCGCGTCGTCGAACATCGCGGCGACCTTGACATAGTCGTCGATCGAGAAACCGGCGACGGAGCCGATGACGACGCAGGGGACATCGCCGGCGCGCGGCGCGATGTGGGCGGCGTAGTGCTCGTGCCCGACATTGGCGAGCCCGATCGCGTTGAGCATCCCGGCCTTGCTGTCGAGGATGCGCCAGGTCCGGTTGCCCTCGCGCGGGCGCGCCGTGATGGATTTCGTGACCAGTGCGCCGACGCGTGAGAGGTCGAGCGCGTCGGCGTATTCGTCCAGATAGCCGGCGGTCCCGGCCGCGAGGATGACCGGGTTGCGCAGCGAAAGCCCGGCGAGGTCGGTGGCGAGGGGGTGTGCCTGGGCGGTCGAGTGGTCCTGGGTCATGGCGCAGGAAAGGGTATCTGCGTTCCGGGCCCGGTGCGTCGCGTACGATCCCGCAACCACGGCGTGCGTCGGCCCAACAACTGACGACGCGCACCCGATCCCCGACCGGAGCACCCGAATGTCCCGAGCTCTCGCCCGTCTGCTGTCCGTGACCCTCGCCCTGCTCGTCGCCGCCCTCCCGGCCGGCGCCGGGACGGTGGCATGGCTCGAGATGAAGGGCGCTGTTTCCGAACGCGCCCCCGAGATGTCCTTCATGTCCGGCTCGCAGGGCATGACCCTCCGCGGCGTGGTGGGCGAGATCCGCAAGGCGGCCAACGACCCCGAGATCTCGGCGATCGTGCTCCGCTTCAGCGACCTGAAGGCCGGCATGGCCCAGGTCCACGAGATCGGGCGCGCCGTCGAGCACGCGAGGTCCCGGGGCAAGAAGGTGCACGCGTTCACCGAGATCTATGGCCCCGTCGAGCTGCTGCTCGCGTCGTTCTGCGACGACGTGATCGTGCAGCGGGGCGGCGCGGTCATGTTCCCCGGGCTCTACATGGAGGAGATGTTCCTCGCCGACACGCTCGCGTGGGTCGGCGCCAAGGCCGACTTCGTGCAGATCGGCGACTACAAGGGCGCGAGCGAGCAGCTCGCGAACAACGCGCCCAGCAAGGCGTGGGATCAGAACATCACCCAGCTCCTCGACTCGATGTGGGGCGCGATGCAGAGGCGCCTCACGACCGGGCGCTCCATGTCGCCCACGCAGCTCGACGCGGCGCTGCGCTCGGCCTGGCTGGGCGACCCCGAGGACGCCAGGCGCGCGAAGCTCGTCGACGCGGTCCTCGACCGGCTCGAGATCCACCAGCGCCTCCAGTCGATGCACGGCGACGAGCTGTCGTACCGCGTGATCGACTTCGAGAAGGGCGCCTCTTCGCCCCTCGCGTCGTCCAACCCCTTCGCGATCTTCGAGCTGCTCAGCGCCAAGCCGAAGACCAAAGCGACCCGCGACACCATCGCGGTGCTGCACATCGACGGGCCCATCGTCGACGGCGAGAGTCAGGCGGCCAGTCTGATGGGCGGCTCGAGCGTCGGCTCGATCACGATCCGCAAGGCGCTCAAGCAGATCGAGGACGACGACCTCATCAAGGGCCTGGTCGTTCGCATCGATTCGCCCGGGGGCAGCGCCATCGCGAGCGAGTCGATGTGGATCGGCCTGCGCCGCGTCGCCGCCTCCAAGCCCGTGTGGGTCAGCGTGGGCGACATGGCCGCCAGCGGCGGGTACTACTGCGCTGTCGGCGGCGACAGGATCTATGTCGAGCCGACGAGCATCGTGGGCAGCATCGGCGTGGTCGGTGGCAAGATCGTGCTCGGGGGCGTCTACGACAAGGCGCAGGTCCGCATCGTGCCTCGCGGGCGCGGGCCTCTGGCCGACATGATGTCGAGCGTGAGCCCGTGGAACGCGCAGCAGCGCGAGGTCGTCCGCTCGACGATGCAGAAGGTCTACGACCAGTTCGTGGATCGCGTGAAGACAGGGCGCAAGAACATCGACATCGCGCGCACCGCCGAGGGGCGCCTGTTCGCCGGGCAGGACGCGATCGACCTGCGCATGGCCGACGAGATCGGCGGCCTCACCGACGCGATCGGCGCGATGGCCGCGAAGCTCGCGCTGCGCGAGGGCGCGTACGAGGTCATGGACTTCCCGGCGCCGCGCTCGATCGACGAGATCCTCAGCGACCTCTTCGGTCGTTTCGGCGTCGCGTCGCCCGGCGTGGGCTCGCAGGCCGGCGCGTTCGCAGAACTGGGGCGTCAGATCCTCGGGGATCGCGCGTGGGAGCAGCTCCGCGGCTCGATGACCGCGTTCATGCAGATGCGCGACGAGCCCGTCCTTCTGGTCAACCCGCGCGTGCTCATCTTCAGGTGAAGCGACCGGGAAGAGGGAGCAGTGAGCAGTTTCGTCAGCGCTGGGCGCCCGGTGAGGGGGGCGACGCGGTGATCGGCGTACGGGGAGGCGTCGCCTTCTTCCCGAAGAACGCCGCCCAGTTGCGGTACGCGAACCCTTCGAGTTCCCGCTGCGACCAGCCGCGATCGCGCAGCGCGTCGAGCACCCGGTGGATGTCGCGCGGGCGCGCGATGCCCTCGGGCAGGTCGTTCGCCGACAGCCCGCCGTCCATGTCGCTGCCGAGACCAACGCCGTCGCGTCGCCCCGTGAGTTCGCAGATCCGTTCGATGTGCGCGACGACATCCTCGATCCTGGCGCGTCCGTCCTGCTTCGGTCGCAGGAAGACGCCGAAGAGGTTGATCCCGATCACGCCGCCGCGACGCCCGATCTCGACGATGGTGTCGTCGGCGAGGTGACGCTCGTTCGTGCCGCCCGGGTCGACGATCGCGCGGCAGTTGCTGTGCGACGCGACGACTGGCGCGTCCGTGGCTTCGAGCAGTTCGCGCGTCGCACGCTGCGACAGGTGCGAGAGGTCGTGGGTGACGCCCTGCGCGTCCATCGCGCGGATCATCTCGCGCCCGAGGTCGGTCAGGCCGAGCTCGGGGGTGAGGTTGCCGCCGGAATAGCGGGACGGTCGCGCCCAGGTGAGCCCGACGGCGACGACGCCGCGCTCGACCCACCAGGCGAGTTCGTCAGGGGAGCGGACGGGGTCGGCGTTCTCGACGAGCACGCCGAGCGTGATGGGCGAGGGGTTCTTGGGACGCTGGTAGGCGCGCGCGAGGCGCGCGACCGGGTCGTCGGGGAGCGATTCGGCGACGCCCATGCCGGCGCGCACGGTCCCCAGGTGCGGGTCGACGCGCAGCGCCCTGCGCAGGTCGAGCCGTGCGTGCCCGTTATCCGCCCAGGTCATGTAGACCTCGAGCTGCGCGCGTCCCTTGCGATGGGCCGCGTCGGCGTCGCCCATCGGGTACGCGACGGCGTCGGCGCTGGTCTCGCCGTGGGGGACCGCTTCGGTGAAAACGGTGGCGAGCGCGCAGGCGATGTTGCCCTCGCGCAGCGAGGGCAGCGTAACGGCGGCGGGGAGCCACGGCCCACCGGCGCGATCGGGCTCGGCGTGCATATCCCGGCCGTTGACGGCGAGGCACGCGAGGTCAAGGTGCGCGTCGAAGAGGGGGAGCATGCGCCGAGTGTAGCGGGGGAGTGGTCTAGCGCTTGCGGGTCTTGTACGAGTACCCGCCGCTGCCGAAAGAGCCAAGATCGAGCAGCACCGCGACGACGACGAGGACGAGGTACAGCCCGTTCACATTCCCGCCGTTCTCGTTCATGGCGACGGCGTAGGCCAGCGTGGTGAACGGGAAAAAGAAGAACCCGAGCACGGGCCACAGGATCGTGCTGTACGCGCTGCTCAGGTACCCCGAGAACAGCGCCAGCAGGATGATGACAAGCCGTGGAAAACCGAGCGCGAGGATGGCGAGGAGGCAGGGCATCCCGACAGTTTACAGGATTCCGGCGGCCCGGAGGGCGTACAGCCCTGCGACCAGCACGATCCCGGCGTACAGCCCGGCGAAGAGATCATCGACAACGACGCCCAGCCCGCCCTTGAGGCGCTGCATCCGGTACGCGGGCGGGGGTTTGAGTATGTCGAAGAGACGGAACAGGATGAACGCGGCGCCCAGCGTGAGCGTCGCGCGCCAGAAGGTCTCGATCGCGAACGCCGGGATGAACAGCAACGCGACGCCCTGCCCGGCGACCTCGTCGATGACGACCTGGCTGGGGTCCTTGCGCCCGAACTTCTGCTCCGCGAATTCGCCGAGCGCGATGCAGATCAGCGTCGCGACGAGCGCGATCGTCGCGGCGGCAATCGAGATATGCGGCGTCGATCCGCCCAGCAGCACGATGAACCACGCGACGGCGCAGGGGGGCGTGCTGCCCCAGGTGCCGGGCGCAGGGCGCAGGAAGCCCAACCCGCCCGCGGTGACGGCGAGTGTCTTCAGCAGGTCGTTGCCGGTCGTGGGCGATGGCGCGTCGTTTGTCATGCGTTGGATCAATCGGCGGAATCACGGAGCGCGCGCCAGCCGCGCGTGAGATAGGGAATGGCCGACCATGCGGTGAGGAGCGTGACGCCCCACGCGAGGACGATCGCGCCGGTGTGCGCAGGGCTCCGGAGTGTGTCGGCCGAGTCGGTCTGGAGCGCGACGCAGACGAGGATCAGCGGCACAGCGACGGACTGCGCGATCATCTTGATCTTGCCTGCGCCGATGGCGGCGAAGGAGATCCCCTTGGACTCGACGATGCCGCGGATGGAGGTGACGAGGAGTTCGCGCGCGAGGATGACGACGACCATCCAAGTCTCGACGCCCGAGAGGGTGACGGGGTCGGCGTGGACCGTCCATCGCGAGAAGTTCGCGCCGGCGAGCATCACGAACGCGCCGAGCACGAGGACCTTGTCGGCGAAGGGGTCCATGACGCGCCCGAAGACGGTGACGGCGTTCCAGCGCCGGGCGAGGTGGCCGTCGAGCGCGTCGGTGAGGGCGGCGACGAGGAAGATCGCGGCGGCGACGACGAGGAGCGCGTCGTGCGACGGGCGGGCGGGGTCGTAGAAGGCGAGGACCCCGAAGAACACCCCGGCGAGGACGAGGCGCAGCGTCGTGAGGAGGTTGGGGATCTGGCGTCGGGCGCCGACGGCGGGGGGACGGGATGAAGAGGATGCGTCTGTCGGCATGGGGGTGTCCGGGGGGCGGATGGTACAGCGCCGCAGAATGAGCGCACGAAAGGGGTCTTGGGCCGTGCGGCGCAAGTTGAAGGTCGCTAACCTCCGATCTATCCTGCCCGCCCACGGGAGCGGCGTCGCCGTCTCCCTGTCTCTCGCGTCCCCTCGCTCCAGACTCCACCCCTCGCGGAGTGCACTGCTTGGACATCGTCGCGCAGCCGATTCTGCTGTACGCGGGCGTCGCGCTCGGCGCCCTCGGCGTGCTGCTGATGCTGCCCAAGCCGGGAGTCTCGCCGCGCGGGCTGGGCGGGATCATCGCCCTGATCGCCTTCGCGATCTCGATGACCGGCCTCTCGCTGGCGGCGGGATCGGGTCGTCCCAACGCACTCTTCTACGCGTTCGGCCTGCTCGCCCTGTTCGGGGGTGTCCGGCTGATCAGCCACCCTCGCCCGGTGTACGCGGCCCTGTTCTTCATCCTGACGATCATCGCCGGGTGCGGGCTCTACCTGCTCCTGGGCGCCGAGTTCATGGCGTTCGCGCTCATCATCATCTATGCCGGCGCGATCCTGATCACCTATCTGTTCGTGATCATGCTCGCTACGGAAGCCCCGTCTGCGGAAGAGGTTGAGTCGCTCTCCCTCTACGACCGCTTCGCACGGGAGCCCGTCGCCGCCGTGCTTGCGGGCTTCGTGCTGCTGACGGCGATGATCGGGCTGATCAACCGGGGCGTGTCAGAGATGGGCCCGGGCGTCGCGTCGGTGAACCAGGTCGCCTACGCCGAGCGGATGCCCAGAAAGCTGGAGCGTGTGCTGCGTGACGAGGGCCTGACGACGCAGTGGGACATCGTGGGCGTCGAGGACGGGCTGATCCGCATCCGCGGCGCGCAAGGTCTTGCTGTTCCTCAGCATATGCAAGATCTCGTGGTCGCTCGCGACGGCGCAGACGCGCTGATCCGCCTGCCCGGCGCGTTCCGCGCGCAGGACATCGAGCGGGTCGGCTTCGCGCTGGTGGGGGATCACCCGCTGGGTCTGGAACTGGCCGGCATCATCCTGTTGATGGCGATGCTGGGCGCCGTGGTCCTGGCGCGCAAGCAGACCGAGATCGAGGAAGAGAAGAAAGTCCACGCCGCCGCGCGGCTGGGGGGTGAGGCGTGATCGACCTGACCACGACGCTCGCGAGCGCGCTGCCGACCGCGATGCCGGTCGAGACGCTCCAGCACTTCCTGATCCTCTCGGCGGCGATGTTCTGCCTGGGCGTGGTCGGGTTCCTGAGCCGGCGGAACCTGATCATCATGTTCCTTTGCACGGAACTGATGTTCCAGGGCGCCGGTCTGGCGTTCATCGCGTTCGGGCGATACCACATGGACGCGTCGGGACCCGTGTTCGTGATCTTCGTGCTGACGATCGCCGCCGCGGAAGCGGCCCTGGCGCTCGCGCTGGTCGTGTACCTGTTCCGGCGTAAAGAAACGCTCGATGCCTCGGCCTGGGCGGAGTTGAAGGGATGACCGGAGTGCTCTCGAGCATCCTGCCGACGCTGACCCTCGCAGCCGCCGCTCCGGGTGGGGGCGACCACCACGGTCACGCGCACACCCACGCCGCCGAGGCGATCGCCGCCGGCCCGTCGATGGCGCTCCTGATCCTCGCGCTGCCCGCCCTCTCGGCGGTTCTCTGCGGCGTGTTCGCAATGCTGGGCGTCAAGAGCAAGCTGCCTGCGTTCACGACCGTCGCGCTGCTCGCGGTGAGCTTCCTCGTCGTGCTTGCGACCTGGTTCAATGTGGGACAGACCGCGTCGCTCGTGCACGGCTTCGACTGGATCAACTTCGCGTGGGGCAGCGGCGAGGGACAGCAGCTCGTCGCGAACTTCGGCCTGTACCTCGACTCGCTGACCATCCTCTGGATGCTCTTCGTCACCGGGCTGGCGACGCTCATCGCGCTCTACGCGAGCGAGTACATGAGCCACGATGTCGGGCTCGGGTACTGCCGCTTCTTCGGCGCGTTCTCGCTGTTCGTCTTCTCGATGTCGGCGCTGGTCATGGCCGACAACCTGCTCCTGCTCTATCTGGGCTGGGAAGGCGTTGGTCTCTGCTCGTACCTGCTGATCGGGTACTTCTATCAGAAGCCCGCCGCGGTGGCGGCCGCCAAGAAGGCGTTCATCGTCAACCGCATCGGCGACCTGGGTCTGGCGATCGGCATCTTCGCGGTGTTCGTGACCTACGGCACGGTCGAGTTCGGCCCGCTGTTCGCGAGCATCAGCCAGGGCGTCGACGGCGCCGGCAACTCGCTCGCCGGGACCTGGCAGGAGCGATGGATCCCCTTCCTGTTCATGCTCGCGGCGTTCGGCAAGTCGGCGCAGCTGCCGCTGTATGTCTGGCTCCCCGACGCGATGGAAGGCCCGACACCCGTGTCGGCGCTGATCCACGCGGCGACCATGGTGACGGCGGGTGTGTTCCTGATCGCGCGTCTCTACCCCATGTTCGCGATGGACGACGCCCGCTGGGCGCTCTCGACCGTCGCGTGGGTGGGGGGGCTGACGGCGCTGTTCGCCGCGACGATCGGCATGGCGCAGTTCGACATCAAGCGCATCATGGCGTACTCGACGGTGTCGCAGCTTGGCTACATGTTCATGGGGCTTGGCCTGCTGACGACCGCCGGCGCCGCGTTCCATGTGTTCACGCACGCGTTCTTCAAGGCCGGGCTCTTCCTCGCGTGCGGCGCCGTCATGCACGGGTTCGCCGGGCAGCTGGACCTGCGGAAACTCAGCGGGTTGCGCCACATGAAGGGCTGGGGCATCGTCAGCATCGCGATGCTCGTGGGCTGCCTGAACCTGGCCGGGTTCCCGTTCACCGCCGGCTATTTCAGCAAGGACATGATCCTCGCCGAGGCCTTCGTCACGAAGGGCCCGGGGTTCACGGCGCTGGGCGTCATCGCGCTGCTGACGGCGGGCATCACGGCGTACTACACCTTCCGCGTGTTCTTCCGCGTGTTCATGGGGCCCGTTGAGTACCACCCGGGCGACGAGCTGCACGGGCACGACGACCACGCCCACGACGACCACAAGCACTCGCACCACCACGACGACGACCACGAACTCGCCGACGCGCAGGACCAGGCCGAGAAGCACGAGGACGAGCACCCCCACGGGCACTGGCACCCCCACGCGCCGGGCTGGGCGATCAACAGCGTGCTCGTCATCATCTCCGTCTGCGCGGTCCTCGCCGCCGTCCTGTACTTCGTGAACAAGAAGGACCACGGCTGGGTCGGCTCGATGGTGCACCACTCCAGCGCGTACTACGAGAGCCCGTACGGGGCCCACGGCGCGGACTACGCCGCCGGTGCGCACGGCGCCGAGAAGGGCGGTTTCCTGAGCGACCCGCACAAGTGGATGTACTTCGCGTCCGCGGCGGTCGGTTTCGTCGGGATCTTCATCGCGTACCTGCTGCATTACCGTGGGCGCACCTCCGCCGCGACGAGCAAGGCCGACGACCTGCTGCCGCTGCTCGGGCCGATCCCGAAGTGGGCGCAGAACAAGTGGTATGTGGATGAGTTCTACAACGCGACCATCCGCCTGCCCCTCAAGGCGGTCTCGCACATCTTCCACTTCATCGACCAGCTGCTGGTCGACGGACTCGTGAACCTGTTCGGCGCGCTGCCGAAGCTGACGGGCTGGGGGCTTCGCCCCAGCCAGAACGGCGTGCTCCAGTCCTACGCCGCCGGCATGGCCGGGGGCATCGCGCTCTTCCTCGTGGTGGTGTGGCTCCTTCTCTGACCTGACGACGCTCCCCGAAGCGAACCCATGCTGACGATCCTGCTGGTCATCCCGATCCTGCTCGCCCTGGCGATCGCCGTCGCGCCGGCGCGCCTGGCCAAGCCGATCGCGTCGTTCGGGTCGCTCGCGTTCTTCGTGATGACGATGATCGCCGGGTTCGGATTCGACTGGGCGCGGTCGGCTGACTTCCAGCTCGCGCAATCGGTGGCGATCACCGACGGGCTGACGATGTCGCTCGCCGTCGACAGCGTGTCGATGCTGCTGATCCTGCTCACGGGCATCCTGGCGCCTCTGTGCGTCTTCGGCTCGTTCGCGTCGATCAAGACTCGCCCCAAGACCTACTACGCTTGGCTCATCGCGCTGCAGGCGCCGATCATCGGCGCGTTCGCGGCCCGCGACATCGTCACCTTCTATGTCGCTTTCGAGTTCACGCTCGCCCCGCTCTTCGTGCTCATCATGCTGTTCGGCAGCACGAACCGTCGCAAGGCGGCGATCAAGTTCTTCCTCTACACCTTCGTCGGCTCGCTGATGACCCTCGTCGGCCTGCTGTATGTGATGTGGTTCAACGCGACGCAGATGCCCGCCGGCGCCTTCGAGGGCGCGGGCGAGTGGTCGTTCATGATCGCGACGCTTCAGCATGCCTCGGTGCAGATGTCCGGGTCGCAGCAGGCGTGGGTGATGCTCGCGCTGATGGCGGGCTTCGCGGTCAAGACGCCGATGTTCCCGGTGCACACCTGGCTGCCCCTGGCGCACACCGAGGCGCCGACCGCCGGCTCGGTCGTGCTCGCGGGCGTGCTGCTGAAACTGGGCACCTACGGGCTCTATCGCTTCGTGCTGCCCTTCGTGCCCGACGCGGTGATGGAATACGCCCACCTCGTCGCGGTGCTCGCGATCATCGGCATCGTCTACGCCGGCCTGATCTGCTGGGTGCAGCGCGACGTCAAGAAGCTGATCGCGTACTCGTCGGTCAGCCACCTGGGCTTCTGCGTGCTCGCGCTCTTCGCGCTCAACGAGGTCGGCCAGGCGGGCTCGGTCCTCTACATGATCAACCACGGCCTCTCGACCGGCGCGCTGTTCTTCTGCATCGGGTTCATGTACGACCGCCTGCACACCCGCTCGATGGACGAGCTGGGCGGGCTCGCGAAGTCGATGCCCATCTGGGCGTTCTTCATGGTCTTCTTCACGATGGCGTCGGTGGGCCTGCCCGGGCTCAACGGCTTCGTGAGCGAGATCATGTGCGTCATGGCCGCGTTCCAGAGCGGCGCGACCTGGGGCGTGGGCGGGACCGCCGGCCCGCTGGGTCCGTGGTACGCCGTCATCGCCGGCACGGGCATGATCGTTGCGGCGATCTATCTGCTGTACATGGTCGGATCGGTCGTGTTCGGCCCGTCGAAGTCGCCCCACGATCACCACCACGGGGCGCACGACGAGGGCGACCTGCCCAAGGACCTCACGGCGCGCGAGGTGACGATCCTCGCGACGCTCGCGTTCCTGTGCATCTGGCTCGGTCTGTACCCCAAGCCCGTGCTCCGCGCCCTCGAGGGCCCGGCCGCGGCGAACGTCGCGCTGATCGATCAGGCCCGCGCCCAGCGCGCGCTGGCCGAGGTCCCTGCGCTCGTCCCGGCGCGTGAGTCGGTGGTCGTGATCGAGGAGTCGCGTCCGTGACCGAGAAACTCGCCCTGCTCCACCCCGAGATCCTGCTCTTCGCCGCGGCGTGCGTGGTGATGGTGATCGGGCTGTCCAAGAACGCCTCGACGCGCCGGCTCGCGTCGCTCATCACCGGCGCCGCCCTGATCGGCGCGTTCGTGCTGTCGTTCTGGTCGCCCTCGGCAGGGGGGATGTTCCCCTCGCTCCTGCCCTACGCGAAGGCGACGATCGCCGGCGTCTCGTTCCTGCTCATGCTCACGCTCGTGGGAGTGGTGGACCGGGACTACGAGACGCTCGCGCTCAAGACGGGCCGCTTCGACCCCATCCGCTCGACGCGGGGCGAGTTCTTCGCGTTCTACCTCTTCAGCGTCATGGGCGTGATGCTCTGCGCGAGCGCCGACGACCTGATCTGGCTCTTCCTCGCGCTCGAGCTGACTTCGCTGCCTACCTACATCATGGTCGCGATGAGCTCCTCGAAGCTCCGCGCCCAGGAGGCGGGCGTCAAGTACTTCTTCCTCGGCGCCTTTGGGGCGGCGACCTTCCTGTACGGCTTCGCGATGCTCTACGGCGCCACCGGCACGACGATGCTGCCCGAGATGCAGGCGATGTTCGCCAACGCGCAGGCTTCGGGCGATGGCCTGCCCACGCTGGCTGTCATGGGTCTGGTGCTGTCGGTGATCGGCATCGCGTTCAAGATCGCCGCCGTCCCGATGCACTTCTACACGGCCGATGTGTACCAGGGCGCCGCGGCGCCGGTGACCGGGTATCTGGCGTTCGCGCCCAAGACCGCCGGCTTCCTCGCGCTGCTCGTGCTGCTCTCGACCGTCGGGTGGGGCTGGACCGCGAGCGTCGAATCGATCTCGACCGGCGGGCTTCCCGACGCTGTCCGCGTGGTCGTGTGGGCGATGGCCGCCCTGACCATGACGGTCGGCAACGTGCTCGCGCTGCTGCAGACCAGCGTGAAGCGCATGCTTGCGTATTCCTCGATCGCGCACAGCGGCTACATCCTCGTCGGGCTCATCGCGGGCCCGGGCGACGGGGGGAGCATCTGGTCCAACGGGCTGGCGGCGGTGCTGTTCTATCTGCTCGTCTACGGCGTCACGAACGCGGGGGCGTTCGCCGTCCTGGCCAGTCTCGAGCGGCGCGAAGGGCGCTCGGGCGACCCGACCGACCGCGAGGTCGACTCGATCAATGATCTCAAGGGCATGTGGTCCACCAACCCGCTGCTGTGCGCCGCGTGGGTGGTGTGCATCGCGTCGCTCATGGGCTTCCCGCCCCTGCTGGGCTTCTGGCCCAAGCTGCACCTGTTCTTCGCGTCCATCAGCGCCGGAGAGGTCACGCTGGCGGTCATCCTCGCGGTGAACTCGGCGATCGCGGCGTTCTATTACCTGCGCATGATCATCGCGGCGTGCATCGATCGCGCCGACGAGACGACCTCGCGCAAGGAACTGAGCGAGTACCTGACGCGCCCCCTCGCGGCGTTCGTCTCGGCGGCGCTGGTCATCGCGATGATCTTCTCGTTCGGGGCGCTGCAGAAGGCCAGCCGCAACGCGGTCCAGCAGGGCGAGGTCGTCGCGACGCCGGCGAAGAACGCCGACATGGTCGACGCGCAGCGCTGATCCCGGGTTGCTCGCACAACTTGCTGCGGGAGTTGTTCAGGCGCCCTCGGCGGCGACGGGTTCGGGCTTCCTGCGTTTGCGCCGCGGGCCAGCCTGAAGCAGCACGCCCAGGAACGCGACCGAGAGCCAGATCGCGGCCCACGCGATGGGCGAGCCGGGCATCTTGTCGGCCCACTCGGGTCGCATCGCGACCGCGAGGTGCGAGCCGGCGCCCAGCAGCAGGGCAGCGCCCAGGCCCGCGGTCAGCACCGCCATCGCGACGGTCGGGAAGATGCCCCCGATGAGCAGCCCGGCGATCGCGCCTATCACGCTCGCGAGCAGGAGCGTGTTCTGTTCACGCGGGTCGAGTTCGTCCCAGATCTCTTCGCCGCCCTCCGCGGCGTCGGCGAGGAACCCGGTGATCCACGCGCCGGCGCGCGACAACACGCCGCGCGCGACGGATTCGTCCTCGGCGTCCGGGGCGGCGGGCGCCGGGGTGTCGTCGGTGAGCGAGCGCGGCGTGAAGAGGCCGTCGTCGCGATCGGCTGCGGCGGTCTCCTTCTCGCCCTTGGTCGCGTCGCGCACGGCGTCGACGAAGGCCTGCGCCCGATCGGCGAGATCGTAATCGAGCACGACGGCGGCGCCGGTGGGGGCGGCCAGCGCGAGAAACGCGGCGAGCAGGGCGGCGGACGCGAACCGAAACAGCGCGTAGCCGAGCATCGCGCCCGAGACGACGCCGAACGCCATGCCGATCCAGGGACCGACGCCAGGGTCCACGATGTGCCCGAGCGAATACCCGGCGTACGCGCCCGTCGCGCTGGCGACCAGGACCACCGAGGGGCGCACGAATCGACCGCCCAGCGTCCACAGCGCCAGCCCGAGCGCCACCAGACCGGCGAGCGCGAGGACCGTGATCCAGCCCTGGGCCGCGTCGGCCTGCTCCGAGAGGTCGCGCAACCCGGCCAGCGCGCTCGACGCGAGCGTGAAGGGGATCGCCGGGATGACTTCTGCGATCGGGGTGTGCATGATCGAACCGTCGCCGGCGTTGTTGCGAACCGCGGCCCGCGCCTTTCACGCCTCCCCCAATTATCGGCCCGGTGGACCCGCGGCGACAGTCAACCGATGAAGAGAGTCCAGTGAGCACCACCCCCGACGAGCACCATCCCGGCCAGACGCCGAATCCGCCCCCGCCCTCCGAGGCGCCCCTGGCCTCGCTCGACGAGCTGCGCCGGCGCATCGACGAGATCGACTCGGCGCTGATCCGCCTGCTCAACGACCGGGCCCGCGTCGTCGTCGAGGTCGGGCGATACAAGCGCGACACCGGCACACCGATCTACGCGCCTCATCGCGAGTCGGCTGTCCTGAAGAAGGTCCTCGCCATGAACCCGGGCCCGCTGCCGGCGCGCACCGTCGAGGCGATCTATCGGGAACTCATGAGCGGCAGTTTCCTCCTGGAGCGACCATTGCGCATCGCCTACCTCGGCCCGGCCGGAAGCTATTCGCACCAGGCGGCGACGGCGCACTTCGGCTCGTCCGTCGAGTTCGTCGACGTGCAGGACATCGCAGGCGTCTTCGGAGAGGTCGCGCGAGGCCACGCCGACTACGGGCTCGTCCCGATCGAGAACACGGTGGGGGGGGGCATCGTCGAAACGCTCGACGCGTTCCGCGACTGCAAGCCCGGCGATGTCACGGTCTACGCCGAGGCGATGCTGCGCGTGCGCCACAACCTGCTCGCCGGGACACCGGCGGCGAAGGTGACGCGCGTCTTCTCGAAGCCCGAGGTCTTCACGCAGTGCCGCGCCTGGCTCACGCGCAACCTCCCCAAAGCCGAACTCGTGGCGTCGCCCAGCAGCAGCAGGGCGGTGCAGCTGGCGCGAGAGCTGCTCGACGCCGACCCGGACTGCGGCGCGGCGGCCATCGCGTCGCTGCTGGCCGGCAAGCTGTACGGGCTGCACCCGCTCTACGAATCGATCGAGGACAACCCCAACAATGTGACCCGCTTCCTCGTGCTCGCGAAGCAGGAAGCCCTCCCCAGCGGCGACGACAAGACCAGCGCCGTATTCCAGACCGCCGACAAGCCCGGCGCGCTCGCGCACGTGCTCGTCGCGTTCGAGCGCTGCGGCGTCAACCTCACGCACATCGACCGTCGCCCGAGCGGGCGCGAGAACTGGGCCCACGTGTTCTACATCGAAGCGCAGGGCCACCGCGCCGACGAGAAACTCGCGAAGGCGCTGCACGAGGCCGCCTCGCACTGCATCGAGCTGCGCGTGCTCGGCAGCTACCCGCGCGCCACTCGCCTACTCTGAAAACGACAGCGCGAGCGCCTGGGGCGCCCGCGCTGGGTGGTCGTCGGTTGTCGAGACGCGATCAGCCCTGCTGGGCGATCTGCTGACGCTCGAGCTCGATCTCGCCGAAGGCCTTCTCGTACTGGCCGATGATCTGGTTCAGCGACATCGCCAGACGCTTCGCGCCCTGCCAGTTCATCACCACGCGAGAGCCGACCGCGAAGGTCATCGCGGGCTGGTTGTTCTGCGCAGGCATCGGCATGTTCAGGCCGAAATCCAGGACGACCTCGTCGGGCGTGGTCGCCGTCCGGATCGTGTTCGCGTAGGTGGTGGTCATGCGGCTCTCGTCGATGCGGAGCTGCACCTGACGGCCCTGCTGAGCGCCCTGCTCTGACATGGGAAGTATCCTTCGAAGGGGTCGTGCGTTGACTCGAAAGCCGGGCGTCTGCCGCGGCGGACACACCCGCCCGGGACTCGGCCCGGCCGGGGCCGGGATTGTGCGCACCGGCCCACGCGTATTCAAGCCGACGCGCGACGAATCTCGGACGAGGACCCACTTCTTCTCCCCCTGTACGGCAACGGGTAGCCGAACGCTCCCGACCGGGTATACTTGCCCCAATAGCAGGGCGATTGGCGCAGTTGGCTAGCGCGCCAGTATGACACACTGGAGGTCACTGGTTCGAGCCCAGTATCGCCCACTTGCTCAAGGCCGCGGCGGCTTCGCCGCGGCCTTTTTTCGTGCCTCCCCACGCGGAACACCCGTGAACACCCAGGCATCCAGCTCGCCGGCCCACACCCCGGTCGGCGCACCCGCCGAAGCGTCCGGCGCCTCCCTCGGGGGCGCCGCCGAACCCGCCCCCGACGCCCCGACCCTCGCCGAGGTCGCCGCTCGCGCGCGCGGCGTCGGGCTCGCCTACGGACTCGGGGCCTATCTCTGGTGGGGGCTCGTCCCGATCTACTTCAAAGCCGTCGCCACGCTCCACCTGCGCGACGACATGCTCCCTCGCGCCGTCTCGCCCTACGAGCTCCTCTCCCATCGCATCATCTGGGGCGTCCCGCTCCTGCTCGTCCTCATCGCGATCAAGCGCCGCTGGCGAGAGGTCCTCGCCGCGTTCACCTCGCCGGTGGTCCTGCCCACGCTCGCGCTCTCCGCGACGCTGGTCGCCCTCAACTGGCTGATGTACATCTGGGCCGTCACCAACGACCGCATCGTCGAGGCGAGTCTCGGATACTTCATCAACCCGCTCGTCAATGTCGCCTTCGGCGTGCTGTTCTTCAAGGACCGCATGACCCGCGCGCAGGTGGGGGGGCTCGCCCTCGCCGGCGCCGGCGTGCTCTACCTCACGATCGCCGAGGGAAGGCCGCCCTGGATCTCGCTCGGGCTCGCCTTCAGCTTCGCGCTCTACGCGCTCATCCGCAAACGCACCAGCGCCAAGCCCATCCCCGGCCTGCTCGTCGAGACGCTCCTCCTCCTGCCCGTCGCCGCCGGATACCTCCTCTGGCTCCACGCTCGCGGCGGCAGCTCCTTCGCCGCCGGAAGCTGGCGCGCCGACATCTTCCTCATCGCCGCAGGCGCCGTCACCATCATCCCCCTCGTCTGGTTCGTCGAGGCGGCCAAGCGCCTCACCCTCAGCACGATGGGCTTCCTCCAGTACCTCTCGCCCAGCATGCAGTTCGTCCTCGGCGTGCTCGTCTTCGGCGAGGCCTTCTCCCTCGACCGCGCCATCGCCTTCGCGTGCATCTGGACCGCCCTCGCGATCTACTCGACCTCCCTCGTGCGCCAGTCGCGCCAGCGCAGACGCGAGCGCGCCGGGGCCGCATAAACCCCCCAGACGGAACCGGCGCGTCCGAGAACGACGCCCGCCGCCGACCCGGCGCTCGCATCGCGACGATCTCTCGTGTGTGCGTCTGCGCTGGTGCCAGGTCAGCCCGTTGATCGTCCCCGCCCTCGGCGCGTCCGTCGTGGGCGTCGCTGTCTGGACGCGCGAGCCCGGACCGGTCTCCGGGGCCGAAGGCGCGCCCCAGGCCGCCAGGCCCGCCGCCGTCTACGCGCCCTCGACGCGATTCCCTGTCGCCCTGCGCACCGAACGGTTCCTCCTCCTCAGCGACGCGGACCCCTCGTGGGTGCGCGAGCAGGCGGAGTGGCTCGAGCAGGTCGCGAGCGTCTTCGAGCGCGAGATGACCACGCTGGGCTTCACCACCCAGCGCCCCGCCTCGCCCCTGCGCGTCATGCTCTTCGCGTCGCGCGACGACTTCATCCGCTTCGCGCGCGAGATCGACGCCGTCGACGCGCGATGGATGGGCGGGTACTACGAGCCGGCGCGCAACCGCGTCGTCGCGTACGACGACCGATCGAGCGACTCCTTCCTCCGTGCCGCGGCACACCACGCGTCGCACGCCCGCGAGCACGCGCGCCGGGCCACCCGCGCGAAACTCGCCCACGAGGCGGCGCACCTCCTCGCCTTCAACACCGGCGTGCAGTCACGCGCCGTCGCGTACCCCGAGTGGTTCACCGAGGGGCTGGCCGAGCGCGTCGCGCGGGCCGCGATGGGGCACACCACCCCCGACGCGCCGACCACGCTGTCGTGCGCAGGCCCGCACCTGGCCGCGACCAGCGCCCACCAGAACCCCGACGGGCTGGCGTCGTCGCTGCGCACGCTGGCGGCATGGGCGATCGCCGCCGGGCGGGCCGTCGAATCCGACGACCACCACGCGCGCTACGCGCTCTGGTCGGCGGCGTTCGACGCCCTCGCCGACTCGCGCCCCGGCGCGATCGCCGAACTGGCCGCCACGCTCCGCCTCGCCGACGACCCGGCCCCGCGCGTCGCGACCGCCCCCCTGGACTGACGGGGAACGCCGGACGAAACGGGGCTATTCTGTCGGGACTGGCCGCTGTAGCTCAACTGGCAGAGCAGTGCTTTTGTAAAGCACAGGTTGCAGGTTCGATTCCTGTCAGCGGCTTTGACCGGGATCATGGCGCGGACGGGGATTCATGAAGAACGCGACCGCGAGACGGTTCCAGGAGTTCATCGCGATGACAGCCCAGGTCATCGCCGCGATCTGACTCTCGCTGAAACGGGCCGACAGCGCGTCGAAGTGATCCTGCGGGACGCCGCCGCTTTCGATGCGCGTGACGCTCTCGGCCCACTCGAGCGCGGCGCGTTCGGCGTCGCTGAAGAGCAGCGGGGCTTCCTTCCACGCAGGCAGGACATCGAGCACCTGTTGGGGCACGCCCCGGTCACGCGCTTCGCGCGCGTGGATATCGAGACAGAACGCGCAGCCGTTCATCTGGCTCACTCGCATCTCGATGAGCGATCGCAGCCGCGGGTCGATGTCCGCCGCGTCCAGCCACGCGTTGATCGCTCGGAGCGAGGCGAACGGCTCGGGCGCGACTTTCGGGTAGTTCATCCGTGCGTGGGCCATGGGCAGCATCTCCTCTGACGAAGATCGTTCCGCGCTCAGCCCTCCTCGGCAAGCAACTCCCGCCGCGCCTCCGCCAGCTCCTCGCGTTTGGCCGCGCTCACCGCCGGGTACTCCAGATCGAGCGAAGCCATCGCCTCGAGGATCGCGGCGCCGACCACGATGCGCGTGAACCACTTGTTGTCCGCCGGGACCACCCACCAGGGCGCGTGCCTGGTCGCTGTGTTGCGGATCGCGTCCTCGTAGGCGTGCATGTAGCGGTCCCAGTGCACGCGCTCGGTCGCGTCGCTGATCGAGAACTTCCAGTTCTTCTCGGGGCGGTCGATGCGCTCGAGGAACCGTCGCTTCTGCTCCTCCCTGGAGAGGTTCAGATAGAACTTCAGCACGATCGTGCCGTTGTTGTGCAGGTAGCGCTCGAAGTGGCGGATCTCGCGGAAGCGGCTGCGCCAGATGTCCTCGGTCACGAGCGAGTGGGGGAGTTTCTGGCGGTGCAGGATCTCCTCGTGCACGCGCGCGATCAGGACATCCTCGTAGTACGAGCGGTTGAAGATGCCGATCTGCCCGCGCGAGGGGAGCCGCTTCACGCAGCGCCAGAGGTAGTCGTGGTCGAGCTCCTCTTCCGAGGGCGCCTTGAAGGGCGTCACATGACAGCCCTGCGGGTTGACGCCCGACATGACATGCTTGATCGCGCCGTCTTTGCCGGCCGCGTCCATCGCCTGGAAGATCAGCAGGATGGACCAGCGATCGTCCGCGTAGAGCTTGTCCTGCAGCTTCGCGAGCCACTCGATGCCGGCGCTGAGCGCTTCCTTGGCGCGGGGCTTGTCCTCGGAACTGAGCCACGCGGTGTCGCCCGGGTCGGTGTCTTTGAGGCGGAACCCATCGCCCTTCGTCACGCGGTAGAGGCGTGCAAACTGTCGCGCGGCCTTGCGTGCGTCTCCGAGTTCCATGCGTCCGTCTCCTGGCGAGTCTGCCGCGGGCCACTGTACCACGACAACCCGTCGGCGCAGGAAAACACCGGAGACGCGTGGTGTGCGTCGTCCGGCGTTCGGAGCGTGGGACTGCAGATGGGCAGGGGGGGGCTGAGCCCGGGGCTCAGCTGACGGGCTGGACGCGTACCTCGACGAGGTCGCTCGCGACGACCTGGCCGTCGACCATGAGCTGGGCGCGCACGGTGTAGGTGCCGACCTCCTTGAACTGCACGCGTGCGACGCGCCCGTCCTGCTCGGTCTTGAGGTCGCCCGCGGTGCTGTTCCACTCGATCTTCGCGTCGCGACCGTAGGTGTCGACGGTGCGCGCGATGATCGTCACGGTCTCGCCGGCGAGCACGCGGCCAGAGGACGCGTCGAGGGTCAGGTTGGCGTTGTTCGTGGTGTACATCGCGCGCCGGTTGCTCGAGCTTTCGCACCCGATCATCGGGGCAGCGGCGAGCAGCGGCAGGGCGGCAAGGGCGGCGAGTGCTTTGAGGTTCATACTCTTTCTCCTGTGGTGATCGTGTGAAGCGTCGAAGAGAAGATCGCTGTTGGTTACATGAGCATCCGCCGCGGGTCTTACCCGACGCTGAAGGGCGGATGAGAATCGCAAAATGTCGGCGTATGACGGCGCGGCGGCTCTGACGTTGGGTGTGGCCGAACACCTTGAGCGTGCGGTCGGCGGACACGGGCGTGCCTGCGCTGGCCCAGCCGCCCGGTGGGGGGGCGTGGCGGGGCTCGGAGGGCTGCCGCGGCGTCGCGTCGACGCTTGAAGGGCGGTGGGGGAGGCGCATACCCTCGCTCTCCCCCGACGCCCAAGGCCCGGGGGCCGAAACCCCTGTGGGGGGTGTGCCAGAGTGGCCAATTGGGGCGGACTGTAAATCCGCTGGCTTAACGCCTACACAGGTTCGAATCCTGTCGCCCCCACTTCCGATCCGGCCTCGCGCTCGCGCGAGGCCGCGTTCGTTTTGCGAGGACTCTTCGCATCCGGGCGCCCGGCTGTCCGATAGCATCGGCATGCCACGGGCGACACGCACAACCGGCTTCACGCTGATTGAGCTCATGGTGGTGATCGGCGTCGTCGTCGCGCTGCTGGCCCTGCTCGTGCCCTCGGTGTCGCACGCCGTCGAACGGGCGCGCGTCGCGAAGGGGGCCTCGCAGCTCCGGGCCGGCGCCGTCGCGTCAATCCAGCACGCCCGCGACCAGCGAGAGCGCCTGCCCCAGGTCTGGACCAGCATCGGCCCGAACGCCATCGTCCAGAGCGTGTTCGCCTTCGCCGGCTCGCGAGGGACCCTCGACGAGCTCGACCTTCGCGAGCGCGGCGCCGACGCGCGCCCGCTCAACAGATACCTCGGCGACTTCGACGCCGACTCGGTCGTCGAGGTGATGCGCGACCCGCTCGACCGCGGCGCGCGCGAGGCGCTGCCCCTTATCCGCGGCGTGGCGACGCGGAGCATGTTCGAACTGGTGGGCACGAGCTACATCCTCAACACCCATGCGCTCGACGAGGTGCCTTGCCCGTACGCGCCCACGCTGCGCACGCTGACGCCCGGCCGCGACGAACCGATGCCCCCGATCGCTTCGCCCGCGCGGACCTGGCTGATCGCCGACCACGCGATCTACAACCACGACGGCGGGGCGGACGCCGGGTACCTCTGGCGACGCCACGGGCGCCTCGTCGCGAACATCGCCTTCACCGACGGGCATGTGCAAACCGACACGCCCATCCCGCCCGGCGCGGTCAACGAGACCGAGGCGTATTCGTTCTATCCGTCCCCGGGCTGGGCCTCCGAGCGACGCGACGCCTCACGCTGACGCGAACAGCCCGCTCGCGCGCGACTCTCGATCGAGCAGCTCGCGCTTGATGCCCACGCCCCAGCGATAGCCGGTCAGCGAGCCGTCGGCGCCGATGGCGCGATGGCACGGGACGACGATCGCGATGGGGTTCGCGCCGCACGCCGCGCCCACGGCCCGGGCGGCGCCGACATCCATCCCCAGCGACGACGCGATCTGCCCGTAGGTCCGCGTTTCGCCCACCGGGATCGCGCGCAGCGCGTCCCACACTCGGCGCTGGAAGTCGGTCGCCTCGGCGTAGTCGAGCGGGATGGACGAGAGGTCGACGCCCGAGGGCTGCTCAACATATCGAGCGACCGTCCCGAGGACGCCGGCGAGGAACGGGTCGTCGTCTTCCTCGGGCTTCACCCCGGGGAACCGGCTCTCCAGGTCCGCCCGGAGTGCCGCGGCGTCCGATCCGAGGGCGAGATACCGCAGTCGCCCGCCCACGGCGGCCCCCAGAACGGCCTCCGTGAGACCCCCCTGCCCGTTCTGTTCCAGTCTGGTTAACATAACATGCATTATCGGACTTTGTGTCTCGGGGTGGAAATGGGGGTGTTCGGACCGGTGGGCGCGTCGCCAAGTTGTACCACCCGCCGCAGACGCTTGCGCTCAGCGAGTCGGTCGCAGCGCCGCCCTCTGGTACCCGCTCACCGGGAACGCCCTCACCCTGATCGACTCCGGCCCTTCCCCGGCGACGCTCTCCCGCGCCGTCGCGCCGGTCCATGTGAGGATCTCGTAGCGCAGTTCCTCGCCGCGAAGTTCGTAGCGGGCGACCAGCGTGTTGCCCTGCACCTCGAAGGCGCTCACGAGCACGCCGCCCTCGAGGCGCGCGTCCAGCAGGATGCCGTTCTTCTCGTCGATGACGAAGCGTCCCGGCGCGTCGCCCGGGAGGAGTTCGTAGTCGCGGACCTGTCGCGAGGAGCCCTCGCCGTAGATGATCCGCCACGCCAGGGCGTCGCGTCCCTCGATGGGCTCAATGTCCAGCCCCATGGGGATGGTCTGGGCGGCGCCCGCGATGGTCAGCGTGCCGCGCCACTGGCCGTGCCATTCGGGGAGTCTCGGCGCCGGGTCTGTAGGCAAGGGGTTCTTGGCGCCCGCGGCGAGGAGGACGGTCGAAAGAGTCAGGATCGAGGTCAGCATGGTCACTCACGCGTTGGGTGTCGGGAAATCACGCCGCGCCTAGCGTGAGGGATGACCGGAGCGCAGGCAACCCGCGTGGTCATCCTCGGAGGGGGCTTCGGGGGTCTCTACGCCGCCAAGGCGCTGCGCCGGGCGCCGGTGCGTGTGACGCTGGTGGACCGGCGCAACCACCACACCTTCCAGCCCCTGCTGTACCAGGTCGCGACCGCCGGGTTGAGCCCTGCCGAGATCGCCCAGCCCCTGCGCGCGATCCTGGCGCGCCAGCGCAACTGCGATGTCGTGATGGGCGAGGCGACGGGCGTCGACCTGGACGCGCGTCTGGTCACGCTGCGCGAGGCCGGGGGCGAGACGGCGCAAGTCCCCTACGACTCCCTCATCGTCGCGACGGGCGCGCGCGACTCGTACTTCGGCAACGACCACTGGCGCACGCACGCGCCGTCGCTCAAGAGCATCGACGACGCGATCGCGATCCGGCGCCGCTTCCTGCTGTCGTTCGAAGAGGCGGAGAACGCCGACCGCGACGAAGACCGCGCCGCGCTGCTGACCTTCGTGATCGTGGGCGCCGGGCCGACGGGCGTGGAGCTGGCGGGGACGATGGTGGAGATCGCGCGCAAGGCGGCGCCGCGGGTCTACCGGCGCATCGCCAAGGATTCCGTGCGTGTGATCCTTCTGGAGGGGATGGACCGCGTGCTGCCTTCGATGACGCGCGAGTCGTCGGCGTCGGCGCTGCGTCAGTTGGCGCGGCTGGGCGTGGAGGTCCGGCTGAACACGCTGGCGACGAACATCGACGCGCAGGGCGTGACGCTTGCGAGCGGCGAGCGGATCGGGTCGCGCTGCGTGGTCTGGGCCGCCGGCGTGCGCGCGAGCCCGCTGATCGGGGCGCTGGGAGTCGAGACGGATAAGGCGGGCCGCGCGATCGTCGGCCCCGACTGCGCGCTGCCCGGGCGCGCCGAGGTGTTCGTGATCGGCGACGCGGCGCGGATGATCGACGCGCGCACGGGCGAGCCGACGCCCGGCGTCGCGCAGGGCGCGATGCAGAGCGGGCGCATGGTCGCGCGGATCATCGCCGACGAAGCGCGCGGGCTGTCGGGCAAGCGCCCGAGCTTTTCCTATCGCAATAAGGGCGACATGGCGACGATCGGTCGCCACGCCGCAGTCGCCGAGGTCTTCGGGCGCCGGTTCTCCGGTCACGCGGCGTGGGCGCTGTGGCTGGGCGTGCACCTGCTGTTCCTGATCGGGTTCAGGAACAAGCTGATCGTGCTGATCCAGTGGGCGTGGTCGTATGTGTTCTACAAGCGCGGCGCGGCTCTGATCACGGGCGAGCAGCGCGCCGTCGAATGATCGGGGCGCGTCAGACCTGCGCGATCGCGATCGTGCGCACCAGATTGAACCGGCGCGCCGCCCACCCGCCGACGAGCAGCAGCAGGCCGATGACCGCGGCGAAGGCGTAGATCTCGTGGGGCAGGTGCGCGATGTACGCCGCCATCCCGGCCAGGAGCAGCAGCCCCCCCACCACCTTCGCCTGCTTGCAGCGCCGGCAGGTGACCCAGTGCGGCAGCACGAGCGCCGGCTCGGCGAGCTCGACCGCTTCCTGCAGCTCCGACGTGACCACCGGCGAGGTCGGATCGGTGAAGTTGATCGGCCCGAGGATGGACCCATCGTCCTCGACAGGGTCTTCCGGGCGGACGGCGTCGATCTTCAGCCCGCGCTTGAGCGCGAGAACCTCGGCGTGCGCCTTGCAGGTCGCTTCGAGGGTCAGCGTCTCGCTCTCCCCGGTTTCGTGACTGGTGCCTTCGACGATCCAATACGGCATACGGCGTCCTCCGGTCGACGAGACGCGTATGCACGCCCGCCGAGTAGTCAGTTCAGACTACCACAAACCGTACCACCGTGATCGGAGAAACCGCGAAAAATATCCAAAAAGAAGCAACCTGCTCCCGGGACCCGGGGCAGTCCCCGGGTTTTAGCCCGCCGCGGCGGCCGCGCACTTCGACACGATCTCGCCCAGCGGGACCGTCTCGCCCTTCCCGGCGTCGGTGCGCAATTTGAACTCGATGGCGTCCTGCTCCAGCGCCTTGTCGCCCAGCGTCAGCCGGATGGGCACGCCGATCAGGTCGGCGTCCTTGAACTTCACGCCCGGGCGCTCGTCCCGGTCGTCGATCAGGACATCCAGCCCGGCGCCGGACAACTGTTTCGCCAGGTCGTCGGCCACCTGCATGGCGCGCGAGCCGGGCTCGGGCTTCATGACGGTGATGACGATGTGGTACGGCGCGATCGCCATGGGCCACACGATGCCGTGCTCGTCGTTGCGCCCTTCGACGCACGCGGCCATGGTGCGCGACACCCCGATGCCGTAGCAGCCCATGATGACGCTGCGGCGCTGCTGGTCGGCGCCCAGGATCTGGAAGCCCATCGCGTCGGAGTACTTCGTGCCCAGCTTGAAGATGTGCCCGACCTCGATGCCCTTCTTCGCTTCGAGCACCGCGCCCTTGGCGCGCGGCGAGGGGTCGCCGGGGATCGCGTTGCGGATGTCGGCGACGCGCACCTTCGACGAGTCCTTCAGGACATCGCCCATCTCGCGCGACCAGTTGAAGTGCTTGACGTGGTGGTCGGCCTCGTCCGCGCCGGTCGCCCAGAACATCGGCTTGCCGGTCTGCGCATTGATCGCCTGCGCCGCGTCGGGGTCGACGAAGAGGACGGCGTCCTTCACCGTCGCGACGGCGCGCGGCGAGACATAGCCGATCGCGAAGCCCGCTTCGCGTGCGGCCTTGTCGTCGGCCATCGTCACCGGGGAGCCGAGCGCGCCCTTGAGTTTGCCCTCGTTGACCTCGTGGTCGGCGCGCACGGTCGCGAGCGCCCAGCGCTTCCCCCCTGCCTTGTCGGGGTCGACGACGCTAAAGACGAGCGTCTTGAGCATGTTCTGGTGCTTGACCTTCATGAACTTGCCGACCTCGTCGATGCCGGGCAGGTTCGGGGTGTGGACCTTCTCGAGGGCGCCGCTGGGCTCGCCCTCGAAGGACCACGCGCGCTCGCCGGTCTCGCACTTCTCGACATTGGCGGCGTAGCCGGTCGCCGGGCAGATGAGGATGGTGTCCTCGCCGCTGTCGGCGTTGACCATGAACTCGTGGGACGCGCTGCCCCCGATGGGGCCGGCCTCGGCTTCGACCATCGTGAAGTCGAGCCCGCAGCGCGTGAACACATTGGTGTACGCGCGGCGCATGTCCTCGTAGATCTCGTTGAGCCCCCCCGCTCCTTCGAGGTTCATATGGAAGGAGTACGCGTCCTTCATGATGAACTCGCGGCAGCGCAGCAGGCCCGAGCGAGGGCGGAACTCGTCGCGGAACTTGGTCTGGATCTGGTACACGGTGAGCGGGAGTTGCGTGTACGAGGTGACGCCGGCCATGAGCGCGTCGGTGACGATCTCTTCGTGGGTGGGCGCGAGGGCGTTGACGCGCCCGTGCCGGTCGGTGAGCCGGAAGAGGTTGTCGCCGTAGTCGATGTCGCGCTTGGTGCCCGCGAAGAGTTCGAGGGGCTCGAGGGCGGGCATGAGCATCTCGCACGAGCCGATGGCGTCCATCTCCTCGCGGACGATCTGGCTGATCTTCTGGAGGACGCGCCAGCCCAAGGGGAGGTAGTCATAGATGCCCGCGCCGACGCGCCGGATGTACCCGCCGCGCGAGAGCAGTTTGTGGCTGATGGCCTCGGCGTCGCCCGGGGCTTCCTTGGTGGTGGGGATGTAGGTGCGCGACCAGCGGTGGACGGCGCCGAGCGAGGGGCGGGCGAGGGCTGACGGGGCGTGGGTCTGGCTCATGGGCCGGGATGGTAGGAGAGCGTCCGCGCAGCCCGGGGAAGAAACTGCCTGAAAGTCCGGATGAACGCTTGGAGGATCGGTCGCCTTCGGCCATACTGGCCTGTCGCCGCGCCTTCGTCGTTCGAGGGGGCGGGCGGCGATTCGGAGAGGAGAAACATCATGATGCAGAAGCGAAGCATCGCGGCGGCGTGCCTGGGCGCGGCTGTCGCCGCCGGGGCTGGGGCCTTCCCGATCTACGAGGGCGCCGGGTTCGCGATCCCCGACAACAACCCGCTGGGCGCGTCGAGCACGATCGTGGTCAACGACTTCAACGTCGTCGGCATGGTCCGGGTGGAACTGGTCGGGCTGACCCACACCTGGGCGGGCGATCTGACGGCAACCCTTTCCAACGGATCGGCGACGGTCGACCTGTTCCGTCGCGTGGGCTTTACCGGCACCGGGTTCGGCACGTCTGCCAATTTCGACGGGAACTACCTTTTCGAAGACGGCTACTCGACCACGCTCTGGGATGTCGTCGGGGGGCTCGGCACCAATGATGTCGTGCCAACCGGGAATTACGCCGCCAGCGGCGCGTCCGGCGCGCCGGTCTCACTTCTCACGCCGTACTGGGGGATGCCCACCGCCGGCAACTGGACGCTCACGATCACCGACGCTGCCGCGACCGATATCGGCTCCCTTGAGGGCTGGCGTCTGCAGCTGGTGATCCCGTCGCCCGGCGCTGGCGGGCTGGCGATGCTGGCCGGGATTGTCGCCGCCCGTCGGCGTCGCTGATCCCATTCTGGGTAGTTTGCATCGGTTCAGGACTTCAGACGCGGGCCGCTCCAGGGTCGTCTTCGACCTCGGTGCGGCCCGCGTTATCGCCTCGCAGGCCCCTTCGATGCCGTTTCTGGAGGGGCCGCTGGCCGCCTGGGGCGACAGGCCCCCACTTCAGGCCGATATGCTGGGCATCGGGTCGCTTTTGCGCAAAAGTTTGCCGATTCAGCCATTGCGCTCTTGCTTTCCTCGCCAGTTTCGGGCAAGATGTGATCGTTCCGGTCTGCGCTGTGCGGGCCGGGTTGGTAGGAAGAGCGTCGTCGTCTGATCTGCCGTCCGTGGGGGACACGGGCGGGTCACGGGTCGGACAAACCTATGGCGACGGTGTGTATCTGGCTTGCGACGCATCCTGCGCCGTCGGGCGACTGCGTTCATGCAAGCCGAAGAGAAGAAAGGGATTCAACATGTCGAAGTTCCTCGCTGCGTCCGCTGGCCTCGCCCTCGCGGCCTCCGCCCTCGCCGGCAACTCGTACAACGGCGCCGGGTTCGCGATTCCTGACAACGCCCCCGCCGGCGCGAACAGCGTCATCAACGTCGCCGACTCGTTCTCGATCGCGAACGTCTCCGTGACCCTCAACAACCTCACCCACACCTGGGCCGGCGACCTGATCGCCACCCTCTCCAACGGCGCGACCACCGTCACGCTGGTCAACCGCCCCGGCCAGGTCGGCGGCGCCGGCTTCGGCTCCTCGTCCGACTTCGGCGGCAACTACACCTTCGCCGACGGCGGCGCTGACCTCTCCGCCAACCTCGGCGGCGGCGGCACCTTCGTCATCCCCTCCGGCACCTACGCCCCCGTTGGCGCCCTCTCGGCGTTCAACGGCCAGAACTCCGCTGGCGCCTGGACCCTCAACATCTCCGACAACGCCGGTGGCGACCTCGGCAACCTCGGCTCCTGGACCCTCAACCTCACCGCCGTCCCGACCCCCGGCGCCGCTGCTCTGCTCGGCCTCGCTGGCGTCGCCGGCCTCCGTCGCCGCCGCTAATCGCGAACGGCTCCGGCTGATCCCCCTTCGGGGATAAACACACGAAGACACAGCCCCGGTTTCCCCAAGCCGGGGCTGTTCATTTTTGTCGGCGCAAAAAAATCTGCGTTTGGTCCTGAATACCCACTTGCAGTGAGCGGGCGGATGTGGCACAATACAGGCGAGGTCAGGCAGCAGTGTGCTGTCTGAAGAAACGCGTCATCGCTCGACACTTGGCTTGGGGCCCGTGCGGAATAAACGCGCGGGAATGGCTGGGTGGAGACTCCCCGATGACGACATCGTGTGTTTGGAGTTATGCGCTGGGTATGGCCCGGACGTCCGGCTTGTCCTGCGCATCGAGAGAAGGAAGGGATTCAACATGTCGAAGTTTATCGCAGCGTCCGCCGGTCTCGCCCTCGCCGCCATGGCCATGGCCGACGGCAACAACCAGACCATCGGCGGCGGCGCCGGGTTCGCCATCCCGGACAACGTCCCCGCCGGCGCGTCGTCCTCGATCAACACCAACGTCGGCTCGCCGTTCACGGTCGTCGGTGTTCAGTTCACCGGCCTCAGCCACACCTGGGTCGGCGACCTGATCATGACCCTCTCCGGCCCCGGCGGCGCCGGCAACTCGTTCAACTTCTTCTACCGCCCCGGCCAGACCACCCCCACCGCCGTCGGCCAGAACGGCGACTTCCTCGCCGGCAACTCGTACTCCTTCGTCGACGGCGGCCTCGCCTGGAACACCGGCGCGGTCATCCCCTCCGGCGCCTACGCCCCCATCCGCAGCCCCTTCGCCCCCGCCCAGAGCATCAACTCCTTCGCGGGCCTCAACGGCGTCGACGGCACCTGGACCCTCAACATCAGCGACAACGCCGGTCTCGACACTGGCTCCTTCCAGGGCTGGGCGCTGATCGTCAAGCCCATCCCGACCCCCGGCGCCGCCGCCCTCCTGGGCGTTGCTGGCCTCGCTGGTCTGCGTCGTCGTCGCTAATCCCGACGCCCGACCGAGATGATCCTGATCTGATCACGCAGCCCCGGTCGCAAGGCCGGGGCTGTTGTTTCCTCCCGGCGTGTCTATTCCAGACGACGCCCGACCCTTGTAATGCCCGCCGCGTGTGGTACCTTTCACCGAACTCCTGCGTCTCCAGAGGGATCCACGATCATGACCGATTCGTTCGATGTCGCCGTCATCGGGGGCGGGCCCGGGGGCTCCACCCTTGCCTGTCTTCTCAAGAAGCACAACCCGGCGCTGCGCGTGCTCGTGCTCGAGAAAGAGAAGTTCCCGCGCGACCACATCGGCGAATCGCAGCTCCCCCCCATCGGCAAGGTGCTCATCGAGATGGGCTGCTGGGACAAGGTCGAGGCCGCCGGCTTCCCCATCAAGGTCGGCGTGACCTTCACCTGGGGTAAGACGACCGACCCGTGGGACTTCCATCTCTTCCCCCTCTCGGAGATGGACACGACCAAGCCCCGCCCCCATCGCTTCGAGAACTGGCGCCAGCGCAGCTCGTTCCAGGTCGACCGCGCGATCTACGACAAGATCCTCCTCGACCACGCGCGCGAGCTCGGCTGCGACGTGCGCGAGGAGACGCGCGTCGCCTCCATCGAACGCGACGGCGATCGCGTCGTCGGCCTCACCCTCGGCTCGGGCGAGACCGTCACGGCGCGCCACTACGTCGACGCCAGCGGCAACGTCGGCATCCTCCGTCGCGCGATGGGCGTCAAGGTCGACGCCCCCACCGCCCTCCAGAACATCGCCTTCTGGGACTACTGGGAAAACCCGCGCTGGCTCGAGGTCGAGCCCGTCGGACGCACGCGCGTCCACATCCGATCGCTGCCCTACGGGTGGATGTGGTTCATCCCGGTCAGCGCGACGCGCGCCAGCGTCGGGCTCGTCACCCCGGCGAGCTATTACAAAGAGTCCGGCAAGCGACCGGCCGAGATCTTCGCCCAGGCGCTCGAGGACGAGAAGTGGGTGAAGAACGCCCTCGAGGGCGGGAGCCCTCGCGGGAAGGTCGAATCCACCACCGACTGGTCGTACGTCGTCGAACGCTGCTACGGCGAGAACTGGTTCCTCGTGGGCGAGGTCGCCGGCTTCGCCGACCCCATCCTCTCCGCCGGTATGACGCTCACGCAGACCGGCGCCCTCGAGCTCGCGTACACCATCCTCGAACTCGACCGCGCCGAGCACGACCGCGAGTGGCTGCTGGCGCGCTACGACGACCTGCAGCGCCGGCGCGTTCTCCAGCACATGCGTTTCGCCGAGTACTGGTACTCCGCCAACGGCGTGTTCGACAACATCCGCGAGAACTGCGTCAAGATCGCCGAGGAAGCGGGCCTCAAGCTCAACCCGGCCGAGGCGTTCAAGTGGCTCGCGCAGGGCGGCTTCGGCGACGACATCCCCGGCCAGGTCGGCCTCGGAGGCCTCGACATCGCCGGCGTCAAGCAGGTCATGATGCGCATCACCGGCGATCAGGCCACCTGGAAGATCAACGGCAAGAACGTCTTCAAGCTCAACCTGCAGGGCGCGAAGAAGGTCTGGATCGGGCGCCCCAACGGCATGGGGCGCATCGAGCGCGCCGAGGCGTACCTGCGAGGGCACAGCCGCCTCGAACTCATCGGCGTGCAGAAGACGCTCTTCGAGATCCTGCAAAGGCACTCTGACATCGACAAGATCCTCGAATCGCTGCGCAATCACTTCGCGATCAGCGTGCCGGCCGAGCACATCGGCGCCGCCGTCCAGCAGGCGATCCAGGTCCTCGAGGTCATGGCGACCGACTACTGGGTCCACGCGTCGGTTCGAAAGGGACGCCCGGCCCTGCAGCTCGCAACGCCCGAAGAGGGCCAGCTCATCCACACGCACGACGAGTCCGGCCTTCTGGGGCGCGTGCCCGTGAAGGCGTGAGCGTCGGGAAACGCCCCGGGCAGGATTCGAACCTGCGACCGACGGATTAGAAATCCGTTGCTCTATCCAACTGAGCTACCGGG
The DNA here is from genome assembly GCA_019636675.1 of Phycisphaeraceae bacterium. Lineage (NCBI taxonomy): Bacteria > Pseudomonadati > Planctomycetota > Phycisphaerae > Phycisphaerales > Phycisphaeraceae > Phycisphaeraceae bacterium. Next base: position 140,972 of record JAHBXC010000001.1, read on the forward strand.
GCACGCGGGCCGGAGACACGCGCGGGCGACGCCGAACCGACCCGCGTGAGCGTAGTTCCGCGCGCCCGCGTCGCCAAGCCCACCCCCCACGGGGGATAGGCGTCTCGGCCGACTTCCTGTACCCTCTGGCGAGGCGCATACCGCGCCAGGAAGGGAGATTCATCATGCGTGCATCCACGGTTGTCCCCGGCGTTCTCCTCGCGACGCTCGGCTGCGCTTCGTCGGCACTCTCGCAGCAGGCGTATGTCATCAACGACCGCACCAACGACGTCATTTGGCGCGTCGTCGATCTCGACGCCAGCGGCGTCATCGACGAGAACGAGGTCTTCGCGTACTTCACCGGCGCCAACGCGCCCGGCACGCTCCCGCCGCAGAACCCCTCGACGCTGACCGCCTCGTCCAACGGCTGGGTCGCGATGGGCGACCAGATCAACCGGCTCATCTACCTCCTTCGCGACAACAACGCCGACGGCGACGCCGACGACCTGGGCGAGAGCGTCGTCTACGCCGACGCGACCAACCTGTCCGGCGCGTCGTTCGCCTTCCCCACCGGCGCCGCGTTCGGCCCGGGCGGACACCTCTACATCGTCAACGCCGGCAACGCGTTCGGGCCCGACGCCGTCTACCGGCTCGTCGATCTCGACAACAACGGAGACTGCAACGGCCCCGGAGAAGTCACCTTCTACCTGGGCGAGGGCGCCTTCGGTCCCGGCAACGGGCCGTTCTCCCCGCAGGAGATCGCCTTCATCGGCGATGTCGGCTACCTGCGCAACTCCTCCGCCGGCCTCCACGGCGTGTGGCGCTTCGAAGACCTCGACAGCAACGGAGTCGCCGACGACGCCGGCGAGTTCACCGTCTTCTTCGACGCGACCAATCAGTCCGGCATCGTCCCCGCCGCTGGCTTCCCGCTCGAGGCCGACCTCGCGCGCCCCGGCTCGCTCTACTTCCTCGACATCGCCCCCGGCGCCGTCGATCGACTCATCCGCCTCACCGACCTCAACGCCGACAACGACGCCAACGACACCGGCGAGGCCGTGATCGTCTACGAGAACGCCGCGTCCGGCTTCACGGCGATCGACGTCGTCTCGCTTGCCGACGGGCGCGTGCTCATGACCGACGCCGGCGGCGACATCGTGATCGTGCTGGAAGACCTCAACTCCGACGGCGACTTCATGGACGCCGGCGAAGCCACCGTCTGGTTCGCCAACTCCACGCCCCTCCTGGGCGATGTCCGCCAGATGTCCCCCCTGGGCTCCACGGCCCTGCCGGGCGACACCAACGCCGACGGCGTCGTGAACTTCGCCGACCTCAACAATGTGCTCTCGAACTTCGGCCTGCTCGGGCTCGCCCTGCCCGGCAACGTGAACTCCGACGCCCAGGTGAACTTCGCCGACCTCAACCTCATCCTCAGCAACTTCGGATCCTCCAAACCCTGAGCACCCGCCCCGACGCCCCGCCAGATCCCGCCCTCACGCTGCCCCGCGCCGCCCGCGGCACGGCTATCGTTCCGTCCGATTCCTGCCCAGCCGCACGGGGTGCTGCCGGGCAGGACTCATCGCCCGCCGTGCCGCAGGAACAAAGGGTGCAGACCGCTTCGACCATCGCCGCAGACCCCCTGCCCGCTCGTCCAGCGACGCGCGCGGCGATCTGCTGGCGCGACATCGGCGAGCTGACCAAGCCACGCATCACCAAGCTCGTCGTCGTGACCTCGCTCGTTGGTTTCGCGATGGCGGCGATGATCCACGGCGGCGCGTCGCGCTCGCCGCTCTCGCTGGCGCTGCTCGCCCTCGCTGCGGCCGTTGGCACCGCGCTGTGCTCGTCCGGCGCCGCGGCGCTCAACGAGTGGTACGAGCGCGTGCGCGACAAGCGCATGAAGCGCACCGCCGACCGCCCGATCCCGGCAGGTCGGATGTCGGCGCGCACGGGCCTGCTCATCGGGCTGGTCCTCTGCGCGATGGGTCTCGGGACGCTCTGGGCGTTCACGAACCTCGGCGCAACGCTCGTCGCGCTCGCGACGATCGTCAGCTATGTGTGGCTCTACACGCCGCTCAAGCCCTACACGCCCCTCGCGACGATCGTGGGCGCCGCCCCCGGCGCGCTGCCCCCGCTCATCGGGTGGACCGCCGCGTGGCCCGGCGCGCCCTACGGCCTCGACCACCCGGGTGGCTGGTCCATCGTCGCGATCATGACGGTGTGGCAGATACCCCACTTCCTCGCGCTCGCGTGGAAGTACCGAGAGGACTACGCGCGCGGCGGGCACCGCGTGCTCCCAGTCGTCGACCCCAGCGGCGTGAGCACCGCGTGGACCTCCATCGTCTGGTCGATCGCGCTGATCCCCATCTCGCTCGCGTCCGTCGCCGCGATGCGCACCGACGACGACCGGCTCCTGCTCGGAGCCCCCTACGCGATCGTCGCGCTGCTCCTGGGGCTGGGCATGCTCGTCGCCGCGATCCGGTTCGGTCTCCGGCGCGACGACCGATCCGCCGCGACGCTCTTCTTCGGATCCATCGCGTACCTCCCGCTCATCCTCATCGCGATGGTCGGCGACGCGATCGCCACCTCGCTCCTGAGTTGACCGATACGCACCAGACAATGCTCGCGATCGACGCGCACGAACTCCGACGCGTGTACCCGGCCCGGCGACGATCCCCGGCGCGCACGGCGCTCGGCTCTGTCTCGCTGCGCGTCGAGCAGGGCGCGTTCCTCGCGCTCCTCGGGCCCAACGGATCGGGAAAGTCCACCCTGCTGCGCATCCTGGCCACGCTCGACGCGCCCGACTCCGGATCGCTCGCGCTCTTCGGCGCGCCGCCGTCCGGTGCGCTGCGAGAGGTCCGCGCGGCCCTCGGGGTGGTCTTCCAGCGCCCCGCCCTCGACCCGCTGCTGACCGTTCGTGAGAACCTCGTCAATCACGCCGCCCTCTTCGGCATGCGCGCCGGCGACGCGAAGGCGGCCGCGCTCGCGTCCGCGGCCCGGCTGCGCGTCGAGGACCGCCTCCATGATCGCGTCGGAACTCTCTCGGGCGGGCTGCAGCGCCGCGTCGATCTGGCGCGAGCGTTCCTGAGCGCTCCACGGTTGCTCCTCCTGGACGAACCCACCACCGGGCTCGACCCCCACGCGCGCGCGTCCTTCCTCGACGCGCTCGAGACGCTGCGACGCGAGACCGGCGCCGCGATCGTCCTCTCGACGCACCTCATGGACGAAGCCGAACGCGCCGACCGGGTCGTCCTCCTCGCCGACGGCGCAATCGTGGGAGACGACGCCCCGGGCGCCCTTCGCGCCTCGCTCGGCGGCGCGGTCCTGCGCCTGTCTCCACAGGACGGCGCGCCGCTCGAGGGCCTGCCCCTCCGCGTGCTCAGGCGAGATCGAGAGCTGATCGCGTCGGGCGCGAGCGACGACATCGCGCACGCCGCGAGTGAGCTGGCGACGCGCGGCGTCCCCTTCGCGTTCGGCCCGCCCACGCTGGGCGATGTCTATTCCGCGCGCGCCGGTCGCTCGCTCCACGACGACGCGAACCGGGGGGAGCCCGCGCCGTGATCACGCACCCCGCGCTGCGCGCCATCCTCACCCGCGAGCTCGTGCGCATCGTCCGACAACCGGCTCGCGTGGTCGCCGCCCTCGGGACCCCCCTGCTGATCTGGGCCTTCTTCGCGGGCGGGTTCGCGTCCGCGTTCGCGCCGGGGGGCGGGGCCGACGCCGCGCCCGACTACGCCGCGTTCCTGCTGCCCGGCGCGATCACGCTCAGCGTCACCTTCAGCTCGATCTTCTCGGCGCTCTCGCTGATCGAAGACCGCAACTCCGGGTTCCTGCAGGGCGCGCTCGTCTCACCGGCGCCCCCCTGGACGATCGCGATCGGCAAGTCGCTGGGCGGCGCAGGCGTCGCGCTCGCGCAGGCGGCCATCCTGCTCGTCGCCGCGCCGCTGGTCGGCGCCGCTCCCGGCGCAACGGGGTACCTCCTCGCGCTGCTCGCCGTCGCGCTCACCTCGCTGGGCGTCACGGGCGTCTCCCTCGCCTTCGCGTGGCGGATCCGGTCCAGCGAGGGTTTCCACGGCGTGATGAACCTCGTCATCATGCCCATGTGGCTGCTCAGCGGCGCGGTCTTCGACATCGCCACCGCCGCCCCTTGGCTCCGCGCCCTCGCGACGCTCAACCCGCTCGCGCACGCCACCACCGCGATGCGATCCTCGCTGCTCGGCTCCGTCGACGCCACGGCGCTCTCATGGACCGCCACGGTCCTGTTCGCGGCGCTCGGCTGCGCCGCCGCCGTCGGGTCGATGCTCCGCGCTTCACGACCCGGGCGTGCGAACAATCACGCATGACACGCGACGACACGAACACCCCAGGCCAGCCAAACCCACGAACCCCCAGGCCCAGGCGCGTGCGCCGCCCGCTGAGCATGCGCCCCGTCGCGTTCCTCGTCGTGTTCGGGCTCAGCACCGTCCTCGCGGTGCTCCTCTACGACAACTTCCGAAACCCCGCGTCGCGCGCGTTGCAGCAGGACCCCGGCCTCGAATCGCTCGTCGTCCCCGAGTTCACGCTCACGGCGCAGGACGGGCGCGCCATCTCCCGCGACGACCTGCTCGGGCATCTCACCGTCATCGACTTCTTCTTCAGCAACTGCCCCGCGATCTGCCCCGCGCTCACGCGATCCATGAAACGCATCCACGACGCCGTCGGCGATCGCGGCGTGCGCCTGCTCAGCATCAGCGTTGATCCGATCAACGACACACCCGCGGCGCTTCGCGAGCACGCACGCGAGGTCGGCGCCGACCCGCGCGTCTGGACCTTCGCGACCGGGCGCGATTTCGAGGAGATCGCCGCCATCAGCGAGGGCGGCCTCAAGCTCGGCTTGTCCAAGGACTCTGCGCGCCGCATCCCGCTCCCCGGGGGCGACGACATGGAGTGGATCGACCACTCCGGCAAGCTGATCCTGCTCGATCAGGACGCGCGGGTCATCGGCCTCGCCAGCGGGCTCGACGAGCGCGAAGTCGACCAGCTCATCAGCCGACTCCTGCGCGCGACCTCTCGCAGGTAGGCGACCCCTCGCGCGCCCGGCGGGGCGTCCGGGAACCGCGACGACGCGCCGTCCGTACTTTTTGCCGAGTTGTTCTCTCCTCCTCCAGCCCGCTTGCTCGAGACATCGATCGGGCGGGCTTCCGGGTCGGGCGACGTGCGCCCTCCTGGCGCTCCTGTCAACCTCGTTCGCGCGAACAGTCCCCCCACGAGGGGATGAATCGCCGCCTTCGTGGACAACCCGCGGAAAACCCCGCCGGCATGGTCGCGTAAGCCCATGCGCCGTCAGCGGTTGAATCGTGTCCACGATCGCTCCGCACGATTGGGCAACCGGTGGATTGAAAAATCTGCGCGTTCGTAAACCCCCGAAAAACACGCCGTTGCGCCCCCATTGCCCGCCCCTGCACAACACACGAGGGCTTGTATCGGCGCGCGTGAGTCTTTACCGTTCGCTCACGGTCACGGATCGGCCGACGCCTCTGGGCTTCTGACTCCGCCCAACGCGTCGACCACCCCGGCATCGACATCGTTCCCCAACGCGACAGGGCGAGCGCCCTCCGCGAAGGCGGTCGTGTCGTCTCGTCGCGGCGGTCGCGCAGCAAGCAGCACTCTCCCACAGGCGACATCGAACGGACTCGGCGTCCCCCTCTTCCCCTCCCGGTCTCGCCCCGACGCGGCACCGATGCTCACGGAAAGGACTGCCGTGACCCCAGCTCTCTCGTTGGATGTCCCTCTCGCACCAACCAACGGCGCTCCGGCGTCGGGCACGCTGCGCACGACCCTCGCCGCCGCGATCGGGCAGGACCGCTTCGATCGCTACTTCGGCGCCGACCCCGACTCCATCCGCGTCGACGCCGGCCACGCCGCCGTCCGCGTCGGCACCCCCTTCATCGCCGAGACCGTCCGCCGTCGCTTCGGCGACGCGCTCCAGAAGGCCGCACGCGACCTCCTGGGCCCCGACGCGATCGTCCGCGTCGAGATCGACCCGGGCGCCTCCGACGCCGCCTGCGCCAACGAGCGGGCCGTAGCGGCCACCTCCGCTCGACAGCAGACATCCACCCGCCCCGCCTCCCCCACTCGCGCCCTCGGGCAGGGCGCCGCCTGGCGCAAACTCGACGACTTCATCGTGGGCGACTCCAACCGCCTCGCGTTCGAGGCCTCCTCGCGCATCGCCACCGCCGACGACGCCAGCGCCTTCGCCTCCCTCTTTCTCCACGGCGAATCCGGCATGGGCAAGACCCACCTGCTCCAGGGCATCGTCACGCGCTTCCGCGAGCGCCACCCCGGCGCACGCGTCCGCTACACCACCGGCGAACAGTTCACCAACGCCTTCATCCAGGCGCTCCGCGCCGGCAAACTCGACGAGTTCCGACGCCAGTTCCGCGCCCTCGACCTGCTCTGCATCGACGACGTCCACTTCCTCTCCAACAAGTCCGCCACCCAGTCCGAATTCCTCCACACCTTCGACGCCATCGACCTCTCCGGCGCACGCGTCGTCCTCGCCTCCGACGAGCACCCCCACAAGATCAGCCGCTTCAACGAGAAACTCGTCTCCCGCTTCGTCAGCGGCATGGTCGTCCGCCTCGAACGCCCCGACCCGCGCACCCGCGCCGAGATCGTGCGCCGTCTCCTCCTCCGGCGCGGGCTCATCCCGGCCCCGGGCGTGTGCGAGGGCGTCGCCGACCGCTGCGCCGGATCGGTCCGCGAGCTCGAGGGCGTCGTGACGCGCCTCGTCGCGATCCGCGAACTCGCCCCCTCGCACGACGACTCCGGCTCGACCGTACACCCCTCGCTCGTCGAGCGCGCGCTGGGCGGCGCGTCGCGACCCTCGTCCGCGTCGCGACGCCCGCTGACCACCGAACAGATCGTCGACACCATCGCCGAGCACCTCTGCGTCTCCAAGGCCGAACTCCTGGGCGCCGGCCGGCACCGGCGCGTCGTCCTCGCGCGGTCCCTCGCCGCGCACCTCGCACGCCAGCTCACCACGCGCAGCTTCCCCGAGATCGCCAAGGACCTGCGCCGGCCGAATCACTCCAGCGTCGTCACCGCCTGCTCGCGTCTCGCGAAACAACTCCTCGCCGACGAGACCGTCGACGCCGGCGAGCGCCACGGCGTCCTCGCCCTCTCCTCCCTCGTGGAACGACTCACCGCCGCCGTGCACGACGCCGCCTCGCGCGAGTGCCGCGCCGCCTGACAGACCATCCCCTCGGGCCGACCCCGATGTCGGCCCCTCTCTCCTCAGCGTCGCGGGCTACCCTCGATTGGAGCGGGCATCCTCCCCCGCTCGATGAAAGAGGGCAGCCCGCGATCGCTTTTTTGACGAGCGACATCCCCCGGACGAGAGACGCCTCCCCCATGCTCGAAGAGATCCCCCTCAGCAAGCCCGACATCACCGAGCGCGAGATCGAGCGCGTCGTCGCGACCATGCGCTCCGGGCGTCTCTCCATAGGCCCCATGCAGGAGCTCTTCGAGCGTCACATCGCCCAGCGCACCGGCCGACGCCACGCGATCGCCTGCTCTTCGGGCACGATGGGCCTGCACATGTCCCTGCTCGCGCTCGGCATCGGCCCGGGTGACGAGGTCATCACCACGCCCTTCTCGTTCATCGCGAGCGCCAACTGCATCCTGTATGTCGGCGCCAGGCCCGTCTTCGTCGACATCGACCCGCGCTCGCTCAACATGGACCCCGAGCGCGTCGAGGCCGCCATCACCCGGCGCACCAAGGCCATCCTCGCCGTCGAGACCTTCGGCAACCCGGCCCACATGGACGCCTACCGCGCCATCGCCGCCCGCCACGAGATCCCCCTCATCGAAGACTGCTGCGAGGGACTCGGCGGCGCCTGGAAGGACCGGCCCGTCGGCGCCTTCGGGCGCGTCGGCGTCTTCGGCTTTTATCCCAACAAGCAGATCACCACCGGCGAGGGCGGCATGGTCGTCACCGACGACGACCGCGTCGCCGACATCTGCCGCTCGCTGCGCAACCAGGGGCGCGCCGTCAACATGACCGGCAGCGCCACGGGCGCGTGGCTCTGCCACGAACGACTCGGCTACAACTACCGCCTCCCCGAGATCAACTGCGCGCTGGGCGTCGCCCAGATGGAGCGCTTCGACGAGATCATGGCCATGCGCGACCGCGTGGCCAACCGATACATCGAGCGCCTCATCGGCGTCACCGACCTGATGCTCCCCACCATCGAGCCCAGCTCACGCATGAGCTGGTTCGTCTTCGTCGTGCGTCTGCGCGCCGACTACACGCGCGAGGAGCGAGACCGCATCATCGCCGGCATGCGCCGCCACGATGTCGGCGCGTCGGACTACTTCCCCTGCATTCATCTGCAGCCCTTCTACCGCCAGATGTTCGGCCACCACCCCGGCGAGTTCCCCATCGCCGAGTCCGTCAGCCAGCGCACCATCGCGCTGCCCTTCCACAACCGCCTCGCCGAGCACGAGCAGGACTTCGTGGTGCAGACCCTCGAACTCATGCTGAGCCGCGAGAACATCAAGCGGTCGTGAGGGGAAGGGAGCGGGGAACGGGCAGCAGAAAAGGCAGGAGACGGGAGCGGGCGAGAGCGCGAGCTCAGCGCCGCCGTCGCACGCCGACGCTCAGGCCCCCGAGCAGAATCAACGCTGTCGGTCCCGGCGCGGGGATCGCCGCGGCCAGCCGCAGCGAGACATAGGTGCCGGTCGGACCTGAAGAACGAAGGTGCATACCCAGCTCGCCCCATTCCGTTGGCATATGGCTCTTGCCACCGAAATACAGCCGCCGTTGCTGGAGCTCCTGGACCTCGCTGTTCCAGCCCTCGGTCCACTCCGCGCCCCCGCCCGCCGAGTCCAGCAGGCCCCACGGGCTCTGCGTCTGCGCGTAGGCGCCAACATCCAGCGGCCGCAGCTGCCCCTCGGGCCACTGGAACCCGTCGCGACCCGCGTTCGTCTCCCCGCCCAGCGCCGGGTCGCCGGGGACCGGCGCATCATCCGAGCCGTGGCCGTACAGCCAGTAGCCGCCCTGACCCTCGCCGTGGCGGTTGGGGTCGTAGTAGGTCGCCTTGGTCAGCTCGTCCTCCGAGGGGATCCAGAACCGCGAGCCCGGAGAACGCGTGTCCTGATCCGTCCAGTACGGCGCCCCCAGCGGGCCCACGGGGATGCGCACGAAGGTCGTGGTGTCGTACACGCCGGTCTCGAAGTCGGCGCTGGTGACCTCGCTCGGCCCCTTGGCCCCATGGTGCAGCCAGTTCACCATGCGCGCGAAGAACTGCCAGGTCGACGCGGCGGGCTGATTCGCGCGCGCCGCGTCGACGGTGTAGCGGGGCACGCCGCCGACGGGGCCGAGGTAGGTGATCGGGCTGTTCGCGCCGCCCGTGGTCGCGGACGCCGCCGTCATGTCTTGGCCGACGATGCCCGAGCGGAAGTTGGCGGGCATCACCGGCGCGTAGGCGTTGAGGAAGCCGAGGTACTGACCCCAGGTGACCTCGGTGGTGGAGACCCGGTACTCGTAGTCAACACGCCCCACCGTGCGCGAGCCGAAGGTGACGGGCGCGTTGCCGGCATCGCCGATGGTGCTGAAGGTGTAGCCGTGCTCCTGCGTGAAGCGCAGGTGCTGGTTGTTGTGCACGCCTTGCGCAACGACGAATGACGCACACGCGAGCACGCTCCCGACAGAAACACACGAACGGATCTTCACGGCGACGCTCCTCGGAACGGAGTGACTCGATCAACGCGGCCCCCGACGGGCGCGTCCTGTGCAGCCACAATCTACCGGAAACGCTGCCACATTGGAAGGTCTGAGAACCGGAAAGTCGGAGAAATCCGAGACCTCGCTATCCGGCCCCCTCTCCTGTTCGGCGCAGCCGAATGGGAGAGGGCTGGGGTGAGGGCTACCCCTTCTTCGGGCTTCGCTCCTCAACCTCTGTCTTTCTCTTCTCTTCTCTTCTCTTCTCTTCTCTTCGGCGCACCGGGGCATTCCTGACCCGGGCTCTTTCTCTACCGTGGCTCGATCCCGCGCATGCATCATCATCTCAGCGGAATGCACGACGAACCGTGGCGCGGCCTGCGGCCGTACCACGCCACCGTTGAGGAAAGTTGACACCACACGCCGGGCGTCTCCGCGTTGAACCTCTTACACCGTCGCCGCGCGCTGCTCGAGGGTCACCAGGTCGTCGCCGATCTCGCTGATCGCGCGGAACATGTCGCGGGCGGCGGCCACCATCGCGTCGCGTTCCACCTCGCTCACCGTCATCGCGTCGAACTCTTCCTTGTACACAGCCCACAGCGTCTTCTGGTTCTCGCCGTAGGGGTCGTAGTAGCGCGTGCCGGCGTCGCTCTCGAAGGCGTAGGTCTGGCGGATCGCCTTCGCGATGAACCGGCCCCCGTTGGTGCTGCCCTCGAGGACATAGTGCATGCCCAGCAGCGCCATCGGCTGCTCGGCGCGCGCCATCTCGATGGTGGTCATCAGGCGTTTGGCCGCCGGGAGGGGAGAGACCGTGCCGATGTCGACGCCCAGCGTGCGCAGGTCCTGCTCCAGACGCTCCTGCTGGAAGCGCCCGTCCTGGATGATGCGCCCGACCGAGGGCTTCGAGGTGCGCAGCTCGCGCAGCGCGCTCTCGAGCGCGCGGTGCACACACAGCAGCTGCCCCAGCAGCGACGCGTACATCTCGCGCGACAGCTTGCCCTGGATCAGCCCGCGCTGGATCGGGTGCCCCTCGGCGTGCTTGTGCAGCTCCCAGGTGGAGTCCTTCAGGTGCTCGGTCAGCGTGCTCGTCATCGCGTGTGTCGCTCTCTCGTCGTGCATGGGAAATCGGTTCGCCCCCGCGGCGTCCCGGACTCTATCGCGCCGCCCAGAGCGCGATCACCCCGGGGATGATCAGCCACAGCAGGCCCTTGATGAAAAAGAACAGGAACCCGGCGACGCCGAACCGCGCGATCAGGCGCTTCCAGCGCGGGCCGGCGCCCGGGGCCGGCTCGGGCGTGGGATCCGGGTTGCTGGCCGCGTCGACAGACAGGACATTGTTGAGACTCATTCTCATCTACTCCAGAATAGACCCCGCCCCGTGGGGCGTCGAGCAGAACGGCGCAATCCCCCGGCCCTCCATGACATCCCGGCGCGGCACGCCTTCACTGCGATCCCCGTGAACCTCTCCGTCGAGCCCAACCCGCATGTCCCCTACCGCCTCGTCATCGAGGCGAACGACTACCTCGTCGTCGACAAGCCGGCCGGCGTCTCCACCCAGCCGGGCAAGGGCACCCTCACGAACTCGCTCCTCAACGGCGTTTTTCATCGCTTCGGCGCCCGCCTCCAGAACCTGGGCGAGTCGCGCGATTTCGGCCTGCTGCACCGTCTCGACAAGGACGCGTCGGGGCTCGTCCTCATCGCGCTGACCATCGACGCCTACCACGCGCTGCGGGGCCAGTTCGAGCGCCGCACGATGGAAAAACGCTACTGGGCGCTGGTCGACGCCCGCCCCACCAAGCCCGCCGGCGTGGTCCGCAAGCCCATTCTCGAGGTCCAGGCGCGCGAGAAAACCGCGAAGATCCACCCGGCAGGCAAGCCCGCCGCGACGGCGTACCGCGTGATCGACTCCTCGCGCACCGCCTCGCTGCTGGAGTGCCGCATCGGGCCGGGGCGTCTGCACCAGATCCGCGTGCACCTGGCGTCGATCAAGTGCCCCATCCTCGGGGACCGTCGCTATGCGCCGCCGATCATCGCCGAGCGCGCGCGCCGGCTGGCCCTGCACGCGTTCCTCCTCGGCTTCGACGACCCGACCACAGGGGAACGCGTAGTGGCGACCTCGCCCTGGCCCAACGACCTCAGGAACGCCCTCCGGGCCGCCAAACTCAAGACGCCCAAGGCGGATCTGGAGCCGAACTCCACCCGATTGGTCGAACCGACCGATGAGGAGAGCCGAACAGAATCCGGGGGCGACGCCGACGAGCAAGCGGCCCGCCCTCCAACGCCCTGAAGGACACGGCCGGCGCGGACGCCGCCGCAGGGCAGACCGCTTGTGGCCGCAATGGAAGGCAAGGGAGGCCGGCCATGCTCATTCTCGTCTGGACGCTCGCCGGGGTCGCGATCCTCGCCGCTGTCTGGTCAATCGTCTCAGCGGTTCGCGCCGCGCGCTCGCGATCCACAAAGATCACGCCCCTGGGCGCCTCGCTCGAGGGCGCGTCGGGCGATCGAATCCCCTTCCGCGACGAGATCACCCCCGCCGGCGTCGGCCTTCTCCCCGAGAACCCGCCCCCCGGCTCTCCCGTGCTGTCCGACTCGCTCCACGGCGAGCCCGTCGAGCCGTGGACCGGGCCCCAGCTCGACTCACTCCTCGACGAGTCTGACGCCGCCAGGCAGGGCTGGCCACGGCGTGTGATGACGCCCAACGGACCGATGGAGCTGACCTCGCCGCCCTTCAAGCTGCGCAACTCCATCATGACCTGGCGCGAGCGCGCGTACGCGCGAGCGATCACGGCGCGCATGCCCTCGGGATATGTCCTCTGCCCCCAGCTCCGCCTCGACACGCTGCTCGTGCCCACGCGCCCCGACGAGCGCCCGGCCGACGACTGGCGCACCTGGCGCCAGCGCGTGCGCGTCCGCGCCATCGACTTCGTCGTCTGCCGCCTGCCCGACTGGGCGCCGGTGCTCGCGATCGAGATCGACCGCGGCAGCCCCGAAGCAACGCGCGACACGCAGGACAAGATGACCGTCGAAACCCTCGCCGAGGTCGGCCTCGCGCTCGTGCGCTGCTCGGGCTCGCCCGAGAAGGACTGGCCGATGATCGAGCCCTACGTCCCCGAGTTCGACGACATCGACGAGATGCCCCCCGGCGCCAGTCTCGACGACCGCCCGGCCGAGAGCGCGTGAGCGTCAGCGAACGCCGAGGATCCAGCCCTCGAGCGTGGCGGCGATCCGTCGGCTTTCGTTCGAGATCGAGCGCGAGGGCGACAGCATCTCGCAGACATCATCATCACTCGCGTCGAGCACAGCATCGCGCGTCGCGATGACCTGGCGCGCATCGTGGATGTGATGGTTGACGCCCGCCGCGCGATCGTTGAACAGCGACGGATAGATCTCGGTGAACACGATTGCATCCGAAGCGAGCGTCGATCGCATCTCGTCGCCCCATCCCGTCTCAAACGGCCAGATTCTGGCGCGCGAAGCGATCTCCTCGTCGCGAAGCAGCCGCCCGATCGTGGCGAGCCCGAGCAGCGACTGGCTCCCCACGCTCCCTGCGCCCAGCAATTGCCATGCGCTCTTCGGCGACGCCCCCGCCGCGCGGCGCTGATGCTCCTCGACGACCCGGTACTCCCCGACCAACCGACCGAGCGGTTTCGTGGGCCTCATCGACCCGTTCGCCCGTGCGGGCGGACACCCCCAGAACGGCCCGTCGCCCCCGAACTTCGCGGCCAGTTCCTCGTTCAGCTCTCCCGCGATCGCGAAGCGGTTCGAGCGGTTCCGCGCATCATCGCTGATGCGACTCGCGAGCATCTCGCACAGCGCACGCCCGCTCGGCATCGTCGGCCCGCCGGTGTGGGAGGGGTATCCGAACGGAAAGTCGAAGCCGACGAGCGTGCGCACTGTCTCTTCGCGCAGCCTCTCGAGCAGCCATGTTTCCGATGCATGCCGCGTGCGAAAGTATTGAGCACTCTCGCGCCGTGAACGCGTGCCGTCGGCAATCCAGATCGCGTCTTTACTCTCTCGCGCTCGGGAGGGCGCATTGCGCCCTGACCAATCGATCATCACGACGCGCTTGAAGAGGGTGCTCACACCAGCAATGTAGCAGGCGCCTCCAGCATCCGCTTGACCGTCTGCAGATACTCCGCAGCCATCGCGCCGTCGATCACGCGGTGGTCGCTGCTCATCGTCATCTGCATCTCGTGCCCGACGACGATCTGGCCGTTGCGCACCACCGGCTTCTCCACCGCGGCCCCCACCGCCAGGATCGCGCTGTTGGGCGGGTTGATGATCGCCGTGAAGTGCTCCACGCCGTACATCCCGAGGTTCGAGATCGTGAAGGTCGAGCCGTCCATCTCCTCGACGCTCAGCCCCTTCGCGCGGGCTTTGTCGGCCAGGCGCTTCGTCTCGGCCGAGAGTTGGCGCAGACCGGCGTGGTCCGCGTCGCGCAGGACGCCCACGACCAGCCCGCCCCCACGCTCCATCGGCAGCGAGATCGCCACGCCGATGTTCACGCGGTCCTTGAGTTCGATCGACGCCGCGTCTTTGGTCTGCTTCCACGACGCGTTGATGTGCGGGTGCTGGTGCATCGCCAGCGCGCACGCCCGGACGAGGAAGTCGTTCACGCTGAGCTTGACGCCCTGCGCCTTCAACTGCTCGTTCAACTGCGTGCGCAGCGTCAGCAGCGGGTCCATGTCGACCGCCATGGTGACCTGGTAGTGCGGGATCGTGGTCTTGCTCTCGACGAGACGGACCGCGATGGTGCGCCGCATGTTGGAGAGCGCGACCGATTTCGCCTCGAGCTTCGCGCCCACCGGCGGCATGCTCGGCGCAGGCGCGCCGCGATCGGCCTTCGAGGGCGATGCCGCCGCGGGCGACTTCGCCGCCGCCTCGACATCCGCGCGCACGATGCGCCCGCTCGGCCCCGTGCCCTTCACCTCGGCCAGATCAACACCCATCTCCTCCGCGACCTTCTTCGCCAGCGGCGACGCGAAGATCCGCCCACCGGAGCCGGACCCGTGCGAATCTTCCCCGGAGTCATCGTCGACCACCGCCGTCGCCGCGCCGTTGCTCGACGCCTTCCCGTTCGACGACGCCACCTCGGCCCCCGCCTTCTTCTCCCCCCCACTCCCCTTCTTCTCCGCGCCCTCTGCGGTGGAACTCTTCTTCCCCCCGAAAGACGCCTTCACCTTGGCCGCGTCCTCGCCCTTGCCCGCGAGCACGACGATCACCTCGCCGATGCCGACATTGTCGCCCTCCTTCGCCGCCAGGGTCGCGACCGTGCCCTCGTCGAAGGACTCGAGTTCCATCGTCGCCTTGTCCGTCTCGATGTCCGCGAGGATCGTCCCCGGCTTGACCGGGTCACCCTCCTTCACATTCCACTTCACAACCGTCCCCTGCTGCATCGTGTCGGACAGTCGCGGCATCGTGACTTCAATCGGCATAGGTCTTCCTCGCTTCGTGAACCGCCTACAGGGTAGTCTTACTTCTCGGCATGAAGGGGCGCCGCGGATGCCCGTTCCGCGATGATCCAGCCGCCCAGACAGTAGCTTGTGCCAATCTCAAAGAACTTCAGGGGTGTCCCCCGCAGTATCTCGAGCAACTCGTCGAGTGACGCTGGCTGGTCATGCTTGAGGGGCACGACCCGGGGATCCAAAGTGTGGGCGATCCGATCCTCGAGTTCCTCAAGGGTTCGATCCCACGGATGCTCCACGATCTCGAACAGGATGTTCTCCACGCCTGGCGCATCGAATTCCACCGCAGCGACGCCCTCAAAGGTCAGCCGCGTGGGGCTTCCCGGCATTCCCCCGGGAGGATCAAGGTCAAGGAAGAGCTGCCGCGATGCGCATCGGTGCTCGTACCGCACCACACACCAGTCGTGGAAGTTGTGCGGCAGCACTCACGCCTGCCCCAGCGTCTTCTTCACCGCAGCCACGATCTTTCCCTTGTGCGGCAGGAACGCCTGCTCCAGCCGCTTGCTGTACGGCGCAGGCACATCGTCGCTGTTCACGCGCACCGGCTGGGCGTCCAGCCAGTCGAACCCGCGCTCGATCACCTGGGTGATGACCTCGCTCGCGACGCTCGAGAAGGGCCACGACTGGTCCACCACCACGAGCCGGTTGGTCTTCTTCACGCTCTTCAGCACCGACTCGATGTCCAGCGGGCGGATCGTGCGCATGTCGAGGATGTCGCACTCGATCCCCTCCTCGCGCAGTTCCTTGTCCGCCTCCAGGCAGAAGTTCACCGGGCGCCCGAACGACACGATCGTGCACGCGTCGCCCTCGGCGCGCAGCGCCGCCTTCCCGAAGGGGATGTAGTACTCCTCCTCGGGCACATGGCCCTTGTCGCCCAGCATGCGCTCGGACTCGAGGAAGAACACCGGGTCGTTGTCGATGATCGCGGTCTTGAGCAGGCCCTTCGCGTCGTACGGGTTGCTGGGGATCGCGATCTTCACGCCCGGGACATTCGCGTAGAGCCCCTCGACGCACCAGGAGTGCGTCGAGCCGAGTTGCCCGCCGGCGCCGTCGTTGCCCCGGAAGACGACCGGGCAGCCGAACTGCCCGCCGCTCATGTAGAGCATCTTCGGCGCGTTGTTCAGGATCTGGTCCGCCGCGACGAGGGAGAACGACCACGACATGAACTCGACGATGGGGCGCAGCCCGCGCATCGCGGCGCCGATCGCCATCCCGGCAAAGCCGTTCTCGCTGATGGGCGTGTCGATGATGCGCTTCTCGCCGAACTCCTCGAGCATCCCCTGGCTGACCTTGTACGCGCCCTGGTACTGCGCGACCTCCTCGCCCAGCAGGTGCACGCGCGGGTCGCGCCGCATCTCTTCGCTCATCGCCTCGCGCAGCGCCTCGCGGAACTGGATGACGCGGTCGCCGTCGCGCGAAGGCAGCGGTTTGTCGAAGTCCGGCTCGAACGACCAGCGGTTGTAGAGAGTGGCGTCGGGCTCAACGAAGGTGGTCATGCGTTTGACTCAGAGGGATTGGTGTCGGTGGGTTGCTGCTGCTGCTTCTGCTGTTCCTGACGCTGCCTCTCTCGCTCCGCCACGCCCCAGGACCCCGAGATCACCGGCTTGGTGTACACCCGGTCGACCTTGCCCGGCTTTGCGAGCACGATCCCGATCACGCGCACCGCGGCGACCCCGATGGCGAGCACGATGATGGGGATGAGGAGTTCCATTCAATCAATCCTCCAGCGAGGCGATCCGGAGCGATCTCACTCGCCCTCAAGGAGCGGGTTCCGCGCGCCATGCGTGTAGTCACGCATCGGGCTCATCTGCGGAAGGGGGTTCACATACACATCGCTGTACAGTTCCGTCTCGGGATCGGGCTCGGGCGCTTCCTCGGCGAACTTCACCGCCGCCAGGACCTGCTCGCGGATCTCGTCCTGCATCTGCGTCCACTCGTCCTCGGTCAGGCACTTGCGATCGCGCATCAGGTGGCCCACCAGCATCGCGATCGAGTCCTTCTCCTTCTCGTACTTCTCGACTTCCTCGCGCGTGCGGTACTTCTGCGGGTCGCTCATCGAGTGGCCCTTGTACCGATAGGTCCTGATGTCGACGAACGCCGGCTTCTGCTCCTCGCGGCACTCGTCGGCGATCGCCTTGAACTCCTCGTAGATGTCGAGGATGTCCATCGAGTCGATCTTCCGCGAGAGCATGCCGTAGGCCCGGCCCTTCGCCGTCAGGTCGTGGGCCATCGTCGTGCCGCGCTCGATCGAGGTTCCCATCGAGTACATGTTGTTCTCGACGATGTAGATGACCGGCAGGGAGAAGAGCCCCGCGAGGTTCATGGACTCGTGGAGGCAGCCCTGATTGAGCGCGCCGTCGCCGAGGTAGCACAGCGCCACACGCTTGGGCGGGTTCTCGTTGCCATAGACATCGCGCTTCAGGACCTCGCGCTCGTACTTGACGCTGAAGGCCAGGCCGACGCCAAGGCCCGACTGCGCGCCGACGATGCCGTGCCCGCCGTAGAGCTCGTTGGGGCGGTCGAACATGTGCATCGACCCGCCCTTGCCCTTCGCGCAGCCGGAGATCTTGCCGAACATCTCGGCCATGCACGCCTCGGGGCTCATGCCGCGGGCCAGCGCGTGCCCGTGGTCGCGATAGGCGGTGACGACCGGGTCGTCCTTGCGCACCGCGGCGAAGGTGCCCACGACGAGCGCCTCCTGGCCGGTGTACACGTGGCAGAACCCGCCGATCTTCGCCTGCTGGTAGGCCTGCGCCGTGCGGCTCTCGAACTCGCGGATGAGCTGCATGTCGCGCAGCCACCCCAGCAGCGTCTCGTTGTCGAGGCCGGGGGTGTGGGACGAAGGTCGCTGCGCTCGGTCTGCTGTCACGGTCGTCATAACCTCTCCGGGTGCCGTGGGCCGGGGCGCGGTCCCGGGGGGCGTCCCGGCCGGCCTTGCCGCGTCATTCTGGGAACCCGACTCTAGGCGATTCGGCCCCTGCGCCGCCAAGGCCCGGGCCTCCACAAACCCATCTCCGATCATTCTCGGCCCGTTTGCCGACCTTCCCCAGCCGACGCGCCGATAACCCTCTCAGATGTCACCCCCCGGCGCTCCGACAGCCCCCCGAACGCGGCCCTCGCCCGTCGAACGCGACGCACTCCTGCGCCTCGCAGCGGGCGCGCCCTGGGGCTTCCTCGCCCCCGCCCACGAGCACCTGGCCGCCCACCGCGACGATCACGAGATCCGCCTGCTCGCGGCCCTGCACCTGACCGAGCTGCGACTTCGCACCGGCGCAATGGAACACCTCGCGGCGCTCTCGCCCGAAGTCCGTTCGTCGCCCGAGGCGGCGCAGATCGAGGCGTCGGCGGCCCGCCTGCCGTCGGACGAACTGACGGGCGACCAGCGCATCGCCACCTGCCGGCGCAACCTCGAAGCGCTGGGCGACCGCGCGGGCGGGCTGGCCGACGCGTTCGACCCGTGGGCGGCCGCGCATGCGCACTCCGTCAAACACTTTCGCGCGAAGGACGGGAACATCGTGTCCCGCGGCGCCAACGGCTGGAGCGGGCTCCGTGACGCCCGCGCCAACGCCTCGCGCCCGGCCGCGCCCGCCGACGCGGCCGAGACGCCCCCGCTTCTCATCGACGGGCTCACCACACCGTGGCTACTCGAGAAATCGCTGCGCGACACGCCCCCCACGCCCAACGGCTACCGCGCGCCGGTGCTGGTCGTCGAGCCCGATCCGATTGCGGCGCTCGACGCGCTCTCGCTCCTCGACCTTTCGTCCCCACTCGCCGATGCCCGCGTACGCGTGTTCACCGGCGACCGGGCGATCGACGCGCTGCGTGACTGGCTCGCGGCGCGTCCCGACGCGCGACTGCCGGGGCCGCCCCTCCGCGAGAGCCCGCTCACGCACGGCCAGCCCGCGCTGCGCGACACGCTCACCGGGCTCATCTCCGCACAAGAGCGCGCCCTCCTCGCGTTGCGCGATCGCGTCGAGGGTGTCTACTCGGAACGCGACCGTTCGTGGTGGGCCGCTCGGTTCGCCGACCGCGCGAACAATCCGCTGCGCGTCCTCGTCGCGACGAGCCGGTTCTCCTCGTTCGTGCGTTACTCCGCTCAGGACATCGCCCAGGCGATCGACAGCGCCGGCCACCAGGCGCGGGTGCTGATGGAGGCCGACGAGCACTCGCTGCTCACGGCGCTGTCGTACTGGCGGGCCGTCGACGACTTTGAGCCCGACCTCGTCGTGGTGATCAACTACCCGCGCGCTTCGCTCAAGAGGTGTTTCCCGGACAACCTTCCCTACGCGTGCTGGGTCCAGGACGCGCTCTCGCACCTGTTCACCTCCGAACTGGGCGGAGCGCAGGGCGAGCTCGACTTCCTCGTCGGCCACTTGCACCCGACGCTCTTCGAGAAGTTCGGGTACCCGCGCTCGCGCGCCATCCGCTCGCCCGTGCTCGCCTCGGCGCACAAGTTCCACGCGACACCCGCGACGCGTGAAGTACGCGAACGCTTCGAGTGCGAGGTCGGCTATGTCGGACACCAGTCCGAGCCCCCCGAGCGCCTCCGCGAGCGCCTGCTGCGAGAAGCCACCGCCGGCCCGATGCGCGGCGCCATCGACCGCGTCTGCGCCGGCGTGCCGGCGATCATCGACGACGCGATGGAGCGATCCCCGCAGGGCGGCCTCGACGCGCTGACCCGCTCCGCGCTGAAGGAAACACTCGGCCGAGAACCCGACGAGGCGAGCGTCGCGCTCCTGCACACCCGCTGCACCCAGCCCTTCGCCGACCGGGTGTTCCGACACCAGTCGCTCGCGTGGACGGCCGACATCGCGGAGCGCAGGGGTTGGAGGTTCCGCATCCACGGGCGGGGCTGGCAGAACCACCCGCGCCTCCGCGCCTTCGCCCGCCCCGCGATCGAGCACGGCGAGGACCTGCGCGCGTGCTATCAGTCCGCCCGCGCACACCTGCACATCTCGATCAACACCCTGGCGCACCAGCGCGTCTTCGAGTGCGCGCTGTCGGGCGGGCTGCCGATCTGCCGCATGCACAGGGACGAGCTCTCGGCAACGGAGACATGGTGTGCGCGCGAATGTTTGACGCGGGGCGAGTGCTGGCTGCACTGGCTCCCGCTTTCGGCGGATGTCTACCCCGTTTCCTGGCACCCGTGGTTGATGCGCCTGATCTCGACGAAGCAGCGCCTGGGCCTGGCGTGCCACCACCACATCGCGATCGACCCGGCGTACCGCGTTCGGGCGACGGCCGACGCCGTTGTCCCTCGCCCGATGCAGGCGGATCACTTCCTCGGGGACATCCCTTCGCTGACCTTCTGGTCGTGCGAGACACTGGAACTGGTGCTTGCCTGCGCGATCGAGCGTCCGATCTGGCGCGTTGACGCAAGCGCTGGCATCGCATCGAGAGTGAGAGCGGACCTCACCTACGAGAGCTTCGCCCCGCGCATGCTGGCCGATGTCGCCGCGATGCTGGCCACGCCCTGAAGCGGATCAACCCGCGGCGCAGGCAGCTTCGAGGCCAGCGGGGTCGTCGCTCGAATACAGGCGGATTACTCGGACACCACTGGCGCGAAGGGGCTCGCTCGCCTTCCAGAGCGCGGGCTCGTGGCTGTTCGCGGAGAGAATCACCGCGTCAAGGCCCATATCCATGGCCCGCTGGCGTGTGACGATCGGGAAACCCCAGAGCGATTCGCCCGAAGCACCGAGCGCGTCGTCGATCACGCACACGACGGACGCTGCTGGCGACATCAGGACATCGCCCAGCGCGCGGGTGTGTTGCCCGGCGCCGTAGAGCGCGACGCGGGTGAGCCCTTCGCGTTTGCAGAGGTCCAGCGCGCGTCTGACCCGGTTCTGCCAGTACAGCCGCTCGTCGTCGAGGAACTCGGGGGGCTTGACCTCGCACAGCGCGTCGCGCCGAACCCAGAGAGCGTCGCAGGCCGTGGATCGCTGGTCGGGGCCTTTGTGATAAATCTCGTGCATCTGGTGCAGCGAATAGCCCAGCGAGTTCAGGAAGAGATCGATCTGCGAGAAACTGGCGGCGCCATCGTACTCGGGGATGAGCTGCGCCTCGCTGAAGATCCAGGTGGTTCCCTCACCCAGCAACCGGGTCGCGCCGCGGAGCACATCGAGCTCGAGGCCCTGCACATCGATCTTGAGCGCGTCGACGCGGGCCACGCCGGCCTCGATCGCCCAATCGTCGAGCCGGACGCATCGGACGGGAACGGTCCGCACGCGTTCCACCCACTGGCCGTACGCGGAAAAACCCTCTGCGCTCGCGGGCAGAAGACTCGACAGCAGGTGATTGCGGGTGATGTGCATCATCGCCTGGCCGTTGCGGTCGCCTACCGCCAGGGGGTGCGGCACGAGGCCGGGGGTTCGCTCGGCACGCTCGGCGAGCCGAGTGAACATGTCAGGGGCGGGCTCGAACGCGTGCACGGTGGCGTTGGGGAAGACATCGAGCATGCGCCGAGCCACCGCGCCCTCGTTCGCGCCGATATCGAGGAGCGTCAGCGGCGCGTCCCGCGGCAGGGTGCGTGTCATCGTGACGAATGGATCGGTGTCGAGGAGTTTCATGCGTGCATCGCTCCCACGAGCTCACTGAGGCGTCGGGGCGACGCGTCCTTGACGGACGCCCCGTAAAGCCGGATCACCTCGACGCCGGCGGCGCGGATATCAGCGGATATCTTCCACAGGTCGTCCTCGAACAGGTCCGACGAGAGGACGACCGCGGAAACGCCCATCGCGATCGCCTGGTCGCGTGAGACGATGGGGAAGCCCCAGAGACGGTTGCCCTGCCGTCGCGGGTCGTCGTCGATGACGCACGCGACACGGACCGGGCACTCCATAAGGATCTCTGCGAGGCGGGTCCGCGTGTGGGCGCCTGCCCCATAGATGGCGATCTGATTGAGCCCGCGCGCCGCCAGCCGGTCGAACACCCCGCGGAGGCGGGCATTGAGTTCGTCGAGAGGCAGTGAAGGCGGGTTGCGCCGGAGCGCGTCGAGGGCCGGCTGCTTGATCCACAGCGCGTCACAGCAGGAGGTCTCCTGCAGCTCACCCTTGGTCTGGATGTCGACGATCTGGTGCAGTCCGAACCCGAGCTCCCGGAGTGCGGCATCGATCTCGCCGAAAGTCGTGGCGCCCTCGTACTCGGGGATCAGCTGCGCTTCCGAAAACACCGCGACAACCGAGTCGCGAAGCAGGCGCTTGGCGCCCTTGAGCAGCGCACCCTCGAAGCCCTGCACATCGATCTTCAACGCATGCACCTCGGGAACCCCGTGCTCCGCGGCCCAGTCGTCGAGGCGGAAGACATCGACCTGCTGCGTCCGCTCACGCTCGAGCCAGTCGCCGTGGTACGCCAGGCCCCGCTCGCTCGGCGGCAGGAAGCTCGCGGTCCACGAGTTCTTGTTCACATTCATCCGGGCCGTCGTGTTGCTGTCGCCCAGCGCGGCGTTCACCGGACGCAGACGCGGGAGTCGCTCGGCTCGCGCACGCAGCGTTTCGAAGGTCTCGGGGATCGGCTCGAACCCATAGACCACCGACCGCGGAAACACCTCAAGAAGGCGCTCGGCCACGACGCCCTCGTGCGCGCCGGCGTCGACGATCGTCCACTCCTTCGCCGGATCGAGGACCCACGACATCATCTCGAACGCGTCGTATTCCGTCAGGCGCATCGGGCGCTCCAGTGAAAGGGGCTCGTCTTCAGGCGGTCTTTCGCTTCGTCGTGGCTTCCTGCGTCGCGAGCGGGCCGGCGTGCATCGCGGACTCGTCCCCGTACAGGCGGATGACCTCGACGCCCGCGGCGCGCAGCGGCTCGCTCTGCGCCCACAGGGCGTCCTCGTGGCTGTTCGCCGAGAGCACCACCGCGTCCAGCGACATGCGCATCGCCTCGTCGCGCGTCACGATTGGGAAACCCCAGAGTTTCGCGCCGCGCAGCGAGGGCTTGTCGTCGATGATGCACGCGATCTCGACCGGGGGCTCCATCAGCAGCGCGCCGAGCTGACGCGTGTGCGTGCCGGCGCCGTAGAGCGCCACACGCCGGCGCCCCCGATCGCGGCACGTCTCGAGCGCCTCTCGCGCGCGGTTCACCCAGGCCTGCGTCACGCGATCGGGCGAGTAGCGGTTCGTCCAGTGGTGCTCGGCGAGACGGTTGTCGCCCTCGCGCAGCGGCGCCGGGTCGTACTTCCAGATCTTCCCGTTCGGCCCGGGGAGGGGCTCGTGCCCCGGCCAGTCGGCCCACTTGCGCGCGATGTACAGCTCGACGTCGAGCTTGTCCTTGTTCTGCACCGCGGTGGTCCAGTAGGCGGGCTTGTCCTCGCCGCGACGGGTGAAGTGCTCGTGGCGCTGCGAGAGGTCGGGGCGCTTCCAGAGGGCGTTGAGCCCTCGCGCGACCCAGTGCAGCTCGTTGTCCGCCCAGTTGTGCGCATAGCCCTCGCACATCGGCCCGCGACCCTGGTACATCAGGTCGCAGAAGCGCCGGCCGAGCCAGGGCGAGCCGCAGTAATGCGGCGCCCACATGTAGTCATCGCCGATGGGCTGCATGACGCCGAACCCGTCGGGGAACCGCTCGAAGAACTGCTCGGCGATCTCGCTCGCCGTGAGGTTCGGGTCCGGAAGCATGTCGTCGCCGCCGGAAACGATGATCCCCGCGCTGCGAGGAACGATGCGTTTGGCGAGGATGTTGATGGACCGCGCCCAGCCCGGGTAGGTGTCGCTCCACTCGCAGATGTCGGCTGGGATCTCGGCCCGCTCGTAGTTCTGCAGGATCGCCACCTTGTAGCCCATGTCGCGCCACGCGGGCAGAACCTCGCGACAGTTCCTCGGGTTGGCGGAGGGGATCGCGAACCAGACTTCGGGCGTGCGGGACATCGTGGCTCCGTTTCGCGGCAGGCGGGACGCTGCGTGGCGTTCCCGGACTCTGGGTTATCGACGCTTCGCAGAGGCGGTCTTGAGGGCGTTCTGAGGGCGATTCACGCTGCCGCGGTGTCGCGCTTGCGGTCGGCCGACTCGATCGGGCCGCGGATTCGCTCGTCCCGGTCGCCCCGCCACATCCCGCGCTCGCCCTCGTAGAGCCGGATCACCTGGACCCCCCGATCGCGAAGGGGCAGGGCCGACTCGAGCAGACGCTCCTCCATGCTGTTGGACGACAGGATCACCGCGTCCAGGTTCAGCGTGAGGGCGTCCTCGAGCGAGACGATGGGGTAGTTCCAGAGCGTCGTGCCGCGCAGGTCGGGGTTCTCGTCGATGATCGCCACGACCGTCGCGGGCGGGTTGCGCAGCGAAGCGCCGAGCCCCTTGGTGTGCGTGCCGGCGCCGAAGAGCGCGACACGCTTCATTCCCTGATCGGCGCAGCGCTGGAGAGCCCCGGTCATGCGGGTGTTCCAGGTGTCGCCCAGACCGGCGCCGCCGTACATGTTCATCCAGTGGCGCTCGGCGAGGCGCTTGGTGTCCTCGCGCATCGGGGTCGGGTTGAAGACCGGGCTCTTGGTGTGCTTGGCGCCGGCCAGGGGCTCGTGGCCCGGGAAGTTCTGCCAGCTTCGCGCAATGAAGAGCTGGACATCGGCCCGGTCCTTCGGCTCGACATTGTTCGACCAGTACTTGGGCTTGCCCTCGCCGGTGCGCCAGAAGTGCTCGTGGTGCTGCGCGAGGTCGGGACGCTGCCAGAGCGCGTCCAGGCCCTTCGCGAGCCAGAAGAGCTCGAGGTCCGCCCAGTTGTGCGTGTATCCACCCCACATCGGCCCGCGCCCGTGGTACATCCGGTCGATCCACCCGCGCCCGAGCCAGGGAGAGCCGCAGTAGTGCTCGGCTTCCATATACGCGTCGCCCTGGGGCTGCATGACGCCGAAGCCATCGGGGAAGCGGTCCATGAACTGGCGCGCGATCGCGTGCGCCGGCGTGTGAGGGTCGGGCAGCATGTCGTCGCCGCCCGAAACCACGATCGACGCGCTCTTGGGCACAACCTCTTTGCAGAGGATGTTGATCGACTGCGCCCACCCGGGGTACGAGTCGCGCCAGACGGTGATGTCCGCCGGGATGCGACCCTCCTCGTAGTTCTGCAGCACCGCGATGCGATAGCCCATCTCACGCCACACCGGCAGCGTCTTGCGGCAGAGCTCGGGGTTGGCGGACGGGATCGCGTACCAGACTTCGATGCTCGACATGCGGCGCTCCGCGCGGGGTGGGTCGGCGTGGGCAGACAAACAGAGGGCGGCTTTCTCGGACCGCCGCTCCCGTTATCGGCCAGCCCGCCCACCCACTGCAGTCCCAAAGGCGTTTCCTGCGCGAAGATCCCGATCCCCGGCGAGGTGGGCCTCCCGCTGTACGCCGTCGTGCCGAACGCCGTCGACGGCGCGAAGGAACCCCACCCGCCAGTGCCACCGCTTGAGCGCCAGGTGCTGCTCGTAGAGCGCGTTCATCAGGAAGCCCGGCTGTCGGCCGTCGATCGCGCCCGAAGGCAGCGTCGCCGTCCGCTCGAACGACGCGCGCAGACGATCGGCCAGCGCCCGGTCACGCTCGACGCTGTCGCGGCAGAAGGCTGCCTCGGCTTCGGTGGTGATGTCACGCCCGAAGACCTCGCGCGCAAACAGGGGTCGCGTCTGCGCCACCCCCCAGGCGGTGCGTCCGAGGACCTCTTCGCGAGCGAGGTAGCCGCGCGGCTCGTACCGATGATCGTGCAGCGCGACGGCGCCGGGCCGATACAGCACCGGCATGCCCCGCTCGCGCTGGAGCCGGTGCGCGAGTTCGAGATCCTCGTAGTAGATCGGGTCGGGAAAGACCGTGTACCCCCCGGCGTCGAGTGCCGCGTCGCGCGGCATCGAGAGGTTCATGTTCCACGCGTGCCGGAAGCCCCAGTCGTGGTCTGCGTCGTGCAGGTGGGGAGACGCGAGCATCCGGTCGTAGAAGAAGACCATCGAGGTCTCGCGGATCATGCGGTCGAAGAGCCGGTCGGGCTCGTGGACGACCCATGGCGTCGCGCCGAGGACCATCGCGCCGCCGCGGGGGAGCGCTTCTTCCTGCGCGCGCAGGTGCGCCTCGACGAAGCCGGGCTCGGGGAGGATGTCATCGTTGATGGACAGCACGAAGCGTCCGCGCGCCGCGCCGAGGAGTTCGTTCTTGGCGTGCGCGATGCCGCGGGCCGGGCAGCGGATCAGGCGCAGGGCAAAGGGCGTCTCGGTCGCGAGGCGGGTGACGAGCCGGTCGGATTCCGCGTCCTCGCCGTCGAGGGCGACGAGGACCTCGAAGCGGTCGGGCGGGAGGGTCTGCGTCGCGAACGCGCGCAGGCACGAGCCGAGTTTGCCGGTTCGTTCGCGGGTAGGCAGGATGACGCTGATCGCTGGGTCCAAGCCGGGCTTATCGGCCCGCGAGCAAGCCCCTCGTGAGCGCAGCGTGCCCGACAAAACGCGAAAGCCCCGCGTGGAGCGGGGCTGGGCGGGGACGAAGTGGCGATGGGAGGATTCGAACCTCCGACCTAGGGTTTATGAATCCCTCGCTCTAACCGACTGAGCTACATCGCCGTCGGACGCGATGGGCGGAACACAGCCCGACGCGCCGGTCCGGACTGTATCCGCGAGCCCGGGAGGGTCAACGCCCGGCCCGCCAGCGGGGGTTCCGAGTCGCGGTCGCTACTTCCTGAGCCCGCCCGTGAGCGCACCCGGCAGGCCCGCCGCGCGGCGCTCGAAGCCCCCTCCGTGCGGCTGCTCGACCCGCTCGATGGTCACGAACGCGCGGGGCGCCGCCTCGCTGAGGCGCTGCAGCAGCTCGCGCACCCCTCGACGGCGCACGACCAGGAACACGACGTCCACCGGGCCGTCGCGCCCGTAGCCGGTGAGTTTCGTGGCGCGATAACCCTCTTCTCGCAGCGTGCGCGCGAGGTCGGTGTCTGCCTCGGGGTTGATCACGCGCACCGCGCGGTAGCCGAAGGCCAGCTTGTCCTCGATGGTCATCCCGATCAGCGTGCCCGTCGCGAACCCGCCGGCGTAGGCGATGATCGCGAAGGGGTTGGGCAGGTGCAGCAGCGCCTCGCGCACCGCGAGCACCCAGATGGTGACCTCGACCACGCCCAGGCAGGCGGCGGCGTAACGCTTGCCCTGCACGACCAGCATCACGCGCATCGTTCCCACGGACACATCGCACACTCGCGCAGCGAAGATCAGCAGCGGGATGTACCAGGGCATGTCGTGCACGAGGGCCAACGCTAGGGCGTTCCGGCGCGCGAATCAGGCGTGGAGCGTGGCCCGATCGCCGCGCGAGACGTGGACCTCGCCGGCAGGTCGGCCCTCGTCGTCGCGGTCGTCGGGGAACGCCCAGCGACCGACATCGGCCGAGGGTTCGCGCCGGCGGATCGCCGCGGCCAGCAGCCCCATGAACATGGGCTGGGGGCGCAGCGGGCGCCCCGTCAGCTCCGGGTGGAACTGCGCGCCGACGAAGTACGGGTGCGACGGGGCTCCGTCGTGCTTCGCGCGCCGGGGCAACTCGAGGAACTGCATGATCGGGTGCTTCGGGTGACGCCCGCTGAACACCATGCCGGCGCCCTCGAGACGCTCGATGTACGCCGGTTCGACCTCGTAGCGGTGCCGGAAACGCTCGCGCACCGAGGTCGAGCCGTACAGGTGCGCCGCGAGCGAGCCGGGGGTCAGCTGCACGTCCTGCCCGCCCAGGCGCATCGTGCCGCCCAGGAGTTCGATCTTCTTCTGGTCGGGCAGCTCGCTGATGACCGGGTGCGGCGTGGCGGGGTCGAACTCGGTGCTGTTGGCGCCCTCGAGCCCAAGGACATGGCGCGCGAACTCGATGACCGCCACCTGGAAGCCAAGACAGATGCCCAGGTACGGGATGGCGTTCTCGCGGCAGTGCTTCACGCACGCGATCTTGCCCTCGACGCCGCGTGCCCCGAAGCCGCCGGGCACGATGACCGCGTCGAGGTTGTCGAGGGTCTTGCTCGCGTTGGCGTGATTGATGTCCTCGGACTCGATCCACACCAGCTCGGCCTTGGAGTCGAGGTGGGCCGCGCAGTGCTCGAGCGCCTTGTCGATCGAGGCGTAGGCGTCGCGCAGACTGGCGTACTTCCCGGCGAGCCCGACGCGCAGCTGGCGTTTGCGAGGGCGCAGCAGCGCGTTGGTGAACTTGCTCCACTGCCCGCGCGCCTCGTCCTCGTGGACCGAGTCGACCCGGTCGTGCAGGCCCATGATGCTCAGGACCTCCCGGTCGAGCCCGGACCGGCGCATCGCGTCGGGGATCGTGTAAATGCTCGGGCGGTCGTGCATGCTGAACATGCGCTTGAGGGGCACATTCGAGAACATCGCGATCTTCTGCATCACCGAGTGAGACGCCGGGTTGCTCGCGCGGCACGCGATGATGTGGGGCTGGATGCCCGCCTCGAGCAGGCGCTTGATGCCCAGCTGGGCGGCCTTGCTCTTCTGCTCGCCCAGCGCCGGGGGCTCGATGACATAGGTCAGCGCGACGAAACAGGTCGACCCCTCGCCCTCCTCGAAGGCCAGCTCGCGGAGCGCCTCGATGTAGTGCGCGTTCTCGTAGTCGCCCACCGTACCGCCGACCTCGACGAACACGATGTCGGCCGGCTTCTCGCCGTCGCCGTACATCGCCAGCTCTCGCAGGGTCCGCTTCACCTCGCCGGTGACATGGGGGATGAACTGGACATCGCGCCCGAGGTACCCGCCCCGCCGTTCGCGCTCCAGGATCTCGCTGAACACGCGACCGGCCGTGATGAAGTTCCGGCGCGTCAGGTTCTGGTCGAGCATGCGCTCGTAGGTGCCCAGGTCCATATCGCACTCGGTGCCGTCGTCGAGGACGAAGACCTCGCCGTGGCGGAACGGGTTGAGCGTGCCCGAGTCGATGTTGAGGTAACCCTCCATCTTGATGGGGGCGACGACGAGGCCCTTGTCCTTGAAGAGCTTGGCGAGGCTGCTCGCGAAAATGCCCTTGCCCAGTCCGGACATGACCGTCCCGAGGACGACGACGTACTTCGTCCGTCCCTTGCGGTAGCCGTCGGGTATGGGGCTGTAGAACTCGCTGGCGGCGGCGTCGCGTGTCGAGGCAAGCAGATCAGCGCTGTCGGGGGCGCCGGTGGGACCCAGGGGGCCTTCGTCCGGTCGCCGCCGCTCATGGCCGGCAGGGTTCATGTCAGGCATGGACCAAGTGTAGTGCGACCATCGGCGCGAACACAAGCCGAGGGCGTTGCAACAACCCCGTAAAGGTTTGGTACATTCCCGGTCCTCCCGCCGCGCCGACCGTCCAGGGTCCGCGGTTCACTCGCGTCCAGATTCGCGGAGCCTCCCATGCGTGCGTTCTCGAAGCGTTATCCCCACGCCGCCAGGATCCTGCTGGCGGCCGGCCTGCCCGTCGCCCTCTTCGCCGCGGGCGTCAGCAGCGCCGGCGAGCGGTCCTTCTCCCATGAACTCCACGAGCACCTCGGGCACACCTGCCAGCACTTCAAGACCGACCGCTACCTCTGGGCCGCCGGCGCCGCCGAGATGGCCGACCTGCGTTTCGACGGCGCGACCGGGCAGGACATCCGCAACTTCCCCCCCGACCGGCTCGCAGACCACAAGCGGATGGTCCTGCGCATCGACATCCCCGACATGAACTCCCCTCGCTTCGAGGCGGTGCAGACCCTCACCTTCGCCCCGATCTCGAAGCCCCTCACGACGCTCACCCTCAACGCCGTCGAGCTGGACATCCAGAAGGTCGAGCTCAACGGGGCTCGTCTCACCCACTCCTACGACGGCGAGCGCCTGGTCGTCACCTTCGATCCGCCCCTGCCCCCCGGCAAGGACGCAAGCATCGTCACGACCTATTCCTGCACCTCCCCGGTCGACGGGCTCTTCTGGCTCACCGAGGACAACGGCATGGAGGGGCGACCCGCCCAGATCCACACCCAGGGCCAGCCCGAGAGCAACCGGTTCTGGTTCCCCTCCCACGATTTCCCAAACGTGCGCCTCGCCACCGAGCTCGTGGTCACCGTCCCCGACGGCTACCTCGTCAGCAGCAACGGCGAGCTGCGCTCCGAGAGCGTGCGCGACCGCCGCCGCACATTCCACTGGGCCCTCGACAAACCCCACCCCAACTACCTCGTCTCGCTGATCGTCGGCAAGTTTGACGTCGTCGATGTCGCCCGACCCGGCGATCGCATCTCCATGCCCGTCTATGTGCCCCCGGGCGAGGGCCACAAAGTCCGCGGGACCTACGGGAACACCTCGCGGATGCTCGAGACCTATGAGCGCGTGCTCGACACCCCCTACCCCTGGCCCCGCTACGCCCAGCTCGTCGTCTGGAACTTCGGCGCCGGCGGCATGGAGAACACCTCCGCGACGACGATGTACGACACCGCCAACTTCGACGAGATCGCGCTCGAAGACGCCGACCTCGATCCGCTCATCTCCCACGAGTTGATCCACCAGTGGTTCGGCGACTACCTGACCTGTAATTCGTGGGAGCACCTCTGGCTCAACGAGGGCTTCGCGGTCTTCTTCGAGTCCATCTGGTTCGAGGACCGCGACGGCTACGACGCCGGCTATCTCTACGACACATGGATCAATGTCCGCTCCGCCGCCGGGCGCGACAAGGTCCCCGCGAAGGACCCGCTCGCCACGCCGGGCATGGTCTCGAACCTCTACGCGGACCCGATCGACAACTTCCGCAAGGCGGCGAACCCGTACCCCAAGGGCGCGTCGGTCCTGCACATGCTCCGGATGAAGCTGGGCGACGAGGCGTTCTTCGGCGCGCTGCGCGCGTATGTCGCCGAGCACCGGCTCGGCACGGTCCGCACCCACAACCTCATGGAGCACCTCGAGAAGGCGTCGGGCCTCTCCCTCGAGCACTTCTTCGAGCAGTGGACGCGCCGCCCGGGCACGCCCGACGTCACCACCACCGCCTCGTGGGACGAGTCGTCCAAGTCGCTGCGGATCGTCGTCGAGCAGACCCAGGCGATCTCGCCCGAGGTCCCCGCGTTCGCGTTCGACCTGCCGATCCGCATCCACGACGGCCAGAAGTGGACGGAGATCGTCATCCCCGTCACCGGCAAACGCCACGAGACGCGCGTCCCCCTGGCGCGCGACCCCAAGATGGTCTGCGTCGACCCGGACCTGCACGTGCTGATGACGCCGAAGATGGTGCAGCCGCGCGCGAGGATCATCGCCCAGCTGCGCGAGGGCCCGACGATCGCGTCGCGCCTCGACGCCGTGACGGCGCTGCGAGATCATCCCGGACGCGACACGGTCGACGCACTGCGCTCGACCGTCCGCGCCACCACCGAGCACTACGCCCTGCGTCAGCGCGCCGCCGAGACGCTGGGCCGGCTCAATCACTCCGACGAGCTGCTCACCCTGCTGCGCGAGGGCATCGACAACCCGCGTGTCCGGCGCTCCGCGGTGAACGCGCTCGTCGAGACGCGCGACAAGCGCGCGCTCCCCGCGCTCGAACGCCTCGCGGCCAACGACCGCTCCTACGCAGTGCGCGCCGCTTCCATCGAAGGGATCGGGCGCCTGGGCGACTCGTCGCACACCCCCCTCGTGCTCTCGTTCCTCGACACGCCCAGCCAGCACGACCAGATCCGCCAGGCGACAATCAGCGCGCTCGCCTCGCTCGACGCGCCCGAGGGCCTCGACGCGGCGATCCGCCACATCGGCCCGGGCGACATGCAGCGCGTGCGCGCCGGCGCCCTCAGCGCCATCGCGCGTCTCGCGAAGCACGACCGCGAACGGGCGTTCGACGCCGTCGCGCCCCTCGTCTACGACAGCGTGGAGCGGGTGCGCATGGCCGCGGCTTCGGCGCTGATCGGCATCGAGGACGAGCGCGGCGTCGAACTGTTCCAGCGGGCCGCGAGCAACCACCCCAGCCCGACCTTCCGACGCAGCGCAGGGCAGTGGGCCGACAGGTTGTCCGGTCGTCTCTCGGGCGATCGACTGGAATCGCTGCAGGAGACCGTCGGGCGTCTGCGCCGCGAGATCAGCGACCTGCAGAAAGCGGTCGACGCGAAGCGCTGACCGGTCGTTCGGAATCCTGAGCACACCAGAGGGCGGGCCGCCGGCTCGCCCTCGTTCGTGCGCGCGTCAGACCCGCGCCGTCTCGCGGTCGCGATCGCGCCGCGATTCCTTGCGCCTGTCCGCCTCGTTCAGCAGCTTCTTGCGAAGGCGGATCGACTTGGGCGTCACCTCGACCAGCTCGTCGTCCTCGATGTACTCGAGCGCTTCCTCGAGCGACATGAGGCGCGGGGCCTTGAGGGTGACGGTCGCTTCCTTGTTCGCCGAGCGGATGTTGTTCAGCTGCTTGGCGCGGCTGATGTTGATGCTCAGGTCGTTGTCGCGGTTGTGCTCGCCGACGAGCATCCCCGGGTACACGGGGTCTGCGGGCTTGATGAACATCACGCCGCGGTCCGCCATCTGCTCGATGGAGTACGCGGTCGCCTGCCCGCCCTCGGTGGAGATGAGCACGCCGTTGGCGCGACCCGGAGGTGCGCCGCCGGCCGGGCCGTACTTCTCGAAGGTGTGGTGCAGGATGGCCTCGCCCTGCGTCGCGGTGAGCAGGCGCCCGCGCAGGCCGATGAGCCCGCGCGCCGGGGCGATGAACTCCATGCGGGTCATGTCGCCGCGCTGGTCCATGTGCTGCAGCTCCGCGCGACGGGACCCGAGCATCTCCATGACCGGTCCGACGGCGGTGTTGGGCGCCTCGACGACGACGCGCTCGAAGGGCTCGTGGGTCACCCCGTCGACCTCGCGCGTGATGACGATCGGCTTGCCGACGGAGAGCTCGTAGCCCTCGCGGCGCATGTTCTCGATCAGGATGCCCAGGTGGAGCACGCCGCGACCGGAGACCATGAACTCGTCGGGCGTGCGCCCGGCTTCGACGCGCAGCGCGACGTTGCTCTGGAGCTCGCGCTCGAGACGGTCCTTGAGCTGGCGGCTGGTGACGTACTCGCCGTCCTGGCCCGAGAAGGGCGAGTCGTTGATGCGGAAGAGCATCGTGATCGTCGGCTCGTCGACCTTTACGCCCGGAAGGCGCTGCGGGTTGTTCGGGTCGGCGATGGTGTCGCCGATGTCGATGTTCTCGAGACCAACAACGGCGCAGAGGTCGCCCGCCTCGACCATGTCGGTCTCGACGCGGCCCAGGCC
This sequence comes from Phycisphaeraceae bacterium, assembly GCA_019636675.1. Lineage (NCBI taxonomy): Bacteria > Pseudomonadati > Planctomycetota > Phycisphaerae > Phycisphaerales > Phycisphaeraceae > Phycisphaeraceae bacterium. The sequence continues at coordinate 174,225 of JAHBXC010000001.1, forward strand.
GCTGAAGCGGAGGAGCTTGACGATCTTGCCGTTGCGCCGCTTGCCGTCCTCACGCTCCAGGATCGCGACCTGCTGGCCCGCCTTGAGCACGCCGGCGAACACGCGCCCGATGCCGATGCGCCCGACATACTCGGAGTAGTCGAGGGTGTTGACGAGCATCTGAAGCGGTGCGCTCGCGTCGTTGTTCGGCTGGGGGACGTGGCGGATGATCGCGTCGAACACGGGGCGCATGTCGGCGCCGCGCTCCGTGTAGTCATACGAGGCCCACCCCTCGCGCGCCGAGCAGAAGATCACGGGGAAGTCCTCGGCGAGGTGGTCGGCGCCCAGGTCGATCAGCAGACTGAACACCTCGTTGACCGCGTGCTGGGGGCGTGCGTCGGGGCGGTCGCACTTGTTGACGACGACGACCGGGCGCAGGCCGAGCTCGAGGGCCTTGCCCAGCACATAGCGCGTCTGGGGCATCGGGCCGTCGTAGGCGTCGATGACGAGCAGGCAGCCGTCGGCCATGCGCAGCACGCGCTCGACCTCGCCGCCGAAGTCGGCGTGGCCGGGGGTGTCGATGATGTTGATGCGATGGCTGCGCCCGTCCGTCGCGAGGTACTGAATGGCGCAGTTCTTCGAAAGGATCGTGATCCCGCGCTCGCGCTCGATCGGGTTGGAGTCCATGATCAGCCCGTGCTGACCACCGGCGAGCTTGTCCAGCTCCCCGACGCGGAACATGCCCGACTGCTTCAGCAGCTGGTCGACCAGGGTTGTCTTCCCGTGGTCGACGTGCGCGATGATGGCGACATTGCGGATGGAGTCGTGGGTCATGTGCGAAGGTTCCCCCCGGGACGGGGCGAGGCGAGTACGGTCGGCGTCCGGGCGGAGCGACGGAGCCCCGGGCAAGGACAGCGGTTCATGGGTGCGTCATTCGTTCCCGGCGCGGTTGGGGGCGCGCCGGCGTGGCTGACCGAATGGTAGGCCGCTTTCAGCGCGACGCTTTCGGGGCCGCGGCCCCCTCGTCCAGCAGCACGGTGATCTCGGCTCGCATCACGCCGCCCTCGACGCCCAGCTCCCTCCACCGGACCTCTCGCACGGCGCGGAGCCCCGCCAGCGCAGGCAGCGTTGTCACGCCCGTTCGCTCCAGCGTCTCCACAAGCCGGGACGGTCGGGCGACTGCGAACGCGCGGGCGGAGGACGCCCCGCGACGGCCCTCGCCCGGTTGGCCGTCCGAGAAACGCCCAGGCGCCCCCGGCGCCCCCGACGCGCCATCGCAGGCGCCCACACCCTGCCCCTCGAGGGCAGCAGTCGAAAGACGCGCCGTCGCGTCGTCGAACAGCCCCGGATCGGTCGTCATCATCCACCACCCCGGCGTGGGCGTTCGCACGCCCACCGGCGCCGCCGGCTCACTCGCGCTCGACGCTCGGTAGACCCAGGACAGCGATACCCCGGATTCTTCAACGCTCCGCACCGCCGAGGGCAGGACGCCGGAGAAGTTCCTCGGGCGCACGCCGAAGGATTCGAGCATCGTGTCCATCGCGGTGTCGCCCAGAACCGCGCCGCGCTCGAGGTCGAGCAGTTCGACCACCGCGAGCAGCGCCACGCCGCCGGTCTCCGTCGGCATCAGCATCGCGACTTCGCGCCCGCTCAGCACGCCTTCCGCGTCGGCGGCGTCGGGGGCCAGCATCCCGCGAGGGAACAGCGGCTCGACCAGCGAGGCGGCCTCCGAAAGCGCCGACCCGCCCGAATCGAAGATCGCGACGATCGCGTCGCGCGCGATCGAGGACACGGCACGCTCGTTCCAGCCCCTCAGCAACCGCGCCTTCGTTCCGACCGGGTCGGCGTCGGGGCTCGACGTGCGGACGGAAACGGAAATCTCCTCGCCGCGAACCGTCGCGCCCATCGACACCCACGCGTTCTCACGCTTGGGAAGACGGGCGATCATGGCCGCGTCGGCGTCCGGGTTCTCGGCCAGAAACTCGGTCACGAAGCGATGCGATGGCGCCCCCTCGACGCGCCGCCCCCCCCGGACCGCGCGCTCGAACAGCGCCGATCCCGAAGGCGCCAGGATCAGCCTCGCGATGCCGGGACAATCCGCGCACGGACGCGTGAAGGTGAGGTCCAGCGCGCCTCGCTCCACGGTGTAGAGCGTCTGCCCCGCGACGATCGTCCGCGGCGAGACCTTCAGCTGCTTGCGAAGCAGCCACTCGGTCCGCGACGAGACATCGGTCCAGAGCGTCCAGTCGGCAACTCCCCCGGCCGGGGTTCGGGCCGCGAGGATCACCCGGTCGCCCAGCACGGCGTCGAACGCCGCGAGGGCATCGAGCCCGATCGCGTCGCTCAGAGCGCCCCAGCGAGCCCGCACCTCGTCGAACGCCGGGTCGACCATCGCTCCCGACGCGAGCGCGCCGGCGTCGGTCGCCCGGAGTCTGGAGAGCCCGCGGACCACGATCGCCACGTCGATGTCGTCGGGCAGCTGCGCGAGTTCGTCTCGGAGCGAGAGCCGACGGGCCTCGCGTTCTTCGCCGGAGGTATCGGCGCGAGCCACCCCCGGCGCCGCGACGAGGATCGCCGCGAACGCGATCAGAATGAGCCGAACGACACGCACGCTCACCTCGGTCGGAAGGTCACCACGGTGGATCCGCCTTCGCCCGGCTCGTCGCCGGGAACGAGACGGAGGATGATCAGGTCGCCCTCGGAGCGTGACGCCACGCCGAAGCCCGTCGCGGCCATGCCGCGCGTGCGTCGAGACGACTGGCCCGCGTCCACCGGCTTGAACGAGACGGCGTACAGATCTGCGCACGCCTCGGGATCGGGGACTCCCGGCTTGAAGGACGCGAGCCCCGCGACGCTCTGCGCCGAGCGCGATGGAGCGAATCGGGTCGCCTCGTTCCGCAGCGAGATCATCGCCGCCTGCGCGCTCTCGCGCGTCAGCGAGGTCGCCTCGCCGCTGGAGCGCACCAGGTCGGTCACCGGCGCAGGCGCCGGGTTCCAGATCTGGGCGTCGGGTGTCGCGCGCCGGTGCATCAGCGTCCCGCCCAGCGCCAGCAGCAGCGCCGCCACGAGACCCGCTCGACCGATGCGCACGCCCCAGACATCGCGGTCGCGAAGCCACGGACGCTGGCGATCGACGGCGGAGAGGATCTGATCGGCGAGGTCGGGCGCCGGGTCGAGATCCTTCAGGCCCTCGAGCGCACGCCGGGTCGCGGCGAACTCGCGCGCCTTCTTGGGTGAAGTGCGCAGGCCCTTGAAGAGCGACGAAGAATCGTCGACAGAGAGTTCCTTATCGAAGAACGCGTTGAGCAGCGCGTCGAGGCGCGCCTCGTCGGACTGCGCGCCCCTCGCGGGACCATCGGGCGTGCCGTTCTGGTTCGATCCCACCTGCGTCACGCCAGGCCCCTTTCGACGAAACGCTGCGCGAGCGAAGGGCTGCGCTCCTCGAGAGCCACGCGAAGGCGCTTGCGCGACCGGTGCAGGTGGCTCTTGATGGTGCCCTCGGGCATGTTCATGTGCTGGGCGATCACGGAGATCGGCCAGTCGTGCTGGTGGAACAGGATCAGGATCTCTCGCTGTTCATCGGTCAGGTCCGAGAGCGCGTCGCGCAACGCCGCACGGTTGGCGTCCCGTTCCTCGGTCTTGGACGCCGGGCTGTAGGGGTGCCCGTACACGCTGTCGTTGGGGTCGAAGCCGGACTTCGACGACCGGCCGCTGCCGGGCGACGGGCCCCACGCCCCCACCGTGTCGCTGTCATACACGGGCTTGTGCTTCTGCATCGCGTTCACGTACAACCGCTTGGCGATCGTGAACAGCCAGGTGCTGAAGCGATAGGTCGGCTCGAACCGGTCGAGGTGCAGCAGCACGCGCACGAACGCGTCCTGGGTGATGTCCTCCGCGATGTCGGGGCGACCGCTCAGCCGGAGCAGGTACGCGTACAGGGACGCCTGGTGAGCCCTGACGAGAGCGTCCGCCGCGGCCTTGTCGCCAGCGGTGGCCCTCTCGATCAGACGCCTTTCTTCAGCGCGTGTCATGCGAAGAGTCTACTCGATTCTGAGGGAGGTGGTTGCAGAAAATCGGCCCGCACAAGGTCCTGAAACGGCTCGTAGGGGCCCTCAGCCCCAAAGAACGCCCTGAAGGGGCCGGACGACCACCTCCTTGGGGATCTGGGACGCCCGCGTTCGGATCGGGGTCCAGGGCGTCGCCGAGCGCTGGCTCGAGATCACGAGTCGCCCCTGCGAGGCGCGATGGGCCGCCGTTGCGGCGTCCGGGGTGTTGCATTCCTCCGAAAGGTGCAGCAGGACGACCGGGGCGCCCGGCTTGGGCGCGATCCGGGCCACCGCTTCGGCGCTCTGCTGGTTCGAGAGGTGCCCCGCCCCCCCCATGATGCGGCGCTTCAGGAACTCGGGCCGGTCGCTCGCTTCCTGGAGGGCAGGGCAGTAATTCGATTCGATCGCCAGCGCATCGACCCCCCGGAGGTGCTCCACGACCGCCCCGGGAACATGCCCCAGATCGGTCGCGTAGCCGAGTTCCGCCTCGCCCTCGCCGGTCTGGACCTTCACGCGGAACACCGCGACGCCCAGCGAATCGTGCGACGCCAGCACCGTCTCGAACTTCGCCGCCCCGCCAGCCCCCTCGACGATCGCGGTCGAGTCGAACACCCTGGCGCGACGGTACAGCAGCCCCATCCGCTCGGCCCGGCCCCGGTGGGCCCGATGAACATGGGTCAGCGCGTTGGGCGCGGCGTTCGGAGAGCACCACCCCGGGTGGCAGTGATCGTGGTCCAGATGCGTGAAAACGATGTCGGTCACCGACGCGAGCGAAAGCCCCGCCTCGCGCAGCGCCTCGCCCGTGCGCCTCGGCGACAACCCGGCGTCCAGGAGCGCGACCCGCGCCCCCTTCCCCGAGCCGACCCGAAGCACGGAGCAGTTCCCTCGCGACCCGCTCGCCAGCACGCGCAGCGAGGCGGGCCCGCCGCAGGCCCCGTCCATGGCTTGATCGGTTCGCTCCATCGCGACGCAGGATAGCAGACGCTCACCGTGGCGCACCCTCTTGTTCCCAGAGCCGGCGTCTTCCGGTCCGCGGCGTCCGGTGGGTCGTATCATTCCCTTTCCAGATCCTCACCCCCATCGACTCGGAGACGAAGCGATGACGACCGCCCCAGCGAACCGCCCGATGACCAAGCCCTCCTCGCTCGACGCGACGGACCCGCTCAACCTCATCGACGTGGATCATGTCCGCTTCTTCGTCGGCAACGCCAAGCAGGCCGCGTACTTCTACGCCAACCTCTTCGGCTTCACCATCCAGCAGGTCTCCGACCTCACCACCGGCGCGCGCACCGAGGCGTCCTACCTGCTCACCCAGGGCAACATCCGCTTCCTCATCACGACCGGGCTCAACAGCGACCACCCCGCCCAGAAGGAAGTCCTGCGCTTCGGCGACGGCGTGAAAGATGTCGCGTTCACCGTCGCCGACGCCACCGCCGCCTACGAGCGAGCCCTCAAGAACGGGGGCGAGTCTTCCTACGAGCCCTTCACCGTCTCCGACGAGCACGGCACGATCACCATGGCCGGCGTCAAGACCTACGGACGCGCCGTGCACTCCTTCGTCTCGCGCACCGGCGCGTACGCGCTCGACCGCGTCAAGATGGGCGGGCAGTTCGCGCCCGGCTTCAAGGACATCTCGTCTGAGCACCCCATCAACGAGTACAACAAGAAGCACCCCTGCGGCCTGATGTTCGTCGACCACCTCGTCGGCAACGTCGAAGAGGGCAAGATGAACCACTGGGTCAAGTGGTACGAGGATGTGCTCGAATTCAAGATGTTCAAGCACTTCGACGACGCCGATATCTCCACCGAGTATTCGGCGCTCATGTCCAAGGTCATGGCCTCGGGCAACCACCTCATCAAGCTGCCCATCAACGAGCCCGCCAAGGGCAAGAAGAAGAGCCAGATCCTCGAGTACCTCGAGTGGCACGACATGACCCCGGGCGTGCAGCACCTCGCGCTGCGCACCAACGACGAACTCCACAGCGTCGCGGAACTCCGCCGGCGCGGCGTCGACTTCCTCTCGCTGCCCGACACCTATTACCAGTTGGTGTGGGACCGCGTGAACAAGGTGCTGACCGAGAACGGCCACCACGCCGTCAAGGAAGACCACGACCGCGTGCGCGAACTCGGCATCCTGGTCGACGCCGACGACGAGGGCTACCTGCTCCAGTTGTTTACCAAGCCCCTCCAGGACCGCCCGACCCTGTTCTTCGAGATCATCTGCCGCCGCGGCAGCCAGTCGTTCGGCAAGGGCAACTTCAAGGCCCTGTTCGAAGCCCTGGAGATCGAGCAGGAGCGGCGGGGGAACCTGTGAGAGAAGGCACGGGGCACAAGGCATAAGGCACGAGGGGTGGACGGAAAGTCCGCCCCTTTTTCTTTCACACCGTCCTGCCTTCGGCTCGGCGTGCTCCCTCACCCCCTTCTGCCCGATACCCTTCCGCCATGAGCATCTCGCATCGCGTGTCGTCGCTTGCCCCTTCCGCCACGGTCGCGGTGATGAACCGCGCCAAGGACATGCAGGCGCAGGGCATCGATGTCCTCTCCTTCGCCGCCGGCGAGCCGGACTTCGACACGCCGCAGAAGGCCAAGCAGGCCGCGATCGACGCGCTGCTCAAGGGGCAGACCAAGTACATGCCCACCGCCGGCGATAAGGAGACGCGCAGCGTCATCGCCGACAAACTCACGCGCGAGAACAGGATCGTCGGCGTGACCCCCGACCACGTCGTGATCGGCGCAGGGGGCAAGCACTCGCTCTTCTGCCTCTTCCACTCGCTCTTCGACAACGCCTGCCCCGGCGAGACCCAGCACGAGGCCGTGCTGCCCGTCCCGGCCTGGGTGTCGTACAAGCCCCAGATCGAACTGGCCGGCGGTCGCGTGGTCGAGGTCGAGACGACCCCGGCCAGCGGGTTCAAGATGTCGCCGGCGCAGCTCAAGGAAGCCATCACCGAGCGCACCCGCGCCATCGTCATCAACTCGCCCAGCAACCCCACCGGCGTGATGTACACCCCCGACGAGCTCCGCGCGCTCGCCGGCGTCATCGAGGACGCCATCAAGAAGACCGCGCCGGGCCTGGTCGTCATCACCGACGAGATCTACGAGAAGATCACCTTCGGGCGCGTCCCCCACTTCTCGCTCGGCTCGCTCCCGGGCATCGCCGAGCGCGTCGTCACCATCAACGGCATGAGCAAGGCCTACGCCATGACCGGCTGGCGCATCGGCTACATGGCCAGCAGCGGCGGCTTCGGCCTGAAACTCGCCAAGGCCGTCACCACCCTGCAGGGCCAGATGTCCACCAACATCACCTCGTTCACCTACCCCGCGATCCGCGCCGCGATCCGCGACTGCGCCGACGACGTCGAGCAGATGCGACAGGCCTTCCAGCGCCGCGGCGCCCTGATCTCTTCCCTGCTACGCAAGCTCCCCGGCGTCAACTTCCCAGAGCCCGACGGCGCGTTCTATGTCTTCCCCGACATCAGCGAGCACTTCGGCAAGCGCAGCGCGACCGGGCGAGAGATCCGCTCCGCCAACGACTTCTGCGAGGCGCTCCTCGAAGACGCACGCGTCGCGCTCGTCCCGGGAGAAGACTTCGGGGGCTGCGGCGCCCAGTGCGTCCGCATCTCTTTCGCCTGCGCCGACAAGCAGATCGAGCAGGGCGTCGCGCGCATCGGCGAGTTCCTCGCCAACCTCAAGTGAGCGAACCGGTCACATCCCCCCGCCGATCTCCCCTCGCTCGCGAGCGATCTCCTCGTCCGTGACCGCCGCCGTCAGCCACACGCGCCCCCCAGCGCGCACGAGCCCGGTGGGACGCCCGATTGAATCGAGCAGGTCGAGGAGTTCGGTGTCGTTGACGAGGATCGTGGCGAGGTCGACCCGCGTCGTCGCGTAGACCGACGCGAGGGCCGCGCCGTCCGGCGCGCCGCGGATCACCTCGATCATCGGCGCGTCGTTCGTTCGGACGATCTCGATGAGCGACGGCGCGGCTTCGGGCGGCGGGGCAACTACCACGGTTCCCTCGGGAGAAGGCGCCGCCAGGGGCGTGGAACGCACCGACAGCGTCGCCACAAGAACACCCGTGGCCAGAAGGGCGAACGCGAACGCCGCTGTTGCTGCCCGCTTGCGCGCCGCCCGGCGGCGCACGCTGCGCCGGAGCTCGCCCGTCAGGGAGGGCAGCATCGCCTCGGCGCGACGGCGTGCGTCATGGGAAAGCCCGTCGAAGCGTTCAGTCACGGAACACCTCCTGCGCGCGTTCGCGGATCACCCGGAGCGCTCGCGTCATCCTGCCGTCGGCGGCGCCGTGCTTCACGCCCATCGCCGCCCCGATCTGCTGCAGCGTCATCGCCGCCCGGAACCGCAGCCCGAGCATCGCGCGCGTGTCCCGGTCCAGTTGCTCGAGTTCCTTCGCGATCCATGCCAGTCTCTCCTGCGCTTCTCCGACCGAGCCCTCACCCAGAGCGTCCGTGTGCCCGTTCCGCGACGCGAGTTCGCGCGTGCGTCGTCGCTTCTCGCGCCGGGCGTGGTCTTTCGCCACCGAGAGCACCGCGAGCCGCAACCATGCGTCGAGGTGTCCCTCAGACTCGCACGAAGGGGGCGATCGCACGAACCGAACCCACGCGTCCTGCACGATGTCGAGGCAGGTCGGCTCGTCGAGGCGCGTGACGCGCCGGGCGAGCGCGAGCGTGAAGGGGAACCGGGCGCGGTACACGCGCGCGAACGCCTCGCCGTCGCCGGTGGCGAGGGAGGCGAGGTCGGACGCGTCCAGACTGTGCGGAGTCTGCGCCACGGCGTCTGTGCCCCGACGATCACGAACCCGGGGTCTGGCGACGAAGTTCTTCCAGACGGCGCTTCAGGTCGTCGCGATACTGGATGGCGCGAGCCAGTTCGTCGTCGATCTCCGCGAGGGCCGCCTTCGCCCTCGCCACGATCACCTCGCGTTCCGCGATCGCGTGCTCGGACTCCTCGAGATCGCGGGCGCCCTTCGCGGCGGCCATCGCGGCCCTCAACTCGGCGTTGCGCACCGAGGATGCGCCTTGCATCTTCGTTATCCGAGTCTCGGTCGCGCGGATCTGCTGCTCGAGATGGTCCGGGGTCTGGAGGTTGCTGGGGGACTGCAGGGCGGCTTCGAGAATGCTCTCGATAAAGTTGATCTGCTCGCCCGTGGCTCGCACCATCAGCACGCCGGTTGGTTCGTGGTACTTGATGACGGGTTTGATGGAATAGGTCTCCATCCCGATCTGGATCGCCGCGAGCGCGCCGCTGATCGTCTGCGTGTTCCCGTCGAGCCAGTTCTTCAGGTTCCACGCCTTCGCCGGAGCGTTGGAGGGCAGCCGCGGCTCACGCGGGTTCGCGTCGTTCTCGCGTTCGTGTCGGGCCCGGTCACCCAATCGCACCGCGGTCGCGGGCGCCGAGTCGTCGCCCATGCCGACCTTCACCACCCGGAGAGCGTTCGGGTCTTCAAGGAGGTTGCGGGCGATCTCCAGGGCCGCTGCCGGGGTCACCCCGAAGGCTTCAAACGCGGGGATCTTCCACGACGCCGCGTCGGGCTCCAGAAGCACATTGGCGCGGGGCTGCGCTTCCTTGATCGTGCGCACCAGGTCGGCCATCGTGCCGCCCTTGAACTTCAGGTCGATCCAGGGCGACTGTGTGGGGCGTGGTGTCTCTCGATCTTGCTGAGCGGCCCGCTGCTGAGGTGCGCCGGGCGAGGCATTCGTCTGCCCCGCCGCCTGCCAACCCATCGCCGCCATCGCCAGCGCGATCAGCAGTCTCGTTCCAGTTCGCATGTCGTGCTCCTTTCGGATAGGTCTCCCGGGACGCCGGCGCGTCCCGTTCCCCCTTCAACGCCGCCGGGGGCGGGCTTTCGCGCAGTGTCGCAAAAAATCCGCGGCTTGTCCCCGCCCCCGGGCCCGATACCATCGCCCATGCACTTCGACGCCCACCAGCCAGTCATCGATGATCTCGAGGCGCGGATCTTAACGATCCGCGACTCTCTTTAACTACGACGCCAAGCTGGAGCGCCTCCGCGCGCTCGAAGAGCAGATGGGCGCCACGGACTTCTGGGAGAACGCCGACAAGGCCCACAAGATCGTCGGCGAGATGAAGCTTCTCAAGGCTCAGATCGGCCCCCTCATCGAGGCGCAGGCCGACTTCGACGACGCCGTCGTGGGCTACCAGCTCTCGCGCGAGGCCGGCGACAAGGACATGCTCGCCGAGGCCGACGAGACCCTCTTCCAACTCCAGTCGCGCATGCACCGCATCGAGCAGCAGTCCCTGCTCTCGGGCAAGCACGACCACCGCAACGCCTTCTTCACCATCTCCGCCGGCGACGGCGGCACCGAGGCCAACGACTGGGCCGAGATGCTCTTTCGGATGTACCTCAAGTTCTTCGACCGCCACCCCGAGTGGAAGATCGAAGAACTCTCCCTCCAGCACGGCATGGAGGTCGGGCTCGACTCCGTCACCCTGCGCGTCTCCGGGCCCTTCGCCTACGGCTACCTCTGCTGCGAGCGCGGCACGCACCGGCTCGCGCGCGTCAGCCCCTTCAACGCCCAGGGCAAGCGCCAGACCTCCTTCGCGACGGTCGATGTCACGCCCGAGTTTGAAGAGGCCAAGCTCGACATCCCCGCCGGCGACCTCGAGATCACCTACTTCGCGCGCTCGTCGGGCCCGGGCGGGCAGAACGTCAACAAGGTCGCGTCGGCCTGCCGCGTGGTGCACAAGCCCACCGGGCTGATGGTCGTGTCGAGCACCTATCGCGACCAGCCGCAGAACAAGAACCAGGCGATGTCGATCCTGATGTCGAAGCTCGAGGAGATCGAGCGCGAGCGCCGCGAGAAAGAGATCCACGAGGCCAAGGGCGGCTCGGTCGATCGCGGCTGGGGCACGCAGATCCGCTCGTATGTCCTCTACGACAACCGCGTGAAGGACCATCGAACCGGGCACGAGACGGGCAACCCCCAGACCGTGCTCGACGGGCACCTCGACGACTTCATCGACGCCGAACTCCAGCGCAAGCGCAAAGAACAGGGCGAAGCCGCCAAAGCCGCTGCCGCCGGCGGTTGACGCTTCACGCCCGCCAAGGCCCCTGCACCGCCAGCGTCAGCCCGAGGTCCTGGATGTTCACGAACATCGTCGACCCGTCGGGGCTGAAGCACGCGCCGGCGAACTCGCTCGACCCCATCGCGACCCGCGCGATCTTGTAGAGCTCTCCGCCGGGCGTGACGCCCACGAGGAAGTTCTCGCGGCTGTTGTCCGTGCACAGGATCAGATCCCCGTTGGGCGCGGCGCACACATTGTCGGGCATGTCCACCACCGACGCGTCGTTTGGTTCGACAAAGAGCTCGAGACGACCGGGGAACTTCTTCTCGTCGGCGCGTCCTTCGAAGCGGCTGGGCACATAGCGCCACACCTGCCCACGCTTCGCGCGTCCGCCGTTGGTGCAGACGATGTACGCCGAGTCGTGGCCCCAGTACATGCCCTCGCCGCGTGCGAACCGGGCGGCGCCGGCCTCGAACCCGCGGTAACGCAGGTCGTTGTTCGGCGAGTCGATATCGTCCACATCGATCCAGTCGACCTCGAGGATCTCGCCCGAGCGGACCTCTCGGCGCGCGTCGCCAGACGGGCCGCGGCTCCACTCCGGCTCGCCCGTCCAGTTGCGTGTGTCGAGCGACGGCTCACCGCGGACGACCAGCGCCTGCAACGACCCGCCCAGGTCCATTCGCCCCTTCACCTTCGGGATGAAGCGGTAGATCAGCCCGTCGTTGAGGTCCTCGGTCTGATAGACGATGCTCGTGGCCGGGTCGACGCACACCGCTTCGTGCTGGAAGCGGCCCATCGCCAGCAGCGGCCTGGGCTCGACGAGCCGCGGCTCGGCGCTCGCAGGGATCTCGAAGTTGTAGCCGTGGTGTCTCTCGAACCCGCGCGCCGGGTCCGCGCGCTGCTGGGTCTCCTCGCACGAGATCCACGAACCCCAGGGCGTTCGCCCTCCGGCGCAGTTGATCGAAGTCCCGGCCAGCGACAGGAACTGGCGCTCCACGCGGTTGCGCCGGGTGTCGTACACAAAGGTCGTCACGCCACCCAGCGGCGGACGCCCGCCCCCCAGGTCGTACACCAGGTCCCGATCGATGCTCTTGAGCAGCTCGAAGTTCGGGCCGAACGCGCCCATCAGCGGCGGGTGACGATGACGCGACATGTTCCCGATCTCGTGGTTGCGCACGACGATGGTCGTGCCATCGGGCCCGGGGAAGGCGTCCATCCCGTCGGGTCTCCCAGGGACGAGCAGCCCATCGTCCATCACCTGGCCCATCCGTGAGATGACCCGGTATTCGAAGCCGTCGGGAAGATCGAGCAGCCCGTGCGGATCGGCGCGAAGCGGGCCGAACCCGACCCGCGGGTTCAGACTCAGCCCGCCGGACGCCAAGGCCGCCCGCTCCAGGAGTCGGGGGAGGCCGGCGAAGCCCAGCGAGAGCGCGCCCGCGGTGAACAGGAAGTGGCGTCGCGAAACGGGGCTCGGCGTCATCACCCCAAGGGTACAACCCGAACGAGTCGCCGGGAGGGGGCGTCGTCGCCTGAACAGAACCTTTGCAGGATTCCGCGCTCGGTTTGCTTCGCGCCCCGGCCCCCCGAACAATCCGGCTATGTTCGAACGGCTCAGCGAAGGATTCGGCAACGCGCTCCGCAAGCTCTCCGGCAAGGGGACCCTGACGGAAGGGAATGTCCGCGAGGCGATCGGCGAGGTCCGCACCGCCCTCCTCGAGGCGGATGTGCACTTCGATGTCGTCAAGGAGTTCTGCGACGAGACCCTGCGCGAGGCGCTGGGGCGCGAGGTCACCAAGAGTCTTCGCCCGGGCGAGGAGATGATCGGCGTCGTCCACGACCGGCTCGTCGCGCTCATGACGCCCCCCGCAGGCGCCGAGCCGGGCCTGCCCAAGGTCGCACCGCCCCCCACCGTCGTGATGCTCTGCGGCCTGCAGGGCTCGGGCAAGACGACGACATGCGGCAAGCTCGCGGCGTACCTCAAGAAGCGCGGGCGCTCCTGCATGGTCGCCGCCGCCGACCTGCAGCGCCCCGCCGCCGTCGAGCAGTTGCAGACCGTGGTCGAGCAGGTGCGCGACGACGCCCCGGGCGGCGCGCGAGTGCTGTTCTACGGCGAACCGGACAAGTGCGCCGAGTACGGGCGCGCCGTGGGCGTCGCGGTCGATGTTTGCCGACGCGCGCTCGCCGATGCGAAGCGCGAGGGCGTCGACGTCCTGATCCTCGACACGGCCGGTCGTCTGCACGTCAACGACGACCTGATGAAGGAGCTGCAGCAGGTCCGCCACGCGACCATGCCCCACCAGATCCTGCTGATCGTCGACGCGATGACCGGCCAGGACGCGGTCAACAGCGCCAAGGCGTTCCACGAGCGCCTCGAGGTCGACGGCGTGATCCTCACCAAGTTCGACAGCGACACCCGCGGCGGGGCGGCCCTCAGCGTCCGGCGCGTCACGGGCGCGCCCATCAAGTTCCTGGGCGTGGGCGAGAAACTCGACGCGCTCGAGGAGTTCCACGCCGAGCGCGTCGCAGGGCGCATCCTCGGCATGGGCGATGTCGTGTCTCTGGTCGAGAAGGCCCGCGAGCAGGTCAGCGACGAAGAGGCCGAGGCGCTGGCCGAGCGGATGGCCGAGGGTCAGTTCACGATGGACGACTTCCTCAAGCAGATGCGCGCGATCCGTCGCATGGGCCCGATGAAGCAGCTGCTGGGCCTGATCCCCGGCGTCGGCGCGGCGCTCAAGGACGCGCAGATCGACGAGAAGCAGTTCAACCGCGTCGAGGGCATGATCAACTCGATGACGCCCCAGGAGCGGCGCAAGGTGTCGCTCATCAACAACTCGCGCCGCAAACGCATCGCCGCCGGCGCGTCGGTCGAGCAGAAGGATGTCAGCCAGCTCACCAAGCAGTTCGAGATGATCAGCGCGATGAGCAAGCAGATGGCCGGCATGGGGCTCATGGGCAAGGCCGGCGCGCTCAAGGACATGAGCATGGCGGACCCGAGCACGCTGATGAACATGCCGGGCATGGGCGGGCTGCCCAAGAACCTGACGAAGGGCCTTCCGGGCTTCGGCGCCAAGGGCAACACCCAGACTCAGAGCCCGAAGGCGAAGTACAAGAAGCGGAAGCGCTGAACGTGTGCGCCTAGGGCTGCGGGTCGTCCCCTAGCGGCAGAGGGTCCGCCACCCGCCCCTCGACCCAGTCCTTGTATCGCGGGAAGATCACATCGGTGATGAGGATCTTCACGCACGCCGCGATCGGGATCGCGATCAGCACGCCGTAGACACCGGCCATCGCGCCGGCGCCGAGCACCGCGAACAGGATCACGGGCGTCGACAGCCCGACGTTCTTGCCCTGGATCTTCGGCGTCAGCACGTAATCGTCGAGCGACTGGAACGCGAAGTAGACCGCGGTCGGGGCGAGCACGATCCACCACCACGGGTGCGGGTCGGTCGCGCCCGCCTGGTCGATCGCCATCGCGAGCATGGTCGCGGGCCAGCCGATCAGGGGCAGGTACGGGACCGCCGAGAGCACGCCCACCAGCGGGCCGAAGATCAGGGGCGCCGGCACCCCGATCGCCCAGTACGCGATCGTGTAGCAGACCGACAGGATCAGCGCGATCGTGAACCGCCCTCGGATGAAGGCCGCGATCGCCCGGTCCATCTTCCCGATGATCTCGAGCGTGTTCGCGCGCTTCTTCTCGGGGATCAGCTGCGCGCCGAACTGCTTGACCTGCCCGAACCCCACTGACCAGAAGAAGAAGAAAAAGGGCGTCAGGAACAGATACTTGAAAACGAACCCGGCGAGGGCCGCGAGGAGCGACCAGCCGAGTGTGAGCGCGCCGCCCGCGCCCTGCACCACGCGATCGGCGCTGATGGTCGACACGTTCTCGCGGATCCACTGGCGCGCGACCGACGCGTAGCGCTGCACCAGCGAGGCGGGCGGCTCCGCATCGGATTCGGGCTCTTTCGCATCGCTCTTGGTCTCGGTGTCGCCACCCGCCTCGGTGGGAACGGGCTTCGGCTGCTCGTCGTCCGAATCCCCGGCCTTCTTCTCATCGCCCGGCTGGATGTCGGTGATCTTGCCGTCTTCGAAGACGACCTTGACCGAGTCTCGCTCGAGGTAGGTCAGCAGCTTCTCGATCTGGTCGACGAACCGCGTCAGGTCCCGGTCCAGACCCGTGACGAAACGCACGCCCTGGATGGCGCCCACGCCCACGCCACCCGCTACCGGCACGACGATCACCATGCCGATCACCACGATCGCCGCGGCCGCGGCGAACACGCGGCTCGTCCGCTTCGCCAGCCACGCGATCGGGGGCTCGAGCAGGTACGCCAGCAGCAACCCCAGCAGCAGCGGGATCGTGACAACGCTCATCCGATAGCCCAGCTGCACGACCCCGATGATCGCAAGCACGACGGCTACATCCCGGACGGCCTGGATCTGCCAGAGGTGCAGACGGGCCATCGCCGGCGTGTCGGGACTTGGTTTGGGCTTGTCGGGTCGCGACTGCATCGGCCCGGAAGATAGCAGGAACCCGTACGAGCGTCACGCAGGCATCGCGGCCCCGAAGGCGTCCCGGAAGTCGTAGACCCCTCGGAAATCCTCGATGGTGTCCTCGTCGGTCTTGCGCAACAGGCCTGCCTCGACCAGCGCAAAGACGATCCGCCCGAAGTCCTCGGTCCCCGTGACGCCCCACTTGGCCAGCACCACCCCGGCGAGCCGCCCGTACTGGCTCAGCGCCAGATCGCGGAGCCCCACGCACAGCTGACGCCCCGAGACGTGCCGGGAGTCGTCCTCCGCAGCAAAGAGCTCCTCGGCGCCCGCCTCGCCGTGAATCATCCTGATCGTGTGCTGAAGCCCTTCCTGAACGAACAGGAACGCTTCGGGCGAGAAGCCCGTGCGCTGACAGACGACGCTGAGATCGAGTACGGACGAATCGAGCACGACGGATGCTCCTGCCCTGTCGCCACCGAACGCGGCGGCGCATCTCCCACCATGGGATGCTAGGCCGGCGTCGGTCCCCGTGCATATCGGCGCGACGGGCTCCCCGGGTTCACAAGCCAGCAGCCCGCACGCCCCGGGTCGGCCCCGGCCGGCTCACGAACCTGCTTCCACGGAGCGAAAACCTCAGGGGCGCAGAAGCCCATTCCGGCCCCGCCGACGCGACGCCGACCCTCGCCGAGCGGTCGAAGCCCGCGTTCAAGGCCGCCTCGAGCCGCGTCGGGTCCAGCTCCAGAAACAGGACCGATGACGTCAGGAGATCCACGCCGTCGAGAGCGCGATCGATCACCATCGCCGCGCAGAGCTTCGCCGGGCCCGAGCAGAGGTCGGTGTCACGCAGCACCGCTTTGGTGGAGGACGCTCGCCGGTTGGTGCGCATCGTTTCCAGACCCTCGACGGGCTCGACCGCTCGCAGCAGCACCGCCGTCCCCTCGTCCGCTGCGCCGCAGACGATGTTCATGCAATGGTGCATGCCGTAGGTGAAGTAGACATACGACGTGCCCGCGATGGCGTACATCGACCCGTTGCGCGCCGTCCGACGCCCTCCGAAGGTGTGCGACGCGCGGTCGTGGGCGCCCAGGTACGCCTCGGTCTCGACGACGACGCCGGCCAGGCGCTCGCCGGTCGGCAGGACGCGTACGAGCGTGGCGCCAAGCAGTCGCTGCGCGCACGCAGCCGCGTCGACCGCGAGCCACTCACGTAGGGGTCTCCCGATCACGCGAACAGAGCCCCGTCCGCCTGAAGCGCCGACTTGTCGGAGAGCGCGAGCATCGTCGGTCGCGCCGCAGAAGTGAACGCGGCGCGCAGTGCCCCGGCGCGGGCCGCGCCCTCGCCGACCTCGACGCCGATGACGCCCATCACCGGGCCGGGCGCCAGCGAGAAGAGGTCTTCTCGGAGCGACAGCGCCCTCGCAGGGTTGACCGTGATCGTGCGCAGCAGGAGCGTGAGGTCGTCAGCGATGTCCTCGCGGAACATGCCCGAGTTCACGAGCGCACGGGCGTCGTCGAGGGGCGAGATGCGGTCGGCGCTCTCGTCGGGCAGGTTTATGACCGAGTCCGTCGAGACGCACGCGTTGACCCCGGCACGCAGCATGTCGCGAAGGCGGTGCTCGCCGAGTGTGCGCGGATGCCCGAAGTAGCGGTGGCCCCTCGCGCAGAACGCGACGCTCGCGCCCAGATGGGCGAGCGTCGCGATGTCCTCGTCGCTCGTGTCGTTCAGGTGCGCCAGCAGCCAGCGCCCGTCGCCCGCGACGCGCGAGAACGCCGCGACCGGGCTGAGCGATTCGCCCGGCGCGACGGCGCACGCGTCGCTCCAGGGGCCGAGTCTTTCGAGGAACGACCGCATCGGGCCCGTCGAGTGCGCCACGAACTCACGCTCCTCGATCGATTCGGCCAGGTGCGTCGAGAGCGCCGCGCCGCTCGATCGCGCGAGGCGCGACGCCTCGGCGAACACCCGCGCCCCGGCCGAGTACAGCGCGTGCGGCTGCAGGCCGAACCGCACCCCGCGCCGGTCGGTCGCGCCACCCGCCTCCTCCAGCGCCAGCGCGTCTCGCATCGTCTCGATCGCCGCGTCCTGGCGCTCGGCCAGCCCGAAGAACTCGACGAACGACGCCCCGGTCAGCGGCGAGGCCCGGAGCTCGTCCAGCGGCTCTCGACGCCCGATCCCGGCGATGTCCCCCACCGCCGCGACGCCGCCTCCCAAGGACTTCTCGATGCCCAGCCGGGTGCTCGATCGGATGTCCGACTCGTCCCGGGCCCGCTCGCGCAGCACCATGCCGACCCACGTCGCGAACCCGTCGGTCGGGTCGTACCGGCGCGGCCCGATGTGCGTGAGGTCGAGGTGGGTGTGGGCGTTGGCCAGCGCCGGCAGGAGCACCACCCCGGGCAGATCAACCCGGCGCGCGTCGGGATCGCCCAGACTGCCAGGGCGCCCGACCGCGAGCACCCGCACGACCCCACGCTCATCGCGCTCGAGGAGGACCTCCGCCCCGGCGTCGGGCCCCTCGCCCCGGGCGTCAGCGACGCCGGCGCATCGCACCAGCGCTCGTTCCCCCCGGCGAGGGGTAAGCGTGTTCCAGGGCGCCAGCGCGTCGGGTTCTTTCATGGGCTGGGGGACCTCGGGCCGATGTCGCCGGGAGCGCCGAGTTCGGCGCGGTTCGCGCGCGAGCGGCCAGTCCGCCGCGCCTAGGCCGCGCCTCTCGGCGTCCGACACGGTATCCTCCGGAACGCGCCCTCGCGCCCCCGACAGACGCCCAGACCGCTTGGAGTTCCCCCACTATGCGCAGGCACACCCTCGCCGTCACGATCCTCACCGCCGCCGCCGGGCTCCCGCTCGTCGGCTGCAACAGCAAGTACAACGACCTCGACGCCGCGTACAGAGCGAGCGAGGCGCGCAACCAGGAACTCGACAACGAGAACCGCCAGCTGCGCGCGAACATCGACATGATGTCCAGCCGCTTGGGCCAGGCCGACTCCGCCGTCGGAGACGCCTCGGCGACCAACGCGCAGCTCCGCGCCGAACTCCTCCGCCTGCGCGAGCAGTTCCGCCAGATGGAGGACCGCTTCAAGAACCTAGACTTCGCGCAGGTCAACCCCGAGACCGACTCCGCGCTGCGCGAGCTCGCCTCGCGCTACCCGGACATCATCCAGTACGACTCGCGTCGCGGCATGCTTCGATTCGCGTCCGACCTCACCTTCGCGCTGGGTTCCGCAGATGTCACCCAGGGCGCTCGCGACACGCTCTCGCAACTCGCCACGGTCCTGAACAGCGCCGGCGCCGCCACCTACGACATCCAGATCGTGGGCCACACCGACAGCGTGCCCATCAGCAGCGCGACCGCGTCGCGTCACCCGACCAATACGCACCTCTCGGCGCACCGCGCGATCTCGGTCCGCGACGCGCTGGCCACCGCCGGCGTCGCACGCACGCGCCTGCAGGTCGCCGGCTGGGGCGAGTACCGCCCGGCTGTCCCGAACAACCCGGGGCGCCAGGGCACGGCGCAGAACCGTCGCGTCGAGATCTTCCTCGTGCCCTCCACCGCCGACATGTATCAGGCCGCCCCCACGCCCGCCCCTGCGTCTGCCGCCCAGCCCCAGCGCCAGGCCCAGCCCTCGCGCCCTGCGGTCGACCCGATCAAGTAACCCCACGCACACGACAGATTGCTCACAACGCCGCGTCATCGCGGCGTTTTTCTTTCTCGCGCACTACTGCCGCTGCCCGGTCGCCCGCTCCCGCCACTTGGTCACCGCTTCCGGCTCGCGCGGATAGATCGGCGTCAGGTCGTCCACCCCCATCGCCGGGAACTCCTCGCTCGCGATCGCGCACAGCCGCGCGTCGAGGCGAGGAATCCTCAGCCGCGCCCCCGCGTCGCTCGCCGCGGCGCGCAGCTCCTCGGGCAGGTGTCCATCTGCGAGCACGACCCGCACTCCGGACGCTCGCAGCATCGACCCCAGCCCACCAGGATCGACGAGCGCCCCCGGGCTGATCGCGCGCGTCCCGACGAAGGCCTGCGCCCACACCGTCTCGCGCTTGCTGGCGAGGAGCACAACAAAGCCCTCGCCGGCCTCGCCGGGGTGGTCTTCCATGAACCCGGCCGCGATACCGCTGGCCGTCGGCACGCCGACGAGCTCCGCCCCGAGCGACTCTCCGAGCATCTTCGCCGTGGCGACCGCGATGCGCAGCCCCGTGTAGCCACCCGGCCCGAGACCGACCGCGACGCGCGCGAAGTCGCCGGGTCGAACGCCCGCTCGCCGGCACGCGGCATCGATCGATCTCATCATCGAGTCGTCGTGGCGCGCGCCGGATCGCATCGGTTCCACGGTCGCGATGCCGTCGCGCACGACCGCGACGCTGCCCTCGTCGCCCGCGCAGAGCGAGGGGTTGCTCGCCTCGATCGCGAGCAGCACGCGCCGGGGGCTGGCGTTCACGCGAGGGCGTTGCCGAAGTACGTCGCCTGCAGGGGCGCCACGACCTTCAGCACCTCGAGCAGCACCTGCGCCGGGCTGCCCAGAGCGTCGACGTCGGCGATGCGGTCCTTCGCGTAGTGGTCAAGCAGCGGGCGCGTCTCGTCCCGATAGACATCGAGGCGTCGACGGATGACATCTTCCTTCGCGTCGTCAGCGCGGTTCTCTTTCATGGCGCGCTTCTTGAGTCGCGAGATCGCTTCCTTCTCATCGGCGAAGGCGAGATGGATCACCTTCAGGACATCGATCACGCCGTCGAGCAGCGCCGCCTGGTTCACGTTGCGTGGGATGCCGTCGAGCACCAGCAGCTGCGTCGTCGGGTCGTACTTGCCGCCGGCGCGGAGCTTGCCGACGTGCTCCTGCCAGAGGTCGATGGTCACCTCGTCGGGGACCAGCTCGCCTCGGGTGGAATACTCCCGGAAGATCTTGCCGAGACGCGACTCGGGGTCCATCCCCCGAAACATGTCGCCGCTGGACATGTGGAGCACACCCGGGATGGCGCCCAGGATCTTGCCCTGCGTGCCCTTGCCGGCGCCGGGGGCGCCGAACAGGAGAACCGTTTTGAATCGCTGCTGACCGCTCATGCGTTTTTCCAGACTCGGCCGCGCCGGCGCGGCCCGATCACCAACACAACCGACGCGAACCCCCGAGCAAAGAGGGTACGCCGACGCCCACAATCGGCCAAGGCCCCCCCATCGCCCCAGCAACGCCCGAGAAAATCCGGCCCGGGCGCTGTATCGTGGCCACCATGCGAGGGATCACGCACCGCTGGAGACTCAGGGACGAGTCGGTCGCCGACGCCGGCGCGCTCGCACAAGGAATCGAAGCGCTCCCGGCGCGGATCCTCGCCGCCCGAGGCCTGCTGGGCGACCACGCGTCCCGCTTCCTCGACCCCAGACTCACCGATCTCCACGATCCGGCGCTGCTCCCCGGCGCGACGCGCGCCGCCGAACGAATCCTCGGCGCCCTCGCGAAGCGTGAACCGATCGTGATCTACGGCGACTACGACGTCGACGGGGTCACCGCCTCGTCCATCCTCTACCACCTCTGCCGCGCCGTCGCTCCCGACGCGCCGGTTTCGATCTACATCCCCCACCGGCTCGAGGAGGGCTACGGGCTCAACCCCGACGCGATCGCGGCACTCGCGCAGCAGGGCGCTGGACTCATCGTCAGCGTGGACTGCGGCGTCACGGCTCTCGAGCCGGCGCGCGTCGCGAAGCAGCATGGCGTCGATCTGATTATCACCGATCACCACAACATGCTGCCCCCGAGTGCACCGGGCCAGGACCCGCCGCTGCCCGACTGCTACTGCGTGGTGCACCCGCGTGCTCCCGGCTCGGCGTACCCGTTCCACGACCTCGCGGGCGCTGGCGTCGCGTTCAAACTCGCGTGGCGAATCGCCACGATGCATTCCGGCGGCGAACGCGTCCCGGCGCAACTGCGTGAGACGCTGCTGGACCTGCTCGCCTACGCGTCGCTGGGTACGATCGCCGACATCGTGCCGCTCGTCGACGAGAACCGCGTGATCGCGCGGTTCGGGCTGGCGCGACTGCGCGCCGTCAACAACGAGGGGCTGCGCGCGCTCATCGAGGCGTCCGGCCTGGCGTCGGACAAGGTGTCCGCCGAGGACGTCGGGTTCCGGCTCGGCCCCCGGCTCAACGCGTGCGGGCGACTGGGGCACGCGCGCGAAGCGGCCGAGCTGCTGACCACCGCGGCCGGTCAGCGCGCCGTCGACATCGCCACGCAGCTCAGCGGCCTCAACACGCAGCGCCAGGCGACGGAACGCCGCATCTTCGAGCAGGCGCACGCCCTCGCGTCGCAGATGGGCATGTGCGCCGACGAACGGCGCGCGATCGTGCTCGCGCACGACGAGTGGCACCCCGGGGTCGTCGGCATCGTGTGTTCTCGGCTCGTTGAACGCGAACGCCGCCCCACGATCCTCATGCAGCGCCACAACGGCGAGTGCCACGGATCGGGGCGCAGCGTGCCGGGCGTCTCGCTCCACGCCGCTCTGCACGAGTGCGCCGAGATGCTGACCTCCTTCGGGGGCCACGACATGGCCGCCGGACTGCGCCTGCCGACGGACAACCTGGCCGCTTTCACCGAGCGATTCACCGAAGTGGTGAACGGGATGCTCAGCGTCGAGGGCCTGACTCCCGTGCTGACGCTCGACTGCGAGGCGTCGCTCGCCGAAGTCTCGCCCCGCGCCGTGCAGCAGACGGCGCGACTGGGCCCGTTCGGACGCGACAACCCCCGTCCGGCGGTGATGCTGCGCGACCTGCGCCTGGCGATGGACCCGAAGCGCATGGGCCAGCAGAGCCAGCACATCTCGCTGATGGCCAAGCAGGGCGAGCGCGCGATGCGGATCGTCGGCTGGGGCTGGGGCGACCGGCTCGCTGAGCTGAAGACGGGGAGGCGCTTTCACGCCGCGGTCCGGGTGGGCATCTCCGAATGGCACGCGCGCGAAGGGCGCGAGGTCGTCGAAGCCACGCTCGAGGACCTGGCGTACTGCTGATCAGCCCGTCACTGGGCCATCGTGCTGCTGATCGTGAAGATCGGCAGCAGCAGGGCGAGGGCCATCCCGCCGATCAGCAGGCCCATCACCATGATCATCGCCGGCTCGATGAGCTGAGTGCCGGTCTTGATCGCTTCGTCAAGATCGTTCTCGCTGCTCTCGGCGACGCGCGCCAGCACCTCGGGGAGCTTGCCCGACCGTTCGCCCGCGCTGATCATCTGCGCAACGGGCGCCGGGATGAGGTCGCTCTTGGTCACTACCTCGGCGACGGTCTTGCCTTCCGTCAGCGACTCGATGAGCTCGGACCACAGACGGTCCCACAGCACATTGTTCGTCACCGTGCGCACGATCTTAATGGCCTCGACGAGCGGCACGCCTGCGATCAGCAGCGTGCCGAGCGTTCGCGTGGCCCGGGTCAGGTAGTACTTCGTGTACATCGGCCCGAAGACCGGCGCGTTCAGCCGGAGCCAGTCCAGGGCGTAACGCCCGCGCGGGCTCCGCGCGAACAGAAAGAAGAGCACTCCGGCCACGCCCAGGCCCACGCCGAGCTCGAGCCCGCGCGTCTGGAAGAACTCGCTGACCGCGAGAACGATCCGGGTCGGGGTCGGCAGCGTGGCGTTGCGCGTCTGGTAGATCTTCGCGAACCGCGGCAGCACCCACACCATCAGAAACCCGGTGACCGCCAGCGCCATGGTCATCATGACCGTGGGGTACGTGAGCGCTCCCTTAATCTGTTTGGTGATCCGGCGCTCTTTGCCCAGATACTCGGAGACGCGCCGGAGCATGACCGCCATCGTGCCCGACGCTTCCGAGGCGCGCACCAGACTCGTCATCAGCTGTGGAAACACCGTGGGGAACGCGCCCATCGCGGCGCTGAAGCTCGCGCCCGAAGTGACGCCCTCGCGCACGACGTCCACGACGCGCCCCATGTTGCCGACCTTGCCCTGCTTGAGGTACGCGTCGAGCGCCTCGCTCAGGGGGACGCCGGTCTCGATCATGACCGCGAGCTGCCCGCTGAACTCGATGACCTGGTCGCGTTTCACGCCGCGGGCCGCCCGGCGGATGCGGACCTCCTCCACGTCCAGGGCGTCGTGCTCGGAGCGCAGCTCGATGACGGTCCTGCCAAGGGCGCGGACGCGCACGATCGCCTCGTCGCGCGACGGCGCGTCGATCACATCGACGACCTGCGCGCCTGAGTCGTCTCTCGCCTTGTAGCGGAACCTGGCCATGCGTCAGGCGGCCTCCTCAGACGCGATCTGGAACACGCCGATGTCTTGGCTCAGCACGCGGAGCACCTCGTCGACCGTCGTCTGCCCGGCGAGCGCCTTGCTCAGCCCGTCCTGGCGGAGCGTGACAAAGCCCGCCTCGGTCGCCATGCGCCGGATGTCGACCAGACCGGCGCCTCGCGCGATCGCCTCGAGCATCTCCTCATTGGGGACGATCAGCTCGAAGACGCCGAGTCGGCCGGAGTACCCCTTGCCTCGGCAGCGCGTGCAGCCCGCGCCCTTCACCAGCTCGCCGACCTCGCCGAAGGTGTCCTGCAGCGCCTTGCGCTCGCGCGCGTCTGGCTGGTAGGGCACGCGACAGTGCGGGCAGACCTTGCGCACAAGCCGCTGCGCGAGCACGCCTCGCAGCATCGCGCTGACGAGGTACGGCTCCACGCCCATGTTCACCAGTCGCGTCACCGCGCTGGCGGCGTCGTTGGTGTGCAGCGTCGAGAGTACAAGGTGGCCGGTCAGCGCCGCCTGCGTGGCGACCTGCGCCGTCTCCGCGTCGCGGATCTCGCCCACCATGATGATGTCCGGGTCCTGACGCAGCAGCGACCGGAGCGCCGCGGCGAAGCTGAACCCGATCTTCTCGTTCACCTGGAACTGATTCACGCCCAGGATGTTCGCCTCGACGGGGTTCTCGACCGTGCAGAGGTTGTCCTCGTCGCTGGCGAGTTCGGCGAGCACGCTGTACAGGGTGGTCGACTTTCCCGAGCCCGTCGGCCCGGTCACCAGGACCGCGCCCGTGGGCGAGTTGATAACCTCGCGCCAGATCCGGGTCATCTGAGCGGACATGCCGAGCTTCTCAAGCGAGACGATCGCGTTGCGGTTGTCGATGACGCGGATCACGACCTTCTCGCCGTACTTGCCGGGCATCGTCGAGACGCGCATGTCGATGGGTCGCCCCTCGAGCATCACGTGGATGTCGCCATCCTGAGGCAGACGGCGCTCCGAGATGTCCATGCCCGACATGATCTTGATGCGCGACACGACCGCCGGGTGCATCTGATGTGGCGGGCTGAGCTTGACGTGCAGGCGCCCGTCCACGCGGAATCGCACGCGGCAGGCGTGATCCTCGCGCTCGATGTGGATGTCGCTCGCTCGGTCCTGGACCGCGCTGTAGAGCAGGAAGTTGACAAGCTTGATCACCGGCGACTGCCCGGCGATCTCCTCCATGTTGTGGAGGTCCTGAAGCTTCGTATCGACCAGCTCGATGGTGTCGGCGCCGCTCGACCCGTCGTACATGTCGTCGATGACGAACACGCCGGCGGCGGGCATGTGCGCCTGCAGCGTGGCCCGGATGTCGCGCGACGTCGCCGCGACGATCTGCACCTCGCAGTTCGCCAGGCGCTCCAGCTCCTCGATGAGGAACAGGTTCGCCGGCTCCGAGATGGCGACGGTCATGACGCCGTTCACCAGGAACAGCGGGAGCACGCAGTGCGTGTCCATGAAGTCACGGGGGAGCTTGTCCGTCACCCGCGGGTCGGCCAGGCGGGGCGTGAGCTTGGCGTAGGGAACGCCGTAGGCCGACGCCAGCGCCTCGACGACCTGCTCCTCTGACACGATCGACAGGTCGATCAGGATCTCGCCAAGGAGCTTGCGATGGCCGCAGCGCTTCTGCTCCTCGAGCGCGTCGCGCAGCTGCGCCTCGCTCAGGAGCCCGCGCTCGACGAGCAGCTCGCCGAGCTGGACCTTGACGCCGGGCTGGGACGCACGGGATTTGCGGAGCGTCTCGCTCATCGCAGACTCCTGACCGCGTCCTCGACGCTCTCGGCCGACTGGAACATCCCGTCCAGCCGGGTCATCTCCAGGATCTTCCTCACCGTGTCGTCGACTTTGACGAGCCGGACGCTCCCGCCCTTCTCGGCGGTGTGCTCGCGGACCCGCAGCAGGGTCTCCATGGCCGCGGAGTCGAGATACTCCAGGTGCTCACAGTCCACCACGACGTCGCGCGTGCCCGCCTCGATCCGCTCGAGTGCGCTGCGATGCATCTGGTCGGCGTCGTCGATGGTGAAGTCGCCCGACAGCGTGAAGACGACCACTCGTCCGAAGTTCTGGTAGCTGTACTTCATGCCGCCGCCTCCCCTTCCATGGGCGCGATCGTGACCTGGCGCTGCTCGGCCGCCTTGTGACGCTCGACCATCCGGTCGTACTCCGCGAAGTCCAGCTCGACGAAGTACCGCGAGAGCTGCGGGTCGAACTGCGTGCCGCCGCAGCGCGCGATCTCGGACAGCACCCGTTCACGCGGCATCGCCGATCGATAGGTCCTCGTGCTGCTCATCGCGTCGAAGGAGTCGGCGATGGCGATGAGCCGCGCGAAGAGCGGGATGCCCTCGCCCGCCAGGCCCTCGGGGTAGCCGCGTCCGTCCCATCGCTCGTGGTGGTAGAGCACGCCCGGGAGCACGTCGACGAGCTGCGGGATGTCCCGCAGGATGCGATGCCCGATCTCCGGGTGCAGCTTGATGAGCTCGAACTCCTCGTCGGTCAGGCGACCGGGCTTGCAGAGCACCGCCTCGGGCACGCCGATCTTGCCGACGTCGTGGATGAGCCCGGCGATGTGCAGGCGCTCCAGCGATTCGGGCTCGATGCCGATCGCCTCGCCCAGCTTCATCGCCATATACGCGACGCGTTCGCTGTGGCCGCGGGTGTAGCGGTCCTTGGCGTCGATCGCGGCCGTCAGCGCGCGCAGCGTGCCGAGGAACATCGACCGCTGATCGGCGTAGAGCGCCGCGTTCTCAAGAAGCACGCCGATCGCGGCAGCGGCGGCGCCGACGAGCTTGATGTCCGTGCTGCTGACCTGCGGGTCCTCGCCGTGCTTGCGCAGCGCGACGACGGCTCCGATCAGCGTCTCTTCGCGCACGATCGGGTGCGCGAGGCAGTCACCCCCGCCGCGCATCTCGCCGGCGCCGGTGTTCACGCGCCCGAAGACGGTCGGCGAATCCATCGAGAGGCCTCGCAACGCGTCGCGGGCGATCGCGTCGTCGGACTTGCGATCGGCCTTCTCGCCCACGCGCACGACGCGCCCCGCCAGCGATCGCCCCTTGGAGGAGTCTTCGCTGAAGCACGCCGAGATCGAGTCGAAGGGCAGCGTGGCGTGCAGCTCGTCGAGCGCGAGCGTGACAAACCGCTCCGGATTGGTGAGCGAGCTCATCGCTCCGCTCAGGCGGTAGACGAGCGAGAGCTCTTCGTACACGCCGGAGAGCTGCCGGCTGAAGCTCTCGACCGCGAGCCGCGACTCCGCGAGCTCGCTGTGGTCGGCCCACAGGCAGGGCAGCGTGCGAGCGAGCAGCATCGCTTCGCCCAGCCCGGACGCGCCGGCGACGAACGCCACGATGTACCCGGTCTTGCGCCGGCGGCGCGACAGCGTCGTCGGGACCAGAGTGAGATCGCTGCGCGGCGACCAGATCGTGGGCTGGTCTTCCGTCGCCCAACGGGCGGCCGCGAGCCGGAGCGTCTCGGCGACCTCTGGGCCGCTCACCGTCACGCCGGAAGCGCGCAGGGAATCGCTGTCGATGTCGCCGCCGGGCTCGCCGGAAGCGTCGATGACGACGCTCATCACGCCGATCGACGACAGGCGAGAGAGGAACTCCGCAACCACGGGGTCCAGCGCGGGATGGATCGGCTCTGGGCTCACGCTGCCTTCCTGGCGCCTCCGCTCAAGAGTGCTTCGACCCTCGTCAGAATCTCACGCGGGCTGAAGGGCTTCGCCAGCACCTCGGCGATGTTCGTGCGCGCGAGGTCCTCTTTGGAGAGCGCGTGCCCGCGCGCTGTCAGCAGGAGCGCCGGCGTGTCCCTCGTATCGGGGTTCGCGCGGAGCTTCTCGCACAGCTCGAGACCGGTCATGTACGGCATCTGGAGATCGGTGATCACGATGTCCGGGTGTTCCTTGCAGGCGATCTCGTAGGCCTGCTCGCCGTCGGCGGCGGTGATGACCTCCAGACCCGCGTTGCGCAGCTTGAGCGCGACCACGTGCACGATGTGGGGCTCGTCATCCACGACCAGGGCGATTTTGCCAGTCATAGCTTCTCCTTGGTGATTCCGCGTCCGTTCACGCCGCCGCCCGGGTCGCCGCACGCCCCTTGCGCTCGTAGGGGATCGTGAACCAGAACCTGCTGCCGAGCCCGACCTGGCTGGAGAGCCCGACCTGGCCGGAATGGAGGGTTTCGACGATGTTCTTGACCAGGTTGAGGCCGAGCCCGGTGCCCTTCGCGACGCGTTTGTAGCTGTCGATCCGGTAGAACTTCTCGAAGACCTTGTCGACCGCTTCGGGCGGGATGCCCAGCCCGGTGTCCTGCACGCCGATCATCACCGAGCGGGTCGTGTCGTCGTTCTCGACGCTGACCGTGACGCGGCCGCCCTCGGGGGTGTACTTCACCGCGTTGCTCACGAGGTTCAGGACGACCTGGTGCATCATGTCGCGGCTGGCCTGCGCCGTGTAGACCATCGGGCCCGCCTTCATCAGGAGGGTGATGTTCTTCAGCTTGGCCTGGGGCTGCATGATCTCCACCACCTCGCGCGCGACCTCGACGAAGTCGACCTCGGTGTCCTCGACCTGCACGATCCCCGCCTCGATGCGGCTGATGTTCAGCATGTTGTCGATCAGGCGCGTCAGCCGGTCGGCTTCGTTCTTGATGATCTCGTAGAACTCCTGCCGGTTCTTCTCGTCGGCGGCCTCGCCGTCGAGCAGCATCTCGACGTACGCGTTGATGCTGCTGAGGGGCGTGCGGAGCTCGTGGCTGACCTGGCTGACGAAGTCCGACTTCATCTGCGCGATTTCCTTCTCGCGCGTCACGTCGCGGAGGATGGTCACGACGCCCGACGCGCCGCCCTCGCCGGAGGGGTTTGTCATCGGCGCGAGCGTGATGTCGAAGGCGCGGAGCTCGGAGCGCCCGTCGGGGCCGCGAGCGGTCATCGTGTACTCCACGTGCCTGCGCTCGTTGTTCTCGGCGGCGGCGCGGGCCTCGCTGATGACGCGGATCAGCGACTTGTCGGTCAGGACCTCGTCGATCGGCTTGTGGACCGCCTGCTGGAGGTCGAACCCCAGCAGCGTGGCGGCGGCCTCGTTGGCCATCTTCAGCTCGTCGAAGGTGTCGGTCACCAGCACCGCGTCGCGCAGGCTGTGCAGCGTGGACTCGACCTGGCGGCGCTCGGACTCGGTGATGCGCCGGCGGATCTCGATCTCGCGCAGACGGTTCTCGGCGCTCTGCAGGCGCTCGAGGAAGCGCGACCGCGCCTCGCTCACGCCCTGCGCCAGCGGCGCGAGCCATGCAGGGCCGGCGCCGGGGTCGACCCGCTCCTCGCCCGCGTCGGCGAACATCTCGGCGAGCCGTCGAACCTCGCGCATCCTGTTCCGAGCCGACAGGACCCACAGCCCTGCCCCCAGCGCGGCGCCGGCTGCCAGCGCGACGCCGGCGGCCCCGGGCGGGACCCGCACGCCGCCGATCAGCGACGCCGACAGCCCGCCGGCGAGTGCGCTCGCCCCGCCGATCGCGGCTCCACCGATCCATCCTGCTCGTGTCTTCATCAGTTTCATGCGCTTGTCCTCATCCCCGGCGCGATCAGCGCTGCTCGTCGTCCATCACGCCCACGAACGCGCCGCCGGACACGCTCCTGTTGTCGCCCGCGCGCATCGCATGGGCCGTGCGGAGACTGTCGGCGGCCTCCGCGTCGCGACCAAGCTCCTTGAGCACCACGCTGCGCATCGCCCATGCTTCGCCCTGGCGGGGCGAGAGTTCGATCGCGGCGTCGAGCGATCGGAGCGCGCCGTCAAGGTCGCCGCGCCTGCGCTGCCACGCCGCCATGAGGAGCCGTCCATCCGGCTGCGACGCGTCGATCGCGATGAGCCGGCTCGCGGACTGGCGGAGCCGGGGAAGGTCGTTGAGGCGGAGCGCGACGCGCCCGAGCGTGAGCCACGCGACACGGTCGGCCGAGCCCGCGTCGTCGCGCGTAAGCGTCAACAGCGCGGTCCGCGCGTCGACGAGGCGGTTGACCTCGATCAGGCAGCGGATGCGCATGTGCATCAGGTCGCGCCGGGACGCCATGTTCGGCTCCGCGAGCAGCTGCGTGAGCACGACCTCGGCGTCGGCGTACCTGTTCGCGGCCATCTCGGCGCGGGCCAGGTCCTCGAGGACGCCGGTGTTCCTCGGCTCGAGCAGTCGCGCCTCGCGCAGCAGGCGGGCGGCGTAGTCGGGCATCCCGTCCAGCAGCGCGACCGATCCGAGCGTGCGCCGGACGCCCGCGCTGTGCTGGTGACGCTCGAGCCCCTCGAGCAGCATGGTGCGTGCTTCGTCGATGCGACCCATCTCGACCAGCATCTCGGCGGCGGCGACGAGGTACCTCGGCTCGGTCGGATCGAGCGTGCGGCAGTGCTTGTAGTCGCGGATCGCGAGGTCCCAGCGGTTCACCCGCTCGAAGGCGATGGCGCGGTTGAAGTACGACTCGATCTGCGTGTCGTCCATCTCGATCGCGGCGTCGAAGGACGCGATGGCGTCCTCGTAATCGCCCCGCTCGAGCAGGATGCGCCCGCGGAGGTTGTAGCTCTTGGTGACCGACGGCGCGTTGCGGATCGCGCTGTCGATAGTCTTCAGGGCCTTGTCGAGGTCGCCGCTGAAGAACTGCTGGCGCGCGGTCTCGAATTCAGCGCCGGCCTTGATCGCGCCGAGGCGCTGCTGGGAGTGCTTCACAGCGGCGCTGGTGTAGTTGCCGTGGCCTTTGCAGCCCGCGAGCCCGCCGGCGACGGCGCAGATGGCGCCGGCGAGAAGGATTGCCCGCGCCGGGGCGTGGAGCTGGATGTTGGTTCTGCTGATCCGCATGGGTGTGCCTGTCTGTGGATGTTCGGTCGTTTACGTTGGTTCAGGGCGTCGGGCCGCGCAGGTCCTCGGTGGGCGTCGCGATCGGGCCGTTGAATGGCCACGAGGACGAGCTCGCGCCGGAGCGGATGCGCCGCCAGGCGTCCTCGATCGTGGCGCCGGCGCGCGTCGGCTGCGGAGGCGCGGGGTTGGCGGATGCCATCAGGATCGGCGCGTCGGTGAAGACGGCGGTCGTCCGGATGGAAGCGAGGGACCGCGCGTTGATGGCGCTGAGCGTCATGGCGTTCGCCAGATCGCCCATCGAGAGGAAGACTGTCTGCGGGATCGGCGCGCTGCGTGCCGGCGTCTCGCCCGCGCCCGGCCTGGCTGCGGACGGGCGGGGCGTCGCTGCGGGCTCGAGCTTCGTGTCGAAGCCGTCGCGCAGGATCTCTTCCAGCACGCTGCGCGTCGGGATCCGGATCTCGTCGTCTTCGAGGATCTGCTCGCGCAGACGCACCGCGTCGGGCTGGTTGGGGTTCAGCTCGAGCGAGCGGCGGAGCTTCCACATCGCCTTCTCGCGGTCGCCGCCGCGGGCGAGCTCGGCGGCCTCGACGTTGAGCTTCGCGGTCTGGCGTTCGCGGCTGAACGGGAGGAGCCCCTCGCGGGCCGCGCTCATCGCGTCCTGCGCGATCTGCTTGCCCTTCTCGCCGGCGGACGCGAGCATCGAGTCGTTCACGATCGTCGGTGTGATGAGGAACATCACCTCGGTCCGGTTCACGCTGTCTTCGCGCCCTCGGAACGGGATGCCGATGATGGGGATGTCGCCCAGGACCGGGACCTGACGCCTGGTCAGCTGCATCGTCTCTTTGAACAGCCCTCCGAGCACGATGGTCGAGCCGTCGCGGACGATCACGTTGGTGGTGATCTCCTGCGTGAGCTCGTCGGGGATGGTCGTGGTCGCCCCCTGCGAATCGATGACGTCGCGCAGGACGGCCTCGGACACCGAGGGCTTGAGCTCCATGCGGATCATGCCGTCGTTCGAGATGAACGGGCGGAAGACCAGCTGCGTGCCTGTGTCGAGGAATTCGACGGTCTGCGTGGTCGAGGTATCGTTGGTGGTGGTGCTGAGGTAGCCGATCCTGGCGCCGACGAGCACGC
Organism: Phycisphaeraceae bacterium; assembly: GCA_019636675.1. Classification (NCBI taxonomy): domain Bacteria; kingdom Pseudomonadati; phylum Planctomycetota; class Phycisphaerae; order Phycisphaerales; family Phycisphaeraceae; species Phycisphaeraceae bacterium. The sequence continues at coordinate 205,968 of JAHBXC010000001.1, forward strand.
GCGCCGGCTGGCGGTTGAGCGCGAGGATCTTCGGGTTGGAGAGGATCGTGGTGTCGCCGACCTCGTCGAGCATCCGGATGAACACGCTGATGCCCGAGCCGACGATGCCGATCTTGAGCGTCCCGGGCCCGCCGGTGTTGCCGGGGGTCGAGACGGCGGCCTGGCCGCGCGAGAGCACGTTGTTCCCCGGGACCTGCGGCGGGTTGCGCAGGGCGTTGGCCGGGTTCAGCGGGCCGCCGAGGTTGAGGAAGTCGCCGAGGTCGAGATCGCCGACGAGGGAGAAGTCGACGCCGAAGGCGTTGTCCTCGTTGAGCTGAGTCTGGAGGATGGTCGCTTCGACGAGGACCTGCGCCGGGCGGGTGTCGAGCTGGACGATCAGCTGCTCGATCTCGCGGAGGTTCTCGGCGTAGTCGTAGACGACGAGGGTCGACGCGAGGGCGAACTTCTCGCCGCCGGTCGGGGTGTCGCCGAGCGCGAAGGTGCCCGCGTCGCCGTTGGCCTTGATCTGGCCGACGCCCGGGGTCAGGAGCGGGGTGACGAAGAGCGCCGCGTCTGTGGCGTTGAGGTAATTGAGCTGCATGACCTTGGCGAAGGGGCGCCGGTCTGCCTGCTTGATCTTGTTGATCTCGTCGAGGGTGTAGACGTAGATGAACTCGCCGCGCTCGACGTAGCCGTAGCCGTTGACGTGGAGGATGGCGTCGAGCGCTTCGTAGAAGGTGACGCCGTAGAGGTCGGCGGTGACGCTCGCCTCGACGCCTTTGCTGGCGACGATGTTGCGTTCGGACTGCATGGCGAGCATCTGCAGGACGGTGCTGAGCTTCTCGTCGCGCAGGTGCATGTCGACGGTCATGTGCTCGCTGACGCGGACGCGGGTGCGCTGCGACGCGTCGCCCGGCTGGAACGCCGGCACGCCGCCTGTGCTGCCGGCCTGCTGCGCGATCGCGCCCGGCGTGAGCGTGAGCGCCGCGACGACAGCGCGGACCCGACGACCGTGATGTGCTGCTCTGTGTCCCATGCGGTGCTCGTTCTCGGCCCGTCTCCGGGCCGTCATCTGTTCGGTTGTCGTCAGTCGTCAAGCGGGCTGGCGACCCGCAACTCGCGAAGTACCCCGTCGCGTTCCAGCGTCACGGACCTCGGAGTGATCGCCGTCACGCGGAAGCCAGCGACCGAATCGCCCACGCGCGTCATCACGACGCCGGGCCCCCCGAACGCGGAGAGATCGAATATGGCGACAGTTCTCTTGCCGGACATGGTGCTTTTCAGACGGAGTGCGGCGAGGTCCTTCGCGATCGCGCGTCCTCGGTCGCCATCGTCGTCGTAACCGTCGGCCGACTTTGCGCTCGCGAGCGAACGCCGGTCCGGTTGCGACGGATCGGGAAAGTGTGCGTTGTCGAGGGCGAAGAGGTCTCTCGTCGGCGCGTCGACCCGCATGGACGCCTTCCACGCGGCCATCGCCTCTCGGACCTTGCGCTCGGCGTCGGTCGCGATCACCGAGTCCGACGCGAGCGGCTCCGATCCGCTCAGCGACGCGGGCGAGGCGACCACGGCCCGTCGCGCCGCCGGTGACTTGCCCAACGGTGCGAATGTCTTGACGCCAAACCCAACCGCGACCACGCCGAGCACGCAGAGGATCGCGGCCTTGCGCTTGTCGGCGACGATCTCTTCACGGATCCGGGTGAATGCGCTCATCGCGACGCTCCCTCGGTCACGGTCGCCATGGGCGACGGGGCGGGGCTCTCCGTCGACATCGCCTCGATCACGATCTCGACGACGAGCGTCGGCGCGCCAGGGCCGCTGCCTCGGGGCGGGTCGATGGTCAGGCGGGTGACGCGCAGCAGGCGATCGAGCGAATAGATGCGGTCGAGCACCGCGAGCACCGCGGGGTACCCCGATTCCATCGACAGCGTCAGGGGCGTCACGCGCACGCCCTCCTCGATGCGCGCGCGTTCCTGGCGGAGCTCGTGCTTCCCGATCTCCAGCGTCTGGAGGAAGGAGCTGAGTTCGTGCACGAGCAGCGATGTCTCGTCGCTGGCGGCCAGGGGTTTGGTCGACGCCAGCGCGAAGTCTCGCGCCTGGTGCAGCGTGCTCGCCATGGTGCGGATGTCTCGGGCCGTCGCCTGCGAGTGGTGCAGTTCGGAGCGGCTGCGCTCGATCTTCTCCTGCAGCGCGGTGGCCTTGGCGTTTGAAGGCGAGGCGCCGAGCCAGACTCCCGCGCCGACGAGCGCCGCGAGGCCTGCCCCGAGTTTCACGTGCGTGGCGGGGATCTTCATCGCGTCGCCTCCGCCTTTGCTGTGTCCGGCAACGCGGCGCTGCGAACCGTCACGCCGATCCGGAACTCGCGCGCCTCGGTCTGGCGAACCCGGATGGGGCGCGCGTACTCGAGCGAGGTCGACTCGAACATGCCCGTGCGCTCCAGGTCGGTGATGAACCGCGCGATGTCGGTGTCGCTGAGCGCGACGCCGGCGATATCGACGCGCGCCGAGGCACGCGCGGTCTCGCTCCCGGTGCGACGCATCGAGCGTACATCGCTGGCGCTGGCGGCGCGCCGCTGGTCGTAGGTGAACGAGACGAGCGACATCGACTGCGGCGCCGCGGCGGTGATGGTCCGGAGCGTGTCGCGGACCGTCGGCCCCGGGGCCAGTCGCGCCTGCTGCTCGATGCGGTCGCCGATCAGCAGGAGTTCGCTGCCGATTTCGAGCACTGCTCGGTTCTGCTCGGCTTCACGCTGAACGGCCCGCTGGACGGACGCGAGTTCCCGCTCGAGCGAGACTGTCCGGAGGCGGGTCGCGCCGACGAGGAGCGCGACGCCGAGCGACGCCACGCAGTAGGCCGCGATCCAGCGCCTGCGGTTGACGCGGCGCATGGAGCGGGCCCGGGCCGAGTAGGGCATGAGGTCGATCGTGCGCGTCACGCGGCCCTCCCGGCGCCTGGGCGCCTGGCGAGGAGGCCCTTGACGCGCTCGTAGGCGTCGCGTGCGGCGTCGGCGCGGTGCTCGGCGCGCAGACTCAGCCCGCTGGCGGTCGCCCACTCGCACAGGGGCCCGCGCCGGTTCATCGTGAAGGTCGTAGGCGCGAGTTCGATGCCCTCGAGGGGGCGCCCGAGCGTGGTCGACAGGCCGCAGACATCGCCGACGATCTCGGACAGTCGTGGCTCGGGCGCGTCTCCGCCCACGAGCACGATCCCGTCGGGCTTGGACCCGCGGAACGTGACGAGGAAGTACCGGACGCACAGGTTGATCTCGTGCGCGAGCTCGTTGAGCAGCGGGCGGATGGCGTCGAAGATCGCGCGGTCGACGCGGTCGTCCACCGGCGCCTCGGCGTCGCGCCCGCTCCAGACGCGCTTGAGGCGCTGGCGCCGGATCTCGGCCACGGTGGCGGCGTCCATGTCGAGCCGCTCAGCGGCGGCGCGGTCGAGCCGTTCTCCGCCCCACTCGATCTGCTTATAGAAGCACAGCGTCTCGCCGCGCATGGCCAGGACGCTCGTGCTGCGCCTGCCGATGTCGACGACGATCTGGGCGACCTGCTGGTCGACCGCGCGTCGGCGACGACGCCCGAAGCACCGCGCGGTCGCGGCGAATCCCGGCTCGACGCCTATGGGCTCGAGCCCGGCGTCGATGACGGCGTCGACGATCCGCTCGACGGCCTGGCTGCGAACGCCTGCGAGGATGATCTCCTCGCGCGACTCGTCGCCCTGCTGGACGGCGCCGGCGCGCAGCCAGCCGACCTCGACGCGCTCGCTGGCCTCGAAGCCCAGGCGGTGCGCCGCGTCGACCCTGAGGGACTGATCCGTCTCGGCGTCTGGCATGGAGGGAAGACGCACGGAGCGCACGCGCAGGAGGCGGTCGTCGAGCCCGATGACGCAGGCGCGCCCGTGGAACTCGCCGCTCTGGAGCTTGCGTTTGAGCACGACCCCGAGCGAGGCGTAGTACCCCTCGTCGTTCGGGTCGTCGCAGTCCGCCTCGACGCGCGTGGCGGCACGCACCTTGAAGCGCCCGCCGACTCGCTGGAGCTGGATCGCTTTCGCGCCGCTCGCGCCGAGGTCGAGGCCGATGGGCATCGTGCCGAACTGGAAGCCGCCGCGCAGCAATGCGTTCCCTTCCTCGTCTGTCGCGTGCCGGCGTGCCCGCCCGTGGTTCAGGGCCGGGGCGCCGGTGCGCGCTGTGTCTGCTGCGCCTGTTGCTCCATCATCAGGCGCATCGCGTCCAGGGTCGCGTTCATGCGATCCAGTCGCTGGATGATCTCGATCCGCTGGTCGGCCGCGCTGATGAGCCCGCGCGGTCGTTCGTCGGCGAGCGTCTGAGACGCGTGTGCCTCGCTCGGTCCGGAGACCTTGACGAGGGAGACCGCGCCCAGGCAACTCGCTGCGCCGAGCAGGCCTCCGAGCATTCCCGCTCGGAGCGTTGGCCCTGCAAGGCGCTGGCTGTCACGAGTGTTCATGTTTCGCTCCGCATGGCATCGTCGGAGCCCGCGCGAACGCGAGCGGACGATCGCTGTCACGTGGAACCTGAATCACTCGTGCTGGAGCTTGCCATCGGGGAAGCCGGCGACCGGGGTCGGGTCGTAACCGGACGCCCAGAAGTTGCCGTCGCCGTCGGTGGCCCAGCCGGCGGTGGCCGAATCACGGGCGACGGTCATGAACGCGTCGGTGCCGGTGATCAGGTTGTACATGCCGACGTAGCTGTTCAGCGGGGGTTCCTTGATGTAGGACTCGCTGATCAGGACGCCCCAGCCGTCGTTGGCCTGGCCGTCGCCGAGCGTCGGGTACACGCCGCGGTTGCGGACGCGATAGAGCTCGACCTGGCTGACGATCGTCTGCAGCTGGCTCTTGAGCGTGCTGCGAACGGCCGACTCGCTGGCCTTGGTGAACTGGGGGATCACGATGGCCGCGAGGATCCCGAGGATCACCACGACGATCAGGATCTCGACAAGCGTGAACGCGTTGCGGCGGATGCGGTGCATCAGCGTCTGCTCCTGGCTAGTACTCGGACGACCTGTCTCGTGACCAACTACACGATTCGGCCTTTCCCGAGGGTCGCCCCGCGCGGGTCCTGCCGAACACGCGACACATCGGGAAATCCCGGGGAGTCCATCACCGTTGGCACGCCAACGCGGCCTCTCGCGCCCTGCCGAGTCGGCGCAGCCCGAACATCCCGCCCACCCGAACCCTGACGACCAGCGAGGTCCCTTCAGTGAACGCCAACGAAAGAAGGGCGACGCGTCCGGAAACGCGCCGCCCTTTCGGGTGAATCGGGGTGGGTCGGGCCTTCAGTCGGCGCCGAGCAGCAGCGGGACGATGCTCCGGCCGGGCAGGTTCAGCGCCCCGAGCAGCGACGCCGCGGCGATCGCCTCGTCGTCGGGCCCCTCGGACGCCAGCTCGAGCAGGCGGCGCACGTGCCGGTCATCGAGCATGGGGCCGAAGCGCTTCGCCGAGTCGCTCACGAGGGTCATGAGCGCGAGACGCTCGCCGCCCTCGGCGGCAAAGGCGGCCTCCATCAGACCGACCTGGGCGCGCCGCTCGGCGATGCGCGAGAGCACATCGGCGACGAACAGGCGAACGCCTCCGGAGGTGGTGTCGAGCGCCGAGAGCAGCGGCGCCGTCGCGTCGCCAACATTCAGCGCCGAGCGACCGCCCGCGATGTCGCGCAGGACGCCCAGCGCGCCAACGGCGCGGGTGTTCATGTCCTGGGCGCTCTCCTGGCCCCAGCCGGCGCCGGCGAGGAGCGTGTCGATGCCCTCGGTGATCTGCGACTCGCTCACGCCCTGACGCATCAGGCGCACCAGCGGCGAGGAGCCAAGCGTGGTGGTGCTGAGCGCCGACATGTCGTCGTAGGGCAGAACCGCGAGGATGGGGGTCACGCGCAGCTTGGCGTCGGCGCGTGCGCCGCGCAGGATCTCTTCCGTCGCGCCGCGCCCCTGGTCGACGACGAGCAGGTCGACGCCCGGCGCGTCGGCGACCGCCGCTCGCACCTCGTTGAGCGTCGAGCCGCGCCCGACGACGGTGTACCCGCGCGCCTGGAGCATGTCGGTGAGGCGCTGCTCGGACTCGATCGAACGACCGAGCACGATCGCGAAGCGGTCGCCGGCGTCGCGGACGGCCGACGCGAGGATCGGGACGATGCGCTCGGAGCCGGGGAACGACTCGCCCGGGCGGGCGTTGCCGAGCACCATCGCGGCGGCGAACTGCACGCGACGATCCGCGTAGCTCAGCGCGTCGAGAAGGGGCTTGTCGGCCGGCGTGCCCGACCACAGGGCCGCACCCCCGGCGGTGCGCGAGAGCGCTTCGATCGCCAGCAGCGCCAGCGCCGTGTCGCGATCTGCCAGGGCGCGGGCGAGGACCGCCTGCGTCGCGTCGGAGCCGGCTGCGACGGCGTAGTACATCGCGTCGCGGCGCTCGACGCCGTAGGTCGGGTTGTCGTAGTCAGACGGGCTGTCGATCTCGCGCGAGAAGTTCGACGCGATCCACAGGGGCACCGCTCCGGCGATGTTCGAATCCTCGCGCAGCGCCCGCTCCGCGAAGCGCATCGCCATCGCCTCGTGGAACACCTCGGTGCGCACCGGGGTGGGGAACAGGCCGACCGCCGGGTCGTACACCCAGACGAGCTGGTGCTCTTCGCCGGCGAAGCGGGTGAGTTCGCGCGGCTCGGCGTAGTACCGCTCCGCCAGCTGGAGATAGAGCTCCGCGGTGGTGCGCGCGTCTGCCCCCGGCGAGACTCGCGCCAGCGCCTGCGTGGCCGCGGCGCGCACGCCCGGCACCGACGCCTGCGAACGAGCCAACTCGGCCAGGAAGGGCGCCGACTCGGCGTGCCCGATCTCACCCAGCACGATCGCGACCTGCTCCTGCCCGGCCGGCCCGAGGCGCGGGAGGGCGGCGGTCAGCGGCGCGACGGCGTCGGCCTCGAGGTCGCGCAGCAGGCGGCGTGCTTCGAGCGAGGTCACCGGGTCGTTGGGGTTCAGCATCGCCGCGAGCAGCTGGGGCACGGAGTACTGCCCGGCCTCGATCAGGCGCTGACGCGCGAGCGTGCGTGCGCGCAGCGGGCCGGAGAGCAGTTCGATGTTGCGGGTGATCGCGTTGGGGTCGCGGGCCTGCTCGAGACGCCCGTTCTCGAGCAGACGCGAGAGCTCGCCGGCGATGGGCTGCAGGCGCGCGTCGCGGAGCGCGTCGCGGACCGCCTCGTCGAAGCGGACCTGCGCCTGGGGGGTGTCCTCGACCAGCGCCAGGAACTGGCCCGGGGTCAGGCCCAGCTCGAGCAGCGCCTTGCCGAAGGACTCCGCCAGCTCGCGCTGGTCGATCTTCACATAGTGGATGAAATCGGCGAGCAGCTGGTCGGGGGTCATGTCCGACGCGCGGGCCCGCGTCGCGGACTGCGCCTGGGCCGGGGTCGACGCGCTCAGGGGGGCGGCCAAGACGGCCGCTCCGGCGACCAGAGCGAGGGTTCGGGCAAAGGCGAGGCGTCGCGAGTTCGGCACGATCGGCTCCAGCGGGGGTCCGGGGGTTCGGAGTCAGGGCCGCGGGGAGATCAGTTCCGCGGCGTACAGAACAGGAGGCGGCCACCGGACAGCCCGTCCGGGACCGCCATGGTAGTGGCACAGTCGGCCCCTGTCCGGACCCGGCGCGATCATCGCGCCAGACCCGCACAGAGGGTCGGGCAATCCTTTCGCGGGCCAGCCACAGGGGTTCCGCCCGCGGGCGGGGAAGATAGCCGGGGAAGGCAAGAGGCACAAGGCATGGGGAAGGCGCGAGGGGGAGAAGGGAGCGGGGAATAGGGAGTGGGGAGCAGGAAGAAGGGAGAGGGAAAGAGCGAGTCTGCACCCCCTCCCGCTCGCGGGAGGGGGCGGGGGGAGGGTCTCCGCTTGATACATCCCGTCACCGGGTGGCGTGGTACGGCGAAGCCGTGCCACGAAAGAGGTTCACCCACCCCTCCTCCCCCCCATCGCCCATTGCCGACTGCCTATTGCCCCTCCCCCAACGCTCTCATCGTGAACACCTGCCCGATGTGGTACGCGTCGTGCGGCAGCATCTCGGCGAGTTTCTCCGCCGCCTCCTCGCTGCGCGCCATCGCGTCGGCGATCAGTCGGTGGCTCGCGGCGTAGCGCGCCCTCGCCGCCGCCCACGCGGGCTCGGAGACCTCGGCGGGCTCTTCCCAGTTCCGGCGCGCGATCTCGTCGTCGGTCGGGCGGGCGCCGTCGAGACCGGCGACGACGACCTCGCGCCAGAAGACGATGTGGTGCAGGATCTGCCAGACCGAGTGAACCCGCTCCGACGCCCCCTCCGGCCTCCACGCCGCCTGCGCGGCGGAGAGCCCCTCGAAGGCGTCCTTCCACGCGGGACCCCAGCCGGGGGAGGACCACGCGGAAGACCATTGTTTAAGGACACGAACCTTCATTTTCCACCGCCACAGCCGGGGGTATGTCCAAGCAAATGCACGTGATCAACTTTTGAAAACACACGACCACGCGGAGATTTCAGCAAAGAACCATCGCGCCAATCTCGCATCAACGCCTTGTCGTCCGTCCAAATTGTTCGGGCACCAGAAATCCTAGCGATTGCAATAATATGTGTATCATTAGATTTACATCGCGATGAGATACGAGACGCCTCGGTCTCAACGCTATCTCTTGGCACTACCTTCAGCTTGCCCATCCGATCCAACTCTGAAAAAAATTGCGATGCCGCTTGAATTTTAACGATCTCGGCTGCGTGATCACCGCCCGTGACCGCTTGGCCCTTATCGCTGAGCAACCATTTTCTGACGGCGATCGCCTCGGCAGAAGAAGCCCATACGGCACCCTGAGCACGGTTTGCATCTACTAGTAAGCACATCTAGATTTACCCACCAAAGAGTCGCATCTGTTCGCTAATAAAGAATTCGCGATAGGACTTGGGAACACTCCTGAGGCTCCCATCGGGCGAGAGTGGCATCGACGAGACTGAAGTCGCCCGCCCTTTCTTACCCAGAAAATGCACAATGACATTGTTAGAATCAACCAAGCCTTCTCGCACGCACATTCTCACGCGATCGATCAGATAGTCGCTGTGGGTCTCAACTACGCACACAGAATTCCTGCGCGCGACCGCGCCAAAGAATGAGCCAAGAGCAGCTTGCGCCCGTGGATGCAGATGAACTTCTGGCTGCTGGATTAGATGCAGCCGATCTTCAGCTCGCAGCAGATCCACTACGATGGGGAGGATTTGGCTAACTCCATATCCAACATCAATGAGATTCCACGCCGCCTTGGCAACTTCGACGCGGACTCGGAACGGTCCGCTTGCAACTCGGCCAAGCTGCTGAATCTCTACATTATCAAACATTCCAGAAAGTCGGCCAAACTCCCTCAAGCCAGCAAACAGTGATTTGGCACTAGGGTTGCGCAGCGATTCGGCACGAAGTCTGGCCAACAGAAGGGGCACATGGCCTCCTTCGGGCTCTGGCGAATCTACTATGGGATCATAAGTACGGTTGGGCCTGCTTCTGACTGGAGCGAAAGCCACTGGCTTGCAGCTCTTGGCGACTGCGTTTCCCGCATAAATTAACCGATGAAACATGTCAATGTCGGTTTTTTTGCGGGTCGCAAGCCACTTTCTAACTAACAGTTCCTGCTTGCTATCTGTCGGAATGGACGACAGATGGGACATTTCTACAAGCATTCCGCCGACATAATATCTCTGAGCTCTAACCGGAAACGACGACGGCATCGAGACCGAGTCGCTGTCAATGGTAAATTCAATTGAACCAGCAGTGGCGTCTGTGGCGCCCTTGAGCGCAATCTGATATTTGCCAGAAGAAAATACTGTTGCAACTGGAGTTGGGATGCCTTGGCGGTCCACGAACTGTGTGGTTATAGAGCCGCATCGCTTGTCGTCAGGCCGAGTAGAATTCGACCTGGATCTGGCAAGGGGTGCGTGTATCCCCAGCTCAAACGACTTAGATTTTCCACCTCGGCCACCACGGTTGCTGGCAATATCATCAAACGAGCCTAAAAAGAATGGCTCTCGGTTAAAGTTGGGAGGGACATCGCCGGACAATTGCTCAAGGGCAAGGCGAAGCATGGCAAGAAGCGTCGTTTTTCCCGCGCTATTTTCGCCGACGAGGATAGTTAGCGGCCTGACAGCGATCCACACGGGGTCGAAGAAGCTTCGAACGCTGTCGAGTCCAAGGCTGAACCTGCATGATGTGTCACTGGGTTCCAGAGTGCGGAGCATTGGCTAAAGAATCCTGTCTTCCTTCCCGATCCCAAACGCCGGGGCCACATTCAACTGTACCAACTTCTCCCCCTGCACGCGCTTCGCCTCCTCCGCGTCCACATAGTCCGAGTGGCACGCGGCCTTCGCCTCCGCCTCCCCCACTACCGCCTTCTTGGTCTTGCTGGCGAGCCGGTGGATCTCCTCGGGCTTCAGGTAGCCGCGCTGCTTGAGGATCTCCTGCTGCTCGGGGGTCAGGGCGTCGGACTTGCGGGGGGCGCCGGCGACCGTGCCGTCCTTGCCGCCCATGCGTTCGAAGCCCTCGGCCTTGCCGGAGGCAAACTCCTGGATCTCTTTGCTGATGCGGACCGAGCACCAGTCGTGGCCGCACATCGCGCAGAAGTCGGTGTCGACATCGAGGTCCTCGTCGTGGTAAGCACGCGCGAGGTCGGGGTCGAAGGACAGGTCGAAGTGCTTCTGCCAGTTCAGCGCGGCGCGAGCGTCGGTCAGTTCGTCGTCGCGGTCGCGCGTGCCGGGGATGCCCAGCGCGATGTCGGCGGCGTGGGCGGCGATCTTGTACGCCACGCACCCCTGCTTCACATCGTCTCGCTTCGGGAGCCCCAGGTGCTCCTTGGGCGTGACATAGCACAGCATGCTGGCGCCGTGGTAGGCGGCCATCGTCGCGCCGATGCAACTGGTGATGTGGTCGTACCCCGGGAAGATGTCGGTGACGAGGGGCCCGAGCACATAGAACGGCGCGCCGTGGCAGAGGGTGCGCTGGAGTTTCATGTTGAACTCGATCTGGTCCACGGGCACATGGCCCGGCCCCTCGACCATGACCTGCACGCCGCGCCGCCAGGCGCGCTCGGTCAGTTCGCCGATGGTCTCGAGTTCCGCGAGTTGCGCGTCGTCGGTCGCGTCGGCGAGGCCGCCGGGGCGGAGCCCGTCGCCGATGGAGAAGGTGACATCGTGCTCGCGCATGATGTCGCAGATCTCTTCCCACATGGTGTACATGAGGTTCTCGCGGCCGTGGGTGAGCATCCACTTGGCGAGGAGCGACCCGCCGCGCGAGACGATGCCGATGCGGCGCTTCTTGACGAACTTCAGGTGGCCGCGCAGCACTCCGGCATGGATGGTGAAGTAGTCGACGCCCTGCTGCGCCTGCTTCTCGAGGGTCTCTCGCACGACCTCTTCGCTGAGGTCTTCGAGTTTGCGCCCGATGATCATCGAGTAGATGGGCACGGTGCCGATGGGCGCGGTGGAGTGCCTGCAGAACGCCTCGCGGCAGGCGTCGAGGTCGCCGCCGGTCGACAGGTCCATGATGGTGTCGGCGCCCCAGCGCAACGCCCAGTCGAGTTTCTCGAGTTCCTCGTCGGTGCCGCTGGAGATGGGCGAGGCGCCCATGTTGGCGTTGATCTTGGTCTTGCTGGCGCGCCCGATGGCCATGGGGTCGAGCCGGTGCGCGAGGTGGTTGCGGTTGGCGGGGATGACCATGCGCCCGGCGCCGACCTCGTCGCGCACCTGCTCGGGGGTCAGGTGGGGCTCGCGCTGGGCGACGCGCTTCATCTCGGGGGTGACGACGCCGAGTCGCGCGCTCTCGAGTTGGGTGATCGGGGTGAAGCCCTTGGGGTAGATGACGCGCAGGCGCTCGCCGCTGGCGAGGGCGAACTCGACGGCGTCGCGCGCGTCGCCCAGGCAGGGCGCGCAGGGCTTGCCGACGGGGGCGTCTTTGGGCAGGCGCACGACCGACCAGCCCTCGGGCAGGAAGTCCCACGCGGTCTTCTTCGACGGCGCGGGCATGCCCGGGGTGTCGGGCGAGGAGAAGGCGAGCGGCCCGCCGACATCGGCGCGGTTAGCGAAGGAGCCGGGGGTGGTGACATCCGGGTTCGTGCCCGGGTTGTGGGCGCCGCGGTGCGGGACCTTCCATCGCTGGGTAGGCGTGAGGTCGTTCGCGGGCGTGTGATGTCCGTTGGTGTTCGTCGCGGTCATGGTCGCTTTCCCTCCGCCGGTGCGAGCCGGATCAGGTTCGACGGGTGCCTCTCAGCGACGGCACACAAGCGGCCGCCGCGCCCCGAGCGATGTGATGTACTACCACTGTAGCGGGGCGCATACGCAGCGGGTCGCGAATCCCCCACTCGCGTCTCACCGAAACCGCCCTCCCACGCCGAAACTCTCCCCATGCCAAGCCACCGGCAGATCCACCCCAACAGCCAGGCGACCTTCAAGGGCCTCCCCCGTCTGGACGAGCAGACGCTGCACATCCGGCGCGAGCGGGTGTTCGTCGTGCTGGCGGGGCTGTTCATCGCGACGCTGGCGATGCTGAACATCCTGGGGATCAGCCGGTTCATTTTGCTGGGGTCGCTGGGGCAGACGGATTCCGGATGGGCGCTGGGGCTGGGGCGGATCGTGGGCGAGAACCCGCTGATCTTCGCCGTCGCGGTCGGGGTGCTGCCCTACCCGCTGACCTTCCTGTGCACGGACTTCATCAGCGAGTTGTACGGGCGGGCGCGCGCGAACTGGGTGGTCGCGGTGGGGTTCCTCGTGAACCTGTGGGTGGTGTTCATCCTGTGGCTGGGGACGACGCTGCCCGGCGTGGTCCCGAACGACCCGGTCACGGGCGTTCCCCCCCTGCCGGTGTTCGACGAGGCGACGCGCTCGTTCGGCGAGACGGGCTGGACGCTCTTCCAGATCAAGACGCTCGCGTTCGGCGCCGTGATGGCCTCGATGATCGCGTACCTCGCGGCACAACTCACCGATGTCTACATGTTCCACTTCTGGAAGCGCCTCACCAAGGGCAAGGCGCTGTGGCTGCGCAACAACGGGTCGACGGTCGTCAGCCAGTTGGTCGACACGACGGCGGTGATTCTGATCACGCACTTCTACGCGCGTGCACTGCCGATCGACGGCGCGCGCGACCTGTGGCCGCAGTTGCTGCTGTTCATCGGCACGGGGTACGCGTTCAAGTTCGTGGTCGCGTTGATCGACACGGTCCCGTTCTATGTCGGGACTCGCTGGCTGAGCCGGTACCTGCGCGTGGACCCCGGGGCAGAGCACCGCGCGACTGAACCGCTCGCTGGCTGAGCGCCGGCGAGATCATCGCGCGACGGGGGTGGAGCGGGTGTCCTTGAGGTGCTGGTGCATCTCGGTGAGCATGCGCTCGCGGGTGCGGGACTCGGTGGATCCATGGTCGAGCCCGGACTCGATCTGGATGTAGCCTGCGCCCTTGTCATAGCCGAGCTTCGCGACATCGGCGCGCAGGAGCTCGACGCTCTTGTTCATGAAGAAGTTGTCGGCGTCGCCCGCGATGATGCGCACGCGATCGCGCAGGATGGGGCCGAGCCGGTCGGGCGCGCCGCGGAGCATGTCGCCGATGTCGCGTGCGCGCCACTGCTCTGCGACGGAGTGATCGATCGCGCCGGTCTGGGGGTCGAAGAGCCGCGCCGGCCTGCCCTGGGAGTCGACCGGGCCGAAGGCTGCCTGCCAGGACGCGAGCTGCTTGGCAGAGGTCAGGCCGGGGCCCATGACCTCTTCCATGCGCGCCGCCTGCGAGGTGGTGCAGCGGACCTGACCGCCCTTGCGGAAGAAGGGCCGCGCCTGGCCGCTGGGGTCCGTGAAGAAGTTCGCGTCGGAGTAGATGTCCACGGATTGGAAGGCGCGGAAGTCGAGTGGGTCGGGGCTGGCGGCCCAGGCGCCGCCGAAGACATCGGGGAAGTTGACCTGCAGCCAGACGGCGCTCCAGCCGCCCGAGCCGTGGCCCCACAGGAGGCGCGCCTCGGGGTCGGCGATGAGGGAGTACCGCTCCTCGAGGATGGGGATGAGGTCGTTCACGAGGGCCTGCGCCATGGGCCCGTTGGCCGGCGAATCGGACCACAGCGAGTGGCCCCACTTCGCCTGGGGGCTGACGGTGATGACGAAGGCGTCGGTCCAGATCGCGTGGTGCTCGTCGGGGCGACGGATGCGCTCTGCGCCGAAGAGGTACGCCTCGCGATGGTCGCCGCCGAACTCGCTGGTGAGGGCGAAGCCGGGGAGGACATAGACCGCGGGGTACGACTTCTCGGGGTCGTAGTCCTTGGGGAAGGCGACGCCGATGTCGAAGCGGACATCCTCGCGACGGAAGGCGCTCATGGTCGGGCTGTCGACGCGGATGACCTCGACGCCCGGGAGGTTGGGCAGGGGCTTGAAGCTGTTGTTGAGCAGCGGGAACTGGATGTAGGGCTCGCGGTCCTCGGCGGAGATCTCGAACACGCGCAGGGGCGAGTAGAGGTTGCTCATCTCGTGCAGCCACGAGGTGTGGGTCTGTTCGCGGTCGAGGACGACCTGGCCGCGGTACTTGCCGTTGGGGAGCTCGGAATAGGCGCCCGGGAAGCCGAGCGTGGGGCGGAATTCGATGACGTCTCCGGCCCGGGCGTTCTGGACCTGCATGCTGAACATGGGCTGGGGCTCGTCGTGGAACGGGCCGTCGGTGGGGTGGAAGGACGCCGGCAGGGCCGCGTCCTCGCGCATCAGATAGAAGGTCAGGGTCCCGGTGAAGGGGGCGCCGGTGGTCAGCGGCGGGATGGTGACCCGGACGACCGGCTCGCTCTTGGCGAGGGCCGCAGGGGAAGCGACGAGGATGCCCGCGAGGGCCGCTCCGGACAGGAGACCGGCGACCTGGGACGACACGCGTGGGCTGCTCATACGCGACATGGCTGCGGGGAACTCCTAGAGACCCCTGTGGGAGGGGCATTCAACGACAGGCGAGGGCTGGGAGGGCGGGACCTGGCCGCCTCTCACGCTCGGACGCGAGCCGGGGAACCGTGTTCCCGTGTCGTGACCGGCCGGCGCACCGGGAGATTCCATCGGTCCGATGGTCCGGGTCGATGAAGGGTTCCGCCCCGGCCGCTGCGTCCGAAGTCTTGCATTCGACGATTATCGGGGTACCTTGGAAAGACCGAGGAACTTCCCATGCGGACCGCCTCAGCCGACAACCCCTCGCGACCGATCGCCTTCACGCTGATCGAGCTGCTCGTGGTGATCGCCATTATCGCGATCCTGATCGGGATCATCATCCCGGTGCTGGGCATCGCGCGCGCCAAGGCGCGCGACACGGTCTGCCAGGTCAATCAGCGCAATCTGGTGCAGGGCTGGCACAACTACATCGCCGACCGGCGACGGTTCCCGAACTTCGAGACCAGCACGCAGCCCCGGAACGACCCGCCCCTCGCGACGCGCTGGGGTGGTCCGGAGCCCAAGGTCACCGCCCACTTCGGGCAGACCGTGCAGCTCACGACCCGCCCGCTCAACCAGTACCTGGGTCTCGATGATCGCTCGCGCGTGCGCATGGAAGCGTTCCGCTGCCCCCGCGACAACGGCGCCACGCACGCCGGGCTGAACATGGACCTGCGCCAGGCCGACGGGCTCAACACCGTCTACCTCGACGACGACGGCACCGACAACTCGATGTACTTCCTGCGCGGCAACTCGTACTACGCGAACGACTGGGTGTGGGCGAATGTCGGCGCCGTCGACGGCGCCGGCCCGGCCGGCTCGCGCCGCTGGAACCACTACAACGTCCCCGATCAGGTCCTCGCGTATCCCTCGGACACCATGGCGATCGCCGACGGCGGCGCGGCGTTCGCCATCTCGATGACCCCTGCCCAGCAGCGCTTCCACCAGATCGCCATGGGGTGGTGGCACGGCGAAGACCGCACCAACATGGGCATGTGGGACGGCTCGGTGAAGTTCGTGAAGTCCCATGTCGGGGGCGCCGGGCCCGAGTTCAACCGCTGGCTGATACCCGAGCGCCACAAGCCCGAGGGCACCCCCATCGCCTTCTTCTCGGCGCTGCGAAACCCCGACCTCGCGACGACCGGCCCGGACCGCTGAGACGCGTCGGCGCACGGGTCAGTCAGCAGGCAGGTCGAAAGACACCTTGAGAAGTTGCGGGTTCGACGGCGTGTTCGGCGTCGAGGTTTCGGGTTTGGCGTGTGCCTCGACCGAGCCGCGGATCCGAGGCCCTCGCGCTGTCATGTCGACGCGCGCCGTCGAGGACACGAACTCGAGCGTGTATCGCTTGCCGCCCAGCTCGAGCCCGACAACGCCCTCGCGCTTCTCGGGCGCGTCGCCTGCGCTGAAGGTCCACGGCGTGCCGTCGTCCTTGAGGGGCCACTCGCCTCGAGGAAGCCCGATGACGGCGTCGCCGCGCGCACCAGAGAGGTTGAGCGCCGCGACCAGAACGACCGTGGAGCCGTTGGGGTCGCCGGTGGAGGGAAGCGCGATGAGCCCGTCGATCGCCCAGGTCCGGCCCCCGATCGCGATGATCGCCCTGCCCTCGCTCATGGGCGCGCCCTCGGCGTCGTCGCCCTGCGAGGGGTTGCTCTCGCCGCCCCCGGCCGCAGCACCCCCACCGGCGCCAGCGCTGCCCTCTTTGTCGACCTTGCAGCCGGGGCAGAGCAGATCCTCTGCCAGATCGAGCATGTTCTGCTCGAAGGAGAGCGACCAGTCGCAGCCAGCCATGCCCAGCGTGGCCGTTGCGAGCGCGAGGGCGCCAACGCGGGCGGCGAGTGTGTTTCGGAGTGTTGTCGTCAGCGTGGTCATTGATGCCATCCCTGGTCCTTCGTGCAGAGGAACGGCCCCCGTCGCGCTTGCCTCGCGAGCGGGTAAATCCTCCCCTGCGTAAGCCCGATACGACCGATATGTCCGGTGGGATGCGTCGGCCCATGGCCCTCGCCCCCTTCAGGCGATATCTTGCACTCGCCCAGTCCCACCCGCGATCATCGACCCCGATGATCCTCTCCGACTCTCGTGCCCGAGGAGCTTCCCGTGCTGGTTTCTTCCCGCCGCTTCGTGCTCGCCCTTACTCTCGCCGCGTCGCTCCCCCTCTCGCTCGTCGGCTGCACGACGGCGCGCCACGCCAGCGCCAGCTTCGAGGCCCCTGCCCTGAGCGAGGCGTCGGTCTCCGGCCCGGCGATCGACATCAGCAACCTGCGAGGCAACATCGATGTGCGCATCGATCGGCGCCTGAAGGAGATCAGCGTCGAATCCAAGGTCCGCGTCGACAAGAACGGCAAGCACTTCGACCTCGACATCATAAACGAGAGCGTCGAGGTCACCTCCGAGATCCAGGATCGCGGCGGGCTGCCGGTCCTCGTCGTCACCACCACCTCCCGCCGCGAGGAGCAGGACTATTTCGTCGACCTGACGATCCGCATGCCGGCGGCCGAGGGCATTCGAATCCGCTCGGGAGGGGGCGAGATCCGCGTCTCGGGCGTTGTCGGCGCCGTCGAGATCGAGAACGCCACGGGCCCCATTGAGGTCAAGACGCCGTCGCCGATCACGCAGCCCTTCACGATCCGCACCGGCTCGGGCAATGTGTATGTCCAGGCCCCGCCCCAGAGCACCGGGCGGGTGACGCTGAACGCGACGGGCGGGCGCACGATCCTCGAGGCCAACCAGGGCGGAGTGGTCCTCGAGAAGATCTCGACCACGATGACCCAGCTCACCGGCATCGTGAACAAGGGTCAGAACCCGATCACGGTTTCGACCGTCGACGGGAATGTGCGTCTGCTGCTGCTCGACGATCCGATGGCCCGGACGCGATTCCGTCTCGACATCCCCTGACCCGCGCGACTCAGTCGAGCGGTCGCTTCGGCCCGTTGTCCGGCCCGCCCGCGCCGCGCATCGCGTCTCTCTGCACCTGCGCCACATACCGGCACAGCTGGTCGACGACGAAACGCTCGTGGGACGGGTTGAAGCGGAAATCGAACGCGTACCCGGCATAGGTTCGCTGCGAGCTGTCGATGTGCGTGTGCACGAGGCGCGCCGTGACGCCGAGGGGCGCCGGGATCTGGGGCGTGAGATTCAGGCGCAGCCAGAAGTACGGCCCGCTCTCGAGACTTCGCGTCTCGAGCGGGTCGACCATCAGGCCAACGCCGCCGCCGCCGATGTTCACCAGCGTCGAGAAGAACGGTGGGCCGACCTCGGGCAGCAGGATCTCCTGCGCGCTGCGGCCGATTCGCCCGGCGACCGCGCCGCTGAGCAGGTCGTGGATCTCCGCCTGATTCGCCGTCTCGGCCGACACGACGGTGCGCGGGTCGAGCAAGGCGCGCACCTCGACATGCGGCAGGCGCAGGCCCATGGTGGAAACTCGATAGAACGACCGGCGCTGGCACCGTTCCACGTCGTCCGGCGCAGCGACGCGCACGCCGGCGACACCGTTTCCCCGCGCGTCCCGCGCGTTGGTCAGCCCGAGGACGCGCGTCCGGAACATCCAGCGGTTCTGCCCGATCGCGATGATCGCGACGAGCCCGACGCCGGGCGCAAAGTCGACCGGGCGACCGAGAACCATCGGGTGCTCGAGCACGATCTCCTCGTCGTTGACCGAGAACACCCGGCAACGCCAGATGAGGTCGCCCCCCGACGCGTTCGGCTCGGGCGACAGCGCGCCGTTCTCGGGCCTGGGAACGCTGATCTCCAGCCCTCCCTGACGCGAGGCGAGCTGTTCCAGACTGCGGCGCCAATGCTCCGTGCGAGATCTCGTCGCGGGCAACGCTCGACTCCTCGGGCTGAAGGACTCTGCACTGACCGGGACATAAGGCGACCGACAAGGGCCGTGGGGCGTCCCGGTCTCGCACTGTCGGCATGGAAAGTCTGCGTATTCACGCCCGGCGCAGGGCGCCGGTCCGAAGAATCAGACTGGGCGGAATAGGAGCAGTGCGCCGGTCGGGTCGGGCTCGGGCGCCGTCCACCCGCTTGACAGCGCCAGCAGGCGCAGGGACCCGAGCGACCACAGCCGGAGCAGGCGATCATGCTCCCGGATGCTCCAGTCGTCCGGATCGACGCGCGGGCCCCGGCGCAGCGCGACGATCTCGTCCCCCGGCGCCCAGACCATCTGCCATTGGTCGTCGTCGCTGACTCCCTCCTGCCAGTTGCCCTCGGCGACATCGCGCCAGATGTCGGCGACGAAGTTGTCGATCGCCAGCCAGCCGGGCGGGTCGAGCGCCTCGCGCAGCCGGCGCATCATCGCGGCAGCTCGAGCGACATCGTGGAACTCAAGGAAGGTGTTCCCCAGACACCACGCGCCCTGGGCGCGCGAGGAATCTCCAAATACGAGTGGTGTCGACGCGTCCAACGCATCCGCGAGACGCGTCTCGATGCGCCGGTCATCAGCGGAGATGGCCGAGAGCGCGCCGGGGTCGATATCAAGCCCGAGCACGCGCACCCGCTGCATCGCGCGAGCGACGCGCCCGTCGCCGCAGCCAAGATCGATGCCTCGCTCGACGCCCTCGCGCCGGCAGAGCTCGTCGAGGGCGCGGAGCTGGAGCGCGTGCGTCTCGTCGTCGAGGGGGAGCCAGTCGTCGCGTTCAGAAAAGGCCCGGCTCATCTGCGGGGCCTCGCGCGCTCGCGCCGCAGCTCGCGTGCGCGGCGCGCGACCTGCTCGAGGTAGCGGTCGGCGTCGGCGATCTCCCTTTCGCCCGGCTCGGCACGCCCGAAGCGGGCGCGGTAGTACAGCGACGAGAGCCCGGTCATCGCGTCGGCGAGCGCGCCGTCGATCGGGCGCAGCGACGCGGAATGATCGAGCGCCCCCTGCCAAGGCGCGCGATCGAGCCCGCCGCGCGCGAGCGCCGCCTGCGCCGTGGCGTAACGGCGCTCGATCGCGGCCAGGCCCGGGCGCCCGGCCCCGACACGCAGCGCGCGGAGCACGCCCCACGAGAACGCCGGCAGGCGCAGTCGCCCGGCGAGAAGGCGCCACCCGAGCGTCGCGAGAAAGAGAACGGCGGCGGTCCCGGCGAACACGATCATGCCTGCGCCGAACGCGCGGAGCAGTCGCGGCACGAGCGCCGAGGGCGCCCACGGGTTCGAGCGTCTGCCGCCGCTGGATCGCTGCTCTGCGTCGTCGACGATGCCGAGCCGGGCCAGCACGCTTCGCTTCATCTGCTCATCGAAGCTCACGATGTACACGACCCAGTAGTACTCGAGCGCCTCGTACGCCTGGCGCAGGCGGTGCAGCACGCCGGTGCGCTGCGTGATGCCGAGCGCCCCGTCCAGCGAGGGCGAAGGGTCGTAGGACATCCAGACGCCTGGCGCTGTCCGGACCTCGACCCACGCGTGCGCGTCGCGCTGGCGGACGGTGTAGTGCCCGGCCAGGTCGTTGTACTCGTGCGCGCGGTAGCCCGTGACCACGCGCGCCGATACGCCAAGACTGCGCAGCATCGCCGCCATCGCGGACGCGTACTGCTCGCAGTGGCCACGCATCCGTACTGTCAGGAAGTGCTCGATCGGATCGACGCCCACTGGAGAGGGCGTCATCTCGGTGTCGTACTGCCCGTTGCGACGGAAGTGGGTCTCGAACGCGCGCGCGATCTGCCCGTCCAACTCGGTGAGCTCCTCGCTCGGGTCGCGCTCAAAGTCGGCGCGATCGAGGATCTCTCTCGCCAGCTCGGCGACGGCCTCCGAGACGACGATGGGACCGAGCGCTCCGCCCGGGAACCGCTGGGGAACATACTCGGGCGTCGCCTCGATCGTGTACGCGAAGCGCCCGCCGCGCCCCTCGGCACGGATGACCAGGTCCCACGACCCGACCCGCAGGTCCGTGTCGCGGTCGAGGAGCAGCCCCACCGGGCGCATCGGCGCGAAGATGTAGTCGGTGTCCTTGTTGCGCATCGTGACGCGGTAGGTAAAGGTCGGAGCGTCGGCCCGCGAGCGGGATATCTCGTTGCGCCCCACGCCCGATCCGCGTGTCAGCGCCTGCGGGCCGGCGCCGTCGCCTCGCGTCCACGAGAAGGACGCCGGGTCATAGGCGTCGAGGACCGCGCCGCGCAGCAGCACGGGCCGGTCCGACGCGCCGATGTTCCTGCCGTCCGAATCCGTCACCACCAGGTCCATGACCGGTTCTTCAGAGCTTGCGAGCTGGCCGCTGCGCTGCAGCAGCACGCGGTCGGTGAACCCCGTGGTGGCGCCGTCGGCGCGCGGGTCCCACTCCCCGAGCATGTCGGCGCCCACGCCGCGAGGCATGATGAAGTACACGATGAGCGCCAGGAACAGGCAGACCGGGAGCAGTCGCAGGCAGAGCGCGCGGAGCTGGCCGATCGCTTCGCGCGGCACGGAGAGGTGTGTCGTGGTCGCGCGCTCGCCGTGCGCCCGGGCGTGGCCCCGGGCGAACTGGTGAAGGAGGATCGTCCAGCCCGCGACCGGGATATACGCCGCCATCAGCACGCCCACGAGCAGGATGTTGCTCGTCAGGATCGAGGCGACGGCGCCGAAGACGCTCATGAGCAGCAGGAGCCCTCGCCTGTTCGTCGGGCGCGGGTCGAAGACGCGGATCACGAGGCCCCAGGCGAGCAGGTCGCCGACCGACTCGACCAGCAGCTCGCGGTCTCCTGAGACGCGGATGACCGCCCAGCCGACGACGCCCAGCGTGAGCGCGTTGAGCAGCAGCACGAAGCCCTTGGCCGCGCCGGCGTCGGCGGGCCTGGACTCGCGTCCCGTGTGGAGCGAGAACCCCAGCACGATCAGCATGCACGCGATCAGGCCGAGGGCTGTCGCCTCGCTGGCGAGGAAGAACATCGCGGTGCTGAGCAGCGTCGTGGCGAGGATCCATTTGTCGAGCGAGCGATGAAACTTCACGCGCCCCCCCCCGGCAGCGACGCGTCGTCGGCGTCGATCACGATCACCGCGTCGCGCGTCGCCAGATCAGCGACGCTCGCGCCGCGCGACATCGATTCCGAGGCGAGGTCGATCAGGGCCAGCGTGTCGAGCAGCGTCGCGGCGTAGGCGTCGCCCGGGCGCGCCTCGAGCAGCGTGTCGAGCGCCGGGATCGCGAGGCCGACCTCCACGCCCCCTCGTGCCGCGTGAACGATCGCGCTCGCCGCCAGACTGATCGCTCGCTCGTCGAGCGCGTCGCGCGCCGGCCCTGCAGGCCCGCGCGAGAGTCGCAGCGCCACGATGACCCGCGTCGAGTCCGGCGCCGCGTGCTCACGCACCATGAGCGCGCCCGTCCTGGCGCTGGCGGCCCACGCGACCCGGCGGACGCTATCGCCCGGCGTGTACTCGCGGATGCCGAAGAACTCTTCGCCCCCACCCACGCGACGCGCCGCGTTCTCGAGCTCGAGCGAGCGTCGCGCCAGCCGGCGGCGCAGCGCGTCGGGCATCTCGACCAGCGCGGGGCGCACGATCACCTCGCGCCAGCCCTCTCTCGCCGGCGCCGGCATGAACGACACGCTCTTCTTCACCGCCCCGAACGGGAAGCTCGTCGTGATCCGCGCAGGGCCCAGCGACCAGCGGCCGCGCTTCGAGGGAACCACGATCGCTTCGGCGTGCGCCGTGCGCCGACGCCCCACGAACGCGAGGAACGCCCTGGGCTGCGGCATGCCGGCGGGCCACGTCGGGTTCGCCCCTGCGCCGACGCCGCCGCGGCGCAGCTCTTCGATCTGCAGCGCGAACGCCGGGATGCCCTTCCCAAGATGCTCGACCTCGTACACGATGCGGAGCGGCGAGCCGACGTAGGCCTCCCCCACCGACGATCGCCGGAGTCGGACGCGCATCAGCGCCGAGCCGCTGACGAAGCCCGACGCGATCAGCGCCGCCAGCGCCACGCCGAACCCGAAGAAGAGCAGGTTGTTCTGGCTGTTGATCGCGCCGATGCCCAGCAGCACGGTGACGCCCGCGAACAGGACGAAGGACATCGTGAAGTGGTACTTCCGGGCGATCCTCATCGGTCACACTGTACGACACCGACGCGCCGCAGGATTCGGCGCGGCTCTGGCGGGTCAGCGATACCGGTTGTAGTCGTCCATGGGCGAGCTGCGCACCGGGCGGGTGTCGCGCCCGGGCGTCATCATGATGAGGACGCGCCGGCCCTTGCCCGGCAGCTTGAAGTAATCCTCGACCGGCGCGTACCCGGGCCGGGTCGCTTCGACCGAGATGTCGTAGTCGAGGAACCCGGCGCCGAACTCGTCGATCTCGAGCGAGAAGGTCCCGTCGGGGTTGGACACGCCGGACGCGACCATCTTGCGGTTGAGCTTCTGGGGATCGGTCCACACGCGCACCGTGACGCCCCCGATGCCGCTCGCGCCGGAGAACTGCGGGTCGTTCGCATCCAGGAACGTCGCGTACCCGACGTCCCCCGGCACGACGCGCCCGGAGAGTGTGTAGCTCGAGCAGGCGGCGAGGGTGGAGAGCGCGAGAACGCCCGCCGTCGCCCCGACGCGGCCCCAGAACGAACGCTTCGCTGTCGTGATGCTCACCTGGCCGGTTCCTCGTCTTCGATCGCGCCGACCGTCTCCATCGCGGTCGTCACGGGGTCCTCATCCGCACGGACATCGTGGTCGGTTTCACTGGTCTCGCCGGTCGCGTGGTCGAGGGGCTTGGCCTCGAGGAGCGACGCGAAGGCGCCCTCCTCGACGCTGGGCAGGTCCTTCACGCTTGCGAGGCCGAAGAGCTCGAGGAAGTGCTTTGTCGTGCCGTACAGCATCGGGCGACCGAGTTCCTCGGCGCGGCCGACGATTGTGACCATGTTCCGCTCGACGAGGGTTCGCAGCACCTCGCCGCAGGCCACGCCGCGGATGGCTTCGAGCGAGGCGCGGGTGATGGGCTGCTTGTACGCGACGACGGCGAGCGTCTCGAGCGCGGCGCGGCTGAGCTTCTGGCTGGCGCGCGCCTGGTGGAACTTCGCGATCGCGTCGGCGAAGGCCGGGAGCGTCATGACGCGCACGCCACCGGCGACCCGTTCGATCCTGAAGGACCGCCCTGTCGCCTCGTACTGCTCGTTGAGCGAGTCGATGGCCTTCTGGATGGCCTTGGACCCGCCCCGCTCCACGCCCACGCCCAGGGCCTCGGCGAGCTTCCCGGGCGAGACGGCCTTGTCGAGCGTGAGGAGGACCGCCTCGACCGCCGGAGCGAGGGTCGAGAAATCGGTCAGGGGGTCAATTTCCTCCAGATTCTCGTCGTTCTCGGTCTGGGCTGGCAAAGAGGACGAATCCTGCGATTCGGGCGGGGTGTGAGGGTCGTGCGGGACGGACTTTTCTTCGTGCGTGTTTGCCACGGTGTTCACCGCTTGCATAGTACACAGGAGAGGAGAGCCGATCGCGCGACCCCCGAGGAGGAAGTGGAGTCGCCCGATCGGAGAGACGATGGAACGCCTCACACGCCGGCTGCGTACCCACTGATGCGCACGGCGCGAGAGCGCACCCGCGAACGGCCAGCACCGTCGGGATGGAATCCCGGACGATCGACCCCTCGCGGACAATCGAAGGGATCACGCCGCTTATGGCACGTCTGAACGACGAACAGTACGCAAGCGTCCTGATGAACCAGCTCCGGAACGATCTCGCGAAGTCGCAGGCGATGAGCGTCCGCGCCACGGTCGTTTCTCGAATGGCGGACGAGATCGAGCTCGCGTCCAACCACCTCAGCGTCAGCGACGACTCCCGCCGCACGATGCGCGAGCTGGCCCGCGAGGTCCGCGACGAGCTGCGTCGCGCCAGAAAGGCGCTCCTGGACCCTGCGCCGGTCGAGCAGACGCCTACGCCCTCTCACGCCGTCGCCTGACGCCGCATCGCGGCTGATCTCGACGGACCTCCCGAGGCGTACCATCGCCCGCTTCCTCACGACAGGGACCGGCCTTGGGCGCACCGACCGCACACCATCCAGACGCTGGATCGCGTTCCCCCCTGCGCGAGATGTTCGTCGTCGCCGGCCCGGCGATCGTGACGATGCTGTCGCCCGCGCTGATGCACTTCGTCGACGCGCGACTCGTCGCCGAGCTCGGACCCACCGCCGTCGCGGCTCAGGGCAACGGGTCGATGATCGCTTACTCGATCATGGCCTTCTTCCTGGGCCTGCTCAGCGTCGTCAACACCTTCGCGTCGCAGAACTTCGGGGCCAAGCGCCATCGCCAGTGCGGTCGCTACGGCTGGACCGCCGTCTGGCTCTCGCTCGCCTGCTCGATCGCGGTTCTGCCGATGGCGCTGCTCGTCGAGCCCGCGTTCCGAGCCCTCGGGCACGCCGAGCTCGCCCCGGGGCTGCTCCGGCTCGAAACCCAGTACGCCGTCATACTCCTCACACTCGCCTTCTTCCCGGGCGTCGCGGCGCGAGGCATTAGCCAGTTTTTCTACGGCGTGCATCGCGCACGGATGGTCATGCTCGCGACCATCGTCGGCAACATCGTCAACATCGTCGCCAGCTACGCGCTCATCTTCGGGGCTTTCGGCCTCCCGGAGTGGGGAGTCGCAGGCGCCGCCGTCGGGACTGCGCTCGGACACATCGTCGAGCTCGTCATCATGATGGGCGCCTTTCTCGGTCGCTCGTTCGACACGCCCTTCCGAACAAGGGATTCCTGGAGGCCCGATGTCCAGGCGATCCGCGACGTGCTGCGCCTCGGCTGGCCCACGGCCCTCCACTGGGGCACCGAGGTCGCGTGCTGGGGGCTCTTCATGGCGTGGGTGGTCGGTCGGTTCGGCCCGGCCGACACCGCCGCCGGCTACATCGCGCTCCAGTGGATGAAGCTCGGTTTCCTCCCGGTCATCGGTCTGTCGCAGGGCGTCAGCGCCGTCGTGGGCGCCCAGGCAGGCGCCCGGCGCCCGGATCTCGCCCTCGCGCGCGGCATGCTCGGGCTCTACCTCGGGATGCTCTACATGGGCGCCCTCGGGGTGCTCATGATCCTGTTCCGAGAGCCGATGGCGCGGTTCTTCCTCCCGGACTCGGCCGGGACCGACCCGGTCGCCCTCGAGGAGGTGCTGACCATCGCGACCCGGGTCATCGTGCTCGCCGCCTTCATCCAGGTCTTCGACGCGATGGGCATCGTCATCAGCGGCGCCCTACGCGGCGTGGGCGACACACGCTGGCCCGGCGTCTTCGTGGTCGCATGCGCCTGGGTGCTGCTCATCGGGGCCGGGTGGCTCGTCGGCGAGCTCTTCCCCCAGTGGCGCAGCGTCGGTCCCTGGCTGGCGGCGGCGGCCTACCTCTCCGTCAGCGGCATCGGGCTGCTCTACCGCTTCCGCAAGGGCGCGTGGCGCGATTTCGACGTCCTGCGCACCAACGATCCACCCCCCGACCCGGCCTGAGACGGCGGGCCCGGGCCGTCCTATCCTTACCATTGCACTCCCCGGGCGGGCCCGGCCCCCCGACCTGACACATCTTCCCCTCTGCGGAGCACCGGCTGTTCATGAGCCAGAACCCTTTGGACATGGTGATCGGCGTCGACGAGTCCGTCGCGCGCGATCCGGATACCGCCGCCCGTCATCGCAAGGCCGGCATCGAGGCCGACCTGGCGGGTGATCGCGCGCGCGCCATCGCCGAGTTCCGCAAGGCGCTCTCCGCCGACCCGCACGACCCCGACTCGATGTTCCGGCTCGCCTACCAGCTCGATCTGATGGGCGAGGAAGACGAGGCGGTCGCGCTCTACGAGCGCTCCCTCGAGATCGGCCCCCCTCGCATCAACACCCTGATGAACCTCGCGGTGCTCTACGAGGACCGCGCCGAGTTCGCCCGCGCCGAGAAGTGCCTCAAGCAGGTGCTCGACACCAACCCCAACCACGCACGCGCGCGCCTCTTCATGAAGGATGTCCACGCGTCTCGCGAGATGGTCATCGACGACGACGGCGACCGCGATGTCACCAAGCGCAACGCGCTCTTCGACACCCCCGTCACCGACTTCGACCTCACCGTCCGGGCGCGCAACTGCCTCAAGAAGATGAACATCCGCACGCTGGGCGACCTGCTCCGCGTCACCGAGGCCGAGCTGCTCGGCTATCGCAACCTGGGCGACAACACCCTCGTCGAGATCAAGCAGATGCTCGCCTCCCGAGGCCTGCGCCTCGGCCAGCGCGTCGACGAGCGCCGCCGCCAGTCCCGGCGCGAGCTCTTCCAGTCCCTGCAGGGCGGCGGCGAGGGCGCACTCAGCAAGCCCGTCTCCGAGATCGACTTCTCGGTGCGCGTCCGCAAGGCCCTCCAGCTTCTGGGGGTCCAGACCCTCGGCGACCTCGCCGCTCGCACCGAGGCCGAACTCATGGGCGTCAAGAACTTCGGCGCCACCTCGCTCACCGAGGCCCGCCAGAAGCTCTCCGAGCACGGGCTCAAGCTCCGCGAACTCGACTTCTAAAACCGACACGCCCCATCAATGATCCACGCGGCCGCGCCCAGCTCGACTGGACGCGGCCGCTTCGCTTTGTCATCATCCCTCCATCATGACACCCACCGCCCGCCGAGCACGGACGCGACGCGCGGCCCTCCACGCCGCCTCTCTCGCGTCCCTCACCGTCCTCGCCGCCGCGCTCGCCCTCAGCGCCGCGTCGTGCAACTCGCTCTCCCCCACGCGCCCGCAGCCGACGACCGGGCCCTCGGTGAGCGAGGGCGCGCCGGTCATGCGCGTCCGGCTCGGCAACTCGCGCGAGAGCGCCGAGTTCTCCTCCGACGGTGTCATCGAACTGCTCGTGCTCGGCCCAACCGGCGCGTCCTTGCGCACGCGCGCCGGGGAATCCGTCACCGTGTCTCACGGCGAGCTCGGCTGGACCGCGCGCCACAACAACACCGAGCGAAGACTGGGCGCCGGCACGCTCTCCGTCCGCCCGACAGGTTCGCAGCCCATCCGATTCGCCAACGGCCTCCACGAGGGCGAGTTCACCCTCTTCCCTCGCGCGGACCGGTCGCCCGGAGTCTTCGATGTGGTCGAGCGCGTCCCGATGGAGGTGTACATCGCGGGCGTCATCGCGAAAGAGCTCTACCCGAACTGGTCGCCCGCCGCCTTCGAGGCACAGGCCATCGCCGCACGCTCGTACGCGATGCACGAACGCCAGCGCCAGATCGTCGCCAAGCGCGAGTGGGACATCGAGAGCACCGACTCCGACCAGGTGTACGCAGGCGTCGCGATCAACCCCACAGCACTGCGCGCCGCCCAGAACACCGCGGGGCGTGTGCTGCACTTCAACGGGCGACTGCTGCGCGCGTACTACTCCTCGACCTGCGGCGGGCGCGCGAACTCGGCGCGCGACATCTGGCCGACCGGCCCCGGCTTCGAGTTCAACCTCGTCGCGCCGATCCAGGCCTCCGAGCGTGTCTGCGCCTGCGACGCGTCCCCTCTGCACCGATGGACCGTCAAGCGAACCAAGGACGACGTGGTCAAGCGCGTCGGCGCCTACGGCGCCGCCCAGGGCATGGCGGTCCGTTCGATCACCTCGATAAAATCAATCACCCCCGAACGCAGCAACGCCGTCGACCGCCCCACCCGCTTCCGCGTGACGGACGAGCAGGGCAAGTGGTGGTCCATGACCGCGGAGGACATGCGCCGAGCGCTCAACGCCGCAGCCCCGGGCCTCCCGGCGATCACCCGCGACGTGCGCGTCCACAGCGCCGACTTCGAGGCGAAGTTCACGCCGACGGGCGCCGAGTTCATCGGTCGCGGGTTCGGCCACGGCGTCGGCATGTGCCAGTTCGGCGCGCAGGGCTTTGCGCTGCGTGGCGAGTCCGCCGACCAGATCCTCCGGCGCTTCTACCCCGGCGCCACGCTGGCGAACGCCTACTGATCGTCTAGAAGCGATACACGAGCGTCACGAAGTAATCGAAGTCGTTGTTGGCGATGTCCGGGCCGGGATCGGACTCGAAGCGGTCCTCCACGCCGATCGCGAGCAGGAGCGACTTCTGCTGGTTGAGCGCTACTTCGATGCGTGCGCGGCTCTCAAGCCGGTACTCCTCGAACGCGCGCAGGTCGGGCAGGTAGAGAGCGCCCGCCGCTAGCGACAAGCGGGTGTTGACTCTGTGGGTGAGCTCCACCGACGCGAGCCCCTCCGGGTACGAACGCGGGTCGGGACCGCCGAAGTCCTTAGTCACGCCCCCGCCAAGCCGGCCCGTCAGCCGGGTTCGCTCCGAATCGAAGATCGGGACTCCGAACCCGCCCGCGACGCGCCCCCTCCAGTCGAACGCGCGAAACTCGTCGTACTCATAGCCCCCCTCCACGAACGGGCGCAGCGAGGTTGCTTCGCGCTTCCATTCGTGTCGTGAGCGCAGCGCGAGCCGGTTTTCCGCGTCGGCGCCCTCGGTGCGGCGGAAGCGGTACGAGCCATCGAAGTTCAGGCGGGTACGCTCCGATTCACGCAGCAGACTCGCCGAGCTGCGAACAAGCGACTGCTGGGTGTTTCCCTCCGAACCCGTGAGCCCGAACTCGAACGAGCCGGTCCATTTCGGCGCCGCCGCCTCGGGACCGGCCGAGGTCGCGTCCGGCACCGGCGAGTCGCGGAGAACCGGGTCCTGCACGGGCTGCGCGGGTGGCGTCGCCGGGAGCGCCGTGGTCTGAGGGTCCGACGCGCCGCCCTCGGTCACGATCGTCGTCTGGGTGATCCTCCCCAGAGGCACACTGACGCGTCCGAGCACCGGGTGCGAGAGCCCGATCGCCCCGTCGCCGCGGCTCACGATCTGGCCGCGGATCGTTTCACCTGTGTCGAGCGTGATGATCGCCGACTGCTGCCCGGGCGCCGGCTGGGCTGCCCACGCCGTCGCCCAGCCGGACAGGCAGGCGAGCCACACGGTCGTCGCCGAGATCCACCGAACCATGGTCGCCTCCTTGCGTCGCTGGTCGTCTGTCGCGGCGTCACGCGGCCGCCTCTGGAGAAAAGTAGTCGATCGGCTCCCCGGTGCAAACCACCCCGGTTCAGGAGAGCGCGACCCGCAGCGCCTCTCGCGAGAGCGAGCGAGGATCGACAAGCTCGCGCACGATCTCGGCGCACGCCAGGCGCTGACCGGGCCACATGCACGCATGGTCCGCATCGCCCGCGCTGATCCATCTCGACGCGTCGTGCTCGTCGTTGAGACGGGGCCCGAACTCGACCGTCACCCTCGCCGCGAAGCGGGGGCCGCACACCACGGCGTCAATGGGGGCCACATAGAACGGGTGCACCTGCTCGAGCGCGTACAGCCCCTCGCACGCCGCCGATCGGACATCGAGACCGACCTCCTCGCGCAGTTCACGGATCGCGCACGCGGCGCTGCGCTCGCCGGCCTCGCAATGGCCGAGGACAGGGTGCCAGGTCCCACGCATCGGCTCGCGAGTGCGCCTGAGCTGGAGGAACTCGACGCCGGCGCCCTCGAGCACACGGAAGATGTGGACCTCCACGATGTCGGCGCGGATCGACGCGCCGGCGCCCGCCCGCACCTGGCGATACGCGCTCACGGGTTGGTCCCTCCGAGCGCCGCGACGACCGACGCCGCCTTCGCGAGCGTCTCTCGCCATTCTTCCGCCGGGTCGGACTCGGCGACGATGCCCGCGCCGACCGGGAAGGTCAGCTCACCGCGGACGCGATCGATGTCGCCGGTGGTCGCCACCCCTTCGATCGTGGCCGTGCGGATCGCGACGCTGAGGCGCAGAAGCCCGCAGTCACTCAGGAATCCGATGGCGCCGCAGTACGCACCCCGTGCGAACGGCTCGAGCTCGTCGATGACCTGCATCGCGCGGATCTTGGGCGCGCCGGTGACGCTGCCGGGCGGGAACGAGGCGGCGAGCACCTCGGCGAAGCCCGCCCCCTCGCGCAGCGTTCCCCGGACCGTGGCGACACCGTGGTACACGCCGGTCGAACCGGCGCCGGACGCGTGGCGTTCGATCTCGCGGTCGCGTTCGACGCGAACGCTGCCGACCTCGCACACGCGCGAAAGGTCGTTGCGCATCAGGTCGACGATCATCGCCAGCTCCGCCGAGTCCTTCCCGCTCATCGCGAGGGATTCGGCCGACGACGCTTCACCGGCGTCGCGCGTGCCCTTGATCGGCCGGGTCACGATGTCGCCGGTCGCGAAGTCCGTCTCGAGAAACAGTTCCGGGCTGATCGACGCGATCGTCCGTCGCGTCCGGGATCGCCAGTCTTCAAGGAGCGCCCCGAACCAGGGCTGCGCGACGCCGTGCATCCTCAGGAACGCTCCTCGCGACGACCCCTCGAACCCGCAGCGCATCTGGTGCGCGATGTTCGCCTGGAAGATGTCGCCGGCGTGGACATACTCGACAGCCCTGGCGACGGCGCGCTCGTACGCGGCTTGCCCCTGCACGCTCGCCAGCCCGTCGACGACGAACCCAAGGTCCCTATCGGCATGCTCCCCGATACGCGGCAGCGCGTCGACCGCGCCGTCATCGACGCCGCAACCGAACCACCGATCGGTCAGCCGGTCGTAGACATACGCGCCGTCGCACCGGGCCAGCCAGCCGCGCCCCGAGCCGGGCGCCGGCGTCTTGTGCGCCCATCGGGCCGTGGGCTCGAACGCCACCCCGGCGTCATAGCCGATCCAGCCGACCCAGCCCCCGACGAAGGCCGGCGCATCGGGATCTCGGCCGGCGCTATGCGCTCCCTGAGCCGACAACGAGCGCAGAGCGCGAGGGATGTCCGCGTGTTCCGCAAGGTCGAGCACCGGCCCGGTCAGAGGGGCGAGCACGCTCCACCTCGACCATCGCGACGCGCGTTCGCCCCCTGACAACAGCGCCGCCAGCGGAACATTCCCGGGCC
This sequence comes from Phycisphaeraceae bacterium, assembly GCA_019636675.1. Classification (NCBI taxonomy): domain Bacteria; kingdom Pseudomonadati; phylum Planctomycetota; class Phycisphaerae; order Phycisphaerales; family Phycisphaeraceae; species Phycisphaeraceae bacterium. The sequence goes on from JAHBXC010000001.1 coordinate 237,599, forward strand.
AGCGCGCCACGACCCCCTCCGGCGTTCCGAGATGACGCACGGGGCGCACGACGCCGGCTCGGTGGCTGGGTGTCACGGTCGTCACGTGCCGATGGTATGGTGGCGACGAACCCAACGCCCTCGGAGACACGACGCCCATGCCAGCACCACGCCCAGCGAGCAGGGCCACCAAGACCATCGCCCAGACGCACCGCGCGATCTACGCCTTCGCCAACGGCAAGGCCGACGGCGACGCGTCGATGCGCCAGCTCCTGGGGGGGAAGGGCGCCAACCTCGCCGACATGACCTCCATGGGGCTCCCGGTGCCCCCGGGCTTCACCATTACCACGAAGGTCTGCGCCGACTTCATCGCGGCCGGGCGCCGCCTCCCCAAGGGTCTCGACGCCGAGATTCGCGAGCACATCGGCAAGCTCGAGCACGCGACGAAGAAGTCCTTTGGCGGCGTCGACAACCCCCTACTCGTCTCCGTCCGGTCGGGCGCCGCCGCCTCGATGCCGGGGATGATGGACACCGTCCTGAACCTGGGGCTGACCGACGAATCGATGCTGGGTCTCGCCCGCGCGACCAAGAACGAACGATTCGCCCTCGACGCCTACCGGCGACTGATCAGCATGTTCGGCGATGTCGTGATGGGCGTCGAGCATCAGGCGTTCGACCGCGCCCTCACCGAGATCAAGCAGCGACTCGGCGTCGCGACCGACGCCGAGATCCCGCCCGACGCTCTGCGCGACCTGTGCGCCGAGTACAAGCGGCTCTATCGCGAGCACACCGGCGAGCACTTCCCCCAGGACCCCTACGCCCAGCTCCATCTCGCGATCGAGGCGGTCTTTCGAAGCTGGGACACGCCCCGCGCCGTGCGCTATCGCCAGATCAACGAGATCAAGGGCCTGCTCGGCACCGCGGTGAATGTGCAGGCGATGGTGTTCGGCAACATGGGCGACGACTCGGGCACAGGCGTCGCCTTCACGCGCAACCCGTCCACCGGCGAGAACGAGTTCTACGGCGAGTTTCTCGTCAACGCCCAGGGCGAGGACGTCGTCGCCGGGATCCGCACGCCGCGCCCGGTGAGCGAGATGCCGGCGTGGAACAAGGGCGTCCACGCGCAGCTCCTGAAGATCAAGAAGACGCTCGAGAAGCATTACCGCGACGTGCAGGACCTCGAGTTCACCGTCGAGCGCGGCACGCTCTACATGCTCCAGACGCGCACCGGCAAGCGAACCGGGCACGCGGCGGTGCGCATCGCCGTCGAGATGGTCAACGAACGGCTCATCACTCGCGACGAGGCGATCATGCGCGTCCCCGCGGGCGACCTGACCCAGCTTCTCCTGCCTTCGTTCTCGGTCGACGCGAAGAAGAAAGCAGACGTGCTGTGCCGCGGGTTGCCGGCCTCGCCCGGCGCCGCCGTCGGCAAGCCGGCGTTCACGACCGAGGAAGCCGTGGAGCGCGCCGCGAAGGGCGAGCGAGTCATCCTGGTTCGCAAGGACACCAGCCCCGAGGACATCGACGGGATGCACTCTTCCGCCGGCATTCTCACGAGCACCGGTGGCATGACCAGCCACGCGGCGGTCGTCGCTCGCGGGTGGGGGAAGTGCTGCGTCGCCGGCGCGAGCGAGATCCACATCGACGAGCACGCCGGGAAGTTCACCGTCGGTAAACGGTCGTTCACGCGCGCCGACGTCATCTCGATCGACGGCGCGACCGGCGAGGTCATGGCGGGCGCCGTCGCGACCTCCGAGCCCAAACTCTCCGGCGAGTTCGCGACCCTGATGAAGTGGGCCGACGCGAAGCGGACGCTCGGCGTGCGCACCAACGCCGACACCCCCGGCGACGCGAAGCGTGCCCGGGAGTTCGGCGCAGAGGGCATCGGGCTCTGCCGCACCGAGCACATGTTCTTCGACGCGCAGCGCATCTCGGCGATGCGCGAGATGATCCTCGCCGAAACGCGCGAGCAGCGCGAGAGCGCGCTGGCGAAGCTCCTGCCCTACCAGCGCGAGGACTTCGTCGGGATCTTCACCGCAATGGACACCCTCCCGGTCACCGTCCGCCTCCTCGACCCGCCCCTCCACGAGTTCCTCCCTCGCGAGGAGGCGGCCCAGAAAGAGATCGCCAAACGGCTCGGGGTCCCGCTCGATCGCGTGCGCCAGCGCGTCTCGCAGCTGCACGAAGCCAACCCGATGCTCGGGCATCGCGGAGTGCGTCTCGCCATCAGCTACCCCGAGATCGCGGTCATGCAGACCACCGCGATCGTCGAGGCCGCCATCGAGTGCGCGATCGCCGGGCTGCGCCCAAGGCCCGAGATCATGATCCCCCTCACCGTGATCGACTCCGAGATGCGCGTCCTGCGAGCGCTCGTCGAGAAGACCATCGAGCAGGTCCGCGCCGCGAAGGGCTTCACGCGCAAGCTCCCCATTCCCATCGGCACGATGATCGAGGCCCCTCGCGCCGCGCTGACCGCGCCCTCGATCGCCGCCCACGCCGACTTCTTCTCCTTCGGCACCAACGACCTCACCCAGACAGCGTTCGCGTTCTCACGCGACGACATCAACTCCTTCCTCCCCCACTACCTCTCGAGCGAGATTCTCCCCAGCGACCCCTTCCAGACCCTCGACCCCGAGGGCGTCGGCCGGCTCGTGCGCCTCGCGACGGACGAGGGACGCGCCGCCCGTCCCGGGCTCAAGGTCGGGATCTGCGGCGAGCACGGGGGAGATCCCGCCTCCATCCGCTTCTGCCACGAAGCCGGGCTGGACTACGTCTCGTGCTCCCCCTTCCGCGTGCCGATCGCCCGGCTGGCCGCCGCGCAGGCCACCCTGCGCCTCCGGTGAGCGGACTCTGAAACCCCGCCCGGTTTCGCCCCAACAATGGGGTGCAGTCTGCGCCCGACCCGCTCACCGAGGAAGATGACATGGCCCGCCCCTTCGCCGCCGCCCTGCTCGCCGGCTCGCTGATGACCATCCCCGCGATGACGCCCGCCGGCTCGACGGCCCTCGCGTCGTCGTGGCTGACGAGCGACAGCGTCGCGCTCGCGCAGCCCTTCGCCGACGCGCTGCTCGCACGCACGGGCCCAACCCTCGATGAGGACCAGCGCGACGCTGCCGGAACCGCCCTCTCAGCGGCGGCGCAGGCGGAGCCGCGCAACCCGCGGTGGCCTCTCGCGCTGGGGGTGCTGAGAATCACCGAGAACAAACCCGCCGAAGCCAAGTCGCTCATCGAGAAATCGATCGGGCTCGACGCGACCATCGCCGATGCGCATTACTGGCACGCGACCTCGATTTTCTCGACGATCAACGACGCCAGCATGCTCGCGAAGGGGCGCCTGGCCGGGCAGGGCAAGAGCGCGCTCGAACGGGCCGTCGAGCTCGCCCCCGACTACATCACGGCGCGGATCGCGCTCGCCGAGTTCTATCGCAACGCGCCCGGCATCGCGGGCGGCAGCACGCGCAAGGCGCGCGATCAGGCGGAGGCGCTCCTGAAGATCCCCGGCGGCGAGGCGCAGGGCCACCGGCTGCTGGGCGCGATCGCGATGAGCGACAAGAAGTGGGCCGACGCCGAGCGTCACTACCGCGACGCCGTGCAGGCGAGCGGCGACGACGCCTCGCGCGCGTCCGTGCTCATCTCGCTCGGGTACGGGCTCCTGCTCGAGAAGAAGGACGCGAAGGCGGCCCTCCCCCACCTGCGCGAGGCGTACGACCTGCGCGCGAGCGACCCCGACACGACCACGCTCTATCTCTACGGACGCGCGCTCGCCGAATCCGGCGCGTGCGTCGACGCCATCCCGCTGCTGGAGCGCGCGATCGCGAAGAACCCCGATGCGAAGAACTCCCGGCTGACGCTCGCGGACTGCCTCGCGAAGCAGGGGCGCCGGCAGGAAGCGATCGCGCAGTACGAGGCGTTCATCGAGCGTTTCCCGAGCGACGACCTGACGAAGCAGGCGAGGCGCTCGCTGCGGGACCTTCAGAAGAAGTAGCCCGATCGCCGGTTACTTCAGGCGCTTCTCGACCGTCTCGAGAATGATGCGACCCAGGTTCTCGTCGCCGCCGGAGTGGACGGTCACCTTGGTCACAGCGTCGCTGTCGCGCGCCGTCAGGATGCGGATCGAGGTGCCGCGCGCGTTGCGGGCCCTGACCTCGCCGGCGAGCGCGTCGCGCTTCTGCTCCTGGATGTCGTACTTCAGGTCGTCGCGCAGGGCCGCGACCGACGCGTCGTGAACCGTCGCGATCGACCCGGGCAGGTACGCCTCGAGCGTGCGCAGCGGTGTAAGCGTGTAGGAGGTCCCCGACTTGGTGGAGCCGGAGCACGCGCCGAGCCCGACGCCGACAACCACGAGCAGGGATCCGAGGACAAGAGCGCTGACGCGACGCGTGCTGGGCATGGGGGTCTCCTGAGTGCGGCGGGACGAGCTCCCGCTGAGGGTGACACTGTACCTCGCCAGGGCCCCGAGCGTCGACGCGCAGGGATACGCTCCGCGTAATGTCGCCTTCGCTCTTCCTCGCCGCCGCGCCACACCCGGACGCCGCGCCCGGTTTCGGCGCCGGCACGGCGGGGATCCTCTTCGCCGGGGCGCTGTGCGCCGTTGTCGCGTTCGCGCTTCGCCGTCGCCTGTTCGACGACGCGGCGATCCGGCGTCGCGCCGACAGGGCGGGCCTGGTCCAGCCCCTGCACTGGTTCCTGATCGGGCTCGCCGGCTGGTGGACATGGGCGGTTGCGGGGTCATTGCTGGCGTCCGGGGTCCCGGCGGCGCGGAGCCCGGACCATCCTCTCCAGGGCGCCCTCGTCTCGCTCGGGGCGTATGCCGCCGGGCTCGCGGCGAGTGGTGTCCTCGCGAGTCTCTGGCTCGATCGGATCAGGGCGGCGGGCCTTTCCGCCGCGTGGCGAGACCCGCTCCCGGCCGGCGTCGCGTGCCTTCTGGGATTCCCCATCATCCTTGCGACTGGGATCGTGTCGTTCGTCGCGGCGTCAGCGGTGGCTGGATTGACCGGCGGCCCACCCCCCGATCGCGTCGCGCACGAATCGCTGCGCGAACTCCTGACGCCCCGCGAGGGCGTCTCGACCGCGCTGCGCGTCGGTGCGCTGGCCTTCCACGCCGTCGTCCTCGCGCCCGTGTTCGAGGAGATCGTCTACCGGCTCTGCCTCCAGAGCGCGCTGGTGGCCGCGTTCCGGCGATCATGGCTGGCGATCGCGCTGTCATCGGCGATTTTCGCACTCGTCCACGCCGGCTCGGTCCCGCTGCACGCGATGCCGGTGCTGTTCGGCGTCGGGGCCCTCTGCGGTGTGCTCTTCGAGCGGACCGGCCGGATCGGCCCCGCGATCCTCGCCCACGCCGCCTTCAACGCGCTCAATCTTGCGATGGCGCTCGCTGGCGACCCAGGTCCCCCCGGCGTCTGACCCGGCGCCTCGCCCCGCTCCGGCGCATACCCTCTCGGCCTATGCCCAGCGCACCGAGCACGACATCGCACCGCCCGAGGATCCTGACCGGCGACACCCCCACCGGCGCCCTGCACCTGGGGCACTATGTCGGCAGTCTCGAGAACCGGCTCCGCCTTCAGGAGAGCTACGACTGCTACTTCCTGCTGGCGAACATGCACGCCTACACCACCCGGGCCGAGAAGCCCGAGGAGATCCGGCGCGACACCATCGAGATCGCGAAGGACTGGCTCGCCGTGGGCATCGACCCCGAGCGCAGCACGCTGGTGCTGCAGACCGAGATCCCGGCGATCGCTGAGCTGACGTGGTTCTTCGCGATGCTCATCCCGTTCAACCGCGTGATGCGCAACCCTACGCTGAAGACCGAGATCGAATCCAAGGAACTTGGCGACAAGTACTCGTTCGGCTTCCCGATGTACGCCGTGGGCCAGTGCGCCGACATCCTGGCGTTCAGGCCGGAGCTGGTGCCGGTGGGTGAAGACCAGGTCGCGCATATCGAGATGTGCCGCGAGGTCGCGCGCCGGTTCGACGTGGTCTATTGCGGGGTGGATCCACACGCCGAGGACAAAGACTTCCCGACGCTGGGCGGCGTGTTCCCCGTGCCGCAGGCACTCGTCGGGCGCATCGGGAGACTCGTCGGGATCGACGGGGTGCAGAAGATGTCGAAGTCCCTCGGCAACGCGATCCTGCTCGCGGACGACCCCAAGACCGTGCAGAAGAAGGTCAACAAGATCTTCACAGGGCGCCAGTCCCCCACCGAGCCCGGCGATGTGAACAACGCGCTCTTCCAGTTCGTCCGCGCCTTCATACGCGACGAGGGGCGCGTCGCGGAGCTCGAGGATCGCTACTCGCGCGGCGACGACATCGGCGACGGGCACATCAAGCAGGAAGTCGGGGCTGCGATCAACGCCCTGCTCGAGCCGATCCGGGAGCGCCGCGCGGCGCTCGACGGCCCCTCGGGGGAATCGACGATCCTGGACATCCTCCGCGAGCACACCCGGCGGGCGAACGCAGTCGCCGAAGAAACCCTCTACCAGGCCAAGGAAGCGATGGGGCTTGGCTATTTCCGGCGCGAACTGAAGCCGATCTGAAGCGTCAGACCGCCCGACGACTACCGACCGGAGCCCTCACCCATGCGAACCGACGCGATTCTCGGACTGGCGATCTCCCTGGCCTTGCTGGGCGCAGGCGCGCGCTCGCAGCCGATCCCGCAGGATCGCATCCCGCGCGTCGTGACCATCGGGGCTGAGTTCAACACGCAGGACGACTTCCTGCGCTGGACCGCCAACTACTACAGCGATCCCCAGCCGCGCGACGTGCATCGCGCGTTCGTGTACTTCCTCGATTCGGACCTGATGGCCGACGAGGCGCGCCGCATGCCCATCGCAGCGTTCTTCGGCGCCGCCGTGCGCGAGAACCCCGAGCTCGCCGACGCGCTGCGGCTCCAGGCCGAAGCGCGCAACTCGTACGAGCCGATCTTCGCGATCGCCAACGCCCTATGGCTCACCAACACCGACTGGGCGCGCGAGAAGCTGCGCACGATGGCGGCGTCCGAGCCCAACGAGCAGGTTCAGGTCTTCCTGACGAGACGCGCCCAGAGCGCGAGCCCGATCGCCGAGGGACGCGAGATCCGCTCGCTCGCCCAGATCGCGACGATCTGGGGCGAGTTCGGCGCAACGGGCAGCCCCCGGATCGCGGAGCGCATCGCCGAGGTCCTCCTCATCGAGTTCGAGGCCTCGCCGGACGCGCTGATCCTGCAGCAGGCCGCCGAACAATCCCTCCGCCTCCGTGCCCGAGAGCACGAACCCGTCCGGGCCGGCATCCGCTCGGCGATCGACAAGGCGTCGCCCTCCCCCCGGCGCGACCGTCTCGAGGCGCTGCTCGCCGAGATGACCCCGGACAAGCCGAAGGACTGAGCGCCCAGCGGGGGGCGTCGCCGGGAGCGTGGCCTAGACTCTTGGCCATTTCTCTGACGCACCCCGAACCGCCCGTTTCAGGGCGAGGGCACCCATGTCCAGCTATGTCGCCGAGGCGCTCGCGCACGTCCAGAAGAAGAACCCCCACGAGCCGGAGTTCCTCCAGGCCGTCGAAGAGGTCTTCGAGTCGCTCGAGCCCGTGTTCGCGAAGCACGAGAAGTACCGCAAGGCGCGCATCCTCGAGCGCATCGCCGAGCCCGAGCGTGTGCTCATGTTCCGCGTGCCCTGGATCGACGACAAGGGCGAGCCGCGCGTCAACCGCGGGTTCCGCATCCAGTTCAACTCCGCGATCGGCCCCTACAAGGGCGGCATCCGCTTCCATCCCACCGTCAACCTCTCGGTCCTGAAGTTCCTCGCCTTCGAGCAGGTCTTCAAGAACTCGCTCACCACGCTCCCCATGGGCGGCGGCAAGGGCGGCGCGGACTTTGACCCCAAGGGCAAGTCCGACAACGAGGTCATGCGATTCTGCCAGTCGTTGATGACCGAACTGGCGCGCCACATCGGCGCCGACACCGACGTCCCCGCCGGCGACATCGGCGTGGGCGGGCGCGAGGTCGGCTACATGTTCGGCCAGTACAAGCGCCTGCGCAACGAGTTCACCGGGGTCCTCACCGGCAAGGGGCCCAACTGGGGCGGGTCTCTCCTGCGCCCCGAGGCGACAGGCTACGGCTGCGTCTACTTCGCCGCCGAGATGCTCAAGACCAAGGGCCAGACGCTTGAGGGCAAGACCTGCGTCGTCTCCGGCTCGGGCAACGTCGCGCAGTTCGCAACGCAGAAGCTCATCGAGCTCGGCGCGAAGGTTGTCGCGATGTCCGATTCGGGCGGGTGCATCCACGACCCGGCCGGCATCGACGCGCACAAGCTCGCCGACATCATGGAACTCAAGAACGTGAAGCGCGGGCGCCTGAAGGAATACGCCGACAGCCACAAGGGCGTCGCCTTCCACGAGGCCCCGACCTCCGGAGCCAACCCGATCTGGGCCATCCCGTGCAACGCGGCCTTCCCCTGCGCGACGCAGAACGAGCTGAACGGCGACGACGCCGCCAACCTCCTCAAGAACAAGTGCTCCCTGGTCGCCGAGGGCGCCAACATGCCCTCCACCCCCGACGCGGTCGGGATGTTCCGCGAGGCGAAGATCCTCTTCGGGCCCGGCAAGGCCGCCAACGCCGGCGGCGTCGCCACCTCCGGCCTCGAGATGTCGCAGAACTCCCTGCGCCTCTCCTGGACGCGCGAAGAGGTCGACGAGCGTCTCCACGGCATCATGCGCCGCATCCACAAGTCCTGCGTCGACGCCTCGGCCGAGTACGGGACCCCGGGCGACTACGTCGCCGGGGCCAACATCGCCGGCTTCCTCAAGGTCGCCAACTCCATGATCGACCAGGGCCTCGTCTGATCGGAAGCCCCGGCGGGAGAAACACGCCCCGGACTTCGGGCGTACAACTCCGCATGGCGCAGACCCCGACCGGCCTTTCTCGACGCACCCACCGACCCCTCCGAGCCGCCCGCGCGATCATCGCGTCTGGCGGCTTTCTTCTTGCGCTGGCCGCGCCCGCGCTCGCGCAGGAGCAGCGGCAGGGCGCGCCGGGCGTCTCGCTGAACGCGCTCTCCGACGACCGCATCGACGACGCGCTGCTCGATCGGCTGGAAGCGTGGACGCGCCTCCACGGCTACATCCAGTTCTTCCACCCCAGCGAGTGGGCGTGGACGACGAACATGCTCGACGTCGCGCGCGACGGCTACACAGCCGCCGCCGCCGCGAACAACCCGGCGGCGCTCGCCCAGGCCCTCGAACGCGTCGCCCTCCCGGTCGGCCCCTCGGTGCAGGTCTGGCCCGCCGATGCGCCGGCGCCGGAGAGGCCCGACATGCGCCGGGGCGCCGATCGCGAAGGCGTCCCGGCGGTCATCGGCTGGCGCCACGACGGCTACACCTCGACCATGCAGATGCGTGGCCCGATGTTCAGCCGGCGCATCGCGGTCAACGCGACCGGTCGCGAGGCGATCGGTTACGGCTTCGCGCCCGACAACCCCTACGAGCGGACCCTCGCCGGGGGCGTGCGCGTGCGCGTTCCACACGCGCTCTGGGTCGACAAGTACGGCGCGGTTCTCCCCGATCCCGTCCCTCGCACGCGCCTGCGCCGCGACTGGCCCAACGAGTGGTCGTACCGCGACGCCTCGGAGCGCCTGGCGGCGATCGGGTACGCGTGGAACCTCGTGCAGCACTTCCACCCGTCGATCGACCGCGAGGAAATCGGCTGGGATGACGCGCTGCGCGAGGGCCTGCGCGACGCCCTGCTCGCCCGCTCGCGCGCCGACACGCTGACGGTCGTGCAGCGGATGCTGTCGCGCCTGGGCGACGCGCAGGCCGAGGCGTGGGACCCCGCGCTCCCCGGGCCGTTTCTCCCGATGATCGAGGTCGGCGTCATCGACGGGGCCCTCACCGTCGTGGGCGTCGAGAGCGTGGTTCGAGACAACCTCCGGATCAAGAAGGGAGACCTGATCACCCGCATCGACGGCGAGCCGAGCGCCGCCGTCCTCGCACGCTGGGCCGAGCGCCTCGGCGCCGGTCGACCCGAGGCAGCCGCGGCGCGAGGCGCGCTGGCGGCGCTCTCGGGCCCGCCCAGCACACAGGTCGTCGTCATGGTGCGCGATTCCGACGGGCGCGAGCGCGAAGTCACCCTCAACCGGTTCCGCCCGAGCTACCTCGCCGTCGACGACGGCAGCGCCCCGATCCGCGAGGTCTCTCCCGGGATCTACTACGTGGACGGCTCGCGCGCCGACGACGCCGACGTGTTCGAAGCGGGCAGGGACCTCCTCACCGCCGCCGGAGTCATCTTCGACCTGCGCAGCCCGTACACCTCGCTCGGCATGACCACGCTGGGCTGGCTGACCGACCGCGACGGGCGCGCGTCCGAGCAGTTCATCCACACACCTGTGCACCCAGACCGGACGCTCGTCGATGTTCGCAAGCGCGAGTCGCGCATCATGGCGAACCCGGCCAAGATGATGGGCAAAATGGTGTTCCTGACCGGGCCCGCGACCCGCGGCGATTCTGAGTTCGCAGTGCTCACCATGCTCGACTACAACCTCGGCGTCATCGTGGGCGAGCGCACCGCAGGCGCCCCTGCGATGGCCGCGATCGGCGTGCTCCCCGGCGGGCTCGAGATCGCGTGGACCGGCATCGAGTCGCGCAGTCTGTCCGGGGAAGAGATCTTCGGCCACGGCGTGCCGCCGAACGTCGAGGCGCCTCGCACGCGCCGCTCGCTCGCGGCCGGACGCGACGACGCCATCGACGCGGCGGTCCGCACGCTCGACGAGATCTTCGAGGCGATCCGCGGCGAGATCGACGCGCCGCCCGAGCCCTGAGCACTCGCGCTTCGCGAACTCAGTCCGAACGCAGCGCCAGCTCGATCGCCATGTACAGCGTCGCGATCTGGTCGAAGGCCGCGTTGTACCTCGCGACGGCCCGATCGAGCGCCGCCTGATCGTCGTTCTCGACCGCTCGGCGCAGCGTCGGCAGAGGCCACGCGGCGTACCCGCTCGTGTCGTCGGGGCCGATGTACAGGTTCCGGTGCCACAGCCCCTCGCTGTGCTGCGCCGGCACGACCCACGACCGCTCCATCACACCGAGAATCCCGTTGATGCCGCGAACGCGATCGGCGTGGATCGACCCGGCAGCGAGTGCAGCCAGCAGTTTCGGCTCGACCTCGCCGGCGCGCCGTTCGAGGAAAAGCGCACGCGCTTCGAGTCGCTCGGCGTCGAAGGACAGCCCGCGCTCCTCCGCCATCGCCGAGAGTCGCGCCAGGTGCGCTCGGAAACTCACGAGGACCCGTCGCTGGTCGAGCGGCACGATGTCCGCGTTCGCGAGGCGCGCCACGAGCGCGCCCGAGACCCGCGCGAGCTTCGCCGCGGGTTCGTAGTCTGGCAGCACGAAGGTCTGGTACCAGTGCAGCGAGTCGTACACCGAGTGGTAGTTCGGCACGGGCGTCCCTCCCACGCCCAGTCCGGCGCTGGGGATTCCGGCGTGGAACAGGAACGCGGCGTGGTCGGAACCGCCTCCCATGTCGCCGATCCGCGGCGAGGCGTCCGCGCCGCCCTGCGCGCCGATCCACTCGTCGAGCACCGTCGGCGCCTCGTCCTCGCCCATGCGTCCGAGCGCGGGGACCGCGTCCGCCGCGTCGGCAATGATCGGGCGCAGCGAGGGCCACGCGCTCGCGTTGAACCGCGGCCCCGACACCGCGGCGTCGAGATTGATGTACGCGATCGCGTCGCGCGTCAGTCGCTGGAGGTGCTGCTCGACCCACTCGGTCGAGCCGATCAGCCCGTATTCCTCGGCGTCCCAGCCGACAAAGAGGACCGATCGCTTCGGGCGGAGCCCGTTCTTCGCGGCCTGAGCCATGGCACGCGCCGTCTCCATGACGACCATCATGCCCGCCGCCGGATCCCACGCGCCGTAGACCCACGCGTCGTGGTGGCAACCGACGACGACGAGCTTGTCCGGCTCATCTGCGCCGCGAAGCAGCCCGACGACATTCGCGATGCGCTTCACCTCGCGTGTCTGTTCGACCTTGAGGCGCACGCGCAGATCGTCTCCGCCGGTCAGCGCGTACTCGAAGCCGAGCCCGCTCTGCCATTCCTGCGGCGCCGCCCTGCCCTTCATGCGCGAGAGGATCTCGCGCGCCGCGTCCCAGCCGATGGGCTGCACGGGGATCTTCGGGAGCCCCTCGACCTCCTCGATGGGGAGACGACGCGAGCCGGGCGTCGACGCCCAGCCCGGCGTGAGCGGATCGCCGCGAGTCTCGAGCGTCAGGATCGACCCGCGCTGGATCGTGGATCCGTTCGCCCAGACTCCGTCGGGATACTCCGCGCCGCGCGACGCGTCGGCCGGATCGGTGAACATGATCAGCCCGGCTGCGCCGGCGAGTTCGGCGTAATACGCCTTGTAGCCCCGGAAATTCCCGCCGAACCGCGCGAGCACGATCGCGCCGCGCACATCGACGCCCATCTCGGCGAGCTTCTCGAAATCCTGCTTGCGCCCGTAGTTCGCGTACACGACTCGCGCCGTCGCCTCGCCGCTGGCGCTGTAGGCGCTCCAGCCGATCTCCCGCTCGGCGACCGACGACCACGGGTCTTCCTCGAGCACGCGCTCGCGCACCGGGAGCGTCATACGCGTCGGCTGAACGATCTCGACCTCCGCGCTGATCGGCTCGGCCAGCAGGACATCAAACTCCGCGAGCGACGCCTCCAGCCCCATCTCGGTGAACTGATCGCGGACCCATCGCGCCAGACGCATCGAGCCGTCTGCCCCGGCGCGGTGCGGCTCAGCGGCGAGGCGCTCATGAAACGCGCGGAGCGAATCTTTGCTGACCGATCCGATCAACCCTCGCTCGTACGCGAGGTGCGCGTCCCATCGGGTGGGCGCGAAGCGCTCACGGGTGAACTTCGCGTCCTGCGCGATCGCGCCGGCGCACACCGATCCGAACAGGACCGCGCCCAGAACAACATCAGGAATCCGCATCGACCGCTCCTTGAGTCGCCGCACGGGCGGCGGGTGAAAGCCCGGGCTGTCGCACAGGTTACCCGATGATGGCGGCGATGCGCTCGACATCCGCTCGCCGGCACAGGGCCGTCCCCGAGGTGATGCAGGCCGCCGTTCCCGCCGCGAGGCCCAGGCGCACCGCCCGCGACATATCGCACCCTCGCGCGAGCGCGAGCACGACGCCTGCGACCATGCTGTCGCCCGCCCCGACCGTGCTGACCACCCGCACCGTGGGGGCGAGCACCCGCTCGCGAGATTTCGCGGTCACGAACAGCACGCCCCCTCCTCCCAGCGAGACCAGCACCGCCTCGCTCCCGCCCAGCGCCCGGAGCGACTCCGCCGCGTCGCCCAGCGCCGCGTCGTTCTCGAGCGCCCGGCCCGCGAACTGCTCGAGCTCGTGCTGGTTCGGCTTCAGGAGCGTGGCCCCCGCTTCTGCGGCGCGCTGAAGCCAGACACCGGACACATCCGCGATCACGCGGAGCCCGACGGCCTTGGCGGCGTGGGCGATCGTCATGAAGACATCTTCGGGCACCCCGTCCGGGAGCGAGCCGCTGACGACCAGGAACCCTTCGCTGGCCCGCCCGGCGAACGCCTCGCGCAGACTGCTCCCCACGCGCGCCAGATCGTCGGGCGTGAGCGTGGGCCCCGGCATGACGAACCTGTAGAGCGCGCCGGTGGCGCGAACGTTCACGGCGATGTTCTCCCGAGTCTCGCCCATGATTTCGACCGGGATATGCGTGACCGAGCAGCCCTCGACAAGATTTCGGAGGAGGTGGCCCGTCACGCCGCCGCAGGTGTAGACCGCCGTCGATTCGCCCCCCAGTTCGCGGATGACGCGTGAGACGTTCAGTCCGCCTCCTCCCGGCTCGCGCGTGGGCGAATCGCAGCGCAGCTTCCGCTGCGCCACGAGCCCGTCGACGGTCGTGGTCAGATCGATCGCCGGGTTGAGCGTGAGGGTGACGATCGGCTTCTGGGGTTGGGCGTTCATCTCCTACATCGTGCGCACCGCGTCGGCTCCGGGCAAGCGACGTCCGAATCCCCTGGTTCAACCCCGCGCCCCGGTTCTGCTATAAACAGACCCCAGCCCCCCCACCGACGAGAACCTGACGATGCCCAGAAGGCCCGCCTTACCCTGCTCACTCCTCGCGATCTCCCTCGCGCTGATCGCCGGGTGCGCATCCACGACGCCCTCATCGGCCCAGCCCCCTGCGCCCGAGCACGCGGCGCGAGGGGCGTCGGGCGTCCCGGCGAACCACTACGACTACTTCGGCGGCCTGCGCTTCGACGACGCCACCCCGCGACCCGTCGACACGATCGGGCACGAGATCGGCGAGCGGTTCACCCGCCAGCACCTGATGGCCGACTACCTGACCAGACTGGCCGCGCAGTCCGACCGCGTTCGCATCGAGCAGTACGGCCAGTCGCACCAGCGTCGCCCGTTGCACCTGGTGACGATCTCGTCCCCGAGGAACCTCGACCGCCTCGACGAAATCCTCGCGAAGAACCGCGAGCTGTTCGACCCTCGCGCCACGTCGGACACCCGCGCGCGACAGATCATCGAGACCAACCCGGCGATCGTGTGGTTCTCCTTCAACGTGCATGGCAACGAGGCGTCCTGCTCCGAGGTCGCGATGCAGGTCGCGTACACCCTCGCCGCCGGGCAGAACAAACAGGTGCAGGACATCCTCGACAATGTCGTGCTCATCATCGACCCGCTCCTGAACCCCGACGGACGCGAGCGATATCTCTCGTTCTTCGACAACGCGGCCGGCGCCTCGCCCAACCCCACGCCGGCGACCGCCGAGCACGACGAGCCCTGGCCCAGCGGGCGCCCAAACCATTATCTCTTCGATCTCAACCGCGATTGGCTCTGGATGGTGCACCCCGAGTCGCGCTCTCGCATCGCGCGATTCGTGCGGCACAAGCCGCAGCTGCACATCGACTACCACGAGCAGGGCGCCGAATCGCCCTACTTCTTCGGCGCTGGCGACTCTCCGTACAACGCGAACATCCCGGCCGAGACCCGGGAGTGGCTCGACATCTACGGCAAGGCCAACGCCGCGGTCTTCGACGAGCGCGGGCTCGAGTACTCCACGCGCGAACGCTTCGATTACCTCTACCCGGGCTACGGCAAGGTGCTCCCGGTCTACCACGGGGCCGTCGGCCTGCTCACCGAGAAAGCCGGTCACGGTCGAGCCGGGCTGAGCATCATGGTCCGCGACCGGTACGAGTTGCTCCTGCGCGATCGTGTGCGCGACCACTTCCTGACCGCGATGAGCTACCTCGAGACCACCGCCGAGAACCGCGTCGGGCAGCTCGAGCGTTTCCACCGCTTCGCCAAAGAAGCGATGACGCTCGCGCCCGACGAGCCGACCGCCTACCTCGTCACCACGGACACCGACCCCGCCATCCTGACGCGACTGTGGGATCTGCTCACGCCGCACGGCATCGAGATCCACTCCCTCGAACGCGACGCCGAGGTCGCCGGGCTCATCGAGTACCGCGACGGCAAGACCCTCGACCCCCGCGCGATCGCCAAGGGCGCGTGGGTCGTGCGCGTCGATCAGCCGATGGGACGGCTCGTGCGCGTGCTCTTCGAGCGCGAGACGCACGTGGAGGACCCGGACACCTACGACATCACCGCGTGGTCCATGCCGATCGCCTTCGGGCTCGACGCGTACGCGATGACCGGGCGTGTCGAACTGCCCATGACGCGCCTCGAGAAATGGGACGCGCGCCGGGGCGAAACCACGGGCGACGGCCGCGCGGCGCTCGTTGTCAACGCCAGCCAGCACGCGTTCCCCCTCGCCGCGAGCGCCGCGGCCCGCCACGACCTCTTCGGTCGCGTCGCGGCCCGCGCGTTCACGCTCGAAGACCAGCGTTTTTCGGCCGGGTCGCTCATCTTCGCGACGTCGCGCAACGACTCCGGCGCCCTCGACGCCTTCGCCGCCGAGATCAACGGCGCGGGGCTGAACGCGCACCGCGCCGGCGCAGGCATCCCCAGCGACGGCCCGGCGCTGGGCGCCGACATGAACCGCTACTTCGTCAAGCCCAGAGCGCTGCTGCTGAGAGGCCCGCAGTTCAGCTCGCTGTCCTTCGGGCAGCACTGGCACCTGTTCGATGTGGACACGCCCATCCCCTACGACGCCGTCAACGCCGACTCGATCGGCTCGGTGAAGTGGGACCTCTACACCGCGCTCGTCCTCCCAGAGTCCTCGCAGCTCGGGCGTGTGTTCGAAGGGGCCCGGCTCGACGCGCTCAAGTCCTGGGTCCGGTCGGGGGGCGTGGTCGTCGCCAGCGGTTCCTCGGCGGTCTGGGCCAGCCGAACGCTGCTCGATCTCAAGTTGGACGAGCCCGAACGCGACGAGACGAAGCTCAGCGAACTCTCCTGGGAGGAGCGTCGCCTGCGAGCCATCGACAACCGGGTCTCGGGCGTGCTGCTCCGCGCCGCGGTCGATCAAACCCACCCGATGGCGTCCGGCGCCCCAGCGTGGTTCGGCCTGATCAAGCGTGGTGCGAACACCCTGCCGATCGGCGACAGCGGCTCCGCCGTCGCCCGGTTCGAGAGCCCGGCGCTCGTGAGCGGGCTGATCAACGAGCGCAACGCCGCCCGCTTCGACGGCTCCCCGGCGATCACGCACCACCGGCTCGGCCGGGGTTCGGTGATCTGTTTCGCCGACGACCCCACCTTCCGAGGCTTCAACCACGCCGGCGCCCGGCTGCTCCTCAACGCGATCATCTTCGGCCCATCGATGTGACCAGCACGGATTCCCTCGCCCGGGCGGCGTAACTTTCCTCTCTGGCGCCCGACCCGAACCCCAACCCGTCAGGCGATCCCGCCAGGCGTCGCCGCTCCCGGAAACGATCGCGCAGACCGAATCGCGACGGCGCCCTCCCTGCGCCCGCCGGAGCCCCGACCGGGCCCGACGCGCCCACGAAACCGCCGCCGCGCGGCCCATCGCTCCCCAACGCGCCGCGCCTGCTCGCGGATCTCCGCGCCGCGCTCCCGCGCTGCATGGGCGCCGACAGGCCCCGGCTCGCGTCGCGCCTGAAGGGGCTCGAGCGCTCGATGCGCGAGGGCTCGCTCAACCCGGGCGCCCTCGACTCCGTACGCAGGGGCGTCGAGCGATCGGTCGCGCTGCGCGAGCGACGACTGCGCGCCAGGCCGCAGCGCATCCTCTACCCGACGGAGCTCCCCGTCGTCGAACGGCGCGAGGAGATCGCCGCCGCCATCCGCGATCACCAGGTCGTCGTCGTCTGCGGCGAGACGGGCTCGGGCAAAACAACGCAGCTGCCCAAGATCTGTCTCGACCTCGGCCTGGGCATCGACGGGCTGATCGGGCACACGCAGCCCCGGCGCATCGCGGCGCGCACCGTCGCGGCCCGCATCGCGGAGGAACTCCGCGTCCCGCTGGGCACGACGGTGGGCTACAAGATCCGCTTCACCGACGAAGCACGCGACGACACGCTCGTCAAACTCATGACCGACGGCGTGCTGCTCGCCGAAACGCAGAACGATCCGGATCTCGAGCGCTACAGCGCGATCATCATCGACGAGGCGCACGAGCGCAGTCTGAACATCGACTTCCTGCTCGGATACCTGCGCCAGCTCCTGCCGCGACGGCCGGACCTGAAGGTCATCATCACCAGCGCAACGATCGACCCTCAGCGATTCGCCGACCACTTCGGCGGCAGCGAGGGCCCGGCGCCGATCGTCATGGTCTCGGGGCGCACGTACCCGGTCGAGGTCCGCTACCGCCCCCCCACCGACGGCGATTTCGGTGACGTCGACGCGCAGGGCGTGAGCGAGCTGGACCTGCAGGACGAGATCCTGCACGCCGTCGAAGAGCTCGCGCACGAGGGGCCCGGCGACATCCTCGTGTTCCTGTCGGGCGAGCGCGAGATCCGCGAGACCGCCGACTCGCTGCGCGACCGGTACGTGAACAGGCACCCGCAGACCGAGGTGCTGCCCCTCTACGCGCGACTGTCGACGCAGGAGCAGCAGCGCGTCTTCGAGCCACACCAGAACCGGCGCATCGTGCTGGCGACCAACGTCGCGGAGACCTCGCTGACGGTGCCCGGGATCCGGTACGTGATCGACCCGGGCTTCGCGAGGATCAGCCGCTACTCGCCGCGCACGCGCGTGCAGCGACTCCCGATCGAGAAGATCTCGCAGGCGTCGGCGAACCAGCGGTCGGGCCGGTGCGGTCGCGTCGCGCCGGGCGTCGCGATCCGCCTGTATTCCGAGGAAGACTTCGCGGCGCGTGCGCCCTTCACCGATCCCGAGATCCGGCGCACCGATCTGGCGAGCGTGATCCTCACGATGCGCGCCCTGCGTCTCGGGCAGCCATCCACTTTCCCGTTCATCGACCCGCCCGAGGGCCGGTTCGTGCGCGAGGGCGAGGAGACGCTGCGCGAGCTCCACGCTCTCGACGAGCGCAACGATCTGACCGACATCGGGCGCACGCTCGCGCGCCTGCCCGTGCACCCGCGCATCGGGCGGATGCTCGTCGCGGGCGACGAGATGGGGTGCCTGGACGAGACCCTCGTGATCGCGTCGTTTCTCAGTGCGCAGGACCCGCGCGAACGTCCTCGCGACCGACAGGACGACGCGGCGGCCGCCCACGCGAAGTTTGCCGACGCCGATTCAGACTTCGTCTCCATCCTGAACCTCTGGAAGTTCTGGCGTCATCTCGCCGAGACGCTCTCGTCGAGCAGGCTGCGCAAGGCCTGCCGCGAGTCGATGCTGTCGTTCGTGCGGATGCGCGAGTGGCAGGACGTTCACCGCCAGCTCAAGGACCTGGCGCACGAGCTGGGGCTGCGGATCAACGAGAAGCCCTGCGACCCCGGCAGCGTGCACACGGCCCTGCTGACGGGCCTGCTCACGAGCGTGGGGCGGAAGGGGGAGGACGGCTTCGAGTACGCCGGCACGGGCGGGAACAAGTTCGCGATCCACCCCGGGTCGAACCTCTACCAGAACCGGCCCAAGTGGGTCGTCGCCGGCGAGCTGGTGCGCACGACGCGCCTCTACGCGCGCACCGCGGCGCGCGTGCAGCCCGAGTGGATCGAGCGCGCCGGCGCCCACTTGCTGACGCGCCAGCACTCCGACCCGTACTGGGACCCTGAGCGAGCGAAAGTGTTCGCGTTCGAGAAGGTGTCGCTCTTCGGGCTGGTGCTCGTCGAGCGCCGCCGCGTGGACTTCGGCTCGGTCGATCCGCGCCAGGCGCGCGAGATCTTCATCCACCACGCGCTGGTCGAGTCAGAATTCGCGACCGACGCGAAGTTCGCCCAGCACAACGCCCGCCTGATCGAGGACATCCGAGATTCCGAATCGCGCCTGCGCCGGCGAGACCTGCTCGCCGACACCTCGGCCCGCTTCGCGTTCTTCGACGCGCGCGTCCCCGCCCATGTGTGCAGCGGCGAGAAGTTCGAGTCCTGGCGGCGCCAGGCCGAACGCGACAACCCGCGACTGCTCTACATGACACGCGCCGACCTGCTCTCGCGCGTCGGCGCCGAGGCTCTCGGCGCCTTGTACCCCGACCACCTCGACCTGTTCGGCGAGCCCCTGTCGCTCGAGTATGTCTTCGAGCCCGGCGACGAGGCCGACGGCGTGACGCTGGTCGTCCCCATCGACCTGCTCCACCGCCTCGAACCAACGCCCTTCGAGTGGCTCGTGCCCGGCATGATCGAGGAGCTGATCGGCGAGCTCATCCGAACGCTCCCCAAGGGGGTTCGCAAGAGCATCGGGCCGACCCCCGACGCGACCGGCGCGATCCTGGGCATGCTCCGATTCCGCGAGGGCTCGTTCCTCGAGCAACTCGCGTCGGCCCTGCGCGAGGTCCGCGGCGCCCCGGTCGAGCCCGCACAGTTCGACCGGTCGCAGCTCCCGGCGCACCTGCGGATGCGATACCGCGTGATCGACGGGAAGCACCGCTCGCTCGACGCCGGGCGCGACCTCGCCGATCTGCAACGGAAGCTGCGCGCGCACGCGCGCGAGCGCCTCGACGCGATCGCCGACGAGGAGTGGTCGCGCGACGGCATCACGAAGTGGGACTTCGACGCGCTCCCCTACGCGGTCACCATCCGCCGGGGCCCGAGCGAGACTCTGGGTTACCCGGCGCTGGTCGAGAAAGACCGCGCGGTCTCGCTGCGCCTGCTCGAATCGCCGGAGGCGGCGCGCGACGCCACGCGGCTTGGGCTGCGCCGCCTCTTCGCGCACGCGATCCGCACGCAGTTCAAGATCCGCGCGCGCGACATCCCGCACCTCAACACGCTCGCCACGCTCTTCGCGCCGCTCGGGTCGACCGAGACGCTCCTCGATCATCTCATGCTGATGTTCGCCGACGCCATGTGCCTGCAGGGCGTCGACCACTCGACCATCCGCGACCTCGCGTCCTTCGAGCGCCGGCTCGACGACGCATGGACCCGCTTCGGCAAGGTGCGAGACGATGTCTGCGTTCTTGCGCAGAGCGTGCTGAGCGCCCGCCACGTCGCGTCGCTCGCGATCGACAGCACGAAGAAGATGATCCCCCTGTATGCGAAGACCGATGTCGAGGAGCAGCTCGCGCGTTTGGCGCCGGCCGACATGCTCGTCGCGCACCCCCTCGAGCGACTGCCCCACCTGCCTCGCTATCTCCGAGCCATCGATGTCCGTCTCGCGAAACTCATCCGCAAGGGTGAGGCCCAGGACCGGGAGAAGTTTTCTCAGGTTGACATCTTCCTTCGCGCCTACCTGCTTCGCAAGAGCCAGCACGAAGGACGCGGCCTCGTCGACCCCGAGCTCGACACGCTCCGCTGGATGATCGAGGAGTTCCGCGTGCAGCTGTTCGCGCAGGAGCTGGGCGCCGGCAAGGGCGTCTCGGTGAAGCGGCTGGACGAGCAGTTCCGCAAGGTCAGGGCCTGAGACCCCAGACCCCTTCAACGCCCGAACCGGCCGGCTCCGGGAACACTTGACAAGCCCCCGGCGTTCATCATGATGATGTCGATGCCTTCGCGCGTGCTGCTGGCGCTGCTGTTGATGCTGCACACCACCCTCGGGTGGGGGGCGTTCGCGCGGGGTGTCGGGGCGTCGGGCGCCGCGCGGACGATCCTCATCGATCCTTGCGGCGACGAGTGCTGCTGCGGCCCATCGCACTGCCCGTGCGTTTACGAGCTTCCGGTCCCTGGATCGAACACTCCGACACCCGCGGTCCCCTCGCAGCGGGGCGACCACGACGGGCCGCGTCTCTCGACGCCAAGGCCCGACCCGATCACCCCGGTGATCCAGCCCGAGGACGACAGCGTGGCCCACGCGTGGGCGACGCTGCACGCGAGACCGGCGGGCGATCTCTCCCGACGGGTCATGCAGCTCCAGTGCGTCTGGCGACATTGAGCGACGCGTCCGGGGGGACGGTGCGCGCCCAGCGCGCCGCCACTGCGTCGTTCTGAGCGTCCAGACCAACATTCTCACCACTGGAGCACTCATCATGCGAATCGTGCATGTCCTTCTTGCCGTTCTCGTTCCCCTGACTCTTTCGCTCGTGCTCACCGGCTGCGCTGCGACGGATTCGTCGCAGGCGTCCGCCGACGCCAGCGCGAACTTCTCGCGCGACACCACCCCCCTGACGACCGACGACGCGACCCTCAGCGTTCGCGGCCTGTCGTGCCCGAAGTGCGCGAACAACGTGAATCTCGCCCTCGGCAAACTCCCGGGGATCTCCGACACCCACATCGACATGGGCAAGGGCGAGGTCCACGTCGTCTTCGACCCGATCGCCAAGACCCGCCCGAGCAAGGCCCAGCTCGCCAAGGCGATCACCGACGCTGGCTTCACCATCGTCGACATCCGCACCAACTGACCGCGCGAACAAGGAGACCCCCATGCGAACGCTTCGCATGTTTCTCGCGCCGGTCGCGTGCTGCCTCATGTGCGTCCCTGCGCTCGCGCAGCAGGCGGTCTACACCACCGCCCCGACCCTGCCCGGCAAGGGCCAGGTCGTCACGCGCCACCTGCTCCACTTCACCAGCTACCACGACGACGGCGTCAGCGGCGACGATGTGACCCTCCTCAACTCCATCTCCTACGGGCTGACCAGCGACCTCGCGGTGCAGTTCGATCTCCCCTACCGATGGCGCGATGTCGAAGGCCTCCCCGGAGGCGACATCGACAACTCGGGGCTGCTCGATTCCTCGCTCTCGTTCAAGTGGCGCGTGTGGAAGCACGATCCCGGCCCGGTCGACACCATCCGACTCGCGCTCATCGGTGGCCTGCAGCTCCCCACGGGCGCGGACCGCTCGTCGAGCGACTCGTTCGACCCGTTCCTCGGCGCGTCGCTGATGCGGATCACCGGGAGGCATGGCTTCGGCGTCTCGGCGCAATGGCTGTTCACCACCGGGGGCGTCGACGGCGACCCGGTCAGCCCCGGCGACACGACCGATGACGTGCTCAACCTCGATGGGTCGTATCTGTTCCGAATCGCCCCGGCGACCTACGGCGAGGACTTCGCCGCCGCCCTCTACGCCGTGCTGGAAGTGAACACGGTCTACGAGACCAACGGCGACGCGGAGTTGTTTCTGTCCCCAGGCCTGCTCTACGAGGCGCCCCGGTTCGCGATCGAGGCGGCCGTCCAGCTCCCCGTTGCGCAGGACCTCTCCCACCGCCCCGAGCGCGAGTATGTCGTCACGCTCGGCCTGCGCCTGCTGTTCTGACAGGCCCTCCGACCGGGCGGGCGCACCCGCCCGGTCCATCTCCCCCCGGCAAGGGGCCTCCAGGACGAGGACCCCTTGCCGGGTTTCTTGTTTCTCAGGAATCCGAACGCTTCCGCCGGAGGTGGCGCGTCCTTCGCCGCCAGTGTCCGCTTCCCGGTGCACCCCGCGCATCTAGACCTTGACACGCGAGTTACGCTGTAGCGACCCACCCAGATGTAGGCGTGCCCCAACCGATGGCGGACGAACAACCGATCGGACAACCTGCGCCCGATGAGCCGCCGCACGAACCCCACGGGCTCGTGCACGGGGGCTCCACAGCCGAGCTGTTCTCGACGCTGGAGGAGGAGTTGCGCCAGATCGCGCGCCTCGCGCTCGCGAAAGAAAGAGGCGATCACACCCTCCAGCCGACCGCCCTTCTGAACGAGCTCTGGCTGCGCCTCGCGCGAGACCACCGGCTCGCCTTCGAATCGCGGAGCGCGTTCCTGGCGTTCGCGGCTCGAGCGGTCCGAAATATCCTGGTGGACCATGCGCGCAAGCGACTGGCGAGGAAGCGAGGCGGCAATCTTCAACGGACCGACCTTGGCAGCGCAGACCACGCCCTCGACGACTATGCCCGCTCGATCCTCGACCTGGAAGATGAGCTTCTGCGACTCGCCGAGATGCACCCGCGCTGCGCGAGGGTCTTCGAGCTTCATTACTTCGGTGGGCTCAGCATGAGCGACATCGCACCCCAGCTCGACATCGCGGAACGCACGGTCAGGAACGACTGGGCGACCGCGAAAGCCTGGCTTCGTGTCCGCCTGGACGGAGAGACGGACTGAATGTCCCCCGAGCGGTTCGAGCGCGTGCGAGACCTGTTCCTGCTCCTCCGGGAGCTTCCCGGAGAGGAACGAGACAACCTGCTGCGCGCCGAGTGCAAAGACGACCCCGAGCTGCTCACTCTGGTCGATCGGATGCTCAGCACCGACCGAGACGCCGCCCCCTCGCCGCTCGACGAGCCGCTCGTGCACGCGGCGCGCGTGCTCGCGAGCGTTGACGCACCGGACGGGGCGGCGCCCGTCCCCGACCGGATCGACAAGTACCGGGTCGTACGCCTCCTGGGAAGCGGCAGCGTGGGCGATGTCTATCTCGCCGAGCAGCAGGAACCGATCGCCCGGATGGTCGCGCTGAAACTGCTCCGCTCGGTGGGCGCAGGTTCCCGGAGCGCGTCGCGCTTCGCCATCGAGCGGGAGGCGCTCTCGAAGCTCTCGCACCCGAACATCGCGGGCATCCTTGACGCTGGGCGCGCTCCGGGAGGGCGGGCGTACATC
This sequence comes from Phycisphaeraceae bacterium, assembly GCA_019636675.1. Lineage (NCBI taxonomy): Bacteria > Pseudomonadati > Planctomycetota > Phycisphaerae > Phycisphaerales > Phycisphaeraceae > Phycisphaeraceae bacterium. The sequence goes on from JAHBXC010000001.1 coordinate 261,529, forward strand.
GTGATGGAGCTGGTCGACGGGATGCGCCTCGACGAGCACATCCGCACCCACCAACCAACGGTGCAGGAGCGCCTGCTGCTGTTCGTTCAACTGTGCGCCGGAGTGCAGCACGCCCACCATCGCGGCGTGATTCATCGCGATCTCAAGCCCGCGAATGTTCTCGTGGTGCACGAGCCGGGCGCAGCGAGCGTCAAGATCGTTGACTTCGGAATCGCGAAACTCCTCGACAGCGACCGCTTCTTCGAACGGACGCTGACAGCGAACGGGCAGTTGCTCGGCACGCTGTCGTACATGAGTCCCGAGCAGCTCGATCCTTCGCTCGGTCCTGTGGACGCACGCTGCGACGTCTACGCGCTGGGGGTGATGCTCTACCAGCTCGTCAGCGGGCGAATGCCCTACGGGGACACGGACTCGGGACTTATCCACGCGATCAAGACCGCCGACCGCGTGTCGCCGCGGCCGTTGCCCGAAGCGCCCAAGGGCATGCGTCGGGACATCGAGACGATCGTGGAGCGTGCGATGGAGCACGACCCCGACAGGCGGTACCCCTCCCCGGCGCACCTCGCCGACGACGTGCGCCGCGTGCTGGCGGGCGAGCCGATCCTGGCGCGCCGGGCCTCGCTGGCCGCGAGGGTCGCGATGCTCGCGCGAAGGAACCCCCGGATCGCTTCGGCGCTCGCCGCGTGTCTGGTGGTGATCGTGTCGCTGAGCGTCCTGAACACGATCGCCGTTGTTCGGCTCGATCGTCAGGTCAGCAAGGAGCGCGACGCGGTGGCCACCATGCTCGACGAATCGCTCGAGCGTGTCAGACGCCTGAGCGGCGCGATCGACAGCCGGCGCGCGATGGCCGAATCGTTGCTGGCCCAGACCGAGCGCCTGCTCGCTTCTCGCCCGCGTGACGCGACGCTGCTGGAGTCCAAGGCGAGAATTCTTGATGAGCTCAGCGACCTCGCGATGGCCGAGCGTGATCGCGAGCTATGCCTGGACCTTCGCGAGCAGGTCGTCGATCTCTACACGCAGCTGCGCGCTTCGAGCCCGGACGACATCGATCTGGCGCGCAGGCACGCCGAGGCCCTCGTGAAAATCGGCGACCTGCTTGGCTCGACACGCCATCCGCGGGGATCGGAGCCGCTGTACACCCAGGCGCTCGCGATCCACGAGCAGCTCGTCGCCAGACACCCGGATCACGCCGGGGCGCTCGACGACCTCTGCTGGAGCTACGAACGGATGAGCACCATGTACTGGTGGCTCGATGACCGCCCGAACGCGCTCCGGTACGCGATGAGCTCCGTCGCGGCAAGCGAACGATTGGTGTCGTTGTCCCCGGACCGTTCGCTCAGCCACCACGCCGCCAGAGGAGCGAACCTCCACCTTTTCAATCTCCTCATCGGCGACGACGAGAGCGAACGCGCCCGTGCGACACTGGACAAGGCGTTGCACCACGCCCAGGTGGCCGCGACCCTCGAACCCGACCGGCTCGATTTCCTGCACGCGCGGGCGATCGTCCGGGATCGTGTCGCGGACCATGCGCTGGCAGCTGGACGTTTCGAGGAAGCGGAAGAACACACCCGGATGATGATCAGCGACGCCGACAGACTGGCTCGCGATAACCCGGTCCGGGCCGATCTCTTGTGGCTGCCCGTCATGTCTCGTGTCCGACTCGCGAGCGTGATGCTGGCGGCGTGCCGCCCGGCTGACGCGCATGCCGCCGCTCGGCTGGCCATCCGCTACGCGTACGCCCTTGATACCAGCGATGCCATCGTATCAATGGGGCGCCTGGATCTCGTGGTGTGCGATCTCCTGGACATGCTGGATCGAACGGCTGTGATGCTGCGGCCTTCATCCCCGGAAGAGCCGGTCACCTCCGGGCCACGCTCCAGTGCAGAGCAGGACAGCAGACCAGCCCCGGCAACGGCGCAAACTGAACGACCGCTGTATGACATGGGTCTTTGAGGGGCAGACGACGCTGCAGAGTTTCCGCGCCGAGTTCAAGGCGGGCAACGGTGGCACAGCCGCGTCTCCGTGGCCCGCTGGGTCAACACGCGCGACGACGGGGGCGGTAGTCACAGGCGACGACGCCGACGGTGACGGTGTAGGACGCAACGCCGGACAAGCTTTCGATGGGGCTCGCACGGTGTCTCAAACATCGGTTGAGTCGTACACTCGCCGATGCGAGCGGCGGTATACACACGGTTCGGGCCCCCGGAAGTGGTCCGCATTCAAGACATTCCTGACCCGTCGCCCGGCGAGGCGGATGTCATGATCCGCGTGCACTCGACCTCGGTGACGACAGCCGACTGGCGGTTACGGGCCAAAGCGATGCCGGCGCCGGTGTTCACGCTCCTCGCTCCTCTGGCGCTGGGCATACGGGGCCCGCGCAAGCAGGTGCTCGGGACGGAGTGCGCGGGCGTCGTCGAGCGTGTGGGCGCCAGGGTCACAGCGTTCCGTCCCGGGGACCGCGTGGTGGCGGTCACGGGCGCGAGGATGGGGGCGCACGCCGAACTCGTCTGCGTGCGGGCCGACTCCGTGATCACGAAGGCGCCAGCCAACCTCACCTTCGACGAGGCGGTGTCGATCCCGTTCGGAGGGCTCGTCGCGCTGCACTGCCTGCGAGACCTGGCCTCGCTCAAGCCGGGGCAGCGGGTGCTCGTGGTCGGCGCGTCGGGCGCGATCGGCGTCGCCGCGGTCCAGCTGGCGCGGCACATGGGCGCAGAGGTCACCGGGGTGTGCAGCACGCCCAATGTCGACCTCGTCGCGGCGCTCGGGGCGGGCGCGGTCATCGACCGAACCAAGGTTGATTTCACGCGTGGACAGCCGGTGTACGACATCGTGCTCGACGCCGTGGGCGCGACGACCTTTGCCAGGTGCAAGGGCGTGCTGGCGCCGCGCGGGCAGTTCCTCGCGGTGCTGATGGGCCTGACCGAGTTCTGGCAGATGCTCTCGACCCGGCTCGGCGGCGGCCGGCGTGTGCGCGGGGCGATCGTGTCGGCGAAGGCCGCCAATCTCGAGTACCTGATGGGGCTGGCACAGTCGGGCGACCTCAAGCCCGTCATCGACAGCACCTACCCGTTGGAACGGATCGTCGAGGCGCACCGGCGCGTGGACAGCGGCCGCAAGGTGGGTAGCGTAGTCGTCAGCGTCGCACGGGCTTGAGTCAGACGCGGCTCTCGGGAGGAGCATGCGTCCGACGCCATGAAAGCAGGACCCCTCGCGATGGTGCAGAGCGCGCAGCGGCTCACGGACCGACTGTGGCTGGTGGATGCCGGCTCGCCCGCGCCGAGCGGCCCCGCCGCGCTCACGCTCCTGACCATGACCTCCGAGCCAAGTTTCTGCGTCCTTCGCTGAAGCCCGGTTCAACGCGTGCGACCGCGCACAATATGAGGAGCCGCCGTCTGCTGCGCTTGCAGGGTCAACACTCAGCGGCGACCCAGAAGATGCTCACATACCGCCAACTCCCGCACCAAAGCGCCGGTGTTTGCGAGGTGGCTGAGCAACAGATTGAACTCTCAGCTTTGTTCCCACAACGAGAAAGCCCCTCGACGTACTCGCCGAAGGGCTTCTCTCTGAACAAAGTCGGGGCGACTGGATTTGAACCAGCGACCTCTTGACCCCCAGTCAAGCGCGCTACCAAGCTGCGCTACGCCCCGCGCTTGGTTATCGAGGGCGAGTCTAAGCAGGTCCACCCGTCCCGACAAGACCGCCGCGCGACAGGTGTGCAAGGTTCCGACCCCGGAGCCCGGGCGGGGCTGTGGGCTGGGTGTCGGGGGTTGGGGGGCTGGGGAGCCGTGCCGCGGACCGAGAACCCGCTATCCTCGACCCAGATGGAATCCATCCTTCTCCAAGGCGGGCGGGTGATCGACCCCGCGAACGGCACCGATCGCGTGGCAGATGTCTCGATCCGGGATGGGCGGATCGACCGCGTCGAGCCGGGGGTCTCGACCGGATCGCACGATCGGGTCATCAACTGCCGCGACATGATCGTAACCCCCGGCCTCGTCGATCCGCATGTTCACCTTCGCGACCCGGGCCAGACCCACAAGGAAGACATCGAGACCGGCACGCGCGCGGCGGCCTTCGGCGGGTTCACGACCGTCTGCTGCATGCCCAACACCTCCCCGGCGCTCGACACGCCCGAGACCCTCGAGCTCGTCGCGTCACGGGCGGCCAGGCGGGCGCACTGCCGCGTGTTCTGCGTCGCCGCGGCGACGAAGGGGCGCAAAGGCGAGGAACTCGCCGAGATCGCGCTGCTCGCCGACGCCGGCGCCGTCGGGTTCAGCGACGACGGCGACGCGATCGCCGATTCGGGCATGATGCTGCGCGCGCTCCGCGCGATCGCGCCGACCGGCAAGGCGTTCATGCAGCACTGCCAGGACCCCTCGCTCACGCGTGGCTCATCGATGCACTCGGGCGAGGTGTCCGCGCGTCAGGGGCTGGTCGGCTGGCCGCGCGTCGCGGAGGAGATCATCATCGAGCGCGACATCCGGCTCGTGCGTGAGAGCGGATGCCCGTACCACGTCCAGCACATGAGCAGCGGCGGGTCGGTCGACCTGATCCGGCGGGCGCGCGGCGCGGGCCTGCCCGTGTCGGCCGAAGCGTCTCCCCACCACCTGCTGCTCACACACGAGTCGTGCGAAGGCTTCAACACCAGCGCGAAGATGAACCCGCCTCTGCGAGAGCGGGCGGATGTCGACGCGCTGCTGGCAGGCATCGCCGAAGGCGTGATCACCGTGCTCGCGACCGATCACGCCCCGCACACCGATGAAGAGAAGGCGTTGCCCTTCGAGGCCGCCCCGTTCGGCATCATCGGCCTGCAGACCGCGCTCCCGCTCTATATCCGCGCGCTGATCGGGCCGGGCGTGATCGGCTGGCCGCGTCTGATCGAGCTGATGACTCTGGAGCCGGCGCGCCTGTGCAGGCTCGATTCCTGCGGCATCGGCACGCTCTCCAAGGGCGCCGCGGCCGATGTGACCGTCATCGATCCCGACGCGAGCTGGACGATCCGGCGCGATGAGCTGCCGGGGCGCTCCCGCAACACGCCGTTCGACGGGTGGGATGTGCGAGGCCGGGCGGCGTTCACGGTCGTCGGGGGGCGGATCGCCCACGCGGCGGGGTGATCACCCTCGGGACGGCGCCTGCGTCGCCGGCACCCACCCGCCCTCGCGCCAGATCGTTCTATCGGTGGGGACACGCAGGCGCTCTGCAAGACGGGCCGGGTCAATGTCCTGGAACGGCTCGACGCGCCCGGCGGCGGTCTGCGCGCTCCATGCAGCGTCGGCCCCGCTGAGCAGAAGGGACTCGACGCGCATCTGCGAGACGAGGTCGATGGGCGAAAGGGCCGGGCTCGGGTCGCCGCCGCAGGTCCTGCACAAGCGACGGCGCGAGTCCGGGTTGAGGTCATCGCGCACGGCGCGGAGGTTCCGACACTCGCGGCAGCTGGGGCGTGACTCGATCTCACGGAGCATCCCGGCGACGTTCCGGAGCGTGGGCGCGTGCTGGGCCAGCAGCGACCGGACATCGGTTCTGGCGAGTGGCTCGCGCGCTTCGAGGAAGCGGCCGGCGCGATACTCCCCGAGCGCCGTCGCCAGCGCGAGCGACGCGTCGTCGCTGCCCTGCGAGCCGCGCGAGAGCATGAACATGCCGGGCGGCTCGTAGATGTCGTCGTCGCTGCGCATCGCCTCGGCCAGGGCGCCGACATACTTCCGGTCCTCGTCGGAGTCGAGCAGGTCGAGCTCCAGGAGCGCGAGGCACACGCTGCGCGACAGCCGGGACGACGCGCCGGCGGCTCGGTCGAGTTCGTAGGCGAGGACGAAGAGCCGGCGCGCCAGCGCTCGTCCCTCCGGGCCCTGGATCTCGGACGCGACCTCCTCCGCGAGCTCGAAATACGCGATGGGTCGCGACGGCGTCAGCGCGGCGAGGCGTGCGTCCAGCGACGCGATCCCGCTGCCGAGCTGCGCAACGGGCTGAGCGGCCGCTACGCCTGCGAGCGGAACCGCCCAGAGTACGGTCGCCAAGAGCACGGGCCTGATCATCGGGGGGACTCCTCACCAAATCGGAGCGCCCAGAGCGAGAGCGACGCGAACTCGGCCGCCTCGATCTGGTCGGCGACGCTCGGGGCCGATCGAAGCCGATCGCGCAGCGTGGTCAGAACCTGTTCGATCGCCGGCTCGCGCGAGGGTCGCTCGACGGCGAGCAGCAGCGCGAACGACTCGGCGGCGTTCGTCGCCTCAGCGGCGAAACGCTGCATATCGCCCGTCGCGATCGTCCTTCTCGCGATATGTCTTCGACGCAGGAGTTCGACCCGTTCGTTCGCCGACAGCCCCCCCGCCGCGGTCGCTTCGTGCAAGAGCGATGTGACAAGCTCCTCGGCGGCGGCGCGGGGCGTCGCGTTGGCGTCGAGCGTCACGCCGGCGCGCACGCCGAACGACTCCTTGATCGCGGCGGCGTACGAATCGGCGGGGTCCAGCGATGCACCACCGGTCAGGATGGCCAGCAGACGGTTCACGAGCGCGCGACGAGTCTCCACGACCCACGACGCGTCCTCGATCGGGGGCAGCGACCGACCGGCGGTCGCTTCGAAGATGTCCTGCATCGCGCGAGCGCGCGGCGCCCTGGGCAGCGACTCGAGCGCCGCGTTGATCACGGTTGGGTCGCTCGCGCGGAACTCGACGATTCGACCCGCGATCCGGCGCACCTCGGCCGGCGTGCCGAGCATCGCGGCCTCGAAGACGACCTCCGCGTCGATCGGGCCGAGCTCACGCCCCTCGCTCAACAGGTTCCGGAGGATGTCGATGCGGTCCTGCGCGTTCTGCCTGGCGTTGAGGTAGCGGATCGCGAAGGCGCCGTCGCCGCTCCTGGGCGAGAGCGCGTCGAGACGAGGCTGGCCAGGCGGGGGCGTCGACAGCGTGCCGGCCGGGTCGTCGATGATGCGACGGGCGGAGTCGGGCTCGCCCTTCCAGAGCAGGGCCGCCGCCTCGTTGAGACGGGCGATGTGCGCCGCTTCGCGAAGGCGCGCCAGCGGGTCGGCGCTCATGCTGTCCCACGGCTCCTTGCCGCGCAGCGAGACCGCCACCCTCCAGCGGTCGAGAACGGACGCGGCGATCACCGACTGACCGGAGCCCCACCGCGCGTTCAGGCGGCTGCGCAGTTCTGAACGCTGATAACTCGACGCCCCGGCGGACAGCGTGTCGTTGACGCTCATGCCCGACTCTGGCGCATTCATCGACAGCCACTGCGTCACCACGCCCAGCTCGCGCGTCGCGAACCGGCGATGGTCTTCGAGCCAGCCGATCAACCGGCCTCGCGCGTTCCCGCGCGCGCTCCAGTCGCACTGCGCGAGCAGAACAGTCAGGCGATCGCGGAGCTGCACATCGCTCGGCCGGGCTGAGGCGGCGGCGAGCACCGCTTCCGCCGCGTCGAGCGCGACGCCGGGCAGGGCGCCGGGGTTGAGCTCGGTCGCCGTCAGCAGCGCGCTGTCCCAGGCCTTCCACGCGTCGCGCGAGGCCGGCGCCGCGTCGGCAGACGGGGACGCCAGTCTGGTCGCGACGGCTCGCAGGGCCGCGATCGCGCCGAGTTCAAACGACGCGTCGAGCGAGGAGCCGAGCTGCACCCCGACCGCGCCCGCGCGCTGCTGGGCCGACTGGCGCAGCGACTCCGCGAGATCGCGCTCACGCAGCAGACGGGTCGCGACGCCGGCGGACCACACCGCGCGGAGCAGGGCCGTGGCGTCGAGCGATTCGCGCGAGAGCATCGCGTCGAGCGGGCCGAACGCGGCGGTGCTCGCGCGTGGTGCGTCGCGACCCTCGGACGACCGGAGGAGAAACTCGACCTGGAGCTCGAGCGCTGCGACTCGCTGGGATCGGTCGATCACGGTCCACGAATCCCCCAGGACATCGACCGCCTGCGCGAACCGTGCAATCGCGTCAGACGGGTCCGAGCGGTATCCGAACGAGGCACGCCGGAGCGCACGGACGACGCCGCTGGCGTCGATGGATTCGTCCGGCTCCCTCGTGATCGGCGCACGGGTCGTTGACTGGACACTCGTGTCACGCTCGCGTGTCGGCGACTGCCCCGCCCCCGCGTCGAATCCGGGGGATGGGTCGCGCGTCGGATCGTCGCCCCTGATCGCCGGGGCGCGACCGATGGAGAGGACCACTGCGGCAACGGCGCAGACCAGCGAGCCAGCGGACAGCGTGATCACGAGCGGCGTGTTCACGCCCTGCTTCTTTCGTGGCAGCTTTCCCGGCGTCGCGTGCGATGGGATCTCCCCGGGACGCGCAGTCGCGGCGGGCGCCGGCGTAAGTGGCGACGAGGCGGGCGCCGGGCCAGCTGCGAACGCGGGAAACGCCGACGCGAGGACGGCTCGACGACGACGCGACGTCGGCGACACGGTCGCAGGGCGCGGGCCCGCGAGAAAGGACGCGAGATCGAACGGCGGTGAGGATGTCATCGGTCGCCCCGTGTGCCGCGACCAGCGTCGACTCGCTCTCGCAGGGACGCGAATCTCGCGTCCCACGGAGGCGCCCCACCCGTGGGAAAGAGCTCGAAATGTCGGGAAAGCAGCGCCGCGGCGTCGGCCTCGCTGAAGCGCGCCGTCACGCGCGCAAGGTGGTACGACGCCTCGAACCAGGAGTCGGACCCGAACTCTGCGCCCGCCTTGAGCACCCTCCACGCGTCGGACGCGTCGGAGTATTCATCGGCGAGCTCCGCGAGCTGCGCGGAACGGCGGAGCGCCTGCGAGGACGACGGGTGTGCCACGAGAACGCGCCGGATGAGACGTCGTGCGAGGCCGAGCGCCTCGCGGTCCCCTTCTTCGCTGGCGAGCAGCGCGCCGGCGTCGCTGACCGCGAGGTACACGCCAAGCACGGCGCCGTCGCGCAGGGTCGCCTCGCCAGTCCCGAACGAGTCGATCACCCGAACGCCGGAAGCGACGACGGCGCGAGCGTACGCGGTGGTGGAAGGCGACTCCCGCCACGCCGCCAACGCGCGACGGTACGCGAGGCGGTCGGCGGCGACGAGGAAGGCGCCGGCGCCGGGCGCGTCGATCGCGCGCAGCGAGGTGAGTGCGCTCTCGGCGCGAGTCGCGTCGTTGACGAGCAGGGCGATCTGCAGTTCGCGGTAGCGGAACTCGGCGAGCGTGTCGGGCTCGCGGACCAGACCTGCGCGAACGAGCGTGCCCAGACGGTCCGCGGCGCGCTGCGCGAGCGCTGGCTCCGAAACGGAGTCGGTGAGCATGACGGCGAGGATCTGCCTCGCGAGAAGAACGGCCCGGGCCGCAGCGTCGGAATCGCCCCCGAGCGCAGACTGTGTGTCGGCGTCCAGGAGCGGGCCAGCGATCTCGGCGAAGCGGAGCGCCTCGGCTCGGGCGGCGTCGCCGGGCGCGCTCTGCGCAGCGCGGAAGAGCATGGCCGCGGCCTGACGCCTGGCGGCGATGTACGACGAGGAGCCCGGTTCGATCGAGAGCAGCGCGTCGAGAAGATCGGGGTTCTGCGTCGTCGCGCTCTCGCGGGACGCGCGCTCGAGCACGAGCGCCCCGGCGCGCGGGTCGCTGGGGAAGCGATCGGAGAACTCCCGCCCCGCGTCCGCGGCGAGCGTCTCGAACTTCGAGCGGTCGTGCGACGCGTGCCTGGCAGCGAGGCGGAGCGATCGGACGCGGTTCCAGAGCGCGTCGGCGGCGCGAGGGCCCGACATCGACGATCCGGCCTGCTCGAAGAGCGCCGCGGCGGCGAGGAGCGCGTCGGGATCGGCGCCGGCGCTGAAGAACGCGGCGCTGGCGCGCAGCATCATCGCGTCGAGCATCGCGTCTCCGGCGGACTTCGCGTCGGGCGCTCGCAGCGCCGCCTCGAGCAGGCGGGACGCGTGCGCATAGAGCGACGCGAGCGAGGGATCAGCGCTGGGCTCGTCGGGCGCGCCCGCCTGGGAGTGCGCGTCCCGCGCCGCGCGGAACGCCTGTAACCCCCGGACGTAATCGGTCACGAACCCGACATCGCCGAGCGCTTCGGTGCCGTAGCGCTGCGCGAGGTCGATGACCTGCGGCGTCTGGCCGGAGGCGACGAGATCGGCGAAGGCGACGCGGCGCAGCGCCTGCTGCGGCGCGGGCTGCCCCCCCTGGGGCAACTCGAACGCGAGAACCGCGACGAGGCGCGATGTGGCAGGGTCGAGCGGCTTTGTCGGCGCGCTCTCGGGCGCCGACGCGGGCACGCCGCGGAGCTCGCGGACGTATTCGAACAGTTCGGTCCACCGGGCGGCCCTGGCGAGAGTGATGATGCGTCGCTTCGCGGCGAAGGCGAGCAGTTCTGCGTTCTCACGGTTCGATTCCTCGACCGCGTCGATCCAGCGCGTCGCGAGCGCCGCGTCGCCCGAGACGCTGATGCTCGCCGAGACGCCCAGCGCGGCGCGGGCGACGTGCTCGAAGCGAAGCGTCTGATCTGGCACGCGGTCGAGCGTGGGCGGTTTGCCGGGCTCCGCGTTGAGAATCCAGCCGAACCGCGGCAGCGCCTCGATCGCCGGGGCCCGCTGGTTCGTCATCTCGGCGAGATACGTCAGGCACCAACCCGCGAGATACATCGCCATTGAGCGCTGCCGGCGCGCGTCGGCGAGCTGCTGCGCGATGGCTTCCTCATCGGCGCCGTCGCGGGCGGCCTGCTCCATGCGTTCGAGATTGTCGACGCGCCGGTGCGCGACCGTGCCCAGACGCCCCAGCTCGGCGGCGAGCGTCGTGAAGACCCGGCGCGCCTCCTCTGCTTCTTCGGATGAGGCGAGGCGCAGACGCCAGCGCTCGGCGATCTGCTCGGCGTTCGAGTACGCGGCGCGATGAAGACTCAGACGCAGGTCCAGCGAGTCGGCCTCGGGGATGACATCGAGGAGTGCGCGCGCACGGCGCTCCAGGTCGGCACGCCTCGACGCGTTCGTCGTGGATTCGAGTTCCTGAGCGACAAGCCGAGTCAGCCGCTCGGCGAGCGCGGCGCGTTCGGCGCCCCCGACGGCCGAGAGGCGCGCCTCGAGGTGCTCGATAAGGGCAGAGCCGAGGGAGTGCGACTCAAGATACCGCTCAAGCGCAAGGTCGCCTGTGCTCTGCGCGAGCGCGTGCGACGCGCACGCCGCCAGAGAGATCATCGCGAGGCACGCGCGGTTCACGGGGCGACCTCGGCGCCGGCGCGGTCCATCCAGACGATCGCCGGGTGAGTCGGCATCGTCCGCTCGAGCTCGGTGCGCAGGGCCGCGGCGCGGGTGTCCTCGCCCCTGCGCCGGAATTCGACGGACGACCTGGCGAGCGCAAGGCCGGTCAGGTACCGCTGCGTCTGCGAGAACCGCGCCGGGAGGTGGAGGAGGTGGACGACCCCGAGCAGCCGCGTGCGTTCGTCGTCTGCGCCGAGTCGCGAGGCGCCGATCGCGTACCTGGCCCACGCTTCGCGCCAGGAACCCGCGTCGGCACGGAGATTCGGCTCGAGCGCGTCGGCGGCGCGTCGGGCCACCGCGGCTTCGGCGTGCTGCGCGAGGGCGAGGTTGAGCGCGAAGCGCACCTCGGGGTTCGCCCCGACGTCGCCGATGTCGGGGGCGGTCTGACCGCGCGCGAACGACGCTTCCGCCGCCCATCGGTACACATCGAAGAGCGCCGACGCGACGGGGTCGCCCGCGATGACGGAGTTCGGCTCGGTCGTCGCCAGGCGCTCAACCGCGAGCGAGTGCACGAACACCGGGGGAAGCTGCGGATCCAGCAACGCGATCGCGCTCGCGGCGTCGCCCGCGATCGACCGGCGCAGCGCGACCGAGGTCGCCCACGGCTCGACGGCGGCGGGCAGCGCGGATCGCATCAGCCGGACTCTGGCCGTGCCCTCAGCGATCACCAGCCCCGTCGGCCCGTCCAGTCTGACGACGGCGTCTGCGTCGTCCGCTGCGTCGGCGTCGATGGCCGCCTTCCAGAGTCGTTCAAAGATCGGTTCGGCGAGTTCGATGTCGCCTCGCTGCAGACGCTGCCACCCTCGCCACGCGTCGTCGGAGAGCGAGCGGTAGTCCTGGGCGGCGCCCTCGAAGTCGCCCCCGACGCGTTTGACCTCGTGCCAGCCGAGCACGCGCGTGGACGCGTCGTCGCGAGCGACGCGCACGCCGGCGGGGCTTACCTCAACGACGACCTCGTCGACCCACGCCCCGCCGCGAAGCTCGACCTGCCCGGACGCGCCGGCTGTCAGCGCAAGACACAGCGCGCCGTGGAGGAGCGTTCGTCGGGGGATCGTGCGCGTGTGGATCGTCGGTCGTCTCATGGGCCGGGCACGTACACATATGTTCCGCCCGAGGCGCGCGCGATATCGCGCATCAGCGTCTCGGCCTCGCGGCTGACGAACGCGATGCAGTGTATCGGGACCGGCCGATCCGTGGCGCGATTGAGCCGGACGACCTGATCGGCGACGGCCGGGTCGAAGAGCCCGTCGGTCATGAAATAGATCGCGTCCGGACGCGGCTTGAGCGCGAAAGCGATGTCGAACGCCGGAGCTGGATAGGTGCCGCCTCCGGCCACGATTTTGCTGATCATCTCGAAGGTGCGCCGCTTGTTGGGCTCGCTGGCGTCGACCCATCGCGAGCGCCCGCCGAGGGGGACCGCGTCGCTGTTGAAGAGGACGATCAGGAACGAGGACGCGCCGACGAGCCCGTCGATGGAGTTCGTCAGCTCGCGCTTGAGCGCCGTGAGGCGGTCGCCCTGCATGGAGCCGGAGACATCGACGACGTAGACGAATCGGGAGCCGCGCGCTTCGACGCCGAAGAATCGAGAGCCGCCCCCCCCGCCGCCGCCGGCGCTCAGGTCGCCAAACCCGTCGCTGGCGCCGTCGCCTGCGCCCGACCCGCCCCCCAGGCCCGCGCCCGAGATGCCCGAGAGCGCCGCGGGCGCGCCGCTGGAGAGGTCGATGGCCAGACCGCTGCCCCCGGCGAGCGCGTCGAGGTCGACGCTCGGGGTCTCGATGGTCGGGAGGTTGCTGGCCGCGGCGTCGGCGATCGCGAGTTCGCTGGCCGAGAGCGAGGTCAGCGTCGTCTCGGCGACGATTCCCCCTCCCTCACCGGACGCGATGAGCCGGTTTCCGCCCCCGCCCACTCCGCCGCCCCCGACGACGATGGTCGCGGCCAGAGCGGCCAGCACGAGGTGGACCAGCACGGAAACCGCGACGCCAGCCGACGTCGCGCTGCCGATCCAGATCGCGAGGCGCGTGAGGGGGCCGAAGCGCTGGGGCTCGTCGGCGTTCGCCTCGTCCGGCGAGATGGTTGAAGTTCCGGTGTTGATCGTCATGAAGGGGCGCCCTCGGTGCTGGTGTTCTCCATGTGATACATCGACAGAGTGTCGCCGGGTTCCTTGAGCCGGGGAGAATTCGGGCGCGAAAAACACCCAAGTCCCGCCCGCTGTGTACCATGCGGCCCCATGCCCGACCCTCGACGCAAACCGTTCAACCGTGTCCTCCTCAAGCTCTCCGGCGAGGCGTTCTGCGCCCCGGGCCAGATGGGCGTCGATTCTGCGGAACTCGAGCTCATCGCACGGGAGGTCGTCTCAGCGGTGCAGACCGGCGCCCAGGTCGCCGTGGTCGTCGGGGGCGGGAACATCATCCGTGGGGCGACGCTGGCGGAGGCGGGGCACATCCCCCGCTCGACGGCGGACCACATGGGCATGCTGGGCACGGTCATCAACGGGCTGGCGCTGAAAGAGATGCTGGGCACGCTTGGCCAGCCCGCGCGCTGCATGACGGCGATCGACATCCCCGCCGTCGCCGAGCCGTTCATCCGGGGGCGGGCGATCCGGCACCTCGAGAAGGGCCATGTCGTGGTCCTGGCGGCGGGCACCGGCAATCCGTTCTTCACGACCGACACCTGCGCCGCCCTCCGCGCGACGGAGATGGAGTGCCAGGTCGTCCTGAAAGCGACGAAAGTCGACGGCGTCTACACCGCGGACCCCAAGAAAGATCCGACGGCGACGCGGTTCGACAGCCTGACCTTCGACGAGGCCCTCTCACGCGGGCTGAAGATCATGGACGCGACGGCGCTGGCGATGTGCAAGGAGCAAAAGCTCCCGGTGCTGGTCTTCGACTTTAAGAAGAAAGGCAACATCCGGCGCGTCGTCGAGGGCGAGTCGATCGGCACGGTGATACATGCTTGAAGAAGGCGTGAGGCACGGGGCACAAGGCACGAGTAAGAGAGAGTTGCGCACTCTTTCCTAGTGCCTATTGCCCACTGCCTATTGCCTTCTTCCCACAGCCTTCCGCTCGACGAACTCGACTTCCAGGTACCGCGCGATGTAATCGATCACGCTGCTGGTGTCGGGGATGTCGGGGTTGGTCGTGTGGCCCAGGGGCTCGAAGCGCATGCCCTTGAAGCGGCGGATGGCCTCTTCGAGCGGGAGGCCGTACTGGAGCGCGAGACTGAACGCGCGGCAGTAGGCTTGGCAGAGGCCGCTGATCGTCGAGCCCTCTTTGGAAATCTTGAGGAAGACCTCTCCGGGTCGCCCCTTGTCGTCCAGGCCGATGGTGAGGTACCCCTCGTGCCCGCCTATGGAGAACTTGTGGGTGAGCGACTCTCTCGTCGCAGGCAGCGACATGCGGGTGGCGACCATGTTGCTCTCGGCGTCCTTTCCGGTGGGCATGAACGCAGTGTATCAGCGCGACGGCTCCATGCGTCGCGGCAGGGAGAGCATCGGCGCGAAGACGGTGCGCGCCTGCAAGATTTGGAGCCACCGGCGCCCCGATGTCAGGGTCATCGCGCCGGGCGGGGGTCGTGCGAGGGGTTCAGGCGTCGGCGCAGAACGGTGAGCAGGGTCGTGCCCTGCAGGAAGTTCTCGGGGGGCCGGTAGAAGACCTCCACGACCTCGCGGGTGGGCGTCCTGGGGGCGCCGGCGCCCGGGACGGCGCGCCCGGGGTCGACCTTCGCGACGCCCCCCTTCGCCGGCGCGATGGGCCGGACGACCCGGACCGTCCCCTTGGCCCCCTCCATGGAGCGCACGATCGGGTCGGGGTCGGTGGTGCGGAAGACGACATCTTTCTCGACGAGCGCGACGCTGAGGGCGCCGTGCTCGAAGGCGCCGATGCGGATCTGCGCGAGCTCGATGAGTCGCTGGGTGATCGCCGGGGGTTCGCCGTAGGCGTCGCGCAGGTCGGACTCGACGCGCGCGAGTTCGTCGATGGTGCGCGCCCGAGCGATGCGCCGGTAGGCGTCCATCCGCCGGGTGTCGCTGGCGATGTACGTCTTCGGCAGCGCGCCGGTGACGCCCAGTTCGACGGTGACCTCTCCCGGGTCGCGGGTCGGTTCGCTGCGCAGTTCCTTGACGGCGTGCTCGAGGAGGCGGCAGTACATGTCGTAGCCGACGGCGGCGATGTGGCCGGACTGCTCGGCGCCCAGCAGGTTGCCGGCGCCGCGGATCTCCAGGTCGCGCATCGCGATCTTGAAGCCGGCGCCGAGCATCGAGTACTCCTCGATCGCGCGGAGGCGTTTCGTGGACTTGTCGGTGACGGGGCGTTCCTCGGGCAGCAGCAGGTAGCAGTACCCGCGGTGCTTGGACCGGCCGACGCGCCCTCGCAACTGGTGGAGCTCGGCGAGCCCGAAGCGGTCGGCGTCGTTGATGATCATCGTGTTGGCGGTCGGGATGTCGATGCCGCTCTCGATGATCGTGGTCGAGACGAGGATGTCGGCCTTGCGGGTCGTGAAGGCGATCATCACTTCTTCGAGTTCGTGCGGCGCCATCTGGCCGTGCCCGATGACGATCCGCGCGTCGGGCGCGAGTTTCTGGATGTCGTCTGCGACGCGCTGGATGTTGTGCACGCGGTTGTGCACGAAGAAAACCTGCCCGTCGCGGTTGAGTTCGCGCGAGATCGCCTGCTTGATGCGGCGCTCGTTGTAGGGGATGACCTCGGTCACGACGGCGCGCCGATCGACCGGGGGCGTGGTGAGCGAGGAGATGTCGCGGATGCCCAGCAGCGCCATGTGCAGCGTGCGCGGGATGGGCGTGGCGCTGAGCGTCAGGACATCCACCGTCATACGCAGCGAGAGCAGCCGCTGCTTGTGCTCGACGCCGAAGCGCTGCTCCTCGTCGATGACGACCAGCCCCAGGTCGGCGAAGCGCACATCCTTGCTGAGCAGGCGGTGCGTCCCGATGATGATGTCCACCTCGCCCTTGCGCAGGGCCGCGAGCGCCGCGTTCTGTTCTTTCGGCGAGCGCATGCGCGAGAGGACCTCGACGCGGAACGGGTAGTCGGCGAATCGTTCGCCGAAGGTCTTGCCGTGCTGCTCGGCCAGCACGGTCGTGGGCACGAGCACCGCGACCTGCTTGCCGTACTCGGCGGCCTTGAACGCTGCGCGGATAGCGAGCTCGGTCTTGCCGTAGCCGACATCGCCGCAGAGCAGGCGGTCCATCGGGCGCTCGGCGGTCATGTCCTTCTTGATCTGCGCGAGCGAGATGAGCTGGTCTTCGGTCTCGTCGTAGGGGAACTCGGCCTCGAACTCGTTCTGCCAGGGGGTGTCGCCGGGGTAGCGGATGCCGGGCATGCTCTCGCGCGCCGCCTGGACGCGCAGCATCTCGGCGGCGAGGTCGCGGACCGCCTCGCCCGCTTTGTCTTTCTGCTGCTTCCATCGCGTGCCGCCGATGACCGAGAGCGGCGGCGCGCCGCCGTGGCCTCCCACATACTTTTGAACGAGCTCGATCTGCGTGGCCGGGACGTGGATCTTCACGCCGCCCGAGAACTGGAGCGTGAGGTATTCCTCGGGCGCGGGCTGATCGGCCTTCTTCGCGCCGGGCGGGGCCTTGGGTTTGATCTGCTTGAGCCCGAGGAACTTCGCGATGCCGTGGTCGGCGTGGACGACGAAATCGCCGGGGCGCAGGTCGATGAAGGCGTCCATCGCGCGCCCGCCTGCGCCGCCCTGCGAGCTGACCCGCCGGACCCGTCGTCGAGCGTGGAAGCGGTGGAACAGCTCGGCGTGCGGGATAAACCCGAAGGCAGGCGCGTCCTCGGCGTCTCCCCACAGAAACCCGCGATGGAGAAACCCGACGTGTTCGAGCAGAGACGCGTCGGGCGCAAACTCGGCCCGGAGCTCGTCGAGGCGCTGGCGCTCCGCGTCCTTCTGGCAGAAGACCGTGACTCGTCGCTCTCGAGACATCGCGCCGAGCTCCGCGACCGCCTCGCCTGCGTCCTGCGCGAACATCGGCAACGAGCGCGCCGGCAGCTCGATTCGCACCGCCGCCTCGTTCGAGCCGGCGGAGAACTGGTTGATCTCCGCGAGCGCCTCGGTGCGGTCTTTCAGCAGTTTGAGCACGGCGGGCGGGCCGAACACGCCGCGGGAGTCGGTGGTGCGCTCGTAGTAGCCGCGCGCCTGCTCGACGACCTCGAGCGTCTCGTGGATGACGCCGATGCACCCTTCGGGCAGCAGCGCGAGCAGGTTGTCGGTCCCCTCGTCGGAGAGGATCTGCTCCGTGCTCGCGCCGACCAGGTCGACGCGGTCGAGTTTCCTGTCGACGGCGAGCGTTTCGAGAACGACCTCGTGGATGGTGTCGATCTCGTCGCCGAAGAAGTCGAGGCGGACGGGCGTCGCGCCGGGCTCTTCGAGCGCGCCGATCGCGACGGTGGACGCCGGGGGGAAGATGTCGAGGATGCCCCCTCGGATCGCGAACTGGCCGGGCTCCTCGATCGCGTCGGTGCGCTCATAGCCGGACTGGTCGAGCCACAGCAGGATCTGCGCGAGCGAGGTCTGCTCTCCCTTTCGCAGAGAGAGCGAGAGTTTCGGGAGGCGCGCCGGCGTTGGAACGGCCTGCATGAGCGCAGCGATTGGCGCAACGAGCGCGTGCCCGGCGCGCAGGCGCCCCTCGGCGAGCATGCGCACGACCCCCAGACGCTCGGCGAAGAGTTCGACGCTGACATGGCTCTCGCCCGGGGCGAGCTCGAGCGCCGGGAAGCGGGTCGCTCGCGCCGAACCGTCCGCGAGGGGCAAGAGGTCGTTGAGCTCGTCGGTGGCGTCGTCCGCGTCGTCGGGGTGGGCCACGAGGTAGAGCAGCGGCCTCTCTGTCAGGTGCGCCAGCAGCCCGGCGAGCAGGTTCGTGGACGAGCCGCTCGCGCCGACACCAACCGCCTGCTTGCCGCGGCGCAGCGCGTCGGCCAGCGCGAGGACCGCGTGGTCGTGCGCGAGCGGCGCGAGCGGGTGCGCCGCGTCGAGCGTGGGCATCGCCTGGATGTCGGTCTTCGGTGTGCGCATGCGCGTGCGCCGCGACAGGCGGGGAGGCCGGTCTCGGTCGTCGGGGTCCTGGGGGTGCGCCGGATGGTACGCGCCGCGGCTCAGGGACCGAGCGCGACGAGATCGCGCAGACCCATGATCGTTCGTTCCCCCACCCCCCGGACGCGCCTCAGGTCGTCGACGCCCGCGAAAGGGCCGCCTTCTTCGCGCTCGGCGATGATCCGGTGCGCCAGGGCCGGGCCGACCCCGGGCAGCAGTTGCAGCTCGTGGACGGTCGCCGCGTTCACGTCGATCAGGATCGTCGCCTTCGTCTGGTCCGTGCGTGCCGGAGACGCGCGGAGCGCGAGTGCGAGGGCAAGAGCACCGAGCATCGTCGCGCCGAACACGCGCGGGCCACGCGTGGGGTCGGGCTTGCTCACGGGCCGGGCCTTGCGCGAGTGTGCGCGTCCGGCGCGGCGACAAGCCCGAGGTTGGCGCGTCGGAGTCGAACGAGCCGGTCGAACGCGGGCTTGGGCAGGGCGTCGGCGTTGAGCACCCCGCCGCTGACCATCTCGGCTCCCGGCGCCCCCGGGGGGGCGTCGGCGAGCTGGTGCCAACCTGCGGCGATGACGCAGGGCTTGCCGAGCACGACGGTCATGGTCTGGTCGAGCCAGTCCGCCTGCGTCTGCTCGCTCCACCCGCCTCGCCACGCGCCGGGCTCCATGACGCACGCGAACTGCTCGCGTGCGGCCTGCTGCGTGCTGGGGGCTCCGAGCGTGACGGCGATGGGCTTCCCGAGCGAGCCGTAGCGATCGATCAGGTCGGAGACCTGCGTGATGTCTCGCGCACCGTGCCCCGACGACGGGTCGCCCATCTGGATGCGCAGGTCGAGCGCGTCGACCTGCAGCCCCTGCTGGACCGCCATCTCGGCGAAGAGCAGCGGCGGGACGGCGAGCGGGTTGCGCGTCGCGGACTCGCCGAAGGGCTGGTCGATCTCGAGGTGGATGCGCGCGTGTGGGTTGAACTTGCGCACGGCCATGATCGAGAGACGCACGAGATCGAGCATCTGCTCGACCGTGAGGATGAACGAGTCGTTGAGGTTCACGCCGCTGACTGGAGTCCACCGGGACACGACGCGAGAGAAGCGGCTGCAGACGCGCTGCAGGTGCTCGTAGGCGATCTCTCGCAGCGACTCGTAATCGTTGCGCCAGACGCCGGTCCATTGCGGCGCGCGCCCGGGGCGGAAGTCGACGATCGGACCCGCGACGACCGGGAGGCGCGCGTCGCGCGCCGCCCATGTCGCCCACGCTTCGGCGTGCGCGAGGTTCAGCGCTCCCTCGGTCGCGTTGACTGCGCCCCAGGCCAGCGGGAGGCACACAGCATCGGCGCTGGCGCGGATCGCTTCGCAGTACTTCGGCTCGGGTGGCGCGAAGGGCGCCTGCACGCTGACCGCGGGTCGGCGCAGGCGTGCGGCGGCGGGCGACAAGCCCTTGATCTGATGCTCGCGTAGGCGCATCCCGACCTTGCCGACCCACAGCGAGAGCTTCTCGGTCGCGTCGATCGCCTGGGCGAGCGCCTCGCGCGCGAGGGCGTCCTGCGCAACAAGGGCGTCCTCTCCGGCGCGGGTGTCGACGGCGAGGGCGCGCATGAAGGTCGCCTCGGCGCGCTCGAAGGCGGTCATCGGCTCTTCGGGGGGGCTGGCGCCCTCGAGCCAGTCCTCAAGCTTCACGAGGAACAGCATCACGCGATGGCGCGCCAGTTCCAGCGACAGGAGGTAGGGCCTCTCGCGCCGAGGCAGAAGGCAGGTCTGGAGCAGCAGCACGCCGACCTCGCCCACGTCCACCTGGAGGCAGAGGGCGACCGCCTGGTTCGGATCCGCCTCGCAGACGATGTCGTCGCCCTCGAACCGGACCTTGCCGGCGAGGGCGATGTTGTCCTGCCCCAGGATGTGAGCACGCCGGGGGATATCCCCCGTCAGGGCGCGTGAACCGGATGGCACACGAAATCGCAGCACGCGGCCTTTCCCGACGAGCGGCTCCGGCAGGGGACACCCCGACCCGAGGGCGCGGCGGCCGGCGCGACGAGCGACAGCCGCCTCTCCCGGGCAGGGTCGCAGGTCCGCGAGCGGGACGCAAGCCCCTCCCGGGAGGATTCTCAGACTGTGGAGCAGGCGCCCCAGCACGCTCACGGTTCGGGATCTCGCGTACCGGCTTTCGCTGGCCGTCAACGCTCCGACTCGCCCGGGTGCATCGGCTACCATCCCCGGACCGAAGGATTTCTGTCAGGACGACACGAAAGGACGACCGAGCATGGGTCTGGAAGCCGCCATCCCTACCGACGCTTTCGCGACGACGCAGCTGCGAAAGGTCGTCAACTGGGCCCGCCGCAGCAGCGTGTGGCCGATCCCCTTCGCCACAGCGTGCTGCGGCATCGAACTCATGGCCACCGCCTCGTCTCGCTACGACATCGCCCGCTTCGGCATGGAGCGCATGTCGTTCTCCCCACGCCAGAGCGACCTGCTCATCGTCGCCGGGCGCATCGGGATCAAGATGCTCCCCGTCCTGCAGCGCATCTACCAGCAGATCACCGAGCCCAAGTGGGTCATCTCGATGGGCGCCTGCGCCAGCACGGGCGGCGTCTTCGACACCTACGCGACGGTGCAGGGCATCGACCAGTTCATCCCGGTGGATGTCTACATCCCGGGGTGCCCCCCCCGCCCCGAGATGCTCCTCGAGGGCTGCATGGCGATCCATCGCATCATCGACGAGGACGGCATGCCCCCCATCGGCCCCGACGGGCGGCGCATCCCCCTCAAGATCGCGCTCCAGCCCTCTCACCGGCCCGCGGCCCAACCCCTGCCGCTGACGATCGGCGCGTCCTGAAAAACCTTCGCTGAACCCGAACCCCTGCGATCAAGGGGCGTCGAACCCCACGGGCACACCCGCTCAGGAGGTATCACATGCGCCTGACCACCCTGTCGTTTGTTGCGCTCTCGCTCGTGATCGCCGGGGCGTCGGCGTCGCAGATCTCGCGCGCACCGGGCGCTCTAGGCGCACCGACCGATGCGTCGGCGCAGCGATACGAGCAGGCGCGCAACAACCTCATCGCCAAGTCGCTCAAGGCGATGGAGACGGGTGACCCGCTCGAGACCGCGATCCTGCTTCAGGGCGCGATCGAGCGCGTCGGGAAACACCCTGATCTCGTCGACGCGTTGGAGACAGTGAAACCCCACGCAGCAGAGGCCGCCGAGGCGCGCGTCGACCGGATGCTGCGCGAGGGCAAGACTCGCGAAGCGGTGTCGCTGCTGGCGCGTGTGAGCGCGGCGACGCACTCGCCCCGGCTGGACGCCCTCCTCGATCGTGCGACCCTCGACCTGCGCCTGCTCGAAGCCGCCGAGTTCGAGGCGTCGGGCGATCGCCTCCTGGCGATGCAGGCCGCGGCCAGCGCGGTGCTTCTCGCGCCCGATGACCCGCGCGTCCGAGTCGCCGCGGAGCGACACGGACTTCGCACCGCTCCGGCTCAGGCGAGCGCCCCGCTCTCTCCCCCGGCCCCCGCCCCGACGGCGCAGACGCCCGTCGTCTCGCCGGCGCCGCAACGAGACGCAGGCGTGGACGCGCGCCTCGAATGGCTCGAGCAGCAAGTCCGGCGCATGGGGGAGTCCCCACGCACGGCGCCGACGGACCAGATGGGCGTTCGCCTCGACCAGCGGCTGGATCAGCTCGACACGGCGCTCCGGCGCCAGATGGGCGATCTGGATCGTGTGACGCGCCTGGTCGAGGAAATGAACTCGCGCCAGCGCCTCGACGGGCGCGCCGAGTTCGCCACCACCGAGTTGGACCGGCGCGTCCGAGAGCTTGAGCGGGTCAATTCCGCGCTTCAGCGTGAGGTATCCTCGCTCAGCAACGAGGTCCGCTCGCTCCAGCGCAGCGTCGGTCGGCCCTGAACGAATCCCCAATCACTTCACCCCAAGGAGGAACGCCCGTGGACCATTCTTCGCCCGAGCACGAGCCCGTTACGTCCCCGATCTCGCGCCGTCAGGCCATCGCGGGCGTCGGCGCCGCGGTCGGGGCCGTCGCGCTCTCCCCCCTCGCGTTCGCGCAGCAGGCCCAGGCGCTTGGCGGGTCGAAGATCGACTTCTCCTCGCTCGGATACGACGCCGCCAAGGGCGAGTACGTGCTGCCCCCCCTGCCCTACGCGTACGACGCGCTCGAGCCCCACATCGACGCGGCGACGATGGAGATCCACCACACCAAGCACCACGCGGGCTACGTCGCCGGGCTGAACAAGGCGCTCGCGGAGTTGAAGAAAGTCCGGGAGAGCGGCGACGCGTCGCTGGTCAAGCACTGGTCGCGCGAACTGGCCTTCCACGGGGGCGGTCACGTGAACCACATGCTCTTCTGGGTGACCCTGACCCCGCCCGATTCTGCCGGGGCCAAGGCGGGGCCGATCGGCCCGCTGGCGGCGGCGCTGCGCGAGAGCTTCGGGTCGGTCGACGCGTTCAAGGCCCACTTCACCGCGGCCGCCAACGCCGTCGAGGGGGGCGGGTGGGCGTGGCTGATGTACGAGCCCGTCTCGCGCCGGCTCATCATCACCCAGATGGAAAAGCAGCAGGAGATCTACATGACCGGGTCGGTCCCCCTGCTGGGGGTCGATGTCTGGGAGCACGCGTACTACCTGCGTTACCAGAACCGGCGGGCGGACTACGTGAAGGCGTTCTGGAACGTGGTGAACTGGCCCATGGTCGGCGCGATGCTGATCGCGGCCCGGGGCAGCTGACGCCCGGGCACAGGCCCCCACACCCGCGATCTCGCCGCTACCATCCGGGCCACAGCCCCCGACGGAGAATGCCCCGAATGGTGAAGGTCGCTTTCAGCACGGTTGCCTGCCCCGATTGGACGCTCGATCGCGTCGCCGCCGCGGCGTCGCGCTGGGGCTTCCAGGGGGTTGAGCTGCGCACCTTCGGGTGGGCCGGGACGCGTCTGGCCTGCGAGCCGGCGCTGACCTCGGGGGCCAAGGTCCGGCGGATGTTCGGCGAGGCCGGTGTCGAGATCGCCGGCGTGGGAACGGGCGTGCGCTTCGACGAGCCGGTCTTCCCGCCCGTGATCGGCTACGCGATCAGCGACACGAACAAGAGCGTCATCGCGGCCAAGCGCACCATCGAGATCGCCCACGAGATCGGCGCGCCGTTCGTGCGCGTGTTCGGGTTCGAGCCGCGCCGGCGCGAGAAGTTCGCGCGCTTCCAGCAGCGCGTCGCCGGTCGCATCGCGCTGGCCGCCGACGCCGCCCGCAACATGGATGTCACGGTCGTGGTTGAGAACGCCGGGATCTTCGCCGGGGCGCAGGCGCTGAAGGACCTGCTCGACGAGGTGGAAGCGAGCCACTCGTCGATCCGCGTGCGCGCGTGCTACAACCTGGCCAACGCCGTCAGAGCGGGCGACGACCTCGCGAAGGGAGTCGACATCCTCGGGGCCAAGCTCGTCACGGCGCGCGTCAAGGACCTCGACGGTGCGGGCATGCCCGTCCCGCTGGGCGCCGGCGTGCTGCCGGTGGGCGAGTTCGTGCGCGCCGTCGCGCACTCTGGCTCGGCCCGCTGGCTCGTGTTCGAATGGGACAAGCTGTGGCTGCCGGAACTCCGCGACGCAGATGAGGTGATGCCGGGCGCGGCGTCGTCGCTCGTGCGCATGGTCGCCGAGGCGCGAGGCCCGATTTTCCGCACCGGATCATCCACGAGCGCCGCGTGAGCACGGGCGTGACCGACCACCCACTCGACAACGCGGTCGTCTCGACCGATCTGCCCTTCCCCAACCGTCGTCAGGGCAAGGTGCGCGATGTTTACGACCTTCCTCGCGACGCGTCGCGCCCCAACTCCCCCCCGGCGCTGCTGATCGTCGCGACGGATCGACTGAGCGCGTTCGATGTCGTGCTGCCGACGCCCATCCCGGGCAAGGGACGGATCCTGACGGACATCTCGGCACGCTGGTTCGCGTTCATCGAGGAGCGCGGGCTGGCGAGAACCCACCTTCTGTCGACGAACGTCGACGACATCCCGGGGCTGACGGGCGCCCAGCGCAGCCAGCTTCGCGGGCGCGTGACGCTCGGGCGTCGCTGCCGCGTCGTTCCCATCGAGTGCGTGGCGCGAGGGTACCTCGCCGGTTCCGGCGTCAAGGACTACCAGCGCGACGGCGCGGTCTGCGGCGTCAAGCTCCCTGCGGGCATGCGCTCCGGCGATTCGATCATCGAGAAGCTCGGCGCTCCGATCTTCACACCCGCGACGAAGGAAGAGCAAGGCAAGCACGACGAGAACATCTCGTTCGAGCGCGCCTGCGAGCTCGTCGGGCGATCGCTGATGGAGCGCTTGCGCGACATGACGCTCGCGATCTACCTCGCGGCGCACGACTACGCGAAGCAGCGAGGCGTGATCCTCGCTGACACGAAGTTCGAGTTCGGCGTCCCGCTCGATGAGCGCGGCCAGCCCGAGGGCGACACGCTCCTGCTCGTCGACGAGGCGCTGACGCCCGACTCCTCACGGTACTGGCCCGCCGAGGCGTGGAACCCCGGGGGCGAGCAGCCCAGCTACGACAAGCAGTTCGTGCGGGAACACCTCGAGGCGCTCGTCGCGAAGGGCGAGTGGAACAAGCAGGCGCCCGGGCCCGTTCTGCCCGAGCGGGTCGTGCGAGGCACGCTCGAGAAGTACGAGGAAGCCCGGCGCCGGCTTTTCGGTTCCTGATCGAGGCGATCAGGCGTCGGAGTCGTTGAGCTTCTCGACCTCGCGGAGCGTGCGCTCGAGCTGCTTCTTGAGCAGTCGCACGCGAAGCAGACTCTTCACTCGCGTGATGAGCTCGATCCGGTGAACCGGCTTGGTCAGAAAGTCGTCGGCGCCGCTCTCGACGGCGCGCTCGACATCGGCGACCTCGTTGAGGGCGGTCACCATCACTACCGGGATGTCGCGAAGGACCGGGTCGCTTTTGAGGCGCGAGCACACCTGGAACCCGCTCATGCGGGGCATCATGACATCGAGAAGGATCAGGTCGGGCTGGCTCTGCTCGACGGATCGCAGGGCTTCGAGCCCGTCACGCGCCGTCTTGACGCCGCAGCCGACGCCGTCTTCGACGTAGGCCTGGAGGAGCTCGAGGTTCTGCTCGTTGTCGTCGACGACGAGCACCGTCGCGGCGCGGATCTCCGCGGCGTCGGGTTCGAGCGAGACAGACTGCTGAACGTCCTGGGTCATGGTCGGCTCCGGGGGCTTTCCCGTGGTGAGGACATGCTACGAAGGGCGTGGGAGCGGGTCGAGGGGCAAATCCGACCATCCCCCTGACGGCGAGGGCGGCGCCCCTACCATCGCGCGATGACGCCGCGCGGTCACCAGCACGATGGACACGCCGGGCCCGGCGATCCGCTCGACGCCGCCAGAGACATCATCGCGCGCGCGCGATCCCTGGGGTTCGCTCTGGCCGGGGTGTGCGAGGCGCGCCCAAGCGATCACGCCGAGCACGTGCGCGCCTGGCTCGCGGCGGGCAAGCACTCCACGATGGACTGGCTCGCGACGCAGGCCGAGCAGCGCCTCGACCCGGCCTCGATGCTGCCGGGCGTGCGCTCGATCCTCGCCGTCGGGGACCTCTACGCGTCGCGCGACGGGGCGTCGTCGGCGCGCGAGAGTCTCCCGCCGGGGCACGGGCGCATCGCCCGCTATGCGCGCGGCGGGGACTACCACAAGGTCATCAAGAAGCGGCTCCACTCGCTCTGCGATCAGCTGCGTGAGGAACACCCCCCCCACGAGTTCCGCGCGTGCGTCGACATCGAACCCACCCTCGAACGAGAGCACGCTGCTCGCGCAGGCGTGGGATGGATCGGGCGTCACACGCTGCTCATCCACCCGACGCACGGCTCGTACTTTCTCCTCGGACTGATTCTCACGACGCTCCCGCTCGCGACGCCTCCCGAGCAGGATCGCTTCGACGACCACTGCGGCGCCTGCACGCGCTGCATCGACGCGTGCCCGACCGGCGCGATCGCTCCGAGCGAGGAGCCGCGCAGCGTCGACGCGAGCCGGTGTGTGTCGTACCTGACCCTCGAGCGGCGGACGCTGGTTCCCCTTGATTTGCACAGCGGCGTCGGCGACATGATCGCCGGCTGTGATGTATGCCAGGAGGTCTGCCCCCATAATTCGGCTCGAACGCGTCCCGGGCCGAGCCCCCACGGGGCGTACGCGGCGCGCTTCGCGTCGCTCCCGCTGCTCGAGGTGCTCGGGTGGTCAACGCAGGACCGTTCGACGCGCCTCAGCGGGATGGCGCTGAAGCGCGCCACGATGACGATGTGGAAGCGCAACGCGCTTGTCGCCGCCGGCAACGCGCTGCTTCACGGCTCGGTTCCGGCGGACGAAGCTGCGGCGCTGCGCGCACGGATAGCCCGGCTCGCGTCGGGCGAATCCGAGGACCCGGTGATTCAGCAGACCGCGTCGGACGTGCTGGCGAGGATCACTGGCCGCGAGGGGCGGGCGCCTTCATCGTGACGGGGATGGTGATCTCCTGGCCTTCGCGCACGACGACCAGCTGGACGACCTCGCCGGGCTCGTGCTTGGCGAGCATGGTCATCATCTGCTCGACGTCGGCGAGTTCTTCGCCGCCCCACTTGATGATGCGATCGCCCTTCTGGATGCCGGCGTCGCCGGCGCTGGTGCCGGGGGTGACATCGCCCACCATGACGCCCGGGAGGGTGTCGCTGTAGTTGCCCGGGGCGATGCCCAGGCGCACGCGCGCCCGCGGCATGGCCCCCATGCGGCGCGTGGTGGTCTCGCGGAACTCGAGCTTCTGCGGCATCGTGGCGAGCGTGAGCGCGACATCGGCGGCGAGGTTCGCGGTCGCCACGGCGCCCTCGTGGTTGATGGTCCACGCCTCGTCGCTGGGCGCGTGGTACTCGCCGTGGAGGCCGGTGTGGAAGAAGAGCACCGGGATGCCCTTGGCGTTGAAGCTCGCGTGGTCGCTGGGCCCGCTGCCGCCGCCCTGGGGCGTGATGGGCAGGCCCGACGCGTCGAAGATGGGCTTGAGGATGTCCATGAACCCGCCGGCGGTTTCGACGCCGCCGATCTGGAGCTTCTGCTCGTCGCGCAGGCGCCCGATCATGTCGAGGTTGATCATCGCCTGGGCCTGCGACACCGAGAAAGGCATGTTCTCGACGAAGTAGCGCGAGCCGTTCAGGCCCGACTCCTCGGCGCCGAAGCCCATGAACACGATCGAGCGCGCGTCGGCGTCGGCCGCCAGCCCGTCGTAGGCCTGCTTGAGGCGCTCAGCGGCGAGCAGCACGCCGGCGGTGCCCGACGCGTTGTCGTCGGCGCCGGGGTGGATCTGCCCGACTGCGCCGACGCGCGAGCCGAAGTAGCCGTAGCCGACGTGGTCGTAGTGCCCGCCCACGATCACGTACTCCTCGGCCAGCGCGCCCCTGCCGCGAAGAACCGCGGCCACGTTGTCGGTGGGGATGCGCGGGCGCTCGACGCCGCCCGCGATGGTCATGGTGACCTGCGGCATGGGCGTCACACCTCCGGACGCGTCGGCCTTCTTGCGCCAGTCGACGAGGGAACGCCCCGTCGTGTCGCGGAAGAGTCTGTCAGCGGCTTCGTGGCTGAGCGCGATCGCCGGGACCTGGGCGCCGAGGTTGAAGCTCGTGCCGCGGGCCGTTGGAAGCTCGGTCACGCGCGGGTCGTCGGCCTCGGGCGGGTTGATGAGGATCACGCCCGCGGCGCCTCGCTTCGTGACGGCGTCGATCTTCCCGGCGAGCCCGGCGCGCGGCGACCACGCGTTCTCCGCCCACTTGCTCTTGCCCTGCTCGTTCATGGGCTCGAAGCGGAACATCACGGCGATCTTGCCGCTGAGGTCGTCGTCGTCGCTGAAGGTCTTGTAGCCGTTCTCCCCGTTCTCGATCGCGTAGCCGACGAAGACGAGCTCGGCCGAGGCCTCGGCGTTGCCGGAGAAGCCGAGCACGTTGAAGTCCTTGCCCTCGGTCAGCGAGCGCGTCTGCCCCCGGGTGGTCCAGGACGCGCCGGAACGGACGACCTCGAGCGGGCCGGTCACGTCGAAGGTCTGGCGGAACGACGGCTCCCCGGAGTCATCGACGAAGAACGGCTCGAGCCCGATGCGCGTGAAGTAGAAATCGAGCATGTCGGCGGCGATCTCGACGCCCTTGGTGCCCGGGGCGCGACCCTCGAAGAAGGGGTCGGAGAGCGTCGTGACGATCTGGTGGTAGCGCCGGACCTGGTCGTCTCTCGCGGCGAGAGCGGCGGCGATCGCCGACTCGGTGGGCGCGGCCTTGGCGGTCAGCGCGATCGGGGTCGCGGAGCGGGTGGTCGCGCCGGCGCTCGCCGACGACCCGGAGGACGAGGTCGCTTCACGAGGAGCTGCACAGCCCAGCAGCCCAGCAGCCAGGACGATCGAAGCTGCCAGACCGGCGCGCCCCAGCAGGAGGCGGGCGGTCACGGGACGGCGGGCGGTGATCTGGGTCGGCATCGGTTTCTCGCTTGCGCTGGTGGGCCGGACACGCTGGCGAGTCCGGTCAGGGGTTGGTGACGATCACTGTATCGGACGAGCGGGCTCCGGGGGGTACGGATTGGGGCGCACCCCGCTCGCGACAGGCGTGGTACCGGACTTCCGCATAGGGCGTTGCGTTGGCTCGCGCGCCGCTGGCTCGGGCAGGAGTCGGGGCCATGCCTATTCTTTGGTGTTCGACCGCCCCGCAGGCGACGCCGCGTCGAGCGATCGCCCACGGGCGCCCCCACAGCAGGCGCCTCCCCACCCATGAATTACACCTCGATCACGCCCGATCAGCGCGAGGAAATGCTCGCCGCGATCGGCGCATCGTCGATTGACGACCTGTTCGCCGTGATCCCCGAGAAGTCGCGGTTCAAGGGCGACCTCGACCTCCCCCCGGCGATGAGCGAGCTCGAGCTGCAGCGTGAGCTCGCGAAACTCAGCTCGATGAACAAGCACATGCTCAACAGCGTGTCGTTCATGGGCGCCGGCGCGTACGACCACTTCATCCCGTCGTTCATCGATCAGATCGTGAACCGAGGCGAGATCCTGACCGCCTACACGCCTTACCAGGCCGAAGCGTCGCAGGGCTCGCTGCAGGCGTTCTTCGAGTTCCAGACGCAGATCGCTCGCCTCACCGGGCTCGACATCGCCAACGCCTCGCTCTACGAGGGCGCCAGCGCGTGCAACGAGGCCGCCCTGCTCGCGCTCAACACCACCGGCAAGCGCCGCGTGCTGATCGCCGACACCGTGCACCCCGACTACCGCAAGGTCGTCGAGACGGGCCTGTCGGACCTGCCTGCCGAACTCGTAGTCGTCAAGAGCGAGAACGGGCGCATCAGCGCCGACGCCGTGAAGGCAGCGTCGAACAACGACACCGCGTGTCTGATCGTGCAGTCGCCCAACTTCTTCGGGCTGATCGAAGACTGGAAGGGGCTCTTCGACGCTTTCCAGGCCACGAGCACATCCGGGCACCGCCCGCTGAACGTCGCGGTGTTCAACCCCACGGCGTGCGCGCTGCTCAAGAACCCGGGCCAGTGCGGCGCCGACGTCGCGTGCGGCGAGGGCCAGCCCCTGGGCGTGCCCCTCCAGTTCGGCGGGCCGTATCTCGGGCTCTTCGCCGCGAAGAAGGAGTTCATGCGCCGCATGCCGGGTCGCCTCATCGGCCAGACCGAGGACGGCGAGGGTCGTCGCGCGTTCTCGCTGGTCCTCCAGACGCGCGAGCAGCACATCCGCGGCGCCAAGGCGACGAGCAACATCTGCACCAACCAGGGCCTGCTCGCGATGCGCGCCACCATGTACATGACCGCGATGGGCCCCGCCGGCATCCGCGAGGTCGCCGAGCAGTGCTGGCACAAGGCGCACTACCTCGCGAAGAAGATCGCGGCGATCCCCGGCTTCTCCCTGCGCTACCAGGGCGAGTTCTTCCACGAGTTCGTCGTGAAGTGCCCCGGCCCGGTCACCCCGATCGTCGAGCACTGCAAGAAGCACGGCTTCCTGCCGGGCGTCGCGCTGAACGCGCGCCGCCTCGGTCGCCCCGGCGCACCGGATGAGTTGCTGATCGCCGTCACCGAGAAGCGCACGCGCGAGGAACTCGACGCGTTCGCGAAGTGCCTCTCCGAAGCCCCCCGCGCCTGACCTTGATCTCACACGCTTCCCCCGCCCCTCGAGGGTTCACGCTGATATGACCACGATGCAGCCCAACACGCGTCCGGTTTCGATCGACCTCCACGGCGCCGACGGCGCGCCGGTCCGCGCCGCGTCCGTCGCGCAGACGCGCGGCGAGCGACCGACCGAGCCGCTGATCTTCGAGAAGTCGGCGCCCGGCGCCCGCGCGATCGACATGCCGAATCTGGATGTCGACGCCACGCCCCTGCCGGCGTCGCTCGCCGGGAACGCGCCCGACTGGCCCGAGCTGGGCCAGCTGCAGGTGATCCGTCACTACACGCACCTCTCGCAGCGGAACTTCGGCGTCGACGGCGAGTTCTACCCGCTCGGGTCGTGCACGATGAAGTACAACCCGCGCATCAACGAGTACGCCGCCGCCCAGCCCGGCTTCGCGCACATTCATCCTCTCCAGGACGACGCGGACGTGCAGGGCGCGCTGAAGCTGCTCTACGAGACGCGCCTGATGCTACAGGAGGTTGCGGGCCTTCCCGAGGCGTCGCTGCAGCCCGCCGCGGGCGCGCACGGAGAGTACACCGCCCTCAAGGTCATGCGCGCGTACTTCCGCGATATCGGCCAGGCCTCGCGCAGCGTCGTCTTCGCTCCCGACAACGCCCACGGCACCAACCCCGCCTCCTGCGCGATGTGCGGCGCCAACGTCGTCGCCATCAAGACCGTCAACGGCTACACCGACATCGACGCCCTCAAGCGCGCGATCGACGACGCCGGCGCCGAGAACGTCGCCGGGCTGATGATCACCAACCCCAACACCGCCGGCCTCTTCGACAGCTATGTCGCCGACATCGCCGACATCATCCACCAGGCGGGCGGCCTGCTCTATCTCGACGGCGCCAACATGAACGCCATCCTGGGCAAGACCCGCCCGGGCGACTTCGGCGCCGACATGATGCACTACAACACACACAAGACCTTCAGCACGCCCCACGGCTGCGGCGGCCCGGGCGCCGGGCCCATCGCGGTGCGCGACTTCCTCGCGCCGTATCTGCCCGTGCCCCAGGTCATCAAGAAGCCCGACGGGACCTACGCGCTTGAGTACGACCGCCCCAAGAGCATCGGCAAGGTGCGATCGTTCATCGGCCAGGTCGGCGTGCTGGTGCGCTGCTGGACCTACATGCGCGCCTGCGGCCCCGACGGCCTGCGCGACGTGGCCGAGCTGTCGGTGCTCAACGCGAACTACCTCGCGGCGCGCCTGCGTCACCGCTACGAGATGCCCTTCTTCGCCCCCGAGGAGGGCCGGTACGCGGCCCACGAGTTCGTGACCGTGCCGCAGAACCTGCTCGACAAGGGGATCTCGCTGCTCGACATCGTCAAGCGTCTGATCGACTACCGCATCCACCCGCCGACCATGCACTGGCCGGTGCGCAACTGCCTGATGGTCGAGCCGACCGAGACCGAGGGCAAAGATGTGCTGGATCGCTTCGTCGACGCCATGCTGCGCATCGCGGACGAGATCGAGAAAGACCCGAAGGGCATGGCCGAGGCGCCCCGCGACGCGATCGTCCGGCGTCTCGACATCGTGGCCGCCGACCGCAAGCCGATCCTCGTCCACGAGGGCTGAGCCTGCCCATCCCGCTGTTTATTCGGACGCCCGCCCGGTTCGCGAACCCGGGCGGGCGTTTCGCGTCAGAAACGCCGATGGAACACCTTGTGCGAACCGCCCTCGTCGTCGTAGCCAGTCTGTCGATCGTCTTCACCGCGTCGTGGGCCCAGCAGGGTTCGTCGCAGAACCAGACGCCGGCCGGCGTGCGCGTGATGATCACCTCGGATCGCGTCGCCGGGTTCGCCGATCACACGACGATGATGCTCGGCCTGTTCGACACCAGCGGGCTGGTGGTCACTCGAGAGCGGTTCCTCGCGCCAGGGTCGCGACGCGACCCGCTGCCGGCGCTGGTCGCGCCGGCGCGGAGGCCCGCGGACGGCGCGGACTTCCCCGGGGCGAAGGAGCCGGTCGTGATGCTGGAGGTCGACGGGCTGGCCGTCGCCTACCCGCTGGGGGCGCTGATCTACCACGCGGTGATCAACGACACCATCGGCGACACGCCGGTCGCGATCTGGTACGACCCGATCTCGGGCGGACTGGCGGCGTTCCGGCGCGACGTGCCCGCGCGACGGGCGATCTCCGGCGCCGAGACTCCTCGCGAGTTCCGCCTTTCCGGGTTGCTGCTGCACGGATCGTCGGTTCTCTATGACCGCGGGACGAAGTCGCTGTTCTCTCCGCTCGAAGGGCGGGGGCTCAGCGGCCCGTTCGCCGACGCGCGTCTCGATTCGCTGCCGTTCCGCGTCCTGTCGTTTGACGAGTTCCGCGCGATACGGCGCGCCGGCGAGGTCGTCGCCCGCCCCATGGGCACCACGTTCGATTACTCGGTGAACCCGTACGCCGAGTTCCAGCTCGACCCTGGCATCGTCTACATGCAGGTCACGAACGACCAGCGCACCCACCCGAAAGCCAGCGGCGTGGGCATCGCGAGCCCCACCCCCGAACGCAACGCCTTCTTCGTCCCGCTCACTGCGCTGGATAAAGGCGACCGGTCCTTCATGACCGACGCAGGGAGCGTGGTCGTCGGGCTCACGCCCGAGGGCACGGTGGTGATCAAGGAGTGTCCGCCGGGAGTGACGGTGGCGCAGACGTACTTCGCGAACTGGGTGAGCGCGCACCCGACGAGCAGTCTGGCGGTGAGCGTCGATGTGCGCGACCTGCCTATCTCGCAGCCGCGCTGAGACGAATCAGAGCAGCGCGACGGGGTCGACATCGATCGCCGCCGTCGCGTCGCTTCGCAGCAGGCCGGCGTTGCGCATCGCCGTGAGCGCGCTCTGCAGGGGCCCGGCGCTGGGCGCGAGCAGTTCGATCGCGATGCGGTGCTTGCCGGCGATGCGGCTGAGCGGGCAGGGCATCGGTCCCCGGATGAGGACGGTCTGGTCGGCGCCTTGACGCAGCGCGGATTCCAGATCGGACGCGCGGTCGAACGCCTTCGCGTAGTCGTCGTCCCGGATGACGATGCGGGCCATCCGCGCGAACGGGGGGAGACCCGCTCGCTCGCGCTGCGACAGTTCTTCCTGCGCGAAACCCTCGTAATCGTGGCGTGAGGCGAACCGCACCGCCGGCGTTTTCGGCGCGAGCGTCTGGACGATGACGACGCCCGGCTTGTCGCTGCGCCCGGCGCGACCGGCGACCTGGCTGACGAGCTGGAAGGTCCGTTCGGCGGCGCGGAAGTCCGGCAGGTTGATGGCCGTGTCGGCGTGCACGACGCCGACGAGCCGGACGCTCGGGAAGTCCAGGCCCTTGGCGACCATCTGCGTGCCGAGAAGAACGCGTGCGTCGCCCTTGCGAAAGCGCTCGAGCGCGAGGAAGTAGTCGCGCCCGCCGCGCATGGTGTCGCTGTCGAGCCGGAGCATGGTGTCGCCCGAGCGCAGATCGGCGAAGTCGCGGGCGAGTTCCTCCTCGACGCGCTGAGTGCCGAGCCCGAAGACGCTGACCTTGCGTTCGCACGACGGGCAGTGCGAGGGGAGGAGCTTCTCAGCGAGACAGTGGTGGCATCGGACGACGCCCCCCCGGCCCGGGTCGAGGCGTTTGTCTTTGTGGAAGACCATGGTCGCGTCGCAGTCGTCGCAGGTCATGATCCAGCCGCAGCGATGGTCGGGGCAGCAGATGTAGTTCGCGTAGCCGCGCCGGTTGAGCAGCAGGATTGCCTGGGCGCCCTCGTCGAGCGTGCGGCGCAGGGCGGTCTCGAGCGTCGGGCCGAGCAGGCGGACCCGGTTCTCCGACCACGGGCGTTTGCGCCGCTCCTCCGCGAGGTCGACCACGACGACCCTTGGCAGGCGCATGCCCGCCGGGCGGGTGCGCATCGTCGAGAGGACGAAGCGCCCGTCGAGGGCGTTTTTCCATGATTCGAGCGACGGGGTCGCGCTGCCGAGCACCACGGGGCAGCCCTCGATCTGGGCGCGCTTGATCGCGACATCGCGCGCGTGGTACCGAGGGAGCTGGTCCTGCTTGTACGAGTTGTCGTGCTCCTCGTCGACGACGATCAGGCCGAGCCGATGCGGCGTGGGCGCGAAGACGGCGCTGCGCGCCCCCACCACCACCCGGGCGGCGCCGCTCGCGACAGCCGACCACTGCTGGTTGCGCTGCGCCGAGGTCAGGCCGGAGTGCAGCACCGCCACGCCCTCGCGACCGAACCTTGCGAGGAATCGCGCCGAGGTCTGCGGCGTCAGCGAGATCTCGGGGACAAGCACGATCGCGGATCGCCCCTGCGCCAGCACCCGCTCGATCGCATCGAGGTACACCTCGGTCTTTCCCGAGCCGGTCACGCCCCTGAGCAGGTGCACGGCGAAAGTGTCAAGGCCGCCGACGATCCTCGCGAGCGCGGCACGCTGCTCGTCGCTGAGAGTGACGCGGGCCGCGTCGCCTGGTGTGACCTCGCCCCAGGCGGCGCGCACCGTGGTCACGCGGACCTCGCGCAGGACGCCCTCGCGCACGAATCGGTTCACCGGCGCGATCGTCGCAGCCCCGAGCGCCTTCTGCAGCGCGCGCGGCTCGACGGGCCAGGCCGACGTGTCGCCCATTCGGGCGCGGAGCGCCTCGACCAGCGGCGCGAGCGAGGGCGTCGGCTTCATGGCATCGAGACGCTCACTCGCGTCGGGGGCGGGCTCGAGCGCAGAGCGCGTGACGACGCCGATGTCGTGCTTGACGGCGGCGGGCGTCATGCTGGCGAAGACCATGCCTATGGGGCAGAGGTAGTAGCGAGCCATCCACTTGGCGAGCTCGACGAGCGCCGGGGGAAGTCCGCCGCTGAGCCGGCGCTTCACCGGCTTGATGCGCGCCGGATCGAGTGTGGTGCTGTCGAGGATCTCGATGACGTACCCGGCGACCGGGGCGTTGCCCCTGCCGAGCGGAGCTTCGACGCGTTCACCCATGCGCACCGACGCGAGCGAGTCGGGCAGGGCGTAGGTGAGCCCGTCGGGGTGGTCGACGCCGCGTTCGGGCGCGAGGCGCACGAAGCGCCCTCGCGTTTCACCGTGTTCGGGTTCGGCTGCGGCAAAGAGTCCCGACGACTTCATCGCGTCAGCGTACGCGACGGTCGGGCCGGGCGGATTCAGTCGGGCCTGGGGCCTTGCGCCTCCTGCTGGCGCCTGCGCCGGAGCTCGTCAACCGCGGCGTCCTCGACGCCTTTCTGGCGCTGGGCGATCGACTCGCGCAGCATCTCGGCGAGCGGGGCGCCGATCTCGGGATTGAAGCTCATGGCGATGCGCGTGGGGGTGAGCCCCTGCTCGGCGCCGGCGCTGGGGTCGGCGCCGGCGTTGAGCAAGCGACGGACGAGGGTCTGGTTGCCCGTCCCGACGGCCAGCATAAGGGGCGTCCAGCCCGAGTACTGGCTGACCTTGCACTGCGCCTCGATATCGGCTCCGGCTCGCACGAGCGGGTCGAGCGTCGCCATCGTGCGCGCCATGTGGATCGGGCGCCATCCATCGTTGTCGGTGATGTCGGGGTCGGCGCCGCGGCGCAGCAGCATCGCCGTCACGAGGCCGGCCCCCTTCGAGGTGGCGTAGTGCAGGGCGGTCCGCCCGTTCGAATCCCGCGTGTTCACGGGGGCGCCGGCGTCGAGGAGGCGCTTCACGACCTCGGGGCTGGGCGCGGCGGCGGCGGCCATGAGCGGGGTGAGTCCGAAATTGTTGCTCGCGTCGTTGCGCGCACCCAGCTCGAGCAGCGCCATCACGGGCTGCTCGCGAGCGTTGATCGCGGCGATGAGCAGCGGCGTCGACCCGTCGGCGGCCTGGGTTTCGACGGACATGCCCGCCTCGACGAGCGCGCGGACCGTGTCGGCGTTCGCGGTGCGTCCTTCGACCGCCCAGTGCAGCGCGTTGAGCCCCTGCGGG
This sequence comes from Phycisphaeraceae bacterium, assembly GCA_019636675.1. Classification (NCBI taxonomy): domain Bacteria; kingdom Pseudomonadati; phylum Planctomycetota; class Phycisphaerae; order Phycisphaerales; family Phycisphaeraceae; species Phycisphaeraceae bacterium. The sequence goes on from JAHBXC010000001.1 coordinate 297,768, forward strand.
CTGCGGCGCGACCGATCGGCGTTGGCGGCGAGCAGGTAACGCACGGCTCCGGCGTTGCCGACGCGTGCCGCGGTCATGAGCGGCGTGCGCCCCCGGTTGTCGGCGAGGTCGATCAGCGCGCCGGCGTCGATGAGCGCCTTGACCATCCCGGGATCGCGACCCAGGCCGGCGGCCCAGTGCAGGGCGGTCGATCCGTCCTGGCTGCGAAGATTCACCTCGACGCCTCGCTCGATCACGGCGAGGATCTTGGCGACCGAGCCCTCGGTGCTCGACGCCCACATGAGCACGCTGATCCGTCGGTCGTCCACGGCGCGCGGGTCAGCGCCGCGATCCATGAGGTACCGCATCGTCGCGTCGTCGGCGTCCCGGCCCGCGAGCATCAACGCTGTGGCGCCCGCGAAAATTCCGCCCTGGATCCGCAGGTCGATCTCGACGCCCTTGTCGAGCTCCTGCTGGACGGTCAGCACATCGCCCTTCATCGCGGCGACGTGGATCGGCTCGAACCGCGACATGTTCTGGGAGCCCTGCTCCTCCTGCGGCGGGGTGACCACCTGCACCTGCGCGAGGGCGGGGAAAGACATCGATGCGGCACAAATCGCGGCGAGGACGGCGAAGCGGGAGGGCGAGGGCATAGGTCGTGCGTGCTCCAACACGGGATGACTCGGGAGATCGGTCGGCCTGGGGGGGCGTCGACGCCTGCTCGGACGCGAGGCTCGAGCCCGGGTTCCGGGCGGGAAGGCGGCGGAGTTGTATCGGCGTTCGGGGGGCCCAACGCGAGGGCCCGGGCCCGAGAATACCCCCCTCCGCTCGCGAAACCCTGTCTACACTGAGCCCGAAGATGCATCACACGACCCACGCCCGACTCGCGCTCGCCGATGGCTCCCTCTTCGAAGGAGCGGCCTTCGGCGCGACGGACAAGCCGCGCACTATCGCCGCCGAGGTGGTGTTCAACACCGCTATGACGGGCTACCAGGAATCGCTCACCGACCCCTCGTACACGGGCCAGATCCTCGTCGAGACCGCGCCGCTGGTCGGCAACACCGGGACGAACCCTCAGGACGTTGAATCGACCCGGGTGCAGGTCTCCGGGTTCGTCGTGCGCGAGCTCGCGCAGCGACACTCGAACTACCGGGCCGACAGCGATCTCTCGGCGTATCTCGCTTCCAACGGCGTGCTCGGGCTCGCCGATGTCGACACGCGCGCTTTGGCGCGTCGGCTCCGCGTCGCCGGCGTCATGGCGGGCGTTCTCTCGAACGACCCGACGATCTCCGACGCCGACCTCGTCAGACTCGCACGGGAGGCGCACGACACGACCGGGCAGAACCTCGTCCCGCTCGTTGGCTGCTCCTCTCGTCAGAGCTGGAGGGACACGCTCGGAGAGTGGGCCCCCACAGCGTCGCTGGGCGGTGCGCCCGGCAAGACCCTGCGCGCCGACGGCGAGACCCGCCGGAGGGTGCTCGCGCTCGACTGCGGCGCCAAGTGGAACATCCTGCGTCACCTGACGCAGCGTGGCTGCGAGGTCGTCGTGGCGCCCCACGACACCCCCGCCGCCGAGATCCGCGCCGCGGCCGATCGGGGGGAGATCGACGGGCTGTTCGTCTCGAACGGCCCCGGCGACCCGGCGGCGGTGACAACGACGATCGACACGCTCCGTGCGCTGGTCGGGGGCGAACCGGGGAGCGTCGTCCCGACCTTCGGGATCTGCCTTGGCCACCAGCTGCTGAGTCTGGCGCTGGGCGCGAAGACCTACAAGCTGAAGTTCGGGCATCGAGGCGTGAATCAGCCCGTGCGGAACCTGCTGACCGGGCGGGTGGAGATCACCAGCCAGAACCACGGGTACGCCGTCGACACCGACTCGCTGTCCAGGGTCGGTGGGGAAGCGACGCACGTGAACCTGAACGACCATTCGCTCGCCGGCTTCCGGATGACGGATCGCCCGGTGTTCGCGGTGCAGCATCACCCCGAGGCAAGCCCCGGGCCGCATGACGCGAATTACCTGTTCGACGGGTTCGTGCGGATGATGGAATCGAAGAGCCCGGTGTCCGCTGCGTCGCTGACCAGCGCCCGCTGACAGACCTTCTGGCGAACAGCCGATCGCTATCGCGAACATTCTGCGTCCGCGTGCCGGTGTTCCCGCCGGATTCAGGCCCCTGTCAGGCGTCGGGTCATCCGTGCCGACGGGGCGGCAAGGAAAAAGGGGCTCAGCGTCACAGAATTTCGCGCGCGGGTGCAGCACCTTCACAAAGAAGGGCGTATCGCTCCCGGGCTTGCGTCCGGGAAGCACGCGGGCTATGTTCCGCGTCCCAGCCCGACGGAGGCCCAAACCGTCTGCCTGTGAACCCTCGCCTTCTGTGTGTGCGTGTGTGTGACGCGGCGAGGAAAACAAAGGTCCAATGCTCACCGCGCGTAAAAATCCCCGACGGCGCGGTCTCCATTTCGGGTGTTTCGTGGAGAGAAGCCGAATGCCAACCCCCCGGCGTCGTTCCCCCCGCATGCTGCTCAGCACTACCGCGGCGGCCATCTTCTTCGCCTCACCTTTCTCGCTGGCGAGCGCCGATCCCGGCGCGTCGCTCGAGGAGGCGGCCACGCTGCTGCGCGACGGCCAGCTGGTGCGTGCTCGCCACGTCGTGGGCGAGTTGACGCCGGCGTCGCTCAGCGCCGAGCAGCGTGCCCGCGCCACCGAGCTGATCGCGTCGATCGATCGACGCCTCCGCTCGCTGGACGTCGTCGAGGTGAGTCTGCAGAAGGCAGAGCTCGCGATGGAGCTCGGCGATCTGCGCGAGGCGGACCGCCAGGCCTCCGCCGCCCGTCGCCATCGCGCCGCCAGCGAAGCGCAGAAGGCCCGCGCCTCGGAGCTGCTCGATCGTTCGGCGCAGTCGAAGCGTGACTTCGCGCCGCTCGTGGACTCGACCCTCGCGCAGGCCGTCAGCGACTTCGTCGCCGGCGACTTCGGCGCGGCCAAGGCCGGCTTCGACGCGGTCTATCGCGCCGGCGTCGACCTCAACGGCGAGCAGATCCGCACCATCGAGCAGCACCGCACGCGCATCATCGAGCTCGAGCGCGAGCGCGGCGAGGCGTTCACCCTCGACTCCGTGTCGCTCGGCTCCCTCCAGCCCGGGCGCGTTGATCGCACGCAGGACCCGCGCCCCTCGCGCGGCCAGCAGCCCGACCAGCCCCCGGCCGAGCAGCCCGCGGAGCCGGCCCCGATCGAGCTTGATGAGCCCGAGCCGGTCCCCGCCGCCCAGCCGGGCGCCGGCGCCGTCCAGCCCACCAGCGACGACCTGTTCCAGCAGGCGTTCCGCTTCGAGGCGCAGCGTTACCTGGCGGAAGCCGACGCGGCGTTCGTGAGCGGTCGCTACGCCGAGGCCGAGCAGAAGTACGCGCTGGCGCTTGGGCCCTATCGCCAGTTCCTAGGCGCCGAAGAGGTCCAGCGCGCCGAGTCGCGACTCCAGGAGTCTCGCGTGCTGCTGCAGGGACGCCCGGGAATCCTGCCCGACGAGATCCAGTCCCGCCAGCTCCAGCGCGACCAGGCGGTCGCCGAGTTCGAGAACTTCGTGCGCCAGGCCGAGGACGCTCTGCGGACCGGCGATTTCGCCCGGGCTTCCGAGCTCGCCGGGCGCGCCCGGCTCTCGATCGCGCAGCGTCGCGATGTTTTCGCCGAGCGTGAGTACAACGATCGCATCACGCAGCAGGAGCGCCTGCTCCAGCGGATCCGCGACACGGAGGAAACTGCCCGCGTCGCCGCGATCAACCAGCAGGGCGCCGAGGCGGCGCGCCTGACCCGCGAGGCCGAGGCCCGCCAGGCGGCCGAGAAGTCTCGCAAGATCGCCGAGTCGATCGACCGGGTGCGTCAGCTCCAGAAGGAGCAGAAGTACAGCGAGGCGCTGCAGGTCGTCGACCAGATCCTCTTCCTCGAGCCCAACAACCCCACCGGTCTGCTGCTGCGCGACGTTCTCAAGGACGTCGTGATCTACCGCGAGTTCGACATGCTCCAGAGGGACAAGGCGTACTCGTACGCCAAAGAGTCCAACCGCATGCAGCGCGCGCTGGTGATCCCCGACGAGATCGTGAGCTACCCCTCCGACTGGCCCGAGATCAGCTTCCGTCGCGGCGAGCCCGTCGCGTACGACGAGCCTGTCGAGAACCGCGAGGTCCTCGCGAACCTCGAGAGCCGGCGCATCCCCGCGTCGTTCGCGTCGGCCCCGCTCGAGGACGTCCTCGAGTTCATCGCCGCGGTCGGCAATCTCAACGTCGACGTGGATTGGGACTCCCTGGCGAACATCGGCGTCAACCGCGACACCGAGATCACGCTGAACCTCCGACCCGTCCCGATGCGCGTGGTCCTCAACCGCGTGCTCGAGAAGGTCAGCCCCGACGAGTTCAGCCGCGCCGGCTGGGCGGTCACCGACGGCGTGCTCGTCGTCGCGTCTGACGAGGCCCTGCGTCGCAACACGTTCATTCGCATCTATGACATCCAGGACCTCATCTTCGAGATCCCCAACTACACCGAAGTGCCCCAGCTCGACCTCGACGCCGTGCTCCAGCAGGGCGGCGGCGGTGGCGGCGGCGGCGGCGGCCGAGGCGTCTTCCAGGTCAACGACCAGAACGACATCGAGCTCACCGACGCCGACCGAATCACCAACATCATCAACCTCATCCAGACCAACGTCGACTACGAGGGCTGGCAGGACAACGGCGGCACGACCGGGCGCATCCAGCAGCTCAACGGCAACCTGATCATCACCAACACCGCGCGCAATCACCGCGAGGTCGCCAACCTGCTCCGCCAGCTCCGCGAGATCCGCGAGCTGCAGATCAACGTCGAGGCGCGCTTCCTCGAGGTCGCGCAGGACTTCTTCGAGCAGATCGGTTTCGACCTCGACATCTACTTCAACGCGCAGAACGACCAGTACGACGCGACGCTCTTCCAAGAGCGCGCGTTCGGCGGCACCGGCTTCAACCAGGTGACCCCGGGCGGCACCACCTCAACCGTCCCCTCCGACCTTGTCGGGCGCCGTCAGACCGACACCACGCAGTGGAACATCAGCAACATCGACCCGGCGACCGGCGAGATCGAGTACCAGTTCACCCCCGTGAACACCTCGGTCATCGCGCCCGACGGGCTGTCGATCATCCCCGTCCAGAACGGGTCGCTCGGGCTGACCGAGACCCTTGCCAGCGGCAGCGCGCTCGCGGCGCAGATCCTCAGCGCCAACCCGGCGCTGGGCATCGCCGGCACCTTCCTCGACGAGATCCAGGTCGACTTTCTCGTCCAGGCCACGCAGGCCGACACCCGCAGCGTCTCGCTGACGGCGCCCCGCCTCACCCTCGTCAACAACCGCTACGCCAACATCGCTGTCGGCAACCAGCGCGCGTACGTCTCCGACCTCCAGCCCGTCGTCAGCACCTCGTCGGTTGGTTTCGACCCCACCGTCAGCTCGCTGAACACCGGCGTGACGCTGCTGCTTCGCGGCGTGGTCTCTTCCGACCGTCGCTACGTCACCCTCTCGATCGACACGCGCATCGCGCAGCTCGTGACCTTCCGCACCTTCGAAGTCACCGCGGCGGTCGCGGGCGGCGGCGACGGCGCGGGCGGCTCGGCGACGGCGACCGGTCAGCTGGCCCTCCCCGAAATCACGATCTCCTCGATCCAGACCGCGGCGACGATCCCCGACCAGGGCACGATCCTGCTGGGAGGCCAGCGCCTCGTGACCGAGACCGAGGTCGAGACCGGCGTCCCGGTGCTCTCCAAGATGCCCCTCATCAACCGCTTCTTCAGCAACCGCATCGAGGTCAAGGAAGAGCGCACCCTGCTCATCCTCCTGAAGCCCACCATCCTCATCCAGAGCGAGGAAGAAGAGAAGCACTTCCCCGGCCTGCTCGACCGCCTCGGCGTCGGGTACTGAGCCGGAACCACCCGCCGCAGATGCCCTGAAAGGCCCCTTCGGCGGTCCGGAGACCGATTCCCCGCCCTCCCCGAGTTGCATGCCGGGGAGGGCGTTTGTCTGTACCCTGTCGAAGAATGTAACCCGAACTACTCGCGACGGTTGACACACCGATTGCACCGTCGCTAGTCTGACCGCGACACGCGGAGAGACACGGATGCCCCCCGAAGATTCACGACTTCGCATCTATCACGAAGGCGATGTGGTTCAGGTCCGATTTGTGGACCGGAACATCCTCGACGAAGCGAACATCCAGCGCATCGGCGAGGAGATCGTCACGGTCATCGAGCAGCGAGACCGGCCCAAGATCCTCATCAGCTTCGAGAATGTTGATCATCTCTCGTCTGCCGCCCTTGGCACACTGATCACGATCAACAACAAGGTCCGCGCCCGGAACGGCCAACTCCGCCTGGCCGAGATCGATCCGCAGATCTACGAGGTGTTCGTGATCACGAAGCTCAACAAGCTCTTCGAGATCCACGATTCCGCCGACGAGGCTCTCGCCAGTTTCGCGTGAGCGTGCGGCCGCCTGACACACCCCCCGCTCGGCCGCGTCCCGGCCGAGGCATGCCCGTTCGGCGCGCATGACCAGCATCCCACCCAAGCCCGAGGCGCACGATCGCATCGTGCTGCACGACCGACGCGAGGACATCGAGCGCTGTGAGCGCGCGATCCTCGACGCCGTCGTCGCGCAGGGATTCCCCGAGGCCTCTCGTTTCGCGCTGCGACTCGCGCTCGAGGAAGCCATCGTCAACGCCTTCCGGCACGGGCACAAGGACCTCCCGGGCGAGCCGGTGACCGTCGAGTGGACGATCACCTCCACCACGTGCAGCATCACGGTCTGCGACCGCGGGCCCGGCTTCAAGCCCTCCGATGTCCCGGACCCCACCCTCGACGAGAACCTCGACACCCCGTCGGGGCGGGGCATCATGCTGATGCGCGCCTACATGAGCGACATCCGCTACAACGAGAGCGGGAACTGCGTCACGATGGTCTACACCAAGCCAGACGCGCCGGCCCCGAAGAAATCATCCTGAGCCGCCGCGAACGTGATCAGGCGCCCCAGCTCCGGACCGCCAGCACCCGGCTCTCCGCAGGGGGCTCGAGCGATGGTTCCTGCCCGGCCAACTCGGCGAACGCTTCGGGGCGCAGCCGGATCGCCTCCAGCAGCTCCAGCTCGTCGCGCAGGGCGTCCTCGTCGTCGGTGGGAAGGGCGAGTTCCTTCGCGACCCCGACCACGGCGAGCGACTCGGCCTCACGCAGCGAGCCGGCGGTGAGCAGCACCTCCCAGCGGCCCTGCTCCTCGCCCAGCTCGTCGAGCCGGCGCACGTCGCAGCGCCACGAGGTGATGCCCAGCACCCGCCCGTCGTCGTCGGTGTTCGACTCCCAGTCGATGTTGAGGGAGAGCATCCACCGGTCGCGCAGGCGCTCGACTATGTCGGCGTGGCTCGCGAACTCCTGCCCTGCCAGCTCGAGCGCGAGCACGGAGCGGTGCTCGTGCTCGGTGGAGTCGACGCCCGAGAGCTCCTCGACGACCGGGAACTCGAACGCCGCAAGCAGCTGCTCGACGCGCTCCTTCATCGCGGACTCGACGCGCACGGTGACGATCTTGTGTTCGTCGATGAAGACATAGACGAACGGGTCGAGACTCATCGCGCCGAAGCCGACCATGCCGTCCTCGAAGAACCAGCCCCGGTACCTGCGCACCTCGTCGAGGAAGCGGTCGAAGCCGACCGCCTCGTAGGCGATGTAGGGGTCGACCTCGCGGTACGCGTCCTCGCTGAGCACGTCGAGGATGGGGAAGACGCGCCCCGGGAGCATGGAGAACAGCGCCAAGCAGAGCGACTCCACGCGTCGATGGGGCGTGACGATGTCGAACATGTAGCGGTCGGGCCATTCCTCCCAGTCGCCGGACTCGTCGCCGTCGGCCTGCTCGAAGTCGGTGACATACCCGGGGCTGGTGGACGCCTGCGCCGGGTCCACGGGATAGACCCCGAGCGGGAAGTCGAAGTCGCCGCTGGTGACGCGCTGGATGGTCGGATCGATCGCGGAGTGCAGCATCTCTCTCCTTCGGGGCTGCCCGACGGGTCGGGGTGGGTCTCGCCCCCTGCCCCCGATGGGGCCAACTGTATCAGGCCCGATTCTGCGTGTGGGATCACGCCGCGACGCGACATGCCCGGGCGCTCCTGGCCCGGCTCGCCGGCGGCTGGCGCCGGGGGACCCGGGAGCTGCGGGGGCGGCGGCCGCGGAGCAAGATTGCCACGGCTCCGTGTTGCTTTCGACGCCGGTTTGCGTCACTATGCGTCGCTTCCGGCCTTGCCCTCGCGGCGCAGGCCGATGACCCGACTATCCACGAGCCCTGGAGCGGTGAATGAACGGCTTTCTGGAAAGCATGAACAACGTGCTCAACGCCGTGAACGGCGTGATCTGGCACGACTACGTCCTGATCATCGTGCTCCTCGTGGGCGTGCTCTTCACGCTCTGGTCCGGGTTCAGCCAGTTCCGGGCCCTGATCCACGGCACCGCGATCATCCGCGGCAAGTACGACGACAAGAACGACCCGGGCGCGATCAACCACTTCCAAGCGCTCTCCGCCGCCCTCTCGGCGACGGTCGGACTCGGCAACATCGCCGGCGTCGCGATCGCGATCGCCCTGGGCGGCCCGGGCGCGGTGTTCTGGATGTGGGTCGTCGCCTTCGTCGGCATGGCGATCAAGACCACCGAAGTCACCCTCTCGATGCTCTATCGCAACACCGACGACCCAGATAACCCGCACGGCGGGCCGATGTACGTCGCCCACCAGGGCTTCAAGAAGATGGGGCTCGGGAAGCTGGGCGCCGTCATCGGCGGGATCTTCTGCATCACCCTGCTGATCTCGACCATCACCGGCGGCAACATGTTCCAGGCGTGGAACGTCGGCGGCGTGACCGAGACCTACTTCAAGATCCCCAGCGTCGTGTCGGGCATCGTCCTCGCGGTCCTCACCGGCGTGGTCATCATCGGCGGCATCAAGCGCATCGGCGCTGTCGCCGGGCGGCTCGTGCCCTTCATGTGCGCGCTCTACCTGCTCGCGGCGATGTATGTCGTCATCACCGAGATCGACCGCGTCCCGGCGATGCTCATCCTGATCGTCAAGAGCGCCTTCGTGGGCGCCGAGGCACAGAACGCCTTCCTGGGCGGCACGATGGGCTACGCCTTCCTCTGGGGCATGAAGCGCGCCCTCTTCTCCAACGAAGCGGGCCAGGGCTCCTCCCCCATCGCGCACTCGGCCGCCAAGACCGATGAGCCCGCCCGAGAGGGCATCGTCGCGGGCCTCGAGCCCTTCATCGACACCATCGTCGTCTGCACGCTCACCACGCTCGTCGTGCTCCTCACCGGCGCGTACAACCGCGGGCCGGAAGCGATGTTCGACTCCGCGCCGCGCATCGTGGCCGTCGAGGGCCAGCAGGACCTCTGGACCGTCCAGAACGGCGACATCCCGGCCAAGACCGTCGAGGCCCGGCGCATCAACGGCGAGTGGCGCGAACGCGACACCGTGTTTGTGCTCATCCGCGCCGACCTCGACCGCAACACCGGGCGCGAGATCCGGCGCCTCACCGGCGACATCACCATGGCGCCCGACGGAACGCTCGGGGTCACCTGGGCCCCGTACCGAAGCGTCAAGCAGCCGGAGCTGATCGCGCACACCGACCCCGACAATCCCGACATCGACGGGCGCATCGGGCTCTACAACAGCTTCGTCGGCGCCGCCCTGACGGCGCACGCCTTCGACCGCGTGCAACCCGGTCTTGGCAAGTGGCTGGTCGTCATGGCGTCGTGGCTGTTCGCGATCTCGACGCTGATCTCGTGGTCGTACTACGGCGAGCAGGGCGTCGTCTACCTGATGGGCAACAAGGCCGTGCTGCCGTACAAGCTCATCTACTGCGCGCTCATCGTCGTCGCGACGCTCGGGTTCATCCGCACCGACGCCGAACTCGACAACCTGACCGCGCTGGGCACCGGCGTCATGCTCTGGGCAAACATCCCCATCATGCTGATCTTCGGCTCGCAGGCGATGCTCGCGTACAAGAGCTACATCCGTCGCCTCAAGAGCGGCGAGCTCGATGTCACCTCGCACAAGCCCGCGCCCATCGCCGATGTCGTCGAAGGCAAGGACGTGCGCTGAGGAACGCCGGTCAGCGGTCGAGCGCCCGCTCGATCACATCCGCCGCACGCGACGCCGCGTTGATCCCCTCGAACTGTCGCGAGACAGCGTCGAGGGCTTCACGCTGCGCCTCCCACGCGGCGCGATCGTCGAGCAGGCGCGACACCTCGCGCACCACCGGCGCGTGGTCGTCCGACAGCAGCGGCATCAGTTCGGGCACGATCCGAGCGCCCGCCACCAGGTTCGGCAGCGCGAGGTGCGCCGATTTCAGCAGCCACCTGCCCAGCAGGTTCCACTGCAGCGCGCCGGCGCGGAACATGATGACCATCGGCGCGCGATGGCGCGCGATCCGCAGCGTGTTCGTGCCGCTGACCGTCATCGCGACATCGCCCCAGCGGATCACCGCGTCGGGCTTGCCCACCACCGGGTGCAGGTTCGCGGGCCAGCCCCCGTGCTCGCCCGCGATGCGGCGGAGGCGCGTCAGCATCGCGTCGGTCGTCGCGGCGCACACGGCGCCCAGGCCCGGGCGCTGCGCGGTCAACTCGCGCAGCGCCGCCAGCATGATCGGGAAGTTCTTCTCCGCTTCCGCCGGGCGGCTGCCCGGGAACACGCTCAGGCGCACGCCCGCGTCGGGCAGGGCCGCGCCGAACTCGGGGAGCAGCCGGTCGATCTCGGCCTCGTCGATCGGGCGCGTGAAGATGGGGTGGCCCACGAAGGTCGCCGGCACGCCGTGCTCGCGGAACCACGCCTCCTCGAAGGGCAGAAGGCACATCACATGGTCGGTGAGACGCTTCAACTTCCGCACGCGCCAGTGCCCCCACGCCCACAACTGCGGCGCCACCATGTGGACGATCGGCACGCCCAGCCGGCGGCTGATCTTGCACACCGGGAAGTTGGCCGCCGGCGAGTCGACCGGGACATGCAGCACCGGGCGGTGCTCGCTCATCCACGCCGAGATCCGCCGGTTGATCGCGATGTGCTCGCGGATCACCGCCACCCCGGGGATGCCCATGACGGCGTCCTCCCCGGTCCGCTCGACGACCTCCGCCCCCGCCGCGGCCATCTTCCGCCCCCCCCAGCCGCAGACCCGCAGGCCCGGGCGTCGCCTGAGCAGTTCCTCGATGATGACAGAGGCGTGCTCGTCGCCGCTGGGCTCGAAGGCGGTGAAGAGGACGGGTCGCTGATCGGGGACGGGGGCTTGGGAGTTCGTAGGCACTCCGCAACTGCAGCCGAGGGAAGGGGCGATGTCAAACAGGATGAGAACACGAACGGGCGGACGCGCGCGGGCCGATATACTCCCGCCCGTTTCCGCCGAACGCGACGCTCTCGGCGGGCCCCCCAGTTCTCCAGCAAGGCTCGCGATGACCACCACCGCCCCCGGCGTCCCCTACTCTCGCACCCACCACTGCGGGCAACTCCGCCCCGACCACATCGGGCAGACCGTCACCCTCGCCGGCTGGGTCGACTCCCGGCGCGAGCACGGCGACGCGCTGGTCTTCATCGACCTGCGCGACCGCGAGGGGCTCACCCAACTCGTCTTCGACCTCGAGGACTCCTCCAAGGATGTCGTCGACGGGGCCGACAAACTCCGCAGCGAGGACATCATCGCGGTCACCGGCGTGGTGCGCAAGCGCGCCGGCGGCGCCAACCCGCGCCTCTCGACCGGCGAGATCGAGATCGTCGTCTCGAAACTCACCGTGCTCACCAAGGCGCGCGACATCCCCTTCCACCCCAACGACCCCGACAACCTGCCGGGCGAAGAGATCCGCCTGCGCTACCGCTTCCTCGACCTTCGCCGCCCTCGCATGCAGAAGATCCTGCGCACGCGCCACACCGTCGCCCAGACGATGCGCCGGTTCCTGGACGAGAAGGGCTTCGTCGAGGTCGAGACGCCGAACCTGTGCAAGAGCACGCCCGAGGGCGCGCGCGACTTTCTGGTGCCTTCGCGTCTGCAGCCGGGGAGTTTTTACGCGCTGCCGCAGAGCCCGCAGATCTTCAAGCAGATCCTGATGATCGGCGGTCTGGACAAGTACTTCCAGATCGCGCGGTGCTTCCGCGACGAGGACCCGCGCGCCGACCGCCAAGCCGAGTTCAGCCAGTTGGACATCGAGATGTCGTTCATCACGCGCGACGACATCATCGGGCTGATCTCTGGGCTCGTCGCGGGCATCTGGAAGAACACGCTGGGCGTGGACATCGGGCAGATCCCCCACATGACCTACGCAGAGGCGATGGACCGCTTCGGCATCGACCGGCCCGACCTTCGCTTCGGGCTCGAGCTGGTCGATGTCGGCGAGATCGCGAAGACGATGGAGTTCAAGGTGTTCTCTGGCGCCGTCGAGGGCGGCGGCGTGGTGAAGGCCATCCGCGTGCCGGGCGGCGCGGCGCTCACGCGTAAGCAGTTAGACGGCTACACCGAGTATGTGAAGGCCCAGTTCGGCGCGGGCGGGCTGCCCTACGCCAAGGTCGAGAACGGCGCGTTCGCCACGGGCGTCGCAAAGTTCCTCGAGCCGGTGAAGGACGCGCTGGTCGCGAAGCTCGGGCTCAAGGACGGCGACCTGGTGATCTTCGGCGCCGACAAGAAGTCGCTCGTGAACAAGATGCTGGGCGAGATGCGTCTGCGACTTGCGCGCGACATGAACCTCGTGCCCAAGTGGGGCGAGCAGTGGAAGTTCGTGTGGGTCGTCGACTTCCCGATCGTCGAGTGGAACGAGGGCGAGCAGCGATGGGACTCGATGCACCACCCCTTCACGGCGCCGCGCCCGGAGGACCTGGGCAAGCTCGAGAGCAGCCCGGGCGAGGTGCTGACCAACGCCTACGACCTGGTCGTCAACGGCAGCGAGATCGGGGGCGGGTCGATCCGTATCCACGACCAGGAGACGCAGGCCAAGGTGTTCAAACTCCTGGGGCTCAGCGACGAGCAGGCGAAGATGAAGTTCGGCTTCCTGCTGGATGCGCTGCGCTTCGGCGCCCCGCCCCACGGCGGCATCGCGCTGGGGCTCGACCGCCTGGTTATGCACCTGTGCGACACGGACAACATCCGCGATGTGATCGCGTTCCCCAAGACGCAGATCGGCTCGGACCTGATGTCAGAGGCGCCCAGCGAGGTCGACGAGAAGCAACTCAAAGAGTTGCACATCGCGAGCACCTGGACGGGCGAGAAGCGCTGACGCGGATCAGGCGTACGCGGCTTCCTTGGCGGGGTCCGGGTCGTCGGGCGCGATGCGGGTGATGATCCGCGCGCCCACGCTGTCGCCCCAGACATTCACGGTCGTGCGGCACATGTCGAGGATGCGGTCGACGCCCAGGATGATCCCGATCGCCGAGAGGGGCAGTACGGGCACGCCGGGGGTGGCGGCGAGCGTCGTGTTGACAGCGGCGATGACGATAAGCGTGGTGGCGATCGACCCGCCCGGCACGCCGGCGGCGCCGACGGCGGCGAGCGTGGCGGTGAGCACGATCACGAGGTACTGCGTGAAGTGCAGTTCGATGCCGAAGGCCTGGAAGAGGAAGATCACCGCGACGCCCTGGTAGAGCGCCGTGCCGTCCATGTTGACCGTGGCGCCCAGGGGCAGGACGAGGCCCGAGGCGCGGCGCGAGCAGCCGCCCTTGGTGACGCTGGTGGTGATGGTGACGGGCATGGTGGCGAGCGAGGACGCGCTGCCGAAGGCCATGAGCAGCGCCGGCTTCATCGACCACAGGTATTTGAAGGGGTTGATCTTGGTCAGCGCCCACAGCACGAGGGGCAGCGTGCCGAACATGTGGATCGCGAGACCCGCGAAGACGACCAGCACATACCACTTCAGGGAGTCGAACAGTTCCTTGAGGCCCATGCGCCCCACGGCCCAGGCGACGAGGAAGAACACGCCGATGGGCAGGAGCCAGAGGATCCAGCGCACGAGGGTCATGAGGATCTCGTGCAGCGACTCGACGACGACGACGAAGGGCCGGGCCTTCGTGCCGATGACGGTGATCGCGATGCCGAGCGCGATCGTGGCGGTGATGATGCTCAGGGTTTCGTTGTTGGCCGCGGCGGAGAAGAAGTTGTTCGGGACGAGCAGGTAGAGGATCTGGAGCCACGCGGCGCCGAGGCCCCCGGGCGGGGCTGAGGGCAGCGTCGCGGCGGCGTCGGCGACCTGGGTCGCGGCGAGGCTCGTCGCGGCGCCACCGGGGTTGAAGAGCCACGCGAGCGTCACGCCGGTGGTGACGGCGAAGACCATGGTGACGACATAGAAGATGAGCGTTGCGCCGCCGAGCACGCCGAGCTTCTTGGGATCGCCGATGGAGGTCACGCCCGTCAGCACGCTCGTGAAGATGAGCGGGATGATGATGAGCATGAGCGGGCGGATCAGCACCAGGTCGCCGGCGACCTTCCAGGGCTGCACCGCCTGCTCCATCTTCTCTTTCGTCGCGCTCGGGTCGTGCAGCAGGAACTGACCGACCAGCGCGCCCAGCACGAGGGCGACGACGATGAGGATGGTGAGGAGGTTCTCTTTCGAGATCGGTTTCATAAGCGGGGGCGCCCGGGGTGAGCGTTCGCGGCGGGAGTCAGATCGAGCGGGCGTACGACTCGACCGACTCGGCGAAGGGGCGCGGCTCGAAGCCGAGCTTGGCCCTGGCGCGGTCGAGCGAGCAGACATTGTCTTCGCTGCCCATCTGCGCGTCGGACACGCTGAAGGGCAGCGCGTCGGCGAAGCCCAGGAGGGCGGCGGCCCGCGCCTTGGCGATCGCGACCGGGGCGGGCAGCCCGACCGGGCGGATGCGCTTCTTCGCGAGCGGGATGTTGTCGCGGAAGGTCGTGAGCATCTCGGGCCAACCGATCGCCTCGGGGCCTCCGAGGGGGATGACCTCCCCGATGGACTCCTCGCGGTCGAGGGCCTCGCCGAACGCCCACGCGACATCGTCGACATGGACGGGCTGGATCTGGGGGATCTCGGGCTGCGGGGGCGGGAACGGGGGCTTGGCGGGGTCGATGGTGATCCGGCTGAAGTAGGGAAGGATGAACCAGGGCGCCGCCCGGCCGGTCGCCCAGCCCTTGACCATCTGGACGAGCTCGCCGTCGGGCCCGTGGATGATGGAGGGGCGGAAGATGGTCCAGTCGAGCCCGCTGGAGCGGACGAGCATCTCGGCGGCGAACTTGGTCCGCTGGTAGGCGCTGGCGCCGTCGGGGTTGGCGCCGATCGCGGACATCTGAAGGAACCGGCGCACGCCCCCCTGCGAGGCGGCCTCGAGGGCCCGGCGCGTGGCCTCGACATGCATCCGCTCGAAGGTCTGGGCTCCCGATTCGCGTCGGATGCCCACGAGGTGGATCATCGCGTCTGCGCCCTCGGCCAGACGGCGCGCTGCGTAGCGGTCGAAGAGGTCTCCCTCGACGACGGTCACGCCGGAGACGGGGAGGGAGTCCGCCTTGCCCCGGCTGCGCACCAGCGCCCTGACGCGGCAGCCGCGGCGGACGAGCTCCGCCACGAGGTGTCGACCGACGAACCCGGTCGCGCCGGTGACGGCGACGGTGTGGCGATCATGGGCGCGGCTGGGGGCGCTGGACATCGGGAGCGAGTCTCCGAGGGGTGGGCGGATAGCGAGTGTAGAGCGGGGCGGTTGCCCCAGCAAACACGCGACGGGCCCGGTCCTGTACCATCGCGTGGATGCTCTTCGAGACAATCCCGCTGTTCCTCGCCCAGGAGGGCGACGGGCCGCAACTGCTGATCGACCTCCTCATCATCCTCGCGACCGCCGGGCTGGTCGCGATATGCATGCGCAAGCTCAACTTCGAGGTGCTGCCGGCGTACCTGATCGCCGGCGCGCTGCTCGGGCCGAACGCCTTCGGCGCGGTGTCGAGCCCGGAGAGTCTGGGGTCCATTTCGCGGCTAGCGATCATCATCCTGATGTTCGGGATCGGGCTGCAGCTGCCCCTCTCGTCGCTGCGCCGGGGATTCGGTGTGATGCTCACGGTGGGCATCGTGTCGTGCGTGGGGTCCATCCTGATCGGCTGGCCCATCGCGATGCTGTTCGGGCTTTCGGCGCCCTCGGCGCTCGCGGTGTGCATGGGGCTGAGCACCTCGTCGACGGCGGTGGTGATGCGCATCCTGGGCGATCGGCGCGAATTGAACCGCATGCACGGGCGCATGTCGTTCATGATCTCGTCGGCGCAGGACTTCCTGGTGCTGGCGATGCTCGCGACCATCCCGGTGCTCGCGACATGGCAGGCGCTGATCGTCAAGAACGAGGGCGGGACGCTCCCGCTCGACGCGATGACGCCCGAGACAGCCGAGGCCGCGGCCGTCGCGGCGACCCCGACGGCGGAGCGGGCGCTGCGAACGCTGGGCATCGCGCTCTCGCGCATCGGCGGGCTCGTGCTGCTGCTCGTGGTGGCGCGGTACGCGGTTCCGCTGATCGTCCGCGAGGCGGCGAAGACCCGGTCCAACGAGGTCGTGATCGTGCTGTCGACGGCGATCGCGATCGCGACGGCGGTTGCGACGGCGGCGCTGGGGTTCAGCGCCGAACTGGGCGCGGTGTGCGCCGGGCTGGTGCTCGCCTCGACGCCTTTCCGTCATCAGCTGACGGGGCAGGTCGGCCCGCTGCGAGACCTCTTTATCGCGGTCTTCTTCACGACGGTCGGGATGAGTCTCAACCCGTCGACGCTGATGGAGTGGTGGTGGCTCGTGATCCTGGCGACTGTGACGATGGCCGTGGTCAAGGCGATCGCGATCGGCGGGGCGTGCTGGATCGTGGGCGTTTCGCCGGCGGTCTCGGCGCTGGTCGCGCTGCTGCTGGCGCAGGCGGGCGAGATCAGTCTGGTGCTTCTCGGCTCGGCGCAGCAGCAGGGCCTGTTCTCCGACGCCGTGGCTGCGAACTGCATCGCGATCGTGGTCGTGTCGCTGGTGGCCACGCCGTGGCTCTATTCGCTCGGGCGATTCCTGAGCGCCAAGGCCAACGGGGTCGTGCCCCCGCCCCCGTGGATCAAGGCGTCCAAGATCCGTGGCGAGGACGAGGAGGTCGTCGTCGACGAGGCCGATCGCAAAAAGCGCGTCATCCTCGCCGGCTACGGGCTGGTCGGGCGCGTGGTGGCCGAGCAGCTCGACAAGATGGGCATCGGCTACACGATCGTCGAGTTGAACCCGCAGACCGTGCAGCGTCAGACGAACTTCAAGAAGGACATCATCTACGGCGACATCAGCAACGCCGAGGTGCTCGAGAGCGCGGGCGTGCGCACCGCGGACGCGGTGATCATCACCATCCCAGATGACGACGCGGTGATCCGCGCGTGCGAGTCGGTGCGCCGGATCTCGCCCGATGTCTTCATCGCGGTGCGCAACAACTTCCTGAGCCAGGCGATGCTCGCCAACCAGGCGGGCGCGAACCACGTCACCGTCGAAGAGATGGCGACTGCGCAGGCGATGGCCGTCGCGATCGCGAAGGAGTTCGGCAAGCTCGCGCCGGCGGCGCCCAAGGTCGAGGAGCTCTCCGAAAAGCCCTAGTGCGCGTCGCAGGTCACTCCTGCGACGCGAGCCAGCGCTCGGCGTCGATCGCGGCCTTGCAGCCCATCCCGGCGGCGGTGACCGCCTGGCGGTAGTTCGCGTCGGAGACATCGCCCGCGCCGAAGACGCCCTCGATATTCGTCATCGTTGAGGGCTCGCGCACCTTCAGGTAGCCCTTCTTGTCGACCTCCAGGCCCGTGCCCTCGAGGAACCTCGTCGCCGGTGTGTGGCCGATCGCGACGAAGAGCCCCTCGACAGCCAGCTCGCTGCGCTCGCCGGTGACCGTGTCTTCGAGGAGGAGCCCGGTGAGGCGCTCGGCGCCGAGCACGTCGACGACCGCCTTGTTCCACAGCACCTTGGCGTTGGGCTGCTTCATGAAGCGTTCCTGCATGATCTTGCTGGCGCGGAGCTCGTCGCGCCGGTGGACGACGTAGACGGTCGACGCGAATTTGGTGAGGTAGTGTGCCTCTTCCATCGCCGAGTCGCCGCCCCCGATGACCGCGAGGGGCTTGCCGCGGAACATGGGCAGCGCGCCGTCGCAGACGGCGCAGGCCGAGACGCCCCCGCCGCTCATCGCCAGACGCATCTCGTTCTCGAGCCCGAGCCAGTTGGCGGTCGCGCCGGTGGCGATGATGACCGCCTTGGCGCGGATCTGCTCGCCGGTGTCGGTGGTGAGCGTGAAGGGGCGCTTGCTGAAATCGCACTTGACGATGTCGCGGTCCATGATGCGCGTGCCGAAGCGCTCGGCCTGTTTGCGGAACAGGTCCATCATCTCCGGGCCGCGCACGCCCTGGGGGAAGCCGGGGTAGTTCTCGACGTCGGTGGTGAGCATGAGCTGCCCGCCCGGCAGGACGAGCGAGGGGTTCTGCTTGGGTACGCCGACGACGCAGAGCGGGTTGAGGTTCGCTCGCGCCGCGTAGATGGCGGCGGTCCATCCGGCGGGGCCGGACCCGATGATGACGACGTGCTCGACCCCTGCGTGCGATCCGTTGGCGCTGGACATGTCTGCGTTTCTCGATCGGCGCAATGGAGGCGCCGTGTGGTGAATGAGTGTGTGTGCAAGAGATCAACGACGCGGAGCGCGCCGATGTTCCGTGGAGCGGAGAGACGCCTGTGACGGCTCAGAAAGGCGTGCCGGTGGGCGCCGCGGCGGGTCGCTCGGGCTGGGCCGCGCCGGCGCCCTGCGTACGCGTCTGGGCGCGTGTGTCGGGGTCGGGCTCGAGCCACAGGAGTTCCTCGGCGGCGTCTTCAAGCGTGAAGGCGCCTTTGAGAAGCTCGGCGCGGAGCATGGAGATCGTCGGGGGCCAGAGCAGCATGTCGCTGGCGGCGTGGCCGACCTCGCGCGCCCAGTTTCGCGTGTTGTCGACCGACGCCGAGTAGAGTATGAAGGTCGTGTCGTCGAGGTCGAACGCGATGGACTTCGGCATGCCCCCCTGCTGCTCGGACTCCGCCGAGGGGCGGACGACCTCGGGCTGCTCGGCGAGGAGCGCCTCGAGCGCGGGCTCGACGCCAGAGGGCGAGAGCCCGGCGGCGCGGATGTACCCGTTGCGGTCGACGAGGATGTAGTAGGGGAACCAGCCGACGTCGTACGCGCGCTTCACGCGGTCGCCGACCTCGCGCCCGGTGGGGTATTGGATGTTGTGCTGGCGCACGACCTCGGCCATCTTCTCGGAGCCGTTGGACTCGCAGATGCCGACGAACGCGACGCCTCGATCGGCGAACTTGCTCGCGATCTCGTTGTTCTTGGGGATCGCGGCGATGCAGGGCCCGCACCAGGTTCCCCAGACATCGAGGACGACGATCTTGCCGCGCAGGTCGCGCATGGTCTGGGCGCCGTTGATCCAGCCGGTCGCGCTGATCTCGGGGGCGCGACGACCGATGAGCCGCTGGATGCGCGCCATGCGCACCTCGCTCTGGGGCCCGCCTGCGAGCGTCCAGCCGACATTGAAGCCCTCGACGGGGCCGACGGAGGCGGCGGCGGCGTCGAAACCCCCCGGCAGCTGAAGGGTAACGGTGTGGGGTTTGGGGAGCTCACGCGCGCCGCGCGGCTGGTCGCGGATCGGCACGAAGTAGTGGAAGTCCTCGCCCTTCTCGTTGTACGGGTCGGCGCCGATCGCGCGGATGTATCGGGGGCGCACGGCGGCCAGCGACGCGGGGAAGCTGCGGTTGTCGGCCTTGAAGCCCATCACGGCGAGCGCGAGGCGAGTTCCCTCGGCTTCGGCGCGATAGCGCTGACGGAGCGAGAACAGCTCCTGCACGCCGTCGGCGATCGCGGCGACCATCGCGAACTTCTTGCGGTCCATGCGGTCGAAGTCCGTGGACTGCTTGCGGACCTTGTCGAACTCGGGGAGACGCCAGCGGTAGTCCCAGTCGCCGAACACGCCGCGGAGCTGGTCTCCGGTCTCGAAGGTGTTGGCGTGCGCGTCGCCGGCGGCCTGCCAGCGCGCGGACTCGCTGAACTGGCGGAGCGGGCGGTCGCCTGCGCCGATGCGCGCCATGAGGGCGCCGAACTCGGGGGAGGCGCCCTGTCGCTCGATGAACACCTTTGAGATGATCTGCTCGCCCGCGATGCGATCGGCGCGAGGGAGCTGAAGACGCGTGATGGCGAGCGTGTCCTCGCTCAGGTCCGTCACCAGATCGGCCAGCTGCTGGCCGGTGAACTGGTCGGCGTGCTCGTGCACGAGGTCGCGCAGGCGCTCGAGCGTGGCGATGGAGTGACGCAGCGCCCAGCGCTTCTCGGTGAAGAACTCGCGGTCGGCGATCTGGCGCGTCAGGCCCTTCCAGGCGATGAGCAGGTCGGCGCCCTCGAGCGCTTTCTTCTCGTGGGCGAGGCGCGTGGCCTCGACATGCACGAGCGTCGCGGCGTCGGTGAGGCGGTCGAGATAGTCGAACCGGGCGTCGGCGAGGATCGGGGGCTCTCCGAGCCGGACCACGACGCCGGCGCTGCGCGCCTCGGGGGAGACATTCTGCTCGCCGTAGGGCATCAGGAACGCGAAGCCCCTGCCGGGCTCGCCGACCTTGACGATCTGCTCGAGCAGCGCCTGCTGGGAGGGCTGCGTCGCCCACTCGATGGCCTTGCCCCACGCGTCGTCGCCCGGGCTGACGAGCATGGCGCGCAGCGGCGTATCGACGCCTGCCGGGGGCGCCTGCAGCGCGGCCAGCGCCGGGACCAGGAGCGCGTCGGAGCGTCGGGACTGGGGGACCGCCCGATCGGGGCCGGCGTGCAGGTCGTTGAGGCGCTGGACGAAACGGTCCTGGGCCTGCGCCGGGGCGGCGAGGAACGTCGTCGCGCTGGCGAACAGGAGGAGGGCCGTCGAGAGTGCCGCCGGGGTTCTGGATCGCATCGGTCGGTGATCTCCGTGAGGGATGGTCGCCCAGCGGGGTGGAGCGGGCGGCGTGAGGTCAGACTGTAGCAGACGCGCTTGGAGGGGAGCCCTGCTGGCTACACTCCCGCCCCGCCGCGAGAGCCGCCGACGGGTTCGCCAAGGGGCCTCCCCGTCCGAGGGGATCGCCCCGGTATGTACGCTCAAGAGGTGTCAGATGATCGTTGGTGTCCCCGCCGAGGTGAAGAAGGACGAGTCGCGCATCGGGATGCAGCCGGTGGGCGCGGAGCTGCTGCGTCGCGACGGGCACACGGTGCTGGTCCAGAAGGGCGCCGGCCTTGGCGCGGGCTTCACCGACGAGGACTATGCGAAGGCCGGGGCGACGATCGTCGACACCGCCGCCGACGTCTGGGGCAAGGCGGACCTGATCGTGAAGGTGAAGGAGCCGCAGGCCCCCGAGATCGCGATGATGCGCGCCGGGCAGCAGGTGTTCACCTACTACCACTTCGCCGCCGACCGCGAGATGACGCTGGGGTGCATCAAGGCCGGGATCACGGCAATCGTGTACGAGACGCTCGAGCAGCCCGGGCCGGGCGGGCGTCCCACCCTGCCTCTGCTGACCCCGATGAGCGAGGTCGCCGGCAAGATGTCGGTGCAGGAGGGGGCGAAGTACCTCGAGCGTCCTCAGGGCGGGCGCGGCATCCTGCTCGGGGGCGTGCCGGGCGTCGAGCCGGCGAAGGTTGTGGTGCTGGGCGGCGGCATCGTGGGCACCTGCGCCGCGCGCATGGCCGCCGGCCTGGGCGCGAATGTCTGGCTGCTGGATGTGAACCTCGACCGCCTGCGCTATCTGGACGAGGTGCTCCCCAAGAACATCACGACGGTGTTCAGCGAGCCCCACGCGATCCGTCGTCTGGTGCGCAACGCGGACCTGGTGATCGGCGCGGTTCTGATCCCGGCGGCCAAGGCCCCCCACCTCATCCGCAAGACCGACCTGAAGGACATGCCCGAGGGCTCGGTGATCGTCGACGTGGCGATCGATCAGGGCGGGTGCTTCGAGACCAGCCGCCCGACGACGCACTCGGACCCGATCTACACGATCGACGGCGTGATCCACTACTGCGTCGCGAACATGCCCGGCGCGGTCCCCCGCACCAGCACGCTGGCGCTGACCAACGCGACGCTGCCCTGGGTGCTCAAGATCGCCAACCAGGGCGCGCACACCATCGCGAAGCGCGACTTCGGCTTCGCGCAGGCCATCGGCGTCGACAAGGGCAAGTTGCTCAGCAAGCCGGTCGCTGAGGCGCACGAGCTGGAGTACACGGCGCCGTCGTTCTAAGGGAGAAGGCACGAGGCACGGGGCACGAGGCACACGGGCGGACGCGCTCCGTTATCCGTGTGTGTCAGCGGCCTGCGCCTAAACTGCGCTATGCTCGAGACGAAGCCCAACGCGAAAACCGCCTCGCGCGAGAGGGTGTATCTCGACAACGCGGCCACCTCGTTCCCCAAGGCGCCCGGCGTCATGGACGCGATGGCGCGGTACGCGAGCGAACTCGGGGCGTCGCCGGGGCGCGGCGCGTACGCCGAGGCGCGCGAGAGCGGCGAGTTGCTGTGGGAGTGCCGCGAGCGCATCCACCGGCTGATCCGGGGAGGGCGCGACGCGACGCGCGAGGACGGGCCCGAGCGCGTGGTCTTCACGCTCAACTGCTCCGATGCGCTCAATCTGGCGATACGGGGCGTGGTGAGCCACGCCGTGCGCGCGACGCGTGCGCCAGCGCATGTCGTCACGACGGCGATGGACCACAACTCCGTGCTGCGCCCCCTCCACGAACTGGCCGAGCGGGGCGATGTGGAGCGCACGATCGTTCCGGCGGACCCGGAGACGGGGATCGTCGACGCGGACGCGGTGCTGCGCGCGGTGCGCGGCGACACGGCGCTGGTCGCAGTTGTGCACGCGAGCAATGTGAGCGGGTCGGTGCAGCCGGTGGAGCGGATCGGGCCGCGATTGCGCGAACGGGGGATCCCGTTCCTGGTCGACGCGGCGCAGACCGTCGGGCACATCCCCATCGATGTCGAGGAGATGGGCGTCTCGCTGCTCGCGTTCCCGGGGCACAAGGGGCTGCTGGGCCCGCTGGGGACAGCGGCGCTGTACCTCGCGCCCGGCATGGAGCGTCTGGTCGACACGGTGCGCGAGGGCGGCACGGGGTCGCGCAGCGAGTCGGACACGCAGCCGATGGAACTCCCCGACCGCTACGAGCCGGGGAGCCACAACGCGATCGGGCTGATCGGGCTGAGCGAGGGCGTGCGCTGGCTTCTGGAGCGCGGCATGGATCGCGTCGCGGCGCACGAGCGCGAACTGACGCGCGAGTTTCTCGAAGGGTTCGAGCGGGCGCGCGAGGCGAGCGGCGGCATGCTGCGCCTGCTTGGGCCGCGTACTGCGGAAGGACGCGTGGGCGTGTTCAGCGTCGTCCTCGAAGGCGTCGAGCCGGCGGCGCTGGCGAAGCGGCTGGAGGACGAGTTCGGTTTGCTGACACGCGCTGGTCTGCACTGTGCGCCGCGCGCGCACGAGACCTTCGGCACGAGGACGCACCCGCGCGGC
Organism: Phycisphaeraceae bacterium; assembly: GCA_019636675.1. Taxonomy (NCBI): domain Bacteria; kingdom Pseudomonadati; phylum Planctomycetota; class Phycisphaerae; order Phycisphaerales; family Phycisphaeraceae; species Phycisphaeraceae bacterium. The sequence continues at coordinate 321,254 of JAHBXC010000001.1, forward strand.
GAGTCGTTCGCAGGGGCGACGCGTCTGAGTGTCGGGGCGTTTACGACGGTTGAGGATGTGCGGCGTGCGACGGAGGCGTTGCGGGTGTGTGCGGCGGGGCTGGTCGGGGTCGCTTCGGGTTCGTGAACGCTGGGCCCGGGTCACCGCTGCGCGGATGCCCCGGGGCACCGGTTACGCAAGCCCGTACTCGCTCCAGCGCCGGTCGACGCGCTCTTTGATCTCGTCGGACATACGCAGGATGGGCGGGAACGCGCGTGCGGGGTAGCCGTTGGCGTTGTCTTCGTTCGCGATCTTGGTCGTCGCGTCGAAGCCGAGCGTCGTGCGCGAAGGTGACAGAATTCGGTCGCGACCGGCGTCGCTGTTGGCGCACCAGTGGAAGAGCGCCTCGTCGAAGTCGTGGGGGATCGCTGAGGCGTCGATGATGACGATGAACGGCGGCAGATCCAGACCGGTCGCGAAGACCGCGTCGAGCGTCTCTCTCCCCTGCTTCGCGCGCCGTTTGTCGAGCGCGACGAACAGCCAGTGGCGACCGAGGTCCTCGGGCAACGCGGCGTCGTTCACGCCGTCGAGCGACTTCACCCGAGCGAGCAGTTCCTGCGCGGCGCCGGGCGTCAGCGACGCGCGGGGTTTGTCCGCGATCGCGCGGTCGCTGCCGACCTGCTCGCCCTCGCGTTTGCGCGTGCAGTCGAAGCCGATCTTCGTCCCTGCGCCGAAGTAGGGCGACGCGTGGTCGAGGATGTCGAGCGGGCCGTTGACGAATTCGATGTCGCGAGCCGGGTCGCACCACTGCCCCGCGGCGCGCAGCACCGCCTGCGTGTCGTGGACATCGACGGAATCCTCGACGACGAAGATGTGCTTGGTCCACGCCATCTGCCCGGCGCCCCAGACCGAGTGCATCACACGGCGCCCGTGCAGCGGGTATTCCTTGTGGATCTGGATCGCGGCGCAGTTGTGGAACGCGCCGAACTGGGGCAGGTCGTAGTCGAGGATGTCGGGGATCAGCGTCTTGAGCAGCGGTAGGAAGATGCGCTCGGTCGCCTTGCCCAAGTAGTAATCCTCCTGCGGCGGGAGCCCGACGACGGTCGTTGGATAGATGGCGCCGCGGCGCATCGTGATCGCGGTGACCTCGAGGATCGGGTAGCGATCGGGCAGCGAGTAGAAGCCGGTGTGGTCGCCGAAGGGCCCCTCGACGATCGCGCCTGCGCCGAGTTGCTCGGGCGTGCGCGCGTCGTCGGCGTTCAGCCCGGGGAAGCCGGCGTCGGTGCGCACGAAGCCCTCGATGACGATCTCCGCGTTGGCGGGGACGCGCAGCGGAACGGTCCTGCACGGCGCGAGGGGGATGCCCTTGCCGTGGAGGAAGCCGGCGAGCAGGATCTCGGAGAGCCCGGGCGGCAGCGGCGCCGTCGCGGCGTAGGGAAGGACGCTCTCGCCCCCCAGCGCGATCGCGACGGGCATGGGCTTGCCCTTTTTCTTCCAGGATCGCCAGTGGCGTGCGCCGTCGTGGTGCATGTGCCAGTGCATCGCGAGGCGGTTGCGCCCGAGCAGTTGCACGCGGTACATCCCGATGTTGCGCGACGAGGGTTTGGGGTGGCCCTCCTCGTCGGCGTGGATCGTGTGGATGCCGGCGAAGGTGATGTACCTGCCGCGGGAGCCGGGATCGTTCAGCAGGTCGCAGCCCGGCGCGTTCGCGTTGGCGCTCGGGGACCAGCCGACGGACGCGAGGTCGCCGTCGAGGGGCCAGCACTTGAGGATGGGCAGTTGCGTGAGGTCGACCTGATCGCCCGTGAGGACGATCTCGTGGTGGGCGGCGGTGCGGGCGCGCTTCGGCGGGATTCGGAGCAACGGCGCGAACTCTCGCGCCTTCGCGATCGCCTCGCGCAGCGACGAGGGCGGCTGGGGCTTGACGAGTGACGCGATGCGGTCGGCGTAGCCCTGCAATCCCCCGGGCACTCGCGGCGCCGGGAGGCCGGGCGCAGGGTCGTGGCACCCGAGGGCGATCTCCATCCTGCGATAGGATCCGTACGCGTTGATGAGCAGCGGCGTCGCGGATCCCTCGACTCTGGTGAACAGCAGCGCCGGGCCGCCGCGATGGAAGAATCGCGGATCGGTGCGTTTGGTGGAAGCTGTCGGCGCGTTGGGCGCGTGCGACTTGCTGACCCGGTCGGCGATCTCGGTGATCTCGAGCGCCGGTGAGACGGGCGCGTCGATCCGGACGAGCTCTCCGGCCCGTTCGAGCGTCGCGACAAAGGCCTGTACGCTGTGGAACATCGGAGGAAAGGTATGCCGAGCGAGCAACGGACGGGACAGGACGGGAGCGGGCAACCGTCACCGGGGGCGCCGCTGAAGAAGGCCGAGCACTACGCCGAGACGCGAGACTGGCCCGGATATTTCGAGGTAGTGCTCGGGAAGCCGCCGCGCGAGACGCTGCTCGACGCGCTCGCGCGCTTCGACGCCGAGGGATTCTCGGAGGGGTTCGCGGTCGATTTCGGGTGCGGCGAGGGGCGCGACAGCGCGGAGCTGCTCCGGCGCGGGTGGCGTGTGCTGGCGATAGACGGGCACGCGAGCGCGTTCGAGTACCTCAAGAAGCGGACCGATTTCCCGAGGATCGCGCGCGAGCCGGGCTGGTTTCAGACGAGCGTGGCGCGCTTCGAGGACGCCCCGATCCCGCCCTGCGACCTGCTCAACAGCAGTTTCTCGCTGCCGTTCGTCGATCCGGCTCGGTTCGACGATGTCTGGGCCCGGATCGTCGCGGCCGTCAGGACCCGGGGCCGGTTCGCCGGGCAGCTCTTCGGGGACAGGGACACGTGGGCGTCGCTGCCCGACCGGTCGCACCAGTCCAGAGCGCGCGTCGAGGAACTCCTCGCGCCCTTTGAGGTGGAACACTTCCAGGAAGAGGAGCGGGACGGGGGAGATTGCACTAGTGCGCCCAAGCACTGGCACGTCTTCCATATTGTCGCGCGGAAGCGGGGATGACCGATTCCCAATCCGGAACCACGGAAGGAAGGGCTGCGTGAGCGAGCTGGCGATCGATCTCAAGAGCATCAGCAAGACCTACCGGGGCAAGGTCCACGCCCTGCGCGACGCCTCGCTGAGCGTGCGCCGGGGCGAGATCTTCGGGCTGCTGGGCCCCAACGGCGCAGGGAAGAGCACGCTGGTGAAGGCGCTGCTCACGATCGTCAGGCCGACGCGGGTGCGCGGCACGATGCTGGGCGCCAGCATCGGAGACCGCCCGACGCTGGGCAGGATCGGGTACCTGCCCGAGAACCCTAACTTTCCCGGGTACCTGCGAGGAGAGGATGTGCTGCACGTCTTCGGCGCGATGGCGAAAGTGCCGCGCCGGGAACGGATGAAGCGGGCTGATGAGCTTCTCGACCTCGTCGGCATGCGCGAGTGGCGCACCAAGACGATGCAGACCTACTCGAAGGGTATGAAACAGCGCGTCGGCCTGGCGCAGACGCTGATGAATGACCCGGATCTGGTCTTCCTCGACGAGCCGACCGACGGCGTGGACCCGGTCGGCAGGCGCGAGATCCGCGAGTTGCTCGTCGAACTCAAACGGCGCGGCAAGACGGTCGTCCTCAACAGCCACCTGCTGGGCGAGGCCGAGATGGTCTGCGATCGCGTCTCGATCCTCGTCAAGGGCGAGGTGAAGGCGCACGGCGCGCTCGACGAGCTCGCGCTGGGCAGACGACGGTACGAGATCGAGCTGGCCGCGAACGAGGCGGAGCGGGCGGCGGAGGCGCTGATGCGCGCGATGCCCGGCGTGCTGACCGACGACCCCGGGCCGGTCAGGCGCGGGACGCTGGCCGGGGGCGTGGTCGTCGAGGTTGAGCAGATGATGATCCGCGTGGAGGGCGACGACCCGATGAGCGTGCAGCCGGTGATCGACGCGCTGCGCGCCCGGGCGGTGGTGATCCGCTCGCTGCGCCCGGTGCGGCCCTCGCTGGAGGACCTGTTTATTCAGGCGGTGACCGATCCGGAGACCGGCGAGTCGTCAGGCGTCGGCGCCGCGACTGGCAAGCGCACGAAGGGGGACCGCTGATGCTGACCCAGACCCTGGCGCTGCTGCTGGACGCGTACCGCGAGCTGAACGCGAAGAAGCTCTTCTGGATCACGATGCTGCTGTCGGGCGTGGTCGTCCTGGCGTTCGCGGCGGTGGGCATCAACGAGCAGGGCCTGACCATCTTCCACTGGGAGCTCCCCTTCGCGATCAGCACCGCCACCGTCTCGAAGGAGATGTTCTACAAGCAGTTCCTGTTCATGGGGCTGGGCGTCAAGTTCTGGCTGGCGTGGGGCGCGACGATCCTGGCGCTGGTCAGCACCGCCGGGATCATCCCGGACTTCGTCACGAGCGGTTCGATGCCGGTGATGCTCGCGAAGCCCATCTCTCGCGTGCGCCTGTTCCTGACCAAGTACGCGATGGCGCTGCTGTTCGTCGCGCTGCAGGTGGGCGTGTTCTCGGCGGCGAGCTTCGTGGTCCTTGGGCTGCGCGCGCAGCTCTGGGAGCCGGCTGTGTTTCTGGCGATCCCGATGGTCATCGTGTTCTTCAGTTATCTCTACTGCGTGTGCGCGCTGATCGGGCTGCTGACGCGATCCACGATCGCTGCGTTGATTCTGACCGGGCTGTTCTGGTTCTCGCTGTTCGCGGTGAATGTGACCGAGGGCGCGCTGCTGAGCTTCCGCACCCTGCAGGAGCAGCGCATCGCGGCGTTCGACCGTTCGATCGAGCAGGAACGCGCGAGAGTCGACGCGATGTCGGGCTCTCAGGCGCCGGCAGAGGGCGGCATCCTCAACACGCTTCGTCAGAACATCCTCATCCCCGAGGAGCGACAGGTCCGCGCCGAGCAGCGGCTGCAGAAGCTCGAGGAGCGCCGCGCCCTCGCGGCCAAGGATCTCGCGGGCGTCACGAGATGGCACAACGGGTCGCTGGCGGTGAAGACCGCTCTGCCCAAGACGCAGGAGACCATCCAGCTCACCGAACGAGTGCTCATCGATCTGGCGTCGCTCACCGAAGCCGTTCCCGAGCAGGCCGGGGGGTTCGAGGCCATGCCCTCGGTGCAGGGCGACGCGGAGCTGGGCGTGCGGGTGGACGACCGGGAGGTGCAACGCGAACTGCTGCGCAAGCAGAGGTCGCGGTCCGCCTGGTGGATCGTGGGGACGTCCCTCGTGTTCGAAGGGCTGGTCCTTGCGATCGCGTGTCTGGTGTTCTGGCGACGGGATTACTGAGGCGCTCTCAGCGCGTGCGACGGCGCGACGCGCCGGAGACCGCGCCCATGCCGAACGCCGCGAGACCCGCGGCGGTGGGCAGCGGGATCGGGCGGATGTCGCCTGCGAAGAGCAGGTTGTCGGTGTCGGCGAGGAAGGTCAGCGTGCGGTCCGGGCCGAAGGCAACGCCGCTGGTGAAGAAGTCGATATCGAGCAGTCGGAACAGGTCGCCGACGGGCGCGTCGCCGGTGAGGGCGACGGCGTTGCGGTAGGTCGCGATGATGTCGAGCCCTTCGCCCGTGCCGCCCGTCACGGTGAAGTCGCGTCCGAACGCCGAGCCATCGGTCCCGAAGAACCCGAAGTAGCTGGTGTCGAAGACTGTGTCGCCCGGGCCTGCGTCGATGAGGAGCCGGTCGATGCTGGCGGCGGTGGAAGAGAGCGTCCACGCTGACGAGAAACTGTCGCCGGACTGCGCGAGCGACCACCCTGCGCCGAACGCGCCGCCGGCGCCTGCGCCGGTCGCGCCCCAGGTGACGACCTCGGACCCGCCGCCGGTGAAGAACGCGGTGACGCGCATGCCGGCCATCTGCTCGCCGGTGGTGGCGAAGGCGGTGATGCCGCTGGTGGTGTTGATCACGCCGTTCTGGAAGTTCACGCTGACGGAGCGCGGATTCAGGAGCGATCGCGGGCCCGTGACGACGGGATCCGTGGTGACGCTCGCGCGCACGGAGTCGGCGCTCGCTGTCGCAGAGAGTGTGAGAATGGCTGCTGCAGAGAGGACGGCGCGGTTCATGGGGGCTGCTTTCTGATTCGTGCGACCGATCCAAGGGTCCTGGCCGCCACGCAATAGTTCTAACCCACAAACAAGGTGGGAACAAGAAGGGATTGACATAGAGCGTCAATCATTTTCATGCAGGGATCGGAGAAGTCGATTCGTCGCGGCGCCGTGACGGAAGCAGTGGTCCCAGAATCGACGAACACAGGCCCCAACGCGCCCCGCGGCGTGATAAAAATGACAGACCCCCCGTCTTTCTCGGGGGATCTGCGAGTGCGCGTCCGGAATGACCTGGGTCGCTCAGCGGAGCCGGCGGCGCGAGGCCGACGAGATCAGGCAGAGCCCGAGCGCACCGAGGCCGGCGGTCGTGGGCAGCGGGATCGGGCGGATGTCGCCCGCGAACAGGATGTTGTCAGTGTCGGCCTGGAAGGTCAGAGTCCGGTTGGCGAAGGCGATGCCGCGGCCGAAGAAGTCGATGTCGAGCAGACGGAAGAGATCACCGACAGGGGCGGCGTTGGTGAGCGCGACGGCGTTGATGTAGGTCGCGGTGATGTCGAGACCCGTGCCGCCGCCGGTGACCGTGAAGTCGAGTCCGCGCGCTGAGCCGTCGGTGCCGAACAGCCCGCCGAAGGTGGTGTCGAAGACGGTATCGCCCGGGCCAGCGTCGATCAGGATACGGTCGATACTCGCGTTGGTGCTCACGAGCGTCCAGTTGTTGGTGAAGGTGTCGCCGCTCTGGACGAGGGACCAGCCGGTGCCGAACGCCCCGCCCGACACGGCGCCGGTCGTGCCCCAGGTGACCATCTCGCTGCCGCCACCCGAGAAGAAGGCGGTGAGCGTCATCCCGGACATCTGTGCGCCGGTGGTGCTGAACCCCGTCAGCGCGGAGGTGACGTTGGTGGTGCCGTTGTTGAAATTGACCTGCACCGAGGTCGCGGAGGCGATCGTCGCGGTCGCGAGCGTCGCGCCGCTCACAAGCAGAAAACGATTCATGGTCTCAGTCTCCTTCCAGAATTCCCTTCCCTAACCGTCGCGCGGCACATCGCCGGCGAACTCCCCCACTTGTAGCGGGAAATCTGTGCAAACTACAGCCCATATCGAGTGGGACCCCTGAAAACTAGGGGGCATACTGGATACCGGTGTCTGAGTTTGGAGTGTCAGTCGTAACCAGGGGTTACTTGGGGATCGACGCGAGCTCGGCGGCACGAGCAGACGCCGCGAGGACCGCGGCGCTGATCGTCGACATGGCCCCCGCCGCGTCGAGCGTCGAGATCGCCGCGGCGGTCGTGCCCCCCTTGCTCGTGACGCCTGCCCGGAGCTCCTGCGCCGACCTCTCTCTGTCGGCATCGAGCAGACCGGCAGCCCCGGCGATGACAGCGCGCACGACCCGGTCGGCGAGGCCCGGTTCGAAACCCATCGCTTCACCGGCGCGCGTCATGCCCTCGGCGAGATAGAACAGGTACGCCGGCCCGCTCCCGGCGAGGGCGGTGAAGGCGTCCATCTGCGATTCGTCGAGGTCGATCGTCTCACCGACTGCCCCGAAGAGGCGGCGCGTGAACGCCGCATCGGCGTCGGTCGCGCCCTCCCCCGGCGCCACGGCGCTGATCCCCTTCCCGATCCGGGCCGGTGTGTTGGGCATGACGCGAGCAACCCTTCGCGCCCCGAGCGCCGCGGTGATGGTCGCGACCGTCGAGCCGGCGAGGATCGAGACCACGGCGCGATCGGAGGCGCGTCCCCCGAGGTCTTCCGCGACGCTCGCGAGCATCTGGGGCTTCACCGCGAGCATGACCCGCGCGTCGCTCGGGGCAGCGAGGAGCGCCTCGGCGGCGCTGGCGAATGCGGCACAGCCGAGACGCTGCGCGTGCGCGCGTGCCGCGGGCTCCGGATCGCTCGCAAAAACCCCCGCCGTGTCGAGGACGCCGGCACGCAGCGCGCCCTCGACGATCGCAGACGCCATCGCGCCGAAGCCGATGACGACCAGAGACTCGCGCTGCTCGTTGGTGCTCATGAAGCGAGGATATGGGACCGACGCCCAACGCGGGGCGCCGGCCGGGTCTGGGGTGTATCCTTCGGGTATTCGCCGCTGAGCCCCATTCCCGGGGCCTTCCGGCGAACGGAGGTGTCTCCCGAGATGGCGATCGCCCATGTCTTGGAATGCGAGAAGCCGCTCCACGAGCTGGAGCGCAAGGTCGAAGCGCTTGCCGCTCTGGCCGAGAACGATCAGGATCGTGCGGCCCTCGACGCGGCGCGGGTCGAGTATCGCGAGGCGCTGCGCGACCTGTACGAGAACCTGCAGCCATGGGACGTGGTGCGCGTGGCGCGACACCCCAGGCGCCCTCAGGGCCGCGATTACATCAACCTCATATGCAAGGATTTCTGCGAGCTGCACGGGGACCGGCGCTACGGCGACGACCCGGCGATCATCACCGGCCTGGCGCGCATCGGTGCGCACAAGGTGATGGTCGTGGCCCACAACAAGGGCAAGGAAACCAGCGAGAAGATCGCGTGTCACTTCGGCTGTGCGCACCCCGAGGGGTACCGCAAGGCGCTGCTCAAGATGCGCCTGGCGGAGAAGTTCGGCATCCCGATCGTGACGCTCGTCGATACTCCCGGCGCCTACCCGGGCCTTGGCGCGGAGCAGCGTGGTCAGGCGGAAGCAATCGCGTTCAATCTGCGCGAGATGGCGCGACTCAAGACGCCGATCGTCAGCGTCGTCATCGGCGAGGGCGGATCGGGCGGCGCGCTGGGCATCGCCGTCGCCGATCGCGTCGCGATGATGCAATTCGCGTGGTACTCCGTGATCTCTCCCGAGGGCTGTGCCGCGATTCTTTGGAAAGAAGCGAACCCAACGACAAACTCAGCGGCGGCCAAGTCGCTTCGCCTCACCGCGAAGGACAACCTCGAGCTGGGCGTAGTCGATTCGATCATCGCGGAGCCCATCGGCGGCGCCCACCGCGACGCGGAGGCGGCGGCGGCCAACATGCAGGCCTGGATCGTCGAACAGCTCACCACGCTCAAGCGCGTGAAGCGAGAGCAGCTCCCGGCGCGCCGGCTCGCGCGATTCCGGCAGTTGGGACGGGTGCTGGAAATCGATGAAGCCCCCGAAGCCCCCGAAGCCCCCGAGGCCCCCGCGAAGCCCGAAGATCCGAGGGGCTGAACCCGGGTCACGGGCGTCAGGCACGCACCAAAGGGCGGCCTCTGGGCGTGACGCCGTGGGCCTGCAGCACCGAAGCCGAGTGCCTGTAAGCAGTTGAATCCCGTCGCCCCGACGCCGCCGGATCGCGGGAGTTCCGTCGCCCGGTTCGTTGACGGTTCGGCTTCATCTCACTACACTCCCCGCCCTTTGCGGAGGCGGCTCGTCGCTCGGCGGCCACGACTTTCTGGCCGCGGGCAATGCCCGTCAGTGGGAGCGTGCCCGTTGGCCAAGAAGAAGCCCTCGACTAAGAAGAAGCCCGTCGCGAAGCCCGTCAAGAAGGACGCGGCGAAACCGAGCGCGAAGCCCGCCGCGAAGCCGTCTGCCAAGAAGGTCGCGAAGGCGCCCGCGGCGAAGCCCACCGGCAAGAAGGCCCCGTCGCCCGCCAAGAAGCCCGCGCCGGCGAAGGCCCCCAAGACCCCCAAGGCCGCCAAGCCCAAGCCCGCGCCAGCCGCGAAGGCGCCGAAGACGGCCGCTGGCAAGCCCGCCGCGCCCGCGAAGGCGCCGGTCTCCAAGAAGCCCGCGAAAGCCGCTGCTCCGACGAAGCCCTCTGCCGCGCCGAAGCCCGCCAAGGCGCCGGCGTCTGCCAAGCCGGCGCCCGTCGCGAAGACACCGGTCGCGCCGAAGGGCTCCAAGACCAAGACCACGCCGCCGGCGAGCAAGCCGACCAAGAGCGCGGGTCGCGGCAAGCCCTCCGTGCCTGCGAAGAGCGACGCGGAAACCTTCGCCGAGGCGCAGGCCGCAGCCGCCCGGCTCGCCGCGATCGCGGGCATCCGCCCGATCGAGTCGCGTCCGTTCGAGGACCCCAACGCCGCCGACGACAGCAAGCGACTCACGAAGTCGCCGCTGTCCAAGAAGGAACTGACGCAGTACAAGGACCTGCTGCTTCGCAAGCGCGCCGAGATCATGGGCGATGTCGTGTCGATGGAGGACGAGGCCCTGATGGCCGGCGACCGCATGTCGCACACGCCCAACCACATGGCGGAGCAGGGTTCGGATGTCTACGGGCAAACGCTCTCGCTCGACATCGCTGCCTCGCAGCGCAAGCTCGTCGTCGAGATCGAGCAAGCCCTCGAGCGCATCGAGAACGGGACCTACGGCGTGTGCGTGATGATGGGCACCCCCATCGGCAAAGCACGTCTCGACGCCAAGCCCTGGGCCAAGTACTGCATCGAAGCGGCGCGCCGAATGGAGCGCGGCGGCTCGCTGGCGTGAACACGGAAGCCTCTCCCGAGCACCCGACACCGACCTCGCGCTCCATGCGTGCATGGCTCGTGCTCGCGATCACGGTGCTCGTTGCGCTCACGCTCGATCTCGCCAGCAAGCACTACGCGTTCCGGCTCGTCGCCGACGACCCGGTCGTGATCACGCGCGATCGCGTTCTCGAATTGCCCAGCGCGCACATCAACGCGCTCATCCCGGCCCACGAGCCGGTCACGGTGATCCCCCACCTCCTCGAGCTGAAGCTCGTCCTGAACCCGGGCGCGGTGTTCGGGCTGGGCGCCGGGGGTCGCTGGTTCTTCGTCGCGTTCACGGTGGCGGCGATCGGGTTCTCGCTCTGGATCTTCGCGCGTTGGACCAGACCCAGCGAGTGGTTCGCGCACGTCGGGATCGGGCTCATCGTCGCCGGGGGGCTCGGAAACTTCTACGACCGCATGGTGTACGCCTGCGTGCGAGACTTCCTGCACCCGCTGTACTCCCTGACCTTCCCGGGGGGAAGGCCGGTGTGGCCCTATGTCAGCAACGTGGCCGACGCGTTCCTGCTCGTCGGCATCGCGATGCTGATGCTGTTCCTGTGGCGCGGCGGCGGCGCGCAGCCGGATGGACGCGCGACGACGACAGGCGACGCGCAGGCCTGATCAGGAACGCCCGGCGAGGTCGCCGCTGGCGCGGCTCTCGCGGATCTGCGCCACGCGCTCGCGGATCGCGTCGAGCATCTCGCGGACCTCGACCGCCATGCGCGAATTGGGGAACTCCTGGATGATGCGTTCACCGACCTCGAGGGCGGCGATCCACGACTTGTCCTGCACCGCGAGCTTGAAACGGACGCCGAGATTGTCGCGCGCCTTCCCGATGACGCCCCGGGCGACCTCTCGGAACGGTTCGGCTTCTTCCTCGGTGAGGTACTGGTCGAGCTCCTTGAGCAGGGCCATTGCGTTGTCGATCTCCTCGCGCTGTGCGCAGAGGAGGAAACGGCGCTCGAGGTCCTGCTTGTAGCGGAGACGGGCGTCCTCAACGCGATCGCGCAGGCGCTCAACGCGGTGGGACTCGGGGTACAGACGGGTGATGCGCGCCGACTCGGCGAAGGCCTCGGCCCATCGCTTGTCGCGGATGAGCTGCTCGAGCCCCTCGATCGCGTGGAGCACCTCGCGGTCGAGCGTCTGCGCTCGCACGCGCTCGATGCGCGTGCGGAACTCCTCGGCGTCTGCGCGATAGCCGAAGCGGTCGGCCAGCTCGCGCACGAGGATGAGCGCCGCGTCCCAGTCCTTGTCCTGAATGTCCTGCTCGATCGCCTGGCGGAGCAGGCGGCGCTCCTCCTTGCGATGGATGATGCGTTTGGCGGTCTCGGAGAGGCCGCCCTCCTGGGTGAGGCGCTCGACGGCCTTGGCGATCTTTTCGAAGCTCTCGCGCGGGCTGGGGGCGTCGGCGTTGCTCGAGGCGCGCAGGGCCATGGGCAGCGTCGCGAAGGTGAAGATGAGACCGACGAACGCTCCCTCGCGCATCGCCGGCTCGATCAGCATGACGATCAGGCACGCCGCCGCCAGAAGCGTGTAGAGGGCGAACACCGCCGGCTGGGGGAGGACGACGCCGTTCCTGGCGCGTGCTTCGGTGGCGTTTTTCCGTTCCGGGTCCTGTCGGTCTGCCATCGTTCGCCCTCCATGGACGCGTCCCGGGCTGTGGCTCGGGCACGCAGTGGCGCCACCTTAACTTCCGGGCGTCGGGTCGCCGCAGTTCCGCGAGACCGGCACCAGACAAAGGAATCGGAGCCCCCGGGCCCCGGCCTTGAACTGATGCAGTTTGTCGGCCGGGACATAGAGCACGTCGCCGCTGCGGATGGGGTTCTCCTGCCCTTCGAGCATGGCGGTCCCGTCGCCGTCGATGATGTAGACCTCGTGCTCGTAGTCGTGGCTGTGCCGGGGGGTGTTCCCGCCCGGCTCGACCTTGAACTGGCGGAGCGCGAAGTTCGGGGCGCCGTCGTCTCGACCGACCATCATGGCCATCGTGACGCCCTTCACACCGTCCATCTGGACGGGTTTGGTCTGCACTTCGTCGATGTTGCGGATCAGCATGGATCGTGTCTCGTCGGGGGGACCGGGCGTCCGGCGCTCTCTCAAGTCTACCATGCGAGCGATGACCGGTTCACCCGCCACAGACGCCCCGCTGACTCTCGAGATGTTCACTCTGGGCCCCTGGGCCACGAACTGCTACCTGGTGCACACCGGGGCCGGAGGCGAGGGGTGGGTGGTCGACGCCTCCTTCGAGCCCGGGGCGATCGCCCGACGGGCCAGAGAGCTGGGACTCGCGATCACCCGGATCGTCCTGACCCACGCCCATGTCGACCACATCGCCGGGCTGACCGAGCTCCGCAACGCCTTTCCCGACGCGACGGTCATGCTTCATGCCGACGAGCGGGACTGGCTCGAGAGCCCCATGCTCAACCTGTCCGAGGGCGCCGGCATCCCCGTGACGTCAGCTCCGCCCGACGAGCCGCTCAAGGGCGGCGAGACGCTCACCCTCGGGCAGCACTCGTTCCGCGTCCTGCACACGCCCGGGCACTCACCCGGCGGGATCACCCTGCACTGCGCAGACGCCAGGGTCGCGCTCGTGGGCGACACGCTCTTCGCGGGCTCCATCGGCAGGCACGACTTCCCCACCAGCGACGCAGACGCGCTCTTCGACTCCATCCGGCGCGTTCTCTATGCCCTGCCCGACGACACCACGGCCCTGCCCGGGCACGGCCCCTCGACGACGATCGGGCGCGAGAAGCGCACCAACCCCTTCGTGCGCGCCGACGGGGTGATCGCGTGAGCGACCCGTTCGAGCAGAATCCCCCTCCCCCACCCACCGGACGGTTCGCGCAGCTGCCCTCCTCGCTTGCCAGACAGGCGCGCTTCGAGACGCTCGCGAAGGGGCCGACCGAGGGCGTTCCGGCGCTCCTCGCCCACCCGGACTGGCAGTCGCCAGCGCCGGTCGTGCTCTGGATGCACGGGCGCACCGTGAACAAAGAACTCGATCCCGGCCGCTACCTGCGCTGGATCCGCTCCGGCATCGCGGCGGTCGCGCTCGATTTGCCGGGGCACGGCGAGCGCTTCAGCGCCGACCTGAACAAGCCCGAGAACACGCTGCACATCGTCGCGCAGATGCTCGACGAGATCGACCACGTCGTCGATGCGCTCCGCGACCCGGCGTGGAACGGGGCGTTCGACCTCGACCGTCTGGCGATCGGCGGGATGAGCGCAGGCGGCATGGTCACGCTGCGCCGGCTCGGTTCGGCGCACGAGTTCAAGGCGGCGGCGGTCGAGAGCACCGCGGGCGACTTCTCGCTGATGCGCTTCTACGACCAGCGCTACCCGCGCGACTTGATCGAGAGGCTCGATCCGATCAGGCACGTCGATGGATGGAGCGCCACCCCCCTGCTCGCGCTCCATAGCGAGGCGGACGAATGGGTGCCGGCGCAGTCGGTGCGCAACCTCTTCGGCGCGCTCGAGAGCCGCTACGCCGCGCTGGGCGCCGACCCGCGCGATCTGCTGACGCTCAGGACCTGGCCGGTCACGGGCGCGCCCAACGAGCACTCCGGATTCGGGAAGGTCGCCAACGACGCGAAGAACGCGCAGGTCGAGTTCCTGACCCGGTGGCTGCTGCCGAACCGGTGAAACCCCTCGCGGCGCGAGGGCGTAGGGCTGTGGGGCGAAGGAGAGAGCGTGGTCGTTCACACGCATCGCGGCGCCGCCGGCGCCGGGAAGGGATATGCCATGCGGAGTCTTCTCGCGGCGGTTCTGCTGCTGGGTCTCTCGTTCCGCGCGACAGCGAACCCACCCTTCGAGCTTGTCATCATGGAGATGGTGGAGGCGATCTACGAGCTCGAAGCCGGCGAGATCGCGGACTGGGACGCGTATCTGGCCGGCGTGGCCGCGATCCGCGTGAAAGCGATCGAGCAGATCGACATCGAGTCGCTGACACTCGAGCAGTTCGAGACGATGCTCCGTCGGCGGCTGGTGTATGTGAAGGAGCCGCCGCTCGACAACGTGGACCGGTTCGTCGCGGCTCTGACGCAACGCGCGGACGACCACAGCGAGGACGGCGCGTACGCGTTGCTGCTCATCGCGCGCGCCGAGGCGCTCAAAGGGGGACCGCGCGGCGCAGAGGCCTCGCTGCGAGCCATCGAACACCCCCAGGCCGCGGCGCTGCTGCGCAACCAGCGCGGTGGTCTCGTCTGGCTGCGCTGCCAGTGGGCGGTCGGCGCGCGGGACCGCGTACGGGCCCTCAACTCGATCGCGTCGCTGCTGGACCGGGTCCCAGACGACTTTGATCCGAGCAACCTCTCCGACATCGACGCCCTCTACGACACGCTCGCGCGGGACCAGGACCCGCGCGCCCGGGAGCTCGGCGAGACATTCCGCACCCGGATGCTCGAAGCGGGGCGCGCGCGAGTGGACGCCCTCGAACTCAACGAGAAGGACCGGTGGTGGCCCGAGCTGCGCCTCGCGTTCCTCGAACACGCCCCGGCGAGGATGAATCTCCTGGGATCTGATGCGCCGGACTTCGATTTCCTCTGGTGGTCCGACGATGACCGACCTGCGCAACGACTTTCCGACCTGCGAGGCGAGGTCGTCGTCCTCGAGTTCTGGTCGAGCGACTGCGGCTTCTGCTACGACGCGTTCGACAAACTCGCGCCGATCGTCGAGCACTACAAGGGCCGCCCCGTTCGCTTCGTGAGTCTGTCCGAACGGAACGGGTACGTCGTGACCGACTACGACGCTGAAGAGTACGAAGACACGCCGGATATCCGTGACGAAGCCGACGCGACCAGGCGACTGATCAATCGGCTGGGGCACTCATGGACTTTCGCGATCGCGAACGAGCTGGACTTCGCCCCACAGCTCGGAGTGCGCGGCGTGCCCGGCATGATGATCCTGGATCACCGCGGCGTGGTGCGCGGGCTCGGTCACGACCCTCGCCAGCCCAGGGAGAAAACCCTCGGCCTTCTCGACTCCCTCCTGGCGGAGCGAGAGGGCGACCGGGCGGTCGCGCCCCGCGCCGCCAGCCCGGGGGACGACGGCTCCGGGGGGCCGGAAACCCGTCCAGAGGACTGACCCGCGAGATTCGGCTTGAAATCGGAACGGTTTTTCCGGAAGATGGGGAGACTGTTCCGGCGCGACGGCGCGTCTCAAGGTGAAACAGCGGGCGCGGTGCGCCCGCGTGGAGTGATTGCACATGGGTCGATACACGAACGTCCTTCTCCGGTCCGCAGCGCTGGCGATCATCCTCGCGGCCGGCGGCGCGCATGCCGCCCCGATGCCCCAGGCCGACTTTGACGCCGCCGTCAAGGAATACGACGATCGGTTCGCAGAGGCGCGCAAGGGCGGGCTGAAGCTCGACGACGCGATCGCGATCCAGCTCGAATTCACGAACCGATTCCCGATCGCGGACCTGACGGTGGCGCAGCTCGCGACGCTCCAGCAGCGCGGGTTGATCACGGGCTATCGCCCCGACCCGGGCCTGAACCGTTCCGAGGAGGCGATGCGTGCGCTCGACGCGCATATGAAGAGCGCCGGACCGGACGCGGTGAAGGCGCACATGCTCGCCGCCGACATCCTGTCGCGCGCCGGCGAGGAACAGAAACCCAAGGTGCGCGACCACGTGGTCGCGATCCTCAAGCACCCGTCGCTCGCCGAAGCGGCGCGCGGTGAAGGGTTCAGCACGCTGTGGTACCTCATCGCGTACGAGCTGAGCGCCGCTGACCGGGTCGCGCTGGTCCCCGATCTGCAGGACGCGGCCCAGCGCTTCCCGACCGACGCGGCAGCGACCTCGCTTTCCGGCCTGACCGTGCTGTACGAGGCGGCGGCGTCTTCGGACAACCCCGCGTTCAAGGACGCCGCCGAGACCCTGCGCGTCAAGGCCGTCGACCGGCTGACGGCGATCCTCGCCGACGCGTCGCCCGACACCGACACCCGCATGGCGAAGCGCGAGCTCGACAACCTCGTCGCCGCTCCCAAGATCGCGTCGCTGGTCGGTTCGACAGCCCCCGAGCTCGATTTTGTCTGGACCACGCGAGGCGAGTCCCTCTCCTCGCTCGCCGACCTGCGCGGCAAGGTCGTCGTCCTCGACTTCTGGGCCACCTGGTGCGGGCCCTGCGTCGCGACCTTCCCCCAGGTCCGCGACCTCGTCGCCCACTACAAGGGTTACCCCGTCGAGGTCGTCGGCGTCACCAGCGTGCAGGGCGCCACGCACTTCAAGGCCGGCGCGGAGAACGCAGAGAACCCCGAGCAGGAGTACGAGCAGATGACGCGCTACATCGACGAGCGCGACATCACCTGGACCGTCGGGTTCACCACGCAGAACGTGTTCAACCCCGACTACGGCGTGCGCGGCATCCCGCACGTGGTGATCCTCGACCCGGCTGGCAAGATCCGCCACCGCGCACTGCACCCGGCCTCTCCGCTCTCGAAGAAGGCCGCCCTCATCGACCCGATCCTCGAGGAGTTCGGCATGAGCGCCCCGGCCGCTCCCGTCGAGCCCGAGGCCGAGCCCAAGGGCGGCAACTGATCCGAGCCGACCACCCCTGACTGTTCCCTCGCGCACGCGGCGGTATGCTCCGCCGCGTGCTTTCGCGCCTGAACCCATTCCGTGGCCTGCCCAACCCGCGCGAGGTGTGGGGCTGGGGCATGTTCGACCTCGCGAACCAGTCGTTCGCGATCCTCATCAACACCCTCTTCTTCCCGATCTACTTTCAACTCGTCATCGTCGGGGATGAGGGAAAGGGGCGCCTGCTGTGGGGAGCGGCGGCGGCGGGCGCGAACCTGCTCGTGGTCCTGCTCGGCCCGATCCTCGGCGCCGTCGCCGATTACACGCGCGGGAAGAAGCGCGTGCTGATGTTCACCTGGCTCGGCTGCGTCCTGGCGCTCCTGCTGCTTTCACGCGCAGGGGAAGGCATGGTGGTCTACGCGATCGCGTGCTTCGCGTTCGCGACGGTCTGCTACGCCGCGGGCGAGAACCTGGTCGCCTCGCTGCTCCCCGACATCGCCGACGCGCGCCGCATGGCGCGGGTCAGCTCGCTGGGGTGGACGATGGGCTACGTCGGCGCGCTGCTCGTGCTGCCGCTGGCGATCCTCGTCGCCGGTCCGGGGGACCCGTCTCCGAGCGAGTACCGCTCGATCGTCGTGCTGGCGGCGCTGTGGTTCTTCGTCGGCGCGCTGCCGACGTTCCTGTTCGTGCGTGAGCGCGCGAACGGCGCCCCGGCGACGCCCTCGGGCGCCAACCTCGTCGCGACCGGCTTCACACGGTTCTTCGAGACCGTCGGCGACGCCGCCCGTTTCCGGAACGTGTTCCGCTTCCTGGCGGCGTTCCTCGTGTACGCGTGCGGCGTGCAGGTGATCATCTATTTCGCCGGGATCATCGCGAAGAACGACTTCGGCTTCGAGGGGTTCAAGCTCGCGCTGTTCTTCCTCCAGATCACCGTGACCGCCGGCATCGGCGCGTTCGGCGTCGGGTGGATGCAGGACCGCGTCGGGCGCAAGCGCGCGCTGCTGATCACGCTCGGGGTGTGGATCGTCGCGGCGCTGGGGGCGCTGGCGATGCCTCGCACGCCGGCCTTCGAGTGGGCGTTCTGGACGATCGGCAACCTGATCGGGCTCGGGCTCGGCGCGATCGGCGCCGGAAGCCGCTCGTTCTTCGCGCTGCTGACGCCCCTGCACAAGAGCGCCGAGTTCTTCGGGCTCTGGGGCTCGGCGTACAAGTCCGCCGCCGTCGTCGGCCCGCTGCTCTACGGCGTGATCGCCGGGACGGTGGGCCCGCGTGTCGCGCTAGGCGCTGTGCTCGTCTTCTTCGTGGCCGGGTTCGTGCTGCTGCTGCGCGTCGACGAGCGCAGCGGCCGGCGCGACGCGATCCGCGCCCAGCGCAGGGACGGGTGGAAATCCGTCGAGCCAGCGGACCTGGCGGCGTCAGCCCGCGCGTGAGCGCCCGACAAGCCGCACGAGTCGCATGGCGCCGCGGAGCCCGAGCGTCGCGGCCCACGCGAGCGAGTGCAGGCGCAGGCGCGCGCGGAGGCGGCGCGAGCCGGCGTCCTCGTGGTCGAGCTCGCTGGCGGCCTGGGTCAGGATCCGGGCGCGACCCCAGCGTCCCTCGTCGATCGCCGCGATAGCGAGGTTCTGGATCGCCCGGAGGTGCGCGCCGCCCGAGAGAAGCACGGCGCGCCGCTCGGCGCGCGAGCCCTCGATGCGGTTGCCGGCCAGCAGCAGCGACGCGCCGAAGCGGTGCAGCGCGTCGGGGTCCTGCGGGTGGCGCAGCGACAGCCAGCGGAACGCGATCGACGCCTCCTCGGGGCGGTCCACGCTCGCGAGCAGCTCGCCCAGCTCGTCCAGCTCGTCGTCTCCGAAGGAGTCAATGTCGCGCTGCGCGTCGCGAAGATCGCGCAGGAGGAGGGCGGCGGCGGCGTCGCGCTCGCCCGATTTGATCAGCAGCCCGGCCAGCCTTCGGCGCACCCCGGGGTAATCAGTGTCGAGGCGCAGCACGAGCCGGAACCCGGCGATGGCTTCCTTCACTCGCCCCTCGCGCTCCGCCAGCCCCGCGAGCTCGAAGTGCGCGTCCGGGTGGTCGGACTCGATCTCCAGGATGCGCCGGAACTTCTCCGACGCCTCGCCCAGCCGGTTCATGCGAACAAGCAGGCGACCGAGCCCCAGCAGCGTGTCGAGATCGCCCGGCGAGGCGCGGAGCTCACGCAGATAGAGCTGGCGCGCCCGCTCCAGTTTGCCGGTCTCGGCGTACAGGTCGGCGAGGCGCGAGTGCGAGCGCGGGAGGTCGGGCGAGAGGCGAAGGGCCTCGCGCAGGCACCAGATCGCGCGGTCGAGCTGGCCGCGCTCCGAGAGCGACTCCGCGATGTGCGCGTAGGCCAGCGCTTCGTGCTCGACGCTCGCGTCGGCGCTGCGCCGGGGGGGGAGATCGTGGGGGTGAACGCCGTCGGAAGGAAGCGAGTCCTCGGTGTTCTCCGGGCGCTGGTCCGCCTGGTCGACGCGGCAGTGGAGCGCCTGATAGAACGCGGTCTCGGCGTCGTCGTGACGCTCGAGACGCGTGTACGCATCGATCAGATGGACATACGCCTCCTGCCGGTCGGGCTTGGCGCGGGCGGCCTGCTCGAACCACCGGATCGCGTCGTGGACCTTGTCCATGCGCAGGTAGACCGCTCCGATCGCGAGCATGGGCGAGGACTCGGCCGGGTCCAGGTCGTGCGCGTCGCGGAACGCCTGCAGGGCGTCCTCGTGCTTGCCCGCCGCGTCCAGAGTCAGCCCCAGGTTGAAATGCCAGTCCGCCCGGTCGGGGTGCAACGACAGCGCGTACCTGAGCTCCGACTCGGCCTCGGCCCAGCGGCCGGCCTCGTAGTGCTCGTGGGCACGTTCGACATGCTCCTCTGCGTCGAACCAGTCGCTCATCTCGGGCAAGGTCCACGCTGGGGTGAGGAAACTGCGGCTGACGAACGCCAACAACCGTCTTTACTATATCGACGATGAACGCTCCGATGGTTTGAAGCGTCTGAGATTCCGTTCCCGCCTCTTCCGATTTCGCCCGCCGCCGGGGATGCCCCCTCCCCCAGGCACCCTCGACACCCCGGGTCCCCCGGGCCCCAGCCGCCCGCCCACCGCAAGCCGTACACGCCCGACGATGCGATCCGAACACCCCCTCCTGCCGATGCGGCTTCTTCTGGCGAGTCTCGCCGGATCGTTGCTGTCGATGAGTTGGGCTGGCGCCGGCGTGTTGCTGGACCAGCGCGAGGCAGCGCCGGCAGCCCCGATCGGAGCCGCCTCCACGACCATCCAGAGCAAGCCCGACGACCTCTCGATCCTGCTTGCGCCCGGCACGAGCGACCCTGAGCGCCTGGACGCCGCCCGTCGTCTGGTGCTCCGAAACGACGCCCCGACGGTGAACGCCCTGAGAGACTCGCTCCGCGACGCCGGGGCCTCCACCCAGCGCCGGGCGGTCGCGACGGCGATCGGCGCGGTCGACCCCGGCTCGCCCCGGTTCGCCGGCGCGCTGCGAGAGGGGCTGCTGGCCTCGACCACGCGCGAGTGCGCGCAGGCCGTGCTCGCCGCCCTCGGGACCTACCCGGCGAGGATCGCGTGCGAAGCGGCGATGGGCCGTCTGCTCGCCGGCGACACGCCAGAGCCCATCGCGCGGGAGATCTCGTCGTCGCTTCGGGCGTGGACGGGCTGCGACGCCTGCGCACGCGCCGGGACCGAGGGCTGGCTCGAATGGTGGGCGCGCGCCAAGGACCTCGACAACGGCGCGTGGCACGCCGAACTCGCGACCAACTTCCGCGCCAGGGCCGAGCGCTTCGAGCGCCAGCGCGAGGACATCGTCGTCCGGCACCTCGACCTGCTGAACCGGCACTTTTCGCTCACCCCTGCCGAGCGGCGCGGCGAGCTGATCGCGGCGATGCTGCGAGACGATCTCACGCGAGTGAAGCGGCTCGGGCTCGACCTGGCGTCGCGCACGCTGCTGAACGCTCAGCCCCTCGGCTCGGAAGTCGCTCCCGCCGCCGCGGCGCTGCTCTCGAGCGAGGACGAGGATGTCCGCGCCGGCGCGGCGCGTCTGCTCGAGAACCTTGGGGGCGTCGAGCACGCGGACGCCGTCGCGCGCGCGCTGGACCTGGAGCGTTCGACGCGCATCGCCGCCCCGCTCCTGCGCCTCGCGTCGAGACTCGATCTTGAATCGCTGCCCGACGCCGTCATGCTGCGCTGGCTCGCGTCGCCTGACCCGGCGAGCAGCGCCGCGGCCGACGCGCTGCTCGCGTGCGAAGGGGGGCGCGGTCTTGCGCCGGAGAGTCGGCGCCAGGCGATCGAGATCCTCCGCGCCATGAGCGATGATGCGATGACTGTTTCGCACGCGAGACTGCTCGCGGCGCTCTCTCGCGGAGGGGACGACGCTCGGCTCGACCGGCTGATGCACGGCCACGAGAACGCGCAGGTGAGAGCCGCCGCGGCGGGCGCGCTGGCCGCGTCGGCGTCGCGCGTCGAGAGCGTGCTGTCCGCCGCGTTCGCGCACGCCGAGCTGTTCCCCGCCGCGTGCGACGCGGTGCTTGCGCATCGCGCGACTCCCTCGGGCTTTCTTCGGCTGATCGCGCTGTCGCCGCGCGAAGATTCGTCGATCCCGCAACTCGCCAGGGTGCTCGAGGGATTCGATCCCGCGCGCCGCCCGGTCGCGCTCCGCGCCGTGTCCGACGCGTCGCTGCGTGAGTCGCTGCTTGTCGCGCTGCTTGCGCGACTCGAGAACGACGACCGCGCGGACGACCGCGAGCTCCACGAACTTCTCGCGAAGACACGCCTCTCGCTCGGCGACGCGCAGGGGGCGCTCGCGTCCGCGATCCGAGCGATCAACGACGACGACGGCTCTTTCCCGGCAGCGATGTCGATCCGCTTCCACGCGCTGGTGATGCTCAACCGGCTCGACGAAGCGATGGAGGCCGGCAAGCCGGCGTCGGCGTGGCTCGACGCGCTGGAGCGATGCGCCGCGATGCCCCACGCCCCCGAGGTCGCGGCGTTCATCGCGTCGAACTTCGGCTCGACCATGACCGACGACGAGCACGCCCGCCTCGAGCGCCTTTCGGAAGGGCTCGACGCTCGCGAGAGCCCGCCGGGGCTCCCGGATCCCGCCAAACCCGGATAACTTGCTCCGTTTCGGAGGTCGCGCGGCAAGTCCACGTTCGGTCGCTCGCAGGCCCGCCGGGGCCCTGGGGTTACCTATGTTCACGTTTGGGGCGTATCCGGACCACTCCCGAACAGGGGCCGAGAAGGTTTCCTTCCACTCCTTAGGGAATTCTCTTGCAAAAAGTCTGAGCTTGTGTCATTGTGAAGGGCTGGCGAATGTTCCCGCGCAGGTTCTGCGGGAACTCGGCCCACCGGTTCGACGGGTGGGCGTGCCAGCGGCGAGCGTCGCCACCCAGGGCGCCGACTCGAGTTCGGAGAAGAGCGATTGATCCCGGCGCGGTTTGCCGGTAGGTTGGGAACAGATTCCCTTTGCAGACTCATCGGTTCGTGAGATTGAAAGTCCTTCCGATCGAAGCGCGGGTCCGTTCGGCCCCGACCTTCGCCGGAGAGCATACGTTTTGGTGATTTTTCAGGCGTTTCTCGTGCGTTTCGTTTGATGCACGACAAGAGGAGATTCGGTCATGAAGATTGGTATTCTTGCTGGCGCCGTCGGACTCGCTGTGTCCGCGGTCGCACTCGCCGAGGCCGCGAAGACCTCGGACCTCATCCCCATCAGCCGCGTGAGCACGGTTGACTCTGACATCCAGGTCTACCGCCAGACCGGCTGGCCGGCCCTCACCGACGGCATCGTCGGGCAGCGCCGCTCTCCCCTGACGGGCCTGCGTGCGGAGATGGCTCCCGTCGAGACCGCGCAGGAGTACGTCTCCCTCCGCGGCACGCCGAACGTCGTCTCCGTCAAGTACAACTACGAGAATGCCCCGGCTGATACCTCGACCGGTGGTCTGGGCTTCACCCGCGCTGCCTCGTTCCAGTCCGGCACGCTGCCCGGCACCATGTACTTCAACGTCCGCGGCCAGACCTCGGTCAACTTCGTCCGCGTGATCGACCCCGCCAACCCGCTCACCCCGGCCCCCGCCGCGGGCCCGAACGGCGTGGCCAACCAGACCAAGATGATGCGTCACCGCGTCGGCGCGGCCCAGGCGCCGGGTGGCTTCTTCACCGGTCACAACGCCCGCCTGATCTCGAGCGAGACCGATCTGGTCGCGTTCTTCCCCCTCGCCCCGACCGCTGACAACGACGCTCGCGTGTCGTTCGAGGTCTACAACACCACGACCGCCGAGCAGAACACTTTCGAGCCCGTCGCTCTGTTCACCGGCTTCGTGACCGCCCGCATCCTGTGGGGCGGCACCTGCGTCGAGACCACTCCGGGCGACTGCACGGACTTCGGTCTGCCCGTCGGCCCCATCACGACCATGCTCTCGCTTGGGCCTGATCCCGCGTCGTTCACGACCGGTATCTTCGTCCCCTGCCTTTACTGCCGCGACGCCCAGGGCATGAACATCCCCGGCTGCACCCCGCCCGCCGGCTTCTCGGTCGGCCAGCCCGTCCAGATCCCCATCGGGACCTGGCACCGCATGATCGGCGAGACCAGCTCTGACGCCCGCGTCAACGTGTACATCGACTACCTGAACGGCAACCCCGAGGTCGCGATCTACAGCAACACCATCCTCACCTCGGGCTTCCTCGATCGCGTCGGCTCCAACGCCTCCTTCGAGGCCGCTGAGGCCGAGACCTTCTTCGACAACATCTCCTTCGACGGCGAGCCGTTCGCCCTCCCGACCGCCCCGACCCTCGCGTGCCCCTACCTCGATGACTTCGAGTGGCTGAACACCGGCCCCGTCCTCGGCCAGACCAGCCGCATCTTCGCGGCCCTGTCCTCGGCGCTCACCGTCATCAACGACGGCGGGCAGGGTCAGGTCCTCTCGCAGATCAACAACGTCTCGTCGGACAACAAGTTCCGTCAGGAGTTCCGCGAGACCCTCCCCAACGCCTACGCCCTCCCCGGCGACCCCTGGTCGTTCTGCACGAACGTCCGCCTCACCGGCTCGACGGTCCGCGCTATCGCTCTCGACTCCGAGGCGACGAACTTCATCGTCGGCGGCGTCACCGCTCGCGTCTACATCGGTCGCGAAGACCCCAACAACATCATGAACCCGTTCTATGAGCCCACGGTCTACGTCCAGATCAACCCCGAGTACGATCCGATCGACGATCCCTTCACGACCACTCCCCAGGACAACGTCCCGGTGATCGGCGTGGACATCGCTTCCACCGGCACGCAGTGGACCTTCGGTTCCTACCGCGACCTGTGCATGACGGTCGACATCGACAACAACCTCACGGTCTCCGTCAACGGCACGACCATCTACTCCGGCACGGCCTTCGCGAACGCCGCCGCCGTCGTCTACCACGAGTCTGAGAACCAGGCCTTCGGTTCCGGCGCCACCCTGCGCGTCGCCGATCACGACTTCCAGTGCTCGGCTCTGCCCGTGGTCGTGCTGCCCGACTTCACTCTCACCTACAACGACAACATGGAGTGGGGCATCCCCGGCATCCCGCCCGTCCGTCACATCGACGACCCCATGGGCGCGCCCACCGCTTCGACCCGCTACACCAACGCCAACGGCGTCGTCATGGACAGCGTGAACCTCCTCCGCGGCAGCAGCACCGCCGTCGCGATGGCCAACATCTTCCGTGACACCGCTCAGGTCTCTCCCCCGAACCCGAACGGCACCGAGGCCTTCCAGTTCACGCAGTTCACCACCCGCGTGCCCAACATCACCGTCTCCGGCTCGACCCGCTGGGTCATCGAAGCCGACTTCGCGTTCAGCGACTTCACCACCTCGCGTGGCTGGTCGCCCGCGAAGCTCAGCCCCGCCGGCGGCGCCTTCTTCCTCGGCAGCACCATGTGGTACTCCGCCCAGGACGACACCTTCTACGTGTGGGGCGCCCAGAGCGCCACGGCGATGCCCGGCGATGACGTCCTCGTCACCGCTGGTCCGACCCGCTCCTCGCTCGGCATCCTCGCCAACCAGGCCTTCCGCGCTCGCGTGGAGTACAACCTCTCCACCGGCAAGATCGACTGGAAGATCAACGGCACCGCGATCGGCTCTACCTTCCCCAACATCGTGACCAACCCCGTCACGCAGCAGCCCCTCGTCGTCCGTGACCTCGACGCGATCTTCGTGTTCAGCGGCGACGACGACACCGGCACCCCGACCGCTCCGTTCTCCGTGTACTACATGGACAACCTCAACGTCTCCACCGGCCAGGCCCCCTGCCCCGGCGACACCAACGGCGACCGCATCATCAACTTCTCCGACCTCAACGCCGTCCTCTCGACCTTCGGTCAGAGCGGCGCTGGGATCCCCGGCGATGTCAACGGTGACGGCGTCGTGAACTTCTCCGACCTCAACATCGTCCTCTCGAACTTCGGCGTCACCTGCCCGTAAGTCTCGCGAAGACACCTACTGACTCGAATCGACTCTGATTCACACCCCGGAGGGGTAACCCCCTCCGGGGTCTTTCTTTTTCCGGCGCGAACGCGCATGAAAGAAGGGCCCGCGGGCCCTTCGTGATCGATCACCGGTTGTCCGTGCCTTTCACGCGTCGGTGAGCACCGACACAGACTCGAACGCACGCCCCTCGAGCATTTCGAGACTCGCCCCGCCGCCCGTCGAGACGTGCGACACCCGCGACGCGACGCCGAACTTCTCGGCGGCGGCGGCGCTGTCGCCCCCCCCGACGATCGTGACCGCGCCGTTCCGCTCGGTCGCGTTCGCCATCGCGTCGGCGATCGTCTCGCTGCCCATCGCGAACTTGCGCCACTCGAAGACGCCCATCGGCCCGTTCCAGACGACCGTCTTCGCCTTCTCGATGATCCCTGCGTAGCGGGCCTGCGTCGCCGGGCCGATGTCCAGGCCCATCCAGCCCTCGGGGATAGTGCCCTCGAAGACCTTCACCTCATCGGCGTGCTCGGCGAACTGCGTCGCGCACACGTGATCGGTCGGCAGGAGCAGGTCGCACTTCGCGACGGCGGCGTGGTCGAGGATCTTCTTCGCGTCGCCCAGGCGGTCCTCCTCGACGCGGCTGTCGCCCACCTTCTTGCCGAGCGCGGCCATGAGCGTGTACGCCATCGCGCCGCCCACCAGCAGCGTGTCGGTCAGGTCGAGCAGACGCAGCAGGGCCGGGATCTTGTCGCTGACCTTGGCGCCGCCCACCACGGCCACGAAGGGACGCTGGGGGTGCTGCATCGCGTCGGAGAGGTAGCGGATCTCCTTGGCCATCAGCAGCCCGCTCGCCGCCGGCTTGCCCTGCTCCTTCATGATCTTCGCGACCGAGACGATCGACGCGTGGGCGCGATGGGCCGCCCCGAACGCGTCGTTGCAGTACACGTCGCCCATCGCGGAGAGCTTCTCGGCGAAATCAGGGTCGCCCTTGGTCTCGGCCTTGTGGTGGCGCAGGTTCTCGAGCAGCATCACCTCGCCCGGCTTGAGCGCCGCGGCCGCGTTCGCGGCAGCAGAGTCCACGCAGTCGGTCGAGGGGAACGCGCACGGGCGCCCGAGCAGCCTCGAGAGCCGCTCGGCGCAGACCTTCAGGGAGGACTCCTCCTCGTACCCGTCCCCCTTGGGGCGACCCAGGTGGGACATCAGCACCACGCTCCCGCCACGCTCGACCACGCTGCGGATCGAGGGCAGCGCCATCTGGATGCGCCGGTCGTCGCTGATCTGCCCGTTCGAGACGGGAACATTGAAGTCCACGCGCATCAGGACACGCTTGCCGCGGACATTGAGCTGATCGATCGTCACTTTCGCCACGAATGGGCTCCTCCTGCTGTGAGTGCTTCGCGAGTCTGGACGCATCCTAGCCGACGCCCGGGCGCTCTTGGCCCCACGCTAGAGTTGCCGGTGACCATGGCCCGCGCCATCCCGATGCCCGTCATCGTCGGCCCGACCGCCGGCGGCAAGTCGGCGCTGGGCGTCGACCTCGCGCTGCGCCTTCGCGACGCGCTGGGGGTCCCGGCCGAGGTGGTTTCCGCCGACTCCATCCAGGTCTACCGCGGGCTCGACATCGGCTCGGGCAAGGCCACGGTGGACGAGATGCGCGGCGTCCGGCATCACCTCCTCGATATCCGCGACCCGACCGATCGCTTCAGCGTGGAGGAATGGCTGCGGCTCGCCGAAGACGCGATCGCCGACATCCGCGCACGGGGCTGCATCCCGGTCGTTGTGGGCGGGACGCATTTCTACGTCAAGGCCCTTCTTGAAGGGCTCTTCGAAGGGCCGTCGAGCGACCAGGCACTGCGCGCGACCCTGGCAGCGATGCCCCCCGACGATCGCTACGACGAACTGCGGCGCGTCGATCCGCTTGCGGCGGGGCGGATCCATCGCAACGACGAGAAGCGCGTCGTGCGCGCCCTCGAGGTCTACCGGCTCACGGGGCGGCCGATCTCTTCGTTCCAGCGCCAATGGGACGCGGACTCGGTGCGCGACGACGCGGTGCTCATCGGGCTCGAATGGCCCGGGGAGCAGATCAACCGGCGCATCAACGCGCGTGTGAAGCGGATGGTCGAGCTGGGATTCGTCGACGAGGTCCGCTCGCTGCGATCGCGTGGGCTCCTCGGCCCGACAGCGCGCGAGGCGCTTGGCTACAAGCAGATCGCCGCCGCCCTCGATGCCGGGGGCTCGGCGTCGCAGATCGACGAGGCGATCGAACGGACCAAGATCGAGACCCGCCGGTTCGCGAAGAACCAGCGGACCTGGCTCCGCCGGCTGCGCACGATCCCGGGGTCTCTCTGGCTGGACGGGCCGACCCTGCCCGACGACGCCCGGGCGGATTCGGCGCTTGCCGGGCTGCTGCACGGGCGGGGGATTTCGACATAAGCCCCTTGTGAGCAAAGGCCTTACACCGACTGACTCTCCCGTGCCCACGGGCTGGCCCCGGGAGGCGACGCGCGTCCCTGTGCGCCCGGGCGTCTTGACATTCCCGGGCCTGTTCGCTTAGGTCGTCGGCGTTGGCGGCCGAAACATGCAGCCCCCGGCGCCCCCTCCATATGGCTAAAGACCCGAACGCATCTCGAAAATCATCCCCCGCCGCGCGCAAGAAGTCGACGCGGAAGAAGGTGTCCAAGGCCGCGCCCAAGCGGAGCGCCGAGTCCGTCGACGAGGGGGACGAGGGCGACGACCTCGCTGGCGCCGGGTCCTCGCACGGCAAGCACCTGGTCATCGTGGAGTCGCCCGCCAAGGCGAAGACGATCAACCGCTACCTCGGGTCGGGCTACATCGTGAAAGCGTCGGTCGGGCACGTGCGCGACCTGCCCGAGAAAGCGGTGAAGGGCGACAAGTCCCCGGTCCCGGGCGTCGACCTCGAGCACGACTTCGAACCGACCTACCAGGTCCTTTCCGGGAAGAACAAGACCGTCAGCGAGCTGAAGCGTGCGGCGAAGGGCGCGTCGGACATCTGGTTCGCGACCGACCTTGACCGCGAGGGCGAGGCGATCGCCTGGCACCTGGCGCACATCCTGGGCGTGCGGCCGGATCAGGCGAAGCGCGTGGTCTTCAACGCGATCACCGCGACGGAGATCAAGCGCGCGTTCTCGACGCCCCGCTCGATCGATCAGAACAAAGTCGACGCGCAGCAGGCCCGGCGCGTGCTGGACCGCATCGTGGGGTACCAGGTCTCGCCCCTGCTGTGGAAGAAGGTCGCGCGAGGGCTGTCCGCCGGTCGCGTGCAGAGCGTCGCGGTCCGGCTGATCGTCGATCGCGAGCGAGAGATCCGCGCGTTCATCCCCGAGGAATACTGGAAGATCGACGCCAGGTTCGCGCTCAGGCCCGAGGACGCGGCGAAGCTCGCGGTCGCGTGGCCCGACTTCCTCGCCGAGTGCGACGACAAGGGCAACCCCCCCACCGTCAAGGCGCAGAACGCGTGGCTCTCGTCGCGCAGCGCTCTCAGCGCCGAGCTGGTCGAGATCGGCGGCGAGAAGTTCGAACTCACGTCCGAGGGTCTGAAGGGCGCGACCGAGGGCAAGGTCGATCTGACGGCGCGCGTGCGTGAGATCGCCGAGCGCGCCGGGCTGACCGACCTGTCCGTCGAGACGGTCGAGAACCAGGATGGCAAGGGCCCGGC
Source organism: Phycisphaeraceae bacterium (assembly GCA_019636675.1). Lineage (NCBI taxonomy): Bacteria > Pseudomonadati > Planctomycetota > Phycisphaerae > Phycisphaerales > Phycisphaeraceae > Phycisphaeraceae bacterium. The sequence continues at coordinate 350,310 of JAHBXC010000001.1, forward strand.
GCGGTTCCATCGCACCGTCTTCGGGCGCATCGACACCAGCACACCGTACTCGATCCGCTCGATCGAAACGAAGCGCACCACCACGCGTCCCTCGGCGCCGTTCATCACCTCGACGCTCCAGCAGGCGGCGTCCTCGCGCCTGGGCTTCGGCGCACAGCGCACCATGCGCGCCGCCCAGAACCTGTACGAGGGCGTGGAGCTGCGCGGCGTCGGCGCCGTCGGCCTCATCACGTACATGCGAACCGACTCGACGCACCTGTCGCGCGACGCGATCGACATGGCGCGCGGGTACATCGAGAAGGCCTTCGGCGACAAGTACCTGCCCGAGAAGCCCAACTTCTTCTCCTCCTCGAACAAAGCGGCGCAGGAAGCCCACGAGGCCATCAGGCCGACCTCCCTCGACCACTCCCCGGACCGCGTCGCCGCCGACCTGCGCAAGCACCGCAACGGCGAGGACATGCTCAAGGTCTACCGCATCATCTGGGAGCGGTTCGTCGCCTGCCAGATGACGCCGGCTCAGTGGGATTCGACGACCGTGCTGATCGAGGGCGGGAAGGACGCGCGTAACCCGCTCGTCTTCAAGGCCACGGGCCGCACGCTCGTGTTCGACGGGTTTTATAAGGTTTCGGGCGTGCCGGTCGCCAGCGACGAGCAGGTCCTTCCCGAGCTGCGCGAGAAGCAGCCCCTCGCGCCCTTCAGCGTCGAGCCCCAGCAGAAGTTCACCTCGCCGCCGCCCCGCTACAGCGAGGCTTCGCTGATCAAGACGCTCGAGAGCGAGGGCATCGGGCGCCCTTCGACCTACGCGTCGATCATCCAGGTGATCCAGGACCGCAAGTACGCCGAGCAGGTCGATCGTCGCTTCTACGCGACCGATCTGGGCGAGGTGGTCACCGACAAACTGATCGAGGCCTTCCCCGAGATCATGCAGGTCGGCTACACGCGCGACCTGGAAGACGAACTCGACAAGATCGAGAGCGACAAGCTCGACTGGGTCGAGGTCCTGCGCCGCTTTTACGGGCCCTTCAAGAAGCAGCTCGGCGAGGCGCTCGAGCACCTCACCCACGCGAAAGCGGAGACGCAGCCGGCGCCAAAGGAATACCGCTGCGAGAAATGCGGCGCCGACCTCGTGTACCGCTTCGGCAAGAACGGTCGCTTCCTGTCGTGCTCGCGCTATCCGGAGTGCGACTACGCGTGCCCGTGCGATCGCGAGGGCAGGCCGCAGAAGATCGAGACCGCGAACATCGCGTGCCACAAGTGCGGCGCCGCGATGACCAAGCGCACCGGTCGCTTCGGCCCGTTCCTGGGCTGCTCGCGATACCCCGACTGCGACGGCATCCTGAAACTCGACAAGAAGGGCCATGTCCTCGCGCCCCAGCCCCCGGCGCTGATGACCGACCTGCCCTGCCCGAAGGACCAGAAGCCCCTCGTGCTGCGCAACGGCGTGCGCGGGCCCTGGCTGTCGTGCTCGAATTTCCCCAAGTGCCGCGGACGCGGCAAGTGGGCCGAACTCCCCGACGAGGTGCGCGCGAAGTGGGAGAAAGCACTCGCTGCCCACGAGAAGGAACACCCGATCCCGATCATCCGCGACATGGAGGGAAACCCCCTCACCGACGCCAAGGGCAAGCCGCTCGACGCGGGCGACGATTCACCCGAGCCCAAGCGCGGACGCGGGCGCACGCGAGGCGGGTCCGCCGGGCGCTCGAGCGCATCGACCGGCGACGCTTCGCCCGACGACGACTCCAACGAGCAGGCGGCCTGAGCGGCGATGGGCGGCGAGCTGGCGCATCGCGTGCAGACCGCCTTCGCCCGGCTCGGTCTGGGTCAGGACTGGACGATGATCATCCTGGGCGCCGGCGCAGGCGTCGTGACGGCGCTGGGCGCGATCGGCTTCATCGAACTGGTCCACCTCTTCGAGCGCCTCGCGCGAAACGCGCAGGTCGGGCTCCCGCTGCTCCTGCTCCCGCTCATCCCCATGCTCGGCGCACTGCTCACCGCGCTGCTGGTGCGATACGGCGCGCGCGAAGCCCAGGGCCACGGCGTCCCCGAGGTCATGGACGCCGTCATCCGTCGCCAGGGCAAGGTCAGGCCACGCCTCGCGGTCGTGAAGTCGCTCGCGAGCGCGTGCACGATCGGCTCGGGCGGATCGGCCGGCGCCGAGGGGCCGATCGTCCAGATCGGAGCCGCGCTGGGCTCGGGCCTCGCGCAGCTCCTGAAGATCAGCCGCGAGCAGGCGACGACACTGCTTGGGTGCGGCGCCGCGGCGGGGATCGCGAGCGTGTTCAACGCGCCAATCGCGGGCGTGTTCTTCGTGCTCGAGATCCTTCTGCGCGACTTCTCGCTCAAGACATTCACCCCCATCGTGGTCGCGAGCGTGTTCTCCGCGGCGGTCACGCAGGCGGTGCTCGGGCAGAACGAGGCGATCTTCGCCGCCGGCGACGAGCTGCAGCGCTATGTCTTCACGCTGAGCGAGCTGCCGAGTTATGTCGTGCTCGGGCTGGTCTGCGGGGCGGTCGCCGTGGCGTTCGCGAAGACGCTCTACAAGTCCGAGGACTTGTTCGAGAAAATGCGCCTGCACCCGCTGCTGAAGCCGGTCCTGGGCGCGCTGCTTCTGGGCGCGCTGGGCGTCGCGTTCATGGTCACCCCCGGGCTGCACGGCGACGAGCCGATCCCGGCCTTCTTCGGCAATGGGTACGACTCGATCCGCGCGCTCCTCGACCCGGTCTCGTACACGAGCGCCACGAACCACGCCAGCGGGCCGAGCGCGAACCGGGGCATCCACGGCCTCGGCGACGCCGGATTCGCCGGCGCGATCCCGGTCGCGATGTGGGCGCTGCTCCTGCTGTGCGCGTGCAAGATCGTCGCGACGAGTCTTACCCTCGGCTCTGGTGGATCGGGCGGGGTGTTCGCCCCCTCGCTCTTCATCGGCGCCGCCGCCGGCGCCGCGTTCGGCGTGGGACTCGATCACCTTGGCCTCCTCCCCGAGGGCGGCTCGCCCGCGGCGTACGCGCTCGTCGGCATGGCAGCCGTCGTCGCGGGGACCACCCACGCGCCGCTCACCGCGATGCTGATGCTCTTCGAGATCACGCGCGATGTGTACGTCCTTCTTCCCATCATGCTGGCGGCGGTGGTGAGCACGGTCGTCGCGCAACTGCTCGCGCGAGACTCCATCTATTCCCTCAAGCTGCGCAGGAAGGGCGTGCGCCTCGGCTCGGCCGGTGACTGGACGATCCTGCGAAAGCTCATCGCCAGCGACGCAGACATCGTGCCCGGCGTCGCGGTGAACCCCGACGATCCGCTGAGCGCGCTCATCACGCTCGCCGAGCGCTACCGGCTCGAGGATTTCGTCGTCGTAGACAAGGCGGGGCACTACGCCGGCGTCGTGACGGGCCAGGACCTTCGCACGGCCCTCATCGAGCGCGAGGCGCTGCCGCTGCTCGTGGTCTCCGAGGTCATGCGCACCGACCTCCCGACGGTCCACCCCGACGAGCCGCTCGACTCGGTCATGGCGAAGTTCTCGACCCACGACGCCGCGTCGCTGGCGGTGCTCAGCGCAGACGGTTCCAGGAAGGTCGAGGGGGTCTTGACACGATCGAACCTCATGTCACGCTACCAGCGCGCACTCGCGGAGACGGCCTGACGGTGGACAACGAAACTCACCACGAGCACCCCCCGACGACGGACGACACCTCGCGGGTCTTCGTCTTCCGGAGGCGCCATCGGCTCTCGCAGAACCGCGAGTTCCAGTCCGTCTACGACAAGGGCGTCCGGCGCGTGAACGGCCCGCTCGCGGTCTACGGCGTGCCCAACGACCTGCCCCACGCCCGCCTAGGGATCTCGGTCGGCAAAAGATTGGGCAACGCTGTCCGGCGCAGCCGCATGAAGCGGATGCTCCGGGAGTCTTTCCGGCTGCTGCGCGTCGAGATGCCCCCGGGGTATGACCTGGTGATCTCGGTGCGCCCCCACCGGCCGCTGCCGCTGGAGCGGTACATCGACGCGGTTCGTGACTGCTGGAAGAGCATCGACCGAGAGTGGAAGCGACGCGGGTCGTCGGCGTCGTGAACGCGTCGCCGCCGGACGAGTCGCGTCCCGGTCGCCCCGGCGCTCTTGGGCGCCTGCTCGCGCTCCCTCTGCTCGGGCTGGTGCGCGTGTACCAGGTGCTGCTGTCGCCCCTGATGGGCGGGCACTGCCGCTTCCACCCCTCGTGCAGCCGTTACGCGGCGGAGGCCCTGCACTCCCACGGGGCGTTCCGGGGCTCGTGGCTGGCGGCCAGGCGCCTCGCGAAGTGCCACCCCTTCGGCAGCTCCGGCTACGACCCGGTCCCCCCTGCCGACCACCAGCCCGGGCCGGGGCCCGCGGCTTGCGGCGATCGGCCCAGCGCGCCGCCAAAGGGAACCACAGAAGACGCCGATGCGTAAGTTTGCATAGACTTACCTCAGCGAAGCCGATGAGCAGACTCCCAGCAGCACAACGCAAAGAGCAGTTGCTCGACACCGCCGCGACGCTCTTCGCGGAGCGCGGCTATGCCGGCGCGACGACCGCGGAGCTCGCGAAGGCCGCCGGCGTCACCGAGCCCATTATCTACCGGCATTTCGAGTCCAAACGCGATCTCTTCGTCGCTCTGATCGACCGCACCGGCCAACGCACCATCGACCAGTGGGACCGTGAACTCTCGAGCGCAGCCGACCCGGCAGAGCGCCTCAAGCGACTCATCGGCGCCAACCCGATGGTCTCCGAAAAGGGCCGGGGCGTGTATCGCGTCATCGTGCAGGCGATGACCGAGATCGAGGACCCCGAGATCAAGGCCGCCATCGTGCGCCATATCGAGGCCCTCCACCGCTTCCTCGCCAGCGAGGTCGCCAAGGCCCAGGACGAGGGCGTGGTCAGCCGCGCGTTCTCGCCCGAGATCACCGGCTGGATGCTGCTCCACCTCGGGCTTGGTTATGGGATCCTCGCCCCGCTCGGCGTGCCCATGCACGCCCGTGACGAGTCGGGCGCCCACGTCCGCGATGTCATCTCGCGGATCATGCTCGTCGGGGTTCGCAGAATGGAGCAGGGCGAGTAAACTTGGCGGAAGGCAAGAGGCACGAGGCACATGGCATGAGGCCCGTGCCTCGGACCCGCTCTCCTCTTCCCGTCTGCCTCTTGCCCCGTGCCTCTTGCCCTCCCCCCGATGATTTACCTCGACAACAACGCGACGACCCGCCCGCTCGACCCCGTCGTGCGTGCGATGCACGACGCGCTCACCGTGTGCTGGCACAACCCCTCGTCCGTCCATCGCGCAGGGCAGGCGGCGCGCCAGAAGGTCGAACTCGCACGGCGCGCCGTCGCCGACCTCATCGGCGCCAAGCCGATGGAAGTCGTCTTCACCTCGGGGGGCACCGAGTCCATCGATATGGCGATCCGCGGCGCGCTCTACGCCGCCCCGCGCTCGCGCCGCGCCATCGTCACCTCCCCCATCGAGCACAGCGCGATCAAGAAACTCGTCAAGACGCTCGAAGCCCGCGGCGAGGCGGACATCCGCTGGCTCCCGGTCGATCACTCCGGCGTCGTCAACCTCGACGCCGCCCGCGCGCTCATCGACGACTCCGTCGCGCTCGTCAGCGTCCAGTGGGCCAACAACGAGACCGGCGCGATCCAGCCCGTCGACGAACTCGGCGAACTGGCCCACGAGCACGGCGCGGTGTTCCACTGCGACGGCACGCAGTGGGTCGGCAAGATGCCCACCGATGTCGCCGGCACGAACATCGACCTGCTCACCTGCGCCGCGCACAAGATGCACGGGCCCAAGGGGGTCGGCGCGCTCTACGCGCGCAAGGGCGTGCGCATCGCCTGCGTCCTCCACGGCGCGCAGGAGCTCTCGCGCCGTGGCGGCACCGAGAATGTCCCGGGCATCGTCGGCTTCGGCGAAGCCGCCAAGCTCGCCGGCGAATGGCTCGCCGAGCCCGCCAACCTCGCCGGCGTCGTGCGACTTCGCGAACGCTTCGAGCGCGCGGTCCTCGAGCGCGTCCCCGGCGCGAAGATCAACGGCCCAGCCGACCCGGCGCAGCGCCTGTGGTCCACCAGCAACATCGCCTTCCCGTGCGCGCCGGGCGCCGACAGCGAGCTCATGATCCTGCTGCTCTCGGAGCGCGGCGTGTGCGCCTCGGCCGGCTCGGCCTGCTCGTCGGGCAGCATGGAGTCCAGCAGCGTCCTCGCGGCGATGGGCCTCGAAGACTGCCGCGTGCACCAGTCGATCAGGTTCTCGATCTGCCGCGAGACGACCACCGCCGAACTCGACGAAGCGGTCGAGGTCGTCGCGCAGTGCGCCGCGCGACTGGGGTATGTGCACGCCTGAACGGCGCGATCACGCGTCGGTGCGATCGATCACCGGATAGTTCTCGCGCTCGCCTCGACCGCGCAGGGGGTAGTCCTTGCGCAGCGGGTGGGCGGGGAAGTCCTTCCAGGTAAGGATGCGGCGCAGGTCCGGGTGATTGCGGAAGCGGATGCCGAACATGTCGAACACCTCGCGCTCGGTCCACTCGGCGCCGGGCCACAGATCGCAGACACTGTCGACGACGAGCGCCGGGTCTTCCGCGATGCCTTCGGTGGGGATCGACGGGTTGAGGAACACCTTGACGAAGAAGCGATCGGCGCGCTCGTACGCGCACAGGTTGTACACGACGGCGAAGCGCCCGGGCTGCTCGGTGGGGTAGTTCAGGTAATCGACGCCCACGACATCGGAGAGGAAGTTGAACGCGCAGCGCGGGTCGTCGCGCAGGAACTTCATCACCGCGTGCAGGTCGCGCGGCTCCACGACGAGCGTGCTCTGCCCTCGGAACTCGGTCCCGCGCAGCGTCGAGCCCGGAAAGGCCTGCTTCACGAGCGCGAAGGCGGGATGGTCGAGCGAGGGACGCGCCTGGGGGGTGGTCTGAGCCATGGGTCGGGAGTGTAGAGACCCGGCGCGGATTTCGCAGAGCCGCTCCAGCGAAGAATGCGCCCCTCTGCGCGCCCCTCCCGGGATCACCATCCACACCATCTGGTGGATCCGACACACCTCATCCCCGAGGGGTAGTGATCGGGAACGCTCGCGCAAGTCTCTAGGTCCGCATCACTTACACACTCATGCGCAGGAAACGCCCGCGCCGATGGTTGCTGCATGCCCACCATGCTCGGCCTCTTCCGCACCCGACGCACCCCCGACAGCCCCTTCGAGACCTCGCCTGCCACCGAGGTCCCCAGGGAGGGCATCGACGCCGCGTCGGCGATCCTGTGCGACGAGATCCGGGCATTCAACCCCAGCGTGAGCATGGGGTACCTCGCGACCTTCGATCGGGCGTCGCTGGAGCTGTACCTGAACCACCTGACGAACGCCCGCCTGCCGCGCGGGCCCGGGTCTCGCTGGGTCCGCCCGGGGGACACCCCGGCGATGGTGTTGCGCCAGGCGCGTGACTGAGACGCCCGGCCGAGCCGGGGTCGGATCGGGGCTCACGCAGGGGGCAAACTGCATGAAATCACGGGGAAGCGTCGGACCGGATTGCCCTTTGGAGGGTCTCCGGGCCTACTATGGGCATCGCGGCGTGATCGGCGCCGCGGGCCATCTGGCGCATGCGTGAAGCGTCCAGAGGTGGGAACTCAAGAAGAACCGACGACGCGGGATTCCCTCGCGCGTCGAACACCGAAGCGAGCCACACGCGACGACGCGATCCCGAGATGACTCGGGGAACCGCGCGCCGGCGATGGGAAGCGCTGCCGCCTCCCCTCTCGTCCGCGCCACGCGAGCCGATCCGCGCTGTCGCAGGCCCCGCTGTACGAAAGGCACGAGCCATGTCCGAGTCGCTTGTTCAAGACCTGATCGAATCCGGCATTCACTTCGGCCAGCGCACCAGCAGCTGGAACCCGAAGATGGGCCAGTTCATCTACGGGAAGCGCCAGTCGATCCACGTGATCGACATCCGGGAGACCGTGAAGGGTCTCCTTCTCGCGAAGCGCTTCCTCGCGAAGACCGTCGCCGAGGGCAAGGACGTGTGCTTCGTCGGCACCAAGCGCCAGGCGAAGGAAGTCATCGAGCAGCGCGTCCCCGCCGCCGGCATGCACTTCGTCACCGAGCGCTGGCTGGGCGGCACGCTGACCAACTTCCGCACCATCCGCTCGCGCCTCAAGCGCCTCGAAGAGCTCGAGGCCATCGAGGCGAAGGACAACTTCCGCTCGTACTCGAAGAAGATGGAGAGCCAGCTCCGTCGCGAGATGAACAAGATCAAGCGCAACCTCGACGGCCTGCGCCACATGCACAAGCTGCCCGGCGCCATGGTCGTCATCGACACCAAGCGCGAGCTCAACGCCCTGCGCGAGGCCCGCAAGCTCGGCATCCCGACCATCTGTCTCATCGACACCGACGGCGACCCGGACCTGGCCGACATCGCCATCCCCGGCAACGACGACTCGATGCGCGCCATCGACGTGATCCTGCGTGAACTTTGCGCCGCGATCTCCGAGGGCAAGCAGCAGCGCCAGCTCGCCGGCGAGCGCGACGCCGAAGGCCGCCCCGAGGGCGAGGCCCGCGGCGGCGACGACGCGCGCCGACGCTCGCGCCGCTCGCAGTATCGCGCCGACGACGCGGGCGCCCCCGCCCCCGAGGGCGAGCCCGCCGACGCCGCCCGCCCGGTCGCCGCGAGGGAGTGAGGGAGAGGGCAATCGGCAATGGGCAGTCGGCAATGGGTGAAGTCGCCCAGGCCTCTGCCCGGTGTCACAGCCCCGACCCTGTCCCCCCCATTGCCCATTGCCCATTGCCGATTGCCTTCCCCGGAGAACGCCAGTGACGGTTGAGATCAACGCGAAAGATGTGATGCAGCTCCGCAACAGCACCGGGCTGCCCATGATGGACTGCAAGAAGGCCCTGATGGAGAACAACGGCGACCGCACGGCCGCCGAGGAGTGGCTCCGCAAGAAGCTCAAGGGCAAGATGGACACGCGCATGGACCGCGCCGCCGGCGAGGGTCGCATCGCGATCGCCGTCAAGGGCGGGAACGCCGCGATCCTCGAGCTCCGCGCCGAGACCGACTTCACGGCGCGCAACGAGAACTTCCTGAAGGCCGCCGACACCATCGCCGCCGAGGCCGCCGGCAAGGGCCCGGGCGAGGTGAGCGTCACCCCCGAAGCCACCAAGCTCATCGACAACCTGCGCATCAGCACGGGTGAGAACGTGTCGTTCGCCCGCGCCCACACCCTCCAGGGCGGCGCCGGCACGGTCTACGGCGTCTATGTCCACCACGACGGCAAACTCGGCGTGCTCGTCCAGGGCGAGAATGTGCCCGAGGCGCTGCTCAAGGACATCGCGATGCACGTCGCGGCGTCGCCCATCAAGCCCGAGGGTGTGAGCCCCGACGAGATCCCCGCCGCCGTCATCGAGCGCGAGAAGCGCCTCGCGATCGAGCAGGCGATGGAAAGCGGCAAGAACCGCGAGATCGCCGAGAAGATGGTCGAGGGCAAACTCCGCAAGTTCTTCGAGGACGTCGCGCTGCTCGAGCAGCCCTTCATCAAGGACCCCGAGAAGAAGATCAAGCAACTCGTCCCCTCGGGCGGCAAGGTCACCGCGTTCCTGCGCTGGCGCGTCGGCGAGCAGACCGCCTGATCTGTGACAGAACCTGTTTCACCCACAGCCCCGATCGTTCCGATCGGGGCTGTTCTTTTTCGCCTCTCTCTCCGGCCCGCTCGCCTGTCGCGCAGCGATGGGAGAGGGGGCCGGGAGAAGATCGGAGGACCGCTCTCCCCCGCTGCCTATTCCCCACTCCCCGCTCCCTTCTTCAAGCCACTTCCGCCATCCACGCCGCGAGGAGGTCGCGCGCGGCTTCGAGGTCGCGAAGGTCGACCATCTCGGTCACGGTGTGGATGTAGCGCGTGCCCACCACGAGCCCCGCGGCGCGGCAGCCCTCGCCGATCTGCTGGGCGGCGGCGCCGTCCTGCCCGCCGCGCGCGAGGATTGTTCGCTGGGTCTTGATCTTGTGCTTCTTCGCGCACGCCTCGAGTTCGTTGATGAGCCCGATGTCGCTGATGAAACTCGAGTCCATCACATGCAGGCCGGCGCCCTCGCCCTGCTTCGTGACCGCTTCGTCCTCGGGCACGCCGGGCGTGTCGCACGAGAGGGTGACATCGATGCCGATGCCCAGGTGGGGCCTGATGGCGGCGGCGGCGGTCTTGGCGCCGCGGAGGCCGACCTCCTCCTGCACGGTGAACGCGACATGCACCTCGCACGCGTGTCCCTTGGCGTTGGTGTCGAGGGCGCGGACCGACTCGATGCCCAGCCAGCACGCGACGCGGTTGTCGAGGGCCTTGCTGACCGCTTTGTTGCCCATGATCTTGAAGGGCTCTTCGAGCGTCACCATGTCGCCGATCTTCACGCGCTTCTTCACCTCGTCGCCCTCAAGGCCGGTGTCGATGAAGAACTCCTTGGTGTCGGGGATCTTCTTCTTGTCTTCCTCGCTGGCGATGTGGATGGGGCGCCCGCCGGGGTTCATCACGCCCATGAGTTCGCCCTTGTCGGTGTGGATGTGCACGCGGCGCGCGAAGAGGTTGCGCGTGTCGAAACCCCCGACGGGGTTGACGCGCACGAAGCCCTTGTCGTCGATGTAGCGCACGAGGAAGCCGATCTCGTCCATGTGGCAGGGGATCATCACGCGCGTCGCCTCGCCCTTCGACGATTTCCCTTTGGTCTTGCCCGAGCGCGGGTCGCGACGGCAGAGCAGGTTGCCCATCGGGTCCTCGCGGATCTCGTCGAACAGGCCCTTGACCTCTTTCTTGATCAGGTCGCGCACGCGGTGCTCGCGCCCGGGGACGCCGGGGGTTTCGCAGAGACGCTTGAGGAGGTCGGTGTTGAGCGAGGACGCCATAGGGAGAGACTCCGGGACAGAACGGGGGGCGAGAGACGACCCATCGCGCGTAGACTTGCGCGACGCCGCGACGGACCGGTGCGGCGAGGGAAGGAATCCGCAGATCATGGCCCGTTCCAGCCCGTTTCGCAACAAGCACGCCGAGGCCGAGGCCTCCTTCCTCACCTGGGGCCCTCCGGACGAGGGGGTCGAGATGGTCGAGACCTTCGGCGAGATCGCGTCGGAGTACGCGTCCCTTCGCAAGGGCTGCGCGCTGTTCGACATGACCAACCGGGGCACGGTCGAGGTCCGCGGCTCCGACCGGATCGCCTTCCTCAACCGGATGATCACCCAGGAGGTCAAGGACCTGCCCCCCCACCGCGTCGCCCGCTCGTTCTGGCTGAACCGGAAGGGACGCATCGACGCCGACCTTCGCGTGCTCGTTCTCGGGGACCGCGTGCTGCTCGATGTCGACTTCCTGGCGGCTTCCCGGGCGGCAACCACACTCGACGCGTTCGTGATCGCCGACGATGTGCAGATCGCCGACGCGAGCGACCGGTGGCAGCGCTTCTCGATCCACGGGCCGACGGCGCTCGACCTGCTCGGCGCGGTCGCGACGCACAAGGCCGGGGCGCCCCTGACGGACTTCACGCCCGGGGCCGCGGCGTCGGTCACGATCGCCGGCGTTGATCTGCTCGTCGACCGCCAGGACGACTGCGGCGAGACGGGCCTGCACCTCTGGGTTCCCACCGAGCACGCGGAGCGCGTCTGGACGCACCTGATCGAAGCGGGCTGCCCCCACGACGAGAACGGACAAACAGATTCGAACGGCTCGCTGGCGGCGAAGGTGCGTCTGCGCCCTTCGGGCTGGCACGCGTTCAACATCGCTCGCATCGAGGCGGGGACTCCCCTGTACAACATCGACTTCGGACAGGAATCCCTGCCCGGCGAGACGGGCGTGCTGCGCGATCGCGTGCACTTCAAGAAGGGCTGTTACCTGGGTCAGGAGGTCGTCGCGAGGATGGACGCGCTGGGCAAGCCGAAACAGATCCTCGTCGCGCTGCGCTTCGAGCCCTCGCCCGAGGGCGAGGTTGTGCAACCCCTGTCCGGCGGCCATGTCATGGCGGTGACCGAGGACAGCGCCGAGACGGTCGGCGTGATTACCAGCAGCACGATCGCGCCGATGCTGGGCGGCACGGCGGTCGCGTTCGCGCAGGTGCGCACCAAGTGGGCCGAGAACCCGGCGGCGTCGTTCGAGGTCGCGGCGGAGGGCGTGCGCGTGCGTGCGCGACTGCAGCCGGGGCTGCGTTTCTGGTCGAGGGACGGCGCGTGAGCGACATCGCTCCCCTGCTGTCGGTGAAGGACCTCTGCGTGCACTTCCCGGTGCGCAGCGGCGTGCTGCAGCGCGTCACGGACCGTGTCCGCGCCGTCGACGGCGTGTCGTTCGATCTGGCCGCGGGCGAGACGCTCGGGCTGGTGGGCGAATCCGGTTCGGGCAAGACGACGGTCGGGCGCGCGGTGCTGCGCCTGATCGAAGCGACCTCGGGGAGCGTGCGCTACGACGGGCGCGATGTCCTCGCGGCGGGGCGCTCAGCGATGCACGCGCTGCGGCGCGACATGCAGATCGTCTTCCAGGACCCGGCCGGCGCGCTCAACCCGCGCATGCGCGTCTGGCAGATCGTCAGCGAGCCCCTCCGGGTCCACGGGGTTTCGCGCTCCACGCGCGAGCTTCGCGCGAAGTCCGCCGACCTGCTCGAGCGCTGCGGCATGCCGGCGTCGAGCGCCGACCGATATCCCCACGAGTTCTCCGGGGGCCAGCGCCAGCGCATCGTCATCGCTCGCGCTCTGGCGCTGCGCCCGAAGTTCATGGTCCTCGACGAGCCGACCAGCGCGCTCGATGTCTCGGTGCAGGCGCAGATCCTGAACCTGCTGAAGGACCTGCAGCGCGACTTCGGGTTGTCGTACTTGTTCATCAGCCACGACATGGCGGTGATCGCGCACATGTGCGATCGCATCGCGGTGATGCTGCGGGGCAAGATCGTCGAGGAGGGCCGGCGCGACCGCATCCTCAACGACGCGTCGCACGAGTACACGCGGTCGCTGCTCGCGGCGGCGCCCGACGCCAACGCCGCGTGATCATCGCGCGAGCCCGAGCGCGACCCGGCGCTTCCGCTGCGCACGCCACGCCTGACGCGCCACGAACACGCCGATCCCCACCGACCACGCGGCCAGCATGTACGCGTCGATCGCCGGGAACGCCGGGCGCACCCGCGACGTCAGGGGCATCAGCGCCAGCGCCGGCAGAAACGCGGTGACGGGCCCGAAGAACGCTGCGCCCAGCAGGAACCACCCCGCCAGCGCGAGCCGTGAATCCCGGAAGTGGCCCCGTCGCTCTCGCCCTCGCTCCGGCGCCTCGGCGACATCGACGGGCGCGGGGAGCCGCTCCCGGATGTTGTACGCCAGGAACGACCACGAGAAGACCCACAGCGACACCATGACCGTCATCTCGGGGCGCCCCATCGGCGCGCCGATCAGCGACGCGATCACCACGGGGACCGGCGATGTCAGCAGCCCCCCGACAGCGCCCATCGCGAAGGCGATCGGAGCAGGAAGCCCGCGCCGGCGAGTGAAGACCCCATCGTCGTCGTCGTCGCTGCTCCCGACCGGATCGCCGACATCGGCCTGGGCCGCGACCTCACGCCAATCCGCGGCACGCCCGGAAGCGGCCGCTTCGTCGAGGGCCGCCTTCGCACGCTCGAGGTCCCCCCGCTTCACAAAGACATCGTACGGGTACCCGAGCGCCGGGCCGATGTGCCAGAGTGTGCTCGCCGCCGTGGTCACCGTGCGGACCTCGATCCCCGCGGCCCGCACGACGGACGCTTTGAGCTCGGCTTCGAACTCGTTGGCGCATCGCGCGAGCAGCACGGGGTCGTTCGGGTCGTCCTTGGGCATGTACAGAGCGTATCGGCTTGGAGGGCGAACGGGCTGAGCGCGACCCCCTTCACCCGTGGGTGAGGGCACTCACCCCCACCAGCGCTCGCCCCACATCGCGATGTTGATCATGGGCCACGCCAGGCGCCAGTTCCGCGTCGGATCGCTCGCGACGACCTCGACGACCGACTCGCTGAACACCGCTTTCGAGAACTCTGACCGGCGCAGCGCGCCGGCCTGGTCCTCGACCCACGCCTGGAACGGCAGCGGGAAACTGGCTTTGGGCCGGTCCGCGATGCGCGCCGGGAGGCGGTCTCGGAAGGCCTCGCGCAGCGCGATCTTCGTCCGCAGGACCGGCGGCGCGTCAACCGCGACCCCGCCGTGCGCCCGCTCGTGCGCGCCGCCCCCGCCGGTGACTCCCGGCGTCATGCTGAACTTCGCGGACATCGGAAGCCCCTCGGCGACCCTGGCGACGAACGAGTCGGCGAACGGCGTGCGCCCCTCGACCGACGCGAGCATCGTGGCGCTGTCGAGACGCTGGAGGAGTCCGGCGAGGTTGACGCGCCGATGGAATCGCAGGTGCGCGTCGAGCGACGACGCCGATGCATCGCCCGTGGCCTCGAGGGCGCAGCGAGAGAATTCCCGCTCGTAGAACTCGGCGGCGAAGCGGTCGTGGTCGCACGCCTGCCACGCGTCGGGCGTGAGCAGCAGCGGTTTCATCGAAGGCGGCGCCCACGCGTTGGCCTCGTACTCGAAGCGCCCGCCCGCGCTGGTCGTGCCCCCGGCCGCCTTCAGCGCGACGAACTCGGCCGCGGCGCGCATCGGCGCGTCGTACCCGGCGAACAGCTCGTCGGCGCCCTCGCCCGAGACGGTGACCACGCACCCGTCGGCGCGCAGGCGCTCGGCGACGGCCAGGATCGCGACCTCGTTGGGCGTGCTGAGCGGGACGCCCATGCGACGCACCATGTCGGGCCAGCGCTCGCGGAACAGATCACGCGTCACGATGGCTTCGGAGTGATCGACGCCCAGGAACGCCGCCGCTTCGCGCGCGTGGTCGAGGTCGTCGCCCGTGAACATCGCCTCGGCCTCGCTCGCGCTGCGTTCGATCCTCGCGCCCGCGCAATAGGTTCGGAGGCGCTCGTGCGCGCCGGACGCGATGAGGGTCGTGATCGTGCTGTCGAGCCCGCCCGAGAGCAGGCAGCACATCGGCACATCCGAGCGCAGGTGCGCCAGGACCGAATCCTCGATCACCTCGCGCGTCTTCGCGGGCGCCTCGGCGTCCGTGCCAGACGACCCGCTGCGCACGCCCTGCCACCAGTCGACCACGCGCACGACGGGTGAATCGCCCGAGAGGTCGCACACCGCCGCCTGGCCCGGCGCGAGGCAGAGCAAGTCCTGAAAGAGCGTTTCATTTCCGAGCGTGGTGCGGATCGTCGTCAAGTAGGCGCTGACCATCGCCATGTTGGGGCGGGCGGTGAACCCCGGCATGCGCAGCAGGGGCTCCGGCTCGCTGGCGAAGGCGACCTCTCGATCGTCCACCGTGAAGTACAGCGGCTTGACGCCCATCGCGTCGCGCGCGAGCAGGAGCGTCTTCGTCTTCGCGTCGTAGAACGCGATGGCGAACATGCCGCGCAGCTTGGGGAGCGCCTTCTGCCCCCACTCTCGCAGCGCGTTGAAGACTGTCTCGGTGTCGCAGGCGGTGCGGAACCGATGCCCGCCCGCGACGAGCGCGCGGCGCAGCGACGCGTCGTTGTACAGCTCGCCGTTGTAGACCAGCGCGCAGGACTGATCGTCGGCGACGAAGGGCTGCGCGCCGGCCGGGGTCGGGTCGATCACCGCGAGGCGCCGGTGCGCGAGGATCGCGTTCTCGCGCGACCAGACGCCCGCGCCGTCGGGCCCGCGGTGCGTGAGCAGGTCGCGCAGGCGCGTCGCCTGCTCGACCGTGATGGATGGAGTCCGACCGTTGCTCGCGATGACGCCGAAGATGCCGCACATGGTGTGTCTATCGGACTTCCCGAGCGGCGTCATCGACGATCGGGGCGATCACGACGAGAAACGACCCGTCCGCTTCTCGCGTGGCCCGAACCCGCAGCGCGGCAACGGCGCCTTCCCATCGCAGCGTCGCGGCGATGAGGTCGGGGGTTTCTTCGACGATGGCGCACTCGCCCTTCGCGACGCGAGCGACCCGCCCGCGCCCCCCCGAGACCGGCCCCTCGTGCTCGAGATAGACCCCCCTGTGATCGGGCAGGCGTTCCGCGGCGACGGCGCCTTCCTGCAGGCGGTCCACCCTTTGGGCGACCCGCAGGGTCAGCAGGCATCGTTCGTCTGCGCCGACGCGCTCGGATCGCGCGAGGAGCCAGTCGTAGTGGCTTGTGCCGTCGGGCAGGGTGTGCCGCAGGAGCGCCATCGGGGGCATAGGCGAGGATACTCACGCCGGTGGGGCGCGCTGGACGGTCCGGAAAGCGATACACTCCAGCCCTTCGGATACGACGCTTCTCGCGGGTCGTCGCACGAGCGACCCGCGCATCCCTGGAGTCACGCCGTCATGCGCACGATCGGGTCACTGCTTGTCCTGTCCGCCCTCTCCCTGGTCGCCCTCTCGGGGTGCGCCCCGGTCTCGGTGATCGCGCTGGAAGAGCAGGCCGCCCGGGCCGAGAGCCGCGAGCAGTTCGACACCGCGGCCCAGAAGTACCAGCAGGCGCTGGACCGCTCGCCCGGGCGGGTCCACAGCCGCGTGGGGCTGGGGCGAGTCCTCCTGGAGACGGACCGCCCGGCAGAGGCGCGCCGCCAGTTCGAGCTCGCCCTTGCCGCTCGCCCCGACGACCCCGAGATCCTCGATTTCCTGGCCGAGTCCATGGTCCGCTCCGGAGACTCGCAGGCCATGTACCGCCTGCTGCGTGGTCGCGCCGAGCAGCGCAACGCCGTCAGCGACTGGCTGCGGCTCGGCAAGTACGCGTCCCTCGCCGGGGACGCCGATGTCGCGGAGAACGCCCTGCTCACCGCCGCCCGTCTCGACCGAGGCCGCTCCGTCGCCCCCCAGATCGCCCTCGCCGACCTCTACGAAGCCCTCGGCGATGATTCCAAAGCCCTCACCCGGCTCCGTATGGCCCTCTTCCTCGACCTCGCCAATGTGGAGATCCAGGACCGCATCCGGGCTTACGGCGAGACCCCCGGCCCCACCTTCGCGCTCCAGCCCTCCGAGCAGGTCGGCTGACAACCCGGCGCGATTTCCGGACAACGGGGCGCCGACGCCTCAAGTTTGACAGCCGTTCGGACGCTTCTACACTTCATCCGGATGAACGGATGAAGCAGGCAAGCCCCTCCATCCCGGTGACCGAGCGACTGGCGGCCCTCAGCGAGCCGCTCCGGCTTCGCCTGTGCCGGCTCCTCGAGCGCGAGGAGCTCTCGGTGGGCGAGGTCGGTCGCGTCCTCCAGATCCCGCAGTCCACGGTCAGCCGGCACCTCAAGGTGCTCAGCGACGGCGGGTGGCTCCTCAAGCGGGCCGACGGCACGGCCACGATGTACCGTCTCGTCCTCGACGACCTCTCCTCCGAGGCACGCGCGCTCTGGGTCACGGTTCGCGAGCAGATGGGCGACAGCGCCGAGCTGCGCGAGGACCTGCGCCGGCTCGAAGCGGTCCTCGACGATCGCAAGACCGATTCCTCGTCCTTCTTCGGCCGCGTCGCCGGCGCGTGGGACGACCTTCGCACGCAGCTCTTCGGATCGTCCTTCACCGCGCCGGCGCTGCTCGCGCTGCTGCCCCGAGAGTGGATCGTCGCCGATCTGGGCTGCGGCACGGGCAACGCCGCCGAGCTGCTGGCCGGGCGTGTGAAGCGCGTGATCGCGATCGACTCCAGCGAGGTCATGCTCCGCGCAGCGCGCCAGCGCCTCGACGGCTCGAGAAACATCTCGTTTAAGCGAGGAGACCTCGGTTCGCTCCCGCTGGACGACGCGAGCGTCGACGCCGCGGTCTGCGTGCTTGTGCTGCACCACCTCGACAAGCCCGAGGACGCGGTGCGAGAAATGCGCCGGATCCTCAAGCCGGGCGGGCGCGCCCTCGTCGTGGACATGTACGAGCACGACCGGCGCGAATACCGCCAGCAGATGGGCCACAAGCACCTTGGTTTCAGCGAGTCCCGCGCCCGCGCCATGCTCGAGCGCGTCGGCCTGCAGGGCGTTCGTATCGATGCCCTGCCCGCATGGCCCGACAGCAAGGGCCCGAGTCTGTTTGTCGCGACGGCCAACGCGCCGGACGCCTGACCCCGAGTGATTCACCACGACCCCGGCGCGAGCGTCGCGGCGGGCGTCGATTCAGACCTGACGAACCATTCCCCGCACGACGAAGGAGCCGATCGTGACCACCGCACCCGCTTCGCCGACCGTCAAGCCCTCCGCCAAGGGTTCCGCGACTTTCATGAACACCGGCCTGCCCCTCACCTGCGATCTTCCGTACAAAGTCCGCGACCTCTCGCTCGCGAAATGGGGGCGCCACGAGATCGAGCTGGCCGAGGAAGAGATGCCCGGCCTGATCGCTTGCCGCGAGGAGTTCGCGAAGGGCCAGCCCCTCAAGGGCGCGCGGATCACCGGCTCGCTGCACATGACGATCCAGACCGCGGTGCTGATCGAGACTCTCGAGGCACTGGGCGCCGATGTGCGCTGGGCCTCCTGCAACATCTTCAGCACGCAGGACCACGCCGCCGCCGCGATCGCCGAACGCAAGAAGACCCCGGTCTTCGCGTGGAAGGGCGAGACGCTCGAGGAATACTGGTGGTGCACGCTGCAGGCGCTGACCTTCCCGGCCGACGCGACCGGCAGCAACGGCCCCAACGTCATCGTCGACGACGGCGGCGACGCGACCCTCCTCATCCACGAGGGCTACAAGGCCGAGCTCGCGTTCAAGAAGGACGGAACGCTCCCCGACCCCGCGTCCACCGACAACCACGAGTTCAGCATCATCCTGCAGATCATCAAGGACAAGCTCCTCGAAGACCCGACCTTCTGGACGCGCATGGTCCCCCACATCCGCGGCGTCTCGGAAGAGACTACCACCGGCGTGCACCGTCTGTACACCTTCGCCAAGAACGGCACCCTGCTCTTCCCGGCGATCAATGTCAACGACTCGGTCACGAAGAGCAAGTTCGACAACAAGTACGGCTGCCGCCACTCGCTGCCCGACGGCATCATGCGCGCCGTCGACGTGCTCCTCTCGGGCAAGAAGTGCGTCGTCGCTGGCTACGGCGACGTCGGCAAGGGCTGCGCCGAGGCGCTCGTGGGACAGAAGGCACGCGTCTTCGTCACCGAGGTCGACCCGATCTGCGCCCTGCAGGCATGCATGGACGGGCACGAGGTCGTCCTGCTCGACGACATGCTCGCCCGCGGCGATATCTTCGTCACGACCACCGGCAACAAGGACATCATCACCGTCGACCACATGTCGAAGATGAAGCACAACGCCATCGTCGGCAACATCGGCCACTTCGACAACGAGATCGACATGGCCGGCATGGAGAAGTGGATCAAGGAAGGGCGCGTCGAACGCCGCAACATCAAGCCCCAGGTCGACGAGTTCCGCTTCAAGGCCGACAAGGCCCGCGGCGTCGAGGAGCACAGCGTCATCATCCTCTCCGAGGGACGCCTGCTGAACCTGGGCAACGCGACGGGCCACCCCTCGTTCGTGATGTCCACCTCGTTCGCCAACCAGACGCTGGCGCAGATCGAGCTCTTCAAGAACCACTCGAACTACGAGAAGCAGGTCTACACCCTGCCCAAGCACCTCGACGAGAAGGTCGCGCGCATGCACCTGGCCAAGCTCGGCGCGAAGCTGACCACCCTCTCCAAGGAGCAGGCCGACTACATCGGCGTGCCCGTCAACGGCCCCTACAAGCCCGACCACTACCGCTACTGATCGAATACACCCCGCCCCGGCGCGCGAGAGCGCGACGGGGCGCTTCCCATGCACTTCAGCGACCTCATCAAGCAGCGAGGCACGACCTTCTCCTTCGAGTTCTTCCCCCCGAAGGACGAGGCGTCCGCATCCGAGCTGTTCGCGGCTATCCGCGAGCTTGAGGCCCTGCGCCCGTCGTTCGTCTCGGTCACCTACGGCGCGGGCGGCACGACTCGCCGGATCACCATCGACCTCGTGCTGCGCCTCAAGCGCGAGACGAGTCTCGAGATCCTCCCCCACCTCACCTGCGTGTGCCACACCGAGGCGGAGATCTACGACATCCTCGAGGAGTACGCGAACGCCGGCATCGGCAACATCCTCGCGCTCGGGGGCGACACGCCGCGCAGCAAGCCCGACCACGACCGACGCATCGACGCGTTCCGGCACGCACGCGACCTGGTCTCGTTCGTCCGCGCCTTTAAGGACCGCTCCGGGGGCAGGAACATCCGCGACCCGCGCGGCTACGGGATCGGGGTTGCCGGGTACCCCGAGGGCCACCCCTCCACGCCCAACCGGCTCGTCGAGCTCGACCACCTCAAGGCGAAGGTGGACGCCGGCGCGTCGTTCATCATCACGCAACTCTTCTTCGATAACCGCGACTTCTACGACTTCCGCGAGCGCTGCAAGCTCGCCGGGATCACTGTCCCCATCATCGCAGGCGTGATGCCGATAACCTCGGCCGCCGGCATGAAGCGCATGGCCGACCTGGCCGCGGGTGCGCGGTTCCCGGCGTCGCTGATCCGAGCGATCCAGCGAGCCGGCGACGACCCGGCGGCGGTGCGTCGCGTGGGCGTGCACTGGGCAACCGAGCAGTGCCGCGACCTGCTGGATCATGAGGTCTCGGGCATCCACTTCTACACGCTCAACCGATCGACCGCGACCCGCGAGATCTACGCGAACCTGGGCGTTAAGGACTCTCTCGCGCTCGCGTGACGCCTGGTCCGAATATCCCGGGCTCCCGATCAGTTCCATGGAAGCACAGACCTCCCGCCAGACCCGAAACACGGGCTGTTGCGCTTGTGTGAAGGTCACGATGCGCCGACCAAGGGGTGACACTCTTTACGGGTCGCTGCGCATCCATGAGTTCCAAAGAAAACATCATCGACTCGGTCCGGCTCGCGGCCCACGAGTGCTCCGCGCTGCTCGACGCCCTCGACAAGGCCTCCGGCGCCGACGGTGGGGCAACGAAACGCGGCACGAAGCGCTGGCGGTATCGCAACCGGATCCTCACCTCGATCAAGCAGAACGGGCTCGCGCAGACCTTCTATGTCTCGCCGCGCAACCTGTCGTCGGGCGGGATCGCCTTCCTCCACGGCGGCTATGTCCACCCCGGCAGCCCGGTCGCCGTGGTGCTCCGCGACAAGCTCGACGAGGTCAAGACCTTCCGCGGGCGCACGACGCGCTGCACCCACGTGAAGGGACGCCTGCACGAGGTCGCGGTGCAGTTCGAGAGCAAGCTCAACCCAAAGGACTTTGTCCCGCCGACCAGCGAGCCGGGGTTCAACGTCGAACAGGTCGATCTGGCCCGGCTCATGGGCAAGGTGCTCGTCGTCGAGGACTTCCGCCCCGATCAGCGCCTCATCGCGCACTACTTCAAAGGCACGAACCTCGACATCACCTACGCGCAGAGTCTCGAGGATGCGAGGCAGATTCTCGATCACGCCACCGACCTCGTGTTCCTCGACACCACGCTCCCCGACGCCAGCGGCGCCGACGCGGTCGTCGGCCTGCGCAAGGCGGGATTCGCCGGGCCGATCGTCGCGATCACGCCCGAGCGCAACCCCACGCAGCGGTCGCAGCTCCTGAGCACGGGCGCGAACGAGGTTCTTTCGAAACCCATGGACCTCTCGCTGCTGCAGCAGGCCGCAGCCGAATTCCTGATCGCCGGCGGGTGCGAGCCCGAGGTGACCACGATGCTGTTCTCGACGCTCGCCGATGATTCCACGAGCGAGCTCATTGCGCACTATGTGCAGGACTGCCACCGGCTCAGCGACACCATCGCCGACGCCGTCGAGAAACGCGACATCGCGGCGGTGCGCCAGCACATCGGCAGCATCCGGGGTAGCGCCGGGGCGCACGGGTTCATGCCGATCGATCGCGTCGCGCAGGCCGCCCTCAGGGAGATCGACGCGACGCACGACCTCGACGAGGCCATGATCGCGATTCAGGCGGTTATCAACGCCTGCAAGCGTGCCGCGGTGCGCGAGCCCGCCGATTCCCACTGAGTCGACCTCGCATCAGCGCCGCCTCGACGCGATGAGCAGCAGCGTCAGGTCCGCCGGGGTCACGCCCTCGAGCCGCCCGGCCTGGCCGAAGGTGCTGGGCCGGAACCGGGCCAGCGCCTGCCTCGCCTCGTTGCGAAGCCCGTCGACGCTCTCGTACGCGACATGCTCCGGGATCCTCCGGCGCTCCATGCTCTCCTGACGCTTGATCTCGGCCCGCTGCCGACGCAGGTACCCCTCGTACTTCTGATCGGTCAGCGCCGAGACCAGCGTCTCCTCGCTCCACACCCTCGGCGCGAGTCGCGCGAGCACGCCGCGCAGGTCGTCGACGCCGAACTCCTGGCGCTTGCAGACCCGCGCCAGCGGCACGCCTTCGAGGTGCGCCCGCTGGATCGTCTCCTCCAGCGCCGCACGCTCCTCGCGACGGCTCTCGAAACGAGACCATCGGGCGTCGTCGCAGATCCCCCACTCGCGCGCCAGCGGGGTGAGCCGGTCCGGCGCGTTGTCGGCGCGAAGCAACAGCCGGTGTTCGGCGCGGCTCGTGAACATCCTGTACGGCTCGGTCGGGGTCTTCGTCACCAGATCGTCGAGCAGCACCCCGATGTACGCCTGATCGCGCCCGAGCGTCACGAGGCACTCACCCAGCGCGAACCGGGCGGCGTTGACGCCGGCGATCACCCCCTGCGCGCCCGCCTCCTCGTACCCGCTCGTCCCGTTGATCTGGCCGGCGAGGAACAGCCCCTCGATGCGCTTGGTCATCGTGGTCGCGTCGATCTGGTGCGGCGGGACCATGTCGTACTCGACCGCGTACCCGTGCAGCAGGATCTCGGCCCGTTCGCAGCCGGCCATCCCGCGCACGATCGTCTCCTGTACGTCGCGAGGGAGCGAGGTCGCGATGCCGTTGCAGTAGATCGAATCGTCCCGGTGGCTCTCTGGCTCCAGGAAGACCTGGTGCGAGTCCTTGTCGGCGAATCGCACGACCTTGTCCTCGATCGACGGGCAGTAGCGCGGCCCGCGCGACTCGATCTGTCCGGAGAACATCGGCGCCCGATGCAGGTTCGCCCGGATCGCGCCGTGCACTCGCTCGTTCGTCCGCGTGATGCGGCACTCAACCTGCCCGATCAGCGGGAACCGCGACGGCTCTGTCATGTCGCTGAACGGCGCGGGACGCTCGTCGCCGCGCTGGGGCTCGAGCGCGTCCCAGTCGATCGTCGAGCGGCGCAATCGCGGCGGGGTGCCGGTCTTCAGCCGTCCCATCTCGAATCCAAGCTCGCGAAGCGACGCGGAGATGCCCGTCGCCGGCGCTTCGCCCACGCGCCCACCCGGGGTCCGGTCCTCGCCGGTGTGCATGAGCCCGCGCATGAAGGTGCCGGTGGTCAGCACGACGGCGCGCGCCCTGACCGCGACCTGTTCGCCCACTCGGCGCTCGCGCACGATCGCTCCCGCGAGCGCCCCGTCCTCGAACAGGAGACGCTCGACGCCGCCCTCGATGACGGCGATCTCGGGGCGCGCGCGGATCAGGCGCTGCGCCTCCTCGGCGTACGCGTGCTTGTCGCACTGCGCGCGCGGGCCGCGCACCGCCGCGCCCTTGGAGGTGTTCAGCGCCTTGAACATGATGCCCGTCGCGTCGGTGATGCGCCCCATCAGCCCGCCCAGCGCGTCGATCTCGCGGACCATCTGTCCCTTGGCGAGACCGCCGATCGCCGGATTGCACGACATCACGCCGATCTTGGACGCGTCGAGCGTGACGATCGCCACGCGCACGCCTGCGTTGGCCGCGCTCCACGCCGCCTCGATGCCGGCGTGCCCCCCACCGACGACGAGCACATCGAACCGATCGGGACGACCGTTCTCGGGCGTGCGGTTCTCGGATGGACCTTGGCCGGGGCTCATGCGTCTGAGAGAATATGCGACACCGCCGCGGCAGATGAGGCACGCACCGCCTCGCCAGTCTCCCCGACCGCTTTCACCGCGACGACCCGAACATCGGTCCGAAGTGAGCAGCCACGAACGGTCTATCCGTTCGAGGGCATAGCCGATGCTGTACTCGGACCGCACGAGGTCAGGACACCGACCGATGCACGACATCCACGCCTGCGCCACAACCCGGATGATCGACGCGGCACGACGCGCCCTGCTCGGCGCTGCCCTTGTGGGCGCATGCGTCGCGTCGGGGGGCTGCCTCCAGTCGGCGCGGCACGACTTCCTCGCGCTTCGCGCCGACGCGCCCAGCCCCCGGCCGGGCACGCGGACCTCGCTGGCCGAAGCCCTTCCTTCGAACATCGGGCCGACCGCCCCGCCCACGGCGCTCGTCGAGGCCACGGACCGCTGACCGCCCCCGGCGCCCCCGGCGCCCCACGCGCCCCCGGCGCTATGCTCACGCACACCGGACCAAACGGTCAGCAGGAGCACCAGCGTGGCGCAGCGAGAGCTCGAATCGAGCATCCATCGTGATTTCAAGGATCGGATGACCTATTCGGAGTACCTCCGGCTGGACCTGATCCTCGGGGCGCAGCAGCCGCTTTCGAGCCCGGCGCACCACGACGAGATGCTCTTCATCATCCAGCACCAGACCTCTGAGCTGTGGATGAAACTCGTCATCCACGAGCTGACCGCCGCGATCGGCTGCATCCGGCGCGACGATCTCGAGCCGTGCTTCAAGATCCTCGCGCGCGTCAAGCAGATCCAGGACCAGCTCTTCTCGCAGTGGGCGGTCCTCGAGACGCTGACCCCCAGCGAGTATGTCCAGTTCCGCGGCGTGCTGGGCAACGCGAGCGGCTTCCAGAGCGTCCAGTACCGGGCCATCGAGTTCCTGCTCGGCAACAAGAGCGCCCCGATGCTCGCGGTGCACAAGGACCGGCCAGACGCCCACGCCTTCCTCGAGGCCATCCTCCGCTCGCCCAGCGTCTACGACGAGTTCCTGCGCCTCCTCGCGCGCCGGGGCCTGCCGGTGCCGGCCCAGTGCGTCGAGCGCGACTGGTCGACGCCCTATCAGCCGAACGACGGCGTCGTCGCGGTCTTCAAGACCATCTACGAAAACCCGTCGAAGTGGTGGGACGCCTACGAGATGTGCGAGAAGCTCGTCGATGTCGAGCAGCAGTTCCAGCAGTGGCGGTTCCGGCACCTCAAGACCGTGCATCGCATCATCGGGCTCAAGAAGGGCACCGGCGGCAGCTCGGGCGTCGAGTTCCTCCGGCGCGCCCTCGATCAGATCTTCTTCCCCGAGCTGTGGGATGTGCGCACCCAGATCGACGCGCCCGCCGGCGCGTGATCACCCGTTCTCGATCGCGCCCGACAGTGGCAGCGTAATGACGAAATCGGTCCCGATCCCCTGCTCGGTGCGAACCTCGATCGTCCCGCCGTGCTCTTCCACGAGCCGACGCGTCGTGGGCAGACCGAGCCCGCTGCCCCCGGACTTGGTCGTGTAGTACGGCACGAAGATCTTCTCGAGCAGCTCGTCGGGGATGCCCGGGCCCGTGTCGATCACGTGCACGGCGCACGCGTCGGTCCCCTCCGAGCGCGTTCGCTCCGTCCTCAGGATCAATTCCTTGGCGCGCGGCGCAGGGTCGCCCTCGGGCCTCACACCCCCCATCGCCTGCGTCGCGTTCAGGAGCAGGTTCAGCAGCGCCTGCTTAAAGTGCGTTGGGTCGAGATTCGCGATCAGCGGTTCCTGCGCCAGCTCCGCGCGGAACCGCACGCCGGCGGCCTCGGCCTGGGGAATGTAAAAATCCGCCAGCTCGTCCACCACGGTGTTGAGGTCCACCGGCCGGGGTTCGAGGTGGACCGCGCCAGCGAAGCGCAAGAAGTCCGACAGGATGTCGCGCAGACGCTCGGCTTCGCGGCGCAGGGCATCGATCCGCCTGGTGAGACGGGTCTTCTGCTCGGCCGGCAGCGGCGAATCGTGGATGCCCTCGGCAAGGAGCTGCGCGTTCAGCCCGATCGTCGAGAGCGGGTTCTTGATCTCGTGGGCCAGCCCGCCGGTCATCGCGCCGATCTCCGCCATCCGGCGCGCGTCCCGGGCCCGGCGCTCCGCGACGCGCGCCCGGCGCACCAGACGGCGCGTCAGCAACAGCACCGCTGGCAACGCGATCGCCAGCCCGAGCGCGAGTCCGAGGATAAACCACAGGGACGCGTTCATGCGAGCGAGGATAGAAGCGACCCGGCCCCCGGTCGCCCCCGGTCGCCCCCGCACGCCGCCGACGGAAACCACCGGGATCAAACCCCGGGATCAGCGCCGGGGCTCGAGCCCCGGCTCATCGCCTTGGCGAGCGCGAGTACTTGCGTCTGGGCCTCACGACGATCTCGGGATCGTCGATCCGCTCGACTTTCGTCGCGTGCCAGCCCTTGGGCGTTTCTTGCGCGTCGTAGACGACTTTCGCGCCGTCGGTGAGGACTCGGTAGCCCTGACCGTCGATGCACGAGAAGTGCGCGAAGATGTCCTGACCCTCGGGGCCGACGATGAAGCCGAAGCCCTTCTTCGGATCAAACCATTTCACAACGCCTTCGACGCCTGTGAGTGTTTGCCCGTGTGTGCGCGGAATGCTGCTCATACGCCAGACCCTCGTCCGGGTTGCGGTGCGGGCCACGCTTCGACACCTGGCCTCTCAGACCAGAGTGCGCGAAGTGACGAGGAAAGCGGAAACGCAACCGCACTTCCTCGCGCCCTACCGGCCGCGGCTGACCATGCCACGACCCTCGCAGACGCGAACAACCCCAAGTTACTTCCGAGTTCGGCGAAACGCAATCGTTTCCAACAAGAACGCCGACCGCCCGATGAAATTCGGGCGGTCGGCGTATGCCTTGAACGGGTTAGATGTCACATTTCTGTGCTTTTTCGCGCAGGAAAAGCACAAATCTGAGACAGATCAGGCGTCGGCGGTCTCGGGCGCCGCCTCGCCGGAGTCGGACTTGGCGCCGCGACGACGACGACGACGCTTGCGCTTGGGCTTCGGCTCGCCGCCCTCGGCGCCCTCGGTCTCGGGCCCGTCGTGGTCGGTGTCGGGCTCATCCCCGCCATCCTCGTCGACGAGTTCGACCTTCGCCTTGGGGGCGGGACGCTCGGCCTTCTCCTCGCGCGCCGGGCGCTCGCTGCGCTCGGAACGGTCGGAACGCTCGCCGCGGTCGCGACGCTCGCCACGGTCCCCGCCCCGATCGCCGCGGTCGCTGCGCTCGCCGCGATCGCGACGCTCGCCCCGATCGCCACGGTCGCCGCCGCCGGAGCGCTCGCCCTCGGGCTTGCCCTCGGTCATGAGCGCGCGCCGCGAGAGTTTGATGCGCCCCTGATCGTCGACGTTGATCACCTTGACGGTGATCGTGTCGCCGACCTTGACCACGTCGCTGACGCTCTTGACGTAGCCGTCGGAGAGCTCGGAGACATGGCACATGCCGTCGGTGCCGGGGGCCAGCTCGACGAAGGCGCCGAAGTCCTTCACCGAAACAACCTTGCCGGTATAGACCGCGCCGACCTTGACGTCGGCGCCGAGCGCCTCGACCTCGGACTGCGCCGACATCACGACCTCGGTGTTGGGGCCCGAGATCATGACGGTGCCGTCGTCTTCGACGTCGATGTTGACGCCCCACTTCTCCTGGATGGCGCGGATCGTCTTGCCGCCGGGGCCGATCAGCTTGCCGATCTTCTCCGGGTTGATCTGCAGCGTCACGAGGCGAGGCGCCAGGGGGCTGACCTCGGGGCGCGGCGCCGCGATGACCTTCTCCATCTGCTCGATGATCTGGAGACGACCGACGCGGGCCTGCTCGAAGATCTTCTCGATCTGGTCGAAGCTCAGGCCGCGGGCCTTGAGGTCGAGCTGGATGCCGGTGATGCCCTCGCGCGAACCGGAGACCTTGAAGTCCATGTCGCCGAAGAAGTCTTCCTCGCCGATGATGTCGGTGACGAACACTTCCTTCGAGTCGTCTTCGTTGCTGAAGCGACCGATCGAGATGCCGGCGACGGTGTTGCGGATGGGGACGCCGGCGTCCATGAGGGCCAGGCAGCCGCCGCAGACCGAGGCCATCGACGACGAGCCGTTGGACTCGGTGATGTCGCTGACGAGGCGGACGGTGTAGGGGAAGTCGGCCGGGCTGGGGAGCACGCCCAGGAGGGAGCGCTCGGCGAGGGCGCCGTGGCCGATCTCGCGACGCCCCGGGCCCATGATGCGCCCGGCTTCACCGGTGCAGAAGGGCGGGAAGTTGTAGTGGAGGTAGAACTTCTTGGCGTACTCGGGGAGCAGGCCGTCGACGATCTGCTCGTCCTTGCCTGTTCCGAGGCTGCAGGAGACGAGGGACTGGGTCTCGCCTCGCTGGAAGAACGCGCTGCCGTGGTTGCGCTTGAAGACGCCGACTTTCATCTCGAGGGGGCGGATCTCGGTGGCGGCGCGCCCGTCGGCGCGCTTGCCCTTCTCGACGATGAGCGAGCGGGTGATCTTCTTCTCGAGCGTGCGCAGGGCTTCCTTGGCCATCGCGCGGCGCTTGACGGAGTTCTTCCACTCCTCGACCGTGCCGGTGGTGTTCTCGGCGAAGTGCTCGTCGAGGACCTTCTTCTTGAGCGCGTCGACCGCGTTGTTGCGATCGGCCTTGCCCACGATCTGGCGGGCGGCGGTCATCTCCTTGGTCGCGATCTTCTTGACCGCGTCGATGACATCCTGATCGGGCACCGCGAGCTTCTCGGGCATGACCTTGGGCTGGCCGGCCTTCTTCACGAGCTCGTTGATCAGGCCGAGGATCTCCTCGATCTGCGAGTAGCCGAACTTGATCGCGTCGAGGACATCCTCTTCGCCAACCTCGGCGGCGCCGACCTCGATCATGTTCACGCCGTCCTTGTGGCCGGCGAGGACGAGGTCCATGTCGCTGAACTCGAGCTGCGAGACGGTGGGGTTGACGACGAACTGGGGCCCGTCATCGGTGAACAGACGACCGACGCGCACCGTGCCGATGGGCCCGTCGAAGGGCGCGTTGCTGATGGACAGCGCCGCGGACGCCGCGACGGCGGCGAGCATGTCGGTGTCGTTCTCGCCGTCGTGGCTCATGACCCAGCACTGGATCTGAACCTCGTCGATGAAGCCGTCGGGGAAGAGCGGGCGGATGGGCCTGTCGATCAGGCGCATCGTGAGGACTTCCTTCTCGCTCGGCGGGCCTTCGCGCTTCTTGAAGCCCCCGGGGAACTTGCCGGCGGCGGAGGGCTTCTCGCGGTAGTCCACCTGCATGGGGAAGAAGTCGAGGCCTTCGCGCGGGTTGGCGCGCATGACGGTCGCGAGGACCGCGCTGTCGCCGTAGCGGGCGATCACCGCCGCGGTGGCGAGTTTGGCGACCTCGCCGGTTTCGATGGTGAGGGTGCGTCCGCCGATCTCGCGGGAAACTGAGATGAGAGCCATTCGTTCTGCGCTTCCAGTGCTGCTGGCGCCTGAGCGAGCCGTGCGCGCGGAGGGTGCGCGAGGGGGTTCCTCGCCCACGATCCGCGGTCGGGTCGCGCGAAGGGTCGCACGAACGCCAGCGGGGTCTTCTCGGGGCAGCGGACCTCGGCGCAAGGGGCAGAAGGCAAGCCGCAGTCTGAAGATCCCCCTCTCCGGAGAGAGCGACTGCGGGTTGGCTGCTGCCGCACTGGCCGAGCCCATCCGGGCCGCGAGCGGGGTCAAAGCAATACCGACCGATGGCAGTATAACAGCCCCGGGCCTTGCGGGCCCGGGGCTGTGTGGGGTTTCTGGGATTTCGTGCCGGATCCCGGCCGCTGGGGGCCGAGGGCCGGGGGGCCCGGGCTTACTTGCGCAGGCCGAGGCGCTGGATCAGCGTCTGGTAGCGCTCGCGGTCGGTCTTGGCGAGGTAGCGGAGCAGGCGCGAGCGACGGGCGGCCAGCATGAGCAGGCCGCGACGGCTCGAGAAGTCCTGCTTGTGCATTTTCAGGTGTTCGGTGAGGTCCTTGATGCGATAGGTCAGGATCGCGACCTGCACCTCGGGCGACGAGGTGTCGCTCTCGTTGCGCTTGTAGTCGTTGATGATCGTGGCCTTCTGCTCGGCAAGAATCGCCATCTGCAAGATCTCCGTGGGCCCGTTGTAGGGGCCCGGCAAGTGGTCGGAGCGGCCCAGCCGGAGCCGGGACGCACGCTCTGGGATGTGGGACAGGTCGCCGGACCAGATCCGGCGAGCGGAAGGGTAGGCAGGCCGAGGGGCCGGGGCACGGGGGCGGGGATGTCAAGACCGTCTTCGCCACGCGGCGAAGCACGCGGAAATCAGCAGAACAGTGGAAGCGCCGGGGCTCGGCACCAGCGTCGCGAGGCGGAGCGTGCCGAAACCGGAAGTGGCTGCCGTGTGCTCGAAATCACCGAGAAACCCGCGCTCCGTGATGCGGAACGCCCCGGCGGGGAGAAGCAGCCGTGTGTTCTGCTCGAACTCGCTTTCCTCCCCCTCGCGCCAGGTCTCCGTCCACTCGCGCCCGCCGCCGACGGTGTCGAGCAGGCCCCAGGGGCTCTGCACACCCGGGTAACTGCCCGAGTCGAGCGGGCGGAACTGCCCGGCGGGCCACTCGATGCCGTCGCGGCCGGAGTTGGTTTCGCCGCCGAGCGCTGGGTCGCCAGGAATCGGCGCGTCATCGCTCGAATGGCCGTAGAGCCAGTACCCGCCCTGCCCCTCGCCGTGGCGGTTGGGATCGTAGAAGGTCGCCTTGGCGAGTTCGTCGGCGCTGGGGATCCAGAACTTCGCCCCAGGCGAGCGTGAATCTTGGTCAGTCCGATAGGGACCACCAGTTGGGCCATCGCCGATGAATGCAAAGGTCGCGGTGTCGTACGCTCCGGTCTCGAAGTCGGCGCCGGTGACCTCGCTTGCGGGCCTGGCGCCGTTGTGCAGCCAGTTCACCATGCGCGCGAAGATGTGCCAGGTCGAGGTGGCGGGCTTATCGGCGCGAGACTGGTCGAGCGTGAACTGCGGGACGCCGTCGCTCAACCCCGCGAACTGGATCGGACTCGGCAGGGCGTTGTTCCCGGGCGCGATGCGGTCATCGGTCCCGATACCGAGCCGGAACTGATTGGGCATCACCGGCGCGTACGCCTGCACGAAGTCGAAGTACTGCCCCCAGGTCACCTCGGTGGTGGCGATGCGGTACTCGTAATCCACGCCCCCCAGCGGGCGCGTCGGGCCCGGGTTCTGCTTGGTCGCGTACCAGTTGTTCACCATCGCCGGGGCGTTGCCCGCGTCGCCGATGGTGCTGAAGGTGAAGCCGTGCACCTGCGTGAACCGCAGGTGCTGGTTGTTGGCCGCGCCCCCGCCCCCGGAACCCTGCGCAACAACGACCGACGCGCACGCGAGCACGCCGACAACAGAACCACACGAACGGATCTTCACGGCGACGCTCCTCGGAACGGAGTGACTCGATCAACGCGGCCCCCGAAGGGCGCGCTCTGTGCAACCCCAATCTACCGGAAACGCGGCGGATTGGAAGGTCTGAGAACCGGAAAGTTGCGAAATTCTGGGTGCCACCACACAAAGTGTGGTGCTACACCTTCTTGGGGCTTCACTTTCCTTCTCCCTGTCTTTCTCAGATCGAGGAAAGGAGGAGGGGTAGGCACCACACTTTGTGTGGTGGCGCCGGAGGGGAGAGAGAAGATGAGAAGAGAGAGGCAGAGGTTGGGGAGGGAAGCCGGGAGATTGGGTAGCCCTCCCCCGGCCCCTCCCATCTCGCTGCGCTCGACAGGAGGGGGAGCGGAGCGGAGAGAAGGGATAGCGGAGAGGAGACGGAACGGAAAAGAGACGGAGCAATCCGGCCCCCTCTCCTGTTCGGCAAAGCCGAATGGGAGAGGGCTGGGGTGAGGGCTACCCCTTCTTTGGGCTTCGCTCTTCTTCCTCTGTCTTTCTCGTCTCTCCCCGCAGGCGCCCCGGGGCATTCCTGACCCGGGCTCTTCACCTCCCACGCTTCGATGGTGCGCACGCATGCATCATCATCTCAGCGGAATGCACGACGAACCGTGGCACGGCCTGCGGCCGTACCACGCCACCCTTTGAGGAAGGTTGACACCACGCACCGGAGAAGAGAGAGAGGTTCAGCTCGTCGTCACGCTCTGCTGGGTCGTGTTCGTCGTCAGGGGCGCGGCGCCGGCGGAGCGGAGGACGCGAGACATCTCGACGATCAGCGTATCGTCGGCGATGGGGCCGAAGCGGTGGCGGTCGACGGCGTCGAGGATGCCCTGTGCCGCGCTCCCGTTGGCCCAGGTCGAGGGGCTGGCGACGAGGCGCATCATGCCGTCGACGCGGATCATCTTGCCCTTCTGGTCGCGCGCCTCGATGGCGCCGTCGGTGTAGGCGATGAGCGTGTCGCCCGGGCCGAAGCGCACGGCGACCTGGCCGGCGTCGAAGGCCTCGGTGGGCACGGCGCCCAGCACGAAGGCGGTGCTGTTGAGTTGCTCGATGCGCCCGTCGACGGTGCGGATGAACGCCGGGGGGTGCCCGCCGCTGGCGAACTCGAGCGCGCCCTCGACGCCCAGATTGGGATCGATGCGGATGCACAGGGCGGTGACATAGACGCTGTGCTCGGCGAGGGTCAGGTGGACATAGCGGTTGAGCGCGTCGAGGAGCGCGCCGGGGGTGGTGTCGGGGTTCTCGGCGAAGAGGCGTTCGAGCTCGCCGTGGAGGCGGTTGACGGTGAGCGCCGCCGGGATGCCGTGGCCGGTGACATCGATGATGACGACGGAGAGGCGCGACTGCTCGCCGTGGGGCGAGGGCGCGAAGCGCCGGTAGAGGAAGTCGCCGCCGATCTGGCGCATGGGTTCGTAGCGGTAGTCGAAGCTGACGGGGCCCTCGAGGTGGACCTTGGGGAAGAGGGACTCGTGGATGCGTCGCGCGTCGACGAGCTCGCGCTTCATGTCGTAGTAGCGCCCCCGGATGGTGCGGATCATGAAGCGGTTGCGAAAGCGCCCGTGGCGCCACCAGCACACGCCGATCCCCGGCAGCACCACGATCGGCGACAGCGCGACGGTCAGCAGGATCGCCAGCGTGGTCGCGGCGTAGAAAATCACCACGAGCAGGTTGGCCGCCAGCAGCGGGATCATCGGCCGGATCGACTCGCGCGGCGTCCAGGGCAGGAACAGGCACGCGAAGAAGTGCAGCGAGAACACGCTCGCGAGCCCGGCGACCGCGATCGGTGAGCGACCCGCCTTCGCCGGGTCGAGCCCGCTGGCGCGCAGCGTCTCGATCATGATGGGCGTGGAGACCAGCGTGAGAAGCCCCGACAGGACGATCAGCCAGGTCGTGAGGCGCAGCGTCTTCTCGCGCTCGAGACTGTGCCGGAACACATAAACGAAAGCGGCGACATACATGCCCAGCGAGACGATCTGGAAGGGCAGCGAAACGCCGATGCTCACCCGCACGGCGCGGGCGATGCCCTCATCGTCGGGGGTGCCCTGGATCGCGATTGCGCCGGGGAACAGCCACGCGACGAGCATGGGCAGGAAGTTGATCAGCCCGAGCGTGATCACGACGCCCGCGTACCACAGGAAGCGACGGCGCAGCCAGCCGACGCGCTCGGCCTCGAACTCGGCGTGGAACTCGCTGGTGAAGGTCTGGCTCATCCGTGCGCCGTCACTCCGAAGGGGTATGCTCGCGCGAGGCGCCTGGGACCCAGAGGACATCGCCGCCGTGGTCGATGTTGGCGACGCGCGCCAGGACGAACAGCAGGTCGCTCAGACGG
The DNA here is from genome assembly GCA_019636675.1 of Phycisphaeraceae bacterium. Lineage (NCBI taxonomy): Bacteria > Pseudomonadati > Planctomycetota > Phycisphaerae > Phycisphaerales > Phycisphaeraceae > Phycisphaeraceae bacterium. Next base: position 383,916 of record JAHBXC010000001.1, read on the forward strand.
TTGAGGTACACGCACGCGTGCTCGTTGGTGCGCTCGGGCTCGGCGGCGCGCAGGCGCGTCGCGGCGCGCTCGGCGCGCCGGGTGACGGCGCGCGCGACATGGAGCGCCGCGGCGAGCGCCGTGCCCCCGGGCAGCACGAACGAGTTGAGCGGCTTGAGACGCGTGTTGTACTCGTCGATCAGCGCTTCGATCCGATCGATCTGCGCCTTCTCGATGCGCAGGCGCTCGCCGGGCTTCTCGCCCGGGGTGATGGGCGAGCACAGGTCGGCGCCCACATCGAACAGCTCGTTCTGCACGCCCACGAGGTGGTCGCGCATCGCGCCGGTCGCGGCGCCGGCGCGTGCCGCCTCGATGACAGCCAGCCCCAGCGCGCTGTTGGCCTCGTCGACCTCGCCGTAGGCCTCGACGCGGATGTGGGTCTTGGGGACGGTCGATCCGTCGCCGAGCATGCACTGCCCGCCGTCGCCGAACTTGGTGTAGATCTTGCTCAGCCGGACCATGCGTGTCTCGCGTGCGCGCCGTGGTGATGAATCGCGACGACAGTGTAGCGAACCGGCGAAAAGAAAACGCCCCGCGGGGGTGATTCCGCGGGGCGGGGCTGGGATTTCACTTCATCTGGCCCGAGCCGATCAGGCCGACTCGACGACTTCCTTGACCATGTTCGCCGGGAGGGGGCGATAGGTCAGGGGCTCCATGGAGGCGGCGGCGCGACCCTGGGACATGCCGCGGAGGGAGGTCGTGTACCCGAAGAGCTCGGACAGCGGGACCTCGGCGGTGATGATGCGGGTGTTGGAGCGTTCCTCGGTGTCGACGATCATGCCTCGGCGGGAGGAGATGTCGCCGGTCACGTTGCCGAAGTAGTCCTCGGGGGTCGTGATGGTGACCTTCATGATGGGCTCGAGCAGGGTGACCTTGGCCTTGTTGCAGGCCTCGTGCAGCGCGAGGCGCGCCGCCTGCTCGAAGGCGACCTGCGACGAGTCGACCGGGTGGTACGAGCCGTCGATGAGCTCGACCTTGATGTTGATGAGCTGGTAGCCGGCGAGGACGCCCGAGAGGGCGGTCTGGCGGATGCCGTACTCGACGGAGGGGATGTACTCCTTCGGGATGCGCCCCTGCACGACCTTGTTCTCGAAGGCGACGCCCTCGGTGAAGTCGAGCTCGGCGGCCTCGGCCTCTTCCTTGGTGAAGGGGACGAGGTTGATGATCACATCGCCGAACTGGCCGCGACCGCCGGTCTGCTTGACGAACTTGCCACGGATGTTCTCGGCGGCGCCCATGATGGTCTCGCGGTACGAGACGCGGGGCTTGCCGACCTCGACGTTGACCTTCATGTCGCGGACGAGCTTGTTCTTGATGATCTCGAGGTGGAGCTCGCCCATGCCCGCGATGATGGTCTGGCCGGTCTCGTCGTCGAAGTGCGAGCGGAACGAGGGGTCCTCGCGGCGGATGGTGACGAGCGCGTCGGCGAGCTTCTGCTTGTCGGCGCTGGTCTTGGGCTCGATGGACATCGAGATGACCGGCTCGGGGAACGTCATCTTCTCGAGGATGATGGGCTCGTCGATCGCGCACAGGGTGTCGCCGGTGATCGAGTCCTTCATGCCGACGATCGCGACGATGTTGCCGGCGCCGACCTCGTCGAGGGTGTTGCGCGTGTTCGCGTGCATCTCGAAGATGCGGCTGGCGATCTCGCGCTTCTTGTTGGCCGGGTTCATGACGCGGTCGCCCTTCTTGATCGTGCCCGAGTAGACGCGCACGTAGGTCAGGTCGCCGTGCTGGTCGCTGACGACCTTGAACACGAGGCCGGAGAAGGGCGCGGTCTTGTCGTGGGGGCGGCTGGTCTTCTCGCCGCTGTCGGGGTCGATGCCCTGGACCTCTTCGACCTCGTTGGGGGCCGGGAGGAACTTGACGACCGCGTCGAGGAGGCGCTGGACGCCGATGTTCTTGAGGGCGGCGCCGCAGAGGGTCGGGAAGCACTCGCGGGCGAGCGTGCCCTTGCGGATGGCCTTCTCGATCTCCTCGGGGGTGATCGTCTCGTCGGCGAGGAACTTCTCCATGAGGGCGTCGTCGTACTCGGCCGCCTTCTCGATCATCATCTGACGCCACTCTTCGGCGGTGTCCTGCAGGTCCTCGGGGATGGGGACCTCGGTGATGACGGCGCCCAGCTCGTTGGCGTCGAACTCGAAGGCCTTCATCGTGATGAGATCGATGATGCCCTTGAAGGTGTTGCCCTGGCCCAGGGGGTACTGGATGGGGACGGCGTTGGCGCCGAGGCGCTTGCCGATGGACTTGAAGGAGTACTCGAAGTCCGCGCCCATCTTGTCCATCTTGTTGATGAAGCACATGCGCGGGACGCGGTAGCGCTCGGCCTGACGCCAGACGGTCTCGGACTGGGCCTCGACGCCCTCCTTGCCGTCGAACACCGCGACCGCGCCGTCGAGGACGCGGAGCGAGCGCTCGACCTCGATGGTGAAGTCGACGTGGCCGGGGGTGTCGATGAGGTTCATCTTGTACATCTGGCCGTGGTAGTTCCACGGGCAGGTGGTGGCGGCAGACTGGATGGTGATGCCGCGCTCCTGCTCTTCCTGCAGGAAGTCCATCGTGGCGGTGCCCTCGTGGACCTCGCCGAGCTTGTAGTTCTTGCCGGTGTAGAAGAGGATGCGCTCGGAGACGGTGGTCTTGCCCGCGTCGATGTGGGCGCAGATGCCGAAGTTGCGGGTGAATTTCAGGTCGTCGCTGAACATGGACATGGCTGCAAGGTTCCTGGGTTGAGCGTTGCTCGCTCGGGAGGAGCGAGTGTCTCCGGGCGCTCCCGGCGTCTGGGTTCTGGTTTCCGGCGCCGCACGCCCCTCGCGCGAGGGACGCGACGCATCGCCGATGACTCTCCGCCGGGCCATCCACCATCACCGGATGGGTCAGGTCGCCGACGGTCTGGTTTGGCTCGTGCTGGGCCCGCCCGGCTTTCCGCCATCGCGATCACGCGCGGCGCTTCGGATCGGGCCGGGGTTGTCGCTCGACCTCACGATGATCCCCGCGAGGTCGCGCGGGCGGTCAGCGTGGGTCGGCGTCCTCATCCTCGTCGGTCGAGGTCATGGATACGCCTCCTGCTGTGGTGCGGCGCCGGTTCATGCACAGGGAATCCACCGGTGCAGAATTCGGCCGGGAATGGTAAGCCGCGGGGGTAGTCAGTCAAGGATCGGCCCGCCCCCCCACCGCGGCCCTGGCCCGTCCGGCTCCAGCCGCTTGGAGCCGACCCCCTCCCCGGTCCGATAGCACCCCTCATGACGCCCGACGCGTTCTCCGTGACCGACGCCCTCCGCGAGCACGCGGCGCTCGACTCGCTCACCCCTTGCTTCGTCATAGGCCCCATGAAGTCGGGCACGACCTGGCTGGCGAGGGCGCTGGCGGAGCACCCCCGGATCGCCTCGTCGTACGAGTCGCACGCGGCCGATGTGCTGCTGCCCCGGCTCGGGGCGGCGATCGACGACTACCACGCGACCATCGACGCCTGGGGGCGGGGGCCTTCGGTTGGTCTGGGAGCGACGGACGCCCTGCTGCTCAGGCGCGTTGCTCTCGACCGGCTGCTGCTGCGCTACCTGCGCGAGTCGGGCAAGCCGGCGGATCGCGTCCGCGTGGTCGCCGACAAGACGCCGATGCACGCGCTGCATGTGGACGAACTCGCGGCGTTGTACCCGCGCGCGAGGTTCATCCTCTGCACGCGCGATGTGCGCGACGCGGCGGTCAGCGCGTGGAAGCACCTGCACGAGCTGTCGGGGCACCGCAAGGGCGCGACCTTCGAGGAGTACGCGCGCCACTACGCGCGGGATCTGTGGGCCCGGCCGGTGCGCGCGGCGATGGAGTCGTTCTCGCGTCTCGCACGCGAGAGATGGATGACGGTCGAGTACGAGGCGCATAAGGCCGACCCGCGCAGCACGCTGCGTGAAGTGTTCGCCTTCCTTGGCGTGGACTCCGACGACGCGACGACGGGGAGGATCGCTGACGCGACGGACTTCCGACGCTTCTCGGGGCGCCCCGCGGGCGAGGAACGGGCGATGTTCTATCGCAAGGGCGTGGTGGGGGATTGGGAGAATCACATGACGCCGGAACTGGGCGAAGAGCTCACATCGCTGGCCATCACAAAGCACCAGGACGCGAGAGCACACTCATGACACACCTACACTCCGTCGACATCGATTCACAGAGCTTCGCCGATTGGCAGTCGGAATCGCGACTGATCGATGCGCTCACGCCGATATTCGTCATCGGACCCAACAAATGCGGCACGACCTGGATGAACCGCTCACTCGCGGCGCACCCGCACGCGGTCGGGCTGCGACAGGAATCGCAGCTGCTGACGATGAGAGTTCCCCCGCTGGCCGCGGCGCTCGAGGAGTTCCGCGCCCCGTCTCGTAAGGCATGGACCGAGCAGAAGTGGGTCGAGCTGACCGCCGAAGACACTCTCTTCGGGCTGCGCCAGATGATCGACCGTGTTGTGCTCCGTTCGCTGAAGGTTTCCGGGAAATGGCGTCCGGAGCAGACACGCGCCTTCGTGGAAAAGACGCCGCAGCATGCGCGACACGCGCTCACGCTCGCCTCGCTGTACCCGAAGGCGAAGTTTGTCTGCTGTCTCCGTGATGTACGAGATGCGGTTGTGAGTGCGCACGGCCACATGCAGGGAATCCAGGGGTCGATGACCGCCTCGTCAATCGAGTCCTTCGCGTTCTATTATCTCGAGCACATCTACGCGCCGGCGATCGTCGGCGCTCGCTCCGCGGCCAGACAACTCGGCCCCGATCGGTACATCGAAGTACGCTACGAGGACAGGAAAGGCGACGATCCGGGAGAGTTATCGCGGGTTCTGGAATTCGCGGGACTCGACGGCGCGCATTTGCAGGCCTGCGTGGATGGCGGCTCCTTCGAGCGCTACTCGGGCGGGCGTCGGCCCGGAGAAGAAGCCCGCCACTTCATGCGCAAGGGAGTTGCGGGCGATTGGGTCAACTACCTCCGCCCGGACTTCGCGGAGATTCTGCTTCGCGTGACCAGCGAATCGCTCGGGGAATGGAACAACCCGCCTTTCGCGACCACTCGTCGCGGCGTGTGCGGGCCAACCCCGGTCGTCGCGTGAGAAGCATCGTTCTGCGTTCATCTCCGATGCGCCGGTCGACCGGCGCTCTGTGAGTGAGCGTACACCAAAAAACCCGCCCTTGCGGGCGGGTTCGGGTTACTGCGTCATTCACGCGGGGCTTTTCAGTTTTTCTTGCCGGCGCCCATCAGACCGGTCTGCCACATCACGAAGGCCTGCTGATCGGCGACGTCGCGGACGCGCATCGAGAGCGGCTTGCCCTGGCCGTGCCCGCCGTCCATGTCCACCCAGAGGAGCACCGGCTTGTCGGTGGGGTCGCTGGTGGTCGCGGCCTGCATGGCGGCGGCGTACTTGCGCGCGTGGAGCGGGTGGACGCGCGTGTCGTTCTCGCCGGCGGTGACGAGGATCGCCGGGTACTTCACGCCGTCCTTGATGTTCTGGTAGGGCGAGTACTGGCGGAGGAAACTGAACTGCGAGGAGTCTTCGGCGGTGCCGTACTCGGGCACCCAGAAGCGGGCCATGAGGAACTGCTCGAAGCGCAGCATGTCAAGGAGCGGGACGGCGACGATCGCCGCCGAGAACAGCTCGGGCTTCTGCAGGACAACGGCGCCGGTGAGCAGCCCGCCGTTGCTCCCGCCCTGGATGGCGAGGTTCTGGGGCCGGGTGTAGTTGTTGTCGATCAGCCACTCGGCGGCGGCGACAAAGTCGTCGAAGACGTTCTGCTTGTTCTCGAGCGTGCCGGCGCGGTGCCACGCGTCGCCGTACTCGCCTCCGCCCCGGAGGTTGGCGACGGCGTAGACGCCGCCGGCCTCGAGCCATGGGAAGAGAGTGGCGCTGAAGGAGGGAGTCATGGAGATGTTGAAGCCGCCGTAGCCGTAGAGCAGGGTCGGGCGCTGGCCGTCGAGTTCGATGCCCTTCTTGTGGACGAGGAACATCGAGACCTTGGTGCCGTCCTTGCTGGTGTACCAGACCTGCTTGACCTCGGCGAGTTCGGGGTCGACCTTGACCTCGGGGCGCTCCCAGAGCTCGCGCGAGTTGCGCGCGAGGTCGATTCGATAGATGCTGGGGGGCGTGTTGTAGCTGGAGAAGGAGAGGAAGGCCTCGGTGCGGTCTTCATCGACGGAGAGGCCGGCCGAACCGATGCCGGGGAGCTCGACGGCGCCCAGGGGCTTGCCGTTGAGGTCGAACTTCTCGATGGAGGTCGAGGCGTTCTTGAGGTAGGACGCGACGAGCATGTCCTTGGCGTGGCCCACGCCGGTGAGCGTGGCGTCCTTGCGCTCGGGGATGAGCTCCTTCCAGTTCTCCTCGGTCGGGTTCCTGAGGTCGACCGCCATGACGCGACGGTTGGACGCGTTGTAGGGGGTGACCATGTAGAGCGTGTCGCCGCGGACAGCGCCGGAGAAGGTGGCGTCCTTGCCCTCGACGATGGTGCGCTTCTCGAACTCGCCCGTCTCGAACCACTTCTTGAGGTCGACGACGTACAGGTCGTTGGAGCGTGTGCCGGTCCAGTACCCAAGGATCATCCAGCGCGCGTCCTTGTCGATGGACGCGAACGGTCCCCAGGTCGTGGAGAACTGTTTGAACAGCGTGGGGTCGGTGCGATGGTGGCGCCCGATCTTGTGGAAGCGGATCTGGCGCGAGTACGCGTTCTTGATGTCTTCGAGCTGGCTGTAGAAGAACCCGGACGAGTCGGGCAGCCACTGCACGCCGCTGACCTTGTTGGGGATCTCGTCGGCGAGCCACTCGCCGGTGTTCACGTCGAGCAGGTGCAGCGTCGAGTTCTCGTCGCCGGCGCGGCTGATGCCAAAGGCGAGCAGTCGCCCGTCGTCGCTGGGGCTGTACCAGTCGAGGGAGATCAGGCCCTTGCTGTCGAGCGTGTTCACGTCGAGCAGCGTGACGGGCTCGCCGGAGTGGCCGGTGCGGTAGTAGAGCACCGGCTGGTTCTGCGACGCTTCACGCTTGGTGTAGAAGTAACGGGCGCCCTTCATGCGAGGGGAACTGATGGAGGATGTCTCCATGAGCTCGCGCAGGCGCGCCTCGAGCTTGTCGCGGCCCGGGATCCCGTCGAGGACCGAGCGGGTGTACGCGTTCTGCTCGTCGGTCCACTGGAGCACCTCGGGCGTGCTCGTGCCCTTGTCGCCCTCCAGCCAGCGGTAGTTGTCGACGATCTCGACGCCGTGGTAGTTGTCGGTGACGGGGCGCTTCGCGGTGGCGGGCGGCGCGGCCAGCGACGAGGAGCCGAGCGCGGCGCAGGCGAGGACAGCAAGGATGCGTTTCATCGGCGGGGTTTCTCCAGACTGACAGGGACGCCCGGCGGGGCGTGCGTTGGGGATACTACCGCCCGGGAGCGGGTCCGGTTTACTGCACGATGCCCTTGGTGAGGCGCATGAAGGCGGCCTCGAGGTCGACCTGCTCTTCGGTGAAATGGACCACCCGGTGGCCGGCGTTCACGAGGCGCGAGGGGATGTCCCCCACGTCGATGGGCGCCTGCTCGTCGAGCGTCAGGTTGATCTGCACCCCCTGATCGGTGTCCGAGAGGCCCACCTTGCTGACCCCGGGGGCCTTTCGCAGGATGGCGGCGGCGTCCTCGGACCGCTCGGCGACGCGAACGTGCACGACGTGGCCGACTCGCGCCCGGCGCATGATCTCGCGCACGTCGCCCGAGAAGAGCAGCTCGCCCCGCTCGATCACCCCCACCACATTGCACATCTCGGCCAGCTCCTTGAGGATGTGGCTCGAGATGATGATGGTCTTGCCCATGCGCTTGAGCTCTTTGAGCAACTCGCGCATCTCGATGCGGGCGCGCGGGTCCAGACCCGACGCCGGCTCGTCCATCAGCAGCACCTTGGGGTCGTGCAGGAGCACGCGCGCCACGGAGAGACGCTGCTGCATGCCTCGCGACAGCGAGTTGACCTCGGCGTCGGCCTTGTACGAAAGGTCGGTGAGCTCGAGCACGTCACCCACGACGCGTTTGCGCTGGTCGCCGTGGATGTTGTAGCAGGCGGCGAAGAACTCGAGGTATTCGGTGACGACCATATCCTCGTACGCGCCCATGAAGTCGGGGACATAGCCGATGAGGGGGCGGATCTGACGGTTCTGGTACCCGATGGTCAGCCCGTCGATCATCGCCTGGCCGGAGGACGGCTTGAGCAGGGTGGCGAGGATCTTGATGGTGGTGGTCTTGCCGGCGCCGTTGGGGCCGATGAAGCCGAAGCAGTCGCCCTCGCGCACCGTGAGGTTGAGGTTGTTGAGCGCGATCAGGTCGCCGTAGCGCTTCGTCAGGTTGATCGTCTCGATCATCGCCATGGTGTGTGCTCAGGGGTTGGTCGAGGGCGAGAGCGGCGCGCCGTCGATCGTGGGCGGTTCGGAGGGGAGCGGGTAGATCCAGCGGACAACGGTGCGCCCCCTGCTCGGGACGGGCTCGTCGTCGATCAGCACCGGGACCGGGCTTGGCGCGTCGCGGAGCTGCCCGACGATGATGACGCAGGGCTGCGTGAGCCACGCGCTGAGATCGAGCAGGTGCGAGTCGTAGCGTTGCAGCATGCGCTTGGCGACGCCCGACTGGCTGGTGAACTGCGGCGGGCGCAGCGCGGAGTGCCAGCTGATCGCCTCGAGGCGCGTCGGGATGTCGCCCCCGACGCCGGTGCGCGCCGCGGCGCCGAACCCGGTCGTTGAGCCGGAGATCTGTTCGGTCAGTCGCTCGAAGTACCGCTCGGCCGGGTCCCACGCGCTGGGCGGGATCTGCTCGAAATCGAGCGGCGTGTTCGGGTTCCACACATCGGTGAGCCGGGCGGCGGCGACGCGCCCGAACAGCGGCGCCGCGCCGAGGGGGCCGAGGTCGCCGCGCAGGGGTTTCTGCCCGCGCACGACGATGATGGTGACTTCTTCGAGGGGTGCGGCCATGGTGTGCATGACCACGCCGCGCAGGCGCGTCCCGCCTTGTTCGTCGCGCACGCTGAGGGGCCCGGAGATGGGCCTCGGGACGCCGACCTCGGCGCGCCCGAGCCACTCGCCCCGGAGCTGCTTCACGGTGGATCGCGAGGGGACGACGAAGGATGATGGGTCGCGCGCCGGCACGACATAGCCGCGTGTATCGGGGAAGGGTTTGCCGGTGATGGAGGTGGTGTCGCTCCAGGCGCCGAGGGCCTGGGTCCAGGCGCGCCGGTCTTCGACGGACCCGAGGGAGATTCGCGCGTCGCCGTATTCGGGAAGCAGCGCGCTGACCCACGTTCGGGCTCGCTGCTCGGGCTGTCCGAACACGTGGTCGAAGTAGGTGAGGTGCTGCGTCTCGGGCTTGGTGGGGCGCAGCAGCGTCGCGCCGCTCCACGCGGTGATCGCGAACACGAGGATGCTCGCGGCGAAGGCGAGCCACGCGTGGCGCACGAGCCCTTTGGCTTTCAGGATCGCGTAGCCCCCCGGGCCAGCGATGAGCAGGTAGAGCACGAACACCGCGAGGCCCAGCAGCACGCCGGCGCCGGCGCGCCCTTCCTTGGCGATGACCGCGCCGATGTCGATGTCCATCCTCGTCGCGTCGAAGAACCGGAAGTCGGCGCGCCCCGCCTGGTCGAGCGCGCGCATCTCGTCGCGCGAGAGCGGCTCGAAGCGCTTCCCGGTGATGCGATGCCAGAAGTACTGCGGATCGACGCGCGCGCCCAGACGCGGGTCGGAAAGGTCGTAGCCGATGAGCGTGACCATCCCCGCCCCGTGAATCCGCCGCACGACGACCGGGTCGCCCTGGGGAGTCGCGAGCAGCACCGTCGCCTCGCCCGGCTGTGCGTCCTCGACCGGACGAAGCACATGAACCGTGGCGTTGTCGGGCAGGGGCGCGCCGCCCCGGGGCTGCAGCAGCGGCGCGTGCAGGTCAAGGTTCACGCCCTCGCGGCGCACTGCGTCGACGCTGGGGAGCATCGCGTGCAGCGGGTTGGTGCGAGGGTTCGTCCAGGTCTGGCCGGCCGCCGGCAGCGAGACGATCAGGTGGCCCCCTCGCATGACCCACTCACGGATCGCGTCGGCCTGCGGCTCGCTCAGGGCGCCGGGATCTCCGGAGAACCACGCGAGGGACTCGAACGGCGCGAGGCCCATCCAGCGATCGGGCATCGCCGCCGGGGCGAGATCGAGCGCGACGCGCACCAGCTCGTGCGCCGTCGCTGCCAGGGTCGCGTCGCTTGGCGAGGGCAGCTCGTAGGCCACCAGCCCCCCTGCCGGACTGCGTCCGAGCACGCCGATCACCGGGCGCGTCGGGGGCAGGACGTTCTGCGGCGCCACGCGGTCGGCGGCGAGCTGTCGCCCGACGCCCGTCTGCTCCGAATCACCGGTCGCGTTCGTATCGAATTCGTGGACAGTGACGGTGAACGCCAGGGTGCGATCGGTCCGCCACGGGAAGAGCCCGTAAAGCCAGACGCCCTGACGGAGCCCTGGGTTGAGCGTGACGATGCGCTGGAGGAAGGCGGTGTCGCCGTCGGGATCGGGCAGATGGAGACGGACCGCGACGGCGCGTGGGCGATCGCCGAAGTCGGTGAGCGCGAGACGAACACCGGCCCATTCGCCGGCGCGGACCACTTCTCCCACGCCGAAGGCCTCGACGGCGATGCCGACTTCGGCTGTCTGGCCCGGGGGGGACCCGACGGCCCCGGCGCCCTGGGCGAGCACGAGCGACGACATTCGCCAGAGACTGGCGAGAACGAGCGTCGTAAGCCACCGGATCGTCCCGGGTTTCACGATCGGTAGTGTAGCGGCTCAAGCCGGGTCCCCCTCGGTCCGATGGCCCGTGGGATGTCCCCCTTCTCGCCCGAGATCTGGATCCTGTTCGCCGGCATCGGCGCCTTCGGGATCGTTGCGATCCTCTACGGTGCTTCGTGCGTGCTGCACCACGAGCTCTCGCGCATCCGGCTCGAGCGCAACGCGCGTCTCGTGTACGAGGAGTACCTGCGCCGCATGGACGCGATCGCGCGCGGCGAGGCCGAGGTGTCGTCGTCGGGCGAGATCCTGACGCTGCCGCTCGGCGATGCCGGGGCGAAGGCCGCGGCCTGAACGGGGCTCAGCGCGGCGTGGCGAACTCTCCGATGAGTCGCGCGTGCGCCTCGCTGCCCAGGTACAGACACGCGAGTTCGAACTTCTCGTTGGGCGAGTGGACGCGATCGTCCTCGAGCCCGAAGCCCATCAGCACCGACTCGAGCCCCGCCTTCTCGCAGAACAGCCCGACCACGGGGATGGAGCCGCCGGACTTGATGAGGACAGGGTCGGCGCCCGACGCGGTCTTGAGCGCGCGGCGTGCGGCCTGGAGGTAGGGCGAATCGGTCGCGACGGTGGCCGGGGGCCCGCCGCCGTGATCGAGGAATTCCCACTTGCAGCCCGGGGGCGTCTGGGAACTGAGCCACTGGAAGAACTTGTCGCGGATGTCCTTCTCGCGCTGGTTGGCGACGAGACGGAAGCTGACCTTCGCGCTGGCCTTGCTGGGGATGACGGTTTTGGCGCCGGCGCCCTGGTAGCCGCCGGTGATGCCGTTGATCTCGGCGGTGGGTCGCGCCCACTCGCGTTCGATCGCGCTCCATCCGTGCTCGCCCAGGTCCGCCTCGGGGGGGAGCCCGATTTTCTTCAACGCCGCGGCCGGGTTGAAGCCAAGGCGCTTCCACTGCGCGCGCTCCTCGTTGGTGACCTCGGCGACATCGTCGTAGAAGCCGGGGATCGTGATGCGACGGTTCTCGTCCCAGAGGCGCCCGAGGATGCGCGACAGCTCGTTGAGCGGGTTGGGCGCGCGTCCGCCCCAGAGGCCCGAGTGCAGGTCCTGGTCGGGCCCGTGCAGGACGACCTCGGTGTAGGTCAGCCCGCGCATGCCGTAGGTGATCGCCGGCTGCTCGACGCTGGGCATGCCGGTGTCGCTGATGAGGACGACATCGCACTTCTTGATGTCGGCGAGGTGATCGTCGATGAAGCGCTCGAGGTTGACGCTGCCGGACTCTTCCTCGCCCTCGATGAGCACGGTGAACTTGACGGGCACGCCGCCGGCCGCGTCTTTCCACGCGCGCACCGCTTCGAGGAAAGTCGCGACCTGGCCCTTGTCGTCGCACGCGCCGCGGGCGACGATGCGCTCGCCGGGGCCGCCCGGCACTGCGGGCTTGAGGACGGGCTCGAAGGGATCCTTGGTGTCCCACAGGTCGATCGGGTCGGCGGGCTGGACGTCGTAATGCCCGTAGAAGAGCACGTGCGGGCCGGCGTACCCGGCCGCGCCCTCGTTGGTCGCCCAGACGATGGGGTTGCCCGGCTTGTCACGCGTGCCGGTCTCGCGCAGCTCTGCCTGGAAGCCGGCGGCCTTGAGCTGGTCGCGGCACCACTCGGCGGCCTTGCGCGTCGCGTCGCGATACGCCGGGTCTGTCCCGACGCTGGGCATGCGCAGCCAGTCCTTGAGTCGCCCGACGGATTCCTCGCGTCGCGAGCGCAGCTTCTCGATCACGGCGTCGATGGACTGGGCAACCATGGGCATCAATGAGACTCCGAGCGAGGGGAAGGAACGGATGATCGCCGGCAGGGACGGCGCGGGTTTCAGGAGGATAGTGCCGCGACCGTCGCGAGACTGATCGCCAGGAAGAGTCCTGCGCACACGATCGTCGCGAGCGAGACGCGCAGCGCGAGCCACGCCGCGGACGATGCGCGTCGCGCCGGGCGTGGGCGAGGGTCGCTCTGCTCGGTGCGCCACGGGCGTAGCTCGCGAGGCCACCCGTAGTCGGCGGGTTCGCCGAAGCCCTCCATCTCGAGGTAGCTGCGCGCCGGACGCGAGTAGAGGTCTTCGCGGCACTTGGGGCAGGCGATGACGAGTCGGCCGCGTGCGCCCTGCAACTCGCCGCCGCGATGCCCGCATCGAGGGCAGAACCTGACCGCTTTGTGGTCGGCATGGGCTGGAGCGGCTCTCGACGCCATCGGTTCTAATATAAATCAAACCGGCGGAGACTCCAACCCCCCGAACCGGCAGAATCCTGTATGGACCGAACCGGTTCTGATCTCGGCGTCTGGATCCGCGCGATGCGAGGGCTGGCGGCGCGTTCCGAGCGCTGGGCCGGGGCATCGCCCGGCGCGGATCGCGCCGGCGTGGAGGTCCCCTTCGCGCTCTGGAGGGCGTCCCTGCGAGACGGCGGCGGCCCGATCCAGTCGCCTCCAGCGGCGGCCGACCCCGACGCGCGACTGTGGTGGGCGCTGGTTTCCGGCGCCCTCGACGCGTGCGCCGTGATCGACTCGCTCCCTGAGGCCCGGCGCTCCACGGACCGGGGCGCGATCTTCCCACAGGGCCTCTACCGGACCATCGAGGTCTGGACAGAATCGGAGCTCGCCTCGCTCCACGCGCTGTGGTGGCACGGGAAAGCACGGGGAGACGCCGCGGCCGTTGCGCGGATGTTCGACGCGGCGCGCTGGCACCTCGACAACACCCAGCCCGACAACGCGACGAACCGCCCGTGGGGGGTGCAGGTCTTCCTTGAGCTGGCGTCGATCGACGCGAACCCCGATGCGCGCCTGTACGCCGAGACGCTGCTGCACAACGCGAACGCGGCCAACGGCGTGCCGGACCCGTTCAGCGCGGAGATCCTGCTCGACGGCGCGGATGCGCTCGAAGCGGTGATGAACGCGGAGTGAACCCCGGGAGCGCCGCGCCTCAGTGCGCGGCGTTGGGCTTGGCCTCGACCTTGGACTCGTCGGCGACGGAGCCCTGCGAGACGGCGCGGCTGTCGGCCTCGATCGAGCGCTGCTGGGGCGCGGGCGGGCGGGCCGACTCGTTGTGGATCTCGTCCTCGATGCCCTTGACGCCGCGCTTGAACTCGACGATGGCCTTGCCGACGCTGCGCCCGACCTCGGGCAGGCGCTTGCCGAAGAGCAGCAGGGCGACAACGAGGATCAGGATGATCTCCATGTGCCCGATGTTGCCGAGGAAGGCGAGCGTGCTGATCGTGAGAAGCGAAGCCATGTCGTCTCCGGGGTGGGGTCTCGCGACCGGGAGGCGCGAGGAGGAGGATCGGGGGATTCAAGCCGAACGCTCGGGGCGGGTCAACGCGTCACACCGGGCAGTCTGCGCAGGGTTTCATCGTCAGCGTTCGGCGGCCTCGACCACATTGTGCAGGAGCATGGCGACGGTCATGGGCCCCACGCCCCCCGGGACGGGGCTGATCCAACCGGCGACCCGCCGGACCTCGTCGAAGGCGACATCGCCCACGGTCTTCATCTTCCCGTCGGGCCCGGCGACGCGCGAGAGCCCTACATCCACGACGATCGCGCCGGGCTTCACCCAGTCGGCCCGGACCAGCTCGGGCGCCCCGGCGGCGGCGATCAGGACATCCGCCGAACGGGTCAGCGCCGTGATGTCAGCGGTGAACTTGTTGCACGAGATGACGGTCGCCTCGTGGCGCATCAGCAGGACGGCGATGGGCTTGCCCACGATGTTGGACGCCCCCACCACCACGCAGCGCTTGCCTTTGAGGTCCACGCCGGTGGACTCGATCATCTTGAGCGTCGCGAGCGCCGTGCAGGGAACCAGGGACGAATGCCCGTAGACGATGTTGCCGATGTTCGCCGGGTTGACGCCCTCGACGTCTTTCTCCGGGGCGATGCGGCGCTGGACCTCGAACGCGTCGACGCCCTCGGGCATGGGCATGTGGACCATGATCGCCGAGATGTCGTCGTCGGTGCTCATGAGCAGCACGCGCCCGGCGACATCGTCGAAGGTGGCCCGGCCGGAGAGCTCGACGAGGTTGTAGTCGATGCCCAGGGCCTCGCAGGTCTTGCCCTGGTTGATGGCGTAGACGCGCGCGCCCGAGTCGGCGTCGCCCGCGATGAGCGCGTCGAGGCGCGCCGGGCGCCCCTTGGCGCGCAGGGCCGCCGCCCGTCGCGCGATGTCGGCGCGGAACCGCTCGGCGAGGGCCTTGCCGTCGATGATCTGCGCCCCGGGGGTCTCGGCGTGGTGTGTCTGGTGTGCCATCCGTCAGTACGATACCCGGCGTGAACGAGAAGGACGCGAAAGCACGGATCGAATCCCTGCGCGAGGAGCTCACCCGCGCAAACCGGGCGTATTACCTGAAGCAGAAGCCCTTCCTGACCGACCGCGAGTTCGACGAGAAACTCGCGGAGCTGGCGACGCTCGAGGAGCGGTTCCCGCGCTTCGATGACCCGGCGTCGCCGACCCGGCGCGTTGGCGAGGAGGCGTCTGGCCGGTTCGCGACCGTGCGCCACGCGGTCCCGATGCTGTCGATCGACAACACCTACTCGGGCGACGAGGTCCGCGCGTGGGCGCAGCGCGTCGCGAAGCAGCTCGGCGTCTCGCTCGCGAGCGGGTCGGGGCACGCCGAGTCTCTCTTCGCCGCCGCGGGCGACGGGCGGACCGGCGACGCCGGCGTGCGCTTCGTCTGCGACCCCAAGATCGACGGCGTGGCGATGTCGCTGCGCTACGAGCGGGGCGTGCTCGTCCGGGCGGTCACGCGCGGCGACGGCGAGAAGGGCGACGACATCACCAACAACGCCCGCGCGATCGGCGCCATCCCGCTGCGACTCTCGGGCGACGCGCCGGCGGTCCTCGAGATCCGCGGCGAGGCATACATCCCCAACGAACAGTTCGAGCGCATCAACGACGAGCGCGAGGCGGACGACCTCGAGCCCTTCATGAACCCGCGGAACGCCTGCGCAGGCACCCTCAAGCAGCTCGACCCGAAGGTCGTCGCGTCGCGCCGCCTCGGCTTCGTCGCGCACGGTCGCGGCGAGGTTTCACCCGATGCGCGGTTCGAGGGGTACACCGACTTCCTCGCGGCCATCCGCGCGATGGGCGTGCCCATCGCGGGCG
Organism: Phycisphaeraceae bacterium; assembly: GCA_019636675.1. Lineage (NCBI taxonomy): Bacteria > Pseudomonadati > Planctomycetota > Phycisphaerae > Phycisphaerales > Phycisphaeraceae > Phycisphaeraceae bacterium. The sequence goes on from JAHBXC010000001.1 coordinate 399,809, forward strand.
ACGCGACGGCGATCGACAGCGTGGAGCGCGTGCTCGAGTGGATCGAGGAGTTCGACCGTGCGCGGGCGTCGCTGCCCTACGCGGTGGACGGGGTGGTGGTGCGCGTCGATTCGTTCGCGCAACAGGGGTCGCTGGGTCGCACCGCGAAGTCGCCTCGCTGGTGCATCGCGTACAAGTACCCGGCGGAGCGGAAGACGACGGTCCTGAGGGATGTGGTGTTCCAGGTGGGCAAGACGGGGAAGATCACCCCTCGGGCGATGCTCGATGCGGTTCTGATCGCCGGGACGACGGTGCGCCACGCGAGTCTGCACAACTTCGGGCTGCTGGCGGAGCGCGACCTGCGCCTGGGCGACACGGTGGTGGTCGAGAAGGCGGGCGAGATCATCCCCCAGGTGCTCTCGCCGGTGCTGGAGCTGCGCCCGAAGAGCGCGCGACGCGTGAAGCCCCCCGAGTCGTGCCCGGTGTGCGAGGGGCCGGTGGAGATCGAGCGCGAGGCGGGCGATCGTGAGACGGCGCGCCGGTGCGTGAACCCCGAGTGCCCGGCGCAGATCCGAGAGAAACTCATTCATTTCGCCGGGCGTCGCCAGATGGACATCGACGGGCTGGGCGAGAAAACGATCGACCAGATCCGCGAGGCCGGCCTGCCTCTGGACGCGTTCGCCGATGTGTTCCGTCTGCGCGAACACCGCGACGCGCTGCTCGCGCTGGATCGCATGGGCGAGAAGAAGGTCGAGAACCTGCTCGAGGGCATCGAGGCGGCGAAATCGCGCGGGCTGGCGCGCGTGCTCGCCGGGATGGGCATCCGGCACGTTGGCGAGGCGACCGCCAAGCAGCTCGCGCGGATGTTCCCCGATCTTGATGCGCTGCTGGGGGCGTCGGTCGATCAGCTCGCGCCGAAGGCCATCAAAAAGAAGGATGACGCCGAGGCGCTGGGATTCGCGCGCGACCCGAAGGACCGCCCGGAGACCGGGCTTGGTCAGCTGACGGCGCGCGTGGTGCACGACTATCTCCACAGCCCGGCGGCAAAGAAAACCTTCGACGCGCTCCGGCGTGCCGGGGTCAGTCTGTCGTCCGAGGACTACCGACCGCCCGAGGCGCGGGGCGTCAAGCCGGACTCGCCCTTCGCCGGGAAGACGATCGTGCTGACGGGGACGCTGGAATCGTTCGAACGGGCGGATCTGTCGTCGCTGCTCGAGTCGCTGGGAGCGAAGGTGACGGGTTCGGTCTCGAAGAAAACCGATCTGGTGATCGCGGGCGAGAGCGCCGGGAGCAAGCTCGACAAGGCGCGCGAACTGGGCGTCGATGTCTGGGACGAAGCGGCGCTGCTCGCGGCCCTGCCCCCCGAAACCCGCCCGGTGTGACGCTCGGCGCGGGGTTCCCCGAAGAATTCCGGGTCCGGGGCGGTGTTATCCCCTTCTCGGGCGTTGCGGCGGCGCAGATGCGGGTCACACTCCATTCGGATGCGCAACCTCGAGTGGAAAGCCGAGCTGCTGGACCCCGACCTCGCGCGATGGGCGCTGGCGCGCTCCGGCGCCGCCTGGATCGAAACCGTGCAGCAGCGCGACACCTTCTATCGCCTGGCCGATTCGCGCCTGCTGCGCCGGCATGCGGACTTCCACCCGGTGCAGTGGTTCCGGTACTCGCGCGCAGCCACGATCCGGCCTTCGATCAGCGAGATCGAGGTCTTCAGCGATTCGCAGGCGGGGCTGCGGTTCGGCGCGCTCCCTCCCCCGATGTTCGCGCAGGTCGAGAAGCGGCGTGAGATGTGGCTCTCGGGCCGAGTGCGCATCAACCTCGATGAGGTCGCCTGGCACGGCGCGTTCGTGGAGCTCGAGGTGCGCCTGAGCCCGGCGATCACCCCGAGGGTCGGCTGCGCGATGCTCCGGGGATTGATGCGCCTCCTGGGCCCAGCCCTGGGCGAGCCGGTGGCGCACGGGTACGCGGACCTCGCGCAGCGCCGCGCAGCGATGAGTCTTACGCCGGACGACGATCACGCGCTCGAAGCATTGTTCGAGAATCCCGCGCACCGACGCCCTCGAACGATCGCGTGAGCGGGCTCAGGGGATGATCGCGACGTTGTGGGCGCCGTCGCCGACGCCGACGCGCAGCCCGGTGTAGCGCAGCGCGGGGGGCCCGTCCTGCGAGCGATCCACGCGCCAGATCTGCACGACGCCGCGCTCGAAATCGGTGACGAGCAGGTGGTCGCCCGTGGCGTCGAAGCTGAGCCCCTGCGGCCCGGCGGGCCCCTCGACTTCCGGCCCGGAGGTGAGCGTGCCGGCGGTTTCGTCGACGCGCAGGAGCTGGAGCGTGCCCCCGAGCGTGAACGCCGGGTCGGTCTCGCGCAGGAACGACCTTCGGAGGTTGCCGATCGCGACGAGGTCGCCCCGGGGCGAAACGGCGATGCCCTCGCCGTTCTGCCCGGCGCCGGCGGTCGCGACGACGCGGTGCGCCGGGTCTTCAGCGTCGGCGCCTGCGACGCGGATCATCGAGACGGTGGTGTTGGGCGCGCTGACGAGGTAGCGGTCCTGCGAGCGGTCCCATCCGAGGTTGGTGGTGAAGAAGTGACCGCCGCTGGGCGAGAACGCGCCGGTGTAGGGGAAGTCGCCGACGCGCACGGGGTCGCCGAAGGGGCGCAGCCCGTAGGCGCCCTGGCCCTTGACGATCTCGTAGAAGGCGACGACGTTCGCTCCGACGACGGTGACGCCGAGCGTCGCGCCGTCGGGCGAGATCGCGACGCAGGTCGGCTGCGCGCCCGTCGCGGGCATCCCGATGAGCGCCGCTTCCCCGACGCGCGCGAGGGTGGCGCCGTCGGTGCTGATGAACTGAACGACCTTCTCCGAGCCGCTGAGCACGACGGCGAGCGACCCGTCGCGCGAGAGCGCGACGGTGGTGGCGGCGGGCCCGACGTCGAGCGTCGCGCTGATGCGCGGCCCTCGCCCGAAGGAGTCGCGCAGATCGACGAGCGTGAGGCGCCCACCCGGCGAGAGGTCTTCCCACGAGACCGCGTCGCGCGACGCGTGGCCGCGCGTGGAGAGCACGAGCGCGAACCGGCCCTGGGCGTCGACCGCGAGGTTGCGAGGCGGGCCGATCACGGAGCTGGACACGCGCGCGCTGCCGAAGCGGGTGCGCTGCTCGCGGTCGCCCGGCTCGGGCAGTGGCAGGCCGATCACGGTCAGCAGGTCGTCGGTGCGCATCGCGCCCGAGCCGTCGGGGCCGAAGAGGAAGCCGTCGTCGAACATGGTGATGGCCATGTCGCCGTCGGAGATCGCGACGATGGCGCTCCCGGAGACGCGGTCGCGCGAGGGCGTCGAGATCACGGGCTGGCCCTCGCCGGCGCAGCCGAGGATCGCCACCGGGGCGGCGAGGGAGAGAGCGGCGAGGGAACGGGCGGTCGTGGGTCGCATGGCGCGTGGAACCTTGTTCGTGGACGATTCACTGCCCGAAGCGGTGCTCGGGCACGGCGGTGTCAAGATCGATCATCGAGCCCGGCGCGTCAAGGCGCCCCTTCCCGGGCGCGATGGCCCTCAGGATGGCGATGAGCCGGGCCATGTCGTCGGGGACGGGCGCCGTGAACAGCATTGGCGTCTCGGTCGCAGGGTGTCTGAAGCCGAGCATGCACGCGTGCAGCGCGTGGCGGCGCAGGATCGGCTCGTCGAGCCGGACGCCGAACCGCTCGGACGCCTCGCGGGCGGCGGCCTTGCTGTGGGCGATGTCTTCGAGGGTCGAGTACTTCCCCCCGTACATGTCGTCGGCGACGATGGGGTTGTCGGAATGCGCGAGGTGCACGCGGATCTGGTGCGTCCTGCCGGTTTTGAGCTCGAGCTCGACGAGGGAGTACCCGTCGAACTGCTCGCGCACGCGATAGATGGTGACGGCGGGCTTGCCCAGTTCGTCGTAGCGGACGACCTGCTTCTCGCGGACGCCCTTCTCGCGCGATGGGCTGGGGCCCAGCGGCACATCGATCACATCGATGGGCGGGCGGAGTTCGCCGTGGACGACGGCGAGGTATCGCTTCTCGACCTGTCGCTTCTCGAACTGGCGCCCGAGCTTCCAGTGGGTCTCGTCGCGCTTGGCGAAGACGATCACGCCGCTGGTGTGCCGGTCGAGCCGGTGGACGACCCCGGGTCGGGCAAACTCTTCGCCGACCTTGCTCAGGTCGCCGCCGCGCGCCGACGCGTTGCGGAAGTGCCACGCGAGGGCGTTGATCATGGTGCCCGAGAGGTGGCTGCGCGCCGGGTGCACGATGATGTCTGGGGATTTGTTGACGACGAGCAGGTCGTCGTCCTCGTGCATGATCGCGAGGGGGATCTCCTGCGCGAGGATTTCTTTGGGGGGCGGGGGCGGGACGATGACGTCGACGACATCGCCCAGGCGCAGGACGGTCGAGGGCTTGGGCACGCGCGCGTTGACGGTCACCGCTTCGTTCTCGATGAGTCGCTGCAGCTGCGTGCGGCTCATGAACGGGATGCGATCGACGAGGTACTTGTCGAGGCGCTTCTGCAGGTCGCGAGACAACTGGAAGCGCACGTGCACCGGCCCGTCGTCGTCCGCGGGCTGCTCGATCGCGTCGGCGTCGCGCTCGTCGGTCGACTCTGGCTCGGGGAGGTCGTCGGCGTGGGCGCGCGACGCGGCCCGGACCGCTTTGGCGTCGAGCTTGCCCCCCGGGTTCAGCAGCGGGTTGTCGGAAGGGTGCGGGACGACCCTCTCGCGCGGGGGCGGCTTGTTGCCACGCGGCTTGCCGGTCACGGCGTGGGCGCGTCGTCGTCGCTGGGCGGGGCGATGGGGCCGGTGTTGCCCGTGAACGGATCGGGCGAGGGCAGCGTCACCGGGGCCTGCTGCGAGGGCATGTTGATCGCGCCCGAAGGGAACATCGACGAGATATCGCTGGAGCTGCGCACCTCGGCCTGGTTGTACAGGCGCGTCACGGTGGTGAGCGTGTCGAGCGTCGCGATGCGATCACGGGCAACATCCGCGATCCTCGGGTAGAGCGAGCGGTCGGCGACCTCGGCGGCGCGAGACAGGTGCGCCTTGGCGCCGGCGGTGTCGCCCGTGGATTCCGCGACGGCGGCGAGCCCGAAGAGCCCGTTGAGCAGGTGCAACTCGTGGCCGCGCGTCTGCGAGGCGGCGTCCACGAGCGTCTGGTAGAGCTCGCCGGCGCGCCTCAGGTTCGACGCGCGCTGTTCGTCGTCGAGCAGGTCTTCGGGGACATCGCTCGAACCGCCGGGGCGGACCCCGGTCCGAGCCGACGCGAGGTACGCGTCGGCGGCCTCGATGAGCGCCAGCTCGTAGACCGCGCCCTTCCCGCGATGCTGCTCCGCGACGACGACGAGGTTGTCGGGACTGCCGGCGACGGCGGCGGCGTGGAACTGCGCGTAGGCCTCGTCGTGCGAACGCTCCTGGAAACGCGCCCACATGTTCCACGCGGCGTACCCGCCCGACACGACCACGACGACCATCAGGATGGGGGTGCCCCATTTCCTGAGCCACTCGATGAAGTCCTGATTGAGACGCGACTCTTCGAGTCCGGCGCCTTCTACGATTGTCCTCTGACGGTCGTCCATGGCGATCTGTCGCTCCGAGGGATCTGTTCGGTGAACGGGACTCTAGGTCGCCGGGGGCCCGCCTTCGCTCCCCCCCGTCGCCAGCAGGCGTTCGTCGAACAGCCAGGGCCCGTCCCATGACAGGGCGTCGTCGGGGATCAGCCGTCGACGGATCCGGAGGGCAAGGTCGTCCAGCCCCTGAGCGCGAACCGCGCTGACCGAGATCGCCGCCCCGGGAATCGCGCCCAGGTCGGCGCGAACCCCCACGCGGAGCGTCGGCACGCCGGGGGGCGGCTCGACCCAGCCCGACGCGTGGTCGGCGCAGAGCACGACGAGGTCGGCGCCGGCCGCGGCGCTCGCGGCGAGGTCGATCGCGTCGCGCTCGACCGGGTCGGATGCGTCGCGCACGCCGGGGGTGTCGAGCCAGCGGACGGCGACGGCGTCGAGGTCGAGCGTCACGCCCACGTGGTCGCGCGTCACGCCGGGCTCGTCGTGCACGATCGAGACGGTGCGCCGCGCGAGCGCGTTAAGCAGAGTGCTCTTGCCGATGTTGCTCGCCCCGAGCGCGACGACCGTCGGGGGCGTGCGCAGCCGGTTCAGCACGGCGCTCATCGAGCGAACGGCTTCGATCGGGTGGGCCCGCGCGTCCCAGGAGCGCCAGCGGCCGGGCTGGGCGAGCAGCAGGTCGACGGCGCGCGGGCTGGTCATGAAGGGCAGCGCGTCGAGCGCGAGCGCTTCGAACAGGTCGCACGCTTCCGGGTGCGACGCGCGAGGGTCGTCGGCGCGGGATCGCTCGCGCATCCCGGCGTGCCGCAGCGCCGCGAGCAGGTCGCGCACGATCATCGCGCCGGCGTGGGGCATGAGGGTGGCGGACCGCTCGGACCAGCGCGCCACGACGCCGCGGTCCACCCCGGCGAGGTCGCGCAGCTTCGCTTCGCCCACGCGGACGGGAGCGATGCCCAGCGTCTTGAGCGCGAGGTCGATGTCGCCGCTGAGGGTGACGCCCGCGATCGCCGACGCGCCCGGGGGCGTGTCGAGCGAGAAGACCGCTGGCGGCGCGCCGTCGTTCACCGGTCCAGGTCGCGTGCTTCGGTGTGCGGCGCCGGCTCGTCGTCGGAGTCGTCGAGGGTGCGCAGCCAGGACTCGAACGACGCGCCGATGCCCCGGAGCGTGAGGTCGTGGACGATGGCGTCGATGAGCTCGTCGGAGCCGAAAATGGTCTGGGCGTCGCCCCCTGTGACCACCACGCGCGGGTACGCCTCGTACTTCTCGGCGTATCGCTCGGTGAGCAGGCGCACGAGGCCCCGGATCGCGAAGAACACCCCGTTGAGCATCGCTTCGGGCGTGTTCTTGCCGAAGGGCTCGAGGTCGTCGGCCTCGCCCACGCCCACGGGCGCGGCGAAGGGGACCTCGGGGAGGGCGGAGGTCTTCTCGTGGAGCGCGCCGAGCATCATGCGTGCGCCGGGCGCGATCGCCCCGCCGTGGAACACGCCCTGGCCGTCGATGAAATCGACGGTGACGGCGGTGCCGGCGTCGACGATGACGCTCGCTTCGGGGCGCAGCGCGTACGCGCCGATCGCGTTGAAGAGGCGGTCCTGCCCGACGGTCTGCTCGCCCGACGCGTCGAGGGAGTGGGTGATGTCGATCGGGAAGTCGCGCCCGGCGACCAGCACCTCGGCGTCGGGGGCGGCGTCGAGCAGCGAGCGCTCGAGCGTCTGCGAGACCGGGCGGTTCACGCTCGCGATGATCGCGACGGGCTTCTCGCCCTCGTCGCGCAGCGCCGCGATCTCGGCAAGGAGCGCGTCGAGCAGCCCCTCGCTCGGCGAATTCGGGAGCGAGCCGAGGGAGCGACGCTCCTGGCCCTCGAAGCGCGCGAACTGCGTGCGCGAGTTGCCGACGTTGATCGTGAGGACTGGTGTGCCTGACATGCCGGGGAGTGTAGAAGTCAGGCGAGCGCCGACACACGGGCGGACGCGATTTCGTCGCGGATATCCCCGACAAGGGCGTCGTAGAGCGTGCGGCAGGCCGGGCCGGGGCGCCCGTCCCCCACTGCCCGTCCGTCGAGGCGGGTGACGCCGGCGACCATGGTGATGGTGCCGGCGAGCATGATCTCGTCGGCGGCGCGGAGCTGGTCGACCGTGATGTCGCGGACCTCGATCCCCGGGACGCGTCGGAGGATTTTCGCGCGCGTCACGCCGCGGAGGTTCCAGCCCCGGTCGACCGGCGGCGTGACGATCCGGCCGCCGATGGACGCGAAGAGGTTGGTCGAGGACGCTTCGGAGACCACGCCTCCGCGCGCCATAATGGAGTCGTCGGCCGGCTCGGGCGCGTGGGCTGCTTCGAGCGCGTGCAGCACGTTGCCCATAAGCGAGATCGACTTGATGTGGCAGCGCGTCCAGCGCGTGTCCTCGACGATCGCGGCGTGGATCGCTTTCGGCCCCACGCACGCGCCGATGCCCGGGAGGGGCACGCAGTAGCCCATCACCGTGGGGCGCGAGATCTCGTCGCCCGGGATGCGCTTGCGCAGGTGGGCGGCCGGCGTGCCGGGCGCAGGGGAACCTCGGGTGATCTGCCAGTAGACGAACGCGTCGCGCAGGTGGTTGGCGTCGAGGAGTTCCTCGGAGAGTTTCCCGAGGGAGGACGCGTCGAATCCGTCGATGCGCGACTCCTCGAGCCCGGATCGCATGCGTTCGACATGCAAGTCGAGCCCGTAGACCACGGCGTCGAAGGCGCGGAGACCCTCGTAGAGCCCGTCGCCGAAGAGGAACCCGCGGTCGAGGGGGTCGATGCGGGCGTGTTCGCGCGCGACGAGTTGGCCGTTGAGGTGGAGGATCACGGGGAGAGGATACCGCGCGGGCGGTCGGCGCTCACTCTGTCTTGGCGTTGGCGGCGGCGCGGAGGGCGCGGATCTCGTCGCGTGTGAGTTCCCGCCACTGGCCGAGGGTCACCTGTCGGAGGCGCAGTGGACCCATTCCGACGCGCGTGAGCTTCTTCACCGGGTGCCCGACCTTGGCGAGCATGCGTCGGACCTGGCGGTTGCGCCCCTCTTCGAGGGTGAGCTCGAGCATGGTCCGGGTCGCGTCGCGCTTGACGATCTTCATCTGCACATGGGCGGTGCGCTTGGCGCCCACGGTGCGCCCCTCTCGGCGCTCGGCGAGGAAGACGCCGCGCTCGAGTTCCTCGATCTGGTCGTCTTCGATGCGCCCCCGGACGATGGCTCGGTAGGTCTTATGCACGCCGTAGCGTGGGTGGGTGAGCCGGTTGGCCAGCTCGCCGTCGTTGGTCAGAAGGACGAGCCCCATGGTGTCGAAGTCCAGTCGCCCGACCGGGAAGAGGCGCACTCCCGAGGGGTGCTGGACGAGGTCGACGACGGTGCGCCGCCCGTCGGGGTCGAATACGGTGGTGACCGTGGCGCGGGGCTTGTTGAGCATGACATAGATGAGCCGCTCGACGGGCCGGGTGGTGTCGAAGTGGAGGCGCATGGGCTCGCCGTCGACCTCGATGCGGTCGGTCCCGGGGACCACGAAAAGGGGCAGCTCGGTGACGCGCTCGCCGTTGATCGTGACGCGTCCCTCCTCGATGAGCGCCTCGCAGGCGCGCCGAGAGGCGACGCCGGCGTCGGCCATGAACCGCTGGATGCGCACGGCGCCCGGCCTGGATGCGTCTCGCAGGCCGGCGATGTCGCCGGGGGCGGCCTTGGGCCGGGGCTTGGGCTTGGCGGCGCGGGCCGGCCCGGCTTTCTTGGTCGTCTTGCCCTTGGGCGCGGGCTTGCCCCCCGAAGAGGCGCGAGGCTTCGTGGGCTTGCGGGGGGACGCGTTGGGGTTGGAGGCGCGGGGCCTGCGAGGGGGCATGAAGGGATCGTAGGTGGGCCGGGCCGGTCGCCCGGCGCGTTTCGAGGGATCGGGGGTCGCTGGCCGATTTCAGAGGGTGATGAACACCCGCCGCGTTATCAGTGCACCCTCCGAGGGAACCGTGAAGCCGTCCGCCGCCACTTCTCCGGTAGAGGGCAAGGCGCCTTCTCGGTCTGTCGCGGCGGTGGAAGGTATGTTCGTGTCGCCTCGAGTGGTGGACGAGGACGCGTTCCTGACCTTCGCCGGGTCGCTGCGCGACGCGACCACCGCCGCGATGGCTGAGCGTGAGACGCTGAAGGCCGCGACGGTCGAGGTGAAGCGTCTGGCGACGACGCTGGACTCGGAGTGGGGCCCGGCGGGCGCGCGTGTGAAGCGTCTGGCGGCGATCACGCAGGCGCTCCAGGGCGTGGAGTCGAGACTGGCTCGCGTCGACGAGGCGCTGGCCCGGCTGGGCGAGGCGTCGGCGACGATCGCCAAGGCCGAGCTGGCCGCTGCGAAGCTCAACGGGCTGATCGAGGAGTCGTCGCGCGAGCGGGAGCGGTTCGCCCACGAGATCGAGACACGGGTGCAGGCGCGCCTGCACGAGCTCGAAGCGATGATCGAGTCGCGCGCCAGGGCGGCGGAGCAGAGCGGCGCAGAGCGGCTGCTGGCGCTCGAACGAGAGGCGGAGCGACGCGCGACCGAGGTGCAGCGCCGGCTCGAGGCGGAGCTGGCCCGCGCCTCGACGGCCGCGGCGCAACTGGCCGAATCCGAAGCGGCGCGAGCGTCCGGCGCGCTGTCACGGGCCGTGGAGCGGGCCGAGGCGCTCGCCCCCCTGCTCGACGCGCGGGCCGCGGACCTTCAGACCAGGACCGACGGCGCGACCCAGCGGATCGCCCTGGCCGCTGAGACCGCGATGCACCGGCTGGCCGAGCACCTCGAGCAGCGCGGCGGCGCGCTGCGTGAGAGCGCGATGGACGCCGAGCGCCGCATTGACGCCGTGGGCAAAGAAACGCTCGAACTGATCGACAGCGCCGAGCAGCGCATCGGCGTCATGCGCCAGCAGGTGGAAGCGACGCTCGAGCCCCGGCTGCGTGCGCTGGGCGAGGCGCTCGGCGAGGCGAAATCGCTCACGCGCGAGGGCGGCGATCTGGCCGAAGCGATCGCGCGGGCCGAGGGCGCGAAGGCCGGCGTCGCGAACGCGGCGCGTCACCTCGAGGCGCTGCGGGCACAGATCGACGAGGCGTCACGCGCCGCGGCGAGGACCGTGCTCGACGCCGCGGAGCAGGTGGATTCGCTCGAAACAAAGCGTGAGGAGCTCATGCGTTCGCTGCGCGAGGCGCTGGACCTGTGCGACATCGCGAACGCGAAGCTGCGCGAGACAACCGACGCGGCGAAGCCGAAGCGCGCGCCTCGCGCGAGCAAGCCGAAGGGCTGAGCGGGCGCGCCGTCAGGTGAGATCGTCGTCGTCGTCGTCCTCGTCGCCGGCGAACTCGTCGTCCTCGTCCCACGCGTCGGGCTTCGCGGGCGGCGTGTCGCCAGGCACGGGCGCGTTGACCGACCGGGCGAGCAGCTCGGACGCCGGGGAGGACAGGAGCGCGGGGTCGCGCGCGATCTCGGGCTTGAGGTCGATCATCACGTCGCTGGCGTCCGGGAGCGTCTTGACGCTGACGACGCCGCACTTCATCAGTTCGAGGAGCGCGAGGAAGAGCCCGATGATCTCGGGCTTGGATTTGCCGGTCGCCGCGTCGCGCAGAGAGACTGCAGTCGAAGTGCGTGAAGACTCGCGCGGGCCACGCAGGCGTTCGAGCAGGTCCTCGGCGTGCAGCTCGATGGGCGTCTCCTCGGAGCCGATCTCGTGCGCGCCGAGGGCGATGCGATCGAAGTTGACCGACTCGGCGATGCGCGCGAAGGCGCGTACGAGGTCGAGCAGGTCGATGTCGTCGGGGTCGATGTCGTCGGCCTCGGTGTGCTGCGCCTGCCGGAGGGCGTCCTTGTCGATGCCTGCCTTCGCGGCGGGGAAGCGGCGCTCCCACTCAGTTCGCCTGGTGTCGAGCGCGTCGGCGGCGTCGCGGTACTGGCGATAGGCGAGGAGCTGGAGGATCAGTTCAGCGCGCGGGTCGGCCTCGTCCCCGGGGCGTCGCGCCCGCTCGTGGTCGCTCTGGTTCTCGGACGACTCGCCTTCGGGGGGAGGTGCGATGAGGCGAGATTTGATCTCCATCAGCGTCGCGGCCATCACGAGGAACTCGGCCGCCGTGTCCACATCGATCCGCTCGAGCCCGCGAAGATGGGCGAGGTACTGGTCGGTGATGGGCGCGATGGGGATGTCCTCGATCCCGACCTCGTTCTTGCGGATGAGATAGAGCAGCAGGTCGAGGGGGCCCTCGAAGCGGTCGAGCGAGACGACGAAATCCTCGGCGATGCGCACGGGCGGGCTCCCTACGGGGCGAGTGGACAGGCCTATCCTACAGCCCGTGTCGACACGCCACGCGCCAGCCAGACAAACCCGCGCAACCGACCCGTCCGCCCAGGCCGACGATCCGGCCCAGACTCCCGGTTCGGGTCAGGGGACGGGCTCGGACACGGTGCTGGATGTCAAGCCGGCCGGGGGGGGAGTGAAGGACGAGGGCGAGCGCGACTACCTCGCCGCCTGCCTGCGCGCCGAATCGGACGCGATCCTGAGCGTGCTCGACCGGCTCGACGACCGTGCGTCGCGCGCCGTCGACCTGTTCGAACGATCGGTCCGCCGCGGCGGGACCATCGTGACCTCGGGCATGGGCAAGTCGGGGCTCATCGGCAAGAAAATCAGCGCGACCCTCGCGAGTCTCGGCGCGCCCTCGCACGATGTGCACCCTGCCGAGGCGGTCCACGGCGACCTGGGGCGTATCCGGTCGGTCGACTGCGTGCTGGCGCTCTCGTATTCCGGCGAGACCGAAGAGGTCGTCGCGCTCGCCGCGATGCTCCGGCAGGACGGCGTGGGCGTGGTCTCCATCGTCGGCGGCAAGCGTGGCGAGACCTCTTCGCTGGCGCGCGTCTCCGATGTCGCGCTGAGCATCGGCGATGTGACCGAAGCGTGCGCCGAGACCCTCGCGCCCACCAGCAGCACGACGGCGACGCTCGCGCTGGGCGACGCCCTCTCGCTGGCGCTCTCGCGCCGCTTGCTCTTCACGGCCAACGACTTCCGCAAGCGCCACCCCGGGGGCGGGCTGGGCGGGCTGCTGCGCCCCATCACCGAGATCCTCCGCTTCGTGGTGGGCCAGAACCTGCCCGTGGTCCGCGACAACCTGACCGTCGGCGAGGCCCTCGATCAGGCGAGCGCCCTGAGCCGGCGCCCGGGCGCGATCATCCTCGTCGACGCGAAGGAACGCCTCTCCGGACTGTTCACCGACGGCGACCTGCGCCGGCTGGTGATGCAGGAGAGCCGCAAACAGGGCGACCCGCTGGCGCGCCCGATCGCCGAGGTGATGACGCGCACGCCGCGGACGCTCCGCGACGACGCGCTGGTGCGCGACGCGGTCCATATGGTGCGCGAGTTCCGTTCCGACGAGATCCCGGTCGTCGACGCGGCCGGTCGCCCGGTGGGCGTCCTGGATGTGCAGGACCTGATCTCGCTCAAGGTCGTGCGGGACTGAGCGCGGGGCGATTTTCGCGCACAGGGGCGGTGGTCCGGCGCTGGGGGCGCCTTCCGGGCCGGGGTTGAGGCCGTACGATCGTCGTCTATGCCAGGTCGCGAACCTTCCAGATCGGTGTCGGGTGTCGACGGTCGCAAGATCGGCGTCGCCGTCGCGGTGGTGGTCGCCATCGGCGTGCTCGGCGTCTTCGCCCTGCTCGCGCTCCGCTCGCAGACGCCTGCCGGAGGCCAGCAGCGAACTGACCGGGCCGATGTCACGCTCCCCCAGGAAGCCCTGACGATGGAGAGCACGACGGTCGACGTGCTCACGACGCCGATCGAGTCGCTGCGAGGCAGCACCGAGGGGCGCATCGAGCTTTTCGACGAGAAGTCCGGGGAGCTGCGCCAGACGCTGGCGTACACGCGTTTCGAGCCCCTCGAGAGCGGGCGCTTCGCGGTGACCGATCCTCGCGCGACGATCCTGCTCGACGACGGCGGCGCGATCGAGGTGCTCGCGAAGAACGCCCGGTTCGTGCGCCGGGGCACGAGCAACGAGCCCCAGTCGGGCGAGTTTCGCGGCGACGTGCGCATCCGCCTGCTCGATGCTGAGTCGCACGCGAGCGGCGTCCCGGGCGAGGGGCTGCTGGTGCGCACCGAGTCGCTGCGCTTCGACGCGACGCTGGGCGAGCTGCGCACCAACGACGAGGTCCGCGCGGATTCCGACGAAGTCTCCTTCGTTGGCAAGGGCCTGACGATCGTGTTCAACGAACGCGACCGGACGCTGCAATACCTCCGAGTCGACCAGGGCGAGTCGCTCGCGTGGACCGGGCGGTCGGCGTCGCGCGAGGGTTCAGGCGCCAGCGACGATCGGCCCGCTCGCGAGCGCAGGCCCGGGCCGGGGCGTGAGAACCGCTATCGCGCGCAGGTCACGGGTCCGATCTCGATCGAGTCCGACGGGCGCAGAATGGACGCCGAGCGACTGGACATCTGGCTGGCGATGCTGGATGGGCGCCTCGCGCCCGACGCGCTGGCGGACATCGCCTTCGCGAGCGACGACGCGGAGAACGACGGGGGCGTATCCCCCGCTCGCGACCCGGCGCGCGACGCGAGCGGGCGCGCCGTCACCATGCGATGGTCCGGCCCGCTGGAGATCCAGCCCATCGATCGCGACGCGCCGGAGCTTGCCAACGATCGGGTCTTCGCGCGATTCAGTTCGCCGCAGCGAGGGCTGGTGCGCGTGAGCGACCTCGCGAGCGGGTTCGAGGCGTCGGGCGTGTCGTTCGACTACGGCGCGACGACGGGTCGCTTCACGATCAGCGGCGTCGGCCCCCGGGGCGTGACCGTGCGCGCGCCGACCCGGGGCGAAGCGGTCGGCGGGCGGTTCGAGGCCGATCTGGTTGCCGGGACCGCGTCCTTCCCCGGGCCAGGCACGCTCCGAGCGCTCGGCGAGTCGCTCGATCCGCGCGCCGTCGACGCGTCGGGCCAGGCGCTGGCGCGCGACGCGTCGTGGCGCGGCGGGGCGGCCTTCACGCTCGCGCGCAACGCGGCTGGCGCGCTTCTGCCCGGGCTGCGCGACGCGACCCTGCGCGAGGGCGTGCTGGTGCGCGACCCGGCCGGGCAGGCCACTGCCGACAGCGTGCGCGTCGAGTTCGCGCACGCCGACGGGCGCTCACACCCCACCCGAGTGCTCCTGCGTGACAACGCGACGATCGACGCGCGCGAGGAAGGGATCATCTCGGCCTCCACGATCGATCTGGCCCTCGATCGCGTCGCCGGTTCGCAGCGCGTGGACATCCGCAGCGCGACCTCGCAGGGCGGCGTGCGCGCGGCGCGACGCGACGCGACGGTCCGAGGCGAGCTGGTCGAGGCGCGCTTCGTGACCGACGCGCAGGGGCGCGCCGAGGTCGATTCGTTCCGCGCCGACGAGAGGGTCGAGATCACGCTGGGCGAGGGCGACGAGCGGGTGTTCGCGTCGGGGCGCAGCGTGCGGGCCGAGCCGAGGAACAACCGCGCGGAGCTGATCGGCGTTCCCGACGCGCCCGCCTCGCTGCGAAGGGGGCCGGCGACGCTGAGCGGCCAGGCGATCCGCCTGCTCGGTGACCGCAACGCGATCGAGGCGTTCGGCGAGGGCGAAGCGACCTACGACCTCGCTGTCGCGCCGGCCCAGGACCGTCCCGGCTCGCTGCCTTATGAGCGCGTCACGATGCGCTGGTCGAACGCGATGTCGTATGACGACTCGACCGGGCGCGCCGAGTTCGCCGGCGATGCCCTGCTGCGCGCCGACGCCGGCGCGCACCTGCGCGACACGGCCCGCGCCGAGCGCATCGTCGCGATCCTCGCGCCAGGAACCCCCGGGGACAACTACCGGCGCCTCGCGAGCGCGACGCTCTACAGCGCGATGTACGAGGGCGTCAGCGACTCCCCGGCGGAGATCGAATCCCGGCGCTACGACACCGGCGCGACCGGAGCAGGCGCGCTGTCCCAGCTCGTCTACCTCTCGGGCGAGGAGATCCGCGTTGACGGCGTCGCGGAGACGCTGCTCGTGCCCGGCGCTGGACGACTGCTCGTCGAGGACCGGCGCGCCTCGGGGCAAACCTCAGCCGCCACCCCCGGAACCCCCATCGCCGGCTCGTCGTCGCGCGGCACGACGCTGTTCGAGTGGGACGGCTCGCTTCGCGCGCAGCGGGCTGCTGGCGACGCGACGATCGATCGCAACGTGCGCGTTCGACACCTTCCGCTCAACGACGCGCACACGGTCGAGCTCGAATGCGAGCGCCTCGTCGCGATCGCGCGAGAGCAGAGCCCCGGCGCCGGCGTCGAGGACGGACGCCTGACGGTCGATCGGATCGAGGCGTCGGGCGCCGTCTACGCGAAGAACCGGCGGAAGCAGATGCTCGCCGACCGGCTGATCTTCGATCCGGTCCGGAACATCCTCGAGGCCCACCCGGCGCTGAACAACGTCATCACGCTGTTCGATCCGTCGGCCGGCGCCCCCCTGATCGCGCGTGACCCTGTGTTCTGGGACATCGCCAACGACCGCGTGCGCGCCAGCGGCCTCGAGACGATCTCGACCCCACGCTGAGCGGGCGTCGTTCGGGAGGTGAATCGGCGGGCCGGAACGGGGCGAACGACCTAGGATCAACCGCACCGCAGGGCGTCGCCGCCCGCCAATCGAGGACCGAGATGCGAACGCTGGTCGCGATCCCCACCTACAACGAAGAGAAGCATGTCGAGCGTGTGCTCACCGAGGTGCTTAAGCACGCGGAGCATGTGCTGGTCGTCGACGACGGGTCGACGGATTCGACGCCGTGCCTTCTCCCCCGATTCCCCGTCGAGGTCATCCGCCACGCGCACAACCGCGGGTACGGGCGTTCGCTCCAGGACGCGTTCCGCTGGGCTGTCGTCGACGGATACGACTGGGTCATCACGATGGACTGCGACCAGCAGCACGAACCGGCCGCGATCCCGCGCTTCGTCGAAGCGATCCTCGAAGACGACGCCGACATGATCAGCGGGTCTCGCTACCTGCAGCGGATGGAGGGCGACGACGACCCCCCGGCGCAGCGCCGCGTGATCAACGCCGAAATCACCCGGGAGTTGAACGAGCGCCTCGGGTACAACATCACCGACGCGTTCTGCGGGTTCAAGGCCTATCGCGTCAGCACCCTCGCGAAGTTCAAGCTCGATGTCGACGGCTACGCGATGCCCCTGCAGTTCTGGGTGCAGGCGGCGGCGAACAAGCTGCGCGTGCGCGAGATCCCGGTCCGGCTCATCTATAACGATCCCAACCGCACCTTCGGCGGGCCCCTCGACGACCCGGCGACGCGCATCGCGCACTACCGCTCGGTGCTGCACTGCGAGCTGGAGAAGTTCGCGCACATGCTCCCCACCGCCGCCCTCAGCGGCGTGAGCTCGGGGTGCAACGGCGCGTGACGCCGGGGACAGGGACGCCCGACGAGATCCTGCTCGAGCCCGCTCCGCGCGAGTGGGCGGGAATGCTCCGCGCGTCGTGGGAGGCGCACCGTCACGACGACGAACGGCTCGCGCTGCGCGAATCCCTGGGTCTGCCCACCGACAGGCCCGTCGTGATGACCGGGCATCAGCCGGTGGTGTTCCACGCCGGGGTGCTGGCGAAATACATGGCGGCCCGCGCGCTCGCCTCGCGCACGGGCGCTCATGCCGCGTTCCTCGTCGTCGATCAGGACGAGACCGACCCCGGCGCGCTGCGCGTGCCCACGCTCAACGCGAACGACGAGATAGGCGAGTCGACGCTCCGCCTGCTGCCCTCGCCCGGCCCCGGCGTGCCCGCGGGGTTCGTCGGTCCCGGCGCGCCGCGACAGCCCGACGCCGCTGCGCTGGCGCGATCGCCCTGGGGCTTTGTTCGCGAGGGCGTCGCGTCGATCGTGGGCGCGCTGCGCGCGCACGCCGACGCGTCGTCGCTCGCCGCCCAGAGCGCGCTCGCGTCGTTCGATCTCATGCGCCCGTTCACGGGCGATGCGTCGCACGTGCTGGCGTCGTCCCTCTCGTCGACGGCGCTCTTCGAGCGAGTTCTCGCGCGCCTGCGTGAGGACCCGGCCCGGTTCGTCCGACTGCACAACGACGCCGCCGCGGCGCACCCGAACGCAGGGGTCGCGATGCTCGCGACCGACGACGCGAGGGGTGTGCACGAGGCACCGCTGTGGCGCGTCGGCGCACGCGAGGCGAGGCGCCGGGTGCTCTCGGACCAGCTCGGGGGGGTCGCGCCGTTGTCCCTCGCGCCGCGCGCGCTGCTCATGACTCTGCTCGTGCGCGCCGGGGCGTGCGACCTGTTCATCCACGGCGCCGGGGGGTGGGAGTACGACCGCATCACGGAGCGGCTCGCGCGCGAGTGGCTGGGCGTCGAACTCGCGCCGATGACCCTCGCGACGGCGACGCTGCGCCTGCCGCTGCTGTCGGACGCGCCGCCGACGGAGCGCGAAGTCGCCGACGCCGCCTGGGCGGCGCACCGCGCGGCGCACGACCCGGCGCGGCTGGACGACCCCGCTGGCGCCGCCGCCAAGCGAGGCCTGCTCGCGCGGATCGCCGCGGCGCCTCGCAGGAGCGCCGAGCGAGCCGCGCTCTACCGCGAGATGCACGCGCTGCTCGATCGCACCCGCGGGGCGCACTCCGAGGAAATCACGCGGTTTCGCGACGCGGCCGAGACGCTCCGCCGCAGGCACGACGCGGCGGGGCTCGCCAACGACAGAACATGGGCGTTCGCGCTGCACCCGCGCGACGCGCTGGGGTCTCTGGCGAGCGCGATCGACGCCCTTTTCTCGTAAGAAGCCCGCTCAGCCGCGAGCGGCGAGCATGAGCACCGCGGCGGTCGCGACCATGACCAGGATCACGCCCACGATGGTCGCGATGGTGATCCGGCGCCGGGTGAGCTGCAGGATGTTGTGCAGTTCCTGCTCGCGGGCGGCGTTCCGCTCGTTCATCACCGAGAGGGTCTGGCCGGTCTTCTCGCTGCTGTCGGCCATCTCGCGCAGCGTGCCGCGGAATTCTGCCATGGTCCCCACGAGCTGCTGGTCGCTCTCGCGCGCCTCGTTCATGCGCTCGCCGAGGCGCTCGAGGGTCTGCGACGCGGCCTCGTCTCTCCGGGCGGCGTCGGACGCCGCGTCGCGCAGGGCCAGGAGCATCTCTTCGTTCTGCGCGCGAAGCTCGGGCAGCGTGTCGAGGGCCGCCGGGATCCGCTCGGCGATCTCCATCAAGCGTTCGGATCGCTCGGACTCGCGGTCGAGGTGGTTGCTGACCTTGCGGATCAGCTCCATGACCTCGGCGTAGTTCTTCTGGAGGTCGGCGATGATCTCGTTCTTGGACTTGGGCGCCGGGGCCGGGGCCGCCAGGTGCGTCAGCGAGCGCCGGGGCTCGGGGAGGTCGTCGTCGAGGCGCAGCAGGTCGTCGTCGTCCGCGTGGCGCGCGCTCTGGGCGGCGTCGTCGGAGATATCGATCCTGACCGGCTCGGAGGGGCGCGACGAGGCCGGGCGGAACTGCGACGACGCGGGCGCCGCGGCGCTCGGCTTGGCGCTGAAGAGGGACGAGATGCTCTTGAGAAGGCCCACGCGGCGACTCCTTTCAGGGGCGATACCCAGACCATCGGGCGGCTCCGCCGACCGTGCCTCACCGTAGCCGACCCGGGGGCGGGCCGCAACGCGACCTTTGTCAATACCATCCGTGGTATGCGACGACCAGCCCAACGCCTTGCCGCCGCCCTCGCCCTGCTCCTCGCGCTCCTCGGGGGCCTGGTGACCGCCTGCGGCGGGCCGGGCTCCTCGTCCGACGCCGAGGCCAACGCGTCGACCTCGACGCCTCGGATCGTCGTGCTCAGCCCCGGCATCGGAGAGACGCTCGACGCGCTGGGGCTTGGCGAGTTCGTCGTGGGTCGACACGCCTTCGACCGGAACCGGCCCGACGACATCCCCGTGGTGGGCGATCAGAACGGGATCGACTACGAGCGTCTTCTCCGTCTGGAGCCGACGCACGTGCTGCTCGAACGCAGCGCGTCCGGCGCCCCGCCCCGCCTCGACGGCTTCGCCGGGTCGAAGGGCTTTGTCGTCCGCGAGATCCCGATGCTGACGCTCGACGACATCCGGGGGTGCATCGGGTTCCTGACCACGCTCTTTCGCGTGGAGGGGGTCAACGAGCGCGCGTCGGAGCTGCTTGCCGCGCTGGACGAGGCGTTGAGCCCGCTGGAGCAGATCGACGATCGCGCCGGGCGCATGCTGCTGCTGTACTGGACTGATCCGATCGGGGTCGCCGGCCCGGGGTCGTACCACGCGGAGATCGTGCGCTCGCTCGGGGCGATGCTCGCCGTCGACACCGGGCGCGCGTACCAGGAGCTCGACGCCGAGGACACGCGCCGCCTCTACCCGGACTCGATCGCGCTGTTCATCCCCGGGGCCGACCCGTCGCGCAAGGCCGAACTGCTCGGGATCCTTGCGTCGCTGGACCTTCGCGCCGTGAACTCGGGACGCGTCGCGATCGTGAACCATCCCAGCGCGCAGGTCCCCGGCCCGGCGGTGATCGACGTCGCGAACCAGCTCCGCGAGGCGATCTCCTCGTGGCCTTTCCTAGCGGATGTCCCCTGACGGGTACGCTTGACCGCCCGTGCGTCGCAACCCATGGATCGCGGTGTCGGCATTCGCGGCGTTCGCTGCACTGGCGGTCGTGCTGCGCCTGCTCGCGTCGCCGGAGGGCCTCGAGTGGCCCCGTGACGCGATCGAGTGGCAGCTCCGCTCCGGGCGGATCGCCAGCGGGCTTGTCGTGGGCGCCGCCCTCGCGAGCGCCGGGGTGTTCCTGCAGGCGCTGCTGCGCAACCCCCTCGCCGAGCCGGCGGTGCTGGGCCTGACCGGGGGCGCCGGGCTTGGCGTCGTGCTCTGGATCTATTCCGGCTTTCTCGCGACGGGCGCGATCGTGCAGTACCAGGCGCCGATCCTCCCGGCGCTCTTCGGTTCGCTCGGCGCCCTGGGCGTCGTCGGGGCGCTCGGGCAACGCCGGGGGCTCATCGATCCCACGGCGCTCATCCTCGTCGGCGTGGTGCTCTCGCTGATCTGCGGCGCCGGGGTCATGTTCGTGCAGCACCTGCTGCCGGACCGGGGCGTCGCGCTGGCGTCGCGCTGGGTGCTCGGCGCGATCTCGGACGATGTGCCGCTGAGATGGCTCGTCGGCGTCGGCGCGATGACGCTCGCGAGCGTCGCGCTGGGCGCGTGGCTTGGCCCCTCGATGGACGCCGCGAGTCTCAGCGACGACGAAGCGCGCAGCGTGGGCGTGCGCCTCGGCGCGCTGCGCGCGGCGCTGTTCCTGATGTCCGGCGCGCTGGCGGCGGGAAGCGTCGTGCTCGCCGGGCCGATCGGGTTCGTCGGCCTCGTGTGTCCCCACCTGGTCAGACTCGTCGCCGGGCCCGGGCATCGCACGCTCGTGGTCGGCTCGGCGCTGCTCGGCGCCGCGGCGATCGTGAGCGCCGACGCCGGCGTGAAACTCATCGACCTGGGGTCCGGTCGGATGCCCATCGGCGTGCTGACGGCGCTCGTCGGGGGACCGGTCTTCATCGCGCTGCTCCGAAGGGAGCTGCGCCGATGACGCTCGCCATCGAGGCACTCACCTTCGGCTACCGGCGCGCCGAGCCGATCCTGCGCGAGGTGAGCGCGGCGTTCGAGCCCGGGCGCGTCGCGGCGATCCTCGGCCCGAACGGCGCGGGCAAGTCCACGCTGCTCCGCGCCGCGCTGGGGTTCGTAAAGCCATGGAGCGGTCGCGTGACGCTCGGCGCGCGCGACATCCGCTCGCTCCCGGGCGCAGAGCGCGTCGCGCGCCTCGCCTATGTCCCGCAACGCCCCGAGGTCGCCGGCGCGTTCACGGCGCGCCGGGTCGTGACGCTGGGCAGGCACGCCCTGCCGGCGCGCGACGATCTCGTCGAACACGCGCTCGTCTCGCTCGAACTCGACCGGTTCTCCGACCGCCCGTTCGCCACGCTGAGCGTCGGGCAGCAGCAGCGCGTCGCCCTCGCAAGGGCGCTCGCCCAGCTCGGCGCGCTTGACGACGCCGAGCCGCTCGTCGGAAAGACGCTGCTCGCCGACGAGCCGATGAGCGCGATGGACCCGCGGTTCGTCGGGATCGCCGCCTCGCACATGCGCCGGCTCGCTCGCCGGGGCGCCACGGTCGTCGTCGTTCTCCACGACGCGACCACGGCGCTGCGCCTCGCCGACGACGTTCTCGCCCTGTCCTGCGACGGGCGCGTCGCGGCGAGAGGGCCGACCGAGCGCACGCTGACGGCGGGGATGCTCGAATCGCTCTACGGCACGCGCTTCGACACGATCCGACAGGACGGGCGCGGCGCGCTCCTGCCCTCGCTGCCCGGCGCCCGCGACGACCGACCGGGCGAGTGAACCGGTTCCCCGGCCCCCCGCTACACTTGGGGCGGATGAACTGGAACAACCCCAACCTGTGGATCATCCTCGCGGTCGTCGGGCTGTCCTTCCTGCAGTGGGTGGTGCAGCGGATCCGCGAGCAGGCGGCGATCAACCGGGCGCGAGAGGCCGCCCGCCGCAAGAACGAGGAGGCGCTGCGCACCGGGCGCGCTCCCGAAGCGGCGCAGCGTGAACAGCGCGAGGCGCAGCAGACGCGCACCGCCCTCGACGACAAGCAGCGACAGGCGATCGAACGCCGCCAGGAACAGCTCCGGGAGCTGCGTCGCAAGCAGATGGAGACGCAGGCCAGAGCGAGAACCCGCGCCGGGACGGGACCGTCGAGCGCGCCGGCGCGACAGTCCCCGATTCCGCCCCCTGCCAGCCGCGTGCCGACCCCGCAGCCCTCCCGTCCTTCGCGATCACAACCAGCCCCCAGCGCCCAGCGCCCACCGAGCCCCGCCCCCCAGCGGGCGCCCGCACGCCAGCCAACCCCCGCCGCGAAGCGCACGACGCTCTCGCGCTCGGGCACCGCGATGGGCGACGACCTCGAGCGAATCTCCCGGCTCCGCCAGGAAGAGGCCCTGCGGCGTCAGCAGATGATGCGCGGCACGCCCTCCCTCGCCGCCACGCCCGATGCCGGCGACGAGGTCCTCCGCCCCGCGCTCGCGACCTTCAAGGGCCTTCGGGGCGGGCCGCTCGTAACCCCCGACGCGCACGACGCCACCACTTCCGGGGCGGCGCTCCTGGCGGGCATGGACGCCGACGACTGGCGGCGCGGCATCATCCTCTCGGAAATCCTCCGCGAGCCCGTCAGCATGCGCGACCCGCTCAGCCGCCCCAGCTTCTGACGCCCCCTGCGACGCCAGACCGGGTCGCTTATACTCGCCCCCTCACGCTCACCCTCCCACGCACCCCAGCGCCGGCACGCCCGGCGCACTCCACATAGACCACGCGCACGATGATCAACCTCGACACACTCAAGGAACTCGTCCGCCTCATGGTCGACAACGACCTCTCCGAGGTGGAACTCCACGACGAGCAGGAATCCGTCTCGCTCAAGCGCGGCGGCGGCCAGGTCGTCTACTCCGCGGCGCCGGTCGCCCACCACGCGCCGGCGAACCACGCCGCGCCCGCAGGCGGCGCGCCCGCCCCTGCGCCTGCCAGCGCCGACCCCGACGCCGGCCTCGTCGCTATCTCGTCGCCCATGGTCGGCACCTACTACTCCGCCGCCTCGCCCGACAGCCCCCCCTTCGCCAAGCCCGGCATGCAGATCACCGGCGACAGCGTCGTCTGCATCATCGAGGCCATGAAGGTCTTCAACGAGATCAAGGCGGAAGTCTCCGGCACCATCGAGAAGATCCTCGTCAAGAACGGCGAGCCCGTCGAGTTCGGGCAGAAGCTGTTCCTCGTGCGTCCCTCCTGATCGCCGCACACCAACGCACGAGACCCGACCAGTGCCCAAGACACCGCTGTTCTCGCGCATCCTGATCGCCAACCGCGGCGAGATCGCGCTGCGCGTCATCCGCGCCTGCCACGAACTCGGCATCGAGGCGGTCTGCGTCTACAGCCAGGCCGACGCCGACGCGCCCTACCTCCGACTCGCCGACCGCGCTATCTGCATCGGCGAAGGCCCGGCGAACAAGTCCTACCTCAACATCCCGCGCATCATCTCCGCCGCAGAGATCGCCGATGTCGACGCGATCCACCCCGGCTACGGCTTCCTCTCCGAGAACGCGCACTTCGCGTCCGTCTGCCGCGACTGCAAGATCGAGTTCATCGGCCCCTCGCCCGAAGCGATGGCCAAACTCGGAGACAAGGTCTCCTGCCGCGCCACCGCGAAGGAAGCCAAAGTCCCGATCTTCCCCGGCTCCGAGTCCGCGATCGAAGACATCGAAGAAGCCGTCAAACTCGCCGACAAGATCGGCTACCCCGTCATCGTCAAGGCCGCGGCCGGCGGCGGCGGGCGCGGCATGCGCGTCGTCCACAACGAAGCCGCGCTGCGCACCGGCGTCAAGTCCGCCTCCACCGAGGCCGAAGCCGCCTTCGGAAACGGCTCGGTCTACATCGAGAAGTTCCTCGAATCCGCCCGGCACATCGAGGTCCAGGTCCTCGGCGACAAGCACGGCAACGCGATCCACCTCTACGAACGCGACTGCTCCACCCAGCGTCGACACCAGAAACTCATCGAAGAGGCGCCCGCGCCCCATGTCGACCAGCGCCGGCGCGAGGATGTCTGCAAGTCCGCCGCCCGTCTCATCAAGCGCGCGAATTACTCCGGCGCCGCGACCGTCGAGTTCCTGATGGACGAGCGCCAGAACTTCTACATGCTCGAGGTGAACACGCGCCTCCAGGTCGAGCACCCGGTGACCGAAGCGATCACCGGCGTGGACCTCGTGAAGGCGCAGATCCGCGTCGCCGCCGGCGAGCCCCTGTGGTTCAAGCAGAAGGATGTGAAGATCAACGGCCACGCGATCGAGTGCCGCATCAACGCCGAGGACCCCTCGAAGAACTTCTCGCCCTCGCCCGGCACGATCACCCGCTTCGACACCCCCGGGGGCCCGGGCGTGCGCCTCGATTCGCACTGCATCACCGGGTATCGCGTGCCCCCGAACTACGACTCGATGATCGGCAAACTGATCGTCCACGCCGACACGCGCGAGGAAGCCATCGCCCGCGCCGAACGCGCCCTGCGCGAGATGACGGTCGAGCCCATCAAGACGACCATCCCCCTCCACCGCGAACTCATGCGCAACAGCGCCTTCCGCGCCGGCGGGATGGACATCCACTACCTCGAGCGGTTGCTGAAGAAGTAAGCGGGCTTGCTCTCTTCTTGCCCCTTTCCTTCTGCCCCCTCTCCTCTCGAGCGCAGCGAGATGGGAGAGGGCCGGGGTGAGGGCTACCCAACCTCTTGGCTTGGCTCCACTTCCTCTGCCTCCATCACCACCCCCATCATCCCCCGCCACTCCCCGTACCGGTACTCCAGCCCGTGCCGGTCGTGCAGCGCGCGGATCTTCCAGAGCATCCGCTCCGTCAGGTCCTTTTGCCACTCCTGCGCCGTCTCGTCGCAGTAATAGGTCCGGCACCCCAGCGGCTTGATCGTGTGCACCTTGCACAGGTTCTCGACCTGAAACGGGCAACCCCCCGCCGCTCTCGCGTCATCCAGCGCCTCGCGCGTCAGCGCCGAGGGCAGACGCGCCAGCGTGTACGCCGCCTCGAAGCCCGTCACATACAGCCGGTGCCCGTACTCCTCGAAGCGGCAGCATCGCCCGCTCGCGACGCACACCGGCTTCTGCGCCGCCGTCTCGCGCCGCACCTCGTCATAGATCGTCTCGAGTTCCGCGCACAGGAACTCATTCCGCGCCGCGTCGAGCCACCCGCGCGCCGCCGCGATCTCTTCCGGAGGGATCACCGGTACGGCCCGTCGATATCCAGCCCCGCGTCCGCCGCTTGTCGGTCGCGTTCGACGCGGATGTGCTCGATCGGCACGAAGTTCCCCCGCCCGATCCCCTCGCACCCGCGCGCCAGCCGTTTCCAGTTCGCCTCGCTCCGCAGGTTCTCAGGCCACCACGGAAACGTGCGGCACTGCAAGGGCCTCGCCTGATACACCTTGCAGATCGCAAGACCCTGCTCGTCGAAATCGAGAAACACGCAGTCGTAGCCGCGATGCGTCTTGTTCTCTTTCAGCGAGCGCCCGCCGCCCTCGCGCTTGGTGTAGTCCTTCAGGAACCGCTCGTGCGAGATCCCCAGCACCTTGGCGATGGCCTTGCCCTCGTCCTCGGTGAAGGCGACATATCCGGGCCCGCCCGTGCAGCAGTTGCCGCACTGGGTGCACTCGAAGCGCAGGCCCTTCGCGTACCACTCCGGCTTGGTCTGGCCCGTCTGCCCGGGCGTCTGATCGCTCATCGGGAGGACTCTAGGAGTCGAGAATCGCCGTACACTGCCGACCCGATGACGGCCTCCCGCCCCGCCCCCGCCCCCGGAATGCCCGCGAAGCCCGTGCTCGGCCTCATCGCCGGGCAGGGGCGACTCCCCGTGATCGTCGCAGAGGGCATGCGCGCCCGCGGCTACCGCGTCGCGTGCGTCGGGCTCACCAGCCAGTACCTGCCCGAACTGCCCGCGCTCTGCGACGAGTTCCGCGCCGTCTCCCCCTTCCGCCTCAACGCGTGGGCTCGAACGCTGCGCCGCAGCGGCGCCCGCGAGGCGGTCATGGTCGGGCGCGTCGACAAGGCCGCCATGATGCATGTCCGCTTCCGCTGGATCCGCTTCATGCCCGACGCGACCACGCTGCTCGTGTGGTATCGTCGCCTGCGCCACGACCGGCGCTCCCCGGCGATCCTCGGCGCGATCGCCGACACGCTGCACGAACGAGGGGTCTCGCTCATCGACTCGACCGCGCACATCCCCGAGCACATGGCCACGCCCGGCGTCATGACCAAACGACAGCCCTCCACCGGCGAGTCCGAGGACATCCGCTTCGGCTGGCCCATCCTGCAGGAACTCCTGCGCCTGCACATCGGCCAGTGCATCGCCGTCAGCGAGAAGGATGTCGTCGCCGTCGAAGCCGTCGAGGGCACCGACCGGATGATCGAGCGCGCCGGCCTCCTCTGCCGTCGCGGCGGATGGACGATGCTCAAGAGTTGCTCCCCCGACCACGACCGGCGCGCCGATGTTCCCACCGTGGGCGTCGAAACAATCCGCAATGTCCACGCCGCCGGGGGGACCTGCCTGGCTCTGGGCGTCGGGGATGTCATCCTGATCGACAAGCCGCGCGTGCTGGCCCTGGCCGACGAACTGGGCGTCGCGGTGGTGGGCGTCCCGCGCCCCTGATGCGAACGGATGACGAACGACGCCGCCGCGTCATTCATCTCGCGGACTTTTACGATGTCCCTCTTGAAACCCGCGTCGACCCGCCGATCAATCATGCGTCGACGGACGGCCGCCGCATGCCGACGCCGTAGCGCGCCGGTGACCCGAGGTGTTCTCAGGTCGGGCGACTTGCCCGTCGACCGGGAGGCGTTGCGAGAGCAGCGTCTTTCAATGTCCACCAAGCCCGTCAGCGCTGGTCCTTCCAAGCCCGGTCAGCCCGCCAAGCCCTCGACCCCGGCGCCCTCCAAGCCCGGCAAGCCGAGCAAGTAAGCGATCGAGAGAGGACCACGCCGCACAAAGGCGGCGAATGATCTGATCTGACCAATCGCCGCGAGGCCTCCCCTCGCGGCGGTTTGCTTTTTGCACTCTCGCGCACTTTCCACCATCATCGTCCCGTTGACCGACCACGCGCCCCAGCCCGACCAGCGACCGCCCCCTTCCTGGGCCAGCCGCGGCGCGCTCAAACTCGACCACGCGCTCGCCGAGTTCGGCATCGTCGTTGAGGGAAAGACCTGCGCCGACTTCGGCTGCTCGACGGGCGGATTCGTCGACGCGCTCCTCCGACGCGGCGCCGCCCGCGTCTTCGCGGTCGACACCGCCTACGGCCAACTCGACTACCGCCTGCGCGTCGACAAGCGCGTCACCGTCATGGAGCGCACCAACGCGCTCTACGCGATGCTCCCCGAGGGCAGCCAGGGAACACCCATCGACCTGATCTCGATTGATCTTGGCTGGACGCCGCAGAAACAGGCGATCCCCGCCGCCCTGCGCTGGCTGCGCCACGACTCGCCCGACGCGCGCATCCTCTCGCTCATCAAGCCCCAGTACGAACTGAACCACGACGAGAAGACCACGCTCCTCAAAGACGGCGTGCTCGACGAGGACGACGCGAAACGCATCGTGGACCGCGTCGTCGCCGACCTCCCCTCGCTGGGCGTCCGCGTCGTCGGCCTCACCAAGTCCCCCATCCTCGGCGGCGAAACCCGCGGCAAGAAGAAGGGCAACGCGGAGTGGATCGTGGCGCTGGCGAGGGTGTGAGTGTTCCGTACTCCTGAATGCTCCCTCTCCTGTTCGGCGCAGCCGAATGGGAGAGGGTTGGGGTGAGGGCTACCCCGCCTTCGGGCTTCGCTCTTCCCCCTCTGCCTTTCTCTTCTCACATCAGGTTCTACCGCTGCGGCGCCCGTGCGATCATCGAATCACTCCAGCACATCCACCGAGATCAGCAATGCACAACTGGACGCCATATCCACAATGCTACAGGCGAAGCTAGTCTCGGCGGCACAGCCCGTCCACGGCCTGTTCACGAAGTTCCCTACTTTGTATCGAATCCTTCTCGTGAACCTGAAACCCTCTCCATCTCCGCCAGAGTCGCCATGACTCTGGAGAACACCTCGCCGTGAAGATTGGCTTTGAGAGCAGCGATGTATCGACGCCTCCATGCGTCCGATGGTTCATCGATATACGCTTGCGCCAACGCCTCTTCCGGCTGATTCTGCAGAAAGTGCCTGGCTTCCCACCGATGCTGCATGTCGTTCGACTCGGCTTTGAGCACCGTCCGATGCAGAGGGCTGACAAAGATCTCGCCTTGGTATCCGCGAAAGACGATCGCGCAAATCGCGCCGCCGAATGACAGAACGATTGCATACATCAAGACACGAACAGCCGGCCGGCGGCAACTCAGACTCCAGACACCAAAGCCAGCCACGGCCAGCAGTGATAAGGATACTTGCATTGCCACTATGAGAACCGTCGATGGGAAGGCCCAGATCTTGATGGCCATCGCGAGGGGAGGAATCGCGAGAAGCGGCGCGCGGAATGCCCATCTCGCAGCAGATGGCGCGGAGTCTTCGTGCGCACTCCCGATTCCCGCAACGACTCCGCCCAGGGCGCCCGCCGCACACGCCGCGGCGATCACAAAGATCACCACCGCGATGTCGATCGGCGGGATCCAAAGAAGCCCCGCGATCAGGTTTGTCACGAACAAGAGCAGAAACGCAGCGCCGAATCGCAACATGCGAAGTGTCTCAATCGCCGCAGAAGCAGCTATGGCCGAAGCAGCGGCCGACACGCAATGCTAGCCCTGCAGGACATGCCCCTCCTTCGGCGGGCGCCCCATCAGGTTCAACGGGTCGTCCGATCGAGCAGAGATCTACCAGCCGAGCCCATGGTCCTCGCAGGCCGAACGGCCGTTGGCCCCCACCCGAACACGCACCGCCGGGCAATCTCCGGCGCCTTTGGGCATTCCTGATCCCGGCTCCCCATCTACCACGCCTCGACCCTGCGATCATTCCGCACGGTCAAGCATTCGCTTGGCCGTGCCACCCATTGAGGAAGGTGGACACATCGCACAGGCAAACTGGGCTTGCCAGTGCCACCCTTTCCCGCCCCCTCTCCTGTTCGGCGCAGCCGAATGGGAGAGGGTTGGGGTGAGGGCTACCCCGCCTTCGGGCTTCGCTCCGACCCCTCTGCTTTTTTCTTCTCGCATCCGGCTCTACCGCGGCGACGCCGCGCCCCTCGCCGAATCGCTCTCGCACATCCATCGCATCGCCGCCGAGATCAGCACGGACTTCATGGCGGACCACTCATCGCGCTTGGGACAACCGAGAGCCGCCAACCGTCGCAGAGAACAAGACAGCAACATCAGTGCTCCCGGGGTCTGTGTCATCGAGATCCCCGAAGCGGGGCCATACTGACACACCCGCGGGATGGTTCGTCGACGAAGGTTTATAGTTCGCCCGAATCTGCTGTACGGCCGAAAGCGCCGCCTGACGGTCAACGCCCGGTGGCAATAACTCGGGTTTCGAGGCAATGCGGGCCTCTACAGCGTCCAAGATTATCTCGATGGATAGCCGATATGTCAGGTCAACGCTCATGGCAAAGGCGGATAGTGACCCACCACAGCCTGACTGTTGTACGAAGATGATGGGCCTTTGAGTCTCGCGATCCCCATGAAGAGATGCGGCGGCGAGGATGGCGCTAGCGACCAAGGCGGCGTCTTCTCGCATCACGACAATTCTTGGATCTTCCGCGACGATAAATCTGAGTCGCGCCTCCAGGTCGCCTCTAGCTCGATAAACCTTGAGCAGCTCGTGAGCGAACGGGTCGAACGCCTTTGGGTCGAAGCCCTCAGCGAGTATGCGCTCGAGAGCATCGATTTCCGGCTGAACGAGCGTTTGAGCGAGTTCCCATGTCAAACATTTCATTTCTGCACGCGCCATGGCGATCGCGGCAAGATCATCCTCGCTGGGCTTGTGGACAGAAGAGATGGCGTTCATCTGCTGATGGACCCATCCTTGAGCAGCCGACTTGACGGGATCCTCTGGTTCTCCCAAAGCCCCGGTCGAGAGACCTTGCCCGAAAGATATCAATGCCGAGAAGATCACGAGGAAGCGACGCGTGGAATGATTCATCGGCACTCAGTGTCTCCGTACAGAGAAGCCAGGAAGCCCGCGAGCAGTCGTGAATCGCCGAAATCGTGCGATGGTGAAGACCGCAGGGGTCGTCCGATCGGGCGCGGATCCGCCAGCCGAGCCCAGTGTACTCGTACGCCGCCCGGTCGTAAATCCACCGCCGCGCACGCACCAGTCGGTACCGCGCGGCTGGCGGGTACCCGTGCTTGATGGCAGAGAAGGCAGAGATTAGGAAGGGAAGCCCGGAGTTTGGGTAGCCCTCCCCCCAACCCTCTCCCATCTCGCTGCGCTCGACAGGAGAGGGGGAAGTCAGGAGAGAAAGCCCCTCACTCCTTCGGCGCATTCACGAACGCCGGCTTGCGCATCAGTCGCTCCGTGCCCGCGATCTTCCAGCACTGCTCCATCAGGTCGCGCACGCCCATGCCCGTCGCGCCCGAGATGCCGAAGACCAGCGTGTCCACGCCCAGCCGCAGCGACGCGCGCATGCCCTTGATCGCCTCCTCGCGAGACTCCTCATCCGGCAGCAGGTCGAGTTTGTTCAGCGCGATGATCTCCGGCTTCTCCGCGAGGATCGGCGAGTACGCCTCCAGCTCGGCGCGGATCGCGCGGTAGTTGTCTTCGGGCGTCGTCTCGTCGCTGGGCATCACATCCAGCACATGCACGAGCACGCGCGTGCGCTCGATGTGCTTGAGGAAGTCGTGCCCCAGCCCGGCGCCCTCCGACGCGCCCTCGATCAAACCGGGAATATCCGCGATCACCAGGCGCCGATCGGCGTCGAGTTCCGCGATGCCCAACTGCGGCGACAGCGTCGTGAACGGGTAGTCCGCCACCTTCGCGCGCGCACGCGTGCTCGCCGTCAGGAAGGTGCTCTTGCCCGCGTTGGGCTTGCCCACCAGCCCGATGTCGGCGATGAGTTTCAGTTCCAGCCGGCAATCGAAGCCCTCCCCCGGTTCGCCCGGCGTGAACTCGCGCGGCGTCTGGTGGGTCGAGGTCGCGAAGTTGATGTTGCCCTTGCCCCCCTGCCCGCCCTTGGCGATCACGACTCGGTCGCCCGGCTTGAGGTCGGCGATCAGCTCGCCCGTCTCATGGTTGTAGATCATGGTGCCGGGGGGCAGGCGCAGGACGGATTCCTCTCCGTCGGCGCCGGTCTGCTGCTTGCCGCGCCCCATCTCGCCGTTGCGTCCCTTCCAGTGGTGCTTGCCGCGGAAGTCGAGGAGGGTGTGGACATTCTCGTCGCCGATGGCGATGACATCGCCGCCCTTGCCGCCGTCACCGCCGTCGGGCCCGCCCTTGGGGATGTACTTCTCGCGCCGGAAGGAGACGCATCCGTCGCCCCCGTTGCCTGCCTGGATGTGGATGACCGCGTTGTCGGCGAGCATGTCTGGTGTGGCTCAGCGTGAGAGTGGCGTGCGCACGAAAACGCCCACGACCGTCGGGGCGTGGGCGGTCTGAAACGGACGAGGGGGTATCAGGCGGTGGCGGCGGTCTTGAGGTAGAAGGGCTTGGGGATCGTCGTGTCGAACGGGTCGATGTGGACCTTGCCGTTCTGGAAGATCACCGAGCCGGCGCAGAGGGCGAACAGGGTGTCGTCCTTGGCGCGCTTGACCATGAAGCCGGCCTTGATGGGCGTGCCGCGCTGCCGGATGATGATCGATCCGGCCTTCGCGACCTGACCGCCGTAGAGCTTGACGCCGAGATACTGGGGGTTGGAGTCGCGACCGTTCTTGGTCGAGCCCTGTCCCTTTTTATGTGCCATGTCTGGAGACTCCCCAGCGGGAGGGTGCGGTCATTGAAACAACAGCCCCGCCGCGGTGCGGCGAGGGCCGAACAGTAGACCCCCCTCAGCGCATAATCCAGCGCTGGGCGGTCCTGGCGATGGGCTGGTTGCCCATCCGGGTCAGCTCGCCCGGGGTCTCGTGGACGAGCATGAGGGTCTTGCGCAGGAGGACCTCGTTGGGGTTTCGCAGGGGGTCGACCTCGCCGTTCTCGTCGGGCTCTTCCTGGGCGGCGGGCTCGACGAAGGGCTTGGTCACCCGGCGGGTCTCGCCGCTGAACCCGGCGGCGTAGACGGTCACCCGGTCCACCGAGAGGTTGGGGGCCGGCCAGATCGCGACGCTTTCGAGCGCGAACTCCTGGCCCTGCTGGAGGGTGCCGATCGCCTTGACGGGCTCGACCAGGAAGGGGTTGCTGAGCCGGTCCATGATGGAGCGGACGACCTCGGTGGGCACCTCGCGCCCGGCCCGGAGCAGGTCGCCCTCGTCGGTCGAGAGTTCGAGGATCGGGGCGAAGTACAGGTCCTGCCCGGTGTTGTTCACGACCTTGTAGGGCATGTAGAAGAAGGCGCGCATGCCCTGGCCCTGCACCTCGACCATCGCGACGCGCAGGGGGCCTGGGGTCAGGTCGAGCTGCCAGCGCAGCGGGACCGGGCTGGGCTCGGGCGCCGCGACCGACGACGCGGGCGTCGCCACGAGGATCGCCGTCGACGCGGCGACGCAGAGGGCAAGGGCCCGGATCGGACGGACAAGGCGGTGCTTCACGCTGGACTTCACAGGGGGCGACTCCCTTTCGAGTGGGCGGCTAGTCTATTGAACGAGCCGGACCCGTCAACGGCGCATCGGGCAAGACCCGTCACGGTACGCCAGAACGCGGTTCGCTGGAGCCCCCCGGTTCGGAATCCCCGCGCGACCGGTTCCAGCCCGCAGCGCCCGGAGTGACGCGTTCGTGACGACGGCCCAGCCCAACCCGCCCGACAAGCTCCGGCCCCTCCTCTCGGTCGACGCCGACGCGCAGGCGCTCGAAGCGGTCCGGATCGGGCAGGACCTGCTGCTCGACGCCGCCGGGGCGCTCGTCGCCGAGGTCGAGCCGGACCGACGCCTCGGGGGCAGGCGGTTCCTCGACGCCGCTCGCGAGCACGGGCTCGACCTGTCGAACCTGTGGGGCGTGCTGGACGCCCATGGCTCCGTGCGGCACGCGGCGCTCGCGACGCCCGGCTCGGGCAGGACGCACATGTGCTTCACCTCGCATGTCAGGACCTCCGAGGAGGCCCACGGTCTCGCTGTCGCGCTCGACGCGGCGTGCGGCGCGATCGCGACGCGCGGGCTTGCGCAGGCACTGCTCGACTCGGACGACATCCCCCAGGCGATCGCGTTCGAGCGCGCCGGGTTCCGGCGTCTCGCGACGCTCGGGTATCTCAGGCGTCGCGCGCCGCGCTCGCGCCGCACCGCGCCGCCTACGAGCAAACGGTCGCGAGACTTTCTCCCCGAGGGGGTCACGCTCGAGCAGTGGCGCCCGGGACTCGATCAGGACTTCATCGCCGCCCTCGAACGCAGTTACGCCGACACGCTCGACTGCCCGGAGCTCTGCGGCCTGCGCGACACATCCGATGTGCTGGAGAGCCACAAGGCAGCCGGGGAGTTTCACCCGTCGCTGTGGTGGCTGGTGCGCGACCGGGGAGAGCCGTCGGGCGCGATGCTTTTCTCGCCGAGCCCGCAGCACACGCATATCGAGCTGGTGTATCTGGGCATCGCGCCCTCGCTCCGGGGGCGCGGGCTCGCGAAGGACCTGCTCGACGAGGGGCTCCGGGCGCTGGAGCGCCGCCCCGAGCGCGTGATCACCTGCGCCGTCGACCAACGGAACGAGCCCGCCAAGCGGCTGTACCGCGCGGCGGGCTTCGAGCAGTTTTCGGAGCGTGTGGCCTACATCAGGCCCGTTGGTCGCGCGGTCGGCGGGTGATCACTTGCCCGGCGTGATGCCGAGACTCTCATAGAACGCCTGGTTCGATCGCTCACGACCGAGGAACGCGCGGATCGATTCCTCGGCGTCGCGCGAGCCGCCCACGGCGTAGATCTCGTTGCGGAGCGCCATGCCCACCCGCTTGTCCATCAGGCCGTCGGGCGCGCCGAAGAACCGCGTCGCCATGTCGGCGGCGATCGCGTCGGCCCACGCGTAGCCGTAGTACCCGGCGTCGTAGCCGGACAGGTGGCCCCAGTAGGCGGCGAAGTGCGTGCCCTCGGGGACGGGCAGGAAGACATCCGACATCGCGCCGTTGACGACGCGCTGCGCGTCGGGGGTGCCCGAGCCGGTGTGCAGGCGCAGGTCGCCGATCGCGAAGGCGAGCTGGCGCCGGTAGAACGTCCCGATGGTCGCGAGCTTGGCCGCCTCCATGCGCTCGAGGAGTTCGGCCGGGATCTTCTTCGACGGATCGCGGTAATCCGCGGCGAAGGAGTTGAGCACGTCCATGTCCCACACCCAGTTCTCGAGCATCTGGGATGGCGCCTCGACGAAGTCGCGCGGGACGCTGGTGCCCGAGAACGCGACGTACTTGGCGCGCGTGAGGATCGTGTGCAGCGCGTGGCCGAACTCGTGGAAGAGCGTCTCGACCTCCTGGTGGCTCAGGAGCGAGGGGCGATCCCCCGACGGAGGGTTGAAGTTGCAGACGAGCGCGACGGCGGGGCGCTGGTAGGTCCCGTCGGCGAGCAGCTTGCCGTCGATGATGCCGAACTGCGCGAAGTGGTTGTACTTGCCCTCGCGCGGGAACAGGTCGAGGTAGAACAGCCCGAGCGGCTCGCTGGTGCGCGCGTCGGAGACCGCGTAGAGCGTCACGCCCTCGGCCATCGGCTGGGGGTTCTCGATCTGCTCGATGCGCAGGTCGAAGATCGACTCGAAGACGTTGAACATCCCGGCGAGCGAGCGGTCGAGCGGGAAATAGGCCCGCAGGGCCTCGGCGTCGACCTGGTACTTCGCTTTCTTGAGCTGGTTCTCGTAGTAGCGCCAGTCCCAGATCTGGATGGTCGCGCTGGAGTCGCCGGTGTCGTTGATCTTCATCGCGCGCATCTGCGCGATCTCGTCGATGAACTTCGGATCAAGGCCGCGCTTCGCGTCCTCGCAGAACGCGAGCGCCCTCGCGCCGGTCCTGGCCATCCGGGGCTCGATCTGGAAGTCCGCCCAGCTGGAGTAACCGAGTATGCCGGCGATCTCCTGGCGCAGGCGCACCATCTCGTTCAGGATCGGCGTGTTCTCCTCCTGCGCGACGGAGAATCTCGCGATTTTCATCTTGCGACGGGTCTCCTCACGCGTCGCGTTGTTCATCACCGCGAGGAAGTTCGTGATGACGGTCGGGCGAAGCGTGTAGGAGTCGCCCTGGCGCGCGAAGCCGGCGAGCATCTGCTCCGGGACGCCCTCGAGCTCGGCCTTCGTGAACGCGATGCTGACATCGGCGTTGGTGATGTTGGTGTCGAACTCGGTGCTCACTCGCGCGAGCTGCTTGCGCAGGTCCTCGACGCGAGCGCGCGTCGCCGGGTCCAGGTGCAGGCCGGCGCGCCGGAAGTCGCGCATCGTGTCCTGGTAGAGCTTGAGGTCTTCGCCGCGCAGACGCGTGCCGCGCCCCGCCTCGTAGCGATCGCTGAACGCCTTGATCACGCCGAAGACCTCTTCGCGGTACTGCAGCCCGACGAACCACTCCTGCAGGCGGGCGACCTGCTCGGTGGCGGCGGCGCGCACCGCCGGGTCGAGACTCGACTCCTTGATGAGGTACAGCCGGCTCGTGACATTCGTCACGGGGTACACGATGTCGTCGAGGCGCGCCACCGTGGTCTGGAAGGTCGTCCGGTCGGGGTCCTGCGCGACGAACTGCGCGATGGCGGACTCGGCCGCGTTGATCGACGAGTCGACGGCGGCGACGACATCGCCCGGCGTGGTCTCGAACCGGGGGATCTCGATCCGCACGCGCCGGGCGCGCGCCGCCTGCTCGAAATCGGCGATGGTCTTCGCCGGGTGAGCGAGCTGCACCTCGCGCAGCGCGGCGGGCTGCGCCGGGGCGGCCTGGGGCTGGGGACGGTCAGCGGTCTGGGACTCGCGCGTCGAACCGGCGCAGCCGACGAGCAGCGATGCCGCGATGATCCATGAAACGGCGCTGGTGCGCATGCGAGGGGCTCCTGAGAGTCGAGCGCGCAGCGTGGGCGCGCAGGGATGGTCCTGTACCCCCACTGTATCGGACCGAGCACGGTTCCCTGTGGAGTCAGTCCGCCCGATCGATCGCGATCGCGGCCTCGATGAGCCCCAGATGCGAGAACGCCTGGGGGTGATTCCCCAGCGCCCGGCGCGTCTTGGGGCCGTATTGCTCGGGCAGGAGCCCGGTAGGCCCGGCAAGCGCGATCATCTCGCGGAAAAGGCCCTCCGCTTCGGCGCGGCGACCAACCAGCAGGTACGCGCGGATCAGCCACGAGGTGCACAGGTGGAACGCGCCCTCGGGGCCGGGCAGCCCGTCGTCGTAGCGATAGCGGTACACCGCCGGTCCGAGGCGGAGTCGCTTCTCGATCACCTCGA
The DNA here is from genome assembly GCA_019636675.1 of Phycisphaeraceae bacterium. NCBI lineage: Bacteria > Pseudomonadati > Planctomycetota > Phycisphaerae > Phycisphaerales > Phycisphaeraceae > Phycisphaeraceae bacterium. The sequence goes on from JAHBXC010000001.1 coordinate 436,310, forward strand.
CCGTGCGCCGGAAACGCTCGTCGTCGGGCTTGACGAGCCCGCAGATCGCGAGCGGGAGCACCGCGGCGTCTGGCTCGTGCAGGTCGTACGCCGCGCCGTAGGCGCCGAGCTCCTCGCTCCAGGCGCGATCGAGCAGGTCTTTCGCGATGGTGTCGCGCAGGGCGATCCAGTCGTCGCGCGTCCGGCCCAGGAACCGCTGCGCGAGCAGCACGGCGCGGTCGGCGGCGACCCAGCACTCAAGCTTGGAGTGGGTGTGATGCCTGCGCGGGCCGCGGACCTCCCAGATGCCGTGGTCGGGCTCGCGCCAGCGCCGCTGGACGGCGGAGACCATCGCCTCGACGAGGCGCCAGTGCTCGCCGCTGATCGGGGCGCCGCGCTCGTGGAGCAGCCAGATCAGGTCGACGATCGGGCCGAACACGTCGAGCTGCACCTGGCGCGACGCGGCGTTGCCCACGCGCACCGGGCGCGACCCGCGATAGCCGGAGAGCTCCTGGATCGTGGCCTCGGCGCCCAGCTCCCCGCCGCTGACCGTGTAGAGCGGGTGGAGGCGCTCGGGTGAATCGGTGCGATCGACGACGTCGAGCACCCAGTCGAGAAAGCGCATCGCCTCGCCGGTGCTGCCGAGCTTGACGAGGGCGGCGGCGGCCATCGCGCCGTCGCGCAGCCAGCAGTAGCGGTAGTCCCAGTTGCGCACGCCGCCGATGTGTTCGGGCAGACTCGTGGTCGCGGCCGCGAGAATCGCGCCGGTGGGCGCGTAGCAGAGGGATTTGAGCGTGAGCGCCGATCGCCGGACGAGCTCGGGCTCGATCTCGGGGAGTGTGAGCCGCGACGCCCACGACGCCCACGCGCGCCGGCTCTGCTCTCGGCGCTCGGGCTCGGGGTGGGCGCTGGCGCCGCCGCCCGCGCCGTATCGCAGCTCGAGGACGAGCGGGCGGTCGGGCGAAACTTCGACGAGCGCGCGCGCCGTGTCGTGCGGTCCTTCGCGCGTGATCGTCCACGCGACGCCCGGCGCGCGCAGCGAGATTGGGTCGTGGGTGTCTTCGACCGCGAGCCCGTCGTTGATCTCCTCGAGCGTCGTGCCGACGCGCCCGAAGTCCAGCCGCGGCGCGAAGGTGATCTCGACCGCGCCCTCGCCCTCGACCACGCGCACGAGATCGACGCGCCCGGCGCGCTGCGATGAGCGGCCCGATGAGACGTCGAGATAGTCGACGACGCGCAGGTCGCGCCAGCGCGTCTCGAGCACGAGCGAATCGCCTACGTACCGTTGTTCGAGCGGCTTCGCGTCGGGGTGGGCCGGCCTGATCGTGAAGTGCCCGGCCGACTCGCCCCCGAGAAGGTGCGCGAACATCGCCGGGGAATCGACCCGCGGCGCGCACAGCCACGAGACGCGACCGTCGGGGGTCACGAGCGCCCCGGTGCGCTGATCGGAGAGGTACGAGTGCTGCTCGATGGGCGTCGCGTCGCATCCGCGGACCCATTCCTCGCGCAGCTCAGCGAGCTCGGCGAGCATCCGCGCGACCTCCTGCGTGTCGTCCACACGCAGCGACGCGCGCGTCTCGCCCTCCCCCACCTTGATCGCCAGGTCCGGGCCGGACAGCACGCCGAACGCGTCCTCGTCGGTCACGTCGTCGCCCACGAAGATCGCGACGGCGGCGCCGACTCGATGCCGGATGCGCTCCAGCGCGTCGGCCTTGCTCACGGGCGTGACGCACAGCTCGATCACCATCTTGCCGCGCTTGACCGTGACGCCCTCGAACGCCATCGGCCCCTCTTCGACCGCTCGCAGCGCGCGGGGCGCGTCGATCTCCGACGCGTTGCGGTAATGGAACGCGACGCTCGCCGGCTTCTCCTCGACCGTGCAGCCCGGGTGCGCCGCGGCGAGCGCGCCCAGCGACTCGATCAGCCGGTCGCGAAGACGCTGCTGCTCGGCGCTGAGGCGCGACGCGAAATCGGGGTCGAACTCGCTCCCGTGGCTGCCGACCAGGTGCACCGACTCTGGAAGGCCAGTCATCTCGGCGAGCTGGCGCAGCGAACGCCCGGAAATCACCGCGACGTGGGTCTGCGGCATCTGGGCGAGCGCCTGGAGCGCAACGATCGACTCACGCTGCGGCCTCGCGTCGAGCGGGTTGGCGACGATCGGGGAGATCGTGCCGTCGTAGTCGCTCGCGACGAGGAGGATCGGCGCGCGGGACGCCTGGACGATTCGTTCACGGAGTTCTGGAGTCACTGCTGATGGAGATTCTCGAGGAAGGTCGCGGCCCAGTGGAACACATCGTTTCGCTTGACGACCCGGCGCATGGCGATCATCCGGCGCTTCTGCTCTTCTTCGGGCAGCGAGAGGGCCGCGTTGAGCGTCGAGGAGAGCCCGTCGATGTCGTGGGGGTTCACGAGCAGCGCCTGCGTGAGTTCTCGGGCCGCGCCGGTGAATTCGCTCAGGATCATCACGCCGGTGTTGTCGCGCCGGCAGGTGACCCACTCCTTCGCGACCAGGTTCATCCCGTCGCGCAGGGGCGTCACCATCATGACATCCGCCGCGAGGTAGAACGCGATCAGCTCGTCGAAGGGCAGGTTGCGGTAGAGGTAATGCACCGCGGCCATGCCGGCCTCGCCGTGCTCGCCGTTGATGTGGCCCACGAGCTGCTCGACGCGCGAGCGCAGGTCGGCGTACTCCCCCACCTGCTCGCGGCTGGGCACCGCGACCTGCACGAAGACGCAGTCGTTCGCGGTCCGCAGCTTCTGGCGCAGCAGGTCGTCGAAGGCGCGCAGGCGGATGTCGATGCCCTTGGTGTAATCGAGCCGGTCGACGCCCAGGATGACCTTGCGCCAGTCGCCCAGCATCTGTCGCAGCTGCGCGGCGCGCTGGATCACCTGCGGGTCGGACGCGCGCGTCTCGAACTCACCGACATCGATGGAGATCGGGAACGGCCCGACGCGCACCTCGCGCCCCTTGTACGCCAGCGTCGTCGTTGTGCCGTCCACTTCCCCGTAGCGCTTGCAGGTGCGGATGAAGTTCTGCACCCCGTTCTTCGTATGGAAGCCGACGAGGTCGGCGCCGAGCAGGCCCTCGAGCAGCTGCTGGCGCCACGGGAGCTGGGCGAACAGCTCGACCGGCGGGAAGGGGATGTGCAGGAAGAACCCGATCCGGGCGTCCGGGCGCAGCTCGCGAAGCATCCCCGGGACGAGCTGGAGCTGGTAGTCGTGGATCCACACCGTCCCGTCGGGGCCGAGCGCCTTGGCCGCGGCTTCCGCGAAGCGCCGGTTGACCTCGACGTATCGCCACCACCACGAGCGATGGAATTCCGGGCGGCGCACCGCGTCGTGGTAGAGGGGCCAGAGCGTGCTGTTCGAGAAGCCCTCGTAAAAGGTCGCGATCTCGTCGGCCGAGATGGGCACGGCGCGGATGTGGATGCCGTCGTGCGTGAAGGGCGCCGGGGCTTCGTCGGGCTGGCCGGCCCAGCCGACCCAGGTCCCGCCGCGCTCGCGCAGGATCGGGGCGAGCGCCGTGACAAGCCCGCCGGGGCTCGTCGCCCACGCTTCGCCTGCGCCTTTCTTCACCTTCCGAACCGGGAGGCGGTTGGCGACCACGATGAACTCTGCTCTGCGAGCCACGCCGAACGGTCCTTCCTGCTGGCGCACCTGTGAAACAATCCGCGATCGGGCGCCAACCTACCACGCCCGGCCGACTTCTGCGCCGGCGCCGCTCCCTCGCCCTCGCGCCGGACTGGAAGGCCCGCCCCGACCGGCTATTCTTGGTCTCCCCCCTCGCGGCGAGCGACAGCCCGCCCCGATGGGCGCATAGCTCAGTTGGCTAGAGCGCTGCTGTCACATAGCAGAGGTCACAGGTTCGAGTCCTGTTGCGCCCACTTCCCTGGTGTGAACCCCCGACCCCGGTTGGGGGTTTTTCGTTCTCGCTTGGACGCCCAATGCCCACCCTCACGACCATCGCCGCACGCCTCGTCGCCCTCGGCGCGATCGCGCTGCTCGCGTGCTTGCCCGCCGGGTGCGCCGAGGAGCGTGCCGACGCCCACACCAACGAACTGCGTCTGGCAACGACGATCCCCCCCCTCGCGTGGATCGCGCACGGGCTCGCCCCCGAGGGCGCAACCGTCTCCACCCTGCTCCCCCCAGGCGCCAGCGAGCACGGCTACGAACCGCCCCCCTCTCGCGTCGGCGCGTTCGCCTCGGCCGATGTCGTCCTCATGGTCGGGATGGGCCTCGAGCCCGCCGCCGATCGCATCCTTCGCAACAACCCGCGGGGCGGACGCGCCGTCGTCGTGTTCGCCAACGCCAGCGGCGTCGCCGCCCAGGCCGCCGCGGCCCACGCGCACTCCCACGACGACCACGACCACGCGTCCCACGACGACCCCTGCGCCACCGACGCGCACCTCTGGCTCGACCCGCCCCTGATGCGCGACATGGTCAACGAGACGCACGACGCCCTCGCTCGCGTGATGCGCCGGCGCGCCGCGGACGACGACGCGCTCGCAGCCCTCGCGGCCCGTCGCGACGACCTGCTCGCGCGCGTCGACGCCCTCCACGCCGAGTTCGCCCAACGCCTGGCCCCCTTCGAGGGCGCCGCGATCGTCGCGACGCACGACGCCTACCGGCGATTCGCCGCCCGGTACAACCTGATCAACGCCGGCTCGCTCCACGCCCACGAGGGCGCCGAGCCCTCTCCCGGGGCGATCCGGCAGGCCGCCGACGCCCTGCGCGCCGCGCCCCTCGCGCTGGTGTTCGTCGAGCCCCAGACCGCGCGGACCGGCGCAGATCGCCTGGCCGCGCAGACCGGCGCCTCCGTCGTCGAGTTCGACCCACTCGGTTCGGGGGACTGGGACGCCACCATGCGCACGAATCTGGATAACCTCGTCCGCGCACTCGAGGCGGCACGCGAACGCCCCTCCCGGTAACCTGCCCGCATCCCTCCGTCCCTTCGACGGTTGAGAGCACACCGGCAACCCTCCCCGCCGGAAAGCAGGAAGCCCCCATGCCATCACATCCCCGTGCGTTCCTTCTCGTCGCGGCGTGCGCGTCGGTCGTCGCCCTCGCCGGCTCCACGATGTCGCTCGCGCAATCACCAGCTGCGCCGACCGACATCGCCCAGCCGCTGCGCTCGCTCTCGGCCGCACCGCGCGTGCAACTCACCACGCTCGGCAAGAGCGGCCAGGGACGCGACATCCCCATGCTCGTCCTCGGCGCAGTCGAGAAACGCGACAAGAACCCCGCCGTCCTCCTCGTCGCCGGCATCCACGGCGACCACTGGGTCGGCTCCGATGTCGCCCTCGGCGTCGCGCGCCAACTCGCCGACAAGCACGGGGACCTCCTCGAACACACCACCGTCTACATCGTCCCGCGACTCAACATCGACGCCGCCCATGCGCACAGCCAGCGCAACGCGCCGCGCATGTCGCGACCGCGCACGCTCACGCCCGTCGACGCCGACCGCGACCGACGCACCGGCGAAGACCCGCCCGAAGACCTCAACAACGACGGCGTCGTCTCCATGATGCGCGTCAAGAACCCCCCGCCCCACCTGCGCGCCACCCACATCATCGACCCCGACAACCCCTCCCTCATGCGCGAGCCCGACGCCGCCAAGGGCGAACGCGCCGACCACGCGCTCCTCCTCGAGGGCATCGACAACGACGGCGACGGCCGGTTCAACGAAGACGGCGTCGGCGGCGCAGGAGGCGGCGGCGTCGACCTCGACATGAACTTCCCCCACCTCTGGCCCGAGTACGCCGACGGCGCCGGCGCCTACCAACTCTCCGAGCCCGAAGCCCTCGCCCTCGCCACCTTCGTCCTCGAACGCGACCGCATCGAAGCCGTCGTCGTCTTCGGCCCCCACGACACGCTCGTCACGCTCCCCGTCTCCGGGCGCATGGACCGCACCAACCGCGCGCCCCTGGGCATCGAGGACGCCGACAAGACCCACTTCGAGAAACTCAGCGACGCCTTCAAGAAGATCACCGGCATGACCGCCGCCGGCGCCGCCAAAGACAACAAGGGCGCGTTCCACTCCTGGGCCTACGCGCAGGCCGGGACATGGGCCGTCAGCACGCCGGTCTGGGTCCGACCCGACCTCGTCAAGCGCGACGCCGAGAAGAAAGACGACGCACAGGGGGATGCTCCCCCACCAGCGGCACGCGACGCGCAGCCCGCCGCCCCCGAAGGCCCCTCCGACGCCGAACTCCGCGCCCTCGTCGCCGAGTACACGAGCGCCACCGAGGAGCGCCAGGCCGAGATGATGCGCCAGTACGCCACCATGCCCCCCAGCGTGCAGGCACGCCTCATGGCCATGGCGCAGGGACAGGAACCGCCGCCGCAGGCAAGACCCGCGCAGCCGGCGCGAGCCGGACGCCCCGCAGGCGCAGCCGCGCCCGCCTCTGCGCGTAAAGACTCCGACGACGCCAAGTGGCACGCGCTCGCCAAAGAGCGCGCCGAGGGCTTCCTCGACTGGCAGCCCTTCGACCACCCCCAACTCGGCCGCGTCGAGATCGGCGGCTTCGTCCCCGGCTTCAAACTCAACCCGCCCCCCTCCGAGCACGCCCGTCTCATCGACGAGCAAACGCAGTTCCTCGCCACGGTGATCGACCGCATCCCCCGCGTCGTCTTCGATGAGCCCGTCGTCGAGCGCGTCGGCAACGGCGTCTACCGAGTCACCGTCGTCGTGCGCAACGAGGGGCAACTCCCAACCGCCAGCGCGATCGCCGTCAAGTCGCGCGCCAAACGCCCCATCGTCCTCCGCCCCGAGGGCGACATGAAGAATGTCCTCGCTGGAGATCGCGTCCAGCGCGCCGCAACCATCGCCCCGGGCGCACACCATCGCTTCGAGTGGCTCGTCGCGGGCGACGCCAACTCCACCCTCACCATCACCGCACGCGGCCCCCAGTTCGACGATCGCACCATCCGCGCCACCCTGCGCGACACCAAGGAGGCCGGACGATGAACCGCCTCGCCACCACGCTCACGCTCTCCCTCGCCGCTCTTTCTTCCCCCGCGCTCGCGCAGCCCCACGTGCCCGGCAAGGTCGAGATCGCCTTCAACCGCTACTACACCTACGCCCAGATCGAGCAGCAATTCCGCGACATCGCCGCCGCCTACCCAGACCTCGTCGAACTCCGCACCATCGGCAAGAGTCTCGAAGGGCGCGACCTCATCGTCGCCATCGTCAACCCGAAGAAGGGCCCCAAGCACACCGAAAAGCCCGCCATGTACATCGACGGCAATGTCCACGGCAACGAGATCCAGTCCGCCGAGGTCGTCGTCTACACACTCTGGTACCTCACCAAGCACTACGGCGTCACCCCCGAGATCACACGCATCATGGACGAGAAGGCCTTCTACCTTCTCCCCGCCCAGAACCCCGACGGGCGCGAACGCTGGTTCGAGCACCCCCAGACCTCCTCCTCCTCGCGCTCCAACACACGCCCCGTCGACAGCGACAACGACGGGCTCATCGACGAGGACGAGCCCAACGACCTCGACGGCGACGGCTCCATCACCATGATGTGGAAGCGCGACCCCAACGGCGACTGGCGACGCTCCCTCGACGACCCGCGCATCTTCACACGCGTCCAGCCCGGACAGAAGGGCGACTGGACGCTCCTCGGACAGGAAGGCATCGACACCGACGGCGACGGACGCACCAACGAAGACGGCGTGGGCGGCGACGACATGAACCGCAACTGGCCCTCCGACTGGCAGCCCACGCACATCCAGGGCGGCGCAGGCCCCTACCCCTTCAGCGCGCCCGAGACCCGCGCCATCGGCATGTTCATCCTCCAGCACCCCAACATCGCCGGTGGTCAGTCCTACCACAACATGGGCGGCATGTTCCTCCGGGGACCCGGCGCCGCCTACGCCGGAGACCTCTACCCGCCCTCCGACATCCGCGCCTACGACGAGATCGGCAAACTCGGCGAGCAGATCGTCCCCTACTACCGCTACCTCATCATCCACAAAGACCTCTACACCGTCCACGGCGGGTTCGTGAACTGGCTCGCCGAAGGCCTCGGCATCCTCTCCTTCACCAACGAGATGTGGACGCCCTCCAAGATGTTCCAGAAGGACTCCTCCCGCCCCAGCGAAGAGCAGACCTGGATCTGGCGCGACCGCCTCCAGTTCGGACAGGAGTTCAAGGACTACACCGAGGTCGACCACCCCCAGCACGGCAAGGTCCTCGTGGGCGGGCCCAACAAGTGGTCCAGCCGCGTCACCCCCACCTTCCTGCTCGAGGAAGAGTGCCACCGCAACTTCGCCTTCACCACCATGCACGCCGACCAGATGCCCGTCCTCTCCTGGGGACGCACGAAGGTCGAACGACTCGGCGCGCAACTCTGGGCGGTGACCACCGAGGTGCGCAACGAACGCGCCATCCCCACACGCCTGGCCGTCGCGGCACGCAACAACATCGGACAGCCCGACAAACTGGAAGCCACGGGGAATAACGGCGTGAGCGTCGTCGCCGCCACCACCCTCAGCAACTGGCGCGCGACCAGCGCCGACGAGGTCCGCTTCGAGCCCTCACGCGTCCTCTTCAACGAGGGCGTCCCGGCCCGCGGCGGCCGCATCGTCCGCTTCCTCGTCAACGCCCCCGAAGGCGCCCCCCTCACCCTCCGCTTCACCGCCGAGAAGGCCCTGGACATCGAACAAACCATCACCCTCCGCGCCACCCCCGACGAGGACTGACCCCCGGAACCACCCCCGCCCCCGAGCCCCCGGGGGCGGCCCCCGCCCTCAAAGCACCGTTTCCACCCCCACCCGACCCTTTCCCCACCCCCGCCTTGTCCCGGAGCCCCCCCCGGGGGTAGGATCGCCCGCTTGAACACACCATCGGGGTGTAGCGCAGCTTGGTAGCGCGTCTCGTTCGGGACGAGAAGGTCGTAGGTTCAAATCCTATCACCCCGACTTTTCGAGAGATCAAGCCCTTCGACGAGCACGTCGAAGGGCTTTCTCGTTACAGGGCAAAGAGTTGTGCCATCAAGGGTGCAGTTCAAACAGACGATTTCGAGGATTCGCCGCTTGGTGGCGTAATCAGCAGAAATCCACGTGTTTTGCAGTGTTTGCGAGAGTTCAAACACCTTGGCCGCGAGTTCGGCCGTTTCGTCGTGCGAACGGTCCAGAACGTCGAGTTGGAGCTTGATGGACGACAGCCGGTCCCGAAGCTCTGTGTGCTTGCGAGCGAAGGTTTCCTGATCCACGTCATCGCCAAGCCGAAGGTTCAGGAGCCTGTCCTGCTGGGCTACCAAGAGCGAGGATTGCCGCAGGAGTTCCTCCCGCTGGGCCCGGGCGTCTGACTGGGCGTCCCGCGTCTGGGACGCGAGGACCGCCCGGAACCAGTCCTGAATCTCCGGATCATCGATCCGCATCCGGCCGAAGAGTTCGAGAACCTGCCGATCGAGTTCCGCTTCCGTGACACGGACACGGGGGTGCCCGGGCGCGGTGTATCCGCTGCACCGGTAGTAGACGTAGTGCCGATCGCCGGACTTGGTCCCTTTCGTTTTCCTCTCGCCCGTCACCGCCCTACCGCAGTGGGCACAGGCGATGGCGTCGCCGGCGTAGGTCATCTGGTGGGCGTGGTAGACCTTGTCGCCCAAGAGAGCCTGCACACGGTCCCACGTTGCACGGTCAACAAGCGGCTTCTGCTTGCCGGGGTACCACTGCCCCTTGAACGGGATCTCGCCGATGTACGACCGATCCGTCAGCATCGCGTGGAGCTTGCTCCGCGTGAACCGGTGAGAGTCACCTCGATAGCTCACGCCTTCTGCGTGCAGACGATCCCGCAGCGCATCGAGCGTGAGCGGCTCGTAGGCGTAGAGGTGAAAGACCCGACGGACGACTTCCCCAGCCGCGGCATCAACTTCGGTGACACAGCGTCCGTCCTTCCGGACGTTGCGATATCCATAGGGCGCCTTCCCCACGAACCAGCCTTCTTGCACTCGACGAGCGAGGCCCTCCCGGACATCGACGGACTGCTGCTCGGTGTAGAAGCTCGCCATGTTGGCGAGCGTCCGCCGCATCATGCGCCCCGCGGGATTGTTCTCAGTCGGCTGAGACACCGACACGAAGGCAAGACCATGCTCGCTTTCCAGTCTTTCGAGTTCGACGTAGTCGAAGAGATTGCGGGCTGCCCGATCGACCTTGTAGAACAGGAGTGCGTCGAGTTCCGTCGCGTTCTTCTTCGCATATGCGATGAGCTCGCGGTACGTCTTCCGCTCATCACTCTTGCTCGCCGTCTCGGCGATGCGAAAGAGCCGGACGATTTCGCCGCCCGCCGCGACGGCGTACCGCTTGAGCGCATCCTCTTGGACCGCGAGCGAAAAGCCTTCTCTTTCCTGCTCGCGGCTGCTGACCCGTGCGAGCGCCACAAAGCGTTTCATCGTCATCCCTCCAGAACCAGGGCGTCGATCAACCGACCCGCGTTCTGGATGATTGTAACGGCGTCATCGACGGTGAGTGGCTTTGAGTAATACCGCTGCCAAACGTGGAGCGTCAGCCGCACAAGCTCTGGGGTGATCCAGTCCGGCACGCCGGCTGGCAGGACGAGATCCGGCGCTCCCACTGCGGCAGCCGCGTCAGGTTTGTGCGCTCGTCGGACCACTCTCCGCCTCCAAGCCAGACCGCTTCTCGTCGATGGGCCCGTGGATCGCTCCCCGGTCCTGAAACACCGCGTGCTGAGTTCGCGGGCCGCCATTCGCCAAGACTGGCCGAGCTTCTAGAGTGCGTGCCCTTCGCACACGATGAGCCCACCACCACAACACGAGAATGCATACGAGTAATGTGAGTGGGTCTTTGAGCACAATGGCTACAGCGAGCACGCAGACCGCCGCTGCGATGATTAAGGCCGCAATCACGCACGGGGCCATGGGTTACTCCCGGTCCATTGGTCGTTCATCGCGTTCAGGCTCTCGAAGCGGTTCCCCCCGTCCCTTCGCTTGCTCTAGGTGGGTTTCCAGCTGCGACGGCGCGGCGTCGTTTCGTGACGGTACGGCATCGTGCTCACCCTTCAAGCCTTCTACAACCATCGACGGAGGCTTGGTGCCCAGCATTCCGTACTCAGGATGCTGCGCGGCGGTGCCGGGTCCGTACAGTGCCGAGCCCAGCTCGTGAAGCCCCTGCCTGAAGTACGCCCCGAGGACTTCCTTTGACCGGCTGATGTTCTCACGCAAATTCATAGGACACTCTCCTTGAGGTGCGATTACCGGTTGCGATCCTGCCGCATTTCGCGGAACCGATCCGCGAGCGCCTGCTGCTCGATCCACGCATCGTTCAGTTCCACGGTGCGGGCCCGCTCGACCGCATCGATGGTGCTGTTGAGCAGCCCCGATGCGAAGGCCGCGACCATGAGGTAGCTTCCGAGCGATTCGCTGATCGGCAGCATCAGAACGCCAACCACGCACACGACCACTGTCTCGGCTACCACCTTGATCTTCTGTTCAGGCATCTTCCGGAAGACGCGATCTAGTCGCGGCCGGCCGTTGTATCGGCTGTGAACATGGTCACCCCGGGCCGCCATGCGCAAGCCCTCGATGCGGGCGCGAAGCTGCATGACGATGTAAAGGCCCCAGAAGATCAGCAGTGGACGCGGGTCCTCGCGGGGCCACAAGACACCCCAGAACGGTAGTGCGAGGATGGCGATCGCCGACGGCGCGCCGAAGTAGCGTGAGCCGAATCGTGTGCGCAAGAAGACTTCGATCGGACTGGCGAGCACCTGAGCCGCGAGCACCATGAAGTTGGCGCCCTTCCTGGCGTCCTCGATTGGTGTCCAGCCTTTGGGTTGCTGATCCTGCATGAGTCGATCCCTTCTGTTCGGTCACTTCCTCTGACGGAAACCGGTTCGCAGCCACGTCCGGCCGTTCGGAAAGCGCTTGCCACCCTGATAGACAATGGCCTCCGTGATCCAGTGCGGCGGCCCGCCCTTCGCAAGGCTGTTGAGGTCCGAGGCCTGGAGTTCGTGCTCCCAGACTTCGCTGAATCCTGCAGATGCGCCGGACGACCCGCCCCAAATGGGAGCAAGCCAGTCGCCGCCGTCGCGCGTCTGGTTTCCGCTCATCATCAACTGCCGGGAGCGACCGACGAGCTCCTGCATGTACTGGATGGTCCTGACATCGGTCTGCTGGTGGCAGATTCGAGTCTGCAAATTGGTCAAGAGGCTGTGTACTTTCGCTTCGGAGTGTGGACCGAGAGCGTCGATCATGCCGGAGATGCTCTGGGTGGCGTAGACCACCGCCGTCCGCGTGCTTCGTGCGATGGCTTGGAAGTGCTGGTCGGCATCGACGACAAGCAGCTGGCTCTCGTCGGCCACGATGAAGGTGGGGCGCGGATTCCGGGAGACATCGCGACGGGCGTGCGCCCGTTGCCACGCGAACTTCAGGATGACCTGGATCAGTGCGCCGACTTCGTTATGCACGAGCACCGGAAAGTCTGCGATCATGATCGCGCCGTCGTACATCATCGACGGTGACACGTTCGGCGTGGGTGACGAGAGCATGTCGCGTGCCGCTCCACGGCTCAGGAGATCGGTCGCCGATGTGAGCGTGCTTTGCACCACACTCCGGGTGCGCGAACTCAGCGCGGGCAGTTCGTGCAGCAGGTAGCTCAGAGCAAGATCGAAGTCGGCCTTCTGCGATTCCGCCTTCGGAGCTTTGTCCGCCGCCTGGAGGCATTGGAAGCAGAATGAACTCTTCTGCCAGGCTTCGCTCTGCACCTGTTCAAGCGACACTGGAGTGGTCGTGATGAGACGGTGTAGATCGGGCACTGTCACGGCTGGCCGGGCCAGACTCAGCACGAGCAGGCTGTTGCGGGCAAGCCGCATGCTTTCAAGACGGAAGTACCGCTCGCTGTCGCCGCCTCCTCCGCCAGAGGAACGCCGATCGTTCAACTCCGTCACCGTCATCAGCAGGGCCGTCAGATTCTCGACGAGCCCGACGGGTCCCCTGCTCTGCCGTTGCTCTTCCGCGATAAAGTTGTAGCGGATGCGATCGTCGGGTGAGAACACGAGGAGATCGTCCAGACGCCCCGCATCCCGCACGTATCTCGTGTAAAGCGCCCGGTCATCACTCTTTGCGGTGAGAAACAGGCCACCGTATCCGGCCCCAAGAAAAGCCTTACACATTGCAGCCATTGCGCCACTAGTCTTCCCGGAGCCTGTCGATCCAAGCACCTGTGCGCCTTGAAATGAGGACCCGATCGACCAAGGCGCACCCGCCGTCCAGTCAAGGAGCGGCGCCTCCAAGTCCCAGTTCGCGTGACAACGCTTCCTGCGCCGTTTGCCGAAGAACCATCCCATGACTGATCCTCCTCAGGTCGATGCCTGGTCCTTGAGCGTGCGGATGAATGTGTGGAGCGAGAGCCCCTGTGCCTTGGCCTTCCTGGCTCGCGCCAGCAGGGGTTCGAGCCATTCGATCATCGAATCGAGGGTGAGCCCTTTGCCTGTGATCGTGACCGCCCGGTCGGCACCCAACAGCGCGGTCGCTCGCACGACTCCGGCCCGCTCCGCTTCCTCCGCACGGCGCGCGCTCTTGAGCTTCCGGGTGAGCGCATCGCGTGACAGCATCCGGCCCGCCGCCTCCGCGGCGAGCGACTCCTGTTCTTGCGGGTCATCGACTCGGGCAAGGTGATACGCGGCGTCCGCAGAGATGCCTCCGCTTGCCACCTGAGCCTGAATGGACTCCGGCAGTGTGAGGAGCGCGAGCGAGCGAGACACCGTCGCCCCCGAGAGGCCGAGCTTGCGAGCGACCTGTTCTGCGTTCCAGGACGAGAGAGTCATCAGCCGTTCAATCGCTTTGGCCCGCTCCAGCGGTCCCAGTCCCACACGTTGCGCATCGATCACGAGTTGGCGGTGAATGACATCGTCCTCGCCAAGCTCCTCATCGGTGACAACAACCGGCACCTTGGTCAGACCGAGCATCTTCGCGGCTCGTACTCGGCGTTCACCGTCGAGCACTACGAGGGTGTCACCCTCTCGCCGCACCAGGAGAGGCGTGTGAATGCCACCGGACTCCCGGATGCTTGCTGCCAAGCCGGCGAGATCGTCCGCTCCAAAGCCGGTTCGGTCTCTGACCTGCGGCCGGCACACAAGCAATTCGACTAGGGCTTCATGAACTTGCTGCGGCATCGTTCAGCCCTCCTCATCGGGTTTGAGGGCGAGTTCCGCATCGCTCCGAGCAGAACGCTCTTGCGTAGGTGATGCGGACTGCCGACCGAGTTCCTCCTCCGAGATCGTCGGGGAGCTCAGGACCCGCCACACGAGGTAGATCGCGTAGCCGTCGTCGATCCAGCCGATTGCAGGAATGAAGTCGAAATCGAGCGGGCACAGCACGTATCCCACGCCGGCTCCAAACGCGATGAACTTCTCGACGGGCGTGAAGCCAGTGCGACAGCGTGCAAGCAGGGTCTGGATCGGATTCGCCATGAATGCGCTCCTATTCGCCAGAGGTGTCATTCGTGCCGCGATCTACATGCCGCGGCGAGCACGTGGAACATACGTGCGCATTGGCGGTAGACAACGTGCTCAATACATGCCGAACACGTGCTAGGAGAACAGCCTCCCAGGAATCGCCAGCCGCCATTGGGCGCTCAGGTGGGACTGCGGCCCAAGCCTTCGCGAGCCAGAGCCTTCACCGTGGCCGTCAGCTCACCCACAAGCCGCGTCCCATCATGCCTGCCACTCGCGACGCCCATCGCTGTGTAGCGAGCCGCGAGCTCCCGTCCGCTTTCTTCAATTAGGCTGTCGCGGAGACGCTTGCCGTCAGAACCGTGAGGCTCCAACGCACAAGCGAAGACTCTGGCCGCCAGCTCGCGCTCATGGCTCACCAGGTTGTAGATCAACACTCCAATCGCTTCGGGGTCGCTTGCTGCGCGCGTGCGTACTGCGCCCAACAACAAGCGATCACTCGGAAATGGAACTGTCGTCCAATCCACACTCGCAGGCTTGTCGCTTCCGTCGCTCACAACACCGTTATCACTCCATGTATGACATGCACATGAGCACAACGCGTGGGTGTATGTCAAGCTTCATCGACGGCAGTGCTACATGCCAGCGGACGCCAATTGCTCGGCTTTGACAAGTTCGGCCTGGAGGCTCGGTCGCAACTGTGCCAACCGGGAGAGCGCACCAGGCTTAAATCGTGCGGCTTGTCGATTCTGTGATACTTCGAGCAGAGTGGGCATGCCACAACGTTTGGCCAGATACACGAGGTGGTTGTGTACCGTCGTCGCGCCCGGTAGAGCAGCGTCCTTCAATCCCACCTGTTTCCTGTTTGCGATGAGTAGGGCGGACCTCGCCAGACGACGAGCTGATACGGCATCCTCGGGCCACGCCAAACAAGTGTCCAGCAGGGCAAGGATGCTCTTCTCAAACTCGGCGACGGCTCTTTTTGCAACGCGAGGGCTGCGAGTCACCGCATCTTGCAGCTGGGTTGGCACAGCGGGTAACTGTGATGCGTAGTCACGCCATGTTTTCGCTTCGCGGGACTCAATCACTTCTTGCGGAATGGCTTCTACGCACCTTTGCTTTGCGATAAAGGACTTCAAGCTCGATGCCCAAGGCTCGCGGAGCAATGCATCGAGTAGTGGACGCAGACCAAGGTCATCAATATCGTTGTGAGCAATGTTCAACGTTGTCAGTGACGGACACTGGCTGTCCAGATTCGCAACTAACCTTGCACCCTGAGAGCCGATCGCGTTATCGCTGAGGTCAAGCACAGACAACGTGCTCGCTTTGCGTAGAGCGTTGCACAACGCGGCGCAACCGATCGGGCCAGCCTGATTGGCGCTGAAGTTGAGGGTCTCGCAGCGCTCACTCCCCGCGTTCTCCAGAGCTTCTGCCCAGGCAGCGATTCCGGACGAGCCAAGCCAATTGGCGCTGACATCAAGAGCGTACACGTTGTGCATCAAGCCGCGCTTCCACATCGTTGCCATGGCGAGAGCGCCATCAGCGCCAAGGCGGGTGTTTGATAAATGAAGGCTCCGGAGCTCCGTTGCTGCTCGTTGAAGCCATCCCGCCAGAAGCCGTGCCCCGTGGTCGTGCATCGGATTGTGACTGAGGTCGAGATCGATGAGTGTCGGATGTGCAACGTCCCATGCCCCGATTAGTGCGCGGAGTCGCTCGGTATCCAAGCCGACGTTTCGCAGAGTGAGGGAGCGTAAGGATGGAAAGCCGAGGACACTACGACCAAGCCTCTCCATGGAAGCGGCCGATAGCGTCGCCCACTCCAGCCGAAGTGTTTCCAGAGCGCTAAACGACTGTCGCGCGTCTACTAGCTCGGCAACGCCCGTGTCACCCAGCCCGGTCCAACCAAGATCAAGGTATCGGAGGGACGCAAGGTGTCCGTCCCGTGCCGCGTCACACAGACAGCGCACGCCCAAATCGCCAATCTCCCACCGATACAGATCGATGCAAGTCAAGCGCGGCATGAAGGGGCTTAGGCAGACGAGCTGATTCCACCATTCCGGGTCAACGAGGCTTTCGCGAAACGCGAGAGTGTCGACCAGATCCAACGCACCCTGCTTCGCGTGTCGCTGAAGACTCTGATAATCCCGGGCGCCGAAGGTCGTAACCCCAGAGTTGCTCCCAAGGTCGAGCCGCCTGCTCTCACCGCGCGAGAGCGCAGCGAGTTGACGCTGAAGCGGAGTAGTCTGCCTAGGACTCATTCTGACCCAGTTTATCCGGGTACCGGCGTCCCGTGACGCCGGCCATGCGCTACTCCCATGTCAGCGCCCGCCGCTGACACGGTGACAACCGCCAGCAGGATCGCGAGGCGTCACTCACGACCACTTGATGCCGTCGATGACAGTGCCGCTCGGGTCGGCCCTCATCGCCTCAGCTCGCTCGGTCTCCTTGATCCATGGCACACGATGCCGCACCAGCCCATCAAAGAGGCGAACGGTCGGGCGAGTTTCCTTGTTGAGCCCTGATCCTGTGATCGTGATGGATCGTCCAGGCAGATGCAGGGTGATGCCCTTCGCGGGGTCCAACTCGATGCGTTCGATCCAGCCGTATCCAACGGCCAGAACGTGCCCGTCCTTCCGGCGCAGTTCGAGCATGATCGATCGATCGCGGACACCACGAAGCCATCCGAAGCAACCCATGTCTTCTTCATCGCTGACTTCCGAGCCGGGTCGGGCGACTTCACTTGGAGCCCCACGCTTGGCGTACTTGTCGATGAGACTATCGGTCATAGTCGAGTGCCTCCCTGTCAATCGCACGTCCGACGCCAGCGTCGGCGTGCTGCCCTTCCTGCTCGACAACGCGCTCGCGAATCACGCGATGACGGACTGGATCAAGACCTTCGACGAGTTCAGTGCCGCTCAGGCGCTCTTCGCTGCGGCTCACGGCACGCAAGAGCTCGGCTTTATCGTCCGTGAACACGACGACGCGCTCCCGCCCGCGCGACGCGCTCACGTAGAACTGCTCCCGCGAGGATGCCGGGAAGGACTCAGACGACTGTCCGACGATCACCCGGTCGAACGTCTTCCCTTGGCTGGCATGGCTGGTCACGACCAGGCCATGCGTCAGATGGCCATAGTCCCTCGGAACGACCCATCCATTCTCAAGCACGATATCCCCGCTGGGGGCAAACGCCTTGATTGTGTGGAGATCACCGTTGTTCAGGCGGTGGCCGCCTCCTGCTGTCGCACCATTCCGCGTGATGCGGATGCGATCGCCAGGAGACAGGTCGATCCGACATTGACGATAGACGCTGTATCGCGCTGCCTGATCGAGCGGCACCCGGCCATGACCGACGAGGACGCGATCGCCCTTCCCGTGGCCCTTGGCGTTCTGATGGAAGATCAGGACATCGTCGGGCTGATAGCTGGCCGGATCATGGCGCTGGCCGAGCGTCAGGTTGGCGGGAACAAGCTGCGCGAACTCCCGCGTCTCTTTACCCAGCCTGCCCTCCGACCGCAGTCGAGAGCGAATCTCATCCGTGATTCGATCGCCCTCAGCGTGTGTGGGCGATACCACCAACGCGGACTTCCCAGCATTGACCGCATCAACGTATTCATCCGCGATCGCCCTGTAGCGGTCCTCATCCGGCACTGCCCGAATCCAGCCGAGTTGATCGAGCCGCCGGAACCCCGCCTCCGTTCGATCCTCACTCAGATCCTTCACCGCGGCCTTGTACTGATCCTTCTGCCGTTGAATCTCACGGATTTCCGCGGGCCGCAGCCCGGCCTCATCCTCAAGAAGGCGCAGGGCGGCGCCGCGTTCGACAGAGCCGTGCTGACGCCGGTCGCCGGATAGCACCACGCGGGCATTCTGTCGCTCCGCCAGATCGAAGACCTGGCGCATCGTCCGCGTGCCGACCAGGCCGGCTTCGTCAATCCAGATGACGCCGCCGGACAGTTCAGCCTGGAGCTTCTGATCAGCGAGCAGTCGGGCAACTGTATCGGCAGATTCAAAGCCCGCTTCTCGCAGGACCCCCCTTCCGGCATCGGCGGAGGGAGCGAAGGCAAACACACGCACTCCGGCTTGCTCCATTGCCTCGCGTGCCTCCTGCATCATGGTGGTCTTGCCCGTCCCCGCCGCTCCGCGAATGAGCACCACCCGATCGCGCGATTGCAGAACATGCGAGACAGCGGCCTTCTGCTGGGTGTTCAACCATTCACGGTGACACTGCTGCTTGTCCAGGCTGATCGGCCGGCACGAGCCGCGTCCTCCTCGGGCGAACGCCAACATGTGTGTCTCCTCTTCCAGCACTTCGCGTGTGGTGACGAGGCGACGGCCATCCCGAGTGGCGCGAATGAGCGGCTGCGCGGCGGTGAGGCGTTCGATGGACTCGCGCGAGGCCACTCCCACACCCTGCCGCAGAGCCTCCGCCTGCAAGGTTCGCTCCGGAAGCACAGAGGACCGCTCGAAACTGTGCGCCATCGCCCGTTCCACGGCGTCAACTGCCGCACGGTCATCCTCTCCGATTGACACACGTCCGATGCGCCGCGTGAGGCTATTGAGAGCCGCGGCTTCCTGTTCGGTTATGCGCGAGCGCCACAGCCCGTCAAGCTCGGGCATGGAAAGTTCCTTCGCTTTGCCCGACCGGGTCTGCGCTCCCAGTTCAGCCTTCGCATCCGGGCTGGTGATCCCACGCTCCTTGGCGAGCTTCTCAATCCGGGCCGTCCGGCGAGAGAACTTGCCGAGCGTCTCCGGCGCGATGCCCCGAAGCTCCCAGCCGGTCGCGGTGCGCTGGGTGTCAAGACCGAGCTCTTCGAGCCGGCGCGCAAGCCGTGAGTGGAAGACCGCCTCGAAATACGGCGCGTCCCGCTTGATGTCTCCGAACTGCGCAGCCTTCCACCGGTTCTCCTCCGGGTCAAATGTCCCATTGAACACGAAGCAGTGTGCGTGCAGATGGGGATCGGGCACGCCGTCTTCTGGCCGTGCGGTGAAATGGATGAACTCACCCCAGACGAGATTGCCGGTCAGTCTGTCTTCGTTTTTTCCGCCGCGCCTCACGCGAGCCTTTGCTTCCGCCTCGATGTCCTCCATCGTCGCATCGACGGACTCCCGGAATGCCGAGAGAATCCGCTCATTCTGAGTGAGTCCGTACAAGAGCGACACGCTCTTGGGACAGTGGAAGTTGAAGTCGTAGCCGACCCGTCGCTCGCTCTTGCGCCGGGCCGTGAGCGGATCGCCGGTTCCGGGCTGGCGATTGTCGCAGAGCAGGTCCCAGTCACTGCGATCAATCATCCCGGAGAGCTGGAGCCGAGCGGCGCCCTTCCCACGCCAGTGGCCGACGAGCTCCTGGCCTTCGGTGTAGTAGTCGGCTGTGCTGTAGTAGCTCTTGGCACGCGCCGCGCTGCTGCTCTGTGTCACGCGAAGCATGGTTCACCCTAGCACGGAAATCCTGCCAATCCGTTAACGCTGAACGATCGCACAGTGTGTGCATCGATGATCACACTGCTACGCCGCGCAGATCGCATGGTTGCGAAGTATGTGTCAACACTGCCGCCGGGTGATGAAGGCGTCGGCGAAGTCTCATGCCGAGCAGAACGCCGCCCGCGTCCCGTTCATGGCACTGTGAATCGGCAGCCGGTCCGTTCAAGCTGCCAAGACCGCTTTCCGCGAGCGGAAGCCTTCGGCCTTTCGCTTGACCGATGCGCTGCGCACCGTCTCTCGCCGCTTCGTTGACGTGCCATCGGGACGCGATGGGCGTGTTCCGCACACAGCAAAGGAGACTTCACATGACCGACACTAACACCACCAACAGCAGCGGCAGCGCCCGCACCCCCAGCCACATCGCCTACCAGGTTCGTGATCGCGAGGGCAAGAAGGGCATCTGGACCCGAATCGGTTCAGCGTGGCCGCACGCTGACGGAAAAGGCTTCAACATTCAGATAGAGGCCGTGCCTCTCGACGGGCGGATCAGCCTTCGGGTTCTCTCAGACATCAAGGACTAGCGATCAACTAGGGCGGGCCGATCGGCTCGCCCACCCTTCAGAAAGGACTACACCATGACATCGACCTTTATCGAACTTACCGAAGACGCCTTCGATGCCCTCTTCCCGCTCGTATCGAATCACCTGAATCCCAACGCCACCTGGTGCCTGAACGGCTCCGGCGGCTGTCTCTTCGAGACCTACGGACCCGAACTGGACTTTGTCCGGCAGCAGAACCCGCGCTCAGTCTGGACACTGATCGACGGCGACGACGGGGGGCAGTACCTCGCCAGCGGCGTACACCTGGTCAACCGCATCGGATACCTCGTCAGCACGGCGTTGCTGCCGGAGGGAGTCGAGGCGCAGGTCGCACTCGAACAGGTCGGAGGCGACGATGAGAGTTTCTGAGATCAACCCGTTCTTCATGCGCCGTCGTACAGAACGACACGCCGTTCCATCACGGCAGCCCGAACCGATGTTCGCCCGGCTCCCGCAGGCTCCGATCAACACGAGCCCCGTGCCAAGGCTTACGAGCCTGTACCACCATGCCGACGCGGGCGCATACGGGAAACGGAGCTACCCGGGCAACTGCGGCGGCAACCTCATCCGCGACCTACTGCTCTACTTCATGCCCCGACTTGTGCTCGACCCGATGAGCGGGAGCGGAACTTGCCGCGATGTGTGCCGTGAGCTTCGGCTTGAATGCCGAAGCGGCGACATCCACGAAGGGTTCGACGCGACCAGTGCCGAAACGATGCAGGCTCTTGCCGGTGGGGGTCTGGCCGACTTCGTCTGGGCCCACCCGCCCTACTGGCGGCAGAAGCTCTACTCCGCCGACGGACGCGACCTGTCCCGAGCGCCGACGCTCGGAGCATTTCTGGAGCGGTACGCGCTGTTCATCGAGGCCGCGGCCGGTGTTCTCCGGCCCGGCGGCAAGCTGGCCATCCTCATGGGCGACTACCAGGACCGTGACGCTGGCTTTGTGCCGCTCGTGTACCACACGAAACGTCTTGCCTTCGACGCCGGACTCGTGCAGTGTTGCACCGACATCGTTCGATTCAGCCACGGCGCGTCGAGCGGCCGGAAGGTGTACCGATCCTCGTTCATCCCCGGCCTGCACGACGTGTGCGTGGTCTACGAGAAACCACGCACGCCCACGAGAAAGGAGGCGCGGCCATGAACACGATCGACAACCCCATCACCCATATCCTGGCCGGCATCGCACGCGAGCGGCTGGGCATCGAGACGCTGGCGGTTCGCAACCGCGATTCTCTCGACTTCCACGATGTGTCCGTCTCATGCCTCACCCAGTCGCTCGGCGACGCCTACGAGGCCGGGTATCGGGCGGCCGTCGCCGCGGAGCTCGGCGTGACCGGGGTGATCTACAGCCAAGACGCCGAACGATTCCCGTGGCAGGTCTTCTGCACCGAAGAGCGGTGCGTGCTCATCTCGCGCGACCTCAAGGACCACCTGGTCATCGCGTCGGAGATGCGGGCCATCGATCAACCGCTTCGCGTGCCCGTAGAGGGAGTCGGACTGGAAGTACTCGAAGTCGTACGCCGCGAGCTGTACGGGGCCCGCCGGTGAGCGATAAGGCTGTCTGCGACGACCTCTTCCACCGATGCGCTCTACGAGCGTTCGTGGAGCAGGCCGAGCATGAACAACAGTGGCCCGACCCGGAGGCGACCAGGCGGCTCGCCTTCCGGCTCTACGAGCACGCGCTGGCGGCCTCCGAGCGCAACCGAAACGACTCATCGTTGACCCCCTGAACCGCAGGCATTCTGAACGCACGGGCGTGGTCTGCGCTGACTGATTATCCGGAAGTCGGAAGGTGGCAGGCAGAGAGTACTTTGATTCAGACGTCTCCCCTAAGCGGTGCTTAGGCAGTCTTTCACCGTGAAAGCTTGAAGGCTGGCTGACATGCCATCCTGCCATCTTGCCGCCCTGCCAGCCTGCTGTCTGGATAGCTGGCTGGCTGCCAATCGTGCCATCATGGTGGCACGTCAGCATGCAAGCACGCCCGCAAGCAAGGCGAACAGCGTGCTGTCCTGCCAGCGTGAAATAGTGCTTGCCGGCAAGCCTGCAATCGTGCTATCGGTTGAAGCATGATCATCGTCGTCGCAAACTCCAAGGGCGGTGTCGGCAAGTCCACTCTTGCCGTCCACCTCGCCGCATGGCTCTCGCATCAAGGCCATCGCGTCGCGCTCGCAGATTGCGACACGCAGCAGTCATCGTCGGAGTGGATTCGAGAAGCACGGCCTCAGGTCAACACCGTGCGCCTCGACAATCCCGACACCATCCTGAATGAACTCCCGGTCCTCGCCCAGGACGCTGATTTCGTTGTCGCCGATGGACCGGGCAGCCAGACCGAGACCAGCCGGGCTCTGTTGCTCCGCGGCGACCTTGCCATCGTCCCATGCAAGGCAAGCATGCTGGAGGTCCGCGCTTTGGCGAAGGCGACCGACGTACTCCGCCAGGCTCAGGACATCCGCGCCGGTCATCCCAAGGCCGTGATCGTGCTCAGCATGGTGGGCAAGAACTACCGGCTCACCCAAGACATGAAAGACGCTGCCTCGGCCCTGTCATTGCCGCTGGCCTCCACGGCGATGATCCTCCGTCAAATCTACGCGGACGCACCCGGCCAGGGAGCCGTGGTGTGGGACATGGGCGCACGGGCCCGCGATGCCGCCGACGAGGCGGATCAACTGTTCCGAGAGATTCTCCCGCACGCCGTTCGCAAACCCGTCGCGATCGGTGCGGGGAGGCAGAAGATCACATCCAGATAGAGGAGGGAACCCATGGTTGATAGACGCACACTCACCGAGGGGCTCAAGGCCACACCGCCACCCGTTGACAGGGGCAAGGAGCGAGATTTCGTCTTCGCCGGAAAGGAGTCCGCACCCGCTGGCGGCACAGCCGGACTTGGCCGAATACCGATCAGCACGCGCGTGCGTGCCGACTTCGCACTCGCCCTCAAGAGGGCATCCCTTGAACGCCAACTCAAGGCGATCGAACCCAACACTCTTCAGGACATCCTGGAGGAGGCGATCGAGCCGTGGCTCAAAGCCCATGGCTACGTCTCGTGAACATCGACGAGTTGCCACCGCCGCCGGTCTCGGGTCTCACGAGACAACAGTGGGGCCTGCTCATCACCGGCGATCAGGTCCGCCAGGAGCCGCCGGATCGGTTGCAGTTCTCTCACTCTGTGCTCTGCCAGGTAGGCCTTCCACGCAAGCACACGCCCGAGCGACGCTATGAGCGTTCAAACGGAAAGCTCAGCGTGCTCATCGAGGCCGGCAGCCTGTGGAACGGGCTGTCATGGACTGACCAGCCCTTACCCTACGGAGCGATTCCCCGTCTCGTCATGGTTCACATCAGCACCGAGGCGGTCAGAACGAAGAGCCGCGTCATCGACGTGGGCGAGAGCATGCGTCAATTCCTGACGCAGCTTGGACTACAAACCAGCGGCGGACCCCGCGGTGGGTATACCGCACTCAAGAAGCAGCTTCAGGCGCTTGCAGCCTGTCGCATGACGCTCGGCATGACCGATGGCGACCGCGTCTCAACCATCGACGCAAAGCCGATCAAGCGTTTCGACGCTTGGCTGCTGAATGGAGAACATGATGGGTCACAGCGGACGCTGTGGCCGGGAGAGCTCGAGTTGTCGGAGGACTTCTTCGACACTCTCACACGGCACGCCGTTCCGCTCGACTACCGGGCTCTTGGAGCCCTCAAACACTCGGCACTCGCCTTGGACATCTACACATGGCTCGCCCATCGACTCCCGCGCGTGAGCAATCCCATCGGAACAAAGGTCAGTTGGTCGAATCTCAAGGATCAGTTCGGCCAAGACTACAGGCGATCCAAGGACTTCAAGAAGGCATTCCGTCACGCTTTGCAGCAGGTATGCACCGTCTACCCGGATGCCAAGCTCCGTGATGCTCCAGGCGGGCTGATTCTTCAACCGTCACGGTCTCCGATCCCTCGCACTCTCGTTTCCGTGAGCACTGCAAACGTCCGCCAGATTGATTGACAACCCCTGTGGATAAACCACAAGCGCAGAGACTTATCCACGCTGAATCGCCCGCCCCTCCGTGCGCTGAATCACCCTCCGAGGCCCCCGCGTCATGCGCTGAATCACCCCCCCGTAAAACCTAGAGCAACTTCCTAGAGCACTTCCTGTTGTTGATGCGATGCCAAGCCGGGATATCGAGATAGCCCAGGAAGCTGCCCAACGGACATACCGCTTGCATGGGAAGTGGAAGGACCGGCGGTCATCAGAGACTTCCCGCGACCCTTCATAGGCTGTCCAGATGAGCACACCAGAGCAGAGACCTTCACGTTCACCAGTCGACCTTAGCCATCCCCACTTCAATCGTTCTGAACGACGGCTTCGAGAAATCGTTGATGTCTGCATGGGCTCCCATGATGGAATGCCGCTGATCAACGTCTTGCTCTCTCGCGTCCCCGCCATCGGCGAGGAGGTCGCGGTCGAAGCCAGGATCTATCGCGTGATCGGCGTTCAGCATTCAACGCTGGATCTCGACGGACGCGCGGCATTCGGCACGCATGCCCACCTCACGGTGGTTGAGGTGCCTGATGTGGACTACCTCCATCGCCCCGAGAGCCCGGCTCTTCGTCGCACTCGCCGCAAGAAGTCTCGCAGGAAGCCGGCACCAGAGTGAGAAGCGGACACAACCGCCGCGAGGACGCCTTCAAAGCGGGCACTCGTCAGTCGAGCCTTGACCGCGACCGAGTATTCCGAGTGAAGTGAACTTCGGACGCCACGCCAACTTGGAAGCGTCTATCGGTCTACTCACATCGACACTGCCGCAACGGTTGGTCTCGCTCGGCACGGACTGGCCCACGGGGACGACCTTCGGGCGGAGCGGGACTCGACACTGTCTCGCCCTTGAAACCGCCCAATCTGCTTCCACGCGAATGCCCATCGGCAGCGCGAGAGATGAGCGACGAGCCGAAGCGTGGCACATGGTGGCAGCGCGGAATGCGGTTGCTCGCTTCCCATGAAATGCGTCGGTTCCTGAATGGACCTGTCGGCTTACCAGGCATTCGGCTTTCAGACGCTCCACTCCCGCCGTCACCGCTGCGCTTCCGGTTTCCGTGCTCGGCACACCTCACGCCAGACCCGCCGAGGCCTGCGCCCTTGCGGGAAGGTCTGTCATTCGTTTGTGCCTGCTGCGCAGGGCCCTCCAACCTGCTGCCGACCCCGTTCCGCTCGCTCCATTGCACCCGCGAGTGGCCCCTGTCTGTGCGAAGGGGCCGCACGTCGCGGGACCCGCAACGGAGCAATGACATGAAAGCCGAAGAAGCCAAGAAGATCGCCGACAAAGCCCTCCAGAACCTCACCGATGCTCTCAAGAGCGGAAAGAGCGAGCGACTCACGCAATACCTCGCGATGCTCGCCAAGTTCCACCGGTACAGCTTCGGGAACGTTCTGCTCATCCTCTCGCAGATGCCCGCGGCGACCCACGTCGCCGGGTTCAGCACGTGGAAGCAGATGGGCCGATTCGTCAAGAAGGGCGAGAAGGGCATCGTGATCATCGCCCCGATGAGCATCCGCCCGAAGGAGGACAAGCCCGAGGGCCAGGAGCAGTCCGACCGCGCCAAGCCCATCCTCCGATTCCGCGGCGTGTACGTCTTTGACGTGAGCCAGACCGACGGCCAACCGCTCCCGGAGCCGGCACGAGTCGGTGGCGATCCTCAACATCACCTCACCAGGATCAAAGAGCAGGTCGCGGAGCGAGGCATCAAGCTCGACTACGACGACTTGCCGCCAGGAGCCGACGGCGTCTCACGCGGCGGACGGATCAGCATCCGCCCCGCCCTGGCGCCGGCCAACGAATTCTCAGTCATCGTCCATGAGCTCGCCCACGAGCTTCTGCATCGTGGCGACCAGCGCCCCACCAGCAAGACCGTGCGTGAGACCGAAGCCGAGGCCGTCGCTTTCGTCGTCTGCCAAGCCATCGGGCTGGACACGGGCTCGGCCGCAAGCGACTACATCCAGCTCTACGACGGCAAGACCGAGACGCTGGCCGCGTCTCTGGATCGAATCCAGCACGTCGCCGCGGACATCATCGCGGCCATCCAATGCCCCAACGAGCAGGCGATCGCAGCCTGACTCAGCGACACCCCGGCGGGGAACCGCAGGGGTGTCTTTCCACTTTCGCACTCACCGGGCGAACTGAACGCCCCGTCGTTGGCAGGTGCTACAGTTCGGACGTTGTACGGATTCCATTGCGATCTGCACCAGATTGGTGTAGAGTGGTGCACGAAATGGCCCATACGCCGAGGAAGCCCATGAAGACCCTACAGAAAAAGAGCGTAGCGGCGCTCGGCTACCGAGTTTCCGTCAGTTTAAACGACGACCAGCACGCGTTCCTTTCCGGGCTGGCGGAACGAAAACGCGTGTCCATCGCGTGGGTGATTCGGGATGCCATTGAGCGGTTGATCGCGGAAGAGTCGCCGCTTTTCAAGAGTGATTCAACGCGTGGGGAGCCTGGTTGAACATGGCCAGGACACCCGCAACAAACCGCCGGTCCCAGAGCATCTACGGAGCACCCTTGCCGGCGAGCCGTCGAGGTGCGCTGTTCAACGCCCATGCCTATTCGACGAAGATCGCGCCCGAAGCAGCCGCGCTCATGATCGCGAGCCACACGAAGCCGGGAGCAACCATCTTCGACGGCTTCGGTGGCAGCTGCACTACAGCGATGGGAACCTTGCTCTGTTCTCGCCCGACATCGGAGATGATCGCAACGGCGAAGCGGCTACGCCTTCCCGTCACCTGGGGAGCTCGCCATGCGGTGGTCTACGAGCTGAGCGGCTTGGGCTCCTTTCTCGGCGAGACACTGTGCTCGCGGCCAAGCCCAGAAGGCTTTCGGAGAGCGGCGGAGTCAATCCTCCGCCAATGCGAGTCCGAATACGGGTGGATGTACCAAGTCCGCGACGACCGGAACCAAGAAGGCGAAATCCGCTACACGATTTGGTCGGAATGCGTCCGCTGCCACCATTGCCGCGCCGAAACTCCTCTTTGGGAGAGTTCGGTGAGCCTTGATCCGGCCGAGATTTCGACCGACTTCCGGTGCCGACGGTGCGGCCAGGTGGAAAAACTCAACGGCCATCGCCGCGCCACCGCAAAGCGCTTCGATGACATCTTGGGCGAAGAGATTACTTCCCGCAAGCGCATTCTGGCCCGCGTCTACGGATCGACCGGTAGCCGCTCTTGGAGTCGCGAGCCTCTGAGCTCGGATCGAGACTTGCTCGAACGTATTCAAGCCACCAGAGTTCCTGACGCATTCCCGGTGATTTGCATGATGGGCAAGGGAGGCGTCAACTGGGGGGACCTGTACCGCAGCGGCTACCACGAAGGCATCACACACGCACACCACTTTTATTCACGCCGCAATCTCATCGCGTTGGCGTCGGTGAATCGTTTGATCGCGGGGGCACCCCGTGCCCTGCGCGCCATCTTGTCGCTCTGGCTGTCTAGCTACAACGTGAGTCACTCAACGCTAATGACGCGGGTGGTGGCCAAGCGTGGTCAGCGCGACTTGGTGACCACCAGCAATCAGCCGGGCGTGCTCTATCTGAGTGGTCTACCTGTCGAGAAGAACGTCTTTGACGGTCTTCGCCGGAAGATCAAGACCATTGTCAATGCTCTTGAGTGTCTCGCAGATACCGAAGGCACAGTCACGATTCGGCAAGGGTCTTGCACGAGCACGCATCTCGCCGACAAGTCAATCGACTACGTGTTCACCGATCCGCCTTTCGGCGGAAATATTCCATACAGCGAGGCGAACTTCTTGAGCGAGGCGTGGCTCGGGCGCTTTACCGAGACCGCCCAAGAGGCCATTATCAGCCCGGCGCAGGGCAAGGGGCTTCGCGAATATGAGCACCTGATGGCGGCGGCGTTCCAGGAGCTACATCGGATCATGAAGCCCGCCGCCAAAGCAACGGTGGTCTTCCACTCAACGCAACGCTCCGTCTGGAATGCGCTGGTAGCCGCATTCCGCGCCGGAGGCTTCTCGGTCGAGGCGTCTTCCGTTCTCGACAAGAAGCAGGGCAGCTTCAAGCAAGTTACTACGCCGAATGCTGTCAAGGGAGACTCGCTCATTCTGCTGCGCAAGGGAGAGATCACAAAACGAGAGAACGGCCATGACGTCAAGACTGTCATTCGCGGTCTCGTAGCCAAGGCACTGAGGGGAAGGGATCCTGAGGAGCAGTCCAACCAACGCCTCTATTCTCGTTTCATCAAACAGTACCTTGACGAACATGCAGAACCGCCGCTCGGTGCAACGGCCTTTTTCAAGGAACTGGAGCAGCATTTTGTCCGTGACGGCGAACTCACTCTCAGCAAGTAGCGATCTCGAGGCTCTGCGGCGCCAACTGCGGACCTACGAGCAGGCGCTCGGCCGCTCGAAGCGCAAGCGGCTCGGGCAGTTCTTCTCTGGAACTCGGGCCTCTTCACTTTTGGCAGCGTTGTCCATCCGCGGCCAGGTGCGAACGATTGTCGACCCAATGGCAGGCCACGGAGACCTGCTTGATGCCGCGGCCTTGCGATGCAGCTCAGTGGGCCTCTCTGTCCAACTGACAGCGGTCGAGATCGATCCTCCCACCGCTGAACTCGCGGGCAGAAGGCTTGGCCTCTGCGCCGAAGTCGGAGGACATGCCGCGGAGACAATTGAAACCAACGCCTTCAAGCCGGGTCTTTGGACTGGCGACCGAAGTCCAGGCAGCTTCGACCTCGTGATAACGAATCCTCCGTACGTTCGCTACCAAGAGCACTCGTCCACCCGAGTCGCTCCCGGCGACCGTTTTGACGCTGGCGACGTTCGAGCCGCACTTCGCGAGCTTGTGCGCATGCTGCCAGATCGCACCGAGGCGAAGGCATGGTCCGCTCTGATCGAGGGCTACTCCGGTCTCGCTGACCTCTCGGTGCCCTGCTGGATGCTTTGCAGTTTGCTTGTCAAGCCGGGCGGCACTCTGGCACTCGTCGTCCCGCAGACTTGGATGAATCGCGACTACGCGAAGATCATCCAATACGTCCAACTTCGTTTTTTTGAACCGCTTGTCGTCGTGGAAGAGCACGGTGTCGGTTGGTTCGAAGATGCCCTCGTGCCAACGACACTCGTCGTCTCTCGCCGCCTGCCTGCGCACGAGTCCCTTGTGCCATTGTCCTTAAGACCAGAAACTGCATGCACAACCACGATTGCGGCAATTAGACCTGCCGCGGCTGACAGTCGTAGCCTTGTGGGCCGCGTCTTTACAGGTCCTGATCCGGACGCTGCTTTCGCCCAGTGGCTCCTTGCGCCATCCCCAGAATCCGCCGACCAAATCGCGGTCCGCCGAGTCCCCTGGGCAGAGCAGTGGCGGACTGTTTCCGCACATTGTTGTCATGAGCATTGGTTCCGAGCCGCGGGCGAGTACGCCGCCTTGCAGCCCGGAGTCGCCAACACCTCCCGCGCTCCGCTACCCGCACCTCTTCAGACTGCACTCGGTCAAGGGACGGCTCCGGCGCTCACGACCTTTGAGGCTCTCGGGTTCCAAATCGGACAGGGGCTTCGTACCGGCTGCAACCAGTTCTTCTACGTGGAAGCCGCCGGTTCGGATTCCGACGGCGGCCAACGCGTTCGCGCGAGCGACACACTCGGCGGTCGAACACTTTGCGTTCCCGACGAAATCCTCAAGGCTGTGGTTCGCCGGCAGAGCGACGTTCCCGGCTTTGCCGTTCAAGCCGAGGCGGTTCTCGGTCGAGTCCTCGACCTGCGCGGATGGTGCTTGCCCGAACACCTTGGAGCCGCCGCAACTTTGCGGCCGATGCCTGCCGCACTCGCGGATCTCGTCCGCCGGGCCTCCCAGACGACAATCGGTCCTCCAGAGCGGCGTGTGCTTATTCCCGAACTCTCCGCAGTCAGAACCAATAGCCGCGCCGGCTCAGGAAACGAACGCCTCTTTCCCGGTGTCGGCGCTCCGCGCCACTGGTACACACTCCCTGATTTCGCACCTCGACATCATCCGTCCCTCTTTGTCGCCCGCGTCAACTCAGGCACGCCGTGGTTCATTCTGAACGCGCCGCCGCCCATGCTTATCGACGCCAATTTCTCCACGATCTATGGCAGTCCAAGGGCGATGTCACCGATCGTTCTGCTAGCACTTCTCAATTCCACATGGTGCCGAGCCTGCACCGAGTTCATTGGCACGCCGATGGGCGGCGGCGCTCTGAAGCTTGAGGCGACGCAGCTTCGTCACTTGCCACTTCCCGTGCTCTCGCCCGAGGCGATGTCACCGCTCCAAATGCTCGGAGAGCAGTTGGCTACGTCCACAACATCTCGTTCAGAGGAACTCACGCTTGCCATCGACCGGATTGTTCTGAGCGCTCTGATTCCGGCATCCGAGACGGTGGAAGCGTCACTCTCGCGACTCCGATTGATCATCGCAGACCGTCGCGCCCAGCGCTCTCGGGCTCCAAGGGAGGCGGTGCTCTTTGACCACGCCGATTGACGAACTCATACGCCGATGCCAGACGCACCGTGATGCCGGTGCGAAGGAGAAGAAGCTCCGCGAGGAGTTCGTCTCCCACCTTCGGCGGGTTTTCCCGGATACCTTCGATCAAGCATGGATCGATCACTACATCGAGGGCGCGGAAACTACCCAACGTGGCAAAAAGAAGGGCGGCGCACGCGCGGCGATTCGCTTTGTGGACACGCTCGTTCGTGCCACCGTCATGGAGTACGAGCCTGACATTCGAGACCGGGCCACGTATGACCACGGCAAAGCGCAGGTCCAAGAGTACGCCGCGAATCTCATCGCTGCCGGTACCCCAGTAGAGCAGGCAAGAGGCGTACTCACCGACTTTGTGAAGTGGGAGGTTTATGGAGTCTCGCTGCGTCGTTCGGTTGCACCCAAGGACACGCTCCCTGAACACATCGAACTCACTGTCATTGAAGAGTTCGATACCACTCGATCAAGCCCGCACCTGGGGGATCAGTTCAAGGCGTTTCTCAAGGCCCACCTAGCCCGCGAGCAGTCTCGAATCATTTCAGCAGAAAACCTTGTCCTCGACATCGGACTGAAAAGCAGGCTCTTTGGCGAATACGCGAGCTCGCTGCAAGCCCTCGTCGTCGCGGCCCGTAAGAGCGACGACTGTGTCAATCTGGCAACCGCGCTTTGGGCACGCTTCATCGACCATCTGGAGACTGGCGGCACATCGTTCCGCGCGAACCATTACGCGGCTGAGTTGTTCTTCACCATCGTTGTGCGACTGCTCTCCGCAAACATTCTGACAGGCACGGCACTGCGGAGCGACGCGGATGAGACCGGTTCGATCCTGACCGGGGGCTTCTTCGCCGAGCGATTCCGGCTCTCTAACTTCGTCGAGCGCGATTACTTCGGCTGGATTGCCGACAACGCACATTTGCCCAGCTTCATCCCCCTAGCGCAACGGATTCAACTCGATCTTACCGCTTACGACTTCACTCGCCTCCCCGACACGGAAGTATTCGGGCCGCTCATAGGGCAGCTTGGCGAAGAGACGCAGCGTCACCTACTCGGGCAGGCGAACACGCCTCACTGGCTTGCTGAGCGCCTCGCCGACCGCGCCATCAATCAGCTTCCCCGCGGCGTGCTCCCCAACTTCGTTGACATGTGTTGTGGGTCGGGTGCGATCATTGCCGAGTGCCTGAAAGCCGTCTTGCGTCGCAATCGGACCTTACCCATCGAGCGACTGGCGGAGTGTGTGACTGGCTTTGACGTAGACCCCCTGGCTGTTTCCTTTGCCAAGACCACTTGGGTTCTGACGCTTCGAGTGCAGATCACCGCCGCGATTCACGCGGTCACTATTCCGATCTACCACGCTGACTCGCTGTTCGTCGCGAGCCCTACAGCCAGAGGATTGCCTGCAAGCGGGGGATCGCACATCGACGTTGACCTTGATGGCACAATTGTGCGATTGCCCTCCGTCCTCATCCAGCCTGAGTTCAGGCAGGTGTTCGACGACATCGTGGACTGGGCGTACGACACAGCTCTGGATGCGGGGGCCAAGGGCGGTGCTGCAGGTCTTTCGGAGGCTCTAGCCGGCACCCGTCTTGATGCAGCGCTTGCCGCCCACGCGGTCTCTCTTGAACCAGCCATCGCCGACGCCGCCCGTGTCGGCTTGTTCCATCTAGCGCAGCGCATGACGGCCCTTGCCATCGCGCGTCGGAATGGACTCTGGGCCTTCATTCTCAAGAACACCTATCGACCGAGCCTGCTCGCGGGCCAGTTCAACGGCATCATTTCCAATCCGCCCTGGCTCGCCCTGAGCAAGATCGCGAACAACCCGTACAAGGAGCGCATCACCGACCGTACCGATTCGTACGGCCTGCGTCCGACCGGATCGTCGTTCCTTCATTTGGAGATCGCCACCACGTTTCTGACCTACGCAGTCGATCGCTATCTTGCGCCCCAGGGGCAGATTGCCATCCTGCTGCCAGGAACGTTAGTCAACGGCGACCATCATCAGCCGTTCCGCAATGCTGCGTACCAGACGGCCGCCCGATCGGTCCTGTTCCAGATCGATGAGCTCTGGAACGTAAAGCGGGAGACGTTCAAGGCACCATGTGTGGCGGTCATCGGTCACAAGACCGGTGCCGCAGGTGTCGTGGACTCAGACCACGTTACGGGATTCATCAGCGAGCCGGCGCACCATACGCCGGTCGATTTCAGCGTCCACACGCTTGGTTCACGTCGCACAGCGTGGAGTATTTCAGAGGCCGGGACTGACAGCAAAGCAGGGGCGGCGGGACACCTGACGCCGAATCAGGGTGCCGACCTGATGCCACGCACGGCCGTGTGCGTCACCATTGTCGATCGCACCGGCACGGAATGGAAAGTGGAAACGCCCACCACGACCGGAGCGATGGCCCATGTCGTGGCGGACAGCAAGAAGATGAAGTCGGCGCGGTTCAACGGATTCGTCGCGCCGCCGTTCATCCACGGCATGTTGCAGTCGAAGAGCCTTGTTCCGTTCGCATTCGACCCGCGGCTGCCAAGCATCGCGATTCCGGTGACCCGTGCCAAGGATCGCTCGCTCACCTTCGTAAGTGACGAGGAGATTCGCGCGATGGGCCATCGCCAGACAGCTATACGTTTCGCCAAGATTGGCAAGGCGTACGAGGATGACGGCATCGACAAAGCTTTCCGCACGTATCTGGATGAGCGAGGCAAGCTCCTGAAGCAGACATTTCCGGCGACGGGCTACCTCGTCCTCACGGGACCAGGCGGATCAAACACGGCCGGCGCGGTGTACGAGTTGACGCCAAGTCGATCGGCGGTGCTCGTCGACCAAACGCTGTATTGGTACTGGCTCGACTCTCAGGAAGCGGCCGACTACTACGTCGGCCTGTTCAACAGCGGGCCGCTCGCAGAGCGAATCAACGTGTTCATTCCCGAGGGCGTCTTTGGACGCCGCCACCTCCACACTGTTCCGTGGCAGGTCGCGCCGGTCTTTGATCCCGCCAATGCCTCGCACCGACAAGTTGCGGCGCTCAGCGGCAGCCTTCGGGAGCAGGTCGCGAAGTTCATCAGGAACTGCCCGGAACTCGAAGACCCCGGCAAGTGGCTCAAGACGGGACGCCGCCTCATTCGTGACTGGCTGGAGTCCAATCCTGACATGCAGGCTCTCAACAAGGACGCAGCCAAAGTACTCAAGACCACGGCACCGTGAGATGGAGCTGATCCTCCAGGACGAAACCTCTCCTGGCGTCGTGCTTGACGCCTTGATATCGCTTGCCGACCAGAGGATCGATCAGCTTCGCATTGCCGTTGCCTACACGACTCTGGGAGGCTCTGAGTTATTGATGCCGCAATGGCGTCAGCGAGTCGGAGACGTGGCGTGGCAGGCTCTGCCCAAGGTGCTGATTACATCGGTGGACTTTGGACTGACGGATCCGGCAGCGTTGGCTCTATGGGCGCAACAGCCAAATACGCGCGTTCGACTCGCGAACGCTCATCTCTTGGCGGGCGGTCATCTCCGACCCGCCGAGGCGTTCCACCCGAAGCTCTACTTGTTGGATCACGCGGGTAGTCAATCGTGCGTCATGGGGTCGGCCAACCTCAGCCGGCGCGCATTGACGATCAACACGGAGAGTGTGGCCCGCGCGCGTGGCGTGCCTGAGTTGATGCGTCAGGCGGACTGGGATCACCTTGAGGCAGCCACGACGCCGCTCGACGATCAGTTGCTAGGGCAATACGAGGCACTTCGCCCGCAGCCGCCCGCGTTTCAGGCTGATGAACCACCTGCGCCTGTGGCGCTAGCGCCGGCGGCGATTCCAGCCTTTCCGGACGAAGTCGATGCGGGGCGCCTTGATCCTGCGGCATTTGACCGGTTCTGGCTCGAAGCCGGATCAATGACCACAGGCGGCTCGCGGAACATCCTTGAAGTCCCGCGGCACGCGAACCGCTTCTTTGGCTTCAACTTCAACAACTACGCCGACCAGCACATCGTGATCGGACACCCAGTTCTGACGCTTGGGCCGCGTCGTTGGAACGATCGGCAACTCGCCTGGCACGGCGCGCCGCAAATGAACAAGATGGAAAGGCTCACGCTTCCGACGGCCGCTCAAGGCGGTCCGTTGTATCCCAATACGGCGGTGCTATTCCGCCGCCACGGCCAAGAGTTTGAGCTTGAAGTCGCTGACTGGGATAGCGCAATCGCTGTCGCATGGCGCAATGCGTCCGTCGGTCACGGCCACATCTTTCGGCTTGGTGGACGAGGCCCGCGAGTCTGCGGATTGCTCTGATTGCCGTCGAGTGCACGACTGGTTTTCTGGCCGCGGGCCCGTGGCTTGACTCGGCTGAGGTATGGGGGGTATTCTCCCGCTACCGCGACACGATCGAACAGTGTCGCTCACCCGTCGGAACACTCCGTCGGGGCGGTTACGCGGGAATTCTGGCTTGTCGCCGGAGTCCCGTACGCCTTGGAGCGTCGCCAGAGATCGATGCCGCCTTCGGCCACGCCGGGCAAAAGCCCGGTACGTTGAAGGAGGAAACGCAATGGCATGCACATGTCCTTGCCCCTCGGAGTCCGCAAACCTGCGACCGAGGGATCGTCACGCACGGTGAAGACCGTCGGGCGCACAGCAAGAAGGACCTGTTCATGTCAAGCACCATTCCTGATCATGTCGTTCCCCGTCCCGTCGAGCCCCTGCCCGAGTTGGCGCACGCCAAGTCAAGGCAAACGCTTGCCGAGAAGCTCATCGCCGCTTTTGGTCTCGCGGAGTCCGCGGCCAACGCCATCTCCAACGCGGTAGTCGATCCCGCCGCGGTCCGCAAGGAAATCGGCGAACCCACCGATCCGCAGACCGAGGAGATCCTCGTTCCGGGCGGCTCTCTGCTCGGCATCCGCACCACAGTGTGGGCGCGCCGGATCATGCCTGATCCGCGCAACCCCCGCATCGGACCCTCGCGTCGGCACCCGTTCGCTGTCGAGCCAGGAAAGGGCTCCGAGGCTTCGCGGTTCCGGCCCGTTCCTGAGCCCCGGTCACCCCAAGGCCGCGAGGACAAGGCCGAACTCGAAGTGGAAATCGAGTCTCGTGACCACCTTGTGTGGGCGAGCAACCAGGCCGCCGGGTTCATTCTCGCGGAAAACGACTGGCGTGAGTCGATCAAGTCGCAGGGCGTGATGGAGGCGGTGTGGCTTGTCGCCACGACCTATATTCACGCCGACGGCTCCGAACCGGCGACGACCCTCGTCACGGCCGAAGGCTCCTCGCGTGCAACTGCCGAGCATGACGTACTCGGCGTTGTCTCGGCCGACGTGCCGTACGACTCGTCGGACACCAAGTTCCGCGCCGATATCCGCAAGCTCAACGATGTGCTCGAATCGGGCGCCACGGACGAGCAGCTGGCGGCACTCCGCTGCCAGCGGATGCCAGCGTTGATCATCGTCGGTTTCCGGAAGCACAAGCACTCTACAACCACCTTCCCGACCGCAATCAAGTCGCTCGTCGCACTCCGCCACGTCGATCCTCCCAAGCCGTGGGGCGAGGGCCCGGAGAACGAGTCCCTTGCTGACGAGGTGCTCGACGAACTCCAGCGCCGCGGCTTGGTCTCCTCCAACGAGCGGGCCTATTTGGCGGGTGCATGCACCCGTGAAGAGGCCCGCGCCGCACGCCTGCCGGATGACCCGGCCTCGCGGGCGGCACGGATCGTGCGGCTGTTCACCACTTCAGACCCGCGTGTTCAGGGTGCGATTCGGGTAGCGGTGACCAGCCAGTCCACCCGCAAGCGCATCACCCCCAAGCTCATGAACGCGCTCGCCACGGCGCTCATCCTCCGCGCGCTCAACGAGGAGGATGCCTCAAAGGCGGACCAGGTCCGTCGCTACATGCGGCACGCCTTCGGCAAGTCCGCACACCATCAGACGTGGGAGAACACTGGTCGCAGCAATGACGAGCTTGCCGCGGCCGCGATCCAGGAGGTTGAGGACTCCATCGCGCGGGGTGAGGATGGTGAT
Source organism: Phycisphaeraceae bacterium (assembly GCA_019636675.1). Lineage (NCBI taxonomy): Bacteria > Pseudomonadati > Planctomycetota > Phycisphaerae > Phycisphaerales > Phycisphaeraceae > Phycisphaeraceae bacterium. The sequence goes on from JAHBXC010000001.1 coordinate 473,193, forward strand.
ACGGGTCCGGCTTCTCTGGAGCTCGCTGTGCGGGCTGCTTACCCGCTTCTTGTTCAGGGTAAACTGAATGCCGACCGCGGCACGGCCAACAACGACCAGCCCGATCGCCGGACGCCGGGCGAGATCCTCGACCGCATGCGGCAGACCGTGCAGGGCGTCCGCCAGCTTGCTCAGGCCCTGAACGACTTCCGGGTCGGAGTCCCGATCCGCGCCGTGGACGAGCGCGGTCAGGTGAAGCCCAACTCGGACGGTACGGGTGAGCAGTACGTCAACGACATCTACCTGCGCGATGAGTTTCCGTCGCGCGGGAAGGTCCGTGCCCGCCGCAGCGCTTCAACGCCGGGTGAAGCGCTCCAGGCCGCGCTCAGCGTCCTGGGCGAGGCGTTCGACCAGCTGGAGGTCTCGCACCGCGCCGTAGGTCAGGTGTTCGGCGATGATGGCCGGTTCCTTGTGGATACCGAAGGCGTGGACTACCACGTCTGCGGCAAGTGGAAGAAGGTCATCGAGCAGCTAAACGAGGACCTCGTGGTCTGGAGTCGCCAGTTCCGCAAGCGGTATGGCACGTCCGCACCGGCAACCAAGGTTGACGACCTTGACTCTGAGCCGGGAGACCCGGAAGAGCTGGGCGCTGAGGCCGATGCCGCCTACGACGGGTCATACAGCGGATGGGAGCCCAAGCCCTCCGCCGATCAGAATGCTCAGCACTAATCCCATCACAACCTCGGGCCTAACGGTCCGGGGTTGTATTTTCGCGTGTGCACTTGCATACTCGCACGAGGTGGCGCCGTGATCAATCGTTTGCAGCTCATCAGGAATATTGGACAGTTCGACTCCGTGAATGGCGCCGCGAACATCGCCCTGTCACGATTGACACTGGTATATGCGGAGAATGGAAAGGGAAAGACCACGCTTGCGGCGATCCTTCGCTCGCTGGGGACCAATGACCCCATACCCATCACCGAGCGAGCCCGGTTTGGCGCACAGCATCCCCCTCATGTAGTTCTTGAATGCGCGGGGGGCCCGCCAGCCGCCATGTTCCAGAATGGCGTGTGGAACCGGTCCCTCGGCACGGTCGTCGTCTTTGATGACCAGTTTGTCGACCAGAATGTTTACTCGGGCCTTGTCGTCGGCACCGAGCATCGCCAGCGCCTCCACGAGTTCATCCTAGGCGCGCAGGGCATCGCGCTGAATCAGAGGCTTCAGGACCTTGTCGCGCAGATCGAGGTGCACAATGGCCAACTACGCGCCAAGGGAACCGCCATCCCAGCCGTAGAGCGCGGCCCCTACTCCGTGGACGAGTTCTGCAACCTCCCCAATCGCGCCGACATCGATGCGGCGATCCAAGCGGCCGAGCGGAGCCTTGCAGCAGCTCGCGAGCAGGACGCGGTTCGTAACACCGCCGAGTTCGCCGCCATTTCTCTTCCCGCTTTCGACACCGCTGCAATCGAGGCGATTCTTCAGCTCGACTTGCCAGCGCTTGACGCGGACGCAGCTGCCCGCGTTCAGGGGCACCTAGGCAGGATCGGAGCGGGCGGCGAAGCATGGATCGGCGAAGGAATGTCACGCATCCCGCAAGCACCGGCGGAAGGCGGTGACGCGATGTGTCCGTTCTGTGCGCAGGACCTTTCCGCATCGGACTTGATCACGCACTACCGCGTCTATTTCAGCACGTCGTATGAACAGTTGAAGCGCTCTATCGCGGATGCGCTCGCGACAAACACTCGGGTGCATGGAGGCGATATCCCGCCAGCGTTCGAGCGGTCCATCCGGGTCACGGTCGAGCGAGGGCAGTTTTGGTCCCGATTCTGCGATGTGCCGGAGTTCGGTATCGATACAGCCGCGATCGCGCGAGACTGGCGCGACGCCCGTGACGCCGTATCGGCTGCGCTGACCGCGAAACAGGCAGCACCTTTGGAACGGGCGACCCTCTCCGAAGAAGCCCGGGCCGCGGTCGCCGCGTACGACCGGCACCGGGCGGCGATGACTGCACTGAGCGACCAATTACAGCTGGCAAACGCCGCGATTAGGATCGTGAAGGAGGGAGCAGCCGCGGGCAACGCGGCCGCTTTGTCCAACGACGTGGCGCGATTGAAGGCAGTCAAGTCCAGACACGTTGCCCCGACCAGTGCGCTGTGTCAGGCATACTTGGATGAGAAGGCGGCCAAGGCGGTAACAGAAACACAGCGTGAGCAAGCGCGAGCCGCACTGGATCAGTACCGAACGAACGTCTTTCCGGCTTGCCAGACCGCGATCAACGTTTACCTTCAGCGATTCAATGCCGGATTCCGTCTGGACAGCATGACTTCCGCCAACACGCGCGGAGGGTCAGTGTGTACCTACAGCGTGATCATCAACAACACGAGCGTACCGATCGGCGGGACACCGCCCCCGCCGGGCACGCCGTCGTTCCGAAGCACGCTCAGTGCAGGAGACCGCAACACGCTCGCCCTGGCCTTTTTCTTCGCTTCGCTGGATCAAGACCCTGCGCTCGCTTTGAGGATTGTGGTAATTGATGATCCGATGACCAGCCTTGATGAGCACCGGTCGCTTACCACCGTTCAGGAAGTCCGCAATCTTGTTCAGAGGGTCCAACAGGTCATCGTGCTCTCGCACTCCAAGGCGTTCTTGTGCGCAATCTGGCAGAACGCCAATCGGCAGGTGTGCACACCCTTGATTGTCGTGGAGTCGCCGCCGGGTTCGACCATCTCCGCGTGGACGATTGGAGACGATTGCGTCACAGAATACGACCGCCAGCACAAGCGACTGCGCGACTATCGCCCCGGTAACGCTGCCACCTCTCGACTTGTCGCTCAGGACCTACGGCACGTGCTGGAAGGGTTCTTGCGTCGATGCTGCCCGGCTCACTTCCTGCCAGGTGAAGTGCTTGGCGACTTACGCCGCAAGATTCGAGACCTGCCCGCAGGAAGTCCCGCGATCCTCTCGGCATCGGCAGTCGCGGAATTGGATGCAATCTGCGAGTACGCCAACCGCTTTCACCACAACACGAATCCCGCATGGGAAACAGAGGCCGTCAACGAGACGGAACTTCGTGGGTGGGTCGCGCGGGTGATTGCCTTTGTGAGCAAGTAGCGGGATCGCCCGAGGCCTGACAGTTGGAGACAACCCTGTTGATGGAGCGGGAGACGCGCCCCCTCTCCCGCTCCAAACCACACCCTCTACCCCCAACGAACAGGCATCTGTGGCAATGCCGATAGACGGCGTCGGCCGTGACGCGAATCAGCGTCCGTGACCTGTCGGCCTTGCCCGCTCACCCGGTTTCACGGTTTCACGGTTTCACGGCTAGCAAAAGCCGCGTTCCGGGCTCCCAGGCCCGTATCCCCTCCACAAAAAGTTCTATTGGTGTACTGTCACCCCGACTTCTTTTGTAATGCCAACCCTCCGCCCCTCGGGCGGAGGGTTTTTTCGTTTTGGGAACCCGATGAGATGATCCTCGTCCCCATCGCGATCGTCGTCACGCTCTTCCTCGCCTTCGAGGTCGGCTACCAGACGGGCAAGCGCCGGGCGCGACGGTTCCCGACAGAGCAGAAAGTTGAAACCGGCGCCGTCCAGGGCGCGATCCTCGGACACCTGCTCGGCTTCAGCTTCACCGGCGCCGCCGGGCGTTTCATCGAACGCCAGGACCTCATCAGCCGCGAGGCCAACGCGATCGGCACCGCCCACCGGCGCGCCGACCTGCTCGACCAGCCCCACGCCAACGAGCTCAAACACGCCCTCGTCGCCGCCGCCCTGTGGACCACCATCGACCTCGACTGGTCCCGCGTCGGCCTCGTCCGAGTCTCCGACCAGGCCCTGATCGAACTGCACGGGGCGCTGACGGGGACGCGGTAGCCTCCGGGCGATGCGTCCCCCGCCCTCACTTTGCGCCGACTCTCGCAGTGTGGTAGCATCGCTCGTAGTCGGGCACCCTTTCCACTCACCATGAGCTCCTACACCTTTCACAATCTGTCAGACGCCGATCTAGAAGACCTCGCTTGCGACCTGCTTAGCGAAGAGCTTGGCCTTTCGTTTCAGTCCTTCACCCAGGGACGAGACGGGGGGATCGACCTGCTTCACGGCGCACGAATTGCAAACAGCACCATCGTGCAGTGCAAGCACTACCGCCGCTCTCCCTACTCAACATTAAGATCAAAGCTCACACTAGAAGAAAAGCCCAAGCTTTCAAGACTGAACCCTAGCAGGCTCATCCTTGCAACATCACTGCCACTTACGCCTCAAAACAAGCTGGAACTATTGTCTATTCTTTCGCCGCACTGCACAAGCATGCACGACATTTATGCCAGAGACGATCTGAATGCCCTCCTTCGTCGCCACCCTCATATCGAGCAGACCCATTACAAACTCTGGCTCACCAGCACCTCCGTTCTCCAACGGGTACTCCAAAATGGCATAGCAGTCTGGAATGCGATGACCGAGAGTGAGATTGAACAGAAACTTTCGCTCTATGTACAGACGCCCGCGTATGATACGGCAATGCAGATTCTCGGGCGGTACAACTACTGCATTCTTTCCGGCATACCCGGCATCGGCAAGACGACACTTGCACAAGTACTCGCCACTCGCCTAATGGAGGACGGTCACGAGCTAATCGCAGTGCAAGACAGTGTTCAGAATGCATTTACCATGCTTGATCTCACCAGAAAGCAGGTGGTCTACTATGATGACTTTCTCGGCCAGACGAGCATCACAGAGCGCTTGGGCAAGAATGAGGACCACGGGATATCGCGGCTATTGCACGAAGCCTGTCGCAACAAGAATTTGAAAGTTATCCTTACAACCCGAGAATATATTCTCAGGGATGCAAAGAAGACTTACGAGCCGCTAAACCGCGCAGGACTTGATGTCGCAAAATGTACGATCACTGTCGAGGACTACACGAGACCTCTTCGGGCAAGAATTCTATATAATCATCTGTATTTTTCCAGACTTAGCACGGACTATTCGGCCGAGATTCTACGCAACAAGAACTATCGCCATATCATCGATCACAGAGGGTACAGTCCGCGCATTGTACACGGAATGACATTCGGTGCCGGCTCGATCGGAGTGCCGCCCGATCGGTATGTGGAAAAATTCCTAGAAGTTCTTGATAATCCGAAGCTGCTGTGGCAGAGCGCTTTTAATGACCAGCTCGATGCCAATGCAAGGGCAATTCTCTATTGCCTTGGCACTTGCGACAACTGGATTGGCTACGAAGAGCTTTACGCAGCGTGGTGCGGTCTTTGCAAGGGGGTGTCCATAGGCAGCCCGCTCGAAAGTCGACACATTTTTCACAATGCAATGAAACAACTCGAAGGATCATTCACGCGAAGCACAAAAGACCGCCATCGCGTAGCTATTGATTTTCATAATCCTTCAATCAAAGATTTTGTTCGACGCAGAATTGCAGAAGACGTACATGTGTACAAATCTCTAGTCTGTGGCTCTATATTTTTTGAACAGGTTGCATGTCTTGCTTGCCTATCCGCAACCGGTACAGTCGGGGCAGGTCCGGGCGGCCTGCCTGTAGAATCGGGTGTATTGCACGATGCAATTCACAGGACATTCCGCGCCAAACCAGGCACCTACCAGATGATCAGGTATCACGCAGATGACGCGATGATGCTCGTGCCTTCCGATGGCGATCTCGGATCTCGATTGGCTGCGATCGCGGGGTGGGCAGAGCGTGCTGCCAACCGCGAGTTGTTGACGCTCTGCTGTGACATCGTGGATTCAATGCTAAGACACGGCGACATCGAACGGGTGGCAACTGCTTCAAGTCGCGCGTTCCTTACCGCGATTTTCTCGCTCCCCGCAGATGACGAGCGTATTTCTTACATTCGCAATGAATTCTTGATCCATGTTGAACGGTATATGGAGGATTCCCAAGACCTTCTGGATTGGAAATCATGGTCCCGTTTCGTCGCCGCCAACAAGTCGATTTTTGACGAGAGCCGCATCGGCTGGTGGGCAGATCGGGCAGAAACCTTCTGTAGCGAAGAGTTTCGCGCCGCTATTGAGAATTCGGAGACTTCATCGCAGCTGGAGGAGTGGCGGGACGACATCGTTGATATTGCTAGCTGGTGGGGTGTGTCGTTCCAGTATGACTCGCAGGAATATGAGGAGTTGCTTGATCAGCTTCGCCTGAACGAGGAGGCCTCTCAGCCTGACAACCACTGGCGCCAATCTACTGCTCCTGCAGCTCTTTCCGATGATGACGAAGATATCCATCGTCTTTTTAGTTTGCTCGTCGAGAAGGCTCGCGAGTAAGCGATTGTGAACGGCTCGCGATCTGCCTTTGGACTGAAGTGCCGAAGTCAATTGGAGGGGCGAGCGGGTCGGGCCGCCGCTCACCCTCCGGACTCGGGCAAATCCCCCCGCCCCTTGGGTAGCGGCGAGGCGGAAGAAACCCACGCACATTAATACCCCTTCCCGATCGCCCATCACCGCCGCCGCCGGTGCCCCGCCACAACCCCCGCGGCCACCATCAGCCCCGCCCCGCTCCCCGGCGTCGGCACGACCACGAAATCGAACTGGTAGGTCGTCGGCGCGCCCAGTTGGAAGAGCCAGAACGAGTAGGTCCCGGCCGGGACGGGCGAGGTGAAGCCGATCGCTCCCGAGCCCCAGCCGATCTGCTGGAGGATGTCCTCGCCCACATTCCCCTGGCCGCGCCCGAAGTGGGTCCAGCCCATCATTTCCGCCGGCCCGCCGCTGGGGGGCACGATGAAGGTCGGCCCCTCGCACATGCCGATGAAGGCCGTGCCGTCGCTGCCGGCGTAGGAGACGAGGCGCAGTTCGGTGAACAGGGCGCCCGCCGGGATGGTGATCGAGATGTAGTCGATGTCGGCGAGCCCGCCGCCGGTCGTCGCGCGGAGGGAGTGAATTCCCGCGTTCAGGTTGAAGTGCGTGGGCGCGAAGCGGTTGCCCGAGAGGTCGCCGTCCACCGCCTCGTCCCAGATTGTCTGGGCGTTTGCCTGCGAGGCGCAGAGCAGCAGGGGCAGGGCGAACGAAAGCAGGCCGCGGGTACGCATGAACACAACTCCTGAGGGGGGGAAGGCCGCCGGGCGCGTGGGGGAATCGCTGCGGGCGGGAGAAACATGTCTGGGGTGAGTGTACACGAAGTCGCCGGCGCCGCAAGGGTTTTTTCTGGGCCGGGGCGTCCGAGAACCTCGCGTGCGAGGCGTGTCGCGCGCCGTATCCTCGTGTTCCATGCCTTCGCGCGAGCCCCAGCCCGTACGCACGACGATCCGTTTCAGCGCCACGCTCCACACGCCGCGAGAGCCGGCGGGCGCGCCGTGGTGCTTCCTGCGCCTGCCGGGCGACGCCAGCAAGCGGCTCCCCTCGCGCGGGCAGGCCAGCGTGGAGGGCACGCTGAACGGCGCGCGCTTCGCGGCCACGCTCGACCCCGACGGCAAGGGCGGCCACTGGCTGATGGTCGAGCGCGAACTCCGCGAGGCGGCGGGCGCATCGCCCGGCGACGCCGTCGAGGTGGAGATCGCCCCCGTCGCGGTCGAGCCCGAGCCGGAGGTCCCGGCGGACCTGCGCGACGCCGTGAGCGCGAGCGCGAGGGCGAAAGCCGCGTGGGACGACATCACCCCCCTCGCGCGCCGCGAGTGGATCCACTGGGTCACCTCGGGCAAGCGCGCCGAGACGAGAACGCTGCGCATCGCCAAGGCGTGCGACATGCTCGAGAGCGGCAAGCGCCGCCCCTGCTGCTTCGATCGTTCCGGCATGTACAGCAAATCCCTGGCGTGCCCGGAAGCCGATGACACTCCGCGGAGCGCGGCTCGCGCGCGCCGGTAAGAATCCGCGCTCGACGCCCGAACCGGTCGCTCCGTCGCCGCTGTACCAGACCACGCATGCACGACGCCCCCACCACTTCTCCTTCCCGCCCCCCCGACGACGCGGAAGTGGTCGCGTTCCTGCGCGGGCGCTCGGCGCCCTGCCCGCGCTGCTCGTACGACCTGCGCGACATCACGACGGCCAGATGCCCGGAGTGCGCCGAGCCGCTGGTGCTGAAGGTCGGCTCGCCTCAGGCGCGGTTCGGGTGGCTGGTGCTGGCGATGGCGCCGGGGTGCTTCTCTGGTGTGGCGGCGTTGTTCGTCGCGGTGCCGGTGGGGTTGACGCTGATCCGGTTCTTCCCGCCCGGCCAGGGGGCGCCGTGGCCGATCATCGTGGCCGACGCGTTCGGCTTCCTGAGCGCGGCGTCGGTCGTGATCATGTACAGGCATCGTCACCGCTTCATGGCGTGGAAGCCGGCGCGCCAGCGCACGGTCGCCGTCTCGATCTGGGGGGCGCACGTGCTGATGTTCGCGCTCGTGCTGCTGGCGCTTGGGTATTGGTACTAAGCCGCTGCGTTACGCGCGCCCCATGACCCGCGCGATGTGCAGCGTGTCGGCGTGCTGCTGGAAGGCGGTGATGCTCCCCCCGGCGATGCGCCAGACATGCGCGATCTGCGTGTTCTGCTCGCGCCCGGTGGCCTTGCACCTGCCGCGATAGTGACCGAGCCCGACGACCGTGTCTCCGGCGTCGAGGAGCTCATCAATCTCGACCGTGAAGCCGTCCCACTCGGCGCCGATGCGCGCGAAGACGCCCTGCAGCACGGCGTCGGGCCCGATGTACGGGTTGCCGTCGGCGTAGGGGAAGTTGTTCGCCTCGTTCCAGACGATGTCGGGGCTCATGCGCGCGAGCGCGCCCGGGATGTCGCCGGACGCGAAGTCCTCGTACAGGCCGCGCACGAGTCGGATGTTGAGACTTGGCATGGGGTTCCGTTCGGTGAGGGGCTCGCTGCGAGGCGCCGAGTGTACCCGAGGATTCTTCAACCACCCGGTTGACAATTCCCGGGCAGGACGCCATACTCAACCACATGGTTGCAGATACCGGCCACCCCCTCGACCTCGTCTTTCAGGCCCTCGCGCACCCGGCGCGCCGGGCGATCCTCCGACAACTCACCGACGCGGAGCGCAACCTGAGCGAACTGGCGGCGCCCCTGAAGATGACCTTCCAGGCCGCGTCCAAGCATGTGAAGGTGCTCGAGCGTGCGCGGCTGGTTCGCCGGCGCGTGGTCGGTCGCGAGCACCTGTGCCGGCTCGACGCGGCGCCGCTCAAAGAAGTCGCCGAGTGGGCCGAGGGCTACCGCGCGATCTGGGAATCGAACTTCCAGCGCCTCGACGCGCTGCTCGACGAGATGCAGGAACCCCGGCGCGCCGCGCCGGCCGCCAAGAGAGCCAAGAAAGGGAGAAAGTAAGCCATGCAGAAGAACGCCATGAAGATCATGACCCGGGGCGATCGCGAGATCGTCATCACGCGCGAGTTCCACTCGCCCCGCCGCGCCGTGTGGGACGCGATGACCAGACCCGAACTGCTGCGCAAGTGGCTCTTCGGCCCCCCGGGGTGGGAGATGACCGAGTGCGTCGAGGACCTGCGCGTCGGCGGGCTCTATCGCTGGGCGTGGAAGGGCCCCGATGGCGAGGCCATGGCGTTGCGCGGCGAGTACCGCGAGGTCGTCCCCCACGAGCGCATCGTGCGCACCGAGACCTTCGAGTTCGGCTGCGATGCGCAGGCCGGCGAGCAGGTCGGCACGCTGACTCTCGAGGAAAATCGCGGGCGCACCTCGCTCACGATCGCGCTGGTCTACCCCTCGAAGGAAGCCCGCGACGGCGCGCTGGCGTCGGGCATGGAGCACGGCATGAGCGCCGGCTACGACCGTCTCGAAGAAATGCTCGACGCAGGGACGCCGGCGTGACCACGGGCAAGACCAAACCCGGTGCGCAGACCCCCGACGCCCTGCTCGACGCCCTCGACCACCCGATGCGCGCGGAGATCGACGCGCTGCGCGCGATCATCCTCAAGGCGCACCCCGGGCTGGTCGAGGGCGTGAAGTGGAACGCGCCCAGTTACAGCGTGGAAGGCGAAGACCGCATCACCTTCCAGCTGCGCGCGAAGGACAAGATCCTGCTGGTCTTCCATCGCGGCGCGAAGAAGAAGGCGCCGCCGAAGCGGGGTCGCCTGATCGAGGACGACTCGGGCCTGCTGGAATGGGCCGATGACGACCGCGCCATCGCCACCTTCCGCGCTGGCGAGGTCGCGGCGAAGAAGAAGGCCCTCGCGAACGCGGTGAAGCGGTGGGTGTCGGCGGCACACCCAGAGTAAACCCCCGTTCGCGAGCGTTCCCCGAACCACAGCGGTTGCCTAGCGTTGTTGTCGGCAGCGATGGCCGCCGCGCGCACGCACGCTGAACGGAGCGATCCATGCCGACGATCATCACGCGAGATGGGACCGACATCTATTACAAAGACTGGTCGCCCAACGACGACGCGCCCGCCGTCGTGTTCAGCCACGGCTGGCCGCTCTGCTCGGACAGTTGGGAATCGCAGATGCTCTTCCTCGCGTCGCAGGGCTATCGCTGCATCGCGCACGACCGGCGAGGGCACGGGCGCTCCAGCCAGCCCTGGCACGGCAACGAGATGGACACCTACGCCGACGACCTCGCGATGCTCATCGAGACCCTCGACCTGCGCGACGCCACGCTGATCGGCTTCTCGACCGGGGGCGGCGAGGTCGCCCGGTACATCGGGCGCCACGGCACGCGCCGCGTCGCGAAGGCGGCGCTCATCAGCGCGGTGCCGCCGATCATGGTGAAGACGCCCGCGAACCCCGACGGCCTGCCCCTTGATGTCTTCGACGGCATCCGCGCGGGCTCGGTGAAGGACCGGTCGCAGCTCTACAAGGACCTCGCGAGCGGGCCGTTCTTCGGTTTCAACCGGCCCGGGGCGAAGCCCTCGCAGGGGATGATCGACTCGTTCTGGATGCAGGGCATGATGGCCGGGCACAAGAACGCCTACGACTGCATTAAGGCGTTCTCCGAGACCGACTTCACGCAGGACCTCAAGAAGTTCGACATCCCCACGCTCGTGCTGCACGGGGACGACGACCAGATCGTTCCCATCGGCGCGTCGGCGCACAAGTCGGCGAAGCTCATCAAGGGCGCGACCCTGAAGGTGTACCCCGGCGCGCCCCACGGCCTGGCCGACACGCACAAGGATCAACTGAACAAGGACCTGCTCGCGTTCCTTCGTGGGTGAGCGAGCAGGCCCTGGGTCAAAGGGATGCCGTGGCGACCAACGCTTACTTCACGCGCCGGTAGTGCGAGGTCATCAGCTGATTCCACTTCCCGTCGTCGTCCTGCATGACGGCGGTGAAGACGCGGTGGTCGTCGCTCTTGAACTCGGTGATGTCCTTGAACTTCGACTTCTTGGTGGGGTTGGTGGGCATGTAGCCCTCGGTCTCGAGGGTGAGCACGCGCTTGGACGCGTCGAGGTGGCCGTCGTAGATCCAGAGGTAGTCGCACATCGAGCCGAACCAGGTGCCCACGAACCGGCTGGTGCGCGTGTCGTAGCCGAGGGTCAGGATCATGGTGGCCTCGGTCACGCCGTCGGGCAGCGTGCCGGTGCTCTCGCCGACGATCCAGAGGTCGCCGACGGCGCGGACGCGCTCCCTTCCGCTGAACTTCATGGTGGGGCCGCCGGGCTCCATCGTGCATTCAGACTCGTACTCCCACTCGCCCAGAAACTTGCGCAGCCAGTGGTGCTGTTCGACGATCGTCATTTCCATGGTGAGTTCTCCCTTTCCTTGCGTTGGTGGTCTGTCCCTGGGTTTCAGCGCGACGCGCCGGTGCGCATCGACTCGGCGATCTTTCGGATGGTCTTCACCGCGTGATCCCAGCCCTCGTGCACGCCCTCGCGGTGATCACTGGGGATGAGCCCCATCGCGCGGTGCGTGATGGTGAGCCGGGTGGACTCGCCCTCTTCGACCAGACGGTACTGCACATGCGAGACCGCCGGGTAGGACATGAACATCGGCCCGCTGATCTCGATGAGTTTCGGGGGCTTGATGACCTGCACATGGCCCCACAGGTGGCCCGCGTCGTTGCCCAGATCGCGGTACCAGCGCCCGCCGGGCCACGCCTCGATCTTCATGGGGAACGGCTTGCCGTCGGGCATCTCGCCGCCGGGACCCATCTCGTGAAGCACCGCCTGGAAGGTGATATCGATCGGCGCGTCGATCTCCACCTCCTTGACGACATGGATCGTGTGCACCTTCTCGTTGTCGATCTGCGCGACCATTCGACCCTCTCTTTCCGGTGTGCGTTCACCTGTGGCGCTTCGCGGCGGCCCTCGCTTCCCGCTCAGCGGTTTCCTTGATGCGAGAGGCCTGGCTCTCCCAGAACCGCTCGTACTCCTTCGCCCACGCGTACACGGGCTTCAGCTCTGCGGCGTTCAGCCGGTACACCCGACTCCGCCCGAGTTTCTGCACCGTGACCACCCCCACCTCGCGCAGCACCGCCAGGTGCTTCGACACCGAGGGCTGCGGCATGCGCAGCGCGTCGACGAGCGCACCGACGGTCTGCTCGCCTGCGCGAGCGAGGATGTCGAGGATCTCTCGCCGGCGGGGCTCGGCGATCGCGACGAACACATCGAGCGTCATGGCTGATGGGGGCATGCCTCAAATATATTCCTTTATGGGAATATGTCAAGGGCCGCGTCTGAACCTTCTCCGATACGCCCCGCCCCGCTCAGCGGGATGGATGAAAGCCCTGTCGATCGTCAGCGTGCCGCGCGTTCCTCGTGCGGCACGCGGGCCTCGTACTCGGCTTCCAGGCGCGTGTGCGTCGACCAGAACGGGCGCGCCTCCTCGCCGCGAAGGATGTCGAGCAGGATCGAGGTGTGCGTGTCCCACCCCGCCGCGACGCTGATCTTCAGATCGCGACCCTGCAGGCGCGTGTGCGTGAGCGTCAGCAACACTTCATCGCCCTTCGGGGACAACTCGAAGGTCACCTCGGAGTGGTCGCCCCACGACTCGCCCCAGGTGTACGCGAGCAACCGCGGCGGCTCGATCCGCGTGATGCGCCCTCGCATCGGCCCCGCGCTTCCGCAGTCTTTGTACTTCTCGGGCGGCGCTTCGCGCCGCGGCGACAGCCCGGTGTTGTTGAACACCATCTCGACCGCCCCGCCGACGCGCAGGTCCATCGGCCCCGACGCGAGCCACTTCCCTCGCTTCTCAGAATCGGTGAGATACTCCCACACGCGCTCGATGGGTCCGGGGAGGGTCCGCTCGAAACGGATGGTGTCTGGAGATACGAACTCGCCGCGCTTGCTCATGGTTTTCTCTCTTTCCTTGCCTTGGATGGTGATTTGGCGCCGGGGGCCGAGGGTTTGGGTGCGGCCTCGTCCTCTTCGAGCAGCACACGCTCGAGGGCGTCGAGACTTCGGCCCCACATCGCGCGCTGACGCTCTATCCACTGCGCCGCTTCGTCGAGCGGCGCCGGGTTGTACGACACGAGGTGCTCTCGCCACACGCGACGACGCCGCACGAGGTCGGCCTCCTCCAGCGTGCGGATGTGGCGCGAGACCGCGTTCAGCGACAGGTCGAACGGCTCGGCCAGGTCGGTGACCCGCGCCTCCCCCTCCATCAGCCGGTGCAGAATTGCCCGCCGCGTCGGATGGGCGAGAGCGGCAAGCGTCCGATCGAGGCGTTCGTCGAGGGCGACCATTCATTCACAATATATGTTGAATGATGGTCCGTCAAGCCCGTTCCGTTCGAACGCCCGATATCCGGCGCGCGACGGGAAAGGACGCCGCCGGCGCGCGAGCCCGCTCCCCCCTAGGATTCGGCTGGCTTCCCGCACACCAACCGCGAGGTGATCCGCTATGCCCAAAGTCGCCATCATCCTCTCCGGCTGCGGCGTGTTCGACGGCTCGGAGATCCACGAGTCCGTCAGCGTCCTGATCCACCTGACCCGCCACGGGGCCGACTGGCACTGCTTCGCGCCCGACCAGCCCGTGCCGCAGGTCATGGACCACTACACCGGCAAGCCCTCGGGCGAGCAGCGGAACATCCTGCACGAGTCGGCCCGGATCTCGCGCGGCAAGGACCGGATGTCCCCGATCGACGCGCTGAAGGCCAAGGACTACGACGCGCTGGTCATCCCCGGGGGCTTCGGGGCGGCCAAGAACCTCTCGGACTTCGCGACCAAGGGCGACAAATTCCACATGCACCCGGAGGTCGAGCGGGCGATCAAGGAGTTCCACCAGGCCGACAAGCCGGTCGCCGCGTGCTGCATCGCCCCCCCGATGGTGGCCAAGGCGCTGGGCAAGGGCGTGAAGGTGACCGTGGGCGAGCCGGGCGGCGCCGCCGACGCGATCGACGCCGTGGGCGGCAGGCACGTCGCGACCCCTGTGGGCGAGGCCTGCGTGGACAAGGGCGCGAAAGTGGCGACGGCGGCGGCGTACATGTACGGCGATGCGACCCCCTACGAGGTGTTTGTTGGCATCGGCGAGATGATCGACGCAACCATGGCGATGACGGGTGCGGAAGTAGCCACGAGGGCCGACTGACGATGACGATCCGACTGCCAGCGAGGGCGTTGTCCCCGAGAACCGTGCTCAGCGCCGCCGCGGCGGCGTCGTTGTGCGTTGGCGCGATGAGCGGGTGTTCCTCCTCGAAACCCAAGCCGCGACCGCGCGCCGAGGCGCCGATCGCGGCGCCGGCCCGCGAGACGCCCTCGATCCTGCGCGGGACGATCGGCGCCGAGTGCCGCATCGCCGGGGCCGAGCCGATCCTGATCACGGGCTACGGCATCGTGGTCGGGCTGAACGGGACGGGCTCGGGCGACGCCCCCCCACCGATCCGGGCGTGGCTTGAGCGTCAGCTCGCGCTCAAGGGCGTCGGGCGAGGGGGCGGTCCGCTGGGCGAGGTTTCCCCGCGCGCCGTGATCGACGACCGGAACACCTCGATCGTGCTGGTGCAGGCGAGGATGTCCCCGGGCGCCCCGAAGGACGCGACCTTTGACGTTCTGGTGACGGCGCTCCCTGGCTCGGCGACGACGAGTCTCGAGGGCGGGCGTCTGATGACCACCGACCTGACGCCAGGGCTGTTCGTGCCGGGTGGCCCCGAGGTGCGCTCGATCGCGACGGCGCGCGGCGCGGTGTTCATCAACCCCTTCGCCGACCCGGCCAAGGCCGACGAGCAGTCGATCAACCGCACGACGGGGCGCATCCTGGGCGGCGCGACGGTGACCGAGCCGTTCGACCTGCTGCTGACGCTCGACACGCCCTCGCACAGCCGCGCGCGTGCGATCGTGAACGCGATCAACGACGCCTTCCCGCGCTCTGCGCAGGACCGTCTCGACACGGCCCGTGGTCGCAACGACGAGGCGGTCGCGCTGACGATCCCCGCCCGCTTCAAGGACACGCCCGACGAGTTCATCCAGCTCCTGATCCATACGAGGATCGACCGCGCGTTCCCGAACGAGTGGGCGTCTCGCTACGTGCGCGCGATGCGCGAGGAGCCGGGGCTGGCCGAGTCGATCAGCTGGTGCCTCCAGGCGCTGGGGCCGAGCGTGATCCCCCAGATCCGCGCGCTGTACACCTACCCCGAGCCCAAGCCGCGTCTTTCGGCGCTGCGCGCCGGGGCCAGTCTGGGCGACGCCCTGGTGGCTCCCCATCTGAAGGAGATCGCGATGCAGGGCGAGCCCGGGCTGCGCCTGCTCGCGATCGAGCAGCTCGCGAAGATGCCCCCGAACCCTCGCCTGAACCTCGCGCTGCGAGAGCTCGTCGACTCGGACGACCTCACGATCCGCATCGCCGCGTACGAGGCCCTGGCGGCCCGGCGCGACCCGTGGGTCGTGGTCTCGAAGGAGATGGGCGTCGAGCGCACCCTCTACAGCACGCCGAACTCGCCCGGTGAGTTCCGGCTCGACGTGGTGCGATCGAACAAGCCGATGATCTACATCAGCCAGCAGGGCGTGCCTCGCATCGTGGTGTTCGGGGAGAGCCTCGAAGTGAGCCGCCCGTCGCTGGTGTACGCGTGGGACGATCGACTGATGGTGGTGGGCGACGACCCCGGCGGCCCGCTGCGCGTCCGCTACCAGGGCTGGCGGAACACCTCGGTGCCGGTGCAGAGCGAGGCCGACAGCAACGTCGCCAAACTCATCGAGTTCCTCGCGCACAAGCCCACGCCGGAATCGCCCTCGCCCGGCCTCGCGATGACCTATTCCGAAGTGGTCGGCACGCTCTACGAGCTCACCGAGCGCACCCGCGCCATCAGGGCGGACTTCGTCGCCGAGCAGGACCGGCTCCAGGCCGAGTTGATCGCCATGGTCCAGACCGAGCTGGGCGATGACCGCCCGGAACTCGCGGGCGAAGAGGCGCCTCTCGAAGAGCCCGGCGCACCGGCGCGAACGCTGGCCGACGAACCGACGACCCCTGCGCAGCCGACCGACGCCCCCGCGACGACCGAGCCGGCCAAGCGAGGATTCGTCGTGCCCATCGCGCCGCGCGATCCCAAGAAGCCCCAGTAACCCTCGCCGGGCGGAGTATTCACCCTCCCCGGGGGTTCCTGCCGAACCTTGTCCCGTGCGTCGAGGTTGAAGACTGCGTGCCGGCAGGTCATACTGTCGCACCTGATCGCCGGGCGGAGCCCGGCACGCACCCCTTGAAGGGCGCCCCCGCCCCCAGGCCGGAACGACACGGAGGTCACCCAGGCCGCATGCGACTCGCCAAACTCACCCTCACCGGGTTCAAGTCGTTCGCCGACCGGACGGAGTTTTCCTTCGACGCCCCCATCACGGGCATCGTCGGGCCCAACGGCTGCGGCAAGTCCAACGTCGTCGACGCCATTAAGTGGGTGCTCGGGGAACGCTCCGCCAAGAGTCTTCGCGGCTCGTCCATGGGCGATGTGATCTTCGCCGGATCCGCCGGGCGCAAGCCGGGCGGGCTCGCCAGCGTCACCCTGACCTTCGACAACCCCGTCCTCGAGCGCGCGATCGACCCCGCCAGCGCCGAGCCGGTCGCCGACCCTGCGTCCGACGAGCCCGTCGACCCCGCAGCCCCCGATGAGCGCTCGCCCCTGATGCGAGGGCGTCGGAACCGCGCGCTCCCGATCGACGCCGAGACGGTCGACGTGGAGCGTCGCCTGCATCGCGACGGGACGAGCGAGTACCTGATCAACGGTCGAAAGGCGCGTCTGAAGGACATCCGCGACCTGTTCCTCGACACCGGCATCGGCGCCGACGCCTACTCGATCATCGAGCAGGGCAAGGTCGACGCGATGCTGCTCGCCAACGCGGTCGATCGGCGCGTGTTCTTCGAAGAGGCCGCGGGTGTTGCGAAATTCCGCGTGCGGCGGGTCGAGGCCGAGCGCAAACTCGACCGGGCCGAGACCAACCTCGTGCGCGTGCGCGAGCAGCTCGAATCGACCGACCGTCGCCTTCGCATCGTGAAGGGGCAGGCCGCGAAAGCGCGCCTGTTCAAGGAACTCGACGAGAAACTGCGAGCGTTGCGCACGGGCCTCGCGCTGCACCAATACCGCGAGCTGAAGGACCGCCTCTCGGGGCTGACCTCGCGCATCACCGGGCTGGAGCGAGAGCGCAACGAGGCGACCGGCGTGCTGGAAGCGGCGGAAGCCGACAAGCAGCAGGCCGAGCTCGAGCGCCACGCAGCCCTTCAGGCGCGACAGGACGCCGAGCGCCGTCGCGCCAGCGCCCAGCACGCGATGCAGTCGGCCGAGCAGCGCCGCGCGATGACCGAGCGCACGCTCGCCGAGTCGCGCCAGCAACTCGAAGACGAGAAAGCGCAGGGCGCCGCCCTGCGAGAGCGGACCGAGCGCCTCACCGCCGATCGCGACGCGCACACGGCGCGGATCGCCGAGCTCGAGGGCGTGGCGGCCGACGCCGAGCGTTCCGTGCGAGAGGCGGCCGACGCGCGCGAGACCGCCCAGCGCGCGCTGGGCGAGCGACAGGCGGCCCTCAGCGCGCGCGAGCAGTCCGCCCGGGAGATCGCCCGCCAGCGCGACGCGCTCGCCAACGAGGCCGAGGCCGAGCGCCGGCGCATCGAGACCCTGGGCGAGCAGGCCAGACGGGCCCGCGCGTCCCTCGACGAGATCGACGCGGCGCACGAGCAGTCCGAGCAATCGATGCGCGAGCACGAGGCGCAGGCCGCCGAGGCGCGCCGGGCCGCGGCCGACGCCGAGTCGCGACTGTCCGAACTCGACGAGCGCGCCGCGTGCGTCGCCGGCGACCAGCGCGCCCTCGCCGAAGAATTCGCGGAGCGCGAGCGCGAGATCGCTCGCCTCGACGGGCGTCGCGCCACGCTGCAGGAGATGATCGACTCGCGCGCCGGCCTGGGCGACGCGCCTCGCGAGGTCCTCTCACGCGCCGAACGCCACGAGGACGGCTTCGCGTGCGTGATCGGCCCGCTCGCCGAGATGATCCGCGTCGAGCAGCGCGACGCCGCGGCGGTCGAAGCGGCGCTCGGCTCGGCGCTGCAGGCGATCGTGGTGACCTCGCTGCGCGATGTCGCTGATTCTCCCGCGCTCCGCGACGCGCCGGGGCGCGTCACCCTGCTGCCCCTGCTCCGCGACGCGCAGGAACCGGCCCACGCCGCCAACGGGCTCGACGCGATCCCGACGGACCGCCTGGCGCGCGTGCGAGACCTGATCACCAGCGACGAACGCGTCGCCCAGGCCCTCGACGCGCTGCTCGACGGCTCGTACGTCGCGACCGACCTCGACGCGGCGATGCTGCTCGCCGCCGGCCCGCTGCGCGAAGCGCGAGCCCGCTTCGTGACCTCGACCGGCGAGGTCCTCGAACCCGACGGACGCGTCATCGTCGGTGCGCCCGGCTCGGGCGAGTCCGGCCAGGGCCTGCTCCAGCGCCGCGCCGAACTCGAGGCCCTCGAGCGGTCCCTCGTTGACCTTCGCGCCGACGCGGAGCGCCTGCGAGCCCGCCTGCACTCGCTCCACGCCCAGAGCGACGAGCTCGACGCGTCACGCGCCGAGACCCGTCGCGCCGCGAGCGAGGCCCGGCGATCCCTCGCCTCGCACGACGCCACCATCGAGCGGCTCCGCGCCGAGATCACCCGCTCGCAGCGACAGAGCGCCTCGCTTCGCGACGACCTCGAGTCGACGCAGGCACGCGTCGCGAAGCTCGAAGGAGATCGAGGCGCGGCACTCGAGCGAGCCGAGAAGCTCACCGGCCTTCTTCAGGACGAGCAGCAGGCGGTCCAGTCGCTGCGAGACTCGCTCGCGCAGGAGCGCGCCGCCCTCGACGAAGCCAACGACCGGCTCACCCGCGCCCGGATCGCGCACGGCGGCGCCGCTGAGAAGATCGCCAGCGCCCGGCGCGAGCTCCGCGCCGTCGAGTTGGCGATCGAAGAGGCCGCGTCGTCCATCGAGCGCATCGACCGCACGCTCGCCCATCGCGAGGCGAGGATCGTCGAGCACGAGAACGCCATCCACGAGTGCGCCCAGGCGATCGTCGTCGCGCAGGGCGAGCTCGCCGAGGCGTCTTCGCTGTTCAGCGAGGCGGTCTCGCGCCTGGACGAGTCGTCACGCGCCGCCCACGAGCGCGGCGAGCGGGTCCTGCTCGCACGCGAGCACGCGCAGCACATCGAGCGCGACTGGAACGCGGTCGAACTCTCCAAGCGCGAGGTCGAGGTCCGGCTCGAGACGCTCGAGCAGCGCACGCTTGAGGACCTGTCGCTCGACCTGGCCGCCACGCTCCCGCTGTGGACGCAGGAGGAGTCGTCGCGCGAAGAGATCGACGAGGACGAACGCGTCGCCGAGATCCGTTCGCTCCAGAGCGAGATCAAGAAGCTGGGCAACGTGAACCTCGGCGCGATCGACGAGGAAAGCGAGCTGGAGACGCGCAACGAGGACCTCGCGCAGCAGCTCGCGGATCTCGACGCCGCCCGCGCCCAGCTCACGGCGCTTATCGAGGAACTGGCCAATGTCAGCCGCGACCGCTTCCGAGAGACCTTCGAGGCGATCCAGGCCAGCTTCGGCGGGCCGAACGGGATGTTCCGCAAGATCTTCGGCGGCGGTCGCGCCGAACTGAAGCTCATCCCCGACGAGGAGACCGGCGAGATCGACTGGCTCGAGAGCGGCGTCGAGGTGCTGGCCAAGCCCCCGGGCAAGGAGCCCCGCACGCTCGCGCAGCTCTCGGGCGGCGAGAAGACCATGACCGCCGTCGCGCTGCTCATGTCGATCTTCGAGACCAAGCCCTCGCCCTTCTGCGTGCTGGACGAAGTGGACGCGGCCCTCGACGAGGCCAATGTCGAGCGCTTCAACGCGGTGCTGCGCCAGTTCCTCGACCTCTCCCACTTCATCGTCATCACGCACAACAAGCGCACGATGCGCCACGCCGACCAGCTCTTCGGCGTCACGATGCAGGAGCGCGGCGTGTCCAAGCGCGTGCAGGTCCGCTTCGAGGACGTCGGGTCGAACGGCTCGATCAGGGCGAACGTGTCGGGTGGAGAGCCCGTCGCGAACGACCCCGTCGAGCCCGGCGAGCCCCCCGTGGTCGAGATCCCGGCGAAGCGTCGGCGCGCCAGCGAGGCGCTCAGCGCGAACTGAATGATCGTCAGGGCGACGGCGGCGCGGGCGGGATGACCAGCGTCATCCCGGGGCGGATGTCCTCGGGCTTGCCGATCTTGTCGCGGTTCGCGTCGAGGATGAGCTGCCAGCGCGCCGACGAGTTGTAATAGGTCCGCGCGATCGCGCCCAGCGTGTCGCCACGGCGCACGACATACTCGATCCGTGCAGCGGGTTCCGGCTCGCGCGGCTTCGTCGGGGGCGTCTGCACGACCTGGGGGTTGGGTCTGCCCTGAATGTTGGTCGGGTCGATCGGGATGCGGATCGTCTGACCGACCCGCAGTTTGAGCGGGTCGACCCGCGGGTTCGCGCTCGCGACAGCGGTCCACAGCGCCGCGTCGCCCAGCTGCGTCCTCGCGATGGTTTCCATCGTCTCGTTCGCGCGGACGGTGTGCTCGCGGAACGCCGGGGGGATGACAGCCGGCGCGCTGGGCGTGGTGGGCTGCTCTGCCTGGCGCGGCGCGGCGACCTGCGGGGGCGGGGCCTGCGCGACGGGCTCGCTCACGGGTCCCTCGGTCGTTCGCGCCGGGCGGTCGTCGGCGAAAACGATCCCGGGCCCGGCGGGGACGCTGGGCGCAGGGGGCGTGGCCCAGTAGACGCCTATCCAGACGAGCGCAAGCACGCCGCCGCCGGCCATGATCCTGCGCGCCGAGGGCGGCCTCCGGGATGACTCGCTCGAGAGGGACATCTCAGGGCATCATCGGCCCCTCGCGCCCTCCGGTCCAGTCCGGCGGAGTGCTCAGGCGGGGGTGGTGGCCATCGCGCCGGTCGACGCGAGTCCCTGCTGCCCGCTCTGGATCGGCTTGCGGGGCTTCTTCTGCCAGACGATCGGGGTCGCGATCGCGACCGAGGAATAGGTGCCCACGAGCACGCCCACGAGGATCGCGAAGGCGAACCCTCGGGTGCCCTGCCCGCCGAAGGCGTAGAGCGAGAACGCCGCGAAGAGCGTGGTGCCCGAGGTGATGATCGTGCGGCTGAAGGTCTGGTTGACCGAGAGGTTGATGATGTCTCGCGTCGCGTAGGGCAGGCGTCCCTTGTTCTCGCGGATGCGGTCCATGGTCACGATCGTGTCGTTGAGCGAGTAGCCGATGATGGTCAGCACCGCCGCGACCATCGCAAGGTCGATGCGGAAGGGCTCGATCAGGAACATCGCCGCCACGCCCGGGGCCTTGTCGTAGAGGATCTCGGCGCCGGCGACCATGCCGATCACGATGAGCGAGTCGTGGAGCTGGGGGACGGTGGCCGCGACGCTGTAGCGCAGCGAGCCGAATCGGACCCAGACATAAATCAGGATGCCCATGAGGGACAGCGCGATCGCGACGATGGCCTGGGCCGCGAAGGTGCGCGCGATCGCCGGGCTGAACGCCTCGATGCCGGCGAGACTGCTCGCACGCTCGAGGGCGTCCCGCAGGACCGCTTCCTCGCTCGCGGCGAGCGTCGTGCGCCAGCGGCTCTGATCGTCGAAGTAACTCACGCCCTCGTCGGTCGCGAGCATCGCGACGGCGCGGACCGCCTGCGGCGTCCCGTCGAGGATCACCATGAAGTGCGGGCGTCCGAGCGTGCCGGAATGATCGGCGCGGGTCCGGGTCGCGGCGAGGCGGGCCTCCAGCTCCTCGAGGGAGACGGGAGGCTGGATGTCGGAAACGACGACAGCCACGCCGCCGATGAACGAGTCGACGTTGTCGCGGATCTCTGGGCGATCGATGTTCTCGCCCAGAGCGCCCTGCAGGATGGGGCGAACAACGACGGCGCCGAACTGCAGCGGCGGGCGCGCGTCGAGGACGTCGCTGAACGACTCGAGGACGGCGCCCTCGACCGCCTCGCGGTTGGTGACGACTGTCTTGATCTTGAAGGTCCGGGACGTGACGTTGTCCGCCATCGGGTTGATCGCGATGACCTGCGCCGTGAGCAGACGGTTCACGTCGCTGCCGCTGGGTTCGCGCGAGGCGCGTTCGCGCAGGCGGGTCTCGACATCCTGGCGGGTGAGGGTTTTGCCCTCGGTGAGTTCGAGCGTGACGGCCGTGCCGCCGCGGAACTCGTTGTCGAACATGTCCGCGCCCTGGATCGCCATGACCGCGAAACTACCGACGAGCAGGACGCCCGAGGTGACGTAGAAGATGAACCGCTTGCCGATCCAGTCGATGTTGGGCTCGAGCAGGCGGTGCAGCGAGGGGACGACCGACGGGAGCATCGGGAGTCGCTTCATGATCCCGCCCTCGAGGAGGACGGTGTAGATGACGCGGGTGATCAGCAGGCCCGAGATGAGCGTGGTGACAACGCCGATGCCCAGGGTGATCGCGAAGCCGCGGATCTCGGGAGTGCCCACGGAGCCGAGCACCAGACACACGATCAGGTTGGTCACGTTGCCGTCGACGATCGCCGAGAGGCCCTTCGAATAGCCGATGCGGACCGCGGCCTTGACCTTCTGGCCCCCGGACATGATCTCTTCGCGGATGCGCTCGTAGATGATCACGTTCGCGTCGACCGCGATGCCGAAGGTGAGGATGACGCCGGCGATGCCGGGCATGGTGAACGCGGCGCGAGAGAGCGACATGGCGCCCAGCAGCAGGATCGCGTTGCACGCCAGGGCGACGACCGCGATCATGCCGGATGTCATGTAGTACACGATCATGAACGCGCTGATGACGATCAGCGCGAACACGCCGGCGACCAGGCCCTTCTGGAGGTTGTCGGCGCCGAGCTGGGGGGCCAGGACGGTGACGCTGATGGGCTGCTCGCTGAGCTTGGCCGCGAGCGAGCCGGCGGCGAGCGTGCGGATGATGTAGTTCAGCTCGGCGTTGCTGAAGCGACCCGAGATCTGGCCCTGTCCCTGGATCGCGTTGATGAGCGTGGGGGCGGTGTAGACGCGGTCATCGAGGAGAACCGCCATCTGGCGGCCGATGTTGTCGCCGGTCATGCGCCCCATCAGCGTCGCGCCTGTGGGGTTCATGCGGAAGTCGATCGCCGGTCGCCCGAGACGGTCGACGCCGGCGCTGGCGCTGTCGACGCGCCACGACCCCTCGGCCGGCGTCAGGCGCAGCCCCGAGCGGTCGTAGAGGAGGATGTAGTAGATGCCGTCGCGTTCCTCGACGACGAGGCGGTACCTCGTCGCGAAGTACTCGGCGGGCGCTGCCTGCAGGGCGCGCAGGCCCTGGATGTCGTCGTACCACGACTCGATGTCGTCGATCGAGTACCAGCGCGCCTCGGTCGACTGCACGTTGCGCGCGCCGCGCTCGCGCAGCTGCTGGCGGAGCTCGGCCTCGTTGGCCATCTCGCCCGGCTGGACCGCGATGCGGAAGGTGAGCACGCCGGCGCCCTGGAGGACGCGCATCAGGTCGGAGGGGTCGTCGTACCCGCGGCGCTGGGCCTCGTAGGTCTCAAAGAGCGAGACGATCTCGTTGAGCTCGGTCGCCAGGTCGGGGTGCTGCTCGCGCAGACGCTGCAGGGCGCGCTTGCGAGGGGACTCGATAGTCACCCGCTCGCCGCTGGCCTGGTCGGCGATGGACCGGTCCTGATTGGGAAGGTCGAGGGCGCGTCGGACCTCTTCGGGAGAGATCGCGGCCCGGAGTGCCTGGGCGCGGACACGCTCGTACTGGATCTCGGCGGCGGCGGCGGCGCCCACCAGGTCGTCGAGCACGTCCTCGGGCGCGTTCACGCTCTGCGCCTCGGTGAACGCGGCGCGCGCGGCGCGGGCCTCGTCGTACGCGCTCGCGGCCCGGCGCAGGAGCGACAGACGGTCCTCCGAGCCCGCGGCGAGCGAGACCAGCGCTCCGTCGCGCTCCGAGCCCTGCATGCGGATCGTGCGCTCGAGGGCGCCGGCGTCGATGCTGACCGTCTGGAGCGCCGCGAGCTTCGCGTCGATCTCACGGCGCAGGACCGTGACCGTCTGCGAGGCGAGGGGCATCGAGACCTCGATGCGGTTGTCGCCCTGCGAGATCATGGTGATGTCGAACTGCCCGTTCGGGTCGACGCGCTGCTTGAGGACCTCGATGGTGCGCCCGAGCACGTCGCGCGGGTTCTCGTCCCCCTCGATGTTGACGGCGTAGACGAGCGACACGCCGCCCGCGAGGTCCTTGCCCCGACGGAGCTTCTCAGCGGGCGGGATGATCGACCAGATCGAGATGAGCACCAGCGCCACGAGAACGGCGCCGAGTTGCATTGCCTTGCGCATGAAGAGGGTCTTTCGAGAAGGAAGCGCGACGCCCAGGAAGGCGTGGGAGAGCGATCGGGATGAGCGTTCGGGTCAGACGCCGACGGATTCGGGACGCTGGGACGACGCCGGGCCGCCCGGGGCGAGCCCGTCTGCCGCGGACTTCTTGAGCACCGCGGAGATCGCGGAGCGCGCGACGCGCAGCTTGGTGTTGGTCGCTTCGTCGACCTTGAGGACGATCTCGTCGTCGCGGACCTCGGCGACGGTGCCGATGATGCCGCCGACCGTCTGGACGCGATCGTGGCGCGCGATGGAGTTGAGCAGCTGCTCGCGCTGCTTCTTCTGCTTGCGCCCGCTGAAGATCTGCATGACGATCATGAGCGCGAGGAACGCGAACATGAACAGGAAGATGCCGCTGCCGCCGAACCCGCCGGGGGGAGGGGCCTGGCCGGGCTGGGCCGCTGTGCCGGGCTGGACGAGCGGGGCGCTCTCGCCGGAAGGACGACCGGCGACCGGGGGCGCCGCCTCGGCGGTCTGCGCGAGGATCGCGCCGGAGAGCATGTCGAGCGAGAGCGTGGGGAAGTTCAGGTTCATACGCGTTGGATCGCCTCGTGCGTCGGTCGGGGTCGAGACGGGGTCTCGGGGGAGTGTTCGGGAGGGCGACACGAACGATGGTCGCCCGGCGAGACACGCCCGGTCGGCGCGGGGTCAGGGTGCGGGGTTGTCGTCTGGCTCGCCTTCGTCGCCCCCGTGGAACGCCACGGGCCAGCGCCGGGCGAGGCCGGACCAGTCATCTTCGCGGATCACGCGGCGAATGTCCAACATCAGCCGCTGGAAGTGCCGGAGGTTGTGCAGACTCACCAGGATCGGTCCCAGCATCTCCTCCGCCATGAACAGGTGGCGAATATAGGCGCGGCTGAAGGCCCGGCCCTCGACGGTCTCCCAGCCGTGAAGGCCCGGGCGGCAGGCAAGGCAGTCGCAGGTCTCGTCGATCGGGCGATCGTCCTCCGCGAACCGGGCGTTGCGCAGGCGGACCTGGCCGGTCGGGGTAAACGCGTTGGCGTTCCGGCCGTTGCGCGTCGGGAGCACGCAGTCGAACATGTCCACCCCGGCCCTGACCGCCGCCACCAGGTCGCGCTCGTACCCCACGCCCATCAGATACCGGGGCTTGGGGTCCGGCAGCAGCGGCGCGGTGTGCTCCACCACGCGCACGATCTGCCCGAAGCCCTCCCCCACCGCGACGCCCCCAATCGCGTAACCGGGCAGATCGACCTGGCAGACGCGCTCCGCGGACCACGACCGGCGCTCCAGGTCTGTCCCGCCCTGCACGATCCCGAAGAGGGCCTGGTCATGCGGTCTGGCGTGCGACGCCTTGCAGCGCTCGAGCCACCGGACGGTCCGCTCGTTGGCCTCGTCGAGACGGGACGCGTGGTCGATCTTCCGCTTGCGCGAGGTCGCCTGCTGGGCGGTCAGGCGCTGGCGGGTCTGGTTGAAGGTGCTGGGGTCGACGCTGGGCGGGCAGTCGTCGAGCGCCATGATGATGTCGGCGCCCAGGGCGTTCTGCACCTCCATCGCGCGCTCGGGCGAGAGCGCGATCATCGACCCGTCGACGATGGACTTGAAGGTCACCGCGTCGTCGTCGAGCTTCACGATGTCGGACATCGAGTACGCCTGGTAGCCACCCGAGTCGGTGAGGATCGGCCCGGGCCACCCGATGAACGGGTGCAGACCGCCCCGGCGCGCCACCAGGTCCGGCCCGGGGCGCAGCAGGAGGTGGTAGGTATTCCCCAGGATGATCTGCGCGCCGGTCTGCGCCACCAGATGAGGAAGGATGCCCTTCACGGTCCCCTTCGTGCCCACCGGCATGAAGGCCGGCGTGTCGAACGAGCCGTGGGGCGTCGTCACCCGACCGACGCGCGCGTGCGTCGAGCGGCATCGCGCCGAGATGTCAAAGGACAGCGCGCTCATCCGCGACGTTTGCTCTGCGACGCGCGCTCCAGCGCCTTCTTCTCCGCGTCGCTCAGACTCTGCAGGCCCTGCGTCGCGACCTTCGCGAGGATGCGATCGATCTCGGCGTCGGACGGCGCGCCGGCTCGGGACTTCAGCCGCTCACGCTTCTCCGCGGCGCGCCGGCCCTTGGGCGAATCAGGCGGGGGCGGGCTCTTCCCGAAAACATCGAAGAAGTCGTGCAGAAGGTGCGAGTTGCGGACAAAGAAATACCCGGCGATCGCCCCGCCGATGTGCGCGGCCTCGCCGCCGGCGTTCTGCGAGCCCATCAGCAGGCCCAGCGCCGCGATGCCGACATAGATGTACGCGAAGGTGCGGATCTTCAGCGGGATCGGCGGGAACAGCAGCACGATCCGCTCGTCCGGCCGATAGAACGCCGCGGCCATCAGCACGCCGAACACGCCGGCCGACGCGCCGATCAGCGGCGTGCGCGGATCGTTGAAGAGCAGCCCGGGTATCCCCAGCGTGGTCATCGAGCCGAGCAGGTTCAGCACGAGATACGC
Source organism: Phycisphaeraceae bacterium (assembly GCA_019636675.1). Lineage (NCBI taxonomy): Bacteria > Pseudomonadati > Planctomycetota > Phycisphaerae > Phycisphaerales > Phycisphaeraceae > Phycisphaeraceae bacterium. The sequence continues at coordinate 500,280 of JAHBXC010000001.1, forward strand.
GATCGCCCCGAAAATGCCGCAGACCAGATAGAACGCCGCGTAGCGCCGGAACCCCATGCGGCTCTCGACCAGCGGGCCGAAGATCCACAGCGCGAGCATGTTGAACCCCAGGTGCAGCATGTTCGCGTGGAGGAACTGGAACGTGATGAACCGCCAGAACTCCAGCCCGAAGACCGTCTGGCCGGTCGGCGTCTGCATGAAGAAGGCGGCGGCGGTGTTGAAGTTGCCGAAGCGGGCCAGGGCCCCTCGCAGCAGCAGCCCGTCCACGAAGAAGATCGCGACATTCACCACGATCAGCCACGTGGTGAAGGTCCAGCCCATGGGAGAGACGCGCCCGTCGTCGTAGGTGCGTCGTTTCACCCGGATGTAGTCGCGGTCGTGGATACCCATGCGTGCAGTTTCGTCGGCGAAGCGGGGGCTCCGGCGTGAACGCCGCCCCTTGTTCGGGACCGGCGCGGGGCGATGTTAGCCCTCCCGACGCTTTTTGGTGGCCCGGTCGAGCGTCTTCCGCTCGGCGCGCGTCAGACTGTCCATGCCGCTCGCGGCGATCTTCGCGAGCACTCGGTCGAGCTCCTCCTGTTCCTGCGACTCCTCGGCGCGGCGCTTGAGCTCCTTCTTCGAGGGGCCCCGGACGCGCGGGCGGTCGTCCTCCTCGCGCCACTGCGCCGACGCGGCCCAGGGCGACGCGATCTCGTCGGCCGCGCGCAGGGTGCGCCGCTCCAGATAGCAGGTCAGCCCGCCGAAGATCGCGATGCCCAGCAGCAGCGTCTCGTTCGCCACCAGCCCGAAGATGCCCAGACCCACGGCGCACACGAGCCCGACCGTCAGGACGATCTCCGTCGCCTGGCGCTTGTCCATCCTCGCCCAGAGCCCGGCGTGGAGCAGGCGCCCGCCGTCGAGGGGGAACATCGGGACCACGACATTGAAAACGAGGATGAACAGGTTCACCGCGTGGGCGAGGAACAGGACCGTCTCCCCCCAGGACAGCCCGCCCAGCGCCAGCCCCAGGTCGAGCGGGTTGAAGAGCACGCGATCGCCGATCCCGGTCGCGAACATCGCGCCGACGAGGAACGGCAGCAACAGCACATTCACCGCCGGCCCCCCGGCCGTCGTGACGAAGTGTCCCTTCGGGGTGTCGGGGGGCATCACGCTCGCCAGCCCGCCAAGGGGCCACATCAGGATGTCGTCCGCCTCGCCCCCGACCCAGCGACACGCGAAGCAGTGCCCGAACTCGTGGAGCAGCACGATCACGAACAGGAGCGAGATCGTGATCGCCGTGAAAGGCAGCCCGATGCTGTCCTTCGCGATCGTCGCGAAGAGGAGCTGCGCGACGGCGTAGATCACGAAGATGACATGGATGCGCACGCGGATCCCGGCGACGCGCCCCAGCGTGAACGCCCACTGGAGCGGGTTCTCGGCGTCGCCGAAGACGCGCGAGAGCATCGCGCGGAAGCGGTCGCGCCCGCCGTCGAAGCGCTCTCTCCCGGCGGGGTGCATCACAGCAGCCCCTTCCGTCGCGCGAGGAGCAGGGCGAGCATCGACTTCGCGTCGTTCAAACGCCCGTCGTCGATCATCGCGAACGCCTCGTCGATGGTCACCGGCTCGACCTCGATGTCCTCGTCCTCCTCGAGGCGCTGCCCGACATGGGACAGCCCCGTCGCGAGATAGGCGTGCATCATCTCGTCGGACAGGCCCGGGCTGGTCAGGTACGACCCGAGGCGCGTCATGGTCCCGGCGTTGTAGCCGGTCTCCTCGATCAGCTCGCGGCGGGCCGTCAGGGCCGGGTCCTCGCCCGGCTCGAGCGTGCCGGCGCACAGCTCGGCGATGACCGCCCCCACCGAAGCGCGGAAGTTCCGGATCAGCACGACGCGTCCGTCCCCCAGCAGCGGGACGATCACCACCGCCCCCGGGTGCCGGATGAAGACGCGTCGATGCGACCCCCCATCGCCCGCGACCCGTCCCGGCGTCCCGGCACGCCGGACCTCGGCCTCGACATAATCGAACTTGGGGCCTCGGACGAGCACTTTCGTCGAAACGACTTCGGGCATCGCCCGATCATATGAATGAACCGCCCGGCGCGATGCACGCGCCGACGACGAAAGGCGCCCCTTGGCGAGATCCAAGTTCGACCCATCCCGGATGAAGGCGTCCCGCGGCCCCCTCGCCGGCCCGATGCTGCCCGGGATCGCACCGCCTGCCCCGACGCCCCCCTCGGAGCGCCTCCCGTCCGGGGACCCCACTCCCGACGATCGCCCCCTGACCGTCTCTCAGCTGGCGAGCGTGATCGAGCGCGCGCTGCGAACCGGCGTGCCGGCGCCCATCCGGGTCATCGGCGAGGTGTCGGGCTTCCGCGACCGCACCCACTGGTGGTTCGATCTCAAGGACGAGGGCGCCGTCATCTCGTGCGCCATGTTCCAGTCGGCGGCCCGAAAGGCCGGGTTCACCCCGACCAACGGGCAGGAGGTCGTCGCGACCGGGCGCGTCGCGTTCTACGACAAGCAGGGCAAGACGCAGATCTATGTCGACTCGCTCAAGCCCGTGGGCGTAGGCGAGCTGGAGATGCGCTATCGAGCCCTGTGCGAGGAACTCCGCGCGCTGGGCTGGTTCGATCACGAGCGCAAGCGCGAACTGCCATGGTTCCCCCGGCGCATCGCCGTCATCACCTCGCGCACCGGCGCGGCGTTGCAGGATGTGCTGAACACGATGAACCGGCGCTGCCCGGCGGTCGGAGCAACGATCATCGACGTGCGTGTGCAGGGCGACGCCGCCGCCGGAGAAGTCGCCGCGGCGATCGACTGGGTCTCGCGCGAGCACGAGTCGATGGGCGTGGACGCGATCATCGTCACGCGAGGCGGGGGCTCGATGGAGGACCTCTGGGCGTTCAACGAGCGCGTCGTCGCCCAGGCGATCGTGCGATGCGCGATCCCCGTCGTCGCCGCGATCGGGCACGAAACCGACACGACCATCGCCGAACTCGTGGCCGACGAGCGCTGCGCCACGCCCACGCAGGCCGCGATGCGCCTCACCCCCGACCGCGCCTCGCTCGGCGAGCAGCTCGACCAGTACGAGCGCCGGCTGGGCAGCGGCCTGCGCGCCTCGGTGCTGCACCAGGTGCAGCGCGTGCGCGCCGCCCTGCGAAGCCCGCTCTTCGCCGACCCGATGTTCCTCGTCCGCCGCCCGAAGGAACGCCTCGAAGCCGACGACCGGCGCATGCGCGACGCGCTCAGGCGGAAGGCACAGACCTCGCGCGTGCGCGTCGAACGCCTCGCGTCGCGCCTGGCCGTCGGTCGCCCGGAGGCCGTCTACGCCGTGCGCTCCGCCAAGATCGTGCAGCTCGAGCAGCGCCTGCGCGCGTCGCTGCGTCACGACTTCGAGCGCCGCTCGTCGACCCTGACCGCGATGGCGCGCACGCTCGACGCGATCGGCCCCATGAATGTCCTGCGTCGCGGGTTCTCCGTCACGCTCGACGACCGGGGCAACGCGGTGCGCGACCCCTCGCAGGTGCGCGCCGGCGACCGGCTCGCGACGCGCGTCGAGGGCGGGACCGTGCGATCGATCGTCGAGGGGACGCGCAGCGTGCCCGCCGCGACTCCCTCGCAGGCCCGCGACGCCGCGCAGGCCGCCGCCCGCCGACAGGGGCGCCCGGCGCGCCCGGACGCGCCGCGCGACCAGATGGACCTCTTCTAAAGCATCGGATACCTTCCCCTCGTGAGCGAACGCCAAGCCAAACCCGTGAAGCCCTCGCCGACGCCCAAGTCCTCGGGCGTCGACGCCGAGAATCTCACCTTCGAGCAGGCGGTTGAACGCCTCGAGGCGATCATCGCGCGCATCGAGTCGGGCGAGGTCGGGCTCGAGCAGTCCATCCGGGAGTACGAGCACGGCGTCGCGCTCCTCAAACGCTGCCGCGGCATCCTCGAAACCGCCGAGCAGCGCGTGGAAGAGTTGACCGCCCCGAAACAGACCCAAGGGGCTGGGGCAGGGCCCGCGCCCTCGCCCTCAACGCCTGCGCCCTCGCCGCGGGCCGCGAACGCCGCGGCCGACGGCGACGACGAAGAGGCGCCCTTCTAACCCGTGGGAATGACCCTCGCCATGGCGTCGTGGTGGTCGTGGGCCGGCTCGGCGCTGGGCGTCGCGTTTCTGTTCTGGGTCGGCGCGTGCATCGGCTCGTTCCTCAATGTCGTCGCGTACCGCCTGCCGCGCGGCGAGGGGCTGTTCTCACCCCCCTCGCGATGCCCCTCGTGCGAGACGCGCCTGCGCTGGACGCAGAACCTCCCGATCTTCGGCTGGCTCCTGCTGGGGGGTCGGTGCCGCTTCTGCCGCTCTCGGATCTCCGCCCAATACCCGGCGGTCGAGCTGATCACCGCCCTGCTGTTCGCGTTCTTCTTCGCCGCGTGGTTCGGCGAGACCTCGGGACAGGCGTGGTTCGGCGGCGCGCTGCGCCCCGCCTGGGCCGACCCCGGGATCGCGCGCATGTGGCCCATGCTGCTGCTGGTCTACGCCACGATCGCCTCGCTCATCGCGATGACGCTGATCGACGCGAAGACCTTCATGATCCCGCTCTCGATCCCGTGGTTCCTCACCGCGCTCGCCCTCGTCACCCACCCGCTTCACGCGGCGGCGCTGAGCGCCCGCTCCGTCACGCCGCTGAACGCCGGGTGGACGATCCCGATCCCGGCCGGCGCGCACGGCGTGGGCCTGATGCTGGGCGGACTGGCGGGCGTCGTCGCGTGCGCGCTGCTGCTGAAACTCCGCGTCATCCCCCGCAGCTTCGCCGACTTCGAGCGCTGGGCCGCCGAGTCGCAGCGCGCCGGCGCAGGCGAGCAGGCCGAGGCCCTCGACGGCGGGACCGCCCAGCTCGGGCCCCTGCTGATGCGTGTGCTGTACCTCACCGCCCCGGCCGTTTCGCTCATGGCAGGCGGCTTCGCGCTTGGCCTCCAGATCGGACGCCCCCTGGAGGCCACCCTGCTGGGCACGCTCGTCGGGCTGGGCATCGGCGTGGTGATGCGCCGCTACGCCCCCGGGGGCCGCGACGACGCTCCGAGGGCCGGGTCCAGGCCCGACCAGAGCACCATCGAGCCGGAGTGGATCCGATACCCCCACGCACGGCGCGAAGCCACCAAGGAACTGCTCTGCCTGGCCTGCATCGCGCTCTTCGCCGCTCTTGGCTGGTTTCTGGGCGGCGTCGCCCTCGCCGACCAGCCCCCCCTCTGGATGCGAGCCCTCGCCGGCGCGTCCGCCGGCTACCTGATCGGCGGCGGGATCGTCTGGCTCGTGCGCATCTTCGGGACCATCGGCTTCGGCAAAGAGGCGATGGGCATGGGAGATGTCCACCTGCTCGCGGCGGTCGGCGCGGCGCTCGGCTGGCTCGACCCGGTTCTCGCGTTCTTCACCGCCCCGTTCTTCGGGATCGCCTGGGTGGTGATCAGCGCGACGCTGCTGCGCGGCAAGGGGGGCGTCGCCGTCGCGATGCCCTTCGGGCCTCACCTGGCCGCCGGCACGATCGCTGTCCTGCTCGCCTGGCCCCTCTACGACCGGCTCGTCGGAACCTTGCTGGGCACAATCGCTGCGGCCCCATGAGGTTGCGCTCTCAACGCCCACCCGATTCGACCCGCTGCGCTTGACAAACCCGCGCTTTTACGGTTCCATCGCGCATCCCCGATCGGGCGGCGCAGGACGCCCCGCCCGGCCCTCGCGATCGCAACACCCGACCCAGCCGAGATCTTCGACCATGCCCACGCGCTCCAAGCGGATGTTCACTCTCCTGACAGCCCTCCTCGCCGTTGGCGTCACGCTCGGCGGCTGCGCCGACGATCAGGCCAAGCGCCGCGCCGCGCTGCTCGAGCAGGAAGCCAACGAGCTGCGCGCACGCAACGAGCAGCTCGAGTCGGCGCTCTCCGCGTCCAACGACGAGCGCGCCCGCCTCGAGCAGGACATGCTTCGCCTCGAGCGCGACAAGGCCCTCGCTCAGAACCAGCCGCGCACCACTGCCGCCACCGGCTTCGAGGGCATCGCGGGCGTCGGCTCCTCGCGCGGCGCCGGGGGAGAGGTCATCGTCGACATCCTGGGCGATGTCCTCTTCGACTCGGGCAAGGTCGTCCTCAAGAACTCCGCGAAGCAGTCCCTCGATCGCGTCGCGCAGGTCATCAACAGCAGTTACTCCGGGCGCGTCATCCGCGTCGAGGGCCACACCGACTCCGACCCGATCCGGCGCAGCGAGTGGAGGACTAACGAGCGCCTCTCCGCCGAGCGCGCCCTCGCCGTCCACGAGTACCTCGCCAGCAAGGGCGTCGATCGCAAGCGCATGCACATCGCCGGCTTCGCCGATGCACGCCCTCGCGACACCAAGGCCCGCTCCCGACGCGTCGAGATCGTGATCCTCGCGAACTGAACCCGTCGCGCGAAGATTCGCGCACGGACCCCGTCACTCGGCCGGGCGCCGCTCCGCGGACCCGGCTATTTTCGTGCGCCGATGTCACCGACTCCCGACATCACGCTCCGAACCCCTGTCACCGCGATCCCGGGAATCGGCCCCGCGCGCGCCGAGGCGCTCCGCGCTCTGGGCGTGCGCAACATCGGGCAGCTCGTCGCCTACCTCCCCTTCCGCCACGAGTTCGAAGCGGGCGAGGACAAACTCGTCAACCTCCAACCCGGGGGCGTCGTCTCCGCCCGGGGAGAGGTCACCGCCACGCGCGTCGTACGTGGGCGCAAGACACGCTTCGAGGCCGTCCTCGCCGACGAGACGGGCCGGCTCGACCTCGTCTGGTTCAACGGCGCTCACCTCGTGAAATCCATCCACCCCGGCATGCACATCCGCGTGCAGGGAAAGTCGCGCACCCACGCCGTGCGCACTTACGGCATCCAGCTCGTCAACCCGCGCTGGGAACGCGTGCGCGAGGACGAGCCCCCCATGGGCGCAGGCCCCGGCGCCGACCGGCTGCGCCCCGTCTACCCGGCCAGCGAGTCCATCGAATCCCGCGCCATCGAGGGCGCGATCGAGAAGATCCTCGCTCGTGCGCTCCCGCTCATCGAGGACCACTTCCCCGAGCAGTTCCGGCGCGAACGCGAGTTGCCCTCCCTCGCAGACGCCCATCGCATGATGCACCGCCCCGACAACGAGCAGGAGGTCCTCTCCGCCCGTCGCCGGCTCGCCTACGACGAACTCTTCATGCTCCAGCTCGCCGTGCAGCTCCGGCGCGCGAAGCAGCGCCGTGAGACCCGCGCGCCCGCCCTCAAGTGGAGCGAGCGCATCGATGCGCACATCCGAGAACGCATCCCGTTCACACTCACGCCCGGGCAGGACTCCGCCGTCCGTGAGATCGCGAAGGACCTCCAAAAGGAAACGCCGGCCAACCGGCTCATCCAGGGCGATGTCGGCTCGGGCAAGACCGTCGTCGCGCTCTACGCGATGCTGATGGCGGTCGCGTCGAACAAGCAGGCCGCGATCATGGCGCCCACCGAACTCCTCGCCGAGCAGCACTACCTCAACATAGTCGCGCTCCTGAAGGGCAGCACGGTGCGCGTCGAGCTCCTGACCGGCGCCCAGGCGAAGGAAGACCGCGAGTCCACCCTCGCGCGAATCGAGTCCGGAGACGCAGACATCGTCATCGGCACCCACGCGCTGCTCACCGAGCGCGTCCGCTTTATCGACCTCGCCGTCGCGATCATCGACGAGCAGCACCGCTTCGGCGTCCACCAGCGTGCGACCCTGCGAGAGAAGGCCGACGACCCGACCTCCACCCCCCACACCCTCGTCATGACCGCGACGCCCATCCCGCGCACGCTCGCGCTCACCATCTTCGGCGACCTCGATGTCTCCAACATCCAGGGCCTGCCCCCAGGACGCCAGCCCATCTCCACGCGCGTCGTCGGAACCGAGCAACGCGACGAGGTCTACGCCTTCGTGCGCGAGCGCCTCGACCAGGGCGATCAGGCGTACATCGTCCTCCCGGCCATCGACGACTCCGACTCGCTCCGCGGCGTGCGCTCCACCCTCGCGTGGCTCGAGCAGTCGCACTTCGCCGGAAAGCGCGTCGCCGCCCTCCACGGCCAACTCAAGCGCGACACCCGCGAGCATGTCATGGAGCGCTTCCGCTCGGGACTCATCGACGCCCTCATCGCCACCACCGTCATCGAGGTCGGCGTCGACGTGCCCAACGCCGCGATCATCGTGATCGAACAGGCCGAGCGCTTCGGGCTCGCGCAGCTGCACCAGCTCCGAGGGCGCGTCGGGCGAGGGCCAAACAAGAGCGTGTGCATCCTGATCGGCGAAGCCGTCACCCCCGACGCCGTGCTGCGGCTCGACGCGATGAAAGCCATCGCCGACGGGTTCCAGCTCGCCGAGAAGGACTTCGAGATCCGCGGCCCGGGCGAGATGCTCGGGCTCAAGCAGGCCGGCGCCCCCCCGTTCAAAGTCGCCGACCTCGCGCGCGACCACGACCTGCTCCGCATGGCCCGGCGCGACGCCGCCGCGTGGATCGAGCGGTCGCCCGACCTCGCCGACCCGACCGAGGAACTGCTCCGCACGCGCATGCTCCGCGCCCACGGGCAGTGGCTGGGGCTCGTTGATGTCGCCTGACGACACGCGAAACCCGCGCCGAATCGCTAGGATCTCGCCATGAGCGTGAACCAGGCACTCGCCGCCAAGTTCGAGCAGATCGCGGCGATGCTCGAACTCACCGGCGCCGACCCCTTCCGCGTCAACGCGCACCGCAAGGCCGCACGCGTCATCGAGGAATCCTCCGAAGACTACGCCTCCCTCGCCGACGATCGCGACGCGCTCCTCGCGATCGAGGGCGTCGGCCAGAAGACCGCCGACAAGATCATCGAGTTCGTCACCACCGGCGACATCGCGGAGCACGCCGAGCTCTGCGAGCAGGTCCCCTCCGGGCTCCTCGACATCCTCGAGATCCCCGGGCTCGGTCCCAAGACCGTCAAGGCGCTCTGGGAAGAACTCAAGGTCGTCGACGTCGAGGGGCTCAAACGCGTCATCGACGACGGGTCGATCCTCACACTCCCGCGCATGGGCGCCAAGAGCGTCGAGAAGATCAAGGCGGCCATCGCCTTCTCCGAGACCAGCGGCGGGCGCACGCCCCTGGGCATCGCGCTCCCCCTCGCCGAGCGCTTCGCCCACGCCCTCCGCGTCCTCAAGGGCGTCGATCGCTGCGAGTTCGCCGGGTCACTCCGGCGCGGCAAGGACACCATCGGCGACATCGACCTCGTCGTCAGCGCGAAGTCATCCCACGCCGAAGCCATCGGCGAGGCGTTCCGAACCATGCCCGAGGTCAAACAGGTCCTCGCCGCCGGCGAGACCAAGTCCTCCGTCCGCGCCGTCGTGAACGGGGGCGCCCTGATCCAGATCGACCTGCGCATCGTCGAGCCCGCGCAGTTCGGCGCCGCCCTGCTCTACTTCACCGGAAGCAAGGAGCACAATGTCCGCCTGCGCGAGCGGGCGCAGAAGAAGGGGCTGACCCTCAACGAGTACGGCCTGTTCAAGGACGACGGCGAGCCCGCCCCGCAGAACCGTGGGAAGAAGCCGATCGCGTCCGAGACCGAGCAGGCGATCTACGACGCCCTCGACGCGCCGGCGCCGCCCCCCGAACTCCGCGAGGACCAGGGCGAGCTCTCGCACAAAGCAGGCCACGACTTCGACCTGATCACCCTCGACGACATCAAGGCCGAACTGCACGCGCACACCACCGCGTCCGACGGCGCGCTCTCCATCATCGAACTCGCGACCGAGGCGAAGCGCCGCGGCTTCCACACCATCGCCGTCACCGACCACAGCAAGAGCCAGAAGGTCGCAGGCGGGCTGGACAAGAAGCGACTCCTCGCCCACATCGAGGCGATCCACGCCGCTCGCGACGAGGTCGAGGGCATCGCGATCCTCGCGGGCTCTGAAGTCGACATCATGCCCGACGGCTCGCTCGACTACGACGATAATCTGCTCGCGAAGCTCGACATCGTCGTGGCGTCGCCCCACTGGTCCCTCGCGCAGAAACCGGAAGAAGCGACGGCGCGCCTGCTCAAGGCCATCGAGCACCCGCTGGTGGACATCATCGGGCACCCGACGGGCCGCCTGATCAACCGTCGCGAGGGTCTGGCGCCGAGCTTCGGCGAACTCTTCGCCGCCGCCGTCGAGCACGACACCGCGATGGAGATCAACTCCCACTGGCTGCGCCTCGATCTTCGAGACACGCACGCGCGAGCGGCGATCCACGCCGGTGTAAAGATCGCCATCGACTGCGACGTGCACTCGATCACGGACTTCGAACACCTGCGCTTCGGCGTGCTGACCGCGCGCCGCGCCGGGGCGAGCCCGAAGCACTGTCTCAACGCCTGGACGAAGAAGAAACTCCACGACTGGCTGAGAGCCAGACGCCGCTGACCCGCCGCGCCGCACGCCCCCCGGAGACCGCCAGTGCCGTCAGGCCGATCCCCCAAGCCCGTTCCCAGCGTCGAGATCGTCGAGCCGCTCTGCGCCGTGTTCCGGCGGCACCTCAAGAAAGAGGGCCAGAAGTACACACCCGAGCGTGCGCAGATCCTCGACGCAATCATCCAACTGGACGACGTATTCGAAGCCGAACGCCTGCTCGAACTCCTCAAGGGCTCGGGCTTCCGCGTCAGCAAGGCCACGATCTACCGCACGATCAAGCTCCTGCAGGACGCCGGCATCATCCAGCAGGTGCTGGTCGACGCCGAGCACGCGCACTACCAGCTCGCGTACGGGCGTCGCCCCCGCGACCTGCTCGTGCGCGTCGACACGGGCGAGATCATCCCCATCGAGATCCCCGAACTGATCGAGATCCGCGACCGGATCTGCCGCGCGATGGGCGTGACGCCCCAGGGGCACCGCCTGCAGATCTACGCCGTCGCGTCCGGACCGCGCTGAGCGCTCAGGGCCGCGCCGGCGCGCCGGGAGAGCGTGCCAGGGACGCGCCGCGCGCGCCCGAGCCGGCACAGGCCTCGTACACGCGGATCACATCCTGATACGCCGCGCCCGCGCCCGGCTGCACGATGATCTCGAGCGATTCGATCGCGCCCGACTCGCGCAGCTCTTCGAGCCGGCGCTCCAGCTCCGCGATCGACGCGTCCGCCAGGTTGAGCCCGCTGACCAGCGCCTCGCCCCCCTCGCCCCTCGTGAGCGTCACGCGCACACGCGTCGGGGGCAGATCCAGCGCGAAGGGGTCGTCGGGCGCGTCGGTGTCGCTCGGCTCGTTGCCCTGCGCCGCGGCCTGGTCCTGCTCCACCTGCGCGCCCAGGAACCACTCCGGCCCCAGGATCGTCGTCCCGGCCATGAAGAAGATCAGGATCACCATCACCACATCGACCATCGGCGTCATGTTCGGGCCGAAGTCCCGCGCAGCGACCGTCGTCGCGGTTCGCAAACGGAAGCGACCGGCGCTCATGGGCGGTCCCCCGCGCGGGATGCGGCCAAACGGACATCGCGCACGCCGGCCTCGGCGCACGCGTCCATCGCCCGCTCGACCCATCGGTAGGGCGCCGCCCCCGGCGCGCGGATCTCCACCACGACGTCCTGCACGCGCGACGACTTCTCACGCAGCATCGTCGCGATCTGCGCGAAAGTGACCGACTCTCCGTTGACCACGACCCCCGGCTCGTCTCCCGGCGCGATCTCGCCCCCGCCACTCGCCGGAACAAGGTTGATGATGAAGCTCTCGCGCGGCGACTCCGTCTCGCCGAGGCGCGCCTCGGGCAGTTCAAGCGGGATGCGCTGGCCCTCCGCGAGCTGCCCCACCATCAGAAAGAAGATCACCATACACAGCACGACATCGATCAGCGGCGTCGCGTTCACCGCGGAGACCGTCTGCTCGTGCTGGATGGCGTGCCGCTTCTTCACGGCTTCTCGCCGGCCTTCGAAGCGGTCGTCGAGGTGTCGAGCGCGCTGTCCGGCAGCGACTCCACGATCTCCGCCGACACGACCATCGCGCGCGTGCACACGCGATCAACGATCGTGCGGAAATACCCGTACGCCAGAAGACTCGGGATCGCGAGCATCAGCCCGAAGAACGTGTGGAACAGCGCCTTCGAGATGCCCAGCGACAGCTCGCCCGGGCCGGCGCGCCCGCCCGTCTCGCCCAGCGCCGCGAACGCGATGATCATCCCGTACACCGTCCCCACCAGCCCGAGAAGCGGGCCAAGGTGCCCGATCACGTTCAGCATCTCGATGCGCCGGAACCACCACGCCGACTGCTCCGACGCCGCCAGCTCCGCGTTCTCTCGCGCGCCCTCGCGACCGGTCGCCGTCGCGGTGAGCGCGGCACGCACCACGCGCCCGATGAAGGTGTCGTCTTTCTCCGCGTCGCGGCGCAGGCCGGCCCAGTCGGCGCGCTTCACGCGACCTCGAAAGCTGTCCACCGACGAACTCGGCAGGATCACCGACTCTCTGATCTCGAGGAAGCTGCGGATGATGATCGCCACCGAGAGGATCGACCCGAGCACGATCAGGATCGTGAACAGGTCGAACGACTCCCAGAACAGGCGCATGACCGTCGAGCCGACCCGCTCGGCCCCCGCCCCCGCGTCGGCCGGCGACGCGGAAGCCGAACCCGCGGCGGCGCACAACGCCACGAGCGCGACGGCGCCCCGGACGCGATCACACCTCGCCGAAGTCATCTTCTTCCAGCGGCCGGGACACGACATATCCGCCCCCGAGCCAGCGCCCGAGGTCAACGAGCTTGCATCGCCTGGTGCAGAACGGGAACGACTCGCCATGAACATCGACCGCTCCATCGCAGATCGGACAGCGCACGCCTTGCCCGGGCGTCGGCCCGTCGTTACGCGCTCGCTTCGGATCATCGGTGCCTCGCGTCTCACGCATCGCCCGAATGGTAGTGGAGCGAGCCGAGCCGCGTTGCCCAGCCACCGGACCCGCTCCCGGAAGCATCCCCCGACCACGAGAGCGTCACCAGACGACGATCACCCCCCGCGTGCTCAATCCGGACACGCAGCGCGGATTCCGGGATCGCGTCCCCGAGACGCTCGGGCCACTCGATCGCGAGGATCGAGCGACCGTCCGCCATCCGATCCCAGCCGATCGCCTCCAGATCCTCGCCGGATCGCACCCGATACGCGTCGACGTGCACCAGCACGGGCGAAGGCCCTTCGCCCGCGCCGTACTCGTGCGCGAGAACGTATGTCGGGCTCGAGACCGCCGTCTCGTCGTGCCCCAGCCCTCTCGCCAGCCCACGGACGAAACGGGTCTTCCCGGCGCCCAGCTCACCCTCCAGCGCCAGCACATCGCCGGCGCGCAGCAGCCGAGCGATCGCCGCTCCCAAAGCGACGGTCTCGCCCTCGCCGCCTGTTTCGATCACGATGGGCGCCTTCACGCTCATGCGCCGCGGTGCTCCCAGCCAAGATCGCCGGCGTCGACGCGCTCGCCGCGATCGGTCACGATCACGCACGCCGGCGCATTCGCGGCGCGTTCGACCACGCGCCCGATCCGCGTCACGCGCGTGCCCTCCCCCAGCGTCGCCGGGGGCTCGCGCGACGACGCGAAAAGCAACTCGTAGTCCTCGCCCTCCCCCGCCGCCGCCCGCCAGTCCGCGACGCCCTCGTGCATCGGAATCGCCGACGCCTCGATCTCGACGCAAACGCCCGACGCGTCCGCCAACCTCGCCGCATCGCGCCCGAGCCCGTCCGACAAATCCATCATCGCGCGCAGATCGGCGCCCAGCGCGTCGCACAGCTCGCGCCCCTCGCGTACCCGCGGCGTGAAGGTCAGGTGCCGCCCCGACGCGAACGAGCCGCCCAGCGAGCCCGTCACGAACACGCCGTCGCCGACCCTCGCACCGCTGCGCAGCACCGCGCCGCGCGTCGGGTGCGCCCTGCCCAGCACCGCGCAGGTCAGCACCGTCGGCCCGTCGACGCGCGCGATGTCGCCCCCGATCAGCGGGCAGCCGAACCGCTCGCCCCAGTCGTGCATCGCGTCGAACAACTCGCGCTCGCGATCGAAGGAGTCCCGCAGCGCGCCCGTCGCGAGGGCCGCCAGCGCCGTCCCCCCCATCGCCGCGATGTCCGACACGCTCCGCGCGACCGCCTTCCTCGCGACCAGATCGATCGGCGTCGCTCCAGCGTCGTAGTGCCGCCCCTCGACCAGCTGGTCGACCGTCAGCAGCAGGTCGCCCTCGACCCGGACGACCGCGCAGTCGTCACCCGGGCCCACGAGCACCCCGGCGTGCGACGAGTCCGTCGCGACGGATCGCGCGTAGATGTGGCGCAGCAGCACCGACTCGGGAGTGCTCATCGCGACGCTCCCTCTTCGAGGAGCGCACGCAGCATCGTCGCGTGGCGGGCCGTCGCGCCCTGGTGCGCCGTCACGCAGCGCAGCGCGGCGTCGGACATCGCCCCCCGGCGCGCCGCGTCGTGCAGCAACTCAGACAGGTTCCCAGCGAGCGCTTCGCGTGAGGAGACGATGAGGGCCCCGGAGTCGCGCAGCGCGCGAACACTCTGGGCAAAGTCCCCGTAACGCTCGCCGATCACCAGGGGCTTGCCCAGAGCAGCCGGCTCCATCGGGTCCGAGCCGTGCAGCTTCCCGAACGATCGCCCCAGCGCCACGACATCCGCGAGCGCGTACGCCTTGCGCAGCTCGCCGATGGTGTCGAGCAGAAACCGCCCCGACTCGCTGCCGCGATCCCCCCTGGACCTCCTCGCGCACCCGGGCAGCGCCGCCGCGGCGTCGTCGAACCACTCGGGCCTTCGCGGCGCGCAGAGCAGCTGCGCTCCCTCGGGCGTGGCGTCGCGCAGCAGCGCGTGCTCCTCGGGCGCCGTGCTCCCGGCGACGATCAGGGGCCTCGACAGGTCGATGCCCATCTCCGCCGCGAACGCCTCGGCGCCCTCGACCCGCTCGCCGACGCGCACCGCGTCCCATTTCATCGAGCCCAGCACGCTCACGCTCGCCGGGTCGGCGCCCATCGCGACGAAACGCGCCGCGTACTCCTCGTCCTGCGCCGCGCAGCGAGCCAGCGAAGCGAACGACGAACGCAGCGCCGGACGCGCCACGCGGTACCCCTTGAACGACCGCTCGCTCAGACGCCCGTTCACGATCGCCACCGGGATGCCCCGACGCGCGCACTCCTGCGCGAAGTTCGGCCACAGCTCCAGCTCCACCAGCGCCACCGCGTCGGGGCGCACGGCGTCGAGGAACCGCCGGACCGCCCCCGAAAAATCCAGCGGGAACCGCACCACCCTCGCGCGCCCGGCGTGAACCTGCCCGGCACGCGCGATGCCCGTGTCCGTCGTCGCGCTGACGACCACATCCACGCCCCCGTCCTCGACGAGCGTGCGCACCAGCGGCCCGATCAGGTTCGTTTCACCAACCGACACGCCGTGGATCAGCAGGCGCCGGCTCGACCCGGCGGGCCTCTCCAGCGCCGCCACGCGCCCCATGCGCTCACGCCAGCCCTCGCGCCGTTTCGACAGCAGCGAGGGCAGCAGCGCCGGCAGAGCGAGCGTGTATGCGATGTCCAGCGCGAGGCCCATGCGGCGCAAGGGTACGCGAACGGACGGCGCGACGCTCAGTTGCCCGAGACGAGGATGTCGTCGAAGCGGTCGACCTCGCCCGAGCCTGCGACCGGTCGGAGGGGCGAGCCCTCGAGGCGCAGGTACCCGACGCGCCCGTCGCGGTTGGGGTCCTGACGGCGCGCGAAGTACAGCCGGTCGGGACCGGCGGAGTGCACCACGATCGAGCCGCGCGCAGCCTCGGGAGTCGCGAAGTCCTGCCCTGCGCCCGAGCCCAGGCGCTGCCCTCGCGCCAGACTCGGGCTGCCGAGGATGCCGGCGAGGGTCACGCCCACGTCGCGCGGGCCGCCCTGCCCAGAGTCGCCGCCCAGAATGCTCCCGCCCACGGTGTTGGCCGAGTCGACCGTCTGCGGCACCGGGGGCTCGCCCAGGCCGGTGGAGAGGAAGTACCCGGCGTTCGAACCCCAGTAGAACGAGGCCACCGCCGCGTTCGGCGCGTTGGGATTGTTCGGCGAGAACGGAAGCCCGAAGTTGTAGTTCGTGCTCGAGCGGTCCGCGGTCTTGTTCTCGCGCCAGATCACCATCGGGATGCCGAAGGGGTCGATGAGGTCGATGTACTTCGTCGCGTCCGTCACGCCGCGCGCCGCGGAGGTCTGCCCCTCGACCGGGCGCACAACCTTCTCGTCGAGCCGCAGGTAGCCGGGGCCGCCCGCGCCGGAAATGGCGTCGTCGAGACTCACAAGCACAGCGAGCGTACCGGCGCTGAATCCGTCTCCCTCGCCCGGGCCGACCAGGAATCGGTTGAACTGCGACGCAGGGGTCACGGACGAATCCGTGACGATGCCGCCCACGAGGTCGAGCAGCACGTTCTCCGTCTCGGTAAAGCCGAAGTTCTGCGCGTTCGTACGGTTGCCCATCTCGTCGGGCGAGAAATACCCCGGCATGCGGCGCTTGTCCGACTGGAACGCCTGCGACGCGTTGACGACCTGGGTCGCCAGCGACTGCGCCTGCGTCTTCCTCGCCGCGTTGCGCACCGTGCCCAGCGTGGGGATCAGGATGCCGATCAGCAGCACGATGATCCCGACCGTGACGAGGAGCTCGATCAGCGTGAACGCGCCCGAGTGGCGGGCGTCGAGAGTGCGGCGGGAACGCGTCATGCGCAGGGAACTCCGGGCGTAAGCGGCGCGACAGGCAGGCGACGCCGAGCGGGCGACGCCCGGGCGACGCACATCGTCGCCCTGAACCCGATTCGGCGCACCCGCTCGCACGGTTCCCCCCGCTCCGGGGGAAATGTCGGCGGCGCGACGCTCGGATCCGCCCGAAGTGTAGCGAGACGAGGCCGCCCGGGCGCCCTACCGACGCGCCCGGGGTGCAGCGCGACGACGGGGCTTCACGAACGACGACAGCAGCACCCCGCCCGCTCCGGCGGCGGCGAGCCACCACCACTTCGACGACGCGAACCCGCGCGCGATGTCCCGGTCGAGATCGCGCCCGGCCAGCAGCAACCGGTCCTTGGCGGCGCGCACCTCGGCGCCTATCGGGCGCGTTCGCTGGTCAGCCATGCAGCGCCTCCCGCCAGAGTCATCGTGAGGAGACCTGTGATCATCGCCGCGCCCGGCGCACCGGTCTGCGGCTCAAGAACCAGGAAGAGCCCGGCGAGCGCGAAGCCCAGCCCGAGCAGGAACACCGCCGCCGTCAGCAGCATGACGATGGCGCGAGAAACCATGCGCGACGCGTTGCGCCGCACGCTGCGCCCCTCCGCCTCGGCGAGGTTCGTCAGGGCGAGGGCGAGTCCGATGAGCTTGGTCATGGCCGGTCACCTCCTGTCGAGGAGTTTGCCGATCACGACGCCGACGCCCAGCGCGATCATCACCGCGGCGAACGGGTGCTCCTCGATGTGGTGCTCGACGTCGCGCTTCGCGGCGCGACCGGTGTCCTTCGCGTCGTCCCACGCCTCGCCAAGCTGTTCGAGCCGCTTGCGCGCCTCGTCTCTGGCCGCGGCGCTCGCGCTGTGCACGCCGGTCTTCGTCGCGGAGACGACATCCTTGCCCAAGGCCGCGAGGTCCTCTCGCACCGCCCTCAGGTCGTCGCGGAGTTGCTCGATCTCGGAGCGTGTTTCGTCGTTTACGATCGCTTTGCTCATGGCGTCATGCCTTTCTGTGTTGGGGTGAGAACCGCTCGATCCACACAGAAAGCTAACCACGGACGGGTGAAGCGAGGAGGAACCTCGGATGATCTTCGTTTCATTCTGCGCCGATCGAACGGCGCAACCCCGTGGAAACCCCGCAGACGACAAAAACAAACGCGGCTCCCGTCGCCGGGAGCCGCGAGAACATTCCGTAGTGTCACGCCGAGGTCACGCGTGGATCATGCGGCCTTCGGCGGCCAGCGCCGCCTCGTGCACCGCCTCGTGCAGCGTCGGGTGCGCGTGCATCGTCACGATGATCTCCTCGGTCGTCGCCTCGAGTCGGCGCGCAAGGCCCAGCTCCGCGATGAGTTCCGTCGCCTGCGACGCGAGGATGTGCGCGCCGAGGATCTCGCCCCGGGGAAGACCGCGGATGATCTTGATGATCCCCTTGTTCTCCGCCGCCGCGATCGCCTTGCCGTGCGACTGCATGTTGTACACGCCGACCTCGTAATCCTTGCCCTTCTCGAGCCCGTTCTCCTTCAGCGCACGCTCCGTGAAGCCCACGCTCGCCACCTGGGGGTGGCAATAGGTGCAGCCCGGGATCACCGAGTAGTCGATGGGGATCGGGTCGTGCCCGGCGATCCGCTCCACGCAGGTGACCGCCTCTTCCATCGCCACGTGCGCCAGCCAGGGGGGCCCGATCACATCGCCAACCGCGTAGATCCCCTCGAGGTTCGTCTTGTAGGTGATCGCCTTCGCCGGCTCCATCGAGTTCGCCACATAGTCCGTCTTGATGTGGTCGCGCTCGGTCTTCAGCCCCAGCGCATCATCAAACAGCCCGTCGTAGCGACCCTTCACGCCGATCGCCAGCAGCACCTTGTCCGCCTCGATCACTTCCTTCTTGCTCTCGTCGGCCTTGCCGTCCTTGAACGGCGCCACCGTGACCTTCACGCCGCCTCCGGGGGTGCCGGTCTTCTCGACCGCCATCGTCGTCGTCGAAGTCCGGATGTCCATCCCGTCCTTCTTGTAGATCTTCTCCAGCGCGTTCGAGATGTCCTCGTCCTCCACCGGGAGGATCCGCGGCAGCATCTCGATCACCGTCACCTTCGTGCCGTAGGTGTGGTAGAAGTACGCGAACTCCATGCCGATCGCGCCGGCGCCCACCACGATGAGCGACTTGGGCTTGCTCTTGAGCGTCATCGCCTCGCGCGCGCCGATGACCTTGTCGCCGTCGATCTTCGCGAAGGGCAGCTCACGCGCCACCGAGCCGGTCGCGACGAGGATGTTCGTGCCCGTGATGACCTCGCGGGGCTTCTTCTGGATGTCCACCGGCGCCGTGGTCAGCTCTTCCTTGACCTTCGCGTCGTAGATCTCGACCTTGCAGGGCGTGGAGCCCTTGCGGGCCGCGACGATCTTGGCGCTGCCGACGATGTGGTCGATCTTGTTCTTCTTGAGGAGGAACTCGATGCCCTTGTTCAGTTTGCCCGCGACATCGCGCGAGCGCCCGATGACCTTGTCCCACTTGACCTCGACGCCCTTGAAATCGAGGCCCCAGAAGTCGGCCTCCTTGACCTTCTCGTAGAGTTCGGCGTTGGCGAGGAGCGACTTGCTGGGGATGCACCCCCAGTTGAGGCAGACGCCGCCGAGTTTGGCGCGCTCGACGCAGGCGACCTTCATGCCGAGTTGGGCGGCCCGGATGGCGCCGACATACCCGGCGGGCCCGCCGCCGATGACGATCAGGTCGTAGTGCTTACCGCTGGAGTCAGCCACGCTCGGTCTTCCTTCCTGCGTGAGGGGGTCGAAAGGGGAAACGGATCGCCGCGGCGCCTCTCCGGCGAGCCGGGAGTCGTGCGGGGCGGGATTGTAGCGGGCACGAACTTGGAGACAGGCGCTGTCCGGTCATCGCGCCGGCGCGGCTACTTCCCCGTCGGCCCCATCACCAGCCCGCTCAGCGACTCCAGCGCGATCGGCTCGCGCGTGAAGAACCCCTCCGCCGCCTTCGTCGCGATGCGGCTGCCCAGGTACACGCCCGCCGCCTCGATCCAGTCCACCACCTGCGCGTTCGCCTTCACGAACTGCGTCTCGTACGCGCGGATCGCGTCGAGTTTCCGCCGCTCGTACCCCGTGATGTCGATGCAGAACGACGGGCTCGCGACATGGCGCAGATGCGTGCAGTAGTAGTAGAACACCCACCTCGGATAGATCCGCTCGCCTGGGAGCCCGATCTTGCTCAGTTTCGCGTCGAACCGCGCGTCCTCGCAGATCCGCGTCGTCGCGACATGGTCGGGGTGCGCGTCCTCGAAGTACGGGATGAACAGGATCTCCGCCTGGTGCTTGCGGATCTCCCCCGCCACGGCGTGTCGCGCCTCGATCGTGTGCTCCACGAACCGGTTGGGCAGGTCGAGGCACACCCGGCGCACCTTGCCCTTCTCCCCGGCGAGGATCTTCCGGGCCGCCTCCGCCTCCTTGGCGCGGGTCTCCGGGTCGCCAAGGGGCGTCGGCTCGCCGTTGGTCATGTCGAGCAGCAGGATGTCGTGGCCCTGATCCGCGAGTTTCGCGACCGTGCCACCCATCCCCGCTTCCTGATCGTCGGGGTGCGGCCCGACCACGATGATGTTCGCCATGCTCGCCTCTTCTCATCCCCCTCCCTCTCGCGGGAGGGGCTCGGGGAGGGTCTTCTTCTTCATCCCCCTCCCACTCGTGGGAGGGGGTAGGGGGAGGGTCTTCGATCGTTCGTCAGTCCAGAATACGACGCATCCAGATCCGGGCCCTCCCCCTTCCCCCTCCCGCGAGCGGGAGGGGTGACGGTCACTCCTCCTGCTCGACCGCCTCGCGCTCTGCATCGCTCCCCCAAGCCCGCTCCCTCGCCGCCAGCGTCGGGTCGAGCACTTCCGGGGGGTACTCGATCCACTCCAGCCGCAGCCCCGTCGGGGGCAGCGTGGGCCCGGCGAGCGTGCGATCGCCGCTGCGCAGCGCCTCCGCGACGCGCTCGGCCCCCATCCGCCCCTTGCCCATCTCCACGAGCGTCCCGGCGACGATGCGCACCATGTTGTGCAGGAACCCGTTGCCGCTGATGTCGATGGTGATGCGCCCGTCGTCCTGTCTGACCACCTCGCACACGTGGACGGTCCGCACCGTGGTCTTCCTGCCGTGGCCCGCCTTGGCAAACGCCGCGAAGTCGTGCTCGCCCACCAGCAGCGCGGCGCCCTCGCGCATCGCGTCGACATCCAGCGACGCGCCCGGGCGCATCTGCACATGGTGGACGAACCTTCGATCCCACAGCGGCCTGCCCCCCCCGTCGCGCAGCGAATAGCGGTACCCCTTCGACGACGCGTCCGAGATCGGCTGGAAGCACGCCCTTACCGGGAAGCACTCGAGCGCCACGATGTCTTCGGGCAGTCTCGCGTTGATCGCGGCCAGCAGCGACTCGTCCGGCGCACCCACCCTGTCCGATGCGTCCGATCGCGTGAACGCCGCGACCTGCCCCGCCGCGTGCACGCCGGCGTCGGTGCGGCTCGCACCCTGTATATGCACCGGTTCGCGTATGGCCTCGCGCACGGCGCGCCGGACAATCGCCTGCACCGTGCGCACCGATTCGACCTCCGCGCCCTCGCGGGTCTGGATCTGCCACCCCGAGAAATCGGTCCCGTCGTACGCGAGTTTCAGCAGGAATCTGGCCACGCGACCCAGCGTAGGCCCGCTGGACGCCAAGGCATCGGCGCGAGTGATGACCTCGCCCGGTCAGCGTGTCTCAAATCTGTGTCATTCCGACCGGAACCGGCGCAATCCGGGGTGCGAATCAGCCAAGGAGCGAGAGATCCCCACTCGCGGCCAGACCGGCGACGCGTTGCCTGACCAGCGACGCCCAGACCCGCCGACCCGCCGCGACACAAGGGGGGACCGTAAACAACCCCGTCGGCCCGGTCGCTTGAGTGCGCAGCGACCCCCGACGGGGTTTGTCGTTTTTCTGCATATGCGTGCGCCGCTCAGTGCCCGAAGAGGTTCGTCTGCGCGAACATGCCGCGCTCCTCGAAGTGCGCCATCGCTTCCTCGACCGAGCCGAAGACCTTCGTCGCCGTCTCGGTGATGAAGGGCGAGGGCGCCTTCCTGGGCTTCCACACCACGTACACCTCTTTGGTGTGCTCGAAGGCGTGGTGCAGTTCGCGCTCGACGCCCGACGACAGCCCCGGCACGCCCCCCGGCAGTTCCGGGATGTACGAGCAGATCATGTCGCTCTGGTCGACGAGTTTGAAGTCGCGCATGTAGATCTGCCCGTCGATGTCGCCCGCGATGTCCAGCACGCCGCGCACAGGAACGCGGATGTTCACCGCGCCGCCCCGCTCGCCGCTGGGATGGATCGTGGTCTCGACGAAGTCCTTGCCGTCCTTGGCCGCCGCGATCGCCCGGTCCAGCAGCAGCTTCTCGTCGACGTCGCCCGGGTCGAACGCGATGAACTTCTCGGCCAGCGCCGCCCGGAACTGGTCGATCTCCGCGAGCACCGCCGGCATCCCGACGACGTGGCTCATCGGGAAGCTCGGGTACACCTTCTTCATCTCCGGGCGGCACACCAGGCGGAACATCGTCCGCGTGTTCTCGCCCGTCCGCCCCCGGCTGAAGATGTAGAACGGCTTGCGCATCGCGTTCGCCATCATCTCGGTCGCGAGGATCTCCTCCTCGCGCCACACCATCAGGTCCTTCAGCGTCGCGTCGACCTCGTGCTCGCTGTGCAGGCGCCAGTGCACCGTCTCGATGTTGTCCACCAGGCACACGAACATGTCCGGCTCGAACCGCTCGACCTGATCGAAGTCGATCGCGCTGAACAGCCCGTGGCGCCAGCGGAAGGTCGCGTGCGAGTTGACCATCACATGCTGCTTGCCCGCGCTCTCGCCGATCACATCCCGGAACACCGCCCGGCGCAGGGACTGCAGGCGGCTGAGGGGCAGGTCGAGGATCCGCCCCGGGCGCACGTCCCGCGCCTCGGCGTACATCATCTGTCCGATGTTGAACAGGTCGACCGACTCCCCCTGCGCGCCGGCAAAGTCACGAACCCCGCTCAGGAACGGGGTCTTGTCCATGCCCACCTGTCCGGTCACAAGCACCCGCATGCGCGACGCTCCTCGCTGGTCGACCTCGGTTCTCGGACGCGCCCGACGCCCGCCGCGCGCGTGACCAAGGGTATGCCCACACCCCCCTTGAAACGCCGCGAAGGTTTTGTATCTTTCTCTGCCATGATCAACTTCCGGTGTTCCTGCGGCGCCCCCATCGGCATGCCAGACCACGCGGCGGGCAAGACCGCCAAATGCATGACCTGCGGCTCGCGCCTCGTCGTCCCCGCCCTCACCCAGTCTCCCGTCGCCGCTCCGGCAGCCCCGGACGACGACATCCCCCTCGAACTCGAGCCCGAGCCGCCGCGCCCGGTCACCCGCGCGCCCACCGCCCTGCCGCCCCGCGAGCCGGAACGACCCGCTGCGCTCCACACAAAGTACACCACCGCATCTTCAGAGGCGCACGCCTCCGCAAGGCAGGCGCGGAAGCAGAGGGGCTACTTCGCCGACGCCCTGGCGAGTTTCCTGATCCCGCTCACGCCCCTCGGCCTCGTCGCGATGACCGGACTGACCACCCTCCTGGTGATCATGAACATCATCCCGATCCTCGTGGTCGCAATCCTCGCGATGCTCATCGCCTACGGCGCTCTGGCGGCGTACTGCTTCGAGGTGATCGTCGATACCGCCGGCGGAGAAGACTCGCTCCCCATGCCCGCCGGCATCGAGGAATGGGCATCGGACCTCCCCGAAGCGCTGATCGCCATGGTCGCGACCATCCTCGCGACATTCTTCCCGATGATCCTCGTCGGCACTCTGTTCCCCATGATCGGGATCTCGGACGAGGCCACGGACATCGCCATGCTCGTCGCGATGGCTGCCGGCGTGTTCATCTTCCCAGTCGCAATCCTCTGCGTCGCGATGGGCGGCATGGGCACGCTCCTCCGCCCCGATTACCACATCCGGACGATCCTCTCTGCGCCCGGGCAGTATCTGCTGATCTGGTGCATGCTGCTGCTGGTCTTTGCCGTTCAGGTCGGCGTGGGCCTCCTGCTTGAGAGCGAGGATGCCAGCGAAGGATTCCTCGCCTTCCTCCTGACAATCGCCGTGTCGAGCCTTCTCACGGTCTACGGGCTCATCGTGACGATGCGCCAGATCGGCCTCTTCTACCGCCACTTCTCCGACCGCTTCCCCTGGTCCGCCGGCTGAAAAGACAGCGCGGGCCTTCCGACCCGCGCCGCCCGCTTCGGTTTGATCCGTTCACTCACCGACGCCGGCGCGCCGTCAGCACGCCCGCGAGCGCGAGCACCGCCGCCCCGCCCGGCGCAGGAACCACCGTCAGGACGAAGCCCGACAGCGTCCCGTCCTTCATCAGCCCCGTCCCCACGATCTGATTCAGGTCGTTGATGCTCGTCGCTTCGAGCAGTTCCACGAACCCGACCTCCGCGAGGTTGTCGACCAGCAGCGCCAGCTCGAGCGCCCGACCGTCGAGGTACAGCGTCGCCGCGTTGGCCGGCTCGCTGAAGCCGAACGAGCGCCCGACGATCCACCCGTTGTTGTTGATCGACAGCGCGTCGCTCTCCTCGTACTGCGAGCCCTCGAGGATGCCGAGGTTCACCCAGTCGCCCGGGCGCTCGGTGTCGAACAGCGCCGCGCGCGGCGCGCTCGCGCCGTCGTTCGCGAGACCAACGACCTGACCGAGATCGTTGATGTCGAACGCGCGGCTGAAGGTCCGCCCGAGGGGCCCAAGGTCGATCGTCTCGCCGTACGAGTCACCCTCGCGCCGCGTCAACGCCGCGCGATCGGGCGAGAACAGCCGGTACGAGAACCCGACGACATCGCCCGCCTCGTTGATCGCGGTGTTCTTCGACTGGTTGTTGCCCTCGATCGTCCCAACATCCACGATCTCGCCCCCGAGCGAGTACACCAGCCCCTGTCGCTGCGCCGGCCCGAGCCGACGAGAGCCGACCATCTGGCCCGACTCGTTGATGTCGAAGACCTCGGTCCCCCCGGTGGGGTCCCAGATCTGCCCGACATTGACCACCTGACCGTTCGGCTGCCACAGCAGCGCCTCGGTCTGCCCGTCGGTGCGATAGCCGTAGCCGACGACCTGCCCGGCGTCGTTGAGGTTCATCGCGAGCGTCTCGCTCGTGGCGCTGAGCCCGGCGAGCTCGACCATCCCGCCGCCATCCGTCCACCGATACGCGCCGACAGTCCCGTTCGCGCGCACGAACTGACCCACCACCACCCCGTGGTTGTTGATCGCCAGCCCGAGCGACTCAGCGCCGCCGATCGCCTCGATCCGCTGCGCCGTGAACCGGGGAGCGGTGGCGCCCGCCCACGCCGACGACGCGAGCGCCAGCAGGCCCGCGCCGACCAAACACATCTTGCTCATCTCGTGCTCCTTTCTCACTCAACCGCCGCGCGCCGCCTTGCGTGGATCGCCTCGACCCCGGCGCGCCGGCGGGAATCATTCGGAGGAAAACGGTCATGGTTCCTCCGGAATTTGAGCGGCAACCAGCCGGCGCGCATGACACGCGATCGCGGAATTACCCAGCACAGCACCCGCCGCCCGGACGAGTGAGCCCCCGGGCTTCCTCTAGAAAAAAACGCGGGCATCGCTGCCCGCGTTCTCTCCACATCCCCCCCATCTCCTCATTCGTCACCGGCGTCACTCGCAGGCGCGCACAACATCGCGCAAGACCTCGTGCAGATCGAGATCAACGAACCCGTCGCGATCGATGTCGCCCGCCTTGTTCCGTATTCCCCCGGCGTTGCTTGAACTTGCGATGCGTCTCCGCACTCCATCCATACTCCTGCCCCGCGCCGCCATCGCGCCGGACTGTGCGCCGAAAACGCACAAAGCCGCCACGATGGAACACGCGTGTGTTCGATCGTGCCGGCCCTTCGCTCGCCAGAAAGCCCTGAAAACCGAGCTTTCCTGCGTCTCGTCAACCGACGGTGGTTCTCTGTTGTCACCGGCGAAACATCGTTGCTTTCACCGTGCGAAACATTACTTTCCACCCCCCTCCGAAAGCAACATTGGTGTACAATTTTTTTGACTGTTCGCCGCTATCCCTGCGCCAAGGAAAACATCTGCCAGGGCAGAGTCACCTACGCCCAATCCCCGAGAGAGCGTGCTCGATGAAGACCAGAGGAGAGATCGAGGACGGTATCTGCGCAGGCATGATCCGCTTCGAACAGGAGTACATGGGGCGAGGGCCGAAGCACATCGACGCCCACCTCGTCGGCAACATGCTCATCGTCCGCATGCACGACGTCCTCACCGCCGCCGAGAAGCACTTGGTCACGACACGACCCCCCGAGGACGGACGCGAACTCGTGCAGAGGATGCGCGCCAAACTCCTCGAAGCCGCCCGTCCGGCCCTCGACCTCCTCGCCGAGAGCGTCTGCGGCGTCAAGCCGGTGACCACACATCACCATGTCTGCACCGCTTCCGGCGAAGAGATCGTCGTCTTCTCGCTGAGCACGACGCCGACCGTCCGCGACAAGCCGAACCACCGACCGTAACGGGCGGCGCAGTCGGTGGGCAGGTTCCGAGACCTCCAACCCGCTTTCTCGCCTCCCGAGGGCTGGTTCTTCGCCCGCTCCCAGGGCTTCCACGCCTATCCTCCCGACCCGAATCCAACCGTCCCCGAACCCGCGCCGGAGCCCCTCCACTATGGCCATCCTCGTCGACGCCAACACCAAGGTCATCTGCCAGGGCATCACCGGCTCGTTCGGCGCCCTCCACACCCGCGGCTGCTACCACTACGGCACCAAAATGGTCGGGGGCGTCACCCCGGGCAAGGGTGGCACGAAGGACGACAACGGGCTCCCCATCTTCAACACCGTCAAGGACGCCGTGCACGCGACCGGCGCCAGCGCGACGATGATCTTCGTCCCGCCCCCCTTCGCCGCCGACGCGATCCTCGAAGCCGCCGACGCCGGCGTCAAGGTCATCTGCGCCATCACCGAGGGCGTTCCCGTCCAGGACATGGTCAGGACCCGCGCGCTGCTCGACGAGATGAACGCGACGCGCGCCGCGAAGGACCGCATCACGCTCATCGGGCCCAACTGCCCGGGCGTCATCACCCCCGGACCCAAGACCGGCTCGGGCGATTCGGCGAAGTCCCCCTATACCAACGCCGGCTGCAAGATCGGCATCATGCCCGGCTACATCCACACGCACATCAGCGAGTCGAAACTCGGCAAGGCCGTCGGCATCGTCTCGCGCTCGGGCACGCTCACCTACGAAGCGGTGTGGCAGACCAGCCGCCTCGGGCTCGCGCAATCCACCTGCGTTGGCATCGGCGGAGACCCCGTCCGCGGCATGAACCACATCGACACCCTGCGCGCCTTCGAGGAAGACCCCGACACCCACGGCATCATGCTGATCGGCGAGATCGGCGGGACCGACGAAGAAGCCGCCGCCGCCTTCGCCAAGGCCAATGTCAGCAAGCCGGTCGCTGCGTTCATCGCCGGGCGCACCGCGCCCCCCGGGCGACGCATGGGCCACGCCGGCGCGATCATCTCCGGGGGCGAGGGCGGCGCCGACTCCAAGATCGCCGCCCTGCGCGACGCCGGCTTCGAGATCGCCGAGACCCCGGCAGACATGGGCGCCGCCATGGCCCGCGCGATGGGCCTCGAACCCGCGATGGTGTGAGGGGGAAGGCACGGGGCACGGGGCACAAGGCAAGAGGCCCGGAACGGCGCGCAGGGCGTGAACGGGCGCTTTCTAACCCCCCTCCCGCTCGCGGGAGGGGCTGGGGGAGGGTCTTCCCACAAAAAACAATCCCCGGGTGATGAACCTTGACTTCTCCCCGGACGATATTATTGTTGTCACAGATATCGACGAGACACACAATGCCGCCTCGCACCCTCCAGCACGAGATCGGGAAGAAGAAGCCCTTCGAGAGCCCCTCCGAAGAGGCCTTCCTCAACATCATCCGCACCGCCTCCACCCTCGAGGGCGACATCGCCCCAATCCTGCGCGAGCACGGGCTCACCGAATCCTCCTACAACGCCCTGCGCATCCTGCGCGGCCACCACCCCGCCGGCGCGACCTGCGGCACGGTCGGCTCGCACATGGTCGTGCGCGTCCCCGATGTCACCCGCCTCCTCGACCGCCTCGAAGAATCCGGCCTGGTCACCCGTGAGCGCAACACCGTCGACCGACGCGTCGTCATCGCGAAGATCACCCGCAAGGGCCTCGAGCTGCTCGCAAGACTCGACAAGCCCCTCCTCGACGCGCACGACGCGCAACTCGCACACATGACCCAGCAGGAACTCCGCACGCTCAGCCGCCTGCTCGTGAAGGCCCGCGCCCGCGTCGACGCGCCCCCAACCCAATGAACCAAACCCGCCCGCGCCCGTCGCGCGGGCATCGCACGACCTATATATCTGTTGTAACAATCAATGTGAGAAGGACTGAACCGTGACCGCCGAAACACAGCAACACTCGCCCCGCGTCGCCCCGATGGATGTCTCCCTCCTGCTCATCCGCCTCATGGTCGGCGCCATCGGCGTCTTCCACGGCGGGCAGAAACTATTCGGCCTCTTCGGGGGCTACGGCCTCAAGGCCACCAGCGAATGGATGGCCTCCATCGACATCCCCGCCCCCATGCTCTCCGCCTTTATGGCGGGCGCGACGGAGTTCTTCGGCGGCATCTTCATCGCCCTCGGCCTCCTCACGCGCTTCTGGGGCATTGGCTTCGCCATCGCGATGCTCGTCGCGATCGTCACCGTCCACCCCAGCGCCTTCTCCGTCCAGAACAACGGCATGGAGTTCGCCCTCAGCGTGGGCGTCATGACACTCGCCCTCGCCATCAGCGGCCCCGGGCGCCTGAGCGTCTTCACGCTCGGCGCACGCCTCGCCGGCAAGCCCGCGCTGCGCCCCCACTTCGCGCTCGCGTGAAGTTCATCACACAAAGCGAAGGCCCCAGCATCACCCAGGCAATCGAAAGGAAACACTATGAACCTGAACGACCTCGTCCACGACCTGATCAGCCACATCGGCCAGGGCAAGATCCTCGAAGCGATGAACACCTTCTACCACGCTGACGCCACGATGCAGGAGAACCGCGGAGCCCCGACGAAGGGCCTGGCCGCCAACATCGAACGCGAGAAGCAGTTCCTCGGACAGATCAAGGACTGGCACGGCTTCGAGGCGACCAATGTCGCGATCACCGAGACCGCGCCGGGGACCGGCGTCGCCGCCATCGAGAACTGGCTCGAGTTCACGAACACGGAAGGCAACAGGATCCGTTACGAGCAGGTCAGCGTGCAGAAGTGGAAGGACGGCAAGATCGTGCGCGAGCGCTTCTACTACGACACGGGCGCCTGATTGGGCACACCCGCCGGCGCTTTGCGAAGCGCCGACCCCACCGGCAGCAGCACCTTCAGCGCGGCGGGCTGGACCCTGATGTCCAGCTCGCCGCTCGCATGCCCGGCGAACTCACCGTCGAGCTGCAGCTTTGCGCCCTGGGATTCGTCGATCGTCACGACCGCGCTCGTCGCGTGCTCCGAAACCAGCCACCGGCTGGCGCCCTGCCTCCCCACGCGACAGCCCACAGTCCACGACAGCGCGCGCACGCGGGAGCTGCACGGGAAGAACACCACGTCGAGCAGCCCGTCGTCCATCAGCGCGCCGCGCGCGGGGTTGATCCGACCGCCGTACTGACGCGAGTTCGCCACGACGACGAACCCGCGACGCGCGTCCACCACCCGGCGGCCATCAACATCGATCGACATGACCGGCAGGTTCGGACGCCGGAACTCGGCGATCGAAGGCCCGAGGTAGCTCAGCTTGCGGATCGGCCCGGTCCGGGCGGCGGCGACGCGCGCGACGATGCTCGAGTCCGGACCAACGCCGGCCATGATCGCGAACCAGCGCCCGTTGATCGTCGCGCCGTCGATGGACGCGACCTTCGCCGCCCCGATCGCGCGGAGCAGCGCGTCGGCGTCGGTCGTCATGCCGAACTCGCGCGCGAAGAGGTTCTCCGTGCCGAGAGGCGCGTGCCAGATCGCCGCGTCGCTCTTTGCGAGCGCCGCGAGCTGGTGGTGAACCGTCCCGTCGCCGCCGACGATCACGACGACCTCGGCGCGCTTGACCGCGTCGGTCGACGACGGCTCGCGCGCGGAGTGTTCCTCGACTTCGTGCCCGGCGAAACCGATCGTCTCGCGCAGGTCCCGAGCGACGCGCAGGGCGCGCCCACGGCCGGACGACGGGTTGGCGAGGATCGCGACGCGCATCGGACGCAACAATAGTCGGCGCGAGCGCTCGCGCCGCCAGAAGAAAACGCCGCGGAGACCGGCTCCGCGGCGTGGCTTGGTCGATTCTTGACAGAGCAGCGGTCAGGCCGGCTGCATGCTCTCGTTGAGCTTCTTACGGATCACGAAGGGCAGGATGCCCCCGTGGCGGTAGTACTCGACCTCGACCGGCGTGTCGACGCGCGACATCGCGTCGAACTCGATCACGCGCCCGTCGGGCGTCGTGGCCTTCACGTGCACCATGGCGCGGGGCTCGAACGGGTCCGGCAGGTCGAGGTCGAACACCTCGAAGCCGGTGAGCCCGAGGGTCGCGGCGGTCTGGCCGGGCAGGAACTGCAGGGGGAGCACGCCCATGCCCACGAGGTTGGAGCGGTGGATGCGCTCGAACGATTCCGCGATGACGGCGCGCACGCCCAGGAGCATCGTGCCCTTGGCCGCCCAGTCGCGCGAAGAGCCCATGCCGTAGTCCTTGCCTGCGAGCACGATCGAGGGCAGGTTCTCTGTGCGGAATCGCATCGCGACGTCATAAATCGGCTCGATCGGGCCCGTCCCGCCCCGCTGGCTGTCGCGCGTCCACCAGCCCTCCTTGGGCTTGCCGTGCTCGCTGGCGAGTTTGTTCTTGACGCGGATGTTGCCGAACGTGCCGCGGGTCATGACTCGGTCATTGCCGCGTCGCGAGCCGAACGAGTTGAACATCGAGACGGGCACGCCCTTCTCGAGCAGATACTTCCCGGCGGGGCTGTCGACCGGGATCGCGCCGGCAGGCGAGATGTGGTCGGTGGTGACCGAATCGCCGACGAAGACCAGGCATCGCGCGCCCTTGATGGGCTGCACGCCGCGCGGCTCTTCGGTCATATCCTCGAAGAATGGTGGGTTCTGGATGTAGGTCGACGACTCGTCCCACGCGTACAGGTCGCTCTCGCGCACCGGCACCTCGTTCCACATCTCGTTGCCGTTGAACACGTTCTCGTACTGCGAGCGGTACTGCTCGGAGTTGATGCACTGCGCCTTGACCGCCTGCACCTCGGCGTGCGTCGGCCACACGTCCTTCAGGTAGACGGGCTTGCCGTCCCTGCTCGTCCCGAGCGGGTCGTGGAACAGGTCGATGTCCACGGTCCCGGCGATCGCGTAGGCGACGACCAGCGGCGGGCTGGCGAGGTAATTCGCCTTGACGTGCGGGTTGATGCGCCCCTCGAAGTTGCGGTTGCCCGAGAGCACACTGGTCGCGACGATGTCGCCCTTCTCGATCGCCGCCGCCGTCGCGTCGGGCAGCGGGCCCGAGTTGCCGATGCAGGTCGTGCAGCCGTACCCGACGGTGTGGAAGCCGATGGCCTCCAGGTCCTCGGTCAGGTTGGCCTTGTTGTAGTACTCAGTCACGACCTTGGATCCAGGCGCGAGCGAGGTCTTGACCCACGGCTTGCGCGTCAGCCCCAGCGCCCGCGCCTTGCGCGCCACCAGGCCCGCCGCGAGCATGACATCGGGGTTGCTCGTGTTCGTGCACGAGGTGATCGCGGCGATCACCACGTCGCCGTGATGCAGCGAGTAGGTGCGCCCCGCGTCCTCGACGAGCACGCCGTTGGTGGTGCGCGCATCGCCCTGCTCCTCCCGGGCGCCGGTCGAGTTGTCGAGCTTGCGCACGCCCTGGGCCGACTCGCCGCCCTCGCCGCTCCAGCGGTCGATGCGGACCGCCTCGGCCACATCGCGCTTGCCGAAGGTGTCGACCAGATCCTTGCGCCACTGCGCCTTCATGTTCGTCAGCGCGATGCGGTCCTGCGGCCTGCGCGGGCCGGCCATGCTGGGCTCGACGGTCGAGAGATCCAGCTCCAGGCGCTCGGAGAACGCCGGCTCGGGGCTCGTCTCGTCGTGGAACATGCCCATCGCCTTGAAGTACTTCTCGACCAGCTCGATCTGCTCGGCGCTGCGCCCGGTGAGGCGCAGGTAGTCGAGCGTCACCTTGTCGACCGGGAACATGCCGACGGTCGCGCCGTACTCCGGCGCCATGTTGCCGATGGTCGCGCGGTCGGGCAGCGAGAGCGTCGCGATGCCGGGCCCGTAGAACTCCACGAACTTCTCGACCACGCCGTGCGCGCGGAGCATCTGCGTCACCGTCAGCACGAGGTCGGTCGCCGTCGCGCCCTCGGGCAGCTTGCCCGAGAGCTTGAACCCGACGACCTTCGGCGTGAGGATGTAGACCGGCTGACCGAGCATGACCGCTTCGGCCTCGATGCCGCCCACGCCCCAGCCGACGACGCCCAGACCGTTAATCATCGTCGTGTGCGAGTCGGTGCCCACGCAGGAGTCGGGGAACGCGACGGTGCGCCCCTCGTCGTCCTTCTTCGTCAGCACCGCGCCCGCGAGATACTCGAGGTTCACCTGGTGCACGATGCCCGTCGCCGGGGGAACGCAGGTGAAGTTGCGCAGGGACTTCTGGCCCCACTTGAGGAACTCGTATCGCTCGCGGTTGCGCTCGAACTCCTTCTCCGCGTTGATCGTCAGCGCCGTCTTGCTCCCGAACGCGTCCACCTGCACCGAGTGGTCGATCACGAGGTCGCACGGCACGAGCGGGTTGATCTCGTTCGCGTCGCCCCCGAGTCGCTTCATCGCGTCGCGCATCGCCGCCAGATCGACCACGCACGGCACGCCCGTGAAGTCCTGCAGCACCACGCGGCCGGGCATGAACGGCAGCTCGGTCTCCAGCGGTGCATCCGCCTTCCAGTTCGCGAGGACCGAGACGTCGTCAGCGGTCACCACGAAGCCGTCGAGATTGCGCAGCATGGCCTCGAGCAGCACCTTGATCGAAAACGGCAGTCGCGAGACCTGCCCCACGCCCTGCTTCTCGAGCTCCTGGATGTCGTAATAGAAGAACTCGCCGTGGGAGGTCTTGAGGGATTTTCGGGCGTTGAACGGGTTGGGGCTGGACATCGAGGGCGCCTCTGCGGTTGTGGGGTTCGTTCGGAGAACGATGTGCCGGTAGCGTAGGCGCAGCGACGCGGAACGCCGAGCCCGAGAGACCTAACAAGAGCCATTCATCGCGACGGTGAAGCCGCGAGCAGCGTCGATTGCGGCGGATCGCACGACCGGACGGAGATCACTCCGTTCGGGGCGTCGCGATGCTCCCGAGGATGTCCGGGCCCCCGTCGACCGGAACGAGGCGCGGGTAGCGCATCCCCCCGTCGTACGCGACGCGCACCGGGCGGATCTGGCCGTCCCACTTCACGAGCAGGTCGACGCCGCCGCGCTCGGGGGTCGCGGCCACCGCGTCGCGCAGCGACTGGGCGGAGTACTCGACGTGGTCGTCGTGTCCGGGCGCGCCGACCCCGACGATGGTCATGTCGTAGCCGAGACCGGCCCGCCACGCCGGGGAATCGAGCAGGATCTCACCGATCTCGCCCCCGTCGCGCACGCTGACGCCGATGGACGCTCGGAGATCGGCGGCCCTCGACACGACCGACACCCGATCCGAGCGGGTGAACGGCTCGCCCGTGTACTCGAACCGAGAACCCAGCGCACGCGCGAGCGCGTCGAACCCGAGGTCCCGACGCGGCGACTCGATCCGCTCGCGGATCATCGCGTCCCAGTCGACGCCCGCGTACACGGCGCGCAGCGCGTCGACGACGTCCTGTCGGGTGTGCTCGACGACGTCCCCGGCGCCGGGCGGCGCCTTCACCCCAAAGAACGCGCGCGAGAAATCGTCCAGAGACCGCTCGTTGTTCGTGGCGCCGCGGATCAGCGCGTCGGCTTCCAACCAGAACAGACTTCCCTCGTGGTAGTAGTCCTGACGCCGGCGCAGGTTCTCGAAACGGGGCGAGGTCTCGCGCAGGTGGCGCAGCCCGGCGGCGGTGTCCTCGACGCTGCGCCAGGCGCGCCCGGGCTGCATCGCGTACCGGTGCATGCGCTCCACCAGCGCGTCCCGGAACTGCTCAAAGGTCAGCAGCCCGCTGCGCACCGACATCACATCGGTGTAGTAGGTCGTCAAACCCTCGTACACCCACATCAGCCGGGTGTCGGCCGGGGTGTGATAGTTCTCGTGCAGAAGCCCCCCCTGCGCGACGAGCTTGCCGACCCACACGTGCACGTACTCGTGGGGCACCGTGCCCATCGGCGAACCGCCGGGCTTCTCCGAATCGCGCAGCGTGCGGCTCGGGTACCGGATCAGCGTGCTCTCCCGGTGCTCGACGCCGAACCCGGGCAGGTCGTCGCTCATCGCGATCAGATAGCGGAACTGCCCGAAGGGGAACGCGCCGAAGACCGCCTCGCACTCGGCGTGCATGCGGTTGAACTTCTCCATGCGCTCGGGAGGCATGACGAGGAATTCCTCCGAGGGCGCCACGGCGTCGAAGGTGTGCACCGCGCCGTTCATCGGCGACATCGCCCACGACGCGAGGTGTTCGCCCATGATGGCCGGCGCGTCGACGAATATCGCCAGCGGCGCCACCCCGAGACCGACGCGCTCCACGCCGCCGTCGCGCGAACCGCGGTAGACCCTTCCCGGCGCGAGCAGCGAGGTCGAGGCGCTCCAGCCATCGGGCATCAGCAGCACGCCGTCGATCAGAAACTCGTTCTTGTCCGCGCCGCCGGGGTAGAACAGCACGGTGTTGAAGTTGATCACCCCGAGGTTCGGGCGCCCGTAGGAATCGCTCGAGCGCGAGTTCACCCAGGGCTGGCTGGCGATGTAGGAGTACCTGAGTCGGACCTCGCGCGCGTCGGGCGGGATGTCGAGCGTCTTGCGCACCGTGCGCGCCGGGTCGCGACGCCACTCGATCACGCGCCCCTTGTCGTCGCGCGCCGAGAAGTTCACGAGATTCTGGACCGGCCCGCTCGGGTTGTGGTTCCCGGGGACCCACTCGACGAACCAGATGTCCGCGCCGCCGCGATCGTCGCGCGCGAACTCGCCCACAGGGATCGCCATCTCGGCGTGGAGCAGGTGACGGGGCAGGTCCGTCGCGTCGACGGTGAGGCGCGCGGGCTGAGAGGCGGCGCACCCGCTGAGCAGCACGAGGGCGAGTGGGATAAGCGTCAAGCGTGCAGAGATCATCGCGGGCCCTCGATCGGGGTGATCGCTCCGGGTCGTCACGGGAAGTTGTATCGCGTCCGGCGCCGTCCGGATTCGCTCAGGCGGCGACGACGCGCCGGGCGTCCTGCGCGGGCTCGACGCACTCGATGCCGAGCGCGACGCGCTCCGCCGGGGTGAGGTAGATCGAGAGCTCGGCCGGCACCTGCTTGATGCCGCGCCGGCGGGCCTTGCCGATCGCGTAGCGCATCGACTGCCACACGCGCCGGCGCACGCCATCGGTGATGTTCAGCTCGCGGACCTGCATCTGCTCGATGGCCCACGCCCAGGCCATGTGCTCTTCGAGGCAGCGGGGCGAGTAGCGGTGGAAGCCGATGGCGTGGTGGCCGATCTCGTGCAAAAAGACCGCCGCCGACATCGGCCCGCGCGGCCTGGGCGCCTCGATCAGTTTGGAGACGCTCCCGTCGGCATACATGACCTGCCACGCGACGCCCGACATGTTCGAGCGCCACTTGCGCACGCGCACGCCGTGCTCGGAGAGCATGTCGCGGACCAGCGAGTCGTAGCGAGCGCGCATCGAGTTCGCCGATCGCGCCGGCTCCAGCGGAGCGGGCGCGGGCTCGGCGCTGAGCTTCTCTGGTTCACGGTGCCTGCCCAGCAGGTCCCAGAGGGAGATCATCGCGCGCCCCCCTCGATGACGGCCGGCTCGGTGAAGCGGAACCCGCGCGCGAAGTCCGGCCACGCGAGAGGACGCTTGCCTTCGGGTTGCACCTCGAGAATCCGGAGCATCGTGCCTCCGCCGCAGACCACCGTGCCGAGCTCGCGATCGGCGACCGTGCCGCACGCGAGCCCCATGCTCGTTGTATCGGGATGTCCTGTCAAGTCTTGCACTCGCAGGAGCTTTATCGTCACGCCCCCCAGCCGGACTCCAACTCCGGGCCAGGGGTTCAGCGCGTGAACGGTGCGGCGGATCCGCGGCGCGTCCCACGAGAGGTCGATCACGCCGTCTTCCTTGCGCAGCTTGCGCGCGTGCGTGACGAGCGACTCGTCCTGCGTCTGAGGGCGCAGCGCGCCGCGCGCGTGCTCGTCGAGCACGCGCAGCACGAGCGCCGGGCCGTCCTGCGCGAGCAGGTCGTGCAGCTCGCCCGTCGTCACGAGCGGGTCGATCGGGCGCTCGCTCATCCCCAGCACCAGCCCGGCGTCCATCCGGTCGGCGAGCGTGATGACGCTGTTGCCCGTCGTCGCGTCGCCGGCCCAGATCGCGTGGTTGATCGGCGCGGCGCCGCGCCAGCGAGGCAGTCGCGACGCGTGGAGATTGATCGCGAACACCCCGTCGAGCAGCGAGGTCCCGAGCTTCTGCCCGTACGCGATGACGACCCAGGCGTCGGCGCCGAGCCCTCGCAGCGTTTCGACGACGCCGGGGTCGTTGATGTTCTCGGGTTTGAACACGCGCGCCGCGTCGACATGCTCGCCCGCCCACGCGCCGATGGGGCTGGGCGTCAGCTTCATGCCGCGACCGGCGGGCCGGTCTGGCTGCGTGACGACGCCGACGAGCCGGTGCTCGGACGCGATCGCTTCGAGGGTTGGCAGGCCGAAGGCGCCCGAGCCGAGAAAGAGGATGCGCAGCCCACGCCGCTCGCCGGCGCCGGTCACCGGAACCTCACCGCGCGCTCGAGCTCGCGGATCGCGCCGCGTGTCTTGAGGCGCGACACCTGCGTGAAGCGGTCCATGATGAGCACGCCGTCGAGGTGGTCGTTCTCGTGCTGGATGCATCGCGCCAGGAGGCCGGCGGCGTGGAAGGTGAACTCCTCGCCGTGCGCGTCGAGAGCCCTCACGATGACCTCGGGGGGCCGGAGGACCTCGCCCCGGATCTCGGGGAGACTCAGGCAGCCCTCCTCGCCTCGGATCGGGGGGCCGATGTACTTCTCGATCCTGGGGTTGATGAAGGCCATCGGTCCCGGGGTCGCCGTGGGGGGCTCGGCGTGGATGGATCGCTCGTCGTCCTCCGTGGGGGGCACGTCGAGGACGAAGAGTCGCCACGAGACGCCGACCTGCGGCGCCGCGAGCCCGATGCCCTCGGCGTTGTACATCAGATCGACCATGCGCCCGACGACGGAGCGGACCTCGTCGGTCACTCGCTCGATGGGCGCGGCCTTGGCGCGAAGGGAATCGGCAGGGTAATGGAGGATGGACAGGTTCTCGGGCCGGATCGACATCTCCCGTAGTGTATGGAACGCCCTCGCTCGGAGCGAACGGGTACGATTGACGCTTTCCTCGCCGACTCTCTAGCATGGCGTCGCGTCGGGGCGGTTGCCCGCAACCGGTCGCGCCCTCCCCGCGGATGGGCGGGGTGAGATTCGTTCGCGTCGTCGAGTCGCTCGCAGGAGGGAGTCCCCTTGGCCTTGTTCGGACGGAAAAAATCAGACGAGGGTCAGGGCAACGGCGCGACGGCGTCGAGCGCCGACGCGTTCACCTCCGACCCCGTGAAGGCCAAGAAGTTCTTCGACCACGCGCAGGCGGTCTACGACACGACCAACTACGCCTACTCGACCGTGCTCTGGCTCCAGGGGCTCCGGCAGGACCCCACGAGCATGTACGGGCTCGAGAAGTTCTTCGAGTCGGCCCAGGCCTTCGCGCGAGGCGAGAACCGCGACAAGCCCACCAAAGAGCAGCTGAGCAACTTCGGGGGCAAGGGGCCCGTTGAGTCGTACCTCGGCGACCTGCTGAACTGGGGCACGAGGCCCGACGACGCCCCTCGCGTGCTGCGCGTCCTCGAGAGCGCGAGCAAGCTCGACCTCTCGGAGCACGGCTATTGGATCGCCGAGCGCAGTCTCCCCTCGCTGCTGACCACGCGGTCCAAGAAGGACATCCTCGTCAAGATGAAGGACGCGCTGGTGAAGATCGGCGCGTTCGACCTCGCGGTCAAGGCCGGCGAGGCGGCCATGATGGTCGACCCGACCGACAGCGCCCTCGAGGCGGAGATACGCAACCTCGCGGCCCAGGCGACGATGACCAGCGGCGGGTACGAGCAGACCGGGCAGGCCGGCGGGTTCCGCGCGAACATCCGCGGCGCCGAGCAGCAGCGCAAGCTCGAAGAGCAGACGCGCATCGTCAAGACCGAGGACACGGTCGACCGGCTCATCGAAGACGCCAAGGCCGACTACGAACGCCGCCCCGACGATCGCAACACCATCGGCAAGTACGCGCGCATCCTGCAGGAGCGAGGGCGCCCAGAGGACGTCAAGGTCGCGTACGAAGTGCTCATGGCGGCGTACAAGCAGTTCGACGAGTTCCGCTTCCGCCAGCAGGCCGGCGACCTCCGCCTGCGCCACGCGCGCCGCCAGCTCGTGAAACTCCGCGAGGTCGCCAAGGCCGACCCGTCGGGAGACGCCGCGAAGAAACTGCCCGAAGCCGAGCGGAAGTTCGTCGAGATGGAGCTGGAGGAGTTCAAGCTCCGCGCCGCGAACAACCCGACGGACCTGGGCTTCAAGTACGAGCTGGGCGTTCGCCACTTCCAGCTTGGCAACGACGAAGAGGCCATCGCGCTCTTTCAGGAGGCGCAGCACGACCCCAAGCACCGTTCGCGCGTGCTCAGCTATCTCGGCCAGTCGTTCCAGCGCATGGGGTGGCACTCCGAGGCCGCCGACACCTACCGGCGCGCGCTCGAGGGCATCGAGATCGACACCGACGAGCTGGGGTACCAGCTGCGCTACGGGCTGATGGAGTCCCTCGCGACGATGGCGGAAGAGCAGCGAGACCTCGCGGCGGCGGAAGAGGCGTACAAGATCGGCTCGGGCATCGCGATGCAGCAGATCAGCTACCGCGACATCCGCGAGCGCCGCGACGCGCTCCAGAAGCTGATCCGCGAGCTGAAGGGCGTCTGATCGCGCCGACCACGCACCCACCGAACCACACGCACGCGACCGCGAGCCGGACCTCATGAAACCACAGATCATCGTCGTCATCCCCGCGCGCCTCGGGAGCACCCGCCTGCCGCGAAAGGTGCTGCTCGCCGAGACCGGGCGCACGCTCGTCCAGCACGTGTACGACAACGCCGCGGGCGCGAAGAGCGCGACGCGCGTCGTCGTCGCGACCGACAGCGCCGAGGTCGCCGACGCCTGCGCCTCGTTCGGGGCCGAGGCGGTGATGACCTCGCCCGACCACGTCAACGGCACATCGCGCATCGCCGAGGCAGCGGACACGCTCGGCGTGCGCGACACCGACATCGTCGTGAATGTTCAGGGCGACGAGCCGGAGCTCGAGCCGCGCGTCCTCGACGCGGCGGTCGAGGCGATGCTCCGAGACGACCGCTGCGTCATGAGCACGCCTTGCGCGCCCTTCGGCGCCGACGAGCGCATCGACGACCCGGCGGCTGTCAAGGTCGTCTTCACGCGCGACGGGGCGGCACTCTACTTCTCCCGCTCGGTCATCCCCCACGATCGCGACGGCGACGCGCCGCCCGAGGCCCGGCCCCTCCGCCACATCGGGCTGTATTGCTACCGGCGCCCGTTCCTGCGCGAGTACCTCCGGCTCACGCCGACCCCGCTCGAGCAGGCCGAGAAACTCGAGCAGCTCCGCGTGCTCGAGCACGGGCACCGCATCGCGATGGCGACATGCCACACCGACAGTCGCGGCGGGATCGACACGCGCGAGCAATACGACGCCTTCGTGGCGCGATGGAAGTCGCGGCGCTGAACCTCAGCGGTTCGACGCGCCCGAGTCGGACGCGAGCGTCTGGAGCTTCGGCAGGAGGCGAACGCGCGATTCGGCGCGGGGCACGAGCGCGACGACCGCCTTGAGTCGCGGCGCTCGGGACGAGCCCGAGTCATCGGTCTCGAACGGGTCCCACGATGTCAGCATCGCTTCGCCGAGCGTCAGCGGCGCAGGCGCCGGGGGACCGAAGACGCCCTCCAGCCCGGTGATCGTCCAGGCGTCGTCCGCCGGCTCGAAGCCGTCGTCCTCGATGGTCTCGCCTGACCGCTCGCGCTCCTGCGCGTCGGACGCGATCGAGAGCCAGTCGGCGTCGGGAGACTCGGGCACGAGCAGGTACGCGAAGCCCGGCTGCAACTCCGCCTCGAAGGCCAGCGCCGGGACCACCTCGCCGCGGGTGAGTTCGTAGGTCGCGAAGTCCTCGGAAGCCGGTCGAGCGAGCGGGTCGAAGGGCGCGACACGGGGCGAATCGGGCACGAGCTGGGTCGTCAACTCGACGCGCACGCGATCGCCCTCGGGCGTCGGTGTCGACCAGCAGCGCGCCAGGAGGCGCGGGCCGCACTTCGGAAGCGTGACGAGTCGATCGTCGATGACCACCGTAGCGCCGCGCGGCAGTGTTCGGGCGCGGAACGCCTCTCCCCACGCGAGCGACCAGCCCATCCACGCGCGCTCGGTGACGCCCACCATGTCGAGCCCGTCGCGCAGCGCGCCAAGGTCGGCGAGCGGGACAGCGACGAGGCGCAGCCCGTTGGCGCGAAGCGCCGCGAGCGATTCCTCGCTGAGCGGCGTGGGCTGGTAGAGGTACGGCGCAAGCGCCGACGCGAGCGACGCCTGCGAATCGCGGCAGACGAACCAGAGGACCTCGAGCCCGTTCGCGCCGCCGCGAACGACGGGCGTCAGCACATCGACGGACGCGGGCTGCTGGGTGAGCTGCGTCAGCTCGACGCCGGCGTCTCGCTTCGCGCACGACGCCGCCGCGAGGGCCGTGGCCGCGAGAAGGATCGCACGGGCTGTCGGTCTGGGGCGCGTCATGCGAGTGGGCGAGAGGGTACCCGGTCCCGGGCCGATACGAAAGCCCCCCGGGGCCGGTTGCCGGCGGGAAAGATATCCCCAGCCGTATCAGGGGGTTGTCTGGGCGCCCCTGGCCGGCTCGAACGAGTTGATCCGGTCGATCAGCGTCCGGACCAGCCCGAACTGGCGACGGGTGTGGGTGAACGCGAGTCGCGGGAGGTGCGGCAACTCGTCGCCCTCCTCGGCGTATGGCCCGCGCTGCGTGATGCGTCCCTCGCGCACGAGCATGCCGAACTCGGCGTTGAGCACCTCGATGTCCTCCTCGCGCAGCGGGGCGCGAAGGCGGATGATGTAGTCGTCGCGCACGTACCGGGACGAGTGATAGTTCCGGTAGAAGCGACAGACGTACTGCACCGCGTCGGCAGGGTCCTCCGCGATGTAGTACAAGTCGCGGTCTTCGGGGCTGATGAAGCCCTTCTCGAGGAGCGACCGCCGGATGTAGTTCTCCCAGTGGCGCCAATAGTCGCCGTGCTCGCCCTCGACCATGACGATGGGCTTCATCTCGCTCTTGCCGGTCTGGATGAGGGTGAGGATCTCGAAGGCCTCGTCCTGCGTGCCGAAACCGCCCGGGAAGCAGGCGACGGCGTCCGCCTGGCTGACGAACATCAGCTTGCGCGTGAAGAAGTAGCGGAAGTTGATGAGCTTGTCGTCGCCCGCGATGATCGTGTTCGCCGTGGTCTCGAAGGGCAGTCGGATGGAGAGCCCGAACGACGCCTCGCGACCTGGCCCCTCGTGCCCGGCCTTCATGATGCCGTCGCCGGCGCCGGTGATGCACAACCAGTCCTTGGCGGCCATCATCTTGGAGAACTCAACGGCGGCGAGATAGTCGGGGTGCGCCGGGGGCGTGCGCGCCGAGCCGAAGATGCTGATCTTCAGCCGGTCCTGGTACTTCGCGAACACGCGGTACGCGTGCCGGATCTCCTTGACGGCGGCGGTGATCAGTTTCAGCTCGCCGGTCTGGCGATCGTCGCGGATGAGTTTGAGCGATGTGCCGATCAGGTCGCGCATCAGGCGACCGTCGAAGCTCCCGGGGTCCATGCCCGAGTCGCGGATGAGCGCGTCGATGCCCTCGAGCATCGGCGGCGTGGGGAAGTCGCCTCGGAGCGGCGCCGGGGTTGGTTCTGCGACGGGTTCTGGGCCGGTGGCCTTGCCGTGATCAGCCATGTGCTTGTGGTGTCCTGAGGGTGGAGCGAGCAAAGGGGTGGAAGCGCAGCGTCAGCGATCGTTGGGCTGGATGGGTCTGGCCGGGGGACGCTCGCGGGTGACGGCATCATTGCGCGTGCCGAAGATGCTGTCGAGGAACCGCCGGGTCGTCGGGAGCGTTTCCACGCTGTAGCGAGGATCGGTGAGCGGGCCGGTGACCCGCGTGGTCACCAGCTCGTCGCGGAACGCCTCGAAAAGGTCGCTCAGCAGCGGCGCGCGCCTCGCGGCGCGGCTCGTCACGCGAAGGTCAAGATTCAGCGAAGGCCACCGGAGATGCCCTTGCCCCGTGAGCGTCACCGAGTCGGACGCGACGCCCAGTTCCTCGAACATCACCCGGTCGCCTTCGAGGAAGAACCTCGCGTGCGCGAAGTCGAGCTCCTCGCCCGTGGGGAGCTGCAGGTTGCTCAACTCGATCAGGCGCGACAGCAGCGGGAGTCGCACGACCTCGCCCCCCCACACGCGCACGGCGCCGCGACCGACCCGCGTCGACGGAGCGCCGGCCACGCCCGCGACGCCGATGGTCGCGTCGATCTGGCCGGAGCGACCGGGCGTGCTCGTCGACTCCTGCTCACCGGTGATCGCGAGGTCGTCGCGCAGGCCCTGGAGCGAGACGCCGCTGAACTGTCCCTCGACCTGATACTCGAGCGTGCGCGGCGCGCCGATCGCGTTCGCGCGGGCGCGAGTGATCTTGCCGAACCCGGTCACGCGACCGGAATACGCGTCGGCCTCGAAAAGCGGGATGAGGAACGAATCCCCGGCGTCGGCGCCGATCACGCGCGCACGCCCCGCCCCGAGCCGCAGGCGCTGGACGCGCGCGGAGTCGAAACGCAGCGAGGCGTCGAGGGGTCGCGCGTCGCCGGTATCGATCTGGAGTACGACCGAGCCGTCGACGTCCGCGATGTCCGTGCCGCCCACGTCGAACGACGCGCCCTCGAACCGGATGGTGGCGCCGAGGAGCGTGGGCGCGGACGACGCGATGACGAGCCCGGCGCGATCGACCGTCGCGCGGGTCGCGCGGAAGGTCGCCGCCCGGAGCGCATCCCCCGCCGCCCCGGGCAGGAACGCGAGCCTGGACTCGTCGAGGCGCTCGATCGATCCCGTGAAATCAACGTCGAGCGAGGGCGCATCGCCCAGCGTGGCGCGGCCCCGGAGATCGAGGGAGACTCCCTCGGAACGGAGGGCCAGGTCGTCGAGGAGAATCACCCCCCCCCTGCGCAGGATCGACCCGCGCTCGACGGCGAGATCGATCGTGTGGTCCTTGCGCGTGAGCGACAGCGAACGCGGCGTGAGCGTGATCGCGTCGACTTCAGGGCGTTGCGAGGCGCCCGATCGGACGATCGCGTGCGCGTCCGAGAGGAGGCGAACCCCCCACCCGGTGAGCGCCGTGTCGATCGTGTCGGTGCGCTCGGGGGTGAACGACCGGACGAGCGCGCGCGTCATCGCGGAGGGCCAGCGCACCTCTCCCGCGACGCGCAGCTCGCGAGCGTCCTCGCGCTGCGCCGTCGATCCTCGGGGCGAGAGCCAGGCCGACGCGTCGAACTCCCCGTCGAGCGTGAGCCGGACCGGGGGCTCGCCGGCGAAGGATGCGTCGGCCGAGAAGTCGCGGAACGCCGCGATCATCGGCCCGCCCTGGCGCGCGTCGATGGATGCGCCGCCCTGGCTGCGCGACAGCGCAA
This sequence comes from Phycisphaeraceae bacterium, assembly GCA_019636675.1. NCBI lineage: Bacteria > Pseudomonadati > Planctomycetota > Phycisphaerae > Phycisphaerales > Phycisphaeraceae > Phycisphaeraceae bacterium. The sequence goes on from JAHBXC010000001.1 coordinate 543,870, forward strand.
TCCGATCACCGATCGCGTTGAACTCGATGGAGCGGAGCGAGGAGATGTCCACGCGGGCGCCGACCCCGCCGCCGCTCGACCCGTCGGCGCTGACCACGACGCGCGAGTCCAGCGTGCCTCGGAGCGCGACCGCGTCGATCCCGGCGCGGATCGCCGACGCGGTCTCGCTCGAGAAGGGCGCGACGAGGCGTTCGAAGGGCGACGCGAGGTCGAGCGCGCCGATGTCGAGTCGCAGGTCGACCGCTCCCAGCGCGCCGTCGGCGATGCCGACGCTCCCGTCGATCGCGAGCGGGCCTGCGCCCAGACGCCCGCGCAAGCCGCTGAGTTCGAGCGATGCCTCGCTCACGCTGACGCGACCCGCGAGCTCGGTCACGAGGTCGGATGGCGCGCCGCCCGGTGCGCAGGCCACGCCTTCGAACTCGAGAAAGACATCGAAGCCAAGTTCCCCGTTGTCTCGTGGGAGGACCCTCGCGATCGCGCCGGCGTCGCCGCGGAGCCCGAGCGCGCGCACCGCGTCGGACGCGTTGAAGCCCGACTCGTCCGACGCGTCGCGTGTCCGTGGATTGCCGACGCCGCCCGGGATCGCCGCCAGCAGGCGCTCGTCGATGGGCGTGCCCTGCGTGCGGATCATGATGGTCGGAACGAAGACCGATTCCCCGGCGTCGCGCAGCAGGATGTTGCCGAGCATGTCGCCCTCGCCCCCCGAGAGGGGACGGAGGACCGGGATGCGCACCTCCGCGACCTCGGAAGTCACCTCGATGGTCGCGTGCTCGACGATCGCAGGGAGCGGGAATCGGTCGACGAGCAGCCCGGCCTCGGGGAGCGAGAGCCGGGCGCGCCAGAGATACTCGCTGTTCTCTCCCTGCGCCCTGAAGACCCGGATATCGAGCGTTCCGACGCCCCCGAGCGCGAACGAATCGGGGAGCAGGCCGGCGTCGCGAAGGCGCGACTCCGCCTCTCGGCTGAAGATCGAACCGAGGAGCCCTGCGCGCGAGGAGGGCATGGCCGCGTCGAACGCGTCGTCGAGGGGGAGGTCGTCGAAGACGATCTGCAGGTCGACCATCGCGCCGTCGGTCGGGGGGGCGATAACGCCCTGAACGCGCATGCTCGCGCCGGTCGGTCCCTTCCCGGTCATCTCTTCGATGACGATCCTGTCCTCGTCGAAGCGGACGCGGGCCGTCATGTCGCGCACCGGGTACGGGAAATCGGCGAACGACGCGGACCCCTCGCGGAAATCGAGGACGCCCGCGATCGAGACGGGCGCCGGCGAGTCCTGGCGCGACTCGCCTCGGGTCACGACCACGCGGGCCTCCATGAGCGCCGTGGGCGATGAGAAGGACTCGATGCGCCGACGCACGACCGGCGGCGCGAACGGGAGGAGCTGGGGGCGCTGCGCGACCTGGAATGGCTCGGCGGTGTCGAAGCGGATGGTGAACCCGGCGTCCAGCCCAAGCGAGGTCGTGTCGAACACGACGCGGTACGGCAGGTCCTCGATCAGCCCGGTGATCTGCGCGTGCAGGCCCGACGCGCCCAGCGTCGCGGTCCCCTTCGCGTCGGAGATCCGCATGAAACGGTCGGGCTCGGCGCGAGGCCCGGGTGAGAACTCCAGGTCCGCCTGCGGGTCGGCGGCGATGGGCAGCAGGAGCGCGACGTCGGCGAAATGGAACTCGGCTCGCACGCCGTCGCGATCGCTGTACACGAACTCTGTCCGCTCGACTTCGCCCTCGAGCCGGAGGCGCGTCCAGAGGTCGCGCACATCGCTGGGCGCGGCCTGCGGCCCCCAGGAGGCGAGGTCGAGATTCTCGAGCATGAGGCGCCCCTCGACCCGGATCGGGTCGTAGAGGCCCTCGAGCGTGATCGGCGTGGGGTTCTTCGGTGCACGCGACTCGGCGCTGCTCGCCGACTCGACGAGCGCGATCTGGTAGATGCCGCGGTCCTTGTCCGAGCGCGAGAGCGAACCGTCGACCTCGATGGTGGCGAGCCGGCTGTACGCAGCGTCGTCGTGCTCACCGAACTCGACCCGCCCGCCGCGCACGACGACGAGAGGGAGCTCGAGCGGGGCGCTCCCGCCCGGGCTGGGGTTCAGGTTGGCGATGTTCAGGGTGGAGGTCCCGACGCGCTGGCTGAGGCGCAGCGTGGGCTTGTCGAAGCGGACCTCGCGCACGCCGAAGCGGCCGGCGAGTATCGCGCCCCAGTCGAGCGTCGCATCGAGGCGTTCGACGACCAGCACGGTCGACGCGTCGGTCGGCACTCCCGGCGCAACGCCCACGACATCGCGGAGCGTCACCGTTGCGAACCCGGTGAGCGACGCGTGCCCGATGGAGACCTCTGCGCCCAGCGCGTCGGCCAGGCGCGGCTCGACGATGGCGCGCAGCGCGAACGAGCGCGTGGCGATAAACAGCCCGGCCCCGAGGAGCGCGCACGCCGCGATGAACGCGAGCGCGAGCGCCCGGCGGGTTCGTCGTGTGCGTCGTGGTGACCTGGCTTCGCGCATCCTGAGGTTCCGGGCCCGCCGGGGCCGGTATACTGCGGGCGTGCCGCCGACTTCGGTTCGAGGGCACGACAATCTGCGCCCGTAGCTCAGCAGGATAGAGCGGCGGTTTCCTTCGCACGCGCGACACGGCGTCGCGACGAAAGAGGGGCCCGGCCCGGTGACGGGTCAGGGCGAACCGGGTGAACTCGGGGAACCCCACGCGTACGCACGCGAGGGCAATCCCGAGCCGAGCCGTCGGCGGGGTGCGCGACCGAGAGCTTGTCTCGGCGCGCGGCCGACGGAAGGTGTAGAGACCAGCGGGTGAGCCGCCCCGGCGATACCCCCGCGTAGGCGCCCGAGCACCGTTCGTGTTCGGGCGCCGAAGCGCCCGGCGACCACGAGACGAGCGATCGTCGAAGGGGTCGAAGAGATGGTCCAGCCCGTCGAGCGATCGACGGACCGCTGAAACCGCAGGTCGGAGGTTCGAGTCCTCCCGGGCGTATTGTGATCACCGACGCGCGGGTTGCCGCGCGTCAACATGAGCGTTGCACGGACGCGACAACGCCGGAACGAGCCCTCGGCGCAGCCGACTCGAGGGCCGATCCGGGCGAGTTTTCCCGGACCATTTCGATGGTTCGGGATTTGCCCCCTGACTCCCGTGCCACCAATCGCAGAACAGACATCCCGCATCGCGTTCGCCGCTTCGGCCCTGCTGGTCGCCGCCGGGCTTGCCGGCTGCGCCGCGAGCCAGGAGGCGCACTCGCCCCGACAGGCCGGGCTGTGGGCGATCGAGCCGCTCCACGCCCCGGAACCCGGCCCGGCGCTCGCGCCCGGCGCAGGGGCCTGGGTCGCGTCGACCGGGTGGGTCGCGCCCGGGGAGGCGATCGCGGCCCGCCGGGACTCGGGGCTGATCGCCCGGCCCCCGGCGCCGCTGGTGGACGCCAGCGTGTGGCCCGGCCCGCCCGTGCCTCTCGAGCTTCGACGCATCCCGACGATCTACTCCCGATGGGGCACGAGGCACTGACCCCCCTCAGAAACGCCGGATCGCCGCAAATACTTACAGCACGCGAACATACATCGCGAAGATTCCGACGATTCCTCGCGTAACCCGTGAGAATCTGGGTTGATTCCGGAACGATCTCACGCGATACTGGGCGTCGCCGAGATGTGACCGACTCAGGGGATGCGCCCCGGTCGGCACAACTCTTTGGCAGTGCTGACCGACGCGTCGAGGCGCCTGAGCGGAGGGAACGGCCGTGGCGACGATAACGAAAAAAGACCTGGTCGACCGGGTCGCAGCGGCGACCAAGATGAAGCGCACCGACGTGCGCGATGTTGTTCAGTGCCTGTTCGACCAGATCGTTCTGGAGCTGGGCCGGGGGAACCGGCTGGAGTTCCGCGATTTCGGCATCTTCGAGACGAAGTCTCGTGCGCCGCGCGTCGCGCAGAACCCAAAGACGCTCGAGCGGGTCGAGGTGCCCGCCAAGCGCACCGTGAAGTTCAAGGTCGGCAAGCTGATGCAGGATTCGCTCGACGCGCCGGACCTCATCGAGCAGAAGGTCCAGGACCACTGGCCCCATTCCTTCAGCGACGATCAGCTCATCGCCGACTGATCCGCGAGCGTCTCCCCGATATCATCCGCCCCGTGCGCACACGCCGCCCCGTCCCCGACGGGGGCGGCATGCTTTCATCCACGCTGTCCCGTACGCGAGCACCGACCATGCCCTCGATCGCCGAACTCCTCGGACCCGACGCCGACGCCCTTCTTTCCTACGAGTCCAAGGGGTTCCCTCGCGCCTCGCTCGCGCTGCCCGGGCCCGATTTCGTCGATCGCGTGTTCACGCAGACCGATCGCTCGCCCAACGTGCTGCGGAACTTCCAGACCATCCTCAACACCGGGCGCCTCGCCGGCACCGGCTACACCTCGATCCTGCCCGTCGACCAGGGCATCGAGCACTCCGCCGTCGCGTCGTTCACCGCGAACCCGGCGTACTTCGACCCGGCGAAGATCGTCGAGCTGGCGATCGAGGGCGGGTGCAACGCGGTCGCGAGCACGCTGGGCGTGCTGGGCGCAGTGTCGAGGAAATACGCGCACCGCATCCCCTTTCTCGTCAAGCTCAACCACAACGAGCTGATGTCGTTCCCCAACACCTTTGACCAGACGCGCTACGGCTCGGTCAAGCAGGCGTTCGACATGGGCGCGATGGCCGTTGGCGCGACGATCTACTTCGGCTCGGCCGAGTCGCGCCGCCAGATCGACGAGGTCTCGGCGTGGTTCGAAGAGGCGCACGACTACGGCCTGGTCACCGTGCTCTGGTGCTACACCCGCTCCGACGCGTTCAAGCAGGACAAGGACTACCACGCGTCCGCCGACCTGACCGGCCAGGCCAACCACCTGGGCGTGACGATCCAGGCCGACATCATCAAGCAGAAACTCCCCACCATCAACCGCGGCTACGACGCGCTCAACAACAACGAGAAGTACATCACCAAGGGCGAGAAGTACGGCAAGTTCGACAAGGCCATGTACGACAAGTTCACCCCGGGCGATCACCCCATCGACCTCTGCCGCCTGCAGGTCGCCAACTGCTACATGGGGCGCATGCCCCTCATCAACTCGGGCGGCGAGAGCAAGGGCGCGAGCGACCTGGCCGACGCCGTGCGCACCGCCGTCATCAACAAGCGCGCCGGCGGCATCGGGCTCATCTCGGGGCGCAAGGCGTTCCAGCGCCCGATGAAGGAGGGCGTCGCCCTGCTCAACGCCATCCAGGATGTGTACCTCGATAAGAGCGTGACGATCGCGTGACGCGGCTCGCGCTCACGGGCGTCGTCGCACTCCTGGTGCTGGCGCTTGTTTCGGGCGCGGCGTACACCACCGTTGTCAACGCGTCGCGCGAGGAGCCCGAGCCGCTCGCGCGCGTCGAGCTGCGCTCCTGGGTCGTCGCCGGGCGGGGACGTCACCTCTACGCGCAGATCACTGCGCCGCCCGGGTTCGAGCACCTCGATACGGTCGTCGAGTACACCGGCGCCTTCGCGCGCCGGGGCTATACCCCCCCACCGGCGCGCGAGGACCGCGACCGGATCGTCAAGGTCGCGCGCGGCGATCGCGTCTGGTCGTTCCTGCCCATCCCGCCCGATCACCGCCTTGAAGCGGTTTACTGGGCGCCCCTCAGCGCCGTGGCGGAGCTGCAGCGTGACCGCGCGTTCGAGTCGCGCTACTTCCTGCTCGGGCCCAACAGCACCTCGGGCCTCCGCGCCGCGTTCGAGAGCGCGGGGCTGGCGCTGCCGGCCCACGTGCTGGAGCGCGGCGGGCCTCTCGGCGAATTCCCGGGGATCGAAACGCTCCCTGGAGTCGAGATCGCTGGCGATCAGTGGGGCCGTTTCGGCTTCGTCGCCGGGCCCGAGCCGGCGCCGCTGGGGCGTCTCAGATGAACACGCGCACGGCGCGCGTCGGCGTTTCGAGGTCGTCGCGCAGCCGGATCGCCAGCCACTCGGCGTGGTCGGCGTCGCGCGCCACCACGAACAGCCCGCTGCCGCTGCCCGTCACGTGCGCAGGCGAATCGGTCGATCGCGCCGCGGCTGCGCGCATGTCGCCCAGCGCGGGCTGCACCATCGCGGCGGCGATCGCCAGGTCGTTGAACAGCGCCTCGCTCACGATCTCGCCGGACATCGCGAGCCGGCGAACCTCTTCGGCGCGCAGCTCGTGATCCGCGCCGAGGGTTTCGTCGAACGCGCGGTACACCGCCCCGGTGTTGCAGCCGAAAGGCGGGAAGACCATCGCGAGCCAGATGTCGCTGTCCCGGCGCTCCAGGCGCTCGATGCGATCGCCCAGCCCCTCGACGATCGCCGCGCGCGGGACATCGCCCTCGTCGAGGAAGTACGGGACGTCGCTGCCGATCGAGGCGCCGATCTCGCGGAGCGCGTCGTCGTCGATCGCGAGTGAATAGGCGTCTCGCAGCGCCGCGAGCATGGCGGCGGCGTTCGAGGAACCGCCCCCCATCCCGCTGCCGACGGGGATGCGTTTGTCGAGGCGCAGCTGGGTCGCGAGGCGGGCGCCGAGGCGCGCTTCGAGCGCGTGATGGGCGCGGACCGCGAGGTCCTTCGCGATGGGCCAGTCGATGTCGGTCCGCCGCGGCGCGTCGTCGTGCCAGAGGATCGCGTAGCGGCTCGCGCGCGACTCATCGAGGGGCGTCAGCGTGAGCGTGTCGCGAAGATCGACCGGGGCCATCCAGCTGGAGATCGGGTGGTAACCGCGTTCGCCCTCTGGGGCCCCGACCGCCAGCGCGAGGTTCACCTTCGCGGTGGTGGTGCGGACGATCGTCAGGCCGCTGCTCACGCGAGCGCTTCCTTCGACCATCGCTCGATCTGCCCCTCGTCGAGCCCGTCGCGCAGCCGGTGGGCGTGGAGGATCAGGTCGGCCAGCTCGCGGAAGGCGCCTCGCCCCCCTTTGCTCGCGAGGACGAGCGAGACGCGCTCGCGGACTTCGGGTCGCGCGTCGGCCGGGCACGCGCTGAACGCGGCGAGGCGCATCGCGGGCAGATCGTTCACATCGTCGCCGATATAGACGCACCTTTCGGGCGGCACGCCGATCGCGGCGCAGGCGCGCCGGAGGCGCTCGCCCTTCTCGCCCGAGCCGACATCGACGTGATGCACGCCGAGCCCTTGAGCGCGGGCGCGGATCACGCCGTCGTCGTGGCTCGCGCTGATCCAGGCGATCTTGTACTTGGCCGCCTGGAGCAGTTTCACGCCCATCCCGTCGTGGACATGGAAGGAGCGTCCCTTGGCCCCGTCGGGGAAGAGGGCGATCGTGCCGTCGGTCAGCACGCCGTCGACATCGCTCAGAACGCCGGAGGGGGCGATGTCGCGCAGGACACGGAGGGCGTCGTCGTGGGTCACGGGGACAGGGTAGCCGCGAGACACGGGCCTGCGGAGCGCGAAACACCCGGGACGGGGCCAAAGTCGGCGCCTTTCCGGACCGATACAGCCCACGATGAGCCGCACCAAGGAACGCCCAGCGAACCCCGTCTTCGACCGACGCCTCTTCGCGCGCACGCCCGTGGAGCGCGGGGCCAAGCTCTTCCATCGCGCCGGGCTGTCCTATGCGCCCGGGCGCACGACCGACCTCTCCGAGGGCGGCGCCCTGCTGGAGGTCCACGCCGCACGCCCGATGACGCCCGGCGACGTCGTCGACGTGGTCATCGAGCCCAAGGTCGACGCCGGCGTGGTGCGCACGCGATCGCTGATCGAGGCGACCGTGGTGCGCGCCGTGCCGCTGACCGGCGATCTGCAGGTCGTCGCGGTGCGCTTCACCAGGAACCGCTCCGAGTTCGGTCGCGAGCGTCTCGCGGCGTGATCAGGGCGTTGCCGGCGGCGCGCCGTCGGGCGTGGGGTTGTCCGAAGGGGCTGCCTGCTTCATCGTCCGGTGCGTCTTGACGCGCCCGCCCATCGAGCGGGGAGGCATCTTCGTGGGCACGACGCCGCCGGGGAAGCGGCTCATATCGATCGCGGCGGCCGGCTTGGGTGGCGCGGCGACATACGCGAGGCGGTTGACGCCGGGCTTCGGAGGCGCGCCGGCGCCGGGCTTGTCCTTGGACCAGTCGCCCGGCGGGTCGCGGTGCTTGAAGTCGGGGTACTCGAGCTTGGGGATCTCTTTGTTCGAGAGCATCTCGATCGCCGTGAGCAGGTCGCCCTGCTCGCTGGTGACGAACGCCCAGGCCACGCCGTCGCGCCCGGCGCGCGCGGTGCGCCCGATGCGATGGATATAGACCTCGGGGTCTTCCGGGATGTCGTAGTTGACGACATGGGTGATAAGATCGACATCGAGCCCGCGCGCCGCGAGGTCGCTGGCGACGAGGACGGAGAGGTCGCCGTCGCGGAGCTTCTCGATGATGCGGTTCCGCTTGGCCTGGGGCAGGTCGCCGTGGATGGCGCGGGCGTTGATGCCGCGGTCTTCGAGCGCCTTGGACACCCTGTCGACGGTGCGCTTGGTCTTGCAGAAGACGATGGTGAGCCCGGGCTTCTCGTGCGTGAGCAGGTGATGGAGCAGGCGGGTCTTGTCCCACGGCTCGACGCTGAGATAGTGCTGCTTGACGAGGTCGACGGTGAGCGACTGGCTCTTGGGCTCGACGCGCTCGGGGTCGACCATGTACTTGCGCGCGAGCTTCTCGATCTCGGGGCTGATGGTCGCCGAGACGAAGATGGTCTGGTGCTCGACGCGGATCATCCCGAGGATCTTGCGGATGTCGTCGCGGAAGCCGATGTCGAGCATCCGGTCGACCTCGTCGAGCACGGCGAACTTGACACCGTCGACGCGGACGTAGCCGCGCTCGACCATGTCCATCAGGCGACCGGGCGTCGCGACAACGATCTCGGGGCCCTTGCGCAGCTTGTCGGCCTGGGTCTTGATGTTCTGCCCGCCGTAGACCGGGAGCACGCGCACGCCGGTGTGGCGACCGAGCTCCTCGATCTCGCCGGCGATCTGGATCGCCAGCTCGCGCGTGGGGGCGAGGACGAGGCCCTGGAAGGGGTCGCCCTTCTTCATCTGGTGCAGCACGGGGAGCGCGAAGGCGGCGGTCTTGCCCGAGCCGGTCTTGGCCTGCCCGAGGACGTCTCGCCCCTGGATCGCGAAGGGGATGAGCTGGCTCTGGATCCAGGTGGGCTGGGTGAAGCCCAGGTCCGTCACGCCGCGCAGGACATCCTCTCGCAGACCCAGATCGGCGAAGGTCTGGTCGGAGAAGACATCGGTGGCCTTGCCCCCGGCATCAGCGGCGACGCGCTTCTTCTTTCCTCGCGGAGCGCGCTCGACGTCGTCGTCTTCGTCTTCCTCGTCGTCACGGCGCGAGGGCGCCTGGACAGCGGTGGACGCCGAGCCGTCCGAGGGCTTCTTCTTGCCGCGTCGGCGCTTGCGCTTCTTCTTCGGCTTGGTTTCTGTGCTGGCGCCCTCATCGGAAACGGACTGGGCGGCACGGGGTTCGTCGGGCGCGTCGATCGCGTCCGGCGTCATCATCTCGTCGGTCATGCAGACCTCTGTGTGGCGTCGCCCGAAGCAACCCTCCGCCGGATGAAGGCGTCGGTCGCGTCCGGGCCCCCGGGGGCGGGGCAGGAGGCGGTCGACGCGAACCATCCGGCGAAGAACGGCGTGCCGGGCGACGGCGGGTGAACTGTCACGCGCGACGGAGAGCCCGCCGCTGGCGTTGGTGATCGTAGACTCCGGACCCGGTCGATACAAACGGGGCTTCTCGGACGCTCACTCCACCCATCATCGGCGCGCCCCGGGCCCGACTTCGCGAGTTTCCCGTGACCGACACCAGCTGGCTCGATATCGACCTCGACGCGCTCCGGCACAACGCCGGGATCCTGCGCGCCGTCCTCGGGGCCGCCCCGGGACCTTCCGAGACCCCCGCCCCCGGGCTGTGCGCCGTGCTCAAGGCCGACGGGTACGGTCTGGGAGCGCAGAAACTGGCCCCGACGCTCGAGCACGCGCGGGTCGACATGTTCGCCGTCTACACCCTCCGAGAAGCCGCGTCGCTTCTTTTCGTCACCTCGCGCACGCCGATCCTCGTGCTCATGCCCACAGCCGGGCTCGAGCCCCTGCGCGACCTGCGCCGCTCCCCGGGCTACGAGCGCCTCCGACTCACGATCCACAGCCGCGAGCAGCTGCGCGAACTCCGCGCCGCGCTCGACGCGGGGCTCCCGCCCGTCTCCGTGCACCTCGAGGTCGACACCGGCATGAGCCGCGGCGGCGCGAGCCCGAGCGACGCGTCGATGCTCGTGCGCGAGATCCACAGCGACCCGCGCGTGCGTCTTGCCGGCGTGTTCTCCCACTTCGCGTGCGCCGACTGCGACCCGGCGCTCACCGCGGCGCAGGGCCGGCGCTTCGACGAGTGGCTGAGCGAGGTCGCGCCGCTGCTCCCGGCGCAGTGCGTCGTGCACCTGGCAAACTCCTTCGGCGCGCTGCGCTCGTCGAGACACCATCGGGGGATGGTCCGCGCCGGGCTCGCCCTGCTGGGCTACGCAGTCGAAGAGTTCGACGACCCGGCGACCTTCCAGCACCGAGACGCGGCCGACGCGCTGCGACCGGCGGTGCGCTGGATGTCCTCGGTCATCCACGAGACCCGCCTCGAACCAGGCGCGACCGTCGGCTACGGCGCCGCCTGGCGCGCCACCCGCCCCTCGCGCATCGGGCTCGTCCCGGTCGGCTACGCCGATGGGTACCCGCTCTCGCTCTCGAACCGCGGCGTGGTGCGCGTGCGCGCGCGCTCCGAGTGGGCCCTCGCGCCGGTCGTCGGGCGCGTCAGCATGGACCAGATCACGGTCGACCTCACCGACCTCCCCGACGACGCGCCGCTCGTGGGCGCGTCGGTCGAGGTGCTGAGCGACGACCGCGCCGCGCCGAACTTCCTGCCCACAGTGGCGCACACCGCCGGGACGATCACGCACGAGCTGCTGTGCCGGTTGTCGCCTCGCGTCGTGCGCCGTCACCACCGGACCGCCGCGGAAGCGACGGGCCCTCGCGTCGTGGCGCTCGGGAGCGTGCCGCGCTCGTCGAGGCCGACGGCCGCGACCGGCGCTGGCACTACCGGCGTATGAAAGAAACAACGCCCCGCGTCGGGGCGTTGTGAAGTGCGCGTGCGTGAAGGTGTGACTGGATACTCACGCCCGACGGCGGCGGGTCGCGATCCCCGCGAGGCCGGCGAAAGCCATGGCGCCGCTCAGCGGCGTGGGGATCAGCGAAGGCGGCGGGGGCGGCGGGTTGTCGCCCACGGTCACGAAGCCCTCGCTGCCGCCGTCGCCGAAGCCGATCATGTGGACGCCGACGCGCAGCTCGCCGCTGTTGAGCGAGGCGATCACATCGTCGATGCCGAAGCCGCCGACGAGCGAGTAGGTCCAGGTGAGCGACTCGCCGGGGTTAATGCCGTTCACGGGCGGGGGCGGCTTGGCGGTCAGGCCCAGCGCGTCGGAAGAATTGAAGTCGACGGTCTCGCCGCCGGGGAGAGCGCCGCCAACCCCAGCGGTGAACTCGACGCCGCCCGAGTTCGTGATCGTCGCCAGGGCGAGCAGGACGCCCGCGGCGTTGTCGATCCAGATGGCTCGCACGCCGGAGGCGACGCCGCCAGAGGCGTTGCTGAGGGTGAACTGGGCGGTCGACCCGGCGCCGGCGAGGACGGACAGCGAGAGCTGCGCCTCGCCCGCGGCGGCGTTGACCGGGCTGTTGTTCGTGATGTTCTGGAACCCGAAGGTCGCGGCGGTCGCCATCCCGGCGAACGACGCAGCGACGATCCCGGCCGCGGCCATGCGTGTGGTCTTCATACTCGTCTCTCTGCTCCCGATGGTGATCTCTTCTCTCGTGCTGATGAAGGATACTTCGCGGGAACGAAGCGGCAAGTCGCTGCCCACCCGAAACTTGGCCCCGATAACGCCCGGTGATCGGGCTGGGAGGGCGTTGCAGCCAGGGGCTCGCCCCGGGGCGTCATACTGGGCAATCTGCAGGTCGGAAATGGGCGGGGAGGGATTCGAACCCACGACCCTCCGCGTGTAAAGCGGACGCTCTAGCCACTGAGCTACCCGCCCGGCTGGGACAAGCATACCCGTCGCGCTCGCCCCTGCGCCCTCGCCAACAATCCGGCGATGACTCACCGCGATTATCACGCCCTCGCCCAGGCCGCTCGCGACCGCTGCACCGGTGCGCGAGCAGAGCGCATGCGCGCTGTGGTCGACCTGCTCTGGGACGCCCTCCACCCCACCGGCGTCTCCTGGGTCGGGTTCTACACCCCGATGACCAGCGCCGACTACAGCGAGAACAGCGCATGGCGCGGCGAGGGGATGGTGCTTGGCCCCCGGCGCGACAAGCCCGCGTGTTCTCCCATCGGCATGCACGGCGCCTGCGGGCAGTCGTTCCTCTCGCGGCGCACCCTCGTCGTGCGCGATGTAAAGGAACTCGGGGAGCATTATGTCGCCTGCGACCCGCGCGATCAGAGCGAGCTGGTCATCCCCTGCTTCGCGAACGACGGCGCGTGCTGGGGCGTGCTCGATCTCGATTCGTTCGACATCGGCTCGTTCACCGACAACGACGCGCGCGGCATGGTGTCGGTGCTCGAAGCGGCCGGGCTAACCCGACGCGACGCGGCGGTCTGATTACTCCTCGCGCGCCGGGTGGCCGATGCGCTCGCCGATCTCGCGCAGGAGCGTCGCGTCCCGCTCGTCGAGCTCCTTCGGGGGCACGATCTTCACGATCGCGTAGAAATCACCGGCGGCGCCCTTCGCGTCGGAGACGCCCTTGCCCTTCACGCGCAGCTTCGCGCCGCTGGGTGTTCCCGGAGGGATCGTGAGCCCCACGACGCCCGAGGGGGTGCGCACATCGACCTTCGCGCCGAGCGTCGCTTCGACGATCGACAGGGGCAACGGCGCGTGCAGGTCCATCCCGTGGCGCTCGTAGGAGGGGTGCGGCGCGACGCGGATCTGCAGGAGCAGATCACCCGGGGGCGCGGAGCCGACACGCTCGCCCTTGCCTCGCAAACGCAGCTTCGCGCCGTCGGCGACGCCCTGGGGGATGGTGACCTCGATGGTCTCGACATCGCTGCCGCGGGTGAGTTGCAGCGTCCACGCGCCGCCCCGGAGCATGAGGTCGAAGGGGATAGTGATCTCGTGCTCGATGTCGCGACCCTTGGCCGGGGTGCGCGTGGCGCGACGGGCGCCTCCCGGTGAGTGCCGGCTGCGCCCGTACCCGGAGGGCCGCGCGCCGAAGACCTCTTCGAAGATCGAGCCGATGTCCTCAGCGTTGAAGGGATCTGAGTGGGGCGCGCCGCCTGCGTTGGTCCAGGTATAGGTCCCGCCCGGCCACCCTCGGGCCGAGCCCGGACCGCCCTGGCCTGCGCCGCCTGACATACCGGCGACATAGGCGTCGTGCCCGACGCGGTCGTAGGTCTTGCGCTTGTCCTCGTCCGAGAGCGTGTCGTAGGCCTCCTGCACCTTCGCGAACCTGGCGGCGGCGTCGGGGGCCTTGTTCATGTCGGGGTGGAGCTCGCGCGCCAGCTTTCGGTGCGCGCGACGGATGTCGTCCTTCGTCGCGTCGCGGCTCAGGCCCAGCACTGAATAGAAGTCGTCACGCGCCATCTCGGTTCAGCGTACCAGACGCCCGATCCCCCTTCTCAGGACTTCTTCGCCTTGTAGAACGGCATGGGCACGACGTGGGCCGCGAGCGTCGCGCCGCGCCCGGTGTCGATCTCGAGCGCCGTGCCCAGCTCGGCCTGCTGCGCGTCGACGTACGCCATGCCGATGGGCTTCTCGAGCGTGGGGCTGAGACACGCGCTGGTGACCTCGCCAACGGGCGCGCCCTGGCGCAGGACTTTCATGCCCTGTCGCGCGCTGCGCTTGCCCTCGATCTCGAGGCCAACGAGCAGGCGCGAGGGCCCGCCGTTCTCGTGGATCTTGACCAGCGCGTCCTGGCCGACGAACTTCTCCTCGCCGTCGTTCTGGCCCTTGTCGAGCGCGATGGCGAAGTCGAGGCGCGACGAGAGCGCGTCGTGCTCCTCGCCCAGCTCGTGCCCGTAGAGGGGCATGCCGGCCTCGAGCCGGAGCGTGTCGCGGGCGGCGAGGCCCGCCGGCTGCAGCACCGCGTTCGGATCGTCCATGTTCACGTCTTTGAGCAGCAGCTTCATCGCCATGCCGACCGCCATCGCCGGCAGGATGACTTCCACGCCGTCCTCGCCCGTGTAGCCGGTGCGGCTGACGATGAGCTTCATCACCATGAGGTTCTTGACGGTGAAGCGGTATCGCTTGAGCGTGGGGATCTCGCGAGAGACGCCGGCGATGAGCTCCATGACCTTCGGGCCCTGCAACGCAACCATCGCGGTCTTCGTCGTCTTGTCGTCGATGCTGACGGTCAGGTCGCCCTTGACCTGCGCGAAGTGGCCCAGCAGCTTCTCGCGGTTGCTCGCGTTGACGACCAGGAGGAACTCGTCCTCGTCCATGCGAGAAACGATGATGTCGTCGCGCACGCCGCCTTGCTCGTTGCAGACCATCGAGTAGCGGCACTGGCCCGCCTGCATGTCGCTGATGCGCCTCGTGCAGAGCTTCTCGAGGAACCGGCGCGCGTGGCGCCCCTTGACCTCGACGCGCCCCATGTGCGAGACATCGAACACGCCCCCGCTCGCGCGCACCTGCTGGTGCTCGGCGTGGACGCCCTTGTACATGATGGGCATCTCCCAGCCGGCGAAGTCGACCATCTTGCCGCCGTGATCGACATGGAACTGATAGAGGGGCGTGCGCTGCACTGGCTGATGCTCCTGCTGGCGTGGGCGAGGTGTGGCGCGAGTCGTCGCGCGAGGGGCGTGATCGTACGCGCGGCGAGCGGGTGGTCAGAGCGGGCGGACGACATCCACCACGCCCGGATCGGGGCAGAGACCCGCCGCCGCTCCGGACTTGAGGAACCGGAGGATGGCGTCCGCCCCTGCGACGCCCATGTCGACCGTGAGGTCGTTGACATACATGTTGACGAAGCGGTCGGTGCGTTCCTTCGAGATCCCGCGGCCGTAGCCCATCGCGACCTCAAGCCCTGTCTCGCGCTGCGCCATCGCGTGGGACACCGAGTCACGCAAGACCCCTGCCAGCACGCGCATCGCGTCGTCGCCCAGCGCTGGGCGGAGCCGGTCGGCAAGGTCTCGCCGGGCCAGGTTCAGCCCCAGCGGCAGCGGCAGCCCGGTCGATTCCTTCCACCACGCGCCCATGTCGTACAGTTCGACCAGGCCCTCATCGCCGAAGGTGAGCTGGCCCTCGTGGATCACGAGCCCGACATCGGCCTTGCCGCGCACGACCTCGTCGATGATCTCTTCGAACGGGACCACGCGGGTGCGCACGCCCTCGCCCAGCATCAGCCGGAGCGTCAGGTACGCGCTGGTGCGTGTGCCGGGGATCGCGATCTCGGCGCGCCCGGCGCGAAGGTCGTCGAGCGGGAGCATGTCGCGCGCGACGAGCTTGGGCCCGTACCCGTCGCCCATGCTGGCGCCGCAGGAAGTGATCGCGTAGCGGTCTCTGGCGTGCGTGTAGGCGTGTGCCGAGCAGGCGGTGACGTCGAGGTCGCCCGTCTCCGCCGCGCGCTGGTTGAGCGACTCGATGTCGGCGGCGACCGTGGTGAAGCGCAGGCCTCGGGTGTCGATCTGCGCGTCGCGTCCGCGCTCGGCGTCGCCGAGGGGCCACCACATGAACGCGTCGTCCGGGTCGGGCGAGTGCGCGAGCGTGAGAACGGGGGCGATCGCCGGGTGCTTGGTCATCGCGCGAGCATAGCGCGTCCCGGCGCGACGCTCAGGTCTGGCCCGAACCCGGTCGCGGGAGGTCCGCTTCCCCGAGCAGGCGGAAGCCCTTCTTTCGCAGGATCTGCCCGGCGAGCACGTTGTCGTCCACGCAGATCGCGATGGTCGGCTTGCCGTTGCTGCGCAGCAGCACCGGGTACGCGAAGGAGATGTTCAATTCCGCCGCGAGCAGACTCAGGCAGAGCCCGGGCAGCGAGTGGTCGGCCCCGAACTCGACGACGAGGAGGTCGAGCTCAGAGAACGCCAGCCGGCGCGTCCGGAGAATCTCCTTCGCGGTCTTGGAACAGTTGGGGACGATGCGCACGACCGCGTGGTCGGACGCTTCGTGGACGCTGATGGCGCATATCTGGCAGTTCGCCGCCAGATCGAACGCCTCGACCAGCTCGTGGAGTTTCCCGACTTTGTTGTCAAGAAAGACGCTGAACTGGCGGACGCTTGGCGTCGAGTAGCCGCGCGCTGTCTCGATGGGGACCGATGCTTGGCTCATCCGTGCTCGTTTGGAGGGCGGCCTTGGGGGAGAGTCGCCCGGGCGGCGAGGACCGTGCCGCCCGTGGGGGTACCTCACCAGTCTACGGCGCCAGTCCGGATTCGCAACGGGTTTTTTCGGGCCTTCGCTCCCCCGGGGCCGCTCAGGCGGGCCAGGGGGCGTTGTCCAGGAGGCGGACCTCACGGTCGCCCTCCCCGAACCTGGCCGCGATGAGGGCGCGGGCGCTGGAGGTCAGCGTCGAGCGGTGGGCGCCGGGGTCCAGCGCCTCCAGAGACTCCCCCACACGCACCGTCGCGTAGTCGACCCTTGCCCCCGCCCCGTCGAGCCGGGCGCGCATCGAGGCCTCTGCCTCGCCCGGGGTCGCGCAAGCGGCGGCGTCGCACAACGCCTGAGAGATCGCCGTCGCCTGCCGGCGCGATTCCTCCGACAAAAACCGGTTGCGGCTGCTCATCGCCAGCCCGTCCGATTCCCGCACCGTTGGGCCGGGCACGATCGCGACCGACCGGATCAGCGCCGAGGGGTCGGCCGCGGCCATCGCTCGGACGACCTGGAGTTGCTGCCAGTCCTTCTCCCCGAAAACCGCGGCGACCGGCCTCGTCAGCTCGAACAGCCGACGGACCACCTGGCAGACCCCTTCGAAGTGCCCGGGCCGGTGCGCGTCCTCGAGGCCCTTGCCCACCGCCGCGCCGGGCAGCACGGGGGTCTGGACGTGCTCGCCCGGGGGATAGACGACCGCCTCTCCCGGCGCAAACACCGCGTCGGCGCCGGCGCCTTCGCAGCACGCCGCGTCGGCCTCAAGGGTGCGCGGGTAGCGTTTGTAGTCGCTCTCGACGGTGAACTGCGTGGGGTTGACGAAGATCGAGACGACGACCGGGGGTCGGGAACTGAATCCCTGGGCCCCGCCGTGGGACGCCCAGCGATCGGCGAACTCGCACGCCTGGCGCACGAGCGCCGCGTGCCCCTCGTGGAGCGCGCCCATCGTGGGGATGAGCACGCAGCCCTGGAACGAGGTCAGCCCGACTCGGTCGCGAACGATTTTCATCCGGGCAACAGTCTGCGAGGATTCTCGGGCGGTCAACCCTGCCCCCCGGGCGATTCCTACCAACAGACCCGCATCATCCGTCGTCGGAAGCCCGATGAACTCGGGCGTCGACCCGCGCGTATCATGAAACGTGGGAACGCACGACGCGTCCCCGACGCCAGGACGGAGATTGACCGCGATGTCCACCACGCAGACCCCCGAAGCCCCCTCGACGCCCGGCATCATCCTTTCCGAGACCGCCGCGCGCGAGATCAAGAGCATCATCCAGCAGCAGGAGCTCGACGCGAACGCCGTGCGCTTGCGCGTGGGCGTGAAGGGCGGCGGGTGCTCCGGCTTCTCCTACCTGCTCGACCTCACCGAGTCGCAGAAGGACACCGACGAGGTCTTCGAGCAGCACGGGCTCAAGGTCATCTGCGACCCCAAGTCCATGCTCTACCTCGCAGGCACCACCATCGACTTCCGCGACGAGATCATGGGACGCGGGTTCGTCTTCAACAACCCCAACTCCACCTCGTCCTGCGGCTGCGGCTCGTCGTTCAGCGTCTGATCGCGAACGCCACGACATCGTCATCGCCACGGGCCGAGCGAGACGCTCGGCCCGTTTCGTTTTTCACCGTGCGACGCCGGAAAATGAACACGGGCCGACGCGATGCGCCGGCCCGTGAGGCACGATCGTGTTGTTCGAAACCTCTCACATCGTCGGAGAGCCGGGCATCGTCCCGTGACGCACAATGCGACCGGTGTCCATGTAGATGATGTCCTCGCACACCGAGCCGAGCAGGTCGCTGATGCGCTCCAGCTCGCGGCTGGCGCGGAACGCCAGCATCGCGGTGCGGGCCGAGATGCGCCCCTCGTTGTCGTCCTGTTCGATCTCCTCGAACGCGCGCTTCGCGAGCACATCGAGGGTCTCGTCGCCGCGGATGATCGTCAGCGCGATCGCCGGGTCCATGCGCTGCAGCGCGCGGAGGGTCTCGTGGGCGCGGGGCAGGATGCGGTCGGCCATCTCCAGCAGCGAGGGCTGCCAGATGATCGACCCCTGCGCGCCGGCGTCCTCGCGGTCGAGATAGAGCACCGCCTTGCAGAGCCCTGTGGCATGGTCGGCGATGCGCTCGAGCTCGGCGTTGATCTTGATCACCGCCATGATGCGCCGAAGGTCTCGCGCGACGGGGTGGTGCGTGGCGATCAGGCGCAGGCACTCTTCCTCGATCCGCACTTCCTCGGCGTCGACCTCGTCGTCGCCCTTGCGAACCTCGGTCGCGGCCTCGCGGTCGACCTCGCGGAAGGCCTTGATCGCCAGCTCGACCTGACGCACCGCGAGCGCGCCCTCGTTGAGCAGGCTGCGATACAGCCCGTCCAACGCGTCGTCGAACTCGATGTGCTTGCCCGGCATCGGGTGATGCACCGGCGGCGGGACCTTGCTGGACATCCTGTCATCCTTCCGCCCAGACCAGGGCACGACCAATGAGAAAAGCATGCCCCCTCTATCGGCGAGGCGGGCGCGAACCTGAGAATGAGTCTAGACGGGCCTTCACAATTCCGGACCGGGGGCGCCCCCCCGAAACCACGCCCTCACCGAATCTTCACGCATCGCCGGCCGGTTCATCGGGGGGCTTCGCCCGGACCAGGCGCCTGCGTGGGGGCAGGGGCGCCGATGGCAGTGGGGCTATCCGGGGCGTCGAGGGCCGCGAGCTTCACCGGCTCGTCCATCGAATCGGGGGCGTAGAGCGCGCGCAGGCGCGAGACCGTCGTTCGCGTGAACGGGTGCCCCGGCCCGAGCGTCGCGAGCATGACCGAGTGCGCCCGGAGCAACGCCTCCTCCGCCTCCTCGTAGCGACCCTGCGCGCGAAGGCAGGCGCCCAGCCCGCCGTAGAGAATTCCCACGACGGGGTCGCGTTCGTCGTGCGCGCCCAGCTGGGCCTCGATCGCCTCGCGGAACAACGCCTCGGCGCGATCGAGCTCGCCGGCGTTCACAAGAAACTCGGCGTAGCTGGTCGCCGTCGCGATCGTGTCGGCGTGCCCGATCCCGAGTGTCTCGCGCTGGGCGGCGAGCGTCGCCACGTATTCCCGCTCGGCTTCTTCACGATGTCCCAGGCGATCGAGCGCGATCGCGGCGTTGCGCCGCACCGACAGCGTGTTCCGGTGCGACGCGCCGAAGACTCGCGCCGCTCGCTCGCTCGCCACGGCGTACACCCCGGCTGCCTCCTCGTGCCGACCCAGCCGACCGAGCGTGACGCCCAGACTGTTCATCACGCCGATCACGCCGGGGTGCTCTTCGCCGTGCGCGCCGACGAGCTGCGAGAGCCGCTCGCGCAGGATCGCTTCCGCCTCTTCGAGCCGACCCAGCTGCGCGAGCGCCACGGCGAGCATCGACCGAGCGTCGTGCACACCCGACCAGCCGGGGCTGGCGTCGCCGCCCTCGACCAGCTCGCGAAGCGCCCGCTCAGCGAAGGCGAACTCACCCAGCTCCATCCGGGCGACCGCCAGGCCCTCGAGGGCCGAGAGTCGCTCCCTCGCGAGCGGGTCCGTCGCGTCGGGGGGGGCGTCGGACAGCAGCCCGTCGATCGACGCGATGGAGGCGACAAACGCCGCCTCAGCGTCTCGGAGTCTGGTCTGGTCGAGCCGCAGCACGCCCAGGCGTCGCCACGCCTGCGCCGTCTCGAACGACGCGTCGCCGAACCGCTCGCGCGACAGTTCGAGGGCTCGGAGCGCCTGCGGCTCGGCGCGGTCGTACTCGCCGATTGCCCGGTAGGTGCTCCCGATCGTCCCTCGCATGGAGGCCTCGGCCGCCGGTGACAACGCGTGGCCGCCCTCGAGCCGACCCGTCGCGCCGTCGAGCGCCTCGCGCAGGAGCCCAGTGTCGCGCCCACGGGCCCGCGCCGGGTCGATCGACGCGAAGATCGTGCGCATGAACTCCACCGCGGCCCGTGATTCCTCGGCGCTGCGCTCGGCCTCGGCGCGCTGGGTCGCCTCGGCGGCGCGGGCGCGCTCGCTCGAGCGCAGACTCACCACCGAAACGACCAGCGCAACGACCAGCGCAACCGCGGCCACGCTCGCGAGCGCCGATTCCCACGGGCGCCGACGCACGAGCTTGGCCAGCGAGTACGCGAGCGTCTGGGGGCGCGCGGCGATCGGTTCCCCCCTCAGGTGACGGCGCACATCGTCGGCGAGCGCCTGCGCCGACGCGTAGCGTCGCTCGGGCTCGACGCGCAGCGCCGTCAGCACGATCGTGTCGATGTCGCCACGGAGCGTGCGTGGAAGACGCTCACGCGCCTCGCCGGAGGATTCGACCAACCGGCTCGGGCGCGTAGGGTTCTCACGCCTCGTCAGCTCGTCGACGCCCTCGCCGAAGGGGCGTCGGCCGGTCAGCATGACGCACAGGACGAGCCCCAGCGAGTACACATCGGTCGCGGTCGTCACGCGCTCGGCGCGAAGCTGCTCGGGGCTCGCGAACTGCGGCGTGAGCATCCGAAGGCCGGCGACCGTCCTGTCGGTCTCGTCGCGCGGGTCGCCCGTGAGCAGCTTCGCCACCCCGAAGTCGAGGAGCTTGGGCTCGGCGTCGTCGCCGACGAGGATGTTCGAGGGCTTGAGGTCCCGGTGCACGACGAGGTTGGTGTGGGCCGCGTGAACCGCGTCGCAGACCTTGCAGAAAAGTTCGAGCCGCTCGCGCACCGGGAGCCCTCGCTCCAGACAGAAGCGATCGATGGGCAGGCCGTCGATGTGCTCCATCACGAGGTACGGGCGCCCGTCGCCGGTCACGCCGCCGTCGAGCAGGCGGGTGATGTTGGGGTGCCGGAGATCGGCGAGCGTCTGGCGTTCGAGTCTGAACCGCGCGAGCACCTCACCCGTGTCCATCCCGCGCTTCACGACCTTGATGGCGACGCGCTGTCGGAACTGATCGTCGTCGCGCTCCGCGAGGTAGACCTCGCCCATCCCGCCGCGCCCGATCTCTCCGACCACTCGATAGCTGCCGAGTTTCTCGCCCGGAGCGAGGGTCCTCGCGTCGCTGATGTCTCGCTCGCCCTCGAAGAGCAGCGAGGCGCCCTCGTACGCCGGTCGCTCGAAGAACATCGTCGACGCGTCATGGGCCTCGAGCAGGCGCTCCACTTCAAGCGCGATCTCCGGCACGCGCCGCCGCGCGTCCTCCAGCGGCGCGCGGCGTGCTTCGGGACGCAGCTCCACGAGCGAGTCGAAGAGCTCCTCGATCTGTTTCGAGTGGTCAGTCGCCACTGGATGTCTCTCCGGTCAGCTCCTTGTAGAGCCACGCGCGGGCGAACCGCCACTCGCGCTTCACCGTCGCGGGAGACACCCCCACCGCCTGCGCCGTGTCCTCGTTGGTCAGCCCACCGAAGAAGCGAAGCTCGACGATGCGCCCCTTCTGCTCGTCCATCGCGCTCAGCCGGGTCAGCGCCTCGTCGATAGCGAGCAGGTCCTCGACCGGGTCCTCGGTCAGGATCGCGGCGCCCTCGATGGGCACCCGGCGCCGACCGCCGCCTCGCTTGTCTGTCCCCTTCCGGCGCGCGTGGTCGATGAGCACGCTGCGCATCGCGGTCGCCGCGACCGCCATGAAGTGCGCGCGACTCTCCCAGCCCTGCGCCTCGCGCGCGACGAGCCGGATGTACGCCTCGTTGACCAACGCCGTGGTCTGGAGCGTGTGCCCGGGTCGCTGCCCGCGCATATATCGCTCGGCGAGGGCGCGCAGCTCCTCGTACACGAGAGGGAGCAGTCGCTCGCGCGCGTGGGCGTCCCCGGCGCGCACCTGCGCCAGCAGCGCGGTCGTGGTGTCGGTCCTGGCGCAGGACATCCTGGCGTGCTCGCTCCTCCTCCGATTCCGTCCTCGGCTCAGCGCCCAGTATGACGACGCAAGGCCGATCTGCCAAGCGGTTTACGCGCATTTTCCCGGATGTCGCTCGCTCGACCGGAACCCTTTTTCCAAGGCCCGTGATCCTCCTCGCCCCGCGATCTCGTTTCCCCGGGTGTGGGCGCGCGTTCGCGACGCCCAGCCGAACCCGACACCAGCACTCACCAGGAGCGATCAGAGATGAACCACCGACGCCTCACCCACGCCCTTGCCGCCTGCGCCGCGCTCACGCTGCTCAGCCCGCTCGCCGCGCTCGCGGGGGACCTCAACCCGCCCCCGGGCCCGATCCAGCCGACCAACCGCGTCCAGATCAACCAGCAGACCATCGGCGCGTTCCCGTACACGATCTCCCAGCCCGGTTCCTATGTCCTCACCAGCAATATCACCGGGGTCAGCGGCGCCGACGGCATCGTCATCACCTCTCGCGATGTCGTGCTGGACCTCAACGGCTTCACCCTGCAGGGCGTCGCCGGTTCGACCGCCGGCATCCGAATCAGCGGTAACGCCGTCGCCGTCGTCAACGGACGAATCAACGGCTGGGGCGCCGAGGGCATCGCCAGCGGGTCGGCCGGCCTGGTCGTCCGCGATGTCCAGGTCTGGGAGAACGGCGCGCGCGGCATGAACCTCGGCAACAACGCGACGGTCGACAACTGCGTCGCGTTCGGCAACGCCGACTTCGGCATCCGCGTCGGCTCGTCGAGCGTCATCCGCAACTCCGTCGCGCGAGCCAACGCCGCCGGCGGCCTCCTGCTCCTGCCCGGGGGCGTGGTCACCGGCTCCACCGCCGCCGAGAACACCGGCCCCGGCATCAGCGCGCAGAACGGCGCGGTCGTCGAGAACTGCACCGTGCGCGCCAACACCGGCGAGGGCCTGTCCGTCGGCGCCAACAGCAGCGTTCGCGGAGTGAGCGCCATCCTCAATACGCTCGACGGCGTCGTCGCCGGAGTCGGTTCCTCCATCAGCGACAGCGTCGCGAGTCTCAACGGGGGCATCGGGTTCGTCGCCTTCCCGGGCGCCACCATCCACAACTGCAACGCGCAGGACAACGGGAGCCACGGCTACGAACTCGGACGCGCCACGCCCGGCCAGACCATCGTCATCCACGCCGTCACCGTCACGGGCAGCACCGCGTCCAAGAACGCAGGGCACGGCTTCTTCGCCAGCAACGCGAACGGGCCGGGGCTGTTCTCCTCGTGCAGCGCCTTCGCCAACACCCTCAACGGCTTCGATGGCACGGGCAACTACGACGCCTGCCAGTCCAACAACAACTCAGAGAACGGCTTTAACCTCGGAAACGGCTCGACGATCACCAACTCCAACGCGCGCGGCAACGGGCAGAACGGCTTCAGCGGAGGCCAGGGCACAACCGTCGTCGCCTGCACCGCCCGATTCAACAAGGGCTTCGCCGGCATCAGCGTCAGCGAGGGCGTCATCCGCGACTCCTCCGCGTTCGGCAACGACCGCCACGGCATCGCCGTCGACCGCCAGGCCCTCGTCATCAACAATAGCTGCGGCCAGAACGGCGTCGGCTCCGGCATCAACGACGGCGCGGGGATCATCGCCTCCGCCATGTTCGGCGGCACCGGCTCGCGCATCGAGGGCAACAACGTCTCCTTCAACGACATCGGCATCCGTGTCGTCGCTGGCGGCAACCACGTCCTGCGCAACACCGCCAGCGGGAACAGCGTCTCCAACTACTCGCTGACCGGCGCGAACAACGCGGGCGCGATCCTGGTCGGCGCCGGCGCCGCCGCGACCGCGGGCCCGTGGGACAACTTCTCGTTCTGACCGTTCACGAACCCCGCCACGACACGCACCACACTCGGAGGGTTCGACCAATGAAACGAACACGAACGACACTCCTCATCGCGGCGCTCGGCGCGCTCGCGACGACCCCGACCCTCGCCCAGTCCAACATCTCACCCGCGAAGAAGAACGCATGGTGCGAGAACACCGGCTGGACCAACTGGCGCGACGGCGCGAACGGCTCACAGGGCGTGCGCGTCACGCCGACCTTCCTCGACGGATTCATCTGGAGCGAGAACGCCGGCTGGATCAATGTCGGCAACACGCCCCCGGGCGGGCGCCTCTCCTACACCAACACCACCGGCCTCAACTTCGGCGTCAACATCGGCGCCGGCGGCTTCCTCAACGGATACGCCTGGGGCGAGAACATCGGCTGGATCAACTTCAACACCCAGCCCGCGCTCGGCGCCCAGGGCGCACGCTACGACCCGACCGCCCGGCTCTTCCGCGGCTACGCGTGGGGCGAAAACATCGGCTGGATCAACCTCGACGACGCCAACGCGTTCGTCGCCACCCTCTGCCCGGGCGACACCAACGGCGACGGCGTGGTCAACTTCTCCGACCTCAACACCGTCCTCACCAACTTCGGCATGTCCGGCGCGCCAGGCAGCGTCCCCGGCGACCTGAACTTCGACGGCGTCGTCAACTTCGCCGACCTCAACGAGGTCCTCAGCAACTTCGGCAACGCCTGCAACTAATCGCCCCTCGCGGCGTGCGCTTCACGGAGGCGCACGCCGTGTTTCTTTGTAGATCTTCAAGCCCAGCGGGAACACGCTCATCCGTGGCACGGCTGCGCCGTACCACGCCACCCCCATCTCCCCTCTCCACCTGCTCCCTATTCCCTTCCCCCCACCGTCACCTGCTGCACCTTCTTCGCCGCCCCCGAGGCGATCCGTTCGAAACCCGACCCCAGTTCACCGATCGGGTCCGGCGGCACGATGTCCACCTTCTTCTCGCCCAGTTTCGCCTCGCCCCGCTCGACCTTCGCCTGGAACTCGCGGCACTCGTGCAGCAGGCGGTCCAGGATCTCCGGCTCGGGCACATTCGCGACGCGCTCGCCCTGCACATAGATGATCCCGCGACGATCGCCGGCGAACACCGCGACATCCGCGCCCTCCGCCTCCCCCGGGCCGTTCACGATGCACCCCATCACCGCCACCTTCAGCGGCAGGCGGATCTCCTCCGCCAGTTTCTTCCGCACGTCCTGCACCAGCGTGAAAAGGTCCACCTGGATGCGCCCGCAGGTCGGGCACGCGATCAGGTCCACGCCCTTGCGCGGCTTCAAGCCCAGCGAATAGCACAACTCCAGACCGTCCTCCACCTCGAAGACCGGGTCGCTGGCGTACGACAGTCGGATTGTGTCGCCGATGCCCCGCGTGAGCAGGCCCGACAGCGCCGCGATGCTGCGGATCGCGCCCGTCTCGCGCGTGCCGGCGTGCGTGACGCCTAGGTGCAGCGGGTAGTCGAAGCGCTCGCTGATCTCGGCGTACACATCGATGACGAACGCCGCGTCCATCGACTTGGCGCTGATCGCGATGTCGTGGAAGTCGCGCTCGTGGAAGATGTCGAGGTATTCCTCGAGTTTGGCGATCATCACCGCCATCAGGTGGCCCTGGCGCCGGTCGGCGAAGAACGCGCCCAGTTCCTTCGCGCGCTTCTGCTTGTCCTTGCGCTCGATGATCGAGCCCTCGTTGACGCCCACGCGGATCGGGATGCCCCGCTCTTTGCACGCGTCGATCACCTCCGCCACCTGCGCGCGATCGCTGATGTTCCCCGGGTTGAGCCGGATCTTGTGCACGCCCGCCTCGACCGCCTCGAGCGCGCGCTGGAAGTGGAAGTGCACATCCGCGACGATCGGCACGCGCACCCGGGGGATGATCTCGCGCAGCGCGTCGGTGTCCTTCTTCTCGGGCACCGCGACGCGCACGACCTCGGCCCCCGCCGCGGCCATCTTGTGGATCTCCGCGACGCACCGGTCGACCTCGTGCGTCTTCCCGGCGGTCATCGTCTGCACGACCACAGGCGCCGGCCCGCCTTCTTCGGGTGACGACGCCAGCGTCGCGTTGGGGTGCCTCTTCGTGGGCGCCCCGCCGCCGATGCGGACGAAGCCGACGCGCTCATCGCCGAGAACGATCTGACGGGTTGGTCTGCGTGGGAACATGGGATTCATGGTAGGTTCGAGCCGGGAAGGGGTTTGGAGGCGTCGCCCTTCCAGCGCAGGTGCACCGCGACGCCGACGACGAACACCACCGCCAGTGGAGAGAGCGACGCGCCCACGACGACCCACCGGGGAACACTCGACCAGATCGAGGTCGCCGGCAGCCAGTGCGACAGGACCACGACCCACGGCAGCGGCAGGAACCACACCGTCGCGATATCCATCGCCGCGTAGGCGCGCCTGAACGAAACCGACGCCCCGAGCGCCGCCGCCGCCCCGGTCACCAGCAGGCCGAGCACGCACGCGATGAGGAAAAACAGAAACCCCAGCACGACCGACACGCCCGCCGCGATGGCCACGCTCCACAGCACGAGCCAGAAGTCTCCCGAGAACACTGCCGAAACAGCGCCGACAACCAGCATCAGCGCGCCGGCCAGCACACCCGCCGCCACGCAGTTCAGCATCGCGAGCGACGCGCGGTCGGAAAGATCCGGGTTGATCCCGTCCGCGGTGCGCAGCGGGTCGAGGAACGCGGCGCGAACAAAGCCCAGGTAGTCGCGCGTGCTCCAGGTCCGCTGCACCGCCAGCCCCGGCGGCGCGGCGAGCGACTCGTCGAGCGACACGCCGCACTCGGGACAGACGAATTCGCCCTCGCGGGCGCGATCGGCGACGAGGGACGCGATGTCGTAGCCGCAGGAGAAACAACGCATCTCCCGTGGGAGGGTGGGCATGTGTACGTCGCTCATTCGGCCTCCTCCCCCACTCGTCGAAAGACGAATACTGCGACGAAGGAAGCCACGAGGGGCACTACAACGAGCAGAACGATCGCAGTCCAAAGATACCCACGCGGGTCCTGCCACGCGTATGTCCCCGCGATTTTGTCAACACACATATACACCAACATCACGACCGGAATAATCGCTGACCAAGGTATGAGCCACGAAGATGCGACATCGGTCGCCAACCGCGATCGCCATGGCGCATGGCCCATCCGGGCATCTTCGAAAAGCCGAAGGACAGCGAGCGTAGCGGCAGAAATCATGACCGCGCCAACGAAGTGAGCCGCGACTGCGCCCAAACCAACAAGCATCAGCAGGACGAAGGTATCAAGATCGAACCCGCTGCTGTACCGAGTGATCGAGCCAAAGAATGTCGCGATCGCCATCAGCGACATGCACAGAACCGCCGCCGCACGGCAATTCGCCTTCCACACATTCCCCGCGTGTGGGAGCGAAGCGCGAGCAATCAGGTTCAATGGCTCAAAGATCGCAGAGCAAGTCCATGCGACATGCCCGCGGAAGCTCCACCGGTGCTGAATGTGCAGTCCGGGAAGATTGAGCGACGGGAGACAATCACGCAGGTCATGCCCGCACTCCGGGCACACGCCCGGCTCGTCTGAGCCTCGAAGCTCGACCAGCGACGCGATGTCGTACTCACACGACAGGCATCGCAGCGCCATGTTGCCCTCGAGTCCGACGCTCATACCTCTTCTTTCGGCTCCGCCGCCGCCCGGTTCGCGAACTTCATCTTCCTCCACCCCAGCCACGCCAGCGCCTCGAACCCCACCAGCCCCGCCAGCGGGCCGGCGGCATAGGCCAGCGCCATCCACCACCACGGCGCGTTCACCCACGCCAGCGCGCCGGGCGACGACAGACTCCGGAAATAGACATACTCCGCCGCCATCACCGGGGCCGCCAGCAGCCAGCCGATCGACGCGTGCGCCACGATCGCCCCGGAGGTGTCGCGCGTGATGCGCCACCCGTGGCGCGCCCCGAGCACGCGCAGGCCCAGCCCCTCGATCAGCGACAGCACGACGATCGCCCCTCCGAAGGGGATCGCGAACACCCACACGCTCCACAGGAGAGTCGCCGCCGGGGAGCGCGCGCCGTCGTCCAGCGAGTCGCCGAAGAACATCGCGAACAGCACGCCGACGACATACGCGTTCGCCAGCAGGAGCCCCCACTCTCGCGAGACGCGCACCTCGTCCCAACGGCGCCCCGGGCGGCGGATCGTCCGCCAGTTCGTCTTCAGCCACGACACAAACGACGCCCGGCGCTGCCACGCCGACCCTGCGCGGTTCGACGCCAGCGACGAGGCGATCGGTCTCCCGCACTCCGGGCACGGGTCCTCGTGGGAGAGCCCGTCGAGCCGGTAGCCGCAGCCCTCGCAGAGGAGCCAGTCGGGTTGAAGCCTTTCGCGTGAGGGCGGCACGGGGGAACAGTACGGGCAATGGGCAATGGGAAGAGATGGTCCCCTCCCGCTCGCGGAAGGGGGCAGGGGGAGGGCGACCTGCGGACAATGCACCTTCCGAAGACCCTCCCCCAACCCCTCCCGCAAGCGGGAGGGGGGATGATCCATCGCCCATTCCACCCGCTCCCTGCTGCCCGCTCCCTACTCCCTTCCTCCCCCTATTGCCCATTGCCTCCTGCCCCCGAATACTTCCCCGGTCATGGCCGACCACGACGCCCATCACGGATCCGACCAACGGCCCCCTGTCGAGGCCGAGGCGATCGCCGCGCTCTTCGCCAGGCGGGGCCTGCGCGTCACGCGCCAGCGTCAGGAGGTCTACGCGGCCCTCGCGGCGACCACGGCGCACCCCACGGCCGAAGAACTCCACCGGCTCGTCCTCGAATCCCCGAGCGTCGACGACACCGAGCCCCCAGTCTCGCTCGCGACGGTCTACAACACCCTCGAAGCCCTGACCGATTCGGGCCTCGTCCGCAAGATTCCTACTCCCGAGGGCGGCGCCCGCTACGACGCCGACACAACCGACCACATGCACCTGATGACGGGCGCCGGCCGCGTGCACGACGTGCCTGCCGATCTGGGGCAGCGGTTCCTCGAGCACATCCCCGAGTCGCTGGTTCGCGAGCTCGAGCAGCGGATGGGCGTGACAGTCCGGCGCGTGAGCGTCAGCGTTCTCGCGGACGACCGGCCCTCGACGCCGGAATAACCCCGCGCGGGCTTCAGAACAGGCGAGGAGTGTCCGATAGGCGTGTCGTCAGAGACGCGCGGTTTCCAACGCGCGGACGCCGCCCGACGGGAGCACCCAGGGACGGGCGAGAGAGAAACGGAGCACCCGCGATGCACGCTGCGCAGCCCTACGACCGTAACCGCCGCATCCAGCCGAGGTACACGCTGCCCGCGATGTACACCTCCATCGCGATCCGGCCGGGAGACAAGGACGAGTTCCTCTACGACGGGCACGCCTACGACCTTTCGCTCAGCGGGATCCGGTTCGAGCTGGACCGGCCCCTCGCGCCGGGCACGACCATCGGGGTGCGCATCGATCTCCCCGGGTTCGCCGAGCACGGCGGCCAGGCGGACGCGCGCCCGGTCTACGCCCTCGCGAACGTCGTGTGGATCGAGGACGAGGACCAGCCCGGCCCGTACCGCATGGCCGCGGCGTTCACACGCTTCGTCGTCGCTGGCGACGGGCAGCGCCTCGAGCGCGCCCTGGGCGCCGGACGCTACCGGCTCGCGGCCTGAACCACCAGACCGGCGATCGTTTCGACGGTCGAATCATCCGCGTCGATCACCTCGTCGCTGACGGCGCGGTACACGGGTTCTCTCGCGCGCAGCAGACCTTCGAGTTCGGCGACCGGGTCGGCCCCGGTGACGCTCGGCCTGTTCGCGTCGTGCGCGAGCGTCGCGCGCAAGCGCGCGCGCAGCGTGTCGATCGAGCACCGAAGATAGACGACGAAGACCTCTCGGACTGCGCGCCGCGCGTCGAGCAGTTCGCGTGCGCCCGGGGCGGTCGGCGTGCCCCCGCCCAGCGCGACGACCGTGGCGCCGGCGCGACGGCGTGACTCGTCGAGAACGGCGCGCAGCGTCTCGACCTCGGCGGCGCGGAACGCGTCCTGGCCTTTGGCTTCCCAAAGATCTCGCACGCTGGCGTAGCCGCAACGCGTCAGGACTTCGCGGTCGAGATCGAGGAACACCGCGCCGAGCGTAGACGCGACCGCCGCGCCGACGCTGCTCTTGCCGCAGCCGCGCATGCCGAGGACGACCACGGTGTGGGGTTGGTTCATCGGGCCACAGCGTACCAGCGCCGCTCAGACGAAGTCTTCGGGGCGCGTGGAGAGCTGGATGGCGCCGTCGACGACGCGCACGGCCCGCATGAGCTTGTCGGGCGCCGGGACGAACTCGCACCCGCTGGCGTAGAGCAGGTCGCCGGCGTAGACGCAGTGCTGGACCCGGATGCCGCGGAGCATCGCCTCGCCGTCGGACGCGCGGAGCATGACGACGCCCACGGCGCCTCGATGGAGCATCTGGCGCCCGACGAGCTTCAGCCCGCCGCGCGAGATGTCGGCGGCGAGCAGGGAGCCGATGCGCCGCTGGACGAACGCCCCGTCCATCCAGACCACGGAGACCTGCTGGCGATAGGCGTAGCGTTCGAACAGGCGCCGGTCTTCGGCGCTGGTCGACTCACCCTCCCCGGCGACGTTCGGGAAGAGGTACCCTTGCTGCCTCGCGATGTCCTGATTCGAGTGTTCCATTGGTTCCTGCACGCCGAGCCCTGACCCGACGCGTTCCTCAACCCTCTATCGACCCTCCGTATCCGCTGATAGAGGGCGAGTCCCCGACTTGAGCGCCCCGGCGCGTCAACCCAGCGAACCGGTGCACTCTGTCTGGCCCTGGCGCCGAATAACCGCGGGGCGGCGACGCCCCAAACCCCCACCCCGAAAGGACGCATGCGCGACGACCCGCACGGACAGCCCGAGAATCACCCCTTCTCCGAGGGCAAGTTCGCGTCGGTGCTCGAGCACCTCCGAAGGCCCTTGGGCGCGAAGCTGCGCAACCCGTCGTTCGATGTCTCGGCCGAGCGCGTCGCGCACGAGTGGTCGCGCCTGCGCATGCACCCTGCGCTCCTCGCGCGACCGGTGGTCGTTATCTCGGGGTGGCGCGCCCCCCAGGTCGCCGCGATGCTGACCTCGCGCCGGCTCGCGTCGATCACCAGCAGGCGCCTGACGGACTTCCTGCCGGTCGGGCTCATGGGCGTGCACAACATCGAGGAGGCGGCGTCGCGCGTCGTCCACGCTGTCGACCGGAAGGCGCCCTCCCCCGACGGCGCGTGGACGACGGAAGTCGACGTGGTGGCGATCTCGATGGGCGGGCTCGCGTCGCGACTGGCGGCGGCGGATCGCTCGCGGTTCGCCGACACGGCGCTGCCCGCGAAGCGTCTGAAAATCGCCCGGCTGTTCACGCTTGCGACGCCCCATCGCGGCGCGTCGCTGGCGACGATCGTCGCGCCCGACGCGCCGTCGCGCTGCATGAAGCCCGGGTGCCCCTTCCTGCGCCGGCTCGACGAGGCGCTGGAGGCGGACCCGCTGGAGATCGTGCCCTACGCGCGTCTGCGCGACGGGATGGTCGGCGCGCAGCACGCCGCGCCCCCGGGGCGCAACCCGCTGTGGATCGACGGCCCGCCCGCGCTGTCGCACCTGGCGATCACGACGGACAAGCGGATCATGCTGGACATCGCGCTGCGCCTGCGCGGCGAACCGCCGATCGCGCGCGAGGGCGAGGCCCCGCCTCGAGAGTGAGGATCACGCCGCGTTGCGGAACGCGCGCGCCGCGAAGTCGCGCGTCTCGGCGACCCGCTGCGCCGGCTGGTCGCCCGCGGCGCGTTGCGCGTCGGCGGCCTTCCGGAACGCGTGCTCGCTGATGAGCAGGCCGGCCGGCGTCGCGTCGCGCGTCTGGTCCGCGAGCTCGCGCACCATGCGCCGGTCGGCGCGGGAGAGGTTCATGTGCCTGGCGAGGACGGTGAACGCCTCGTCGCTCTCGCCCCGGCGCGCCATCGCGCGGTGCGCGAAATACGTCGCCGCCGCCGCGAGCGCGAGCGAGAGCGCCGCGAGCGTCCCCGGGAGAACCCAACCGGCCAGAGAGAGGGTGACGAGAGTCATGCTTGGGTTATCGACCGTTCGGGAGAGGCACTTTGGTCGGGCCCGGGCGAGGGCTGCATAACGGCCAGAAGCATCCTGGCGGCGGCCTTGGCGCGACGAAGGGTGTGCTCGTCGCGCGCCTCGCGCACCACACGCGCGATCTGGGGGGCCATGACCACGGCGCGGGACCGTTCGATCGCCCACAGCCCCGAGACACGCTGGCGCCCGTCGGCGTCGGCGAGCATCGCCCCCAGCGCGTCGGCGGCGAGCGCGTGGCCGGGCTGCGCCACGAGCGCCGCCCGCGCGGCGTTGGCGCGTTCACGCGGGAACATCGCGCGGAGTTTGACCTCGACGAGCGGGTGGAGCGGGCGCTGCTCGCCGATGGCTTCGATCGCGTTGGCGCGGACCCGCTCGTCGCGATGCTCCGCGAGGCGCTCGAGGGCCTGCACCGCCGACGCGCTGCGCACCTCGGCGAGCGCCGCGGCCGCCGTCGCCGCCACGCGCGGGTCGATGTCGGTTGCCGCTGCCATGACTTCCAGCTCCAGCTCGCGCGCCAGCGCCAGGCGCTTGCCGATCCGCAGCGCCGCGACGCGGGCCGGGGCGTCGCCCTTCGCGACGCGCCGGCGAAGCTCACGCACGAACGCGTCGCGGTGAAGATCCATCGCGACGCGCGCGGCGGCCGGGTTCGTCCAGGGGTCCTCGTGACGGTCGAGGATCTCTCGGGCGGTGCGCACGCACTCGTGCCTGGAGCGCGTCATCGCGGCGCGCGTCTCGGGGAGCGTCGCGCGCCGGAGACGACGGTCGTTGAGCAGCGCCGAGACCGCAATCCGCGACGGGGCCTCGTCCCTTGAGAACGCGAAGTCCGCGAGCAGCGACGCCGCCTCTCGCGCCCCCTCGGCGTCCGAAGGCGCGGTGCGCGCGAGTTCTCTGGCGGCGACGGCGCGGACCGTCGGGCTCGGATCCACGAGCGTCCCGGCGAGCAGCGAGGATTTTTTCGACACGTCGAGCCCGCTGGCGCACACCATCCGCACGAAGCCGGCGCGCGCCTGCTCCGGCATCTCGGCGACCTCGCGCGACGTGGGCAGCGCGTCCCGCTCGGGGCGGACGCGCGCGAACTCGGCTCGGCGCGACTCTCGCGCGAGCAGGTGCGCGTGGTCGAAGGCGACGCGGTGCTCACGCACGCTCGCTCGCTTGCTCAGGCGGGCGGCGGCGGCGGGCGCGAGCGTCGGGATCGACAGGACGCGCAACGCACGCACCCGTGCGCCGTCGGATCGGTCCGAGCGGATCACGGAACGCAGAGCGAGGATCGCCGGCTGCGTCTGGTCGCCCAGCCACTGCGCGAGTCGCGCAGGGGGCGCCTCCAGGAGGGGCAGCATCGCTTCCAAGACTCCCCGTCGGCGGTGCTCGGGGTAGCTCGTCGCCGCCTCTGCGAGGGTCGCGTCCAGGACCGGCAGCAGCGACGGGTCGCGAGACGCCGCGTCGACGGCGAGCCGGATGGCTTCCTCGGCCGATCGCGCCACGCCCTCGTCCTTGTCGGCCAGCAGCAGCGGCAGCCGGGCGATGCCGGTGGCGCTGGGCATGTGGCAGACCAGCTCGGCGGCGGCGAGTCGTTGCTCGACGCTCGCCGATCGCGACAACTTATCCACAAGCGCCGACACCGAATCCCCCGCCGCAGCCAGCCACAGCGACCGAGTCTGGTCCTTCAGACGCGGCCAACGCAGCGCGGCCAGCGCGAGCGCATCAAGTGCGCGATCCCTGGGCAGGGGGTCGGCCAGGAGGGCGCGCGCGATCGCGTCGGCCTCGCTGGGGCCGCAGAGGCGCAGCGCCTCGGTGAGCGCAGCCAACCTGCTGCGCCGACTCGCGTTGCGCAAGACCGACAATCTATCCGCCAGTCCGATGCCGAGGGGGGGCATCCGTTCCCTCCCGTGTGTGCGACGACGCGAACAGCGCCGCGTCGCGAAGCGTAGAGCAAAGGGCGGGCCCGGGGTTCACCCGGGAAGACCCACCATGTGTTGGGTTCGAGCGCAACTCTTGCCGCTACCCATGGGATTTTTTCGTGGTTTTTCGCGCGTTCTCCGAAGATTCTTCTTGTAGGTTTCCAGACTTGCCGTACACTCGGCGGGTCTGAAGCGAGTGATCGCAAACATTCTCCGGTGCTCTCTCTCCAAGGTCTCGCGATGAACGCCCCTCCCAAAGCGCAAACCCTCCTCCAGGCCTATCGCGTGCTTTTCTACCGCCGGGCCCTCCATCCGGAACTCTTCAAAGTCTGCAATCGCATCGCGATCGTCCATCGAGACTACGAGTTCGAGGGCTGGGTCCTCCCCGGCTCCCACGTCCTTCGGTTCCAGCACAACGGCGCCTGCGCCGTCGAGCTCCTGACCAACATCGACGGCGGGCTGCCCGATCGCGGCGTCATCGCCGGTTTCCCTGCGATGGGCGAGCGCGACCACGAGCAGCGCTTCGACGAGGGCGTCCGCTCGGTCTTCACCGTCCAGACTGAGACCCTCGCCGACAATCTTTTCAACGCGACCTATCGCGAACTCGTCGACTTCGCGCGCGACAACGACGCCGCCACCCACCTCTGGACCACCGACGACGGCGGGCGCTGCGCCTCCATCCTCGATGTCCAGCGCTACCGCAAAGAGATCCACATCCAGTCCTACCACCTCCTGGCCATTGGCGGCATCGTGATCCGCTCGCAGAC
The DNA here is from genome assembly GCA_019636675.1 of Phycisphaeraceae bacterium. Classification (NCBI taxonomy): domain Bacteria; kingdom Pseudomonadati; phylum Planctomycetota; class Phycisphaerae; order Phycisphaerales; family Phycisphaeraceae; species Phycisphaeraceae bacterium. The sequence continues at coordinate 578,587 of JAHBXC010000001.1, forward strand.
CATCTTCGAGCACGCCTGAGCAGCCCCGGGCCGCACACGATCCGAGCGACGACACGCCGACGCGGCACCCCCGGCCACGCTATTCCTCGTGTCCCTTCTGCGGACGCGTGATGTCCTTTGCGCATTACAGGGTGGGTCGAGGCGGAGTGCCCCGACCGAGTTATGCCCTCGATCTCCGGGGAGGAGAAACATCATGCTCACACACGCTCAGCGTGGACGCACGCCCCTCGCGTGCGCCGTTCTCGCCCTCGGCTGCGCCGTCTCGCACGGCGCGGTCCGGGTGGAGTCCACGGTTGCGCCCAGCGCCGGCAATCACAACCCCGGGGGAAGCATCTCCGTCGCCTCGCTGACCGGCGGCTTCTTTCGCATCCACGACAGCACCGTCCTCGCCGAGACCGGCTCGTTCCAGTTCTCCGGACTCGACGGCGCGGGCGCCATGCAGACCATGACCTACACCTTCGACGGCGCGGCACAGTCCGATTACGGCCTGCTTCGATCACGCTTCCGGTCAACGATCGACAACGCGTACTTCAACGCCGCCAACACGCGCTGGATCGACGACCATGCCACCGGATCGCCCTCGTATTTCACTGGCCAGTCCTTCGCGCGCTTCTCCGACGAGATCACGGTCCAGGCGTCAGGGGCCGCCGCGAGCATCTCCTTCGGCGTGCGCATCACCGGCGAGATCAGCGCGACGCCGGTCGGCTCCGCGGGTCAGATCGTGCTGTGGCGCGAACTGCCCAGCGGCGGGACCTCCAACTTCCGCACGATCACCAACCCTGGCGGATCCGGCCCCCTGCTCGTCGATGAGATCGTCCAGACGCCGACCTTCGCGATCACCGACGGCCTCGCCCACATCGGGCTCGGTCTGCAGAGTCTGGTCTCGTTCAGTCTGAACGACTCCGGGTTTCCCGACGGCGCAAGCCATGACATCTCCTCCGACGCGTTCAACACCATGCGCATCGTCGAGATGATCGTGCGCGACGCCAGCGGCGGTGTGCTCGAGATCCACTCCGTCACCGGGCAGTCCGGGCTGGATTATGTCGCCTTCGTCCCCACGCCCGGAACCGGCGCGATCCTGGCGTGCTCCGCCCTCTTGGCAGGCAGGCGCCGGCGCGTCGCGTAACACGCCCTCACGATGACCGACCACAGCCGCCCGCTCCCACAGAGCGGGCGGCGTGCTTTTTGGACCTCGGCGCTACTATCCAAGCCCGATCCGTCCACCTTCTGGAAAGCCGGTCCGCCCCATGCCCAACGACGCCTCCCCATCCCAGGCCAAGCGCTCCTATCGCGACTCGCTCAACCTGCCCAAGACCCCCTTCTCCATGAAGGCGAACCTCGTCCAGAACGAGCCCGCCTCTATGAAGCGCTGGTCGTCCATCAACCTCTATTCGCGCACCCGCGAGGCACGCGCCGGCGCACCCACCTTCGTCTTCCACGACGGCCCCCCCTACGCCAACGGCGACATCCACCTGGGCCACCTCCTCAACAAGTGTCTCAAGGACTTCGTCGTCCGCTCGCGCACCATGGAGGGCTACGACACACCCTACATCCCCGGATGGGACTGCCACGGCCTGCCTATCGAGCACAAGGTCATGACCGACCTCGTCTCCACCGGCAAGATCGCCAAGCTCGCCGACCTCCCCGAAGACACCCGACGCATGGCCGTGCGTAAAGCGTGCCAGGCGTACGCCGAGAAGTACGTCAAACTCCAGCGCGGCCAGATGGAGCGCCTGCTCACCCTCGCCGACTACGAGAACCCCTACCTCACCATGTCGCCCTCGTTCGAGGGCGCGACCATCGAACTCTTCGCCACGCTCGTCGAGCAGGGGCTCGTCTTCCGCCAGTTGAAGCCCGTGCACTGGTCGATCGCGAACCAGACGGCGCTCGCCGAGGCCGAACTCGAGTACCAGGACCGCGAAGACCCGTCGATCTATGTCGACTTCGAGGCGCTCGACGCCGACGCCGTCTACGACGCGTTCGGCCTGCCCGCGTCGTCCGACGATGACGAAGACGACGCGCCCTCGCGCCCCACGCAGCGACCCTCGTTCATGATCTGGACGACCACCCCCTGGACGCTGCCGGCAAACCTCGCGATCGCCGTGCACCCGCGCTACGAGTACGCGCTCGTGCGCCTCGACGGCAACCTCACGATCCTCGCGAAGGAACTCGTCGAGACCGTCACGAAGATCGGCAAGGCCGAGGACATCGAGATCCTCGCGACCACGACCGGCGACAAACTCGTCGGCCTGCGCTACCGCCACCCCTTCGTCGACGGCGCAGCGCTCTCTCGCACTCTTCCCCCCTCCCGCTCGCGGGAGGGGCAGGGGGAGGGTCTGCCTCTCCACCGCGTCGTCGCCGCCGACTATGTCACCCTCGAAGACGGCACCGGGCTCGTCCACACCGCGCCGGGCCACGGCGTCGAGGACTACCAGACCGGCCTGCGCGAGAACCTGCCCGTCTATTGCCCCGTGCGCGACGACGGGACCTACGACGACAGCGCCCCCGACTTCGTGCGCGGCAAGACCGTCTGGGACGCCAACCCCGTCGTGGTCGAACACCTGTGCGCGTCGGGGCACCTCTTCCACGCGTTCAACTTCATGCACTCCTACCCCCACGACTGGCGCTCCAAGACGCCAGTCATCTTCCGCGCCACCGAGCAGTGGTTCATCGGCGTCGATCGCGCCACGACTCGCGACAAGAAGTCGCTGCGCGAGCTCGCCATGACCGCCGCCAGCGATTCGCTCAAGTTCATCCCCGAGTGGGGGCGCAACCGCCTGCGAGGCATGCTCGAGTCTCGCCCCGACTGGTGCGTCTCTCGCCAGCGCGCGTGGGGGCTGCCGATCCCCGCGTTCTTCCAGAAGAACGCCGACGACTCGACGACCACGCTCCTCACGCCCGCCTCGGTGCGCGCCGTCGCCAAGGTCTTCCGCGAGAAGGGCTCCGACGCGTGGTTCCAGTTGAGCGCGCGCGACCTCCTCGCGCACTACGACTACGCCGGCGACAAGGACGCGCCCAAGGGCCTGAACCTCGACGCGCTCGACAAGTCGCGCGACATCCTCGATGTGTGGTTCGAGTCCGGCTCGTCCTGGCACAGCGCGATGCGCGAGCGCCTGGGCGACGCCGGCTTCCCCGTCGCCCTCTACCTCGAAGGGTCCGACCAGCACCGCGGGTGGTTCCAGTCCTCGCTGCTCTGCGGCCTGGGCGGCACGGGGCGTCCGCCCTTCGAGGCCGTGCTCACCCACGGCTTCATGGTCGACAAGGACGGCAAGAAGATGTCCAAGTCGCTGGGCAACGCGCTGAATGTCGAGGAACTGCTCAAGAACTTCGGCGCCGATGTCTGCCGCTGGTGGGTCTCGACGCTCGCGTACGAGAACGACATCAAGGTCGATCTCTCGTTCTTCGAGACAGCGGGCGAGTCCTACCGCAAGGTGCGCAACACGATCCGCTTCCTGCTGTCCAATCTCGACGACTTCACGCCCTGCCCGGCGGAGCAGGGCCACTCCACGCGCACCGGCGACTGCGTCGCGTGGACCGATTTCACGCCCACCGGCATCGACTCCTGGGCGCTCGCGCAGGCGAACGACCTCTCCAAGGAAGTTCGCGCCGCGTACGACCGGTTCGATTTCAAGGGCGCATCCAGCGCGATCTACGACTTCTGCAACGACACGCTCAGCGCCGTGTACCTCGCGGCAGTGAAGGACCGGCTTTATTGCGACGCGCCCGACTCGCCTCGCCGCCGGCGCACGCAGTCGGCGCTGTGGGATATCGCCGACCTGCTCTGCCGCCTTCTGGCGCCGGTCATGCCGCACACCGCGGACGAGGCGTTCCGCGCGCTGCACAAGATTGACGACAAGGCGAGCGCGGAGAGCGCCTCGGGCGCGTGCGTGCACCTGCACACCTTCCCGGGCCAGCGCAAGGCAGATGTGTTCCCGGTGAGCGCCGACGAGCGCTGGAAGCAGGTCTTCGCCGCGCGCGAGAAGGGCCTGATGGCGCTCGAGACTGCGAAGAAATCCGGCGGCGGCGTGGAGAACCCCCTCGACGCCGGGCTCGCGCTCCCCGACCCCGAAGGCGCCCTCGCGCACTTCGACCCCGTCGACCTCGCCGACCTGCTGGGCGTCTCGCGCGTCACGCTCGACGCGAGCGCGACGGACGCGAAGGTCATCGACCTGCGCGACGAGCCGCGCTGCGAGCGCTCGTGGAAGCGCGACGGCACGGTGAAGCAGCGCCCCGACGGGGGCATGCTCTCCGAGCGCGACTGGATCGCGGTCGAACGCCTGCAGCGATGATCAGTGCGTCCCGTTGACGCCCACGGGCTGAGGAGCCGGCGCCGGTTCGTGCGCCTCGGCGGCGGCGGCGGGCTCGGGCGCGTTGGCCCAGCGGAACACGGGGGTGAGGGAGAAAACCTTCTGCCAGAGGTCCGCCTTGCGCTCGGCGCCCCAGACATCGACCGAGGGGTCGCTCTCCGCCACCAGGTCGAAGTGCGCCTCGCCCGAGTCGATGCGCAGCGATATGGACTTGACGAGCCGCATGTGCGTGCGATCGAGCCCGTCGGCGACGCGCAGCACGGCGCTCAGGGTGCGCACGATGGCGCGGTCCTCTGGCGGCAGCTTCGCGAAGGGCTTGTGCTTGAGCTTGGGGGTCGACTTGCGGTGGTACCGAGAGACCTGCGCGACGACCTCGATCTCGCGCCTGCTGAACCCGCGCAGCGCGCTGTGCATGATCAGGTGATAGCTGTGCAGGTGGTGCTTCTTGTAGTCGATGTGGTAGCCGATGTCGTGCAGCAACGCCGCGGCGTGCAGCAGCACGCGCGCCCGATCGGTCGACCAGCCCTGGAACGCCAGCCCGTGGTCGCGCACGAGCTGGTCGAACAACTGCAGCGCGAGGCGCGAGACATGGGCGCAGTGGCGACGCTCGTAGTTGCAAACCTGCGAGAAGCGCCGCACTGAGCGCATCGGGTCTTTCGGGTCTTCACCCGCCGCCTGGCCGGACGCGCCCTCCTGGGGGAACATCTCCTCCACCATCGTCAGCAGCAGCCCGTCGCGGATGCCCCCGTCGTGCACGCGCAGGCGGTCGACGGTAAGGCGCTTCATGAGCGCCAGCACGAGGGCGGCGCCGGCGACGATGATCTCGGCGCGGTTGGGGCTTATGCCCGGAAGCTTCGCGCGATCCTTGACCGATAGCGCGCGCACGCGATCGAGGAGGCGCTTCACCTCCGACCGCTCCATGTCGTAGCCGCGGATGAGCGCGCCGGGCGTGGGCTCGAAGCGCCCCATCGAGAGCTTCGCGAGCGCCTCGAAAGTGCCCCCGGCGCCGATGAGGAGCTCGGGGTCGATCGCGGCGTCGGCGAAGTGCCGGTCGACCTGCTCGCGGATGAACGCGCTCATCGCGGAGAACCGCTCGCCGGCGCTCAGCTCGGGGCCGCCGAACATCTCGGTCAGCAGCACCGCGCCGAGCGGGATGGGGAACACCTGCTCGATCAGCCCGCCGGAGCAGAGCACGACCTCGGCGCTGCCGCCCCCGATGTCGGCGATGACCGACGGGAACGACGTCAGATCGAAGGCGGCGGACACGGACTTGAAGGTGAGCTGCGCCTCGTCTTCGGGCGTGATGACCTCGATGCGCACTCCGGTGCGTTCGAGCACGCGATCGACGAGCGCCTGCCCGTTGTCGGCGTCGCGCACGGCGGCGGTGCCGACGGCGCGGATGTATGTGGCGCCGTAGCCCTCGGCGATCCGCTTCATGCGATCGATCGCGAGGATGGCCTTCTCGATGGACGCGTCGTCGAGGCGCCCGGTCTCGGTCATCCCGTTGCCGAGGCGCGCGATCTCCTTCTCGTCGTCGAGCACGCGGTACTGCCCGTCGGCGAAGGCCTCGGCCACGATGACGCGGATCGAATTCGTTCCCACGTCGATGGCCGCGAGCCGGCGAGACCCGAATCGCGGCTGGTTCGGCGCGTCGAGCTCCGGCTCGTGCGTCGCGTCGTCGTTCGCAGGCGTCGTCGCAATCGGCGGCGTCCGGGGCGCCGGGGGCGTCGGGGGCGTCGGGGGCGCCGGGGGCGCCGGGGCGGAGGGCGTGAGTTCAACGGTTCGCGAGCGCGGGACGGCGTCGGAGAACGGCGCGAGGAAGTCGCCGGCGTGAACCGAGTCCCACCACGCGAGGAAGTCGACGCGCGCCGCTTCCTCTTCGCGCGCGAACCGCTCGATCAGCTCGCGGAGCCCTCGCTCGACGAGCGGGACGGTCTCGGCGTCATCGTCGTCGTCGTCGTGGCTCTCGTCGGCGACCGATTCCTGGGCCTGCGTGAGGTCGACGAGGATCCGCTCGAGGCGCAGTCGCGCCGTGTGGGCGTCGTTGATCCGCCCAAGACGCTCCTGCACCTCTTTGAGGCGCGGGTAGAGGTCGTCGTTGAAGCCCTCGCCCATGCACGGCGCGAAGACCTCGACCGCGTAGCGCATTCGCTTGCACGCGATGCGCATCGCGTGGAGCCCCGCCGGCTCGCCGTGGTGCGATGCGGCGGCGTCTCGCACCGCGCCGATGATCTCGGGCAGGATGTCGGCGGCGGCGTCTCGCAGTGTGACATCGCCGGGCAGTTCCGCGTCGGCGAGCGACTCGAGCAGGCGAGTGCGCCGACGCTTCACCTTCGACGCCGGGAACCGCTTCGCGACATCCTGCAGACGCTCGGTCGCGATGTCGCGCTCGGCCTCGAGCACCGCCAGCACCGCGTCGCGGGCCGCGTGCGAGGCCTCGCTCAGCGTCTCGTCCGCGAGGGACGCGAAGAGGGCCGCGTGAACATCGCAATCGCGCGCGCAACCGGCCGCCTTGCGCAGGGATCGGAGGATTTTCCGGGACTTCTTGCGCTGCGTGTCGGAGAGCGGGTCGGCGAAAGTGTGCAACGCCGCGCCGGCGCGACGGGTGCTGACGCGCAGCTGGTGCACGGCGCGGACCTGATCGTGCTTGTCGTCGCCCAGACGCTTCAGCCACCCCTCAACGGCCTCGAGCCGGTGAGAGAGCACCTCGCCCGCGGCGTCGCGCAGGGGGGTTTCCGGACGGAGCGTCTCGATCCACTTGCTGGCTTCGGGCATCCGGGCTTGCTCCTCCGTGTTGTTCGTCACGCACGATGCTAGGCGGAAGGGCGTTCCCGCCCGGCGCGCATCGGGCGGTTCCGGGCGGATCTTCACAAAGCCCGCGCGCGCCCGGTCAGACGCTCGCGTGGGACGCGTGCCCGGGGAGTGGGAACGCGGCGCACAGAACCCGAACCTCTTCCCGGACCTGGCGGATCGCCTGCTCGTCGGAACGGTGCTTCAGAACGCGGCTGATCAGCTCCGCGACGCGACGCATCTCGTCTGGGCCAAACCCCCGGGTCGTCAGAGCGGGCGTCCCCAGACGCAGCCCCGAGGTCACCCGCGGCGGGCGGGTGTCGCCCGGCAGCCCGTTCTTGTTCGTGATGATGCCGGCCTTCTCGAGGATCTTCTCGGCGTCGGCGCCCGTCAGCTCGGCGTCGAAGGGGCGCAGGTCGACGAGCATCAGGTGGTTCTCGGTCCCGCCGGTGGTCACGCGGAAGCCTCGTTCCTGCAGGGCCGAGGCGAGGGCCTTGGCGTTGGCGACGATGTTCCTCGCGTAGGTCTTGAACGAGGGCTGGAGCGCCTCGCCGAAGGCGATCGCCTTGGCGCCCACGATGTGCATCAGCGGGCCGCCCTGCAGGCCGGGGAAGAGCGCGCGGTCGACCTTCTTGGCGATCTCTTCGTCGTTGGTGAGGATCAGCCCGCCGCGAGGCCCGCGCAGGGTCTTGTGCGTCGTCGTGGTGACGACGTGCGCGTGGGGGAAGGGCGAGGGGTGCGCGCCGCCCGCGATGAGCCCGGCGATGTGCGCGACATCCGCCATGAGCAGCGCGCCGACCTCGTCGGCGATCTCGCGGAACTTGGCGAAGTCGATGGTGCGCGGATAGGCCGAGTAGCCGCAGAGCAGCATCTTCGGCTTGTGCTCGCGCACGACCTTGCGCACGGCGTCGTAGTCGATGCGTTCGAACTCTGGGTGGCTCTCTTCGGCGTGGAGGGGATAGAAGACGGGCTTGTAGAACACGCCGGAGAAGTTGATGGACAGCCCGTGCGAGAGGTGCCCGCCGTCCTTGAGCTGCAAGGCGGCGAAGGTGTCGCCCGGGTTCATGAGCGCCATGAAGACCGCGGCGTTGGCCTGCGCGCCCGAGTGGGGTTGCACGTTGGCGAACGAGCAGTTGAACATGGCCTTGGCGCGCTCGCGCGCGAGGTTCTCGATCTCGTCGTGGTGGACGCACCCGCCGTAGTAGCGTGCGCCGGGGTAACCCTCGGCGTACTTGTTGGTCATCCACGACCCGGCGGCGTGCTGGACCGCCGGGGAGACGTGGTTCTCGGAGGCGATCAGCTCGATGGTGGTCGCCTGGCGATCATGCTCGGCCTCGAGGATGCGGGCCGCGTCGGGGTCGGCGGCGCGGAGGAGGTCGAGCAGGGCGTCGTTGAGGGATGAACCGGACATCGGGGGCATCGGGGGCTCCTGGCAGGTGGTCGGGGGATTGTAGAGGGGGCTACCGGAAGGCGTTGTCGGTGAAGGCCCAGTAGATCAGGAAGAACGCGATCGGGACCAGATGGACACCCATCAGGATGCCCCAGGTCGCCCGGGCGCGAGGGAGCCGGTACCCGGTGCCAAGGGCCGCCAGCCAGTACAGCGCGGGCCACACAAAGAAGAGCGCCCCAACCGTCAGTCGCATGAGCGTTCGGAATGTTGGTATATCGCGCGGGTGCGGCCAGCCACGCTGGCCCGCCCCGGACAGGTAATAGGTGGTCGAATACCCCTGCACACAGATCGACCCCAGCGAAAACAGAATGTAGATCACGAGCACTGGCGTCAGCGCGTACGCGATGATGCGCAGGAGGTGGGAGCCTCGAAGGCGGGTGCCCCACCACGCGCTGGGGAGCGCGAGGAACGCGGCGCTGACCGGCAGCCAGACGAACATCATGTACGCCAACGCGGGGCCGATGGGCACGAAGTCAAGGATGATGTTCGTCAACCCGCCCGCGCGGGCTCCGTCAACGAACGCACGCCAGCCCGATGTAACGGCGTCGCTCCACGGCTGGGGCGCTCCGCGTCCTCCGCCCCAGTAGTTCGTCCGCATCACCGCGACGCTCTCGCCGAACCGCAGGATGATGACGAGCAGCGGCATGACGCAGAAGATCGCCAGCGGCAGCGCGACCAGCCGGCGCGCACGCACCGGGTGCTCGGGACGGACCCGTTTCCAGAATGCCGGAGGCCAGAGCAGCGTCGCAAGGGTGCGCAGCATGGCCAGCGCCAGCCAGCGGCGCTTCGCGTGCTCGCAGAGCCAGGGCAGTCGTCGGCGCGTCGGGTTGAACGCATCGCCCGGGTCGAACTCGTACCCACACTCCGTGCAGGTCGCGGCGAGAGGGCACGACGACGTCCAGGTCGCCGCGAGGCCCGACTGGTCGTATCCGCAGCGCGGACAGCGCGGAGTTCTCTGCTTGGTCGCCCCGCTCGTCATGGCTCGGAATGTACCACGGGACCCGGGTCGCGCGCCGGGCGGAATCGCACGGGACAAACGAAAACGGGCGGACCGTTTGCACGATCCGCCCGTCGGGTTCACTCAGGGTGGCTGCTCACCGCCCGAGCGACATTCAGTCGTTCGTCGGGACATTCGCGAACGAGGGGCGGCTGGTGCGCGTGCCGGGGTTGGGGCCGGTGGTGCGGTTGCCGTTGAAGGACTCGCTCACGAACTGGTACGACTGCTCGGGGCTGGATGGGGTGGGCGCCGTCGTGGGCATGGCGAGGCGGACATCCCAGTTCTGACGGGCGGCCGTCTGGAACTGGTTGCTGCGCTCCTGGAGGGTCAGCATGGCCTGCTGGGCCATGTGCTGGTGGGCCTCGGCGGCGGCGAGGGCCTGCTCCTGACGGGCGACGACCTGCTGGTTGCTGAGGTAGCGCTGGGCGTAGGCCTGGTTGCGCTCGGAGACGGTCTGGACCATGCGCGAGTTGAAGGTCGCGACGGTCGCGGTCTCGAGAGCGTCCGCCTCGGCGAGCCACGCGTTGACCGTGGCGTCGTTGATGCGGGTCTGCGCGAGGATGGTGGCGCGGGCGGCGGCGTCGTCGGCGCGGAAGACATCGCGCTGCGCGTCGGCGTTGGCCATGGTGCGCTCGACGTCGGCCTTGGCGGCGAGACGCTGCGCGTTCACGACGTTGAGCATGTGGGCGACATCGGCCTTGGCGACGAGACGCTGGCTCTCGTTGAACGCCTCGAGCTTCTCGATCTCGGCCATCGCCTTGGTGTTGAAGGCGGTCGCGACGCTGACGGCCTCGTCGTAGGTCGCGCGGGCGACCTCGATGAAGGACTGCGAGGCCTGGTCGAGACGGGCGAGCTCGGCGCTGAGGATGCGCTGGGCGGAGGTGATCTCCTGGCGCATCTGGGCGACGAGGGCCTTCTGCGAGGTCTCGAGCGCCGTGGCCTCGGCGACGAGGCGCTTGACCTCGGCGTCGCCGCGACGACGGGTCGCGTCGAGCTGGACTCGCATGGACTCGACCTCGGCGGCGCCGGCGCGATCATTGGCCTCGGCGCTGGCGAGGAGCTGGGTCGCGGCGGCCTTGCCCTTGCCCATGACCTTGCCGGCCTCGGCCTGCAGGTTGGTCACGAGGGCGAAGGCGTCGTTGCGCGACGCGTCGGCCTCGGCCTTGGCGCGGGTGAGCTGCGCCTCGCCGCGACGGACGAGCGCGTCGGCCTGGGCCGTGAGCTCCTGCGCCTCGGCGTTGGCGACGTTCTGGAAGGAGTTGGAGCGGGCGAAGGTCTCGGTGGCCTCGGCCTCGCGCGAGTCGAGCCACACCTGCAGCTTGCGGGCGCGCTCCTCGTAGGACGCGAGGGTGGTCTTCTGCTTGGCGTCGGCCTGGACGCGCAGCTTGACCGCCTCGCCCAGACGCGCCTTGAACTGCGCGACGTGCCCGGGGTCGACATTCATGGGAATGCCGGCGGCGGTGGGGAAGGTCGGGGCGGGCTGGTCGGGCTTGGCCTCGGGGGACTTCGGATCGGTCTTGCCGGGGAACTCGACGCTGCCCTGGGCGAGCTGCTGGGCGAGGGTGCGGAAGACCTCGGCGCGGATGGTCGCGGCGCGAGCGTCGGCCTCGGCCTTGAGCTGCTCGTACTGCGACTCGGCGAGGACCACCTGGTGGGTGGCTTCCTCACGCAGCGCGTTGGCGAGCGCCTCGGCCTCGGCCTTGATGAAGTTGGCGCGGGCCTCGGTCTCGACGCGATCGGCCTGGGCGCGCAGCATCTGCGACTCGGCGATGCCGTGCTCGCGGAAGGTCTCGAGCGAGCTCATCTGCCCGTCGAAATCGGCCTGAGAGACGCCGACGAGGCGCTCGGCCTCGCTGCGCATGCGCGAGATGTCGGCCTGGGCCTCGCGGACGACCGCGTCGGCCTGGCGGCGCATGGCCTCGGCCTCGGCCTTGACCTGCTCGAACTCCATCTCGGCGGACTTGATCGCGAGCTTGTAGCCGGCCTCGGCGTCGCCGCTGGTCTTGGCGCCGGCCTTGGCGTTGAGCTCGTCGGCGATGGCCTTGCTCTTGGTCTCGAGGGAGGCGGCGCGCTGGCGGAGCTCGGCGCTCTTGGCCGCGGTCTGCTGGGTGACGGACTTGATCTGCTCGTTGAGCTCGGCGACGCGTGCGTCGGTCTGCTCGCCAACCGAGCGGCTGGCGATGCGCAGCGCGCGGATCTTGCTGGTCGCGCGGGACTCGGTCATGTCCGCGATCTTGACCATCTGCTGGATCTCGGCGGTGCCCTGGCGCTCGACGGCGACGCGCATGGCGAGCATCTTCTGGTACTCGGCCTCCGAGGCGCGGAGCTCGGACTCGGACTGCGAGCGCATGCGCTCGAACTCGGCCTGACGCTCCTTGAGGGTCGCGCGGACGAGGGCGGCGCCCTCGCGGGACTTGGCGTCGTACGCCTCCTGCTTCGCGATCGCCTGGGCGGAGAGCTCTTCGAGCTTCGCCTCGTACTGGCGGTCGAGCGAGCCGGCGCGGGCGATCGCGGCCTCGTGCGTGCTGGCGGCGGTCTGCCACGCGGCCTCGCGGGTCGCGAGCTGCGACGCCTGAACGGCGTCACGCTCGACGCGCTGGGCCTGCGCCGCGGCGCGACGCGCCTCGATCTCGGAGGTCGAGTTGCGCGCCTCGCTCAGCCACACAGCGGGCAGCTCGATCGTCGACGCCTGCTTCTCGAACCACTGCTTGTCGTGCGCGCCCTTCGTGCCGGCGGGGTCGATCGACACCGTGGCCTTGTTCGCCAGCTGGTCGCGGGTCAGCGCGCCCGAGCGGTAGCTGTAGGTGTTGTTCGAGTCCGACGAGCAGCCCACGAGCGTGCCGGCGGCGAGCGCGGCGACGATCGAGGTGATGAAGATCGGGCGGCTCTCGAGCGCGGCTCGGACCGCAGACGGGGCATTCAGTGCGCGGATGTGCTTGGGGGTGTTCATGAGAGACTTGTCCTCGTGCGTGAGTGGAACCCTGTGAAAACCGACGGACGCGTCTGTACGCGCCCACCAACAGGGCGCGCCTACCAGCCCGCGACTCGCGATGCGTCATCGGCCCCGTTCCGCCCCCGATTCACGCACCACCCCCCTCTCGCGATCGCGCGACCCCTCGCACATCGCACCGACGCGCGAGACGGCACGCGCGTCACAGCCCGCACATCTCCACGCCAAGGCCCGCCCCGGCCCGAGAACCCGGCGCGATCCGACCCGAACGCGTCGACCCGCTACACTCGGCGCAGCCAACACTCGCACGCGCCCAAACGCCACGGAGCACGACCGATGCGCACGCCTTACGTCGGCGGCAACTGGAAGATGAACCTCTCTCGCGCCGGCGCTGTCTCCCTCGCGCAGAGCGTCGCGCACGCCGTCGCCGGGCTGGCCCCCGGTCCGAGAACGCCCGAGGTCGCGGTCTTCCCCTCGTTTGTTCATCTGGACGCCGTGGTCAACGCGCTCTGCGCCGCCGGGTCCACGCGCGTGCGACTCGGCGCGCAGGACTGTTATCACGAACCCGACGGCGCCTTCACGGGCGAGGTCTCGGTCGCGATGCTCAAGGACCTGGGAGCGACCTGCGCACTGACCGGGCACTCCGAGCGCCGGCACGTCCTGCTCGAGCCCGATTCGCTCATCAACGTCAAGACCCGCGCCCTGCTCGACGCGGGCATGACCGCCGTGCTCTGCGTGGGCGAGACCCTCGCGCAGCGCGAGGACGGCGCGACCGACGCGATCAACGAGCAGCAGCTCCGGGCGGGGCTCGCCGGGGTGACCGGCGCGCAGGCGTCGTCGCTGGTCATCGCCTACGAGCCGGTCTGGGCGATCGGGACCGGGAAGACCGCCACCCCCGAGGACGCCCAGCGCGCCCACCTGCGCATCCGCAGCGTCCTCGTCGACCTCTTTGGGGAGGCGCTCGGCGCATCCGTGCGTGTGATCTACGGCGGGTCGGTCAAGGCCTCCAACGCGCCCGAACTCATCGCCCAACCCGACATCGACGGCTTCCTCGTCGGGGGCGCCTCCCTCAAGGCCGAGGAGTTCGGGGCGATCTGCGCGGCGGCGGGGACCTGAGCACCCCCGGCGTCCCCGGGCGCGCTCCCCCCGACTCCCGCCCTCCCCCGACCTACACTTCGCCCTTACCTGCCCCGAACCCCCGAACCCTGCCCCCACGCGAGGACCGTACTCGATGCCTTCGCTCCCGATCGTCCCGACGCTTGCGCTCGCGCCCTGGATCACGGCGATGCTCGTCGTCGCCTTCCTCTTTGTGTGCCTCCTGCTGATCCTGATCATCCTGATCCAGAAGCCCCAGGGCGGCGGCCTGTCCGGCGCGTTCGGCTCGGGCGCGGCGTCCGGCTCGGGCCAGACGGTCTTCGGCGCACGCACCGGCGACGCGCTGACCATCGGCACCATCACGGTCTTCGTGCTGTACCTGGGCGTCGCGATCGGGCTGAACTACGCCATCCGGCCCTCGACGCGCGCCCCGGCGCAGCCGGTGATGCAGCAGCCGGCCGACAGCGCGCCGGCGACGACCCCGGCGAATGTCCCCGCGGCCCCGACGTCGGAGCCCCAGCCCTGATCCGGTCCATGACAGGGTTCGGCGAGGCGTCGCTCCACCAGGGCGGCGCGCACTATCACCTCGAGCTGCGCTCGCTGAATAACCGGTATTTCAAGGCGTCCATCCGGCTGCCCGAGGACCTTCAGGGCCTCGAGGCCGAGCTGGAGGCGGCCCTGCGCAACCGCATCTCGCGCGGCGCGCTCACGCTCATCGCCAAGGTGTCCGACACCTCGAGCGACGCGACCTATGTCGTGAACGAGGCGGCGCTGCGCGGCTATCTCGAGAAACTGGACGCGCTCCCCAAGCCAAAGAACGCGACCCTGTCCATCGACGGCGCGAGTCTCTTGTCGCTGCCCGGCGTGCTCCAGCCCCCCGACGACGACGAGCGCCTGCACAAGGCGCGCAAGGCGTTCATGTCGATGCTCGACGGCGCGGTGGCCCAGCTCGTCGCGATGCGCGAGAACGAGGGGCGCAAGCTCGATGACGAGCTCCGCGCCCACCAGCGCGTCATCCACGACAAGCTCGCGAGGGTCCGCGCCCGCTCGCCCGAGGTGGTGCAGGAGTACGAGCGACGCCTGAAGGAGCGGACCGAGCGTCTGCTCCAGCAGGCGGGGTTCACCGCCGAGCCCTCGGACGTGATCCGGGACGTGGCCGCGTTCTCCGAAAAGGCCGACATCGCGGAAGAGATCCAGCGCCTGGGCGGTCACATCGAGCAGTTCTCGGAGCTGCTCGACGCCCCGGCGGACAAGCCCGTCGGTCGCACGCTCGACTTCCTGGCGCAGGAGATGCTGCGCGAAGCGAACACGATCGGGAGCAAGTGCGCCGACGCCGAAATCGCCCGGGACGTCGTCGAGATCAAGGGCGCGATCGATCGGATCAAGGAACAGGTCCAGAATGTGGAGTGATCGCATCTCCGGCCCTTTCCGGGACATCGGCTGGACAGATGATGCGTCCTGACGCATGATGGGTGCGTAGGGATAGTCAGGCCGCGGCCTGTCCCCGCCGCACCCCGCCGCCACGCACGCGGAGGACCCCACTCTCGATGCCGAGCAACCCCGGCATCTCACGCCACGACCGCCCCGTCGACCTCGCCGGCGATGACGCCCGTGGTCCGGGTTCGTCCGAGGCTCCGTCCGATCTGGGGGGCGCCCCGGGGCCGGACGCGACGCTGGACCCCGGCGCGTCCGGCTCGTCGATGATCGGCCCGGCGATCTCACCGGGGTCCTCGCTCCTGTCCATGCACACGCTGTCGGGCACCGGGCTCTCGCTGAGCGCCGGGGTCGGGCTCGTCGCGAGCAGCGCGGACCGCACGCCGGGCGGGTCGGAGCAGGCGCGCGAGCAGTTCGCTCCCGAAGAGCTGGCGATCGTGCTCTCGCACTTCGACATCGGGGTGATCCAGGCGATCCAGGAGTTCCGGCGCGGGTCGCGCCGGGCGCCCAAGGCGCTGATCAAGTCGGCCGCAGGCGGGTTCCTGCTCAAACGCCGCGCCCCCGGGCGCGACGAAGCGGCGCGCGTCCGCTTCAGCCACCGCGTGCAGCTCAAGCTGGCCGAGCAGCACTTCCCGCTCCCCAAGCTCCTCCACGACCGCGCCACCCACGAAACGCTCGTCAAGCACGGCGGGCGGATCTACGAGCTGTTCGAGTTCATCCCCGGCACGCGCTACGACGCGTCGCTCCCGGCAACCTCCGACGCCGGGCACGCCCTCGCGCTCTTCCACAAACTCATCTCGAGCGTCCAGACCGAGGACCTGCTCCCAACCTTCGGCTATCACGCGGCGGAGGGCATCGACCGCCAGTTCGTCGCGATCGCGGCCCGCGCGAACGAGAACCAGGACGCGTCGCTCATCGCCACCTGTGAGGCGCTGCGCGAGCAGTACCACGAGAGCGCTCGCGCCGTCGACAGGATCGGCATCCGGCACTGGCCCACGCAGCTCGTCCACGGCGACTGGCACCCCGGGAACACGCTCTACCGCGGCGCGCATGTCGTCGCCGTCATCGACTTCGATTCGCTCCGGCTCGAGCCGCGCGTGCTCGATGTCGCCAACGGCGCGCTGCAGTTCTCGATCACCATGGACGGGCAGGACCTGCACCGTTGGCCAGACCACCTCGATGAATCGCGATTTAAGCGGTTCTGCCGGGGGTACGACGCCGTCGAGGAGTGCATCCTCGCCACGGCGGAGATCGAGGCGATCCCCCACCTGATGATCGAGGCGCTGATCCTCGAGGCCGCGACCCCCATCGCCGCGACCGGGGCCTTCGCCGGGCACGACGGGGGGGCGTTCCTGCGCATGGTGGAGCGCAAGTGCAGCTGGATGCGTGAGAACACGCCGCGCCTGATCAACCTGATCTCCGACTGACCGGCTCTGCCTCGCACTCCCGGCCCCCCGACCCCGATCGGGGTCCGAAAACCCCGGTTTGAGCATTCCGGCGTGAACCGCACCCCGACCCGGGGCGTCCGGGTAGACTGTGCTGAGCGAAGGGCCACCCATGCGACGAGCCGAACGCCATCCCGAGCGAGCCCGACCCGACACGGGACGCGCCCCCGCCGTCGCGGCGTTGGTCGTCGGCCTCGCCGCGCTCTCGCCTGCGATCGCGAAGCCGCCCCCCTTCCTGCCGCGCGAGCTGGCGGACGTCGTCGAGCGCGCGCGCCAGCAGCAGCGCGCCGAGAACCCGGTCCGCGAAGCGCCCGCGCCGCGCGAGATCGTCGACGTCGCCACCGGGGAACTGACGCTGACCGAGGTGCTCGCGCAGCTCTCCTCCGAGGACTACGCCCAGCGCGAGGTCGCGACGCAGCTGCTCGCCAATGTCGCGATGTGGGACGAGCGGGCGCTCGCCGAGGCCTGCGCGACGGTCGATCTCTGCCCCGAGGCGCGCGTCCGCGTGCGAGAGGCCCTCTATTCCCGGTTCGCGGCGTCGCCCGGTCCGGCCGTCGGCATCAGCATGTCGCCCGAGCGCTCGGTCAACGGCGTGGTCATCCTGAGCGTGATGCAGAACTATCCCGCGTCGCGCGTGCTGCGCGCGAACGATGTGCTGATGCGCATCGGCGATGTCGATCTGCGCGCCGACCCCACGAACCAGCGCGTGCAAGAGGTCATCGCGTCGTACCAGCCGGGCGATCGCGTCCCGATGACGATCCTGCGCGACGAGCGCGAGATCGTGGTCGAGGTCGAGCTCGGGCAGTTCGCGAACCTGGATCCGAACCTCAGCCAGCGCAACGAAATGATCCTGCGCCAGGCGTGGAACCTGCGCTCACGCCGGCTCGGCCTCTCGGACGACGAAGCCGCCGCGGTCGCGCCCGCCGTCTCGCTGTTCGACTGGAGGCGCGCGGCGCAGCGGGCCTCGCTGGTCCGGCAGGGAACCGGCATGGTCGCAGGGGGTGAGCCCGCGCCCGTTCCCGGGCGTCTCGCGGGCGGGGTGGCGAACATCGACAACTCGCGTATCGGACGCGTCGAGCGGGTCGACCCTCGCATCGCCCCCGAGCCGCGCGGCGCGGACGTGCAGCGCGCCCTCGACGAGCGCATGAAGCTCATCGAAACCCAGATCGCCGAACTCAGCCAGCGCATGGCCGACGCACGCACGCCGCAGCGCGAGCACGAGAAACTGCGCGAGACGCTCGAGCAACTGGCGCTGCAGCGCCGCCAGATCATGCTCGAGATGGTCCGCTGGGCCGATCGCAACGACTGAGCGGAGCCTCGGCCTCGGCCGGCTCCGCCGCCAGCGGCGTCACCCGACGACGATGTTCACCAGGCGCCCACGCGCCACGATCACCTTGCGGACGGTCTTGCCGGCGATCGCCTCCTGCACCTTCGGGGACTCCAGGGCGAGGCGCTCGAGCGTCTTCTCGTCGGCGTCCGCCGGCGCGACGAGCCGGTCGCGCGGCTTGCCGAGCACCTGCACCAGGATCTCGACGGTCTCGCTGGCGAGCATCGACTCGTCGTACGAGGGCCACTCGGAGAGCGAGGCGAAGCCGGCGTCCTCGCCGTGCGCCTTGGCCCACAATTCCTCGGCGATGTGCGGCGCGAAGGGGCAGAGGATGAGCGTGAACCGCTCGAGCTGATCGAGCGTCACGCCGGTCTTCATCGCGCCGTTCACGAACTCGATCATCGACGCGATCGCGGTGTTGAACCCGAGGCGGTCGATGTCGTCGCCGACCTTCTTGATGGTCTTGTGCAGCAGCCGCTCGGTCGCCTCGTCGCGCGCCCCGGCGAGGCGCAGCGAGCCGGTCTCCTCGTCGACGCCGAGGCGCCACACGCGCTGGAGGAAGCGGAACAGGCCGACGATGTCGCGCGGGTTCCAGGGCTTGCTCGCCTCGATCGGCCCGAGGTACATCTCGTAGAGACGGAAGGTGTCGGCGCCGAACTCGCGGATGACATCGTCGGGGTTGACGACGTTCTTCAGACTCTTGCTCATCTTCGCGACGATCTGCGTGACGGGCTTCCCGGTGGCGCGTTCGAAGAACACGCCCTCCTCGCGTTCCTCGACCATGTCGGTGGGCACGAGCCCGCCGCCGTCCTCGCGAGCGCGCTGGTACGCGAAGGACTGGATCAGGCCCTGGTGGCGCAGCGTGCGGAAGGGCTCTGGCGTGCTGACCTCGCCCAGGTCGAAGAGCGCCTTGTGCCAGAACCGCGCATAAAGCAGGTGGAGCGTCGCGTGCTCGGCCCCGCCCATGTACAGGTCCACGCCCCAGCGCGCCGGAGAGCCGCCCTCGGGCGACGCGTTGCCCAGCCAGTAGCGCTCCGCGTCCTTGCCGATGAACCGCTCGGCGTTGCGCGGGTCGCAGTAGCGCAGGTAATACCAGCACGAGCCAGCCCAGTTGGGCATCGTGTTCGTTTCACGCGTGTACCAGCGGCCGTCGATCTGCACACGCAGCCAATCGGTGGCCGTCGCGAGCAGCGGCGTGGGTGAGTCCGCGTTGCCCGTGTCGGGCTTGAAGTTCTCGAGCTCGGGCAGGCGCACGGGCAGGTCGCCCTCGCGCAGCGCGACGGGGTTCCCGGCTTCGTCAAACACGATCGGGAACGGCTCGCCCCAGTAGCGCTGGCGGCTGAACAGCCAGTCGCGCAGCCGGTAGTTCACCCTCGACGCGCCCACGCCGCTCTTCTCGATCCACTCGACGATTGCGCGCTTGGCCTCGACCGTGGGCAGACCGTTGATCGAGACCTCGCTGTTGCTGCTCTCGACCGCGACGCCCACGCCGGGGAAGCACTCCTCGCACGCGGCGACCTTCGCCCACGCGCCGTCGTCGTCGGGGCGGACGACGGCGCGGATCGGCAGGCCGAACGCCTTGGCGAACTCGAAGTCGCGCTGGTCGTGGGCCGGGACCGCCATGATCGCGCCCGTGCCGTAGCTCATCAGCACATAGTCGGCGATCCAGACGGGGACCCGCTCGCCGCTGACGGGGTTGAGCGCGTGCCCGCCGGTGAACACGCCGGTCTTCTCCTTCGATTCCTGGCGTTCCACGTCGGAGAGCGAGCACACCCGACGCCGGTAGGCGTCGATCGCGGCGCGCTGCTCGGGGGCGGCGAGGTCGTCGACCGCGTCGTGCTCTGGCGCGAGGACGAGGTACGTCGCGCCGAAGACGGTGTCGGGGCGCGTGGTGAAGACGCGCACGGTCTCGCCGGTCGGTTCGCCGCTGGGCGCGAGGAGCGGGAAGTCGATCTCGGCGCCCTCGCTGCGTCCGATCCACTCCGCCTGCTGGGCCTTGGTGCTCTCTGGCCAGTCGACGAGCGCGAGGTCGTCGATCAACCGCTCGGCGTAGGCGGTGATGCGGAACATCCACTGGCGCATGGGGACGCGCCGGACGGTGTGCCCGCCGCGCTCGCTGCGCCCGTCGATGATCTCTTCGTTAGCGAGAACGGTGCCGAGCGCGGCGCACCAGTTGACGGTCTGTTCGCCGAGGTAGGCGAGTCGGTGTTCGTGGACGAGCGCGTCGCGCTGCTCGTCGGTCAGGTCGTGCCAGGTGCGCAGCACGCCGTGCGCGACGCCGCCTTCAAGGGCGGACAGATCGCGCGAGACCTTGTCGGCAGGGACGACCGCGCCGTCCGGAGAGACGAGCAGTCGCTTCTGGGAGAGGTCTTCGACGAGCGAGTCGATGGGCCTTGCTCCGCCCCGGCCGTCGTTGGCGCGCGGGTCGTACCACGCGTTGTAGAACCGCAGGAAGATCCACTGCGTCCACTTGTAATAGTCGGGGTCGATGGTCGCGAACTCGCGCTCCCAGTCGTAGGAGAAGCCGAATCGCTTGAGCTGGCGCCGGAAGGTGTCGATCGCGGCGCGCGTGGTCTCGCGCGGGTGGACATTGGTCGCGATGGCGTACTGCTCGGCCGGCAGCCCGAACGCGTCCCACCCCATCGGGTGGAGCACGTTGTAGCCCTGCATGCGCCGCTTGCGCGCGAGGATGTCCGTCGCGGTGTAGCCCTCGGGATGCCCGACGTGCAGGCCCGACCCGCTCGGGTAGGGGAACATGTCGAGGGCGTAGAACTTCGGTCGCGACGGGTTAAAGCCGGCGTCGCCCGGGTTGAGCGCCCGGAACGCGCGGGCGGCGTCCCAGCGCGACTGCCACCGGCTCTCGATCTCGTCAGCGAGAGCGGCGGTGTATCGGAAACGCGGTCCGGCGTCCTGCGTCGTCGTCGGTCGGGTGTCGTCGGGCATAGGCCGGGAGTCTATCGCCCAGCCCCGGCGGATCACGCCCCCTGGGCGCCGGCCAGCTTTTTCGCGGCCAGCTCGGCGAGGAGCATCTTGGCCTCGCCGACCAGATAGAAACTGCCCGTGACCACGATCAGGTCGCCCTTGGTGACCGCCTTGGCCGCGAGGTTGATCGCGCCCTTCAGCTCGCTCTCGACCTGCGACATCTTCCCGGACATCTCGTGGAAGCGCCGCTGGAGGTCGCGCGGCTCGGACGCGCGCGGGTTGAGCGAGGACCGGGTGAAGATCACCTTGTCGGCGCCCATGTCGATCTTCTCGAGCATCGCCGGGATGTCCTTGTCGGAGGCGCAGCCGAAGATCATCACCATCGAGTCGTAGGGGACGTGCGCGCCGACCGTCTTCACCAGTGCGCCGAGCGACGCCGCGTTGTGCGCCCCGTCGAGCAGGATGCGCGGGTGCTTCCACGCCAGCTCCATCCGGCCGGGGATCACGGTGCACGACAGCCCGTGGGCGACGTCGCCCTCGGGGGTCTCGAGCCCGCGCTCACGAAGCTTGTCCATCGCCGCCAGCGCCAGGCCGCAGTTGTACGCCTGGTGCTCGCCGGCCAGGGGCGACGCGAAATGCTCGAAGTTGCTCCGTGGGCTGGTCACGCAGACCCGGTGGTGCGGGCCAAGGTCCGCGCTGCTCTCGAAGCGGTAGCTGAAGTCGATGTCCTTGCCCAGCACCTCGAGACGCGCGCCGGCCTTCTCGGCGACTTCGCGCATCGCCTCGAGCACGCCGGGGGCCTGCGGCATCGTGATCGCGGCGCCGGAGGGCTTGAAGATCCCCGCCTTTTCACGCGCGATCTCGGGCAGCGTCTCGCCCAAAATCTGCGTGTGATCGCGGCTGATCTCGGTCACGATCGCGACATCCGGGCGAACGATGTTCGTCGCGTCCAGACGGCCGCCAAGACCGACCTCCACCACCGCGATGTCGACCGCCTTGTCGGCGAAGTAGACGAACGCGAGCGCCGTGATCAGCTCGAAGAAGGTCGCCTCGCCGTGCTTGCCCTCGACGGCGGCGGCGGCCTGGGCCACCTTGTCCATCGCGTCGCGGAAATCCTCGCGCGAGACCAGTTCGGCGTTGATCTGGACCCGCTCGCGCACATCGACCAGATGGGGGCTGGTGTAGAGCCCGACCGTGTAGCCGCAGCCCTCGAGGGCCGACGCGATCATCGCGCAGGTGCTGCCCTTGCCCTTGGTGCCGGCGACGTGGACGACGCGCACGGCGTCCTGGGGATCGCCCAGCTTCTGCGCGATGGCGCGCATGCGATCGAGCTTGAACTTGTCGAGGTGCTCGCGCGTCAGGCGCGCCCGCTCCAGATCGACGCGCGCGAAGAGGTAGGCCCTCGCATCCTCGTAGGACGCGAAAAGCCGGGCCTCCTTGGCGGGGCGAGCCCCCTGTCCCTTGGCGCGAGGGGCCCCCTTCGCGCTCGTGGAAACCCGGGGCTTGGTTGTCTTCGAAGAAGCCGCGGGCTTTGCGGCGGAGGATCTGGGCATACGGGACCAGAATAGCACGCCGGGAGGGGGTCCCCAAACCGTTTCTTCATGAAGTCGGCGGTTTCCCCTCGATCGTCACGCGGGTCGTCGCCCGTCCGGGGTGCCCGAACCAGGAGTTCTCGCGCTGTCCCGGCGGATACTGCGCCTCGACGACCTTCGCCGCCCCTGCCATCCCGGCTTCCGGACGGACCCATCCGCCTTCCACGTCGGGGAAGTCGAGCACGCAGTTCTCGCACTTCTTGTCGTCGAGGAACCGGATGGGGCACCAGAACGACTCGACGTTGCGGAGCATCTCCGAGCCCAGCGACCAGACCCCGGTCATCCAGTCGCAGTAGAGACACCAGATCAGGTCGTGCCCGACGAGGCCGCTGAACTTGTGGCGCGACACGTTGATCCATTCGCCCTGCCGGTACCTCGGGAAGCGCACGATCCACACAAGGGGCGGATAGACAATGACCTCCGCGGCGCGGATGAACCAGAACACCGGGACCGCCAGCGCCGTCCACCAGACAGCCGCGTGGTTGCGCAGCGGGCCGACCGAGCGGTTGAGCGCCTTGACGATCCGGGGCCCGCGCACCGCCTCGCGATGTCGCCACTCGTGTGCGCGAGACCACACCAGCACGGTCGCGATCTGGGCCGCGACACCCGCCAGCAGCCCCCAACCCCACGCGAGCGAGGCCCCCTCCCCCACCAGCCCGGGCGCGATCCGCCCGGCGTGCACGCCGACCACCGGGCCGATGACCCAGGGCGACACGGTGAAGAACGCCACCACGAGATCGAGCAGCGGCGCCCTGCAGAACACATCGTGCAGCGATGGCGCAAACCGCGAGACCAGATGCAGGAACATCGCGCCGACCAGCAGCGTCGCGCAGACGAGGATGAACACGAACAGCGGTGTCGTCATGCCCACAGACTAACGCATCGTCGCCGCCCGGGCAGCGACTCGAACCGCGTCAGCGCACCGGGTCCATGTCCTCTTCCGCGACGAGGAAGAACCGCGCGATCGTCGCGAGGAAGTTCGAGCCGTCGTCGCGGCGCATGGTGTACTGCCCCTCCATCGTCCCCCATGGGGTGGTGAGCGGGCAATAGCTCGAGTACTCGAACGACTGGCCCGGCTCGAGCTCGGGCTGCGCGCCGATCACCCCTTCACCGGTGACTTCCTGGCTCTCGCCGAGTGAATCAACGATGACCCAGCGACGGCTGAGCAGCTTGACCCAGCGTTCGCTCTCGTTCGTGATGCGTATCCGGTACGCGAACACGAACCTCTTGTCGAGAGGATCGGAATGCTCCGGGAGATACGCGGGCGTCACGCTCACGCGCACGCCGTCCGTCATGGCTTCGGAACCGAGACGCCTTCCGGCACGGTCCACTCCGCTTCGAGTACGCATCGTGTTGCTAGGCACTTGAAAGCTCCTCCTCCCGGCGCCTTCTCAGGTGCGCCGGGCCCATCTCACCGCGAACAGCATACCGCGCCGAAGGCCCGTTGCATACTCGAAAGCGGAGCCGGATATCGGCGTCAGGGGCCGCCCCCCCGGGGAGGGGCGCCGCAGCCCCCGGGCTGTATACTGCGACCCTCAAGGCGGGGGGGATTCTCCCCCTCCCACGCACTCTCGAACAGGAAACCAGCCCATGGGCATCTTCAAAGAGTTCCGCGACTTCGCCATGCGAGGCAACGTCGTGGACATGGCCGTCGGCATCGTCATCGGCGGGGCGTTCGGCACCATCGTCCGGTCCATGGTGGACGATGTCCTCATGCCCCCCATCGGCATGGCCCTGGGCGAGGTCGACTTCTCGGAACTGAAGTTCTACCTCCAGCGCGCCGGGACGACCGAGGACGGCGCCCAGATCGCCGAGGTCGCGATCCGCTACGGGAGCTTCATCAACGCGATGATCTCCTTCATCATCGTCGCCTTCGCCCTGTTCATCGTCATTAAGGCGATGAACACCGCAAGAGCACGGTTCGAGAAGAAAGAGGACGAGGCCAAACCCGTGGCCGCCACCCCGGAGGATGTCCTGGTCCTTCGTGAGATCCGCGATCTGCTCCAGAAGCAGGGCTGAGAGCGCCACCATCCAGGAAGAACCACGGGTCGCGCTCCGGCGCGACCCGTTTTTTAATGCGCGTGCTTTTCGGAGCGAACGCTGCTGCCGATCACCATCGCCGCCCCGAACAGGAAGAGGTCCTTGATCAGGTACTGCCCCTCGGGCGTGGGCACGAAGGGGAAGGACACCCAGCAGACGTCGAGCTTGATCAGCAGCGCCAGCAAAGTCCCGGGCAGTCGGAGGAACAGCAGCAGGATCGCCACGCGCACCGTCGGGCGCCAGAGCAGGAGGACGCCGATGAGGATCTCCCACACTCCCAGAACCTTGACCATAACCTCGGGCGAGCCGATGTAGATCGTGTGCGCGAGCAGCGACGACCCGGTGGGGTGCCCGAAGACCTTGAGCGCGCCGAGCCAGGCGAAAAAGACGCCGAGGCAGATCTCGTGGGCGGGATGCCCGACGCCGCCCATCCAGCGGGCGATCCGCTCGTCGAGTTTGTTGAGGTCGACCTTCATGCCGGCACGATACCCGACCGGCTCACTCAGTCGCCGCCCGCTCGACGACCTTGCGATCGATCGTCAGGTAGAGCGCCGCGGCGAGGATCGCCAGCGCCGCGAACCCGACGAACCCCATGTCGATCCGCCACTTCGGGAGCATGTACGCGTCGCGCAGCGACACGCCTCCCAGAAAGAGCGGTGCGATGAAGGGCGCGCTGGCGCTGAACGCCCAGCCGACGCCCATGAGCAGACTCGAGACCAGCCCGGTTCGCCCTGGCAGCAGTCGCTGCCCCAGCGCGATGCTGACGGGCATCGTCGCGAAGAAGCCCACCGCCGTGATCGCGGCCCACGCGTACGCAGGCCAGAACGCCCAGAAGGTCCCGGCGCCGACGCGCACGCCGAAGTCGCCCACGAACCCGAAGCTCGATGCGAGCAGCGCCCCGACCACGCACAGCGCGACGATGGGCCACTTCTCCTTGCCCGGCCGGATCACCCTGCTCGCGAAGAGGCCGGCCAGGCCCATGCCGACGGTCGCGAAGGCGACGAGCGTGCCGTGGAGCTTCGTCGCGGCGTCGGTGCTGGTGGGGTGCTGCGACTTCGCCCACACGCTGAGCATGGCGAAGACGCCGATGTTCACCGTGTAGAGCAGGCAGTTCGCGGCGCAGATCGTGAGCACGGCGCGCCAGCGCTTCCTCGATTCCGCGTCGCCGATCGACGCGTGCAGGTCGCGGTGATTCTCGTGCCTGTGCGGCACGTGGCGCAGCAGGACATGCAGCCCGACCGCCGCGATCACGCCCGGGATCGCCAGCAGCGCGAGCGACTCGAGCCCGTACCTGGTCGCGATGGTGGGCGCCATCTGCGCGCCCATCGCCTGCCCGAGCATGCCGAAGGTGAAGAAGATCGCCAGAGCCCACCCGCGCCCGCGCGCGATGGCGCGCGTGCCGACCTGCCCTGCCAGAGCGGCGGCGATGGGGTGGTACATCCCGGTCCCGATCACGCCCACGATCTGGAGCGCGATGAGCTGCCAGAAGTTCTGGGCGAAACCGATCGACGAGATGCACACCGCTCCCAGGAACATCCCCAGCGGGCCGCAGATGCGCGTGTCGCGCCGGTCGGTGAGGATCGCGAAGAACGGCTGCAGCGCGCCCGAGAAGATCGGCGTGAGCGCGAAGACGGTCGCGACCTGCCACGCCGCGAGATCGAGCCGGTTGGTCAGCAGCACGATCAGCGAGACGAAGAAGATCGGGTAGACATCGACGAGCGTGTGCGACGCGTTGAGCAGCCAGTACCGCTTGCGAGCGACCGCGCGGACCTCGGGGTTGGCGCGCTCCGCGACGCTGGGGGCGCGCCCCATGTGGGCCACCACCACCCGGTCGTTGCCGGAGGGCGAGCCGAAACGCTCGCCGGGCGGGGCGATATCCGCCGCCTCGGTTACCCCGAACGGAAGCCCGTCGCGAACGGCCGAACCGCCTGACTCGTTGCTCACGCCCGAACAGTAGCGCGGCGGGGTTGAAGGGGCCCCGCCGCGCCGCTGCCCGGACCGGGGGGCGACTTACCGGCGTCGGCGTCCGCCCGCCATGGTCGCGAACGCGAGCATCGAGAGAACCCCGCTCCCGGGCGCGGGCGTCACGACAGCCTCCACCCAGGTCATGCCGTCGAACGCCGCGCCGAAACCATCGCGGACGCTGAAGGTCACGGAGGTGAACGCGCCGGTCGTCGCGATGCCGACGAACTGCCCGTAAGGGTTGTCCTGCGTGATCGGATCGCTCCCGCTGACGGCGACCTCGCCGGTATTGGTCGTGATGGTGACGGCGCCGGGCACGAGGTCGGCGGTGTTCACCCACAACCCGAAGGTGTCGACCGGGCTCGAGAAGACGATCGTGAACGCGTCGCCCGGGCCGATGCCCGAGAAGTAGTCGCCCGTCGCGTAGTAGGTCCCCAGCGCGTGCGGCGCGGTCGGCGCCAGGGCGTCGGTGACGGCGAGGGAGAAGCCATCGAACACCGGGGTGTAGAAGTAGGTCAGCCCGTCGATGGTGTCGCCGCTGTTGATGATGAACCCGAGGGGGAGCGAGTCCCACGTGTCGGCGTGGACCATGCCCGGATCGGCGCCGGCGACGACAGTTTCGAAGGCGGCGCGGGTGGTGAAGGTTGTGGCGCCCGAGGCAATCGACGACGCGAGGGCGAGGGCGGACAGACCGAGAACGGGCAGCGCGGTTCGCATGAGAAACTCCTCCAGGGGATGGTGTGTGCCTGTCAGCCGCGCCCTGTGCCGCGCGGCTGGTCATGGGTCAATGCGACGGAGAAGAAGTCCCCGGCTGATGACATCCACGGAATCTGCGAAAAGTTCCCTGATGCGGTGCGCACGAGGAAAGCGCGGCCCGGGTCGAGCCCGGGCCGCGCTGGTCGTGACGAACGAACGCCGGTCAGTCGCAGTCGCTGCCGAAGTGGGTCAGCACCGTGTTGAGGTCCAGGAAGTTGACGACCCCGTCGGAGTTCAGGTCGGCCCCGGCGAACCCGGGCTCACCGGCGGCGCCGAACAAGGTGAGCACGGCGTTCAGGTCGGCGAAGTTCACCTGCCCGTCACCGTTTGTGTCGCCGGGGCACGGCGCGCCGAAGCCGACGAACACGCTCGCGTGGTCGAGGTTGACCCACCCGATGTTCTCGCCCCACGCGTAGCCGCGCAGGCGCCGGGCGGCGAAGTCGACCCTGGCGTGGATGCCTTGGGCCGCGAGCGCGGCGCGGGTGTCGAAGTTGATCCACCCGATGTTCTCCCCCCAGGCGTAGCCGGACATGTCGCCGGTGGCCGGGTCGATGTTCACGCCGAAATCGGCGCCGCTCAGATTGGCGTAGGCGACCCCGTTGGCTGGAGAGCCGTCGCCGAAGTTGATGTAGCCGATGTTCTCTCCCCAGGCGAAGCCGGCGAGGAATCGGGACCCGACGATCACGCCCGAGGCGACGCGCGGGCTGCCGGCGTCGCGGAAGTTGATGTAGCCGCAGTTCTCCGACCAGGCGTGCTTGGTCGAGTCGGCGATGTTGCTGGGGGCGCCGGCCGCGCCAGCGGCGAGAGAGGTGAGCGAGATCGCGGTGATGGTGCGTCGCATGGATGTGGCTCCTTGTGTCGGTGATGCCGACGGCGCGCCGAGCCCGGCGGTGCGGGCCCGGCGCGCGTCGTGCGTGTGCGCGTCGGTGAGGATCAGCGGAAACTGAGGTTGGCCCAGGGGTCGGTGGAGCCGATGTTGCCGTTCACGCTGTTGCCGCTGCTGTAGAAGCCGGTCTCGCCGGTCATCGCGGAGATGGCGCCGAATCGGTTGTTGGAGGCGAAGACGAAGTTGAAGTTGCAGAGCCGGGCGACGTTGCGCCGGATGAGGTTCCCTGCGCCGGTGACGCGTACGCCGTAGTGGTTGTTGGCGACGGAGTTGCCGTCGATGTCGTTGCCGGAGCCCTCGACGCGGATGGATGCATTGGTGGACTGATCGGGCCCGTTGCCCCGGACATGGTTGTCGGCGATGCGGTTGTTGCTGTTCGCCCAGACGCCATGCCCGGCGTTGTTCGTGGCGGTGGAGCCGGCGACGGACGATCCGGAGCCGATGCGGAACCCGTCGCCGCCGTTCTCCTGCGAGCTGCAGGCGGTGTAGATCGACTCGGATGCGTTGAACCCGTCGCTCGAGTTACTGCGGGCGGCGCACGACTCGAAGACCGAGCCCGCGCTGGCGGTGAACCCGGCGGCCCCGTTGCCGAAGGCGCTGCAGGAGTCGAAGACGGTGGCCACGCCGCTCCAGAATCCGGAGGACGTGTTGTTGTTCGCGCTGGAGTTGCTCACCGAGCACCCGTTGCCGAGCCGGATGCCGAAGCCGGTGTTGCGGCTCGCCGCGGAGTTCTGGACGGACGAGCCGGAACCCGTCTCGATGCCGTTGCCGCCGTTGTCGAATGACCGTGTCGCGCGGACGACCGAGCCGTCGCCGACCTCGATGCCGATGCTCCCGTTGTTCCGAGCGACGCATGCGTCGATCATGGTGTTCCTTCCGGCGATGATGCCCCGACCGGAGTTGTTCTCGACGAGGACGCGCTCGATGGTGTGTCCGAACGCGTTCGAACCGCCCAGCACGCTGCCGAGGGAGATGCCGCTGCTCCTCCAGTTGCGGACCGTGCCGTTGCGGATCGTGATGTGGGACTGGACCCCCTCGACCGTGATGCCGTGCAGCGAGCCGAGGGCGCCGCGGACCTCGAAGCCGGACAGGTCGATGGTCACGTTGCTGGCGGCGATCTTGATGCCGCTCTTCCCGGAGCCGCCGATGATCGGTCCGGTCAGGTAGTACGAACCCGACTGGATGATCTTGAAGTTGGAGTCGGCGTCGCCCGGGGTGTTGAGCCAGTCGATGGGGCGCCGGGGCTCGATCTCGTCGAGGGTCTTCATCGTGGGTCCGATGGGCCCGCCGGGCGGGTTGAGCCCGCCCGCGAGGGAGGCGCCGGAGACGACCGCCGCGGCCAGAGCGCGCAGCGCGAACGACAGCATGGAGTGCTTCATGGGGTTCTCTCTTCTGTGGCTGTTCCGACGGGCCGCGACACGCGACGCGAACCCGACGGACGACCATGCGAGAACCGCCCCCGGCGTCCCTCAGCCCGCCGCAGATTTTCTTTCTCGGGGGAGCGCCCTCACTGGGCGGGCTGTGCGGGCCGGGACTGTGCCAGCTCCCTCCAGTGAGCGATGCGCTGGTCGTGGCCCTCGCCGGGGCTGGCGGCGTGCCAGGCCTCATACAGATCCGCGAGCCCCTGCGCACACTCGCGCGTGCGGGCGTGCGACGCCCCGAGGCCCTGGGCGAGCATGGGGTACGCCTCGAGGTACAGGCCCTCGGCGTCGTCGAAGGAACGCACGCCGGCGAACGCGTCGGCGAGTTTGACGAGGTAGATGCCCAGGATGCGCTCGTTCGGCCCCGACCAGACGCGCCGGGCGTGGGATTCGCCCTCGCGCAGGAGGGCCAGCGCCTCGGCGTGCTCGCCGCCGGCGTTCAGCGCCATCCCAAGATTGTTCAGGGCGCGCAGCGTCTGCTGGTGCGCGAGGCCGAGGACGCGCCGGTTTCCGTCGAAGGTCTCGCGGAAGTACGGCATGGCCTCGCCGGGGCGGCCGGTGGCGAAGAGGAGGAAGCCGTAGTTGTTCATCGCGATGAGCGTGTCGGGATGGAGATCGCCCTGCACGCGCCGGCGCAGGTCGAGCGTCTCGCGGTAGACGCGCTCCGCCTCGTCGGTCCTGCCCTGCGCGCGCAGGACGAAGCCGAGGTTGCTCATCGCTGTGATGGTGCGCGGGTGCTCCTCGCCTTGGAGACGGAGCCGCGCCGCGAGAACCTGGCGCTGGATCGGTTCGGCTTCGTCGAAGCGTCCCTGCTCCTGCAGGTTGAAACCGAGGTTGCCCCGCGCGGTGATGGTGTCGGGGTGGTCGTCGCCCAGCGCCCGTGCGCGGCCCTCGAGACAGGACCGGAAGAGCGCTTCGGCGTCGCTGAGACGACCCCGGAGCTGGAGCAGGCGCGCCAGGTTGTTCTGCGCGTCAAAGGCGAGCGCATCGTCGGTCCCGAGGGTGCGCGCGATCGCGTCGTGCGTCGCGTGCAGGATCGGCTCGGCCTCGTCGAGGCGCCCCTGCTCCATCAGCATCCGCCCGAGGGTGTTCTCGGCGCGCAGGGTGTCCGCGTGTTCGGAGCCGAGGGCAGCGCGCATGATCGCGCCGGCCTCGCGCTGCATCGGCAGCGCCCGCTCGAGCAGCCCGAGCCCGTGCGAGGTCGTCGCGACCGTCTCGAGGAGACGGGCGCGAACGAGCGACTCGGGCGCGAAGCGGCTGGCGATGGCGGTCTCGGCCCGGGAGAAGATGTTCTCGTCGAGCGTGCGCAACGCGATGTTGGTGAAGTTGACGCCGGCGAGAGCGTCGGTCTCCGCGTCGCGCAGCGCGGGCTCGTCGCGCAGGAGCCCGCGGATCGAGGCGCCCATGCGCGCCGTGTCGATGCCCGAGATCTGCTCGGCTTGGAAATCGACGACAGAGCGCAGCTCGTCGGCGCGCGCGAGGGCGACCGCCTCGGCGGCCTGCGCGCGGACGCGCGCCGCCTCGGCCTCCTGGCGCTCGCGCTCAGCCCGGACGAGCCCGAAGGTCGTCCCCGCGAGCCCGAGCAGCACGAGCGAGAGCACCGCCCCGGCGACCAACACGCTCGCGCGGTGACGCCTGGCGAACTTGCGTGAGCGATACGCGACGCCGGGCGGACCCGCGAGCACCGGCTCGTCGCGCAGGTGGCGCTCGACGTCCGCCGCGAGCGAGCTCGCCGAGTCGTACCTCCGGTCGGGGTGCTTCTCGAGGCACTTCATGACGATCCAGTCGAGATCGCCCCGGAGCATCTGACGCAGCCGGCGCGGGTCGTCCGCGATCGGCGGGCTCGCGGCCCCCGTCTTCGAGAGGCGCGTGCTCGGGCGGGGCGGCTCCTGTTCACGGATCATGCGCAGCATGTCGGGAAGCGAACGCCCCGAGACATCGCGCAGGTCAAAGGGCGTCGCGCCGGTCAGCAGTTCGTACAGCAGGACGCCGAGCGAGTAGACGTCGCTGCGCGTGTCGATGTCGGCGCCGGAGAGCGACGCCTGCTCGGGGCTCATATAGGCGGGCGTGCCGACGATCTGCCGGTGCGCCGTGACGAGGGTCATCTCGGTCAGTTCCGCGCCGACCGCTTTCGCGATGCCGAAGTCGATGACCTTGACGATCGGCTCGGCGTCCCTGAGCGACACGAGGATGTTGCTCGGCTTGATGTCCCTGTGGATGACGCCCTTCTGATGCGCGTGGTGAATCGCGCGGCACGCCTGCACGAACAGCCCGAGCCGCTCGCGCAGGCCCAGGCGCATGAGCCGGCAGTGCTCGAGGATCGGCAGGCCCTCGATGTGCTCCATCACGAAGTAGGGCCGGCCGGAATCGGTCGCGCCGGCGTCGAAGACCCTCGCGATGTTGGGGTGGTCCATCATCGCCAGCGCGCGACGCTCGGCGTCGAAGCGCGCGATGACCTGCTTGGTGTCCATCCCGAGCTTGATGACCTTGAGCGCGACGACTCGCGCGAGGGGCTCGCGCTGCTCGGCGCGCCAGACGGTCCCGAAGCCGCCCTCGCCGAGCCGGTCGAGCAACCGGTAGCGACCGATAGCGTCGCCGGCGCGCTCGAGGGGAAGGTCGTCGTCCTGGTCGGCGGGCTCCAGAAACCCGGTCGCGGCGTCGTCGGCCAGCAGCAGCGCCTCGACGCGCGCGCGCAGCGCCGCGTCGCCGGAGCAGGCGCGATCGAGGAACGCGCCGCGCGCCTCGCCGCGCAGCGCACGCGCGTCGTGGAACAGCGTTTCCTCGGAGGGCGAGCTCACGCGTCCGGCTCTCCGGAGAGTTCGCGATAGAGCCAGGCGCGCGCGAAGGCCCAGTGCCGGTCCGCGGTGGCCTGCGAGATCCCGAGGACGCCTGCTGCCTGCCGGATGGACAGCCCCCCGAAGAAGCGCAGTTTGACGAGTTCGGCCTTCTGAGGGTCGGTCTGGGCCAGGCGGGTCAGCGCGTCGTCGAGGTCGAGGAGTTCGGCGGGCGGCTCGTCGAGGGTGAGCATCTCGGGCGTGAGGTCGAGCCGGGCCCGCTTGCCGCCGCGCTTCGACGTGGCCTTGGCGCGGGCGCGGTCGATGAGAATCCGTCTCATCGACTCGGCGGCGGCGGCGAAGAAGTGACCCCGGCCCGCCCACGCGCCGGGGTCGTCGGCGTCGGGTCCCAGGATCCGCAGATACGCCTCGTGGACGAGCGCCGTGGCCTGCAGCGTCTGCCCGGGACGCTCGGAAGCCAGACGCGCCTGCGCCAGCCGCCGCAGCTCGTCGTACACCGCGGGCAACAGCGCGGCTGACGCCTGCGCGTCCCCCTTGTCGTGGGCTTCCAGCAGTCTGGTGATCGCGGCATCCGGCATGCAGCCATCGTACCTCGGGGACGGGCGCCGCCGACTCCGCCCCCGCCGGTTCTGGCTATCTCGTCTGTTGATTTTCTGCTCGCAGATTGCAGACCTCGTGGTACAGTAATTTCGGCTCAGGAGCCCACCCCGCTTCTGCGCTTCTCGTGGAAGGAAACGCAACACCAGGGCATGCGTGTCGGCACTCTGATCAGGACAGCGGACTGACATCTCGTCGTCCACTCACTGCCACGCCGACACAGCACCCAGCAGAGACACGCCATGATGCATTCACCAACATTTCGCCTCGTCACCGCCGGCCTGCTGCTCGGCGCGTCGGGAGGCGCGCTCAGCGCCGCCTCGCAGCCCGGGCTCGTCTCGCACGAAGGGGTGCTGCTGCCCCCGGGAGTGAGACCGATTGGCGAGCGCTCGCACGACCGCTCTACGCTCCACTCGGTCGCTCGCCTGTGGAACGAGGAACTCCTCGACGCGATCCGTCGCGACACGCCGCGCCCGCCCGTGCACTCGCGCAACCTGTTCCATGTGTCAGCCGCGATGTACGACGCGTGGGCGGCGTACGACTCGGTGGCTCGCCCGGTGTTCCGCCAGGAGAGCGCTTCGGCGGTCGATATCGAGGCGGCCCGCGCCGAAGCGATCAGCTACGCGGCGTACCGGATGATCGCGCACCGCTTCGCCGCGTCGCCCGGGGCGGCCGCCACCACGACGGCGATCAACAACCTCATGGGCGCGCTCGGGTATGACCCCGGCGTCACGACGACCGTGGGCGACACGCCTGCGGCGATCGGCAACCGCATCGCGGCGCGGATCATCGCGCAGGCGCTGACGGACGGCTCGAACGAGCTCGGCAACTACGCGAACACCAGCGGGTACGCGCCCATCAACGGCCCGCTCGTGGTCGCCCTCCCCGGCACGGGCGGGATGGTGGACATCAACCGCTGGCAGCCCCTGCTCGTGCCCGGCGCGCTAAACCCGCAGGGGTTCCTGGCGCCGCACTGGAGCGTCGTGCGCCCCTTCGCGATGTCGCGCCCTGCGCCGGGCTCGCTCTATCTTGACCCGGGCCCCCCGCCGCTGCTCGGGGGCGCTGGCGACGCGACCGTGCGGCACGACATCCTGCAGGTGATCGAATGGAGCGGCCAGCTCGATCCCACCGACAGCGTCATGATCAACACCTCCCCCAGCGTGACCGGGAACAACTCGCTCGGCGCGCAGGACGGCACGGGGCACCCCGTCAACCCCGTGACGGGCATGCCGTACGCCGACAATTTCGTGCTGCGCGGGGACTTCGGGCGCGTGCTCGCCGAGTTCTGGGCGGACGGCCCGCTTTCCTCGACGCCCCCCGGCCACTGGAACGAGATCGCCAACGAGGTCTCCGACTCCCCCGGGTTCGAGAAGCGCATCGGCGGCGTCGGGCCCATCGTGAACGACCTCGAATGGGACGTGAAGATGTACCTGTCGCTGAACGGCGCGGTGCACGACACGGCGATCGCGACCTGGGAAGTCAAGGCGCACTACGACGGTTCGCGCCCGATCTCGCTGATCCGCGAGATGGCGTCGCGCGGGCAATCCACAGACCCCATGCTCCCCTCGTACGACCCGATGGGCCTCCCGCTGCAGGCCGGTCTCGTGGAGTTGATCACCCCCGAATCCAGCGCGCCGGGGGAGCGCCACGAACACCTGAGCGCGTTCGTGGGTGAGATCGCGATCTTCGCCTGGCGCGGGCACCCGGCAGACCCCGTGAACGACTTCGGCGGGTGCGGCTGGATCCGCGCCGTCACGTGGCTCCCCTACCAGCAGTTCAACTTCGTGACGCCGCCCTTCGCCGGCTATACCTCGGGCCACAGCGGGTTCAGCCGCGCGTCGGCCGAGGTCCTCACGCTGCTCAGCGGCACGCCCTATTTCCCGGGCGGGCAGGGCGTGTTCGTCGCGTCCGACGGGCCCGACGGGTTCGATCTGGTCTTCGAGGCCGGCCCCTCGATGGACGTCGTGCTCGTCTGGGCGACCTATTACGACGCCGCCGACGAGGCGGGGCTGTCGCGCATCTTCGGCGGCATCCACCCGGCATACGACGATTTCCCCGGGCGCGTCATCGGCTCGAACGCGGGGATCGGTTCCTATCAGCGCGCCACGCGCCACTTCACCGGCCTCACGCCCTTCCCCTGCGCTGGCGACACGAACGGCGACAACATCGTCAACCTCGCCGACCTCAACGCCATCCTCACTGGATACGGGCAGAGCGGGAGCGGCCAGCCGGGCGACGTGAACGGCGACGGCGTCGTGAATTTCCTCGACCTCAACACCGTGCTCGTCAACTTCGGCGCGTCGTGCGACTGACCATTGCGTGACAACTCGGTCCAAACGACAAGAGCCCGCGGCGCACTCGCCGCGGGCTCTTTGCATGGGTGTGTCAGCGTGCCGGGCTCAGTCCTTCTTCGCTTCGAGCCCGTAGTCGAGGCGGTGGTCGGGCATCTCGCCCCCCTCGCCCTTGAGGTAGTGGTTCATCCACTGCATGAGCCGGAGGGAGTAGTCGTAACGCGACGCGGCGCGACGGTTGCCGTGGCCCTCGCCCTTGTAGAGCACGAGGCGCACCGGGGGCGGGTTGTCCTGCAGCACGAGGTAGCGGTAGAGGATCTTGGACTGCGTGGGGTCGACGCGCGGGTCGGCGTCGCCGTGCATGATCAGGATCGGGGTCTTCGCGTTGCGCACGTGGAAGATGGGGCTTGCTTCCTTGTAGAGATCCCAGTTCTCCCAGGGCCAGGTCATGTAGTGGACGAGGTAGAGCTCCTGGGGGATGTCGGAAGTGCCGAGCATCGCGATCTTGTCCGAGAGACCGACGTTCATGACGGCGGCGGCGAAGCGGTCGCTGTAGTAGGTCGCGCCCCACGCGGTGGCGTACCCGCCGTAGGACCCGCCGGTGATGCCGACGCGGTCTTTGTCGACCATGCCTCGCTCGACGAGGTGATCGACGCCGTCGACGAGGTCGTCGAACTCTTCCTTCGCGGGTCGGCCCTGGCTGGTCTCGATGAACTTCACGCCGCGACCGGTGGAGCCGCGATAGTTCTGGTAGAAGGTGAAGTAACCCTCGGCCGAGAGATGGTGCGCCGGGAGGTTGTAGCGGGTGAGCCAGCCGTTGGAGAAGTGCGCCTCGGGCCCGCCGTGGACGGCGAGGACGAGCGGGTACTTCTGGCCTTCCTTGTACTCGAGCGGATAGAAGAGGACGCCCTCGATGTCGAGGCCGTCGCGCGCCGAGTAGGTGACGACTTCCTGGCGCGCGAGCGCGACCTCGGAGAGCCACGGGTTGGAGTTAGTGAGCCGTGTCGGCGTGTGCTGCGGGCCGCGGAGGCGGAAGGCCTCGCGCGGGTGCTGCGGCGCGTTGGCGGTCGCGACGATGTCGCCACCGGTCTTGGGAACGCTGAAGGTTTCCCAGATCGGACCCCCGGCGGGCGCGAGCGTGCGCTGACCGGTTCCGTCGTGCCGGATGGTGGCGATGCGCGCGTTCACGCCCTCGTGGCTGATGAAGAGCACCGTGTTCGCGTCGCGCCAGCCGACATGCCAGATGTGCCCCTCGAGATCGGGCAGGATGTTGCGGAACTGCCCGCCGTTCTTCGAGGCGACCATCAGGCGCCCCTCTCGGGTGTCGGAGACCGTGTCCGTCGCGATGAACGCGAGGCGCTCGCCGTCGGGGCTCCAGGCGATCTGCCCGAGCTTGCCGGGGTTCTCGACCCGGCCGAGCACGCGCCCCTCGGGTGAGATGATCCGGATGCGCTTGAACATCAGCGTGTCGTCGACGAGCTGGCGCGGCGTCACGCTGACGACCAGCCGGTCGCCGGCGGGAGACCAGTGCACATCCTGCAGCGAGCCCTCGATATTGACGAGGTTGTCCTTGGCGCCCTTCGCGGGAGAGTCGCCGAGATCCACGATGTAGAGGCGGCGCGGCTTCCAGTCTTCCTCGAAGACGACCTGGGTGAAGCCCATGTCGCGATCGCGCTTCAGGTCTGGCGCGTCGGGCTCGAAGGCGAGCAGCGCGACGCGCTTGAAGTCGGGGCTGAAGGAGTACGCGCTGATGTCGGTTTCGAGGTGGGCGAGGACCCGCGCCTCGCCGCCGCCGACGGGCATCGCGTAGAGACGCGTGGTCTTGTCCTCGCCGCGTTTCGCGAGGAAGGCGACGTGCGAGCCGTCGGGCGTCCAGCCGATCGCGCTGATGTTGACCTGGCCGGTGATGTAGGGCTTCGACACGCCGTCGGAGCCGATCAGGTGCAGCTCGGTCCAGGGCGCCCCGTCCTTCTCAGCGGGGATGCGCCGCGGGATGATGGACGTGTACGCGACCGTTGAGCCGTCCGGGCTGACGACGGCGGCGCCGACCTCGCGAAGGTCGGCGATCTGCTGCAGGGTCATACCCCCACCCCACGCGATCGAGGGGATGATCAGCAGTGCGAGGGTCAGGATGCGAACGAACAGGGTCATCGGGGTCTCCTTCTTTCACGGGAATCGGCTCGGCCTATCGGCTCGGGTTGCGCGGGTGCGGCGCCGTGGGGGCGCCGGGGTCGCGGGGGGCGCCGAGGGCCGAGAGTCGAGAGGAAGATAGCACGGCGGCGGTCTCAGAATCGGGGGAATCGATTTCGAGAGACGATCGCGTCGGGCGAGTATTCGGATAGCATGGGGGCGTGAGCGAGCCGGAACTGGAACGCGTCATCAAAGCTCTCCGGGATGTTGTGAGGCCGCACCTTGAGCGGTCCGATGTCGCGCGCGAGCTCGCGTCGGCGCTTGGCGAGTGGCTGATCGCGGAAGCGAGACGCGCCGAGGACGCGAGCGGACCGTCGCCCACGGGTGGGACGACCGA
This sequence comes from Phycisphaeraceae bacterium, assembly GCA_019636675.1. Taxonomy (NCBI): domain Bacteria; kingdom Pseudomonadati; phylum Planctomycetota; class Phycisphaerae; order Phycisphaerales; family Phycisphaeraceae; species Phycisphaeraceae bacterium. The sequence continues at coordinate 616,171 of JAHBXC010000001.1, forward strand.
GTCGGACGCGCCCGAGCCGGCTGCGGCCCCCGCTCCTGCGTCCGCGCCGGCGCCGGCGGAGCCGGTGGTGCTGCACAAGACCGCGCGGCGCGGGATCGTGCCCCTGAAGATCGGGGACGCGACGGTGCACCTCTCGGTCGAGGGCGCGACGGAGGACCTTGGCCGCGCGCGTCAGGCGGCGGACACGGGCGACGATGACGACGAGCGCGAGATCGCCCCGGCGCGCCAGCCGATCGACCTCGGGCTGATCGTTCGGCGTTCGACGCTGAAGGCATCTTCCTGCCGGCTGTTCATCGAGCGCCGGGCGGCGATGGGCGACCCGGAGCGGGAGCGTCCGATCCTCGCGCGCATGGAGGCGATGATCGGCGAAGCGAAGGCGATGCGAGACTGCTTTCTGTGGGCGTTCTGGCGGGAGCGCCCGGCGCCGCCGGACGACACGCTGCGCGTGATCGCGCGCTGCTACGACGCGCTCGCGCAGGCGACCTCGCTCGTGGAGCGTCTCGACGCGCTGGGCGACCGCGCGTCGCGCGACGACCTGGCGAGCGCGATGCAGTTGATGGCCAGCGCCAGCTCGTCGCTCCGCGTGGGCCTGCTCGACACCTGGCTGACGAGCCCGGACGCCGACCAGGAAGACTCCCATGTCTGGCTGCGCAGAGAGAGTTTTTCGAGGCAGATCTACATCCGTCGCCACATGTCGCTGAGCGATCCTGCGGACCCGCGCGAGGCGGACGCCCTCGTGCGCACGATCGCCGAGGAGGCCGCGACGCTCGAGGCGGCCGCCGCCTCGCGCGCGACGGTCGAGCAGGGCCTGAAGCGCATCGACTACCACGCGCGGCGCATCGCCGACAGCGACCAGCAGCCGGACCAGCACGACCTGCGCAAGATCGCCGACACGATCGAGCATCTCTCCTCCCGCGGCGTGCGCGAGAGCGACCCGAGGTATTCCGACGCGCTGCGCCCCCGCGTCGCGGAACACCTCCTCGATCACGCGTCGCCCTCGGTGCGCGCCGTCGTCCGGGCGGTGCTCGATCGCGCCGACGATCGCGCGAGCGACGAGGACGCCGGCGCCCAGACCAAGGCGTGGAGCCCGCGCGCCATCGCGGTGCGCGAGCTGCTCGAGGGCGGACGCGTCGTCATCATCGGGGGCGAGCCCAGGCCCGACGCGATCGCCAGAATCAAGGACGCCTTTCGCCTGCGAGAGGTCGACTGGGTCCGCCTGTCCGAGCACGGCACGGGCGAGCCGATGCGCGCGCCGATCCAGCGGGCCGACACCTCGCTGGTGCTGGCGATCATCAAGCTGGCGGGTCACCTGCACCTCGAAGAAGCTCGCGCCTACGCGACCGAGGCCGGCAAACCCTGCGTCCTGCTGACCGGGGGGTACAACCCCGAACAGATCGCCGACGCGGTCCTGCAGCAGGCGAGCGGTCGCCTGCAAGGGCCGGGCTGATCAACGCGGGCATTCCAGACTTGCACCTCCGCTGCCAGCGCTCGCCCGGGCTGAACACCCCTCGCTCGCGAAACTGGTAGATTGCGCCGCCCCCATCTCGTGGATCGGGAGGACAAGGACCGCTGGGGCTTTCGGCACCGAGCAATCTATGCAACGCGACCCGAGCATTGCCTCGGCACAGGGCACGGACAACGACTCCGAGGCGCGCATCGAACTGTGCGTCGGCGCCTTGGCCGATTTGTTCGATCATTTCGACCCGGCGCCCCTGCGCGAGCGATCGCTTTCGCCGGAGATCGCAGGGCGGATCGTCTCTCGCGCCGAGGTGCTCCCGAGCGACTGGCCGATCGAGGTGCGTTTGCATGTCCGTGAGCGCACGGACGGCGACGAGCAGGCGGTGCGCGACGCGTTCAGCCGTCACTTCGCTCGCGAGGCGGTCCGTCACGAACGCCTCATCGCGCGAACACGCTCCAGGGGGTGGCGGATGCTCTTCGGCGCGCTGGGCGTCGCGCTCGTGCTCGTGGTGGTCTCGCAGTTCATCGCCGAGGTCTCGGAGCTGCGCGTCGTCCGCACGCTCGCGAACGGCATGAGCATCGTGATCTGGGTCACGCTGTGGCGCCCGGTGGAATCACTGGTGTACGACTGGCGCCCTGACAAAGAATCGCTGCGCCTGTGCGACCGGCTCGCCAACGCCCGGGTGGAGTTATGCTCGGGGCAAGCCGAGGGTGCGCCGTGACGCGATTCGCGGACGCCGCGCCCATCCGCCGCAGGCGTGCGCCGCTGACGCGGCGCCTGACCGGCTTTCGCTCCCAACTCTCGCTTCTCATGGGTCGTGTCCCGAAGTGCCGCCGGGACGAGCCCTCAAAGAAGGACACTCGCGTGAACGGTTCTCCCCCACTGTCATTCGTCACTGCGGGCGCTGCGCTCGCGGTGATCGCGTCCGTGTCGTTCGCGCAGGCCGCCCCGGCGCCCGCGCCCCCGGCGCCCCCGGCGACCCCGGCGACCGAGCCGGCCGCGGCGCTCACGCCGGTCTCGTTCCAGACGGGCTTCTCGGCCGGTGAGTCGCCGACCTATCTGACCGAGGAACTCGACGAGATCTACACGCCCTCGCGCGGCGTGCTGGATGTCCCGTGGTTCGACCGACCGTTCGAGGGCGTCCTGGGATGGACCACCGACCTGGAAGCGCAGACCGGGCTGCGTCTGGGCTTCGCGTACACAACGATCTTTCAGCAGGCCACCGGAGGGCCGGGCAGCCGCGGCGCCGGGTCGGGCGACTTCGACATCATGGGCGCGTGGACGCTGCTGGGGCGCGGGACGAGGGACACAGGCCGCCTGATCATGTCGGCCGAGTACCGGCACAAGATCGGCAACCAGCCGGTTTCGAGTCTCGCGGGAGAGATCGGCTCCCTGCAGCAGACCGCGAGCGGCTTCAACGATCGCGGCTGGGTGATCCGCGACCTGCACTGGCTGCAGCGCCTCTTCGACGATCGCCTGCGCATCGGCGTGGGGCGCGCGGATTCGTCCGACTTCGTGGGCGGGCACCGGCTCGGGAACCTGAACGCGTCGTTCGTGAACCGCGCCTTCGCGTCGAACACGACCACCGCGTTCCCTGGGCACGGCACGACCGCGGGCTTTTCGGTGCGCCCGACGGAGGTCTTCTACACCACCCTGGGCGCGAGCAACGCCTACAACCAGACCAACCGCAACGACATGAGTCTGCTCGACGAGCTCGAGTTCTTCAGCTTCGGCGAGGTGGGCCTCACGCCGACCTTCGACGGGCTCGGGCCGGGCCGGTACCGGCTCATGCTCTGGCACATGGACTCGCGCGAGAAAGACTCCATCGCGGGCGACAAGGGCTACTCGGTGATCCTCGAGCAGGACTTCGGCGAGGTCGTGCAGGCCTTCTTCCGTTTCGGCGAAGCCGACAAGGGCGTGCTGACCGGGATCAAGCGCTCGACCGAAGTCGGGGTAGGGTTCCGCGGCCTGCTGGGCAGCCCGGACAACCTGGGAGGCGTCGCCTTCGCGTACTCCGAGCCCACGCTGAGCACGGCGCAGGACGAGAAGATCGTCGAGGTCTTCCACCGCTGGCAGCTCACCAACGTCACGCAGCTCTCCGTGAGCGTGCAAGGCATCTTCGATCCGAGCTTCGCGCCCGACACCGACGCGGTCGGCGTGTTCACCATGCGTCTGCGTATCGCCTTCTGACGAGCGTCGCCCGCGCCCCGTCCCTGACCGAATCACTCCAGACAGCGAGCCCCCTGCAATGGCGAGTGCACAAGCAGTGACCACGATTCCCGACCACGAAGCGAAGGAATCATGGATCCCCATGATCACGATCGCGCTCGGGCAGTCGATCATGTCGTTCAACGTGGCGTCCCTGCCGGTGGCGATGGGCGGGATGGTCCGGAGCTTCGGCGTGCCGCCCACCACGGTGGCGACCGGGATCGTGATGTATTCGCTGGCGGTGGCCGCGTTCGTGATGCTCGGCTCGAAGCTCGTACAGCGGTACGGCTCGACGGTGGTTTTCCGATCGGTCGTGGCGCTGTTCGGACTGGCGCAGGTGCTGATGACGCTGAGCCCCAACTCTCAGCTCATGCTGCTCGCCCAGCTCGGGTCGGGTCTGGCGGCGGCGGTGATCGTCCCGGCGCTGGTCGCGCTGGTCGCGAATCACTACCACGGGAAACAGCAGGCGACCGCGATCGGGGCGCTGGGGTCTGCTCGCGCCGGCGCGAGCATGCTCGCGTTCATGGTGGGCGGCGTGCTCGGCACCTTCATCGGATGGCGCCCGTCCTTCGGGATCCTCGTCGTCGTGTCGGCGATCGTGTTCGTGCTCAGCTTCCGCCTCAAGCCCGAGGAGAAACGCCCCGAGGTCGGCATCGATTTCGTCGGGGTGATCCTCGCGGCGACCTCGATCATTCTCATCAGCTTCGGCTTCAACAACCTGAACCGCTGGGGGTTGTTGACGGCGCGACCCAACGCCCCCTTTGACATCATGGGTCTCTCGCCGGCCCCCGTCATGATCGTCGTCGGCATCGTTCTGCTGCAGGTCTTCCTCGCGTGGACGCGCAAGGTTCAGGCGGCGGGCAAGACTCCGCTGCTGGACCTGCGCGTGATCACGTCCAGCCGCGAGAAGGCGGCGATCATGTGCATGTTCGCGGTCGTCGCGCTGGAGGCGATGCTGAACTTCTCGGTCCCGCTGTACATCCAGATCGTGCAGGGGAGCACCCCACTGCAGACGGCGATCGCCATGATGCCGTTCAACCTCACGATCTTCTTTACGGCGATGCTCGTGGTGAAGCTGTACCGCAAGAGGACGCCGCGACAGATCGGCCGGTACGGGTTCATCCTCTGCACGATCGCGCTCGTGTACCTGTCGTGGGTAGTCCGGAATGACCTGAGGGCGTTCCCGGTGATGATCGGGCTCATCGCGTTCGGCATCGGGCAGGGCGCGCTGGTGACGCTCGTGTTCAACGTGCTCGTGACCGCCGCGCCGAAGAAGCTCGCGAGCGATGTCGGCGCCCTGCGAGGCACGACGCAGAACCTCGCCGCGGGCGTCGGCACCGCGGTGGCCGGCGCGCTGCTCGTCGGCATGCTCAGCACGATGGTCATGGTGCGTCTGGCCGACAACCCGGTGCTGACGCCCGAGATCCAGGAGCAGCTGAACCTCGACAGCATCAACTTCGTCACCGACGACGCGCTCGTGGTCATCATGGAACGGACCGGCGCCTCGCCGGAACAGGTCGCGGAAGCGGTCCGAGTCAATCAGGAGGCGCGTTCGGGCGCATTGCGCATCGGGCTGCTGTTGATGGCAGGGATCGCGTTTCTGGCCATCATGCCGGCCGGGCGCCTGCCCGATTACAAGCCCGGCGAGATCCCTGCGCATCCCAAGCCCGACGGCCCCGAGGAGCTCAAGGCGGCCGCGGCGCAGGCGGAGGAAGGAGAGTAACCATGGCGCTCCCTCGTCTTCTCATCCTCTCCCTCGGCGGGACGATCACCATGGTGCCCAGCGCGAAGGGCGGCATCGCCCCGAGTCTGGGCGCAGAGGAACTCGTCGCGTCGGTCCCTGCGCTCGCGAAGGTCGCCGACATCGAGGCGCACTCGCCGTATCGCCTGCCGAGCCCCTCGATCAGTCTCGAGAACCTGGTGCATGTCGCCGGGCTGATCGAGGAGGGGTTCCGGCGCGGGTTCGACGGCGCGCTGGTTATCCAGGGCACCGACACGATCGAGGAATCCGCGTTCCTGCTCGACCTGCTCGTGGGGGGCGACAAGCCGGTGGTGATGACCGGCGCGATGCGCGGCGCCGAGGCGCCGGGCGCCGACGGGCCGGCGAACCTGCTGTCGGCGGCGAGTCTCGCGGTCTCGGACGAGGCGCGCGGGCTGGGGACGCTCGTGGTGCTCAACTACGACATCCACGCGGCGCGCTTCGTGCAGAAGTCGCACACGACGCTGCCCTCGGCGTTCCAGTCGCCGCTGGTCGGGCCGCTGGGCGTCGTGGCGGAGGGTCGACCTCGCCTGTACGCGCGCGTGCAGCGGATGCCGGTGTGGCCGATCGCCGACGGGGCGCCACCCCCGCTGCCGCTGCTGAAGATCGCGATGGGCTACGAGGGTCGGCTCCTGCGCGCGCTGCCCGAGCTGGGGTACAAGGGACTGGTCGTCGAGGGCATGGGCGCCGGGCATGTGCCGGCGGATGTCGCGCCGATCCTCGGCGAGGTCGCCGCGAAAATCCCCGTCGCGCTCGCGTCGCGCTCCATGACCGGTCCGGTGTTCGAGAGCACCTACGGGTACCCGGGCGGAGAGATCGACCTGATCGAGCGCGGCGTCGTGCCGACGGGGTTCCTGTCGGGCCTGAAGGCGCGCCTGCTACTCGGGCTGTGCCTGCGCACGCGCTCGAGCACCGACGCGGTGCGCGCCGCCTTCGCCCCCTACCAGCGTTGACCGTTCCCGCCGCCCTTCACACCTGACGAACCAGGACGGAGATCGTGATGTTCATCTCGAAGGTCCCCATCGACGACGCGGTTGCCAACGCGGCGGTGTCGACGGGTCATCTCCCCGGCGCCGACGCGGTTCGACGCCTCGTGGGCGAGGCGTACGAACTGTTCAAGGGTGTAGACGAAGGAACAGTGGCGGATTACATCCCGGCGCTGGCCAGGACGAAGCGCGACCTGTTCGGCGTCTGCGTCGTAGGCGTGAACGGCGCGGTGCACGGGGCGGGCGACATCGACCACCTGTTCTCGATCCAGAGCGTGTCGAAGCCCTTCGTGTTCGCGCTGGTGTGCGACGCGATCGGCGCGGACGAGGCGCACCGGAAGCTGGGCGTCAACGGGACGGGCCTGCCGTTCAACTCGGTGATGGCTGTGGAGCTGAACGACGATCGCACGATGAACCCGATGGTGAACGCCGGGGCGATCGCCGCCACGAGTCTCGCCCCCGGCTCGACCGCGGCGGAGAAATGGGAGTTCGTGCGCGCCGGGCTCTCGCGGTTCGCGGGGAGGCGGCTCGAGCTGGACGAGGACGTGTACGAGTCTGAGGCGGCGACGAATCTTCGCAACCGGGGCATCGCGAAGCTGCTCGAGGGCTACGGGCGCATGTACTTCGACGCGATCGAGGCGACCGACGTGTACACGAAGCAGTGCTCGCTCAATGTCTCGGCCAGGGATCTGGCGGTGATGGGCGCCACCCTCGCCGACGGAGGCGTCAACCCGATCACGAAGGAGCGCGTGATCGATGCGGCCCACTGCAAGCGCGTCCTGGCGGTGATGGCGACCGCCGGTTTGTACGAGCTATCGGGGGACTGGCTGTACGAGGTCGGCCTTCCCGGCAAGAGCGGCGTGAGCGGCGGGATCTTCACCGTCGCGCCGGGCAAGGGCGCTCTGGGGACCTTCGCCCCACTGCTCGACGAGGCGGGCAACAGCGTGAAGGGCCAGCGCGTCGCGAAGTTCCTCTCGGAGCGGCTCGGGCTGAACCTCTTCGCGTCGCGCCCGTTCGAGTAAGCCGGCGGTCATCGTTGGGCGGCGTCGAGCGCGAGGCGCCGGAGCACCGCGAGGCGAAGCCACCGGCGTTCGTCCTCTGAGCCCGCGCGCTGGTCGATGAACGCGTCGATCTCCTCTGGCGCGGCGCGAGGGGGCAGCGCCGAGTCCGCGGCCTTCGAGTTGGCGTCGTCCCACGCCGCGAGCGCGCGGGAGTGGGCTGCGTAGCGGTCTGCGTGGGGCGCGGCGTTGAATCGCATCAGCGCGCCGGCGTGGCCCGCTGTGACAAGGAACTTGTCGCGCGGCGAGAACGACATGTCACGGATCGCGAGACTGCTCCATGCGAACGAGAGCACGCGTTCGTGGGTGGAGAGGTCCCAGAGCATGATCTCCCCGTACCACGACCCTGCGGCGAGGCGTGCGCCGTCGGGGGTGATGTCGAGGGAGGTGATGAAGTGGCCTCGGCACGAGAGGGTATGGAGTGATTCGCCTGTCGCGACATCCCAGACTCGGACCGTCTGATCGCGCGACCCGGTGTAGAGCCGGGCGCCGTCGCGGGAGAAGACCGCGCCGAAGACATCGGAGCGATGGCCCGTCAGCGTGTGGAGCAGCGCGCCGGACCGGGCGTCCCACAGGGCGACCGTGCCGTCGCGGACGCACGTCGCGAGCGTGGCCCCGTCGGGGCTGACGACGAGCTTGATAATCCGATCGTCGTGCGCCCGGAAGGACCTGGAGGGAGTCATCGAAGGCAGGTCCCACGACGCGACGACGCCGGCGCTCCCGGCGGCGAAGAGGCGGTCTCCGGTCGGGCTGAAGGCGATGGTCCAGACCGGCCCGCCCGGGCCTTCGAGAGTGGCGAGCGGCTCGGCGTTGCGGGCGCTCCAGAGTCGCACCGTCGCATCCAAGGAGGACGAGGCGATGATCGTCCCGTCGGGTGAGAAGCTGATGTCGTAGACGGCGTCGGTGTGGCCGCGGAGCGCGGCGAGCGACCTGGTGGTGAGCGGCTCGAACACGTGGATGACGTTGTCGCGACCGCTGGAGGCGAGCATGTCGCCGCCTGGCGAGAAGGCGACCGCGAGGAGGTGGTCGCGGGCTCTGGGCAGATTCATCATCGCGCCGGGCGCGGTGAGTTCGGTGAGCGGCCAGAGTCGCAGCGTGCGGTCCCACGACGCGGAGACGACCTGATGCGCCAGCGCGTCGTAGGCGAGCGAGGCGACCGCTTCGTCGTGGCCGGTGAGCATGTAGCGTCTGCTCTGACTGGATGCCATCCGCCACTCGGCCATGGTCCGGTTCACGCGTCCGATGAAGATGGACGAACCGTCAGGCGTGAGCGCGAGGGAGCGCACGGTGCTGATGTCGTAGACGCCGGGGTCTTCCGCGCGGGTCTCGCCCGTGTCGGCGTCCCATACGCGGATGTGGCCCTCGCCGCCGCCTGCGGCGAGCGTGCGCCCGTCCGCCGCGATCGCGATCGCTTCGATGCGTGCGCCGAGGGAGAGCGTGAGTTCCGGCTCGAGCGATTCCGTGCGCAGCACGAGCAGGTCGCCGGCGCGACCGGCGACGAGGAGACGCGCCGGGTCGGGGAAGAACACGGCGTGCTCGACGCCGCCGGGCAGTCCGGGGACGACGCGCGACCGCTCGGGGGCGCCGACATGCCGGAGCGATGCGACGCCGTCGAGCGATGTTGCCGCCAGAAGGCCGTTGTTCGCGAGCGAGACACGGTGGACGCCAGCGGCGTGCGCGGCGATGACTCGCGCGGGGGGATCGGCCCCGGGGTTCCATTCCCGGACGCTCCCGTCTTCGCAGCCGATGTAGACGGCGCGGGCGTCGTCGGTGATGGCGACGGAGAGTGGGATCGAATCGAGCGCGAGCCGTGCGATCCGCTGGCCGCCGTCGGCGTCCCAGATCGCGGCTGTCCCGTCGCGCGAGACGGTCGCGATGCGGCGCGCGCTCGCGCCGAGCGCCATATCGAGGACCTGATCGTCGTGGGCTTCGACGACGATCTCGCCGGTGTCGGCGAAGGCGTTGACCAGATCCCACTCCCAGCCCCGGTGCGAGAGCGGGGCACGGTCGAGGTGCTGCCGGGCCTGGCTGAACTCGTTGGCGCGGTACGCGAGGAACGCGCTCGCGAGACTGGCGGCGTAGGTCTGCCGGAGCGCGGTGTCGCGTTCGGCGAGCGCGACGCGTTCGGCCTCTGCGCGTCGGAGTGATTCGCGCCAGCTCGAGTACCCGAAGGCGGCGATGAGCGCCGAGGAGATGAGCAGCGTCGCGGCGCTGAGCGCGATCGCGCCGGCGACGACCTTGTGCCGGCGCGCGAAGAGGGCGGCTCGCCGCCAGGGCGTGGGCAGCGACGCCTGGATGGTCTTGAACGCGAGGAACCGCCGGATGTCTGCGGCGAGGGCGTCGGCGCCCTGGTACCTTCGCTTCGGGTCTTTGTCCATCGCCATGAGCACGATCGCCTCGGCGTCGCCCCGGGCTTCGGGGTTGATGACGCCGGGGCGCGGCGGGTCATGCGCCTGAATGGCGGCGATCGCTTCGGGGATGGACTTGCCGCTGAGGTCGTAGGGCGGGCGCCCGGTGAGCAGCTCGTAGAGGACGACGCCCAGCGAGTAGACATCCGAGCGGGTGTCGACGCGGTCGGCGCCGGCGCACTGCTCGGGGCTCATGGAGTTGAGCGTGCCGAGGATCTGCCCCCGATCGGAGATCGTGGTGATGCGCTCGCTGTCGGAGAGCACGGATCGCGCGACGCCGAAGTCGATGATCTTGGGCGCACCGCGATGATCGACGAGGATGTTGCTGGGCTTGAGGTCTCGGTGGATAACGCCGACCTGGTGGCCGTGCTGGACGGCGTCGCAGACCTCGGCGAACATCCGCATCCGGTCGCGCAGGGGGATGGCGTCCGCCCGGGCGGCTTCGGTGATCGGGCGCGCGTTGTCGATGAACTCCATGGCGAAGTAGGGCGAGGACCGGCCGGTCGAGTCGGTGAAGACGCCGACCTCGTAGACCTGCGCGATGTTGGGGTGCCGGAGGCGCGCGAGGACCTCGGCTTCGAAGTGGAATCGATGGATGCTCGACGTGTGCGTGAGGGAGCGGTGCATCACCTTGAGCGCGACGCGCCGGCGCGGCTTCTGCTGCTCGGCCTCGTAGACGGTGGCCATCCCCCCCACGCCGAGCACGCCGAGGACGCGGTAGCCGGGGATCGCGTCGGGGGCGAGCGGCTCGGGGGCGGCGCGGTGCGAGGGCGGCGCGCCGAGCGCCGGGGTCTCGAGGAAGTGGGCGGTGTCCTCGAGGGCGCAGAGCAGTCTGTCGACGGCGGTGCGGAGGGCGTCGTTGCCTGCGCAGGCGTGGGTGACGAGCATGGGGCGCTCGTCGGGTTCTTCGTCGATCGCGGCGAGAAAGATCTCGTGCGCGCGGCGCTGGAGGTCATCGATCATCGCCGGGTTCCGTCTCGGAGTCGCGCAGCCGGCAGTAGAGCCACGCCTTCGCGGCCATCCAGTCGCGGTCCACGGTGCGTTTGCCGACGCCGAGCAGCTCGGCGATCTCCTCGATGGTGCAGCCGCCGAAGAAGCGGAGCTCCACGATGCGTGATTGTCGTTCGTCGAGCTGGGCGAGATCGCGCAGCGCCTCGTCGAGGGCGAGGAGGTCGAGGTCCTGTTCGGGGGCGGCGGGCTCGTGCGTGTCGATGGAGACGCGCCCGGCGACCCCGCCGCGTTTCAGTGCGCGCCGTTCGCGCGCGTGGTCGATCAGGATGCGCCGGATGATGGTGGACGCGATCGAGAAGAAGTGGAGCCGGTCGTTCCAGTCGGTGAGACGCTGGTTGATGAGCCGGAGATAGGCCTCGTGGACGAGCGCGGTCGGCTGGAGCGTGTGGTTGGCGCGCTCGCCCCGCAGGTGGCTGGCGGCGAGGCGGTGGAGGTCGTCGTAGACGGCGGCCATCAGGCGCTCGCGGTCGCGATCGTCCCCTTTGGAGACCGCGCGGAGGAGCTGGGTCACGTTGGGGTCTGGGGTGCTCATCGTGCGCCTGGGCTCCTGGGCAGGGCTGAGCCCAGATGCTACCAGATGCGTGGGCGATCCCGAAGGGGATCCGGCCCGGACCCGACGAGTTTCCGCGCGCCGGGCTGGCGCGCGACGACGCCCACCGGGGTGCGCCGGGCAGGGCGTCGCTGCGTGCTGGAGCGTGAGCTGCATTGGTGCGTGCTTCAGTAGGTGTAGTTGGCGTTGGGGTTGGTGGAGCCGGGCGAGACTCCGCCGGAGTTGCCGTTGATGGCGGCGGAGTTCGTGGCGTTGACCACGAAGCAGGCGTTGCCGGCGACCACGCTCCAGTTGCTGCTCGTGTTGCCCGACGCGGTGTTGCGGGCGATGAAATTGCCGGCTGATTCGACGAGGTACCCGACCGTGTTGCCCGTCGAGTTGTTGCCCTCGACGCGGCTGTCGATGTTGAAGACCCGGAAGCCGGCGGCCTGGTTGTTCATCGCGTTGTTCTCGATCACGAGGCAGCGGGTTGAGGCGTAAATCCCGGCGAAGGTGTTGCCTTCCGCGGTGCATCCTCGAACGGTCGACCCGTTGAAGAGGATGATGCCGTTCCCGCCGTTGTTGCGGCTCGCGGACCCGGAGATGTTGGATCCCTCGGGGCCACGGATGCCGTCGAGGCCGTTGCCTTCGGTCACGCAGTCCCTGACGACAAGGTGCGCGAAACCGGTGATCCCGTAGCTGTCGTTGCCGTTCGCGATGCAGTTTGTGGCGAGCGAGTCCTGGCCGAGGTCGAAGCCCGCGCCGCCGTTGTCGGAGGACACGGAAGATTCGACGATGGCGTACCTGACAGCGACGATCCCGTCGCCCACATTGTTCGCTGCGGTGCAGTCGCGGATCGTCGCGTAGCGGCCGACGCTGATGCCCCTGCCGCTGTTAGCGGTCGCGTGGATTCCCTCGATCAGCGAAGGGCGCATGAGGGCGCCGCCCTCGGTGAGATCGATGCCGTCTCCGCCCCACGAGGTGATGGTCCCGTTCCGGATCGTCACCCGGAAAAGCAGGAAGCCGGTGGCGATCCCGTCGAGCGAACCGGGGACGCCCTGGAGCCGGAAGCCGTTGAGGTCGAGCGTGACATCGCTGGCGCCGATCTCGATGCCGTGCATGCCGGGCTGGCCGGTGATGTTGCCGGTGAGGTAGTAGGACCCCGGCTGCGAGATGCGGTAGAGCGAGTTCGCGTCGCCCGGTGTGTTCTGGGCGTTGATGGCGATGCGCGGCTCGACTTCCGCGAGTGTTTTCATCGTGGGCGCGACCGGGCCCGCGGGCGGGTCGATCGGCCCGGCGAAGGCCGCGGCAGAGGCGAGCGTGAGGGAGATCAGGGCGGGTCGGATCACCGGGTCACCCCCTCGCGACGCCGGCGGGCGCCGAGCGCGGCGCAGGTCAGGATCGCGAGGGATGCGCCGCCCGGGGTGGGGACGAGACGACCGTTGACGCGGAAGGCCAGCGTTTCCTGATCGGGATTGAAGTTCCAGGGCCCGACGGGGTTGCCGGCGCGTCCGGCGCGTCCCAGGTCGCCGATGTTGTTGCGATGCCACACGATCTCGGTGTCGCCCCCGGCGTCGGCGGCGATCCAGTAGGTCGTGTTCGCCGAGAGCAGGAACGCCGCCCCGGCGGAGGCGGTGACGATGCCCGGGACATCGGGGCCGGGCAGGCCGCCGACGCCCATGGTGAGGAGGACGGCGCCGGGCAGGCCCCCGGCGTCGCTCATGAGGTAGATGTTGACGAAATCGAGGCCGTCGGTGAGTCGGAGGCCGAGCTGCGCGTTGGTGAAGTAGGTGTCGATGCCCCCGACGGTGAATCGCATGGCCTGGTCGACATTGCCGATGGACATCTCGTCGGGACCGAGGACGAGGTTGCCGCTGACCATGTTGAAGTCGTCGCCGGGGCCGAAGTTGCTGTGGATGACGACCTGGGCGTGGGCGGCTCCAGCGAGCAGGGCGATGGAAGCGGCGGCGAGGGTGATCGAGGACGGTGATGACATGGCGTTCTCTCACTGTGTGCGTGGTTCAACTGCGGGTCCGATCGTCGGATCGGCCGCTTCGCGGGACTGGGCCGGTGCGTTCTGCGAGAGAACGCCCGGCTTTGGTCCCCGTGCAGACGACCACGCGTGAGGCGTGCCGGCATCGCGCCATCGGTCAGCGGATTTCTGAGTCGGAAGCGTCGCACGCGTCACGATGAATGATTCGGATCTCACGCCGGGGTCACCGCCCGCTCATCCAGCCGTGGCAGCATTCACCCGGTCACTCTGGAGGATTCACGATGACTGATCACGGTTCGGAGACCGACACACCCACCAGCCAGCCCCTCACCGAGCCGAAGCCGCCGTTCGCGCGACAGCATCAGGACTCGCCCGGGCTGGAGTCGGAGCTGGATCCGCTGCCGCGATGGAAGGGCGATCGGTATCTGGCGGCGGGAAAGTTGAAGGGGCAGGCGGCGCTGATCACGGGGGGCGATTCGGGGATAGGGCGCGCCGTCGCGTATTTCTTCGCCCGTGAAGGCGCCGACGTGATGATCACCTGCCTTCCGGAGGAGCGAAGCGACGCGGAAGCTGTTCGGGATTCGGTCCACAGGCTCGGGCGCTGCTGCCACATCGCGGAAGGCGACCTGCGCGAAAACGCGTTCTGTGAGGAGGTTGTGTACAAGACACTCGACAGCTTTGGCCGGCTGGACATCCTCGTTCACAACGCGGCGTGGCAGAACCGCAAGCGGATCGAGGAGCTCAACGAGGATGAGCTCGACAGGACCCTGAAGGTGAATGTGTACGCGTACCTGCGTCTCGCGAGGACCGCGGCGCCCCACATGAAGCCCGGAGGTTCGATCATCGCGACGGGCTCTATCGTGGGACTCAACGGATCGGAACGGCTCGCGGACTACGGCGCGAGCAAGGGCGCCATCCATTCGATCACGCGTTGCCTCGCGCAGGAACTGGTCGAGAAACAGATCCGCGTGAATTGCGTGGCGCCGGGCCCGGTGTGGACGCCGCTGAATCCCTCCGACAGCGGGCTCGATGCGAGGGACATCGTGGAATTCGGGCGAAAGACGGGATCATCTCCGATGAAGCGCCCGGCACAGCCGGAAGAGATCGCGCCCGCCTTCGTGTTCCTCGCCTCCAATGCCGACTCGAGCTTTGTGAACGGCGTCGTGCTTCCGATCACCGGGGGCGAGAACTGATCCGGGGAGCGGGGTCCTGCGTGTTCGTGGATTCGATTCGTGCGTGAGGCGAGCACGGGGGTGGTGGTCCCCACACGTCACGAACGGGTGGGCGCTGGTGGTCGTGCGTCCCGCAGTGTCGGAATTGGAGCGGCTCTTTTTCGGCTGTTTTTGCTGAATCACTCTTGCGGAGCCCGCGTCTTCCCCAGTACTCTGGACGGGCCTGACGCGGCCGGTGTTGTTGGCACTCCGGCACGCGATTCGGCCTGCGCATTCACCACGAATTGGAAAGGGAGACATCACGCGATGAATCACTCGCATCGACCCATCGCCCGTGCCGGCCTTGCCGGCGTTCTCGCGGCCTGCGCCGGGGCGTCCGTGTTGGCTGGGAACGCCGTCGAGGTGATCTACACCAAGATCGCCACGCACCCCAGCTCGATCGTGCCGATCGCGCTCGACCTCAACGGGGACCCGGTGGAGACGAACTGGCGCGCCCTCGAGGACATCATCCTCTCGCCCGATGGGTCGAGGTGGATCCTGAAGGGGCGCACGAACCAGGGCAGCAGCATCGAGAACATCATGCTGCTGGGCGCTGGCGATGGTTCGCAGGTCGCGCACTTCGCGCAGGGGCGCCAGCCGATCCCCGACGGCGCCGCGGGCGAGGTCTACGACTTCTTCGGGTCCGGTCTCGGGCGATTCAACGACCAGAACCAGTTCGCGTACTCGGCGCGCGCGACCGGCGGGCTGGCCTCCGTGTTCCAGAAGGTCATCGTCTACACGGGCGGGATGACGCCCTCACCCTCCGACTACCAGCTCGTGACGCAGATGGGCGACCTGTACACGGGGCTCGTCGATTCGGGCGCCAACCCGTCGGGCGATGAGACGGTGGGCAACTCGGTGGGCTCGATCCACATCCTCAACGACGGCACGGTGGGCTCGCAGGACTCGAGCATCCAGAACATCAACTCGCTGCGCCGCCCGGCGATCTTCTACGACAACGACGCCCTGCTCCAGCGCGGGTGGAGCACCGTCGTCGGCCTCGACGGCTCGAGCGTCTTCACGGTGAAGAACCTCAGCGCGAACGGGTTTTACACCTCTCCCAACGGCGAGTCGTGGATCGCGCAGGGGCAGATCGAGACCGGCGGGACGACGAACGACGACGTGCTCCTGCTCAACGGGCAGGTCGTGCTGCAGGAGGGCTCGGCGATCGGGACCTCCGGTGTGGTTGTCGGGACGATCGTGACCTCCGGCATCACGAGCAGCGGCGAGTGGTACGCGCGCGGTGCGATCCTGGGCGGCGGCGTGTGGGCCGCGATCAACGGCGTGGTCGTCGCGCGCACCGGCGAGACCATCGCGACCGGCGAGGGCGAGAACTGGGGCGCGTCGTTCCTGTCGTTCAGCGTGAACAACAATGGCGACTGGCTGCTCGTCGGCACGACGGACAGCGCCGACCCGGCCACGGACACCGTGATGGTCCTCAACGGCGAGCGCGTGCTCGTGCGCGAGGGCGACGCGGTCGACCTGCCCGGGTTCGACGGTCCTGTGCTGATCGGTCGCGGCAACCTGACCGCGGGCGCGTTCGAGCCCAACGACTCGATCCTCACCGACGACCTCGTGGTCTACTTCCTCGCGAGCATTCACGACGGGATGGGCAACGACTACAACTCGACGCCCGCGTTCGGGGCGCCGCAGGCGTTCATGCGCCTCGACGCCGGCGCGAGCGACCCGTGCCCGGGCGACTCGAACGGCGACGGCGTCGTGAACTTCGCCGACCTGAACGCCGTGCTGAGCGATTTCGGCCAGTCGGGCATGGGCCTGCCGGGCGACGTGAACGGCGACGGTGTCGTGAACTTCCAGGACCTGAACCTCGTCCTGAGCAACTTCGGCGCGACGTGCAAGTGATTCGCACCGCTTCGTGACGCCGAGCGGGCGTCGCGACAAACAGCAAGAGACCGACCGCACTCGCGACCCGCCCCCCACCGCTCTCCTCCACCCCCCCGGCGAGGAGAGCACGGGAGGCGGGTCGCTTTTTCGATCAGGCGTCTGAACCAGAACGTGAATGCCGCGGCAACTCACGCCGACAGCGGGCGAAGGGATTCGAACCCTCAGCATTCAGCTTGGAAGCGCGTTCGAGGCCGGTGGCCAGGACTCAGAACCCACGATACCGGCGGGGTTTACGGATTGCAAGCGATGCGGCGGCTGGCGCGGTTTTGGGGCGATTTCGGGGAGGAGCGCGGTGTACACCGCGCTGGCGTCAGCGGTTGGGCTGAGGGCGGCGCTTAGAACGGGCCGTCGGGAGGTGGGCCTTCGATCTTCTCGAGGTCGTCGACATGCACATAGCCCGCCACGCCGTCGCGCCCGCCGTCCTCCCAGCCTTGCGCCACGAGCCGCTCGCGGCGGGCACGAACATCGTCGGCGGTTTCGTCGGGAGACGCCCGCAGGTCGCCGATCAAGCAACCGAGGATGGGCTCTGCGGAGTCGGGCCGCCAGCCGCCCCACGGGTAGACCTTGCAGCCCTCGTAGCGCAGCTCGGGGTAGAAGGAAATATCTGAGTCCAACCGCACATCGCCGTACATAACTGACCCGATGGGCGGCAGAGGTTTGAAGTGTGCGGGGTGAGCCATTCCTGGACCACTTCGCAACCACACAAAACCTCGCTCACGATCGACACCGGTGCTCACGAACCAGTTGTTGCGCCATCGACACAGGATCACGGGAGAGGCTCCCAGAAGGTGCCAGCAGATGGGTTCGCTGGATCTACAAGCATGAGCCGCCAATCGCTCGCTTCAACGCCGTTGATGGACAGAGGGTAGGGCATCCCATGGGGAGGCGACATTTCATGATGGTCAGCGGCGATCCCTGAGCGTCGACCCCCGTCGCCATCGTGCGGACGCCGCCACCCTGGATTCTCAGTTCGGACACGACACGGGCGTCACGGGATGCGATCCAGGTCATTCAAGCGACTGCGCAAGGCCAGACTCATGGCCAAAGGCGCATGGCGCACGCACCGCGATCTACCGTCATTCTCACGCGAGAGGCTTTACCCGTTAACATCATGGTGCCACCCACCTGAACTCGGCGCACCGCCTTGGCAACTGGGACACTTTCGAAGGTGGATGTCGCTGCCGTTGGCCGCGTATTCCGAAGCGCACAGATCGCATCGCATGTGGTAGAGCATTTGATTGTGGTCGGTGCCGGGGATACCAAGCGGACAGAGGTTCGTCTGCGAGTTACAGTTCTTGAATCCGGGGACGGTGGTCTTGTATTTAGCCATGAGGTGCATCTTCGGGGACAGGGGCGTGGAGGACACGACAGTCGCTGCTCTTCTTTGTAACAAGGGATGCGTACCGGGCCGGTATCACCGTAAAGGTTGAGTCCATATCTTCTCGTCGATGCCACAGGCAGAACACTTGCGGAAATACGCGTCGCGCTCTTTCGCAATGTTGACGGGCGCGGCTCTGCTATGGGCGGCGCCGCAGACCGAACATATGCGGGGCATGCCGGTGTTGACGCCGCACGCGCGGCACTTCCAGTAGTAGCCGTACCTGCCGGACATGGCGTCGAGGTCGGGGCTGGCGCAGGCCTTGCAGCTGGGGGGCCCGAGGGGCGGGAGCGACTGCGGCGCAGGGGTCGGCGTGCTGAGGGGCGCAGACGGCGTGGCGGGCACGACCCGTGGCTCAACCGGGGCTGTGTGCCGCGCGACGAGGAAGTCGGCGGTCCGCTGGAGGTCTTCGCCCGACATCCCCCAGACGCCGTACTGATCGACGGGTGTTTTCAGAGGGTTTGAGGCCGATTTATGACGCCTGAACTCCGCTCGGATGTTCTCGCAGACATTGTCGGCTTTCACCACAAAGTCGCAGAATGGTTCGGTCGCTTCACACCAACGGTTCACACGCCGGATCTTGCCGCTTGCGGAGATGGCGACGATGACCTGGATGGGCATGTTCTTGTAGCCGCCGTGCTCGCTTCCGCGGAGCACCTTCGACACCTGACGCAGCCCAACGGGAGCGCGGCTGCGAAGTGATTCGCGGTGGCGGTCGAGCAGCGTTCGGAGGAACTCCCCCTGCCGGCGCGCCTGCTGGATGGGCGACTCGAAGCCCTGCTCGCGGCCGCGGAAGCGGCGGGTCCACTCGTCGCCGCCGTGGCCGTCGTCGCGGATGGAGACCTCGTCGGTGACGGACTTGCTCTCGACGATGAAGACGCCCCAGCGGTGCATGACGAGGTGATCGACCTGGCAGACGCCTGGGGCGCCGTCGAACTCGGGCTGGTCGGGGTCGACGATGCGGAGGTTGTTGAGGACGAAGAGGTGCGGGTCCTTGGCGAAGTCGCGTTGGAGGTAGAACGCCATCTGGCTCTCGGCGGCGTGACCGGCCACCCGGCGCAGATCACCGGCGGGTGGCGGGGTGAGGTCGAAGGGTTTGAGGATCATGGGATGTGGGTCCTCCCCAGAGGAGACGGGCCGCGACCCACCCGGTGCGGGGCGCGGAGGAGGGGGGATCGTACTCGCTTTCAGGCCCAGCGAATTTCGCGTTGGGGGCTCATGCCCCCTGGCGGGAGGTCTGATCTTGAAACCAAGGCTGCGCGCGATTTCCAGTCAGGCGTACCTTCGCGGTCGCAGCGGCTCGGGCTGCCAGATAGATCGTCACCGGCACAACTCGGCCGCGGGCGGCCATCTTGAGCAGGCACCTGGCTTGGCCCTTTGTACGCGGCACGCTGATCCCTTTGGCGCGGAGCTGCTGATTGCCCCGAAGCCAACGCTCCCGAACGCACACGAACGACCAGAATGTTCGGGCCGGCCGTGTGCTCAGAGTTATCTCAGGAACGATTTTGCGTCGCGATGTCGGGATTCGAGATTGAATGAAGGCGTCGTCGGCGAGAAGGTCAGGAAAATCGCCCCACCTCTCTCGCCCGCGTCGGCTCACGCCGAGGACGCCGTGATGTCCCTCCAGTAGGACATGGGGCAGAGCGTGCCAGACGCGATGGATGCCTCTGGCCGCGAAGGACATTCCCGACTCGTCGTACAGCATCTTCGGCGACACCAGCTCGAACCGCTCGTGACGGAGCGGTTCCGCAAGCGCCGCGAGCGATGCGCCGCTGATGAGCACATCGGCGTCAACATAGAAGCGTGGGATCCGCTGCGCGAAGGCCTCGGCGGCGCGGATCGCCGCGGCTTTGCCAGGCCGCTCAAGAGCGAGAACCCGCACGCGCGGGTCATCGATCGATCTGAGGATCTGCTCGCTCCCGTCGGTGCACCCGTTGCACACGAAGATCAACTCTACATTCGTGGATGGCAATCCGTCACGGACATGCTCGAGAAATGAGGGAAGCGACGCGGCCTCATTGAAGACGGGCACGATCACGGAGAATCCGGGGTCGTCTATGTGGCCAGCCCCTTCTGTCGCAACGCGGCCCGATTCGCGAAGCATCATGCGTGCTCGTCATGTCCGGGAAGCCGGGGATGAGGCAGGATGAGCGCTGTCCCGATCATGCCGGCAATCGCGCCCCCGACCACAGGCCAGTTCACCGGACCGCTGTCGAGCACAACGCCCACGAGCGTGATCACGAGCAACTGCGACCCGAGGAACACCCCTTTCGTCGAGATCGTCCAGCGCGAACCCAGGGGCCGGGGGAACGGATTCGCTTTAAGCCATGTCTCCCATCCGGCGTGTCCGCGTTTATCCTCTTGCAGGCGGATAAACGCCGCGATCTGGACGGTTCTTGCCCCGCTGTGCGCCCAGTAGAGCGCCCCCATGCCCGAGGCGATGACATAGGCGAGCGCGATCCATGCGGCGAACGCGGGACGATCGATCCCGAGGACGAATGAGAGCATGAGAAGCGGCATCAGGATGATGAGCACGAGGTTCTGCAGCGTCATCCTGAGGATCAGCTCCTTCTTCAGAAAGCTGACATCTTCATCGACATGTTGCGTCGTCATCAGTCTCCTCTCCAATCTCGGCTTCGGCGCCATTCGCGGTAGTCCTGGCGGTAGCGTTCAAGTCGCAGCCGCGCTGTCGATCTGGGGGGTTCGTCGTCACGCCTGGGTCTGAGCGCCTCGCCGTCACTCGCACGCGAGACATAGAAATTGGGGACGGCGCGAAAGTCTTGCATCGGAAGGTGGAAGACAGGACACGCCGAGGGCGCCTGAGGCGGCACGATCCACGACCAGTCCGCGGATGGCTGTCTTCCCGCGGCCTGCTCTCTCGCGACGAACGCCATGAACTGATCGCTCGCGGCGTGATGATCGACAATCGTGACCCCGTCGCGCGCGAACGAATGCAGGACTGCCCGGTTGATCTCGAGGAGGGCGGCATCCTTCCACAGCCTGTCGTGGGCAGCATTCATCGACATGCCCAGGCATCGAGCCACCTCTGGGAGCAGGTTGTATCGCCGCTCATCGCCGAAATTGCGGGACGCGATCTCCGTGCTCATGTAGAAACCATTGAATGGAGCGCATGGGTAATCGATCCCGCCGATGGAGAGAATCATGCCACTCACGCAGGGCACAGCGTACCACCGCAGACCCAGCCCAGCGAGCTCCGGCCTCTCTGGATGTGCGATGGGAACCTCTCGGACCGCATCCGACGGGATGCCGAAGATCGACCGACGCTCGCGCCGATCACGGATGATGATCGGGAGGACATCGAAACGCCCGCGCTCACTCGGCGGAGTCCAGCCCAGGGACATCGCGATGCGTGTCGCTTCGACATTGAGAGGGTCGCCCAGCGTCGGAGTCGAGTCTGAGTACCCAGCGTACTGGACGACCTGACGGCTCTCGATGTACGCGGGCAGGCGATTACCGACGACGGGCGCAAAGATGGAGCAGATCGAACGGATCGAGCCCGCGTTCGTTGCCCGCCGGAGGTGCTCGATGGCCCCGGCAGCGATCGATTCGGGGTCCTGGCAATCGCGGCGGTCGAGAACCTCGAGGGAGTTCCAGAACAGCCGACCTATGCACCTCGCATGATTTCGCCACGCGACACGCGCTCCGTAGGCAAGCTCGTCGGGCGTGTGATCATAATGCCCGCTCCTCCGCAGCGACCTGCAAACTTCATGCTCGCGGGCGCGGCAGGCTGTTTCGGAGAGACCGTTCTCGCGGTGGAAGCGCCGAACGAACTCGGTGGCTTCCTCTATCCGCTCGCCGCGACTCAGCCTGCGCAGACGCCTGCCCAACGGACTCGACCTGGTCTTTCTGTCGAAGCTCGGTCTCATCCCGCCCCCTACATGAGCCCGTCGAACGCCCGCGCCGTTGGACGGACCTCTCGCCGATTGATGCTGTAGACCGCGGCGAGCACACGCCGCTTCGCCTGCCGGTACTCGGCGCCTCCCGTGTCGCGATTCGAGTACCGAGCGCCCCCAAAGCGATGGTCGACATTCAGCACGCGCAGCTGCGGGTATTTTGACGGCTGCTCTGTGAGGTCCTTGTAGATCGGGGTGTCCTGAAGCACGGAAAACTCGTTGAAACGCACGCGATCGATGAACTTGGCGTGCTGCTCCAGAAACTTGGCTGTGAGGAGGAGGTCTTCCGGCGTCTCGCCGGGGAAACCCTTGAACATGGTGCAGCGGACGCTCAGCCCGGCCTCGTACGCTGTTCGGATGAACTCTGCGTTCAAGTCGACCGAGCACCCTTTGTCCATGGCGTCGAGCATCCGCTGGCTCCCGGATTCGAGCCCGAAGCTGACCCGGCGCATCCCTGCGGCCACGGCGTCACGGAGGTCGCGGCGCGATAGCCCGTTGTCTTTGCGCTGATCCACATGCACAGTTCCGATCCACTCGGCTCCGGGCACTCGGCGCTGAACATTCTCGATGATCCCTCGGAACATCGCCGGGTTCGAGTTGAGCTTGAGGTCGAGAAACAGAAAGTTGGAGGTCTGGTGGCGCCTCGACTGCTCCTCCATCTCCGTAAGCACCGACTCGACGCTGCGGGTGCGGAAGGTGCGCCCGCTCACGCTGACGACATCGCTGCAAAAGACGCACCGGTTCCATTGGCAGCCGCGCCCCGTCATGAGCGGGATGATTCGAACCCGGTAGCGATCCCAGGGGAAATCGGTGAAGTCGGGAATGCAGGAGCGATCGAGTTCGCGGAGCGGCGGGGCAGGGCCTCGCGTCCGACCGTCAGGGAGCATCACGCCGTCGAACCGCAGGAGATCCTCGCCGGCGATCACTGCCTCGATGATCCGATGGAGCGTGAGGTCAACCTCGCCTCCCACGATGGCGACGAGGCCGGGGATCGAACGCCAGGCGTTCGCGGTGTCCTGCATGTTGAACACGGGACCGCCGAGAACGAGCGGCACACCTTTGGATTTAGCGATCTTGCCGAGTTCAACGACGGTCGGATAGTGCTGGAGATAGGCCGAAAGCAGCAGGACATCGGGTCGCCCTTCGAGCGCCTTCCTCGTCTCTTCGAGCACGCGGGGGTGCGGGCGGGACTTCCACCACAGGCGCGTGGATCTCGCGGCGTCACGCAGCTTGCAGAGGGAAGGGCGCGTCGAGAGATGCACCCGGCGCGCGATGTGGTCGTTGTAACGCTCACGCCGCTCGCGCTCAGCGGCTGGGACATCGTATGCGAGCGGGCTGATGACCTCCGCTTGGAAGCCAGCGCCTCGGAGGTTGGCAACCAAGATGCCCACCGCAAGCGTGGGGAACGTCGAGAAGTTATTGAGGTCGACGAGGAGTGCTCGTGCTTTCGCGCGGTTCAACGCAATCGGGCGCTCGCTCAGGTCGGGGAGCGTGCGTGCAGGTCTCAGTCGGTTTGGAACCGTCGACAGAGTCTGGTCATCGCCCCGGTTGTCCTCCTCTGATGTCATAGCCGCCTCCCGATGTAAGTATCACCGCCCCCCCACAGCGAGGATCCCATGATCCTACTGCAAGTATTTTGTGTTGCAAGGGTAATCTACGGTCAGAACCATGGTGATAAGCCCGTAGAAACCCCGGTTCGCAGTCGAGGACGCCGACTTGGACAGTCCGTGGCGCACTTATCGCACCTCGTCGAGCGGGTGCGGCTCCAAGAACTCTGCGGCCTTGGCATGGTGTCCAGCAGCCGGGAGTCTGGTTTCAGCATGCGCAGCCACGCCGGATTGACCTCAGATTCACTCGCGGCTCGGGGCGGACTTCGTGCTCGAGATCTTCGTCAACGGGCCCGACTCGAAGGGTTTGAGGATCATGGGATGTGGGTCCTCCCCAGAGGAGACGGGCCGCGACCCACCCGGTGCGGGGCGCGGAGCCGGGGGACGCCTTGAGGCGCCGCTCGGAGGGTGAGAGGGTACCGCAAGACCGGGCGTTCCGCGCGGGTGGGCGGACCACTCACCCCGCCTGCGGCCGCCGCGGGAGTTCTGTAGACTCGTTCCCATGAATTCCGGCACACCTCAGTCCACCGACTCCACCCTCTGGGCTTCGATCGCTTCTCTTCTCGAGATGTATCCGTCGCGCACTGGCCCGGCTGCGCGGAAGGAATCCGCTGAATGGGGTCTTGCCGAGCGAATCCGGGATTCACTCGATGAGTTCGCGCGAGAGCGAGTGCCCTCGGAGCACTGGAGCACCAACGCATCCGTGGGCATGGGTCGCTGGGCGCTTGTGCCTTGGGCGGCTGTATTCGACGATCGCGTGACCGAGGGCGCATCTCGTGGGGTGTATGTCGTCCTCAATCTGATCTGCGAGGGGACACCCGGCGTGCGTGTCGGGATCGGTCTCGCCTCCGACGAGCACAAGTGGAACAGCGCGCGGCTCCAAGAGACCGCGAAGGGCGTGCTTGAACGGTTCTCATCGGAATCGAGGGATGCACTCCGCCGAGCGGGGCTCGTCGAGCCTGGCGGATCTGATGCATCGGAATCACAGGGCGTCCGCTCGGGGCGAACGGGGCCGTGGAGCGACGGGATGGTGTTCCAGGCGTTTGTGCCCCTCGGAGAGATCGCGCAACGCCGCCAGGACCTCGACGCCATGCTTGAGACTTCGCTGCGCGAGTACAAACGGTGGGCGGACTCTCGCGTCGTCGCCGAGCCGCACGCGGCGTCTGGGCTAGAGAACAGGGAGTCCGCGCGGTGGTGGGTGATCAGCGCGGGGCGGAACGGGAAGTACTGGCCCGTCTTTCGCGAGCGCGGGATCGTTTCGATCGACTGGGGGATGGGGGACCTCGCGCAGTTCCCGGACAAGGAGGCGATCTACGACAAGCTCGTGAGTAAACGCAGTTCCAGCACGAAGCCGACGAACGCAGCGCTTGCGCTGTACCAGTTCTCGAGAGAGATCAGCGTCGGGGACATCATCATCGCCAAGCAAGGGACATCACGGTTCTTCGGGATCGGAGTGGTGACCTCTGACTACCGCTATGACCCGAACACAAAGAATCATCCGTATGTCCGCGATGTCGACTGGGTGCATCTCGGAAGCTGGTCTTCAGGGGAGCTCCGTGTCCCTGTCAAGACGCTCACTGAGGTTACGCGGTACCGCAGGTTTCGCGCCTTCATCGAATCCGTTCTGGGCAAAGACTCACACGAAGGTCCGCTTGATGAGAATCTCACTGAGGATATCGAGATCGCGGAGCCCTTCGAGCTCGATGACGCCCTAAGCGATCTCTTCCTCGATCGCAACGAGATCCTTCAGATCCTGGCTCGTCTTCGCAGGAAGAAGAACCTCATCCTCACCGGCCCGCCCGGGGTTGGGAAGTCGTACGCGGCGCGGCGACTTGCGTGGCTGCTGATCGGCGAGCAGAGCGCCGAGCGCGTCCAGACCGTGCAGTTCCATCAGTCGTACTCGTACGAGGATTTCGTGCAGGGCATCAGGCCCAACGCCATCGCTCGCGGCAGGTCAGGGTTCCGCGTGCGCAATGGGCCGTTCTATGAGTTCTGCCGCCGAGCGGAGGCCGATCCGAGCAGGGCGTATGTGCTCCTGATCGACGAGATCAACCGCGGGAACCTGAGCCGCATCCTCGGGGAGCTGCTCATGCTGATCGAGCACGACAAACGCGGGCCGGACCACGCTATCCCCCTGACCTATTCCGAGGATCTCGCGGACACGTTCAGCGTTCCGGAGAACCTCCACATCATCGGCATGATGAACACTGCCGATCGCTCGCTCTCGATCGTCGACTACGCGCTCCGCCGGAGGTTCGCGTTCGTGCGGCTCCGTCCTCTGTTCGATTCGCCGCGGTTCGCCGATTCGCTCCGGCTCGCCGGCGCGAGCGACGGGCTGATTCGACGGATCATCGAACGCATGACCGAGTTGAACCGCGACATCGCCGCGGACACCGCGAACCTCGGCCCCGGCTACGAGATCGGTCACAGCTTCTTCTGCGCCGACCGCGACGCGGACGATGAGTGGTTCGGGGATGTCATCGAGAGCGAGATCAAGCCCCTTCTCGAGGAGTACTGGTGGGAGGACCCGCAGAAGGCCTCTGATCTCGTCGAGAGACTGCGTCGGTGACGATCCCGATCCGCAACATCTACTACCTGCTGCTTTACGCGTGGGATGCGCTCGATGCGTCGCACCTGGTCCGGGTCGGGCAGACCGAGTCTCCGAGAGTGCTCGACCTGCTCGCGTCGATCGTGGAGGCAGGCGCACGCCACGCCCTCAAGCACGGCCTCGACCGCGGCTATGTCGAGCACACGGAACGGCTCGCGGGCATCAGGGGTCGCCTGCTGCTCGGGGAGTCGGTGCGCACGATGGCTCTCGTCGGAGGCCACGCCGTCTGCGAGATCGACGAGTTGACGCACGACATCCTGCCTAACCGGATCCTGGTGACAACGCTGAACACCCTGCGACGCGTCGATGGTCTGGATCGGAAGGTCCGCGAGCGTATCGAGGAGACCTTGCGTCGGATGCCGCCGGTCACGAGCGTCGCGATCTCGCCGCGGGTGTTCAGGTCCGTGCGTCTTCACCGGAACAACCGCTTGTACGGGTTGCTGATGGACGCGTGCCGCCTCGTACATCGGTGCCTTCTTCCCACGGAGAGCGGAACCGGCTTCCGCTTCCGCGACTTCACTCGCAGCGATCGCGAGATGCACCGGCTCTTCGAGCGGTTCCTCTTCAACTTCTATCGTCGCGAGCAGTGCGCCCTCTCGGTCCACTCCCGCAAGATGGCGTGGTTCGGCGTCGAGTGTTCCGATCACGACCGGGCGTTTCTGCCACTGATGAGGACGGACCTCACGCTGGAGAGCCCGACGCGGCGCGTGATACTCGACGCGAAGTTCTACCGCGCCCCTCTGGTGCAGAGCCCGCACGGCAAGACGACTGTCCACCCAGGACATCTCCGACAGATCTACGCGTACCTTCGGAACAGCCACCTCTCCAAGCCGGACGGCGTCGTCCCGGAGGGGATCATGCTGTACGCGGGCGTGGGTGCGCCGGTCGATCTGCGGTATCGCATCCACGGGTACCAGGTGCGGTTCACGAGCATCGACTTGGGTGCGGAGTGGCAGGAGATACACAAGGGTCTGCTGGCGTGCCTTGACGAAACCGGTGAGAGGCCGCCTGCGCCGATAGCTCAGTGAAGGTCCCCGACTTTACCGTCATTCTGG
Source organism: Phycisphaeraceae bacterium (assembly GCA_019636675.1). Lineage (NCBI taxonomy): Bacteria > Pseudomonadati > Planctomycetota > Phycisphaerae > Phycisphaerales > Phycisphaeraceae > Phycisphaeraceae bacterium. The sequence continues at coordinate 643,260 of JAHBXC010000001.1, forward strand.
CCCGATCGAGGATAACGCGGAACGCGCGGGCGATCTCGTGAGAGGGGTGGGTGTTGAGGAAGCGGCCGCACATGGGGAATCATGGTGCTAACGCGAAAACAGTCAGGCCTGCCGACTGGCCAGCCACACCCGCCCGGCCTCACTGATCTCCCATACACCGCGCAGCGAATCCGATTTCAGCAAACCTTCTTTGACCATCGAGTTCCGCGCCCACTGTGCGGCGTTGCGCCAGCGAGGGTTGTCAGGACCCGAAGCGAGTGGGTCGAAGTCCACAGACTGGAGCCTGGGTTTCATGATCTGGCCGACCATCTCCAGCACATCCGCCGCCTTGCCAGAACCACCCATGCTTTGCAGGATGCGGAGGATGGGCTCGCGGTAAGCGGCCTCGGGCGTTCGGAGGCCGTTCCGGAGGCGACCGAGGTTGCGGCGCTCGGCTTTGGTCTCTTCATCCTCTTCCTGTTCAGCTACCGCGGCGATGGCTTGCCATTCCTCGCGAAGTGCCGAGACCTTGTCACGGAACGCGATGAGTACGCCTGCGCGAGCGAGAGCTTCCTTGGCGCGGTCGTAGTCACGACTTTCAAAGGACCGTGACCCAACGGTGTTTACGAAGTCGACCTCGGCCTCGACTTCTTCAAGAAGTGTCTCGAAAGCGGTTGACACGTCATGGGGGTTGCTTTGGATCATCAGCTTGCTTTTTCGGATGGGCCTGTCTCGGGAAGTGCCTGATACTCATCATGGAACAGGTTCAGGTGTGGAAACGCCTGTTGCGCGATATCGATGAACTCCGGGCTGTTCAGGCATTCGTAGGTAATACCCTTGAAGAGAACCGTTGTCCGCATTCCGGACACAAGCTTCTCGCCTGTCGTACGGAAGAGATCAGTCAACAGCTTGCAAAGATGGTCGCCGAGTGCCTTGCTCCTGTCCTCGCTCGAATCAACAACGGCCTCCCACTCATCCGGTGGCTCTTTAAGGATGTGCGGGAGGAGCAGGTTGTAGAGTCGTTCCTGATTCAGCGCGGCCACGGAAGCAAACCGCTGCCGAACAAGCCCGCGAAAGCTCTCCAGATCCTTCCTGAACGCCTCAACCGCATTCAGGAAGTCGCCCTTATGTCCCCGTTCGATCAGGCTTCCGCTGAACCCTTTGGCTGGTCGTGTGAACTCCTTGTCGATGTCGCGCTTCTTCCGCTCGATGTCCTACTTGGCGGCAGCCAGTTCTTTACCTGGGTCGAATCGAAAGAGCGCACGAAGGTTGGTGTCTTCGAAGCCAGTGAGGGCGGGCGGGATCGGGATGTCGATCCGCTCAACCTGAATCTTCGAGACACTGAACTCGACAAACTCGAGCTTCGCGTTGAAGACCAGCACCTGACGCGACACATCGAAGGGCAGCGGCGGGTTCTGCTTTAGGTCCTCGGACAGGTCAGAGATCTGTTGTCGAGACAGCCCATCCAAACCGATCTTCTGTTCCGACACGCCGTTCGGGCCGACGCCAAGGTCGCGGGCGAGCGCAGCGGGAGGGGCGCCCGCCAGAACGATCGCGTTCGCTCCAGACTGCGGCCGCTGCGCTTCCACGAGCAAAGGGGCGGGAGAATACACGAGGGTCTGGTGCTCGGTCATCAGCACGCCAACTCTGAGTTCGGGCTGATGGCAGACCACGGCGCCCAAACCGGAGGCCACATCGTGCAGGTGCTTGAGCCCTTCCTCGGTGCCGTAGCCGAGTCGACAGGCAGCGGGATCGGCGTCCAACACCACCGACACGCGGTCTTTCCCAAGGCGCTTCCACGCCGTCCCTAGTTCATGGCCGAGCGAGAGCGACACCCCTGGGGCAACAAAGACGATCCGCTCACGGGCGGCCCTGATCAGTGAGGTAAGGTACGGATCATCAACATTCCGGATACTAGAGGATTCGCTCATCATGACGCTCCATGGGCCGTTACGAACGCCTGTTGCCGATGAACGCCGTGAGCCAGCCAAGCTTCACCTGCCCGCTGTCACGGATGGCCTTGAAGTTCTCGGTTCGGAATGTTCGCAGGGGTGGCAGCGTCATCGGACGGCTCCTCGCGCGACATCGCGGTAGGCGTTGCGGGCTGCGACTTTCACCGGGTCGGGGACGATCGGGAAGGTCGTCAGGATGTGGGCGAACTCCTCCTCGGTCAGGCCGTAGAGGTGCGCGATCAGGCCGTCCAGTTCGGCCCGCAATCTGGCCCGCTCGACCTGATCGGTCACGCCCTGTTGGTGGCCTTTGAGACCGACTTCCATCGCCAGGTTGTCAAACTCCGGCGTGGTGCAGATGAGCCGCGCAGCGCGCTCCACGATCGGGGCGAACGCCGTGTCCTTCTCTGTCAATCGCGGGACGGGAATCTGGTACACGTAGAAGAAATTGAGCGTCGTCGTTACTTTCATGCGGATCACGAAGTCGACAGGGAAGCTGTTGAATACAGCCGCGAGAAAGAGCTGCTCTGCATCGGTGATGACTTTCCTGTCATCATCAGTCAGCGGGCATACAGTCGGAATCTTGTTCCCATGGAACGCGGGAGGGATCACAGTGGACACCATGGTGCGCTCATTCGTGTTGGCGGCGATGTCCCGGAACCCGAGCCGATAACTCTGGTAGTCCATCCGCTGCCCGCTGTCCCCCGCCCTGCCGGAGAGAGCTGCGCGGCCTTGCTTCTCGTCCACCCAGTATCGCGGCTCGGCCAGCCGGTGATCGAACTGCCAGATCATCTTCCCCTCGTACAGCGGCAGGCGCCCTTTACCCGGCGAGGTTCGGAAGAGGTGGCTGTCGCTGGTCATGTTAAATTCTTGGGTCAGCGCCACTTTCCACGCTCCGTCAACCTCCTCACCAAGCAGCGGGAAGCGGAGCATTTTCTTCGCGATCGTGACATCCGTTTCGCATTTGAACTCCATGACCGAGAGTGAATCGGGGGAGAGTCTTCGCACCAGGTCGATGTCGATAGGAATCGCGCCCTCCTCCGGGAAGCGGTCGAGTTCGGCCACATCGTGACGCATGAACGCGGCGGGGAAGGAGTCGGTCGTGCCGCCGCGTTGGAAGCTGAGGACGACGAACTTGAAACTCCGGTGGACGCCCTCGAACACCTCCTTGCGGTTCTCGAAGCCGAAGAGGGCGGTGATGCGGGTCTCGTTGAAGAGCATCTCGCGGAGTTGCTTGGCGCCCAGGTCGGTGTAGATGCCCGAGGGGATGACGATGCCGCAGAGGCCGCCCTTGCGGAGCAGGTTGAAGCACTGCTCGGTGAAGAGTTTGTAGAGGTTGATCTTTGATGCGATCTGCTTACCGCTGGTATCGAGCGAGAGCTGGTTTCGGTACTGGACAGCTGATTTGAAGTACTTGGATGTGTGGGAGAACCCGCTCGCGTAACTGAGCCACGCAGCCTGCATCTCCGAATCGCGCATGAGTGACGCAAATTGCTTCTTCCAGTCTTCGATGCGCAACGCCTTCTTCTTGATGGTGGGCAGGTACTCCTGAAAGAACTCCTTCTCATCGGTTTGATACATCTCCCAGGGCGGGTTGGTGATGATGGCGTCGAAGCCCCCCCGCTCGTTCAGCACTCGGTCGAACTCGAAGCCCCAGTGGAACGGGCGCTGCGCCTGTATGTCGTCGATCGTGAGCGACCGCTTGACGGGTTTGCCGGGCTTTGACTTCGCGGCGTCCCACGTGGCCTGCTCGAACTTGATGCCCAGACTCTCGAATTCATCCAAGAGCATCTCGTCGAGGACACTGGTGCATGCTCGCTTCTTCTGGTCGATGTCATCACGGAGCGCAGAGAGGTCAGCGGCGTAGGTCGTGGTCCGGCGATAGGTATCGATAAGGCGGTTCTTCTCGTCGAGGATCTCGCGATAGGTTTTCTGCTGGAACAGCAAGCCGCCCAGTGCGCCCTTCTTATTGCGGGCTTCGAAGCGCTTGTCGTCGATGCGCATCATGCCGATGAGGGAGTTGCCGGGGAGGATATTGAAGTCGATGTTGGGCAGGGGCTCGAGGTGCGTGACCGTCTCGGCGGAGGCGACCAGCGCCAGGAAGAGGCGCAGGCGCGCGATCTCGGTGGCCTCCTCCATGATGTCCACGCCGAAGAGGTTGTCGGTGATGATCCGCTTCTTGATGTAATAGCTGAGATTCGGATGCTCGCGCTCGGTCTTGGTGAGCGAGGCGGTGAGTTCGCGGTCGGAGAGGAACTTGATCCTGCCGATGACCGCTGAGTAGATGTTGATGAGGGTCCGCATCGCGGCGACGAGGAACGCGCCCGAGCCGCAGGCGGGGTCGAGCAGACTGAGCGAGGGCAGGACTTCACTGAGCAACCGGCGGCAGACCTGGGCATCGAGGTCCATGAGCAGGTCGGCGATGGATTCGTAGCGGCGCTGCTTGACGCCGGGGATCGCAGGCATGCCGGGAGGGGTGTTGATCGCGTCGAGCACGAGCTGGTGGATCGTGCGTTCGCAGAGGTACTCGGTGATCTCCGGGCGGGTGTAGTAGGCGCCGAAGGCCTTCTGGTTGATGTACTTCTCGAAGATGTATCCCAGGACATCGGGGTTGATCTCCTGATCGTCGCCGCCGGGGGTGTCGTTGAGGTTCCATGAGTAGCGACCGAAGAGTTCGAACAGGCGTCTGAAGAAGGCATCGGGAACGCCGATGTCTGGGTTATCGCGTTCGATTGGGTGGATAAGGAAGAGTCCGCCGTTGAGGTAGCGGATGTTGCCGAGGCGCTTTCGGGCATCGGCGGAGCGTTTGTCCTCCGGCTTGGCGAAACCCTCGAAGAAGAGCAGCGACAGGAGGCCGGTGTAGAAGCGATCGGGGCCTGCTTTCTGGCTCTGTGCGAGCTTGTCCTGGAGGTAGGTCTGGTTGCCGTCGCGGGCGGCGGGGTTCTTGAAGTCGAGGAAGCCCTTGCGCTGGAGGAAGTAGATGAACATCAGCCGGTTGAGCAGGATGGACGCGTACCAGCGGCGCTGGCGCTCGTCGGGGATGCCGGTGATGAGTGTGACCAGCTCGTCGTGGACATCCTTGAATTCTGCGTAGAAGCGCTTGGTGACGCGTTCGACATCGAGCGCAGATTTGAGCCGGCGCGCGACTTCGACGAGGCGCACATTGCCCGAGTCGTCAAAATCAGAGATATCGAAGACCATCGCGGTGAGCTTGCTCACGAAGAGATCACCGGGCTGGCCTTTGAAGAAGTGGTGATCGCGCGGGTGCGACTTGCCGTCTTGTCGCTTGACCCATGACCAGAGACTCTGTGTGCGATCTTTGTCGACGAAGATCAGCAGGTTCTCATGGTGGAGTTTGGCGATCTCGTTGTGGATTGTGCGGCGCGCGCCGGCGTCGGGGATGCGTCCGTCAGCGGAAGTGACCTCCAGCACCACCACGCCTGCAAGCTGCGCGATCTGCTTGCGTTGACACGCGATGCCGGCGGCTTCGAAGGTCACTGCCTGACGGGAGGTTGGGCGGGACCAGCCCAACTCTTCGATGAAGAGTGTGCCGAAGGCGAAATCGTTGAGGTAACCGCGGGTTCGTACCAGGTCGACTGCCATTCGGGGTTCACTCCTTGAGCGTCTTGCCTGAAGAACGAGGTGCGGGGCCATGGCCTGCGGGCAGCGCGGCTTCACTCCTGAGACCGAGTGAGCAGATGACATGGGGTTCGTTGGAATCTGTGTCCTCGATAACCCGGCAGAGTCGCGCATCGGCGCGCAGCGATGTGACGAGTTCTGCGAGTTGATGGTCGCTGACACCACTCTTGAGTTGCCTGTTGAGTGTGTCGGTCGCGGATTGGAGCAGCGGAAACCTGTAGATGTCTTCGATGGCCTTGAGGAGTTCAGGCGTATCGAAGAGCGTGCCCTTGATCGCGTCGGCGTAGGATTTAAGCCGCTCGTAGGTCCTTCGCCGCGCGCTGGATGCTCGTCCGATTTGGCCCCCTACGGACCTTTCCTTCTCAACGATCTGCTTGACGCCCTGAGCGACTAACTCGTGGTGCTGGTCATGCCTTGGCAACGCCGGGGTATCGGGCGCGCACTCTGCGGCTCTCAGGATGGTGAACTGCGACTCGGTGACGCTGGAGCCCTCCTTGTCGATCCATGCCAGAGCGTCGGTCCCTTCCGCGGTGCGCATGTAGACGAGCGCCCCTTCTGGCTGATCGGTCGTTGGCGTGTGTGGTCTCGTGGAATAGACCACGTCCGGCATGGCAGGGATGATCTTTTCCAGTTCAGGGTCTCGGTCGATGGCGTTTTTCCAGATCTGATAGGCGTAGGAGCCGAGGTCGACCTCGGCGTCGTCGTCGCCGTCGAGGATGCCAGCCTTTTCGGTGAAGAGGTCGCGGACGCCATGGGAATCATCCTGATCCTCAAAGAACCTCTCGTCGGCGCCGACGACCTCCGCGTTCTCCAAGAGCCGCTGACGCACTCGGGAGCGGAGGCGGATGATGCGTTCTACGCCTTCGGCGGGCAGGAACGAGTAGCACATGATCGTGTCCGACTGCTGGCCGATGCGATCGACACGGCCGGCCCGCTGGATCAGGCGGATGATCGCCCAGGGTAGGTCGAAATTGACGATGACGGAGCAGTCCTGAAGGTTCTGGCCTTCACTGAGGACATCGGTCGCCAGAACGACGCGCAACTCATCTGCGGGTTGGATCTGGGCGCGTTTGTCGTTGCTGACTGGACTGAATCGGTATGCGATAGCTGTCGGATCATCCGTATCACCGGTGACTGCTTCGAGGGCGCGCACGCCGCGCGCTTTCATCTGTTCGCCAAGGTAGTTGATCGTATCGGCAAACTGAGAAAACACGAGAACTTTGTCGCGAGGATGCTGCTCAGCGAGCAGCGAGAGCAGCGCATGAAGCTTCGCGTCTCGATTGGCGTCCCAGCCTCCGGCATTCATCAGGACGCGCATGAGGGTCGCCGCATCCTTGCGAAGGTCTTCCGCCAGGTCCTCGGTGAACAGTTCCGGCTTGAGCCACTTGAAACGACGGCGGAACTGAGTCGCGTAGGCAGCGTAGATCTCGCTCGCTCTTGCATGCAACTCGGGTTCGGTCATCAGTTCACGGATGGACGCGGCGGGGTCGGCGTCGACATTGTCGTCGTCGTCGGAGGCGGGCGCCCACAAGTCGGTATCCTGGTCACTAGCCCATGTGTCGAGAAGGCCCATGTCTTGGGTGCCGATTGGGATAGGCAGGCCGTTCTCGATGGCATGGAGACAGATAAAGTTGCGGAGGATGTGACGCTCGACGGAGAGAACGAACGCATGCCCGCTGCTTTCCAGCCGCTTGAAGAGGTTTGTGCGGCAGAATCCTTTGAGGCGTGTTCCCGCGCGAGAAAGATCGGCAAGCACCCTCGCCTCGTCTGTCGTGGGCGGATCATGAGGCGTCGGCTTCTGGTAGTTCCCGAGTCCGTATCGTGGCAGCGTAAGTTCATCCACTGCCTTGACTACATCGTCAGCGAATAGGCGTGCGTACTGGTCGTTGGGATCCTTCTCGCTCAGATTGAACTTGACTGTCTTGGGCACACGGGTCGGGAAGTATGAGCGTGTGCCGTCCTCGAACTCGAGGTACTTGCGACCACGCACGGGATCGAGTTTGGCATAGTTGTCCTGGATGAATGTTCGTGTACGGCGCACGAGATACCCGCGCATGAGCTCACGCCAGTCATCGGCGTACTCGCTCTTCTCAAAGGCAGCCAAGGAACGCAATGGGCACTGGTGCCTCCGGATGAACTCCGCTTCGCCAAGCTCTCGAAGGAGCTTCTCAGGGCGTGATCCGATATCCTTGTGCTCGTCGATGAAGAGACGAAGCTGGTTTGACAGGTCAAGGTAGGTCTTGTTGTAAGGCGTCGCCGACAGCAGGATCACTCGGCTGTCGTTGGCGGCGATGTATTCCGCGATAGCGCGGTAGCGGCTTCCCCCACGGTTGCGCAGATTATGGCTCTCGTCTATCAGCACGAGCCGAAAGCGACGGAGGTCGGGAAGCTCTCGCTGGGTCTGTGTGATGGAAAGCACTTTCGCGCGAAGACGATACTGCTGACGGTAGTGCTCCCACATCCGCACGAGATTCTTCGGACAAATGATCAGCGTCTCAACCCCGTGGTCATCCTCAAAGATACGGGCGAGTGCAGTGGCCATAAGCGTCTTGCCCAGGCCGACCACGTCGCCAATGACCACGCCGCCACGCTGGTTGAGGTGACGGGCTGCGATCTTCACTGCTGCTTTCTGAAATTCGAAGAGCCTGTTGCCAAAGTCACTGGGTATGCGAAACTCCACCAGGCCGGCACGAGCTTCCTGGGACAGGTGATAGGCGGTCTTAATATAGATGTGATAGGGAGGAATCGGTTCGGGACGCGCCCAGCTGTTGTTGATGATGTCGACGAGCTCCTGGGAGATGTCGATGCAGAACCGGTCGTTCCACCTGCTCTCAAACCACTGGGCGAGCTTATCGCACGCGTCCTGATCCATCACGTCGACGTTCAGCTCGCCTTGTTTCGAGAGGCCGGCGAGAGTGAGGTTGCTGCTTCCGAGATAGCCAATTTTTGGGTTTAGAGGATCATGGCGAAAGAGCAGATAAAGCTTGGCGTGAAGCGGGTGTCGCAGGAAGAGCTTTACCACTACCTTCTGTGAGGTGATCTGCGCAGCCAATCGCCGGAGGCCCGCTTCGTCCGCATCGGTGGGGACGCCCATCGTCAGCTGGTCACGGAAGTCCTCGGCCAGCTTTCTTTTCAAGGCAACGGCCGTTGCCTGATCGATCTGCTCTTCACCCTTCATAAGACTCATCGCTGAGCGAAGCTGATCGTGGGGCATCTGCTGCATGCCGACGAGCAACCTGCAGCAATGGCCATCGCCACCTGCCCAACGTTCGACGAGCGAATCGATCTGCCGCCATCCGCGCAGGTTGAAGTAGCCAACGCAGAAATCTGATCTCTGCGACAGTTCCATCGCCTGAGACAGAGCCCCAAGCAGGTGGGCTTCGATGTTGTCAAAGATTTTGGGCATCGGGCTCAGTCCTCAGGCTGCCTGGGTATTCTTGATCTGGTTCAGACTCAGACATCTCACGCTCGAATCGCGCACGCCGCCTAACTCGGGGGGCGGCATCGGGCGTGATCGCGTGTGCGAGGCCGGAAGACCGCCGGATGCCGCGGGGCGTGAGGGGGGGATTGTAATGGGTTGGGGCGGGGCGTGGGCGGCGGTTGTGCGGGTGGTTGGGTGGCCAGTAGACTGCCCTGATGCTTGGTAGGACGATCCGGCTTTATCTCGTTGATGGCTCACCCACCGGCCCGCTTGTTGCGGAGATATCCAACTGGACCGGGAAGGTGCTGGTGGCCCCGCGTTCGCGGCTCGCGGACATCGTGAAGCGAGAGGAGTTGGGGAAGACGGGCGTCTACCTGCTCATCGGACCCGATCCGGAGAAGCCGGGAAGGGATCGGCTGTACATCGGCGAAGCGGACTGCGTGAAGGCGCGTCTGGCCCACCACGACCGGGATCAGTCCAAGGACTTCTGGGAGCGGACCGTGGTCTTCGTCAGCAAGGACGAGAATCTCACGAAGGCGCATGGGCGGTACCTGGAGAGTCGTCTGATCGAGATCGCGAAAGCGGCGGGTCGGGCGGTGCTGGTGAACGGGACGGTGCCGCCGCGACCGGCGCTGCCGGAGTCGGACATCGCGGACATGGAGTACTTCTGCGCTCAGGTCGAGATGGTGCTGCCCGTGCTGGGGCATGCCTTCTTGCAGAAGGCGCCTTCGGTATTCCAGGTCATCGAGAGCGCGAAAGCGGATCACTCGCCGATGTTCGTGCTGAAGGGCTCGGGTACGAACGCGCAGGCACGGGAGATCAACGGGGAGTTCGTCGTGCTGACTGGTTCGACGGCGAGAAGGTCGGGCGTCTCATCGTGGACAACCGGGAAAGCGCTCCGCGATCAGTTGCTCGACGAGGGGAAACTCGCCGAGGGCGCGACAGCGGAGTTGCTGCGGTTCACCGAGAATGTGGCGTTCACGAGTCCCAGCACGGCGGCGTCCGTTGTGCTCGGGCGTAACGCGAACGGACGCCTTGAGTGGGTCGCCGACGAAAGCGGCGCCACCTATGCCGAATGGCAGGATTCCAAACTACGCGACGCGGGTGTCGTGGCCGAGTCTGAATAGCGACATCCCGGCGATGTGCTCCCCTCACCACCCCCTCCCCCTCATCGCCTCGATGACGGCGAGCGGGGCCAGGTGGTCGAGGTAGCGCGCCGTCGTGGAGATGCTGCGGTGGCCGAGTTGGCGGGAGATGATCGCGATGTCGACGCCTTCGGCGCGGAGTTCGGCGGCCATGGTGTGGCGGAGGCCGTGGGGGTGGACGCGTTTGGCGATGTCGGCGCGCTGGCCCAGGCGCGTGAGGAGGGTGCGCGCGTAGGAGGTCGTCATGGGGGCGGTGATCGTGCGGCCTCGGAGCGTGACGAAGATGGCGCGCGTGGTCGTGGGGTTGGGCAGCGCGTCGCGCGCGGCGAGCCACTCCCCCACTGTCTGCATGGCGCGCGCGTCGATGCCGACGGTGCGCGGGCGGTTGCCCTTGCCGCGGAGGACGCGGATGGCGCAGGCGTTCATGTCGAGGTCCTTGCGCTCGAGCGCGAGCGCCTCGCGGATGCGCAGGCCAGCGCGGTACAGCACGGCGAGCAGCGCGCGGTTGCGGATCTGCGTGAGCGAGCCGTCGTTGCACGCGCGGAAGAGGGCGGCGACCTCGTCGCTGGTGAGCGGTTCGGGCGGGAGGCGGCGCGCGGGGCGGGGTGTGGGCGGCATGGCGGTCCTCGTTGCGGGTCGTGGCAGTCGCGCTTTCTCTTCAAAGCGCGACTGACCAGTTACCGAACGGGGCGCCGGGGATCAACACAGGGGATCCCCTTGGATGCCGCGGTCGCCCGGGGCGGGGGTGGGGCCGCGGACGACGCGGACGGTGCGCGGGGGGCCCACGCGCCCGCAGGCGTTGCACCGGCGCGGGCACGGGGCGTCGTCGGGCCCGCCGTGGCGAGCCCAGACGAAGGCGAGGCCTACGCCGTGGCGGCAGTCATCGCAACCGCGCGCGGTGGTCGCGGCGGTGCGCTCGAGCCGGGCCAGGCGCGCGGCGAGGGGGTGCGGCACGGGTCACCTCGCTCGGAAGTTGCGTGAGCGGTAGTTGCGCGACAGGAGCCCGCGCGGGCGGAGGCGCACGAGCGCGAAGGCGGGGCCGGCGACGGCGTCCACCGCTACGGCGCACGAGCCGCTGACGGCGGCGAAGCGGACGGACCACTGCCCTCCCGCGGCGAGCGCGGCGGCGGAGGGGATCGCCGGGGCGTGCGCGAGGTCGAAGGAGTAGTCCTGCGCGGTTGTGGAGAGCGTGATGGGCGTGACGAGGTTGCCCGAGTCGTACGGGCCCGCGCGGAAGCGCACGAACGTGAGAGCGGCGGTTCCCTTGCTTCCGACGCTCATCGCGCGCACGGTGAACGCGAGCGAGGCGAGCCGCGCGCGGCTGGGGATGGGGCCGAACGAGGTGTTGCGCGCGAGCAGGTCGGTCACGGTGTCGGCGATGAGCGCGTCGGCGTCGACGCTCGAGACCGCGAGGTCGCCGTCGGGCGCGGCGGCGCTGTGCGGGAAGATCCACGGCTGGCCGAGGTCGCCCGCGCCTTCGGGCGTGCCGTAGGAGACGGCGACGGTCCCGGTGGTCATGGCGCTGCCTCCTCGCGGGTGCGGGCGGCGGCCTCGAGTGACTCGACGCGCTCGAGGATGTCGTCGAGCTCGATGCCCTCGCGCGCGAAGCGCAGGACGGATGTGGCGGCGGCGATGCGCGCCGAGGCGGGGGCGGCGTTGTCGGCGATGATCCGCGCGAGCGACTGCACGGCGAGCGTCGCGTAGCGGTGGGTCATCGCGACGGCCTGCTCGAAGGCGCGCCGGCGCGCGGCGCGGTAGGCGCGTGCGAACGGGGGGTCGTCGAGCCAGCGGTGGAGCGTGCGCTCCCCCACTCCCGCCGCCGTGGCGGCACGGGCGATGCTGGGCTCGACGAGGAGGAAGCCGATGGCGCGCTCCTGGCGCGTCGTGAGGCCGTCGGCGCTGTCCTGGCCGCCCTCGGCGTCGGGCTCCGTTGTGAGGTCGTCGTCGATCATGTCATGCATCCCGGTATACCCCCTTCGTGTCGATGGCGGCGCTATCTGTGGCTGCAGGGCAGTATGGCCAGAGAAACGGTCGTTTCTTAGCGCTGCCAACTAAGAAACGATCGTTTCGTAGCGTTCAAGGATGGCGGGACCGCGATCCTCCTGAAGTGCATCCTCGCGAGACCACCGGCAAGCAGCGCGATCGGGTCTACGCCTACCACGCTTACCTCGAACCGTTGACCGAGTCGTAGCGGCATCACGCCCGGCTCCGAGCGTCGAAGGGTTCCTTGGAGCCTGACGGAAATCGCTCCGCCTTCCTCCCCGTGAACTTCTCCCACCGCTCCACGATCACATCGCAGTACGCGGGGTCGATCTCCATGAGGCGCGCGTGGCGGGCGGTCTGCTCGCAGGCGATGAGCGTGCTGCCGCTGCCGCCGAAGAGGTCGAGGACGGTCTCGCCGGGTCGCGAGGAGTACTCGATGGCGCGCCGGGCGAGATCGACGGGCTTCTCCGTCAAATGCATCATCGATTGCGGGTTGACCTTCTTGATCGACCACACGTCGGGGATGTTGTTGGGGCCGAGGTAGACATGCGCGGCGCCCTCCTTCCAGCCGTAGAAGCACCACTCGTGGTCGCCCATGAAGTCCTTGCGCGTGAGGACGGGGTGCATCTTGTGCCAGATGATCGCCTGCGAGAAGTAGAGCCCGCTCGCCTTGAGCGCCGAGGGGTAGTTGGCGATGTTGGCGTAGCCGCCCCAGATGTAGAAGCCGCGCCCGGGCTCGAGCGCGTCGGCGGCGTTGCCAAACCAGGCCAGGAGCAGCCGCGCAAACTCCTCGTCGGTGACGAAGTCGTTGATCAGCGGCCGGTCCTTGGCCCGCATCTTCTTCGCTGTGGGCTTTGCCTTCTCTGGGTGTCGTGCGAGGTCGAACTTCTGGTGGTGCTTCTTCTCGGGAGCGGTGAAGGACGAGTTGCCGGCGGCGATGGCGTTGTTGCTGCGCGGCTCGACCTTGACGTTGTACGGCGGGTCGGTGTTGACGAGGTGGACGGCGCCTCCGTCGAGCAGTCGCGCGAGGTCTTCGCGCGAGGAACTGTCGGCGCAGAGCAGGCGGTGGTCGCCGAGGATGACGAGGTCGCCCGGCCTGGTGACGGGCTTGTCGGGCGGGAGGGGGACGTCGTCGGGGTCGGTGAGGCCCTCGGTCACGAGCGTGCCGGTGAGGCGCGCGAGTTCGTCGGGGTCGAAGCCGAGCAGCGTCCAGTCGAGGTCGTCGAGCGCGGGGTCGCTCAGCATCTCACCGAGTTCGCCCGAGAGCGCGGCGATGTCCCAGGAGGCGATCTCGGCGGTCTTGTTGTCGGCGACGCGGTACGCGCGGACCTGCTCGGGGGTGAGATCGGACGCGACATGGACGGGGATCTGCTCGAGGCCGAGTTCGCCGGCGGCCTTCCAGCGCGTGTGGCCGCAGACGATGACGCCCTCGGCGTCGACGACGACGGGCTGGCGGAAGCCGAAGCGCCGGATGCTCTCGGCGACGGCGGCGACGGCGTCCTTGTTGTGGCGAGGGTTTCGGTCGTAGGGGCGGACGGAGGCGGTGGGTCGGAGGTCGATGTGCATGGGGGCTCCGGAAGGAAGTGGGCGCATCACACCCTTTGTGGGGGCGCACCGTCGCGAACCGTCGCGACGGTTGACATTTCATCGCGTACGAGAGAAGAGGTGAAGCAAGAGTGAGGAGAGAGAGAGAGAGAGAGAGAGAGAGAGAGAAGCAATGCCAACCGTCGCGACGGTTCGCGACGGTGAAGCGGTCATCGGGGGCGCTCCTTAAGCGCGATCCCCTGATAGAAGGTGTTCCGCGTGCCGCGCCGGCGCGTGACCTTCGGAAACGCGGCGCTGAGAAGGACGCCAAATCGCTGGACGTTCCCGGCCTCCTGAACGCCCTGCGCGGCCGCCCACGATGTCCAGTCTTGGAAGAGCTCGGCAACATCCGAACGCAAGTCGTCGCCGATCGTGCAACGCTCGCGCACGAAGGCTTGGATCGGGGAACCCCCGTCACGCATCGTGTCGCCGATGTCGCTCGTAGAGGCGGGTGGATTGAAGCGACCGCGGGCGCGCAATCGGTCCAGCCCTTCGAGCGCCCAGAGCAGGATGCCCGGTCGTTCGACGCTGAGTCGCTCGAGCAGTCCCTCGTCCTCGCGGCCCAGATGACTCTCGGTCAGCCGCAGGATCAGGAAGCGGGAGGCCAGCGCGCCGCTGGCGTCGGCCAGTTGAGGGATCTCGTTGCTGAGGAACATCATCCGCGTGGTCAGTCGGAGGGTGACGGCAGAGAGGTATTTCCGATCGATGGTCAACAGGTCCTCGCCGCTGATGCAGAGCAATCGCTCGACGAGCGTGCCGGAGTCGTGCCCGCTGAACCGGGCGTCGCTGACGATCGCGATCGACTTCCCGACCAGGGAATGAAGGCCGAACTGTGACGCCAGAGACCCGACGGTCGGCCCCGTCACGTTGGACTGCCCGACCACGCCGCTGAGGACGCGTCCGATCGTGCCCTTGCCCGACCGCGGCGGGCCGACGATGAGGAGCATCTTCTGCAATCGCGTGTCGGGCACGAGGCAGTAGCCGAACCACTCCTGGAGCAGTTCGACGGACTCGGAGTCGTCGCCGAAGAGGTCTCTGAGGAAACGCAGCCACTCGACCGGCGCAGGCGCGTCGGCGTCGTAGTCGTAGTTGAGCGCGTTGGTGACGAAGAGACGCGGCGTTGGAGGCATCGCGCGCCGGGACGGGATGTGCAGGGTGAGCGCGGGAAAGCAGAGCAGCTCGCGGGGCGGCGGCGCCTCTTCCTGCTCGCCGATCCAGCGCGGCCCGCCGTCGGCGCCGTCAATGTGTGCATGCATCTGCAGCGCGGCCAGCGCGTCGTGCACCGTTCGGGGGTTCGCGCAGAACGTGGTGAACTCGACATCGCCCGACCTGACTTTCATCCGCGGCGTCACGGCGGTGTGGAGCCATTGCTGCAGCCGCTGGCGGAGCGCAGCGTCCTCGACGGCGATATAGCGGTTGTTCTGCCACGCGTAGAACGCGCCGTCCGTGTAGTGCAGCGTTGGCCCGTCTTCGTGTGAGTAATACCTGTCGATGAACGCCCTCGCGGTCGGCAGCGTGTGCGCGGGCGAGAGGGCGATCCTGCCGCTGCGCGGATCTGTCTTGCCCAGCATCTGGACGAGCGCGTCGCCATCGACGCCGTCCGCATCGGCGCTGTCGTCGTTGACCACGGGGGGAGGGCTCTCGCGTCGCAGCGCCTTCGCCGCCTTCCTGAAGTCGCCGCCGTGCTCGAGCAGCGTGAACGCCGTGAACTTGCTGTAGCCCCTTTGATGTTCGAAAGGCGCGGCGTTGCTCGAGTGGACGAAGAAGCACTCGCCGTTGAAGGTCGCACTCACGCCGGCCGCTTTGCCTGGGCGCGTCCAGTACTCGTTGTCGCCGCGCCTCCACCGGCGCCAGCCGTGCCGCTCCAGAATCGGGCGGAGGTCGCCCTCGCGGTTGAAGCGGTCGCCGGGGCGGTCCTGTTCGCTCTTTGAGGTACGCGGCGTCGTGTCCAGAATCATGGTCGGCGTGCGGCGGTCGAGCGCCGAGGCGGCGGAGCGGAGCGTTTCGACCTCGTCGCCGCTGAGGACGGGCAGCGCGTGGAGCTGACCCTGGAGGAGTTCGTAGCCGGGTGTGGGTGCGCAGAGGATCAGGCCGCCCTCGCCGCGCGTTTCGATGAGCGTGGCTTGCACGGCGTCGTTGATCTCGGCGGCCAGCACGGCGTTGCCGCCGACTGGTTCCGTCGAGCGGTACAGGACATGGATGCCGCCGGACTGGGACCGCTCGATCACGAGACGCTCGAAGAGACCGGGTGCTTCGTCTCGCACCAGCGCGGCCCATTCCTCGTAGAGAGCGGCCTTCTGGTCGAAGTCGAGGACCTCGAGGTTGCCGGAGACGGCGCCGCAGACGATGCAGAGCGCGTCGGGAGTGGCTTTGACGAACCAGCCGTCGATGTCATCGAGGGTCGGAAGTGAGTCTTGGAATTTCTTCCACGACGTCACTGCCGGTTGCTTTCGCTCGCGTCGTGCGGGGAGCACGGCGAGGCCCGCCTGCAGGTATCGCGCCGCGAACGATGCGAGGTCGACTCGGGGCATCACAGGCCCTCCGCGTCGAGCTCGGCGGCGACGCGGGCGTGGCGCTCGGCGAGCGCGGCCGCGGTGTCGCTCTTGGATCGTGCGCGTGCGCCGGTTCTGGTTGATCGCCAGCGCCGGTCGGCCGGGGTGCTCGGCGCGGCGGCGATGGGCGCAGCGGGCGCACGCGGCTGGGGCTGCGTGAGGTTGAAGTAAGTCTTGTCCGCGGCGGCGAGACGCTCGCCGAACTCGTCGAGCCACCGGCGCGTCGTCAGCAACTTGCCGCCGAGGCGGACGTGCTGCAGGTGCACGCGCTCACCGGACCGAGCGAGGACGCCCCGGCGGCACCAGCGCCAGACGGCGTTGGGCGAGGTTTGGCCGGGGACGAGGCGGGAAGCTTGGGAGAGGGACAGGTAGCGCCCGTGACGCTCAACCGATCCAGCTCGGTCGGCGCCCGTTCTCGCGGGCTCCTGAGCCTGCGGGACTTGCTGCAAACCTTGAAGCCTCTCGGCGCGGCTGCCATAGTGAGGGACGCTCTCGAAATCTGCTTCTGTGTTCTGGCTCTTCGCGGGCATGTCAACATTGTGCCAAGCGAAATCGGCAATGGAAGAGCCCGGGACCCCGGCGCGGCTGTTATGACCTCCCTTTACGCATTTTCTTGTCGAGCTCTTGGAGTTCGACCGGCCAATGCTTCAGCGCGTCCTCGTACGAGTAGTGCCAGATGCCCCCAACTTTCTTGCGACGAACCCGCTTCAACTTCCTCGGGGCGGATGCTGCGCGCTGGAGTCGGTCCGCGAAATCCTTCGGGAAGTCACGCGTGGGAAGGAACCGCTCGGCCTGCTTGCTCTCGCTTGAGGAGTTGTCGCTGTCCAGATTGTCGTAGTAGATATCACGGCCGCGCCGCGTGAGCCGGACCTCGATGGGATGCTTCCAGTGGTCGCGCTGACGGTCGGTGAGCGAATGTCCCCCCCACTCGCCGGCCTTCCACGGCTCCATGTACGGCGAGAACCATGCGTGGCGCTGGATGAGTTGGGTGGGCGGGTCGTCGGGGTGCTCCTGCGTGTTCTTCACGACGACCATCCGAACCTCGACGAGGCCGCGGCGGTCGAGCTCGAGCAACGTCGTGGGGTCGAGCGACTCGGGGAGTTCGTCGATGCCCCAGATGTCGCGGGCTCCGATGGTGCGGACGGCCTGAATGTCGGAGTCTCGCAACGCAAGTGTGTTCAGCGCAGTTGTCTTTATCATGGCCGAGTATATTCACTACGATCCAGGCCGGTCGGTTCGTTTCACCCAACTCGCCGCATCACCTCGATCACTTTCCCCGCGTCCCGCTCGGCGTATACGGCGTCGGTGATCGTGGCGCTGGCGTGGCCCAGGACGAGCTGGGCGGCCTCGAGGCCGAAGTCGCGGCGAATGAGCGTCGCGGCGGAGTGGCGCAATTGGTAGGGCGTGAATGTGTGTGCTTTGCGCCAGGCCTTGAGTTCCTTTCTTGTCGCGGGCGTCTGGCGGGCGCGCCACTGGGCGCGGGTCTCGCCGGGCTTGCGGCCCAGGGGCGGCGGGGGCGGGAAGGCGGCCTCGCAGGCGTACTCGATGGCGCGGTAGTAGGTCGGCGCGGTGTAGCGGTCGCCCGCGGTCTTGGACGGCTCGTCGCGCTTGTTGGAGCCGGGGCGGTTGCCGCAGGACAGAGGGGTTTTGCGGCGGGCGTGGAGCGCCTCTCGGCGCTCGGCCTCGGCTTCGGCCGGGCTGAAGAGGGGCGTGTGGTGGCCGCGGCCCTCGAGGAAGGGCGCGATGATCGCCTGCGCGCGCGGGCCGAGGTAGACGGTGCGCTCGCGGCCTCGGTGGGCGTTCTTGTGCTCCTCGGGGCGGAAGATCCAGACCCCCCCGCCGCCCGGCGCGCGCCCGTGCGCGCCGGTGTCGATGTCGGCGGGGCGCATGCCGAGGAGTTCGCCCGGGCGCGCGCCGGTGAGAAGTTGCAGCCGCACGAGGGCGGCGGTCTGCCTGCTCATGAAGGGGATCGCGGCCTCGACGATGGCGAGGTCGGCGGGGCGGACCTTCTCGGTCTCGCGCGCGGCGGTGCGGCCGCGCTTGAGCGGCTCGAGCGTGGCGAGCGCCTGGGTGACCGAGGGCGGGACGAGTTCGTGCGAGACGCCCCACTTGAAGACGCGCTGCACGCGCTTGGTCTGCTGGTTGATGTACTGCCTCGACCAGGCGGCGCGCGGCGGGTCGGCGTCGGGCTCGGCGCGCATCATGCGCTCGCGGAGGAGGCGGAGTCGCCTGGGCCCGTACGCGTCGACGGGCGTGGTCGCGTCGGTGTCGCGCAGCATGCGGAGGACGGGGCGGAAGTGCTCGCGCTCGCGCGTGGCGTTGTTCGCGCCGGTCCACTGCCAGTAGCGGACGATGAGTTCGCCGACGGTGAGCGCGCCTGGGTCCTGCGGCGAGGGCGCTGCGCGCTCGGGCTCGGGGAGGCGGCGCTGGAGGGACTCCCACTCGGCGACGAGGCGGTGGTAGCGCTCGCGGCTTGCGGGCGTGCCGTGCGCGCCGAGCCAGTAGTCGCGGCGTTTGCCGGTTCTGGAATCGGTGAGTGTGACGAGGGCCTGGTCGTAGCCCTTGCGGGTGCGGTACGCGGGAGTTTTGGGCATCGTTGGGCGACTCCGTGACGCGGAGCGCGGTGTAACACCGCGCTGTTTTGCGTCCTGGGCCGCGCCGTCGACGGTCGACGGGTCATCGCAAGGGGCGATTCCGGCGGAACTTACGTTCAAAGCGGGCGAAGGGATTCGAACCCTCAACATTCAGCTTGGAAGGCTGACGCTCTGCCATTGAGCTACGCCCGCGTTGGCGGGTGGATGATATCCGCTGGGGGGCGGGTGGTTTAGCGCGAGGGGCCGGGGTTTGGGGCGGCGGTGCGGGCCTCGAGGGCGCGCTGGTAGGCGATGAAGACGATCGCGATGGGGCCGAAGGCCTTTCGCCCGGCGAGGGAGGCGGCCTCGTCGAGGGTGTTGGCTTCGCCTCGCTTCAGGTCGGCGTCGAGTTCGACGACGGTGTTGTCGAGCACGCGCAGCATCGAGGCGAGGACCTGATGCTCCTCGGTCGTGCGCGGCGCGAATCGCGCGATGCCGGGGGCTCGCAGGGGGAGCTCGATCCACCACACGCCCTCTTCGAGGCGCATCGTCATGCCGATGCCGAAGGCCGGGCGGTCGTCGATGAGCACGGCGGCGGTCTGGTCGGCGATCTGGATGGTGCTCACGCGCCCCTTCGCGCGCTCGAGCCAACCGAGCGGGTCGGCGAGGATCGCTCCGGCGGCGGCGTTGAAGGCGGGATCGGAGCGGGTGGGCGCGCCCTGGCCGCGGTTCGCGCTGCGAGCGGCGTCGAGGATGCCACGGGCGCCGCGACCGGCGGCGGCGCGGGCGGCGGCCTCGGTCTTCAGGCGCGCGACCTCGTCGGGGAATCGCTGCTGGATGGTCCCGGAGAGTCGCTGGAGACTGCCGAGGAGGCGCCCGATCTCTCCGAGGACGAGTTCGATCTCGGATGTTTCGGCGTAGACGAAGCGGTGGAGCGAGCCGGCGTCGCCGCTTTCGAGGGCGAGGAAGACGGACTCGATGACGGCGTCGGGTGTGTCGCGTTTGTAGGTGAAGGTGTCGGCGGGTTTGCGCTCGATGGTGAGGAACATCGCGAGCCCGACGAGGAGGGCGGCGAGTCCGGTGAGTGTTCCAGCGAGGATCCAGCGCATTGGGGTTCCGGGTGAGGGTCGGGGCGACGGAGGATCTATAGTCTCACGGAATGATTCTCACCGTCAATGGCGAGCGGATTCGGGTCCCTGACGAAGGTCTTACCGTCGAGGGGCTGGTGACGCTGCGTGGGTTGGAGGGGACGGCCTGCGCGGTGGAGGTGAACCGGGCGCTCGTGCCCCGTCGGGATCGGGAATCGCGGGAATTGAAGGACGGGGATGTGGTGGAGATCGTGACGCTGGTGGGAGGGGGTTGAGGGGGAAGGCAAGGGGCACGAGGCACGGGGCACACGGGAGAAGAGAAGAGAAGAGAAGAGAAGAGAAGATGAGAAGCAGAGAGAGAGTTGTGCAGCGGGGCGATGAGAGTTGGTAGCCCTCACCCCGGCCCGCTCCCATCTCGCTTCGCGAGACAGGAGTGGGAGCGGCAGAGAGAGAACTGAGAAGGAACGCAGGAGTATTCGCGTGAGTGACGGGTCGCTGAAGATCGGGTCGAGGGTGTTTGAGAGCCGGCTGATCGTCGGGACGGGGAAGTACCGGGATTACCCGACGATGCAGGCGGCGCTGGACGCGAGCGGCGCGGAGGTCGTGACGGTCGCGGTGCGGCGCGAGCGGCTCATCAACGAGAAGGGCGAGAGTCTGCTCGATTTCATCGACCTGCGCCGATACACGATCCTCCCGAACACGGCGGGGTGTTTCAGCGCTGAGGACGCGGTGCGCGTGTCGCGGCTGGGGCGCGACATCCTTGAGCAGCTCGAGAATCCCGGCGCCTCGTGGGTGAAGCTCGAGGTGCTGGGGGACAAGAAGACGCTGCTGCCCGATCCGGCCGGGACGCTCGAGGCGTGCCGCGAACTCGTGAAGGATGGGTTCGAGGTGCTGTGCTACACGAGCGACGACCCGATCGCGGCGGCGCGCCTGAAAGAAGCGGGCGCGACGAGCGTGATGCCGGCGGGCTCGCCCATCGGCAGCGGGCAGGGCGTGCTGAACCCGAACAACATCGCGCTGTGTCTGGAGTTGCTGAAAGAAGGCGACGCGTCGTACCCGGTGATCGTCGATGCTGGCGTGGGCTGCGCGAGCGATGTGTCGATCGCGATGGAGCTCGGCGCCGACGGCGTGCTGCTGAACACGGGCATCGCGCACGCGAAAGACGCGGTGCTCATGGCGAGCGCGATGCGACACGCGTGCGTCGCGGGGAGGCAGTCGTATCTGGCGGGTCGGATCGGCAAGAAGAAGTACGCGACGGCGAGCTCGCCTTGGGAAGGCGTGATCTCGTACATCCCGGGGGAGTGAGCGGAGCGGGAGAAGACCCTCCCCCTGCGCCCTCTCGCGAGCGGGAGTGGGAATGCCAGAGCCAGTCTCGATGCTGACGCGGTTTCAGCGGCGGCGGCGGGAGGCGAAGATGCCGCAGAAGCCGAGGATCGCGAAGCCAGCGCCGGGTGCGGGGGCCTGCGCGATGGCGTCGACGAATTCTCCGGCCTGGTCCTGGGAGTCGAGCCAGAGTGCGAAGAAGTTCTGCTGCTCGCCGAGGATGGAGTTGATCCAGCCGAGGTGATCGGCGAGGAGCGTGGCGTAGCTCTTCGAGCCGCGCCGGGTGACATTGAGTTCGGAGACGCCCCGCGCGACGCCGGCGAGGAGGAGCTCGCCCTGCTCGGAGACCACGAAGACGCCGCCGCCGGAGTCGTTGAGCGCGAAGCCGGCCTCGAACTCAAGGGCGCCGCGCCGACCGGCGTCGAAGGTCATCTCGATGCGTCCCCTCGAGATCTTGTCGATGACGTTCTCGCCCCAGGTCAGTTCGCGTTCGCGCGACCACGCGTAGGTCTCGGCGCGCACGAGGTCGCCCGCGACGCGCCCTGCGCCGGCGAGCAGCACCTCGTCTCTGCGCGAGACATCGGAGGTGATCGTGTGCCAGCCGGGGAGATCGCGGTCGAGGCGGATGAGCGCGAGGTCGGCGCCGACATTGACCACGCGCTCGACGCCGCGGTAGCGCTCGCCGGCGAGGTCGAAGGTCCCTTTCGCGCGCCCGCCGACGTGGGCGGCGGTGATGATCCAGCGGTCGCCGACGGCGACGGCGGACGATCCGTTCCACGAGCCGACGAAGCCGAGCTGCGGCGCGTCCATGCGGGCCCCGGAGTCGGCTCCGAAGACGACGACGGCGCTGGCGGCGTTTGTGAAGGAAGCGACGGCTGCGGCGGAAAGCAGCGCGGCGCGTGCGGCGGTGGTGATGGTGCTCATCTCGTCCTCGTCTGCGAATAGGAGAAGCGGTGACAGTGCGCTCTCGGACGCGATCGGCCGAAAGAGCGGGGCACTTCACTCGCAGACGGAACGAGATTACCGGCGCGCGAGCACAGCACCAAGGAAAATCAGAACATCGCGTTATGGGGCGTTGCCGGGCGGTCAGGCCGGGCGGACGCCGTGCCACAACTGCTGGACGCGTTCGGCCTGCTGCTTGCGCACCTGGTCGAGCGTGAGTCGCGGGATGCGCCACGCGGGCTGGTCTTCGGTGACGTTGCTGCAGTGCTCCTGGACGCACTGGTAGAGCATCTTGAACGCGTCGCGCGGCTGGCGCATCTGGTCGAGCGCGTCGACGATGTCCTGGCGCGAGACATCGTCGTCGAAGATGTCTCGCAGGGTGAGGGGCTTGGACCCCTCGCGGGCGCACGCCTGGAGCCGGGCGTTGCAGAGGTCGTAGAGCATGGCGCCCGTCCACTGGAGGCGCTCGATCATGTTGGACTTATCGAGGCGCGCCTCCTGGAAGAACGCCGAGGATTCGCGGAAGAGCGCGTGCCGAAGCTCGATGGGCAGCAGCAGCTTGAAGCCGACGCGGTCCATCTGGAGGAACTTGTTGTTGAGCATCGGCCACACGACGGCTCGCATGCGGTCGGCGTCGCCGCTGACGAGCGTCGGCTCGTCCATCCGATCGACCACGACGATCAGACTGCCCACGCCCAGCGGCGCGAGCGCGGCCCGCAGACGCGCGAACATCGCGTAGCGGGTGTCGTCGGCGCTCGTCAGCGGCAGCGTGGACGGGTGGCGCGCCGCGCGCGGCACGAGGGCGAGCGACGCGGCGAGCGATTCGGTCGAGCCGGGCGTCACGCGCACCTGCCTGCGCAGGCGGCTCGCCAGGCGCTTGAGCAGCAGCCGGTCCCACGCGTACTTCTTCGCGAGCAGCAACGCCCACGCCAGCAGCGCTATGAGGAACGCGTAGAGCCAGTTCAGGTTCGTGCGATCGCCCCCGACGAGATAGAATACCCCGATGACGCCCGCCGGGATGAGCCAGCCCATCCACGCGAGCGCGTTCCAGAGCAGATCGGACCGCTCCAGCGGCGGGCGGGTTCGCGCGCGCAGCGCCGCGGTGCGCGCAGCCGGCGAGGGGTTCGCGTCGTAGATCGCCTGCAGCGCGAGCAGGTCGCCCTTGACGCCCGGGTCGAGCTGGCGGAGCCGCTTGGTCGCCCCGTCGGCGAGGTCGGTGGGTGTCTTGGCCCCGGCGAGCAGGGCGTCGACGGTGCGCGTGACGGCGGCGGAGAGCACGCCGTCCATGTGGTCGACGAGCCGTACCTTTTTCAGCGACGAGAGGATGTCGTCCTTCTCGCTGCCGAATCGCGCGTGGAGCCGGTCGAGGATGGGGTTGAGGTCGTCGTAGGGGACGAGCAGCACGCGGTCGGACGATCGCGACGCGTTGTGCGCCGCGATGAGGCGCTCGATCTGCATGCGGATCGCGGTCTTGCCGCTGCCCTTCTCGCCGAAAACGATCGATGTCGACGGGCGGTGCAGATCACCGACGATCTTCTCGAAGTCGGGGTGGAGCGTGACGCTCTCGACGCGCGCGAAGACCGAGTCGTGGCGCGCCTCTTCGGCGCGGAAGGGGTTCTCGGCGATGTTCCAGTGCTCGAAGAAGCGGGTGTAGTTCATGGCGTGGCCCTCGCGTTCCGTGCCGGGCGTGCGGCGGGTGTCTCAGTGGTGTGAAGGCGTCCCGAGGAGCGGGGAGAGCGCGTCGATCATCTCGCGCAGCGTGCGGTCGTTGCGCGCCTCGAGGTTCAGACGCAGCAGGGGCTCGGTGTTGCTCTTGCGCACGTTGCACCACCATCCCTCGGAGTCGAAGCAGTCGATGGTCACGCCGTCGAGCTCGTCGACGCGTCCGCGCTTGCCGAACTGCTCCTTGAGCTTCGCGAGGGCGCCGTCCTTGTCCTCGATCTCGAAGTTCCGCTCGCCCGACTGGGGGTATCGAAGGACGGGCCGGATGAGCTCCGAAAGCGGCTTCTTGCTCTGCGCGAGCGCCGACAGGACGGTCCCCATCGCGATCACGCCCGAGTCGGCGTTGAAGTTGTCGCGGAAATAGAAGTGTCCGGAGAGCTCACCCCCGAAGACGCAACCCTTCTCGGCCATGATCTGCTTCATGAACACGTGGCCGACGCGGCTGCGCAGCGGGACGCCGCCCGCGGCCTTCACGTCTTCCTCGAGCGCCTTGCTCGAACGCAGGTCGTAGACGATGCCGGCGCCGGGGTTGCTCGCGAGGAACCACTTCGCCAGCCAGGCGGTGAGGTGGTCGCAGGAGATGACCTCGCCCTTCTCGTCGATCGCCACGATCCGGTCGGCGTCGCCGTCGAAACAGATGCCCAGGTCGCACTTCTCCTTGAGGACGGCGTCCTGGACCTGTCGCAGGTTGCTCGCGACGAGGGGGTTTGGCTCGTGGACGAACTCGCCCTTGCTGTTGTCGAAGTTGATCTCGACGATCTCGAGGCCGGGGATGGACGCGCCCTTCTTGCCGAAGATGCGAGGGACCGCGGTGCCGGCCATGCCGTTGCTCGCGTCGATCGCGACCTTGATCTTGCGCCCGTTGAGGTTGACGAACCGGCGCACGTGCTCGGTGTAGGCCTCCCAGAGGTCGCGCGACTCGGAGCGTCCCTTGCCGGGGTGGGCGGCGTTGGGGTCGGCAAGGGCGGCGGCCTTGCGCACCTCGGCGAGCCCGGTGGTCTCGCCCACGGGCTTGGCCTTGCGGCGTGAGACCTTGAAGCCGTTGTACTGGGGCGGGTTGTGCGACGCGGTGGTCTGCACGCCGCCGGCGCAGTCGAGGTGGTTGATCGCGAAATAGATGAAGGGCGTGTCGACGAGCCCGACATCGATGACATTGGCGCCAGAGGAGGTGATCCCGTCGACGAGCTGCTTGAGGAGCGTGGGGCTGCTCTTGCGCATGTCGCGTCCCACGACGATGTTGGTCATCATGGGGGTGCGGTAGCCCTCGGCGCGGGCGACCTCGACGAGGTGTTTGCCGCAGCCGAAGCCGATCTGCCACGCGAGCTTGTCGGAGAGCGGGTCGGGGTAGACGCCGCGGATGTCGTAGGCCTTGAACACGCGTCCGAGCATGGAGAGACGATCCTTCGAGGAGGAGCGGGGTGAACCGGGCTCGCAAGATACCCCGGCGTGGGTTCTGGCGTGCGCCGGGCGTGGTATTGAAGGCGGGCGTGCGGGAAATGTCAGGATTCCCACGGATCGATCGGGAAATCATCCCCGACTCGCTCCACGCGGACGCCCTCGGGCAGCGCCGCGAGGAAGGCCCGCCCGTACGACTTGGTCGCGATCCGGGGGTCGAGCACGACCACGCGCCCGGAGTCCGACCTGGAGCGAATCAGACGCCCGAACCCCTGTTTGAAGCGGATCACGGCGCGAGGGAGCGAGTCGTCGGTGAACGGGTCGCCCCCTCGCTGGCGGATCAGCTCGAGGCGCGCCTGGGTGAGCGGGCGGTCCGGGGGCTCGAAGGGCAGGCGGGTGATGATCACGTTGCGCAGCGCGTCGCCGCGGACATCCACACCCTGCCAGAACGACGACACGCCGAAGAGCACCGGGCCGGGCTCCTCGCGGAAGCGCTGGAGGATCGCGGCCCGCGAGCCGTCGTCGTCCTGGACGAGCAGCGTCATCCCCGACGACGCCAGCAGCGGCCTGGCGATGCGAGCGGCGGCGCGCATCGTCGCGTTCGAGGTGAACAGCGCGAAGGCGCCGCCCCTCGTCGACGACGCGTGCTCGACGATCGCGTGCGCGAGACGCGTCGTGTACTCGGGCGCGCGCGGGTCGGGCATCGAGACATCGACGAGCAGGCGCACCTGGCGTGCGTAGTCGAACGGGCTCCCCAGCGTCAGCGTGTCGGCGTCATCCACGCCCAGCCGGTCCTTGACGTGCCCGAACTCGGCGTTGGAAGCGCCCGCAGCCCCCGCCCCCCCACCGGAGAGCGTGGCCGAGGTCAGCGTGACCGAGCGTTTCCCGGTGAAGAGCGTCTCGCGCAGGATCATGCCGACCTCCACCGGCGCGCACGCGATCGTGACGCGGACCTGCGACGAGGTCGCCGGGTGCGCCGTCTCGACCCAGTAGACGCACCCGTCGAGGAGCTGGTCGGTCAGGGCCTCGGCCTCGATCGCGATGGCCTCGGCGCGCTCGGCGTAGGCGTTGAGCTCAAAGCGGTCGTCCTCTCGGTGCGCGTCGTCCTTCATCGCCTTGAGCTTCAGGGACAGCGCGCGGAACGCCGGCGTGACGGGGTTGTCCAGCGCGCCGGCTTCGTAGCGACGGTGCGCGTTGACCTCGCCCCCCACCAGGCGCAGCGCGTTGTCGAACAGCGCGCGGGTCGCGTCGTCGCACGCGCGGACCGCGTGGATGGCGTCCTCGATGTTGCGCAGATCGACGCCGTCCTTGAGGTGCAGCTGCGGCAGAAAGCCCTTGCCGGTGCGGTCCTGGTGGAGTTGCGAGAGCAGGCGCCAGATCCGCCCCTCGGCGAGCGAGATCCCGAAATGCTCGCTGGCGGTGTCTTCCACGCCGTGCGCCTCGTCAAGGACGACATGGTCGTAGGTCGGCAGGAAGCCGGTCGCGCGCTGGCGCAGCGCGAGGTCGCTGAAGAACAAGGCGTGGTTGCAGATGAGCAGGTCGGCGTTCTCCATCTCGCGCCGAGCGGATTGGTAGAAGCACTGCTCGTAGGTGGGGCAGCGTTTGCCCATGCAGTTGCCGCTGTCGGACTGGACGCGATCCCAGACCGCCGGTCGTTCGAGGGGGGGGAGCGTCGAGAGCGTGCCATCGGTCGTCGAGTAGGCCCAGTCCTCGATCACATGGAGGGAGCGCCGCGACGGCGCGTCGGCGAGGAGCTTCTCCTGGCGCTCGCTGGCGAGCTTGAGTCGGCGCACCGAAAGGTAGTTGCCGCGCCCCTTGACGAGGACCGCCTTGAACTCGGCCCCGAGCGTCGCGCACGCCGCCTGCAGGACGGGGATGTCCTTGCTCAGGAGCTGTTCCTGCAGGGCGATGGTGTTGGTCGCGACGACGACGCGCTCGCCGAAGCGCACGATGCGCTCGATCGCCGGCGCGAGGTAGCCGAACGACTTGCCCACGCCCGTGCCGGCTTCGACCAGGAGAACCCGGCGCAGGTCCATCGCACGCGCGACGGCGTCGCCCATGCGCAACTGCTGCTCGCGCGCCTCGTAGGACGGGCCGAGCAACGCGGCGACGGGGCCGGTCTCTCCGAGCAGCGCTCGTGTGGAAAGGGGCACGCGCGTCACCCTTCGCGGCGAGGGCCGCGAGGCTTCTTCTCACGCGGCGGGGCCTTCGCTCGGTCCTCGCGGCTTGGCCTCTCGCGCGCCACGCCCAGCGGCGCACGCGCCGGCTCGCCCGGCTTGCGAGGGAAGTCCACCGGAGTCGTCCGGCGCTTCTCCAGCACCACGATCCGCCCGGTTGGCGTGTCGACCGTCCCGGCGTGGCTCGCGTGCAGCAGGTACAGCGCCTGCTTCGCTTCCTCGAGCTCCGCGTCCGCCTGCTGGCCCTTCACCAGCGCGACCAGCCCCCCCACCTTCACCAGCGGCACGGCCAGTTCCGCCAGGATCGCGAGGCGACCAACCGCGCGCGCCGTGACCGCGTCGAACTGCGCGCGCAGCAGCGACCCGTGCGCCCCGAGCGTCTCGGCCCGCTCGCACACCACCTCGATGTTGGCCAGCCCCAGCTCCGCGGCACACGCGCGCAGGAAGTCCGCCTTCTTCGCGGTCGACTCGATCAGCGTGAACTTCGCCTTGGGCATCACGATCGCCAGCGGGATCGCCGGGGCGCCGCCGCCCGATCCGATGTCTGCGATGCGGATCGCGCCCTCGTCGTTCTGCAGGTCCGCGAGGACGGGCAGCAGCGTCAGGGAATCGAGGATGTGCTTCTCCCACGCGTCGGCCGGGTCCTTGATCGCTGTCAGATTGAACCGCGTGTTCGCGTCGAGGAGGACCGCGAGATAGCGCCCGAGCGTCTCGACCTCGCCGGGCTCGAAGCGGATGTTCGCCTCGTTCGCCGCGACCAGGAACGACGCGGGCGCGCCGAGCGGCGCGAGCCCGGGGGCGAAGAACTCGCGAAGCGGGGCCGGGGGCTCTGGAGGCGATGGGGGCTTGGACGCCTGGCGTTGGGCGTGTGGGCGCGTCGGGCGTGGTCTGGGCTTAGATCTCGTCATCGTCGTCGAACTCAAAGGACGCGCGCTGCATCTGCCGCGGCGGGCGGATGGAGATATTGACGAGGATCCCGACGCCCATCAGGAGAGCGATCACGGACGACCCGCCGTAGGAAAGGAACGGTAGCGTAACCCCGACGACCGGCAGAATCCCCGTGCACACCCCCGTGTTCACGAACGCCTGGACCGGCACGAACGACGCGATGCCCACCGCGACGATCCGCCCGAACGGGTCGCGGCAGCGTGCGGCGATCGCCAGGGCCGACGCCAGCCAGATCGCGTACAGCGCGAGCACCACGCCGGCGCCCAGCAGACCCGCCCGGTTCACGATCACCGCGAAGATCATGTCGTTGTGCGCCTCGGGCAGCGCGTTGTAGCGGATCAGCGCACGCGACTTCTGCTCGGGCACCCCGGCGACGCCCCCGGCCCCCATCAGCTCCATCGCCTTGCGTGTCTGGAACTGGATCGTGTCCGCCGTCGAGGTGTCGCCCTGGTACGAGTGCACCAGCGCCTCGATCCGCTGCTTCTGGTGAGGCAGCAGGAACGGGTACGACAGCGGCGCCATGGCGAGCCCGATCACGCCCACGATGACGAAGTGCTTCAGCTTCGCCCCCGCCGCCAGCAGCATCGCCACGAGCGCCGGCAGGAACAGCAGCGCCGTGCCCAGGTCGGGCTGGAGCGAGATCAGCGCGAAGGGAACGAAGGTGATCATCGCCGGCGCGATCAGCCCCGTGAAGCGCCGATAGGTCTTGCGATACCTCAGGTACCTCGCCAGCAGCAGCACGAACGCGATCTTCGTGAACTCCGCCGGCTGCAGGCCGAAAGACCCGAGGTTAATCCACGCGCGCGCGCCGTTGATCGGACGCACGATCGAACTCGGCACGAACGGGATCAGCAGGAACACCAGCAACCCGACGGCGCACGCCGCAGCAAGCCACGCCAGCGCGCCCAGCGTCCTGTAGTGTGGCACGATCAGGCACGCGCCCGCGACAGCCCCGACCGTCGCCAGGAACACCTGCTTCTTCGCCAGCGACGAGAGCCCCTCCACGTCCGTCCCACCGGTCAGACTGATCGCGAACACGCCGATCGCGATCAGGAGAAAGGTCGACAGCAGCAGCGTCCATGTCTCGGGGCGCCCGAGCATCAGACGGGGCAGCGCACCGGCTCTCGCGGCGGTATAGAGCCCTCGCGGCGTGTACTCGCGCGCCGAGCGGGGCGAGGGCGTCGCGGTGCGCGTCATCGGGACGCCCTCGGGTCGGGCGTCGGAGCCCGCTCGGGCCCGCCCGGGAGATACCCCTCAGCGACGAGCGCGTGCACGATCTGGTTCGCGATCGGCCCGCTGACCTTGCCGCCGCTGCCGCCGTACTCCATCATCACCGAGATCACGTAGCGCGGGTCCTTGCCCTTGGGCCCGGCGAGCACGACGAACCACGAGTGATCGCCCGATCGCACGACCATCGGCTCCATCGGCCCGTCGCCGTCGGGATCGACCACGAGCGGCGGCGCGTCGGCGGTGCCCGTCTTGCCCCAGACATCCACGCCCGGCGCGTTGAAGATCAGGTCGCGCCGGCCGTCGAAGGTCAGCCGCGTTCCCGTGCCGATCGGATCGTTCACCGAGCGCCACAGCCCGCGCATCGCTTCGCGCACGGCGGATGGGTCCAGACGCAGGTCCGTCGCGCGCGGGGCCTCGTCGGCGACGATCCGCGGCGACAGACGCAGCCCGCCGCGCGCCAGCGTCGCCATCGCGTCCGCCGCGTGCAGCGGAGTCCACGCGACGGGCCCCTGCCCCATCCCCATCAGGATCGCGTCGCTCGGGTTGATCGCGCCGCTGCCCAGCGAGCCGATCACGCCCGGCGCTTCCGGCCCGATGCCCAGACCGAAGGTCTCGCCCAACCCGTACTCGCGATACAGCCGCTCGATGCCCTTGGGCCCGAGCGCACGCCCGAGGGTGTAGAAATAGATGTTGCACGACACCGCCAGCGCTTCCTGACCGCTCAGGCCGCCGGCGTGCGCCCCCGAGTGCGTCTGGCCGAAACGCTTGTAAATCCAGCAGCGATACAGGTCGGTGCGCCCCGGCAGCAGGTGGCCCGTGCACTCGATGTGCTTGTCGAGGCGATGCACCCCCTGCTGGATCGCGCCGACGAGGATCATCGCCTTCACGACCGACCCGGGGGGATAGATCGCCTCCGTCGCGCGGTCGATCCAGGGCGTGTTGATGCGATCCAGAAAAATCGATCGCGGATCATCGCGGATCTCGTGGCGCGTGAACGAGGGCGTCGTCACCAGCGCGAGGATCTCGCCGCTCGCAAGATCGAGCACGACGGCGGCGCCGTTGAGGCGTGCGCCGTCGGGCACGTCCGGGTTGTCGTGCCAGGGCTGCGCGAGGGTAAGACCCAGCTCGGGCGACATCGCCGCCTGCACGCGCGCCTGCAGCGCGATGTCGATCGTCAGCCGGACATCCTCGCCCGGCGAGGGCTCGGTCGTCTCGACCTCGCCGGTGTCGAGGTGGCGCAGGCGCACGCCGCGAAGCCCGCGCAGGCGATCCTCCTGCGACGCCTCGATCCCGGTGTGCCCGATGCGATCGCGCTGCGCGTCGTAGAACCCTCGATCGATCGCGCCGGTCTGGGGGTCGAACCGTGGGCGTCGCGCGACGTCCTCGGCGTGCACGTCGTCGCGCATCCACCCCAGCACGTGCGTGCCCACGCCGCGAACGACGACGGACTTGCTTCCCTCGGACCTCAGCGGCAGGGGCATGCTGCGCAGCGGGACCTCGACCGTCATCGTCTCGAAGGGGTACTCGCGCAGGCCCGCGTCGTACACGCTCACCCCGGGCAGGTTGTCCGCCAGCCGGCGGATGTCGAGCGCGACAGAATCGCTCACGCTGCGGAACAGCGCGTGCGACCGGCGCTGCTCGGCGATGGGTCGCGCCACGGCGCGCAGCTCGACCGACACCTCTCGACCAGTGTTCTCGAGGATCTCGCGCTCCCGCCGCACACGCGCCCGCTCCCACTGGCTGGCGGCGATCCGCTGGACATTCTCGAGCACCGCGGCGCGACGGCGCTGCACCTCGTCCTGATCCACGCCAACGAGCTGGCCCAGCAGCGACCACATCTGCTCCAGCTCGTCGTCGAACATCGGGCGATAGCGCGACGCGAGTCGCTCGCGACCGACGCCGTCCAGCGTCGACCACACGTCGCGATGGCGCTCACGCGCGTGGCGTTCCGCTTCCCGACGCGCCCACTCGCCCGAGATCATCTCGTACTCGACGCGCACCTCGAAGCTCGGCCGGTCCAGCGCGAGGGCGCGACCCTGCCTGTCGAGGATGCGCCCACGCACCGTGGGAGTCCACTGGCTGCGAAGCAGGGCACGCTCCGCCCGGGCGGTCAACTCGTCGGCCTTGACCGTCGTCAGGTACCCCACGCGCAGCATGACCGCGCCGAAGGGCACGAAGAACGCCAGCGTCAGCAGCGCCAGACGCCGGTGGTACATGCTGGGCA
The DNA here is from genome assembly GCA_019636675.1 of Phycisphaeraceae bacterium. Taxonomy (NCBI): domain Bacteria; kingdom Pseudomonadati; phylum Planctomycetota; class Phycisphaerae; order Phycisphaerales; family Phycisphaeraceae; species Phycisphaeraceae bacterium. Next base: position 675,134 of record JAHBXC010000001.1, read on the forward strand.
GCAGCCGGCGCAGCACGCCCACCCGATCGTCCGACTGGGCGGACCGGGAGCGCCGGAAGCGGCGGTCGCGTCGGGATAGGGGCCAGGGCAGGCGCACGACAGGGATTATCGGGGGAATCGGGCCCGGGTTCTGCGAAAGCTGGCCCAGATCCGCGAAACAGCGCACGGGACGCGCCCCTGACCCCGAAACCGGCGCACCGGGCGCGTCAGTCCGCCCCGCGCCGCAGGACCACGGTCGCGTCGTGCCCGCCCTCGAAGTAGTCCTGCCGGAAGCGGACGAGGGGCGTCTGCGACAGGGCCCACTCCAACACCCGGCGCGTGTCGAACCGATGGGCCGGGCCTGTGTCCCCGCCCCGGATGGTCTCGTCGCAGCAATCCGAGAGGAAATTGAACGCCAGCGCGTGCCGCGCCACGGGCCACGCGCGCTCCAGCACGCCGATCGCCGCTTCGGTCCTGAGCGTGTTCAGCGAGCCGGAAAACACCACGACATCCGCTCGCCCGTCCGGCTCGCCCGCGTCGATCGCCGCGCGCGAAAGCAGACCCTCGTCATGGACGAAGTCGCCCCCGAGGATCAGCGACGGGACGCGGCAGCCGTGAAGGCACGCTCTGGCCGCGCTCGCCAGCGCGTCGACGCCCTCGATCCCGATGTACAGACGCGGCATCGTGGCGTGCTCGCCCAGATACGCCAGCAGCTCCGCCCGGGCGCAGCCGGCGTCGAGCACCGACAACCCCTCGAACGGGCACTCACGCGCCAGCACCTCGAACCGCGTGCGCTGATGGCGTTCGCTCGCCCACAGCGTCGCCTCGAAGCACGCGCCGAAGCGATCCACCGCTTCCTGGTAGGGCTTGAGGTGATCGCCCATGCCGCCGCTCGGCGCGCCGACCTGTGGCTCGGTGGCTTTCAGAGAGCGGGCAACGGACCTGGCGAGTCGGCCGAGCATGAACAGGATCCTATCGCGCCGGCGCGTACCATCGCGTATGAGCCAGGCCAATCTGCGCGCCGATGGATCAACCACGCCAACCACCACGCCCGGGGCCCCTTCCTCGCCCACTCCCGCCAACCGATTGCGGCTCGACTACCGCGCCGAAGCCGCGCGCATGGGCCCGCCCCCCTGCCCCATCATCGACGCCCACTCCCATATCAACGGAGACCGGGCGTCCGCCATCTTCAACGAGGCCCGCTCGCTCTACGGCGTCTCGCGCGTCTACTCGATGTCGCGCCTCGAAGACGCGCCGCTCGTCGTCAAGAACATGGGCGACGCGATCCGCTTCATCGCCGTCCCCAACTTCATGAGCGAGAACCGCAGGCACGCGCACACGCAGGGATACCTCGACGACATCACCCGATGGAACCACGAGTTCGGCGCGAAGATCCTCAAGTTCTGGTGTGCCCCACGCGGCGTCGACTACGCCGCCGAGATCGGCGACCCCGACATGATGCGCCTCGACGGACCCTGGCGGCGCAAACAGATGGAGCGCGGCGCCGATCTGGGCATGCTCTTCATGGCGCACATCGCCGACCCCGACACCTGGTTCCAGACCAAATACGCCGACGCTTCGAAGTACGGCACGAAGGCCCAGCAGTACGAGCCCCTCGAGAAACTCGGCGCCGAGTACACGCAGCCCTGGATCATCGCCCACATGGGCGGATGGCCCGAGGACATCGACTTCCTCGACGGCCTGCTGACGCGCCGACCGAATTTTTACCTCGACACCTCCGCCACCAAGTGGATCGTGCGCGAACTCTCGAAGCACCCGCGCGCGAAACTCCTCGCGTTCCTCGAGAAGTGGCGCGGGCGCCTGCTCTTCGGCTCCGACATCGTGACTATGGACGCCCACCTCACCCCCGAGGACGGCTATCGCGGCATGGGCGAACTCTCGAACACCCCCGAGGGCGCCTTCGACCTCTACGCCAGCCGCTATTGGGCGCTGCGCACCATGTGGGAAACCGACTACGAGGGCGAATCCCCCATCGCCGACCCCGACCTGATGCTCGTCGAGCCCACGAAACACGACGCGATGTCGGCGCCGCGACTGGTGGGCAGGTCGCTGCCGAAGGAGCTGCTGAAGGCTCTCTACCACGACGCCGCGGCAACCTTGCTGAGGGATTGATCCCTTTCGATTTTCTACTTGTGCTGACGCGGACCATCCGCTATTTTGCTCTCGCGAGTTCCGGGTCGGAACTCCGGGAGTAACCCAATGTCACGCAAGCGCTTCTCGTCCTCGTTTGTCGTTGCCTTCTCGACGCTCTCCGCCCTCACGCACGCCGGCGAGACCGAGTGTCTCTCCACCCCCACGCCCGAAGAGGTCGAGATCATCCGCTCGCTCGATCGCGCCGGCGTCTACTCCCTGCGCGAGGACAACCAGGGCGTCCGCTATGTCCCCCTCACGCTCCACATCGTCCGCACTAGCGAGGGAACTGGCGGCATCGACATCGAGCAGGTTTTCCAGTCCGTCGTCGACAGCAACGCCGCCTTCGCCCAGGCTGGCATCGTGTTCTGCGTGCCCGGTGAGATCCGGTATGTCGACAACGATACCTTCTACTTCGCGCTCAACACGCGCCCACTGTTCGACGAACTCCGTCGGCGAAACCCGGCGCCCGGGACAATCAATATCTATTTCGCCCCGGATCCGCGAAGCAACGGATCGAGCATCTGCGGCACCGCTTCGTTCACGACGAGCCCCGTGCAGGGGATCATCGTCAAGAACTCCTGCGCCGGCCTGCCCAGCAACCCCTCCACCGTCCCCCACGAGATCGGCCACTACCTCGATCTCTATCACACACACGAGACCGCCTTCGGACGGGAATGCACGGACGCCAGCAACTGCGACGTTGCTGGCGATCTCATCTGCGACACTCCCGCCGACCCCAACCTCACGAACCGGGTCAGCACGGCTTGCCAGTACACCGGCGTCGTCGCGCCGACCTGCGGCGGCCTGCCCTACGCGCCGGACACTCTGAACCTGATGTCCTATTCCCGGAAGACTTGCCGCACGGACTTCACGCCTCAGCAGGTCGCCCGTATGCGCGCCACGCTCCACAATCTCCGCCCGCAGTACATCCGGGAACTGCCGGGCGACGCAACGCAGGACGGCGTGGTCGATTTCGCCGATCTCAGCATCGTGCTGACTTCGTTCGGCGCCATCGACGGCGGGACCGGGGATGTCAACGCCGACGGGGGCATCGACTTCGCCGACCTGAACATCGTGCTCACAGCATTCGGCCAGCCCTGCCGCTGAGGAACGGTCCGGTCACCCCAGCGGATCGGGCCGGTACAACTTCGTCCCCAGACCCCAGTGCTTCTCGGTGAAATTGCCGCCCAGATCGAACTCACGCTCGATCTCCGGGCGTGCCGCGCTCAGCGCCATGGTGGTCTTCGCGTCGAGGTTGTCGAGGATCGAGATGAAGATCGCCTCGGGGGTCGAGGGGATCTTGGCGGCGCCGTACTCGGGGATGCCGTGGTGCGACAGGATGATGTGCTGCAGCACGGTGATGAACCCGGCCGGCATGCGCACGCCGTGCGCGGCCATCGCCTGCTGCGACTTGTCGTGCAGCATGATCGCGCCCTCGACGATGTGCCCGACCAGATCGCCGCGATCGGTGTAGTTGAACCCCGTCTCCCACGACAGTTCGCGCGTCTTGCCCAGGTCGTGCAGGAACAGACCGAGCAGCACGACATCGCGGCTGAGCTTCGGATAGAGCGGCAGCAGCGCCTCGGCGACCTTCAGCAGTTGCAGCGTGTGCTCGAGCAGCCCGCCAAGGTACGCGTGGTGCATCGACCGCGCCGCCGGAGCGTGCCGGAAGTGGTCCATCAGCATCTCGTCGTCGAGATAGGTCTGCGCGAGCGCCTTGGCGGCGGGGTGCTGGAGCGTCCCGAGGACCCCGACGACCTCCTGGAACATCCCCGGGATGCTCTTGGTGGTGGTGGGCAGCAGTTCCTGGAGTTGCTTGGCGGAGGGCTCGATCGGGTCGATCGTGTGGATGATGAGCTGGAGCTCGCCCTGGTAGGGCTGGGTCTCGCCCTCGGCCCACACGAAGCCCTCGGCGCCGATGCGCGAGAAGAGGGAGTCGGGCACCGACCACATGCGCGCCGGCAGTTCGCCCGTCTTATCGCGGAAGAGGCACTTGAGGTACGGCTTGCCCGTCTTGGTCATGCCGCGCTGGGCGTTCATCATGGCGAAGATGCCCTGGAACCGCTCCGAGGGGCGGAAATCCTTGATGAAGACGCGTTCCGAAGTGCTCATCGTGCTCATTGACCCTCTCTCGATCCGGGCTCCCGCCCACCGGCGTGTCGTGGCTGAGGGCCAGTGTAGCCGCTTTGGCTCTCCCCCCTCCCGCTCGCGGGAGGGGGACGGTGGAGGGCCCTGGGGATTCACGCACCATCCAGATCCCCCTCCCCCACCCCCTCCCGCGAGCGGGAGGGGTGAAGGACACGCCCCCGTGGCACGGCTGCGCCGTACCACGCCACCCCTTTCTTCAACCTCTGCGTCCTCTGCGCCCTCCGCGGTGAGTCTCTCTCTTACTCCGACGAGCCGCACTCCGGGCACACGCCCCCGGGCACGCCCGAGCGGTCGTAGCCGCAGCGTTCGCACAGGCGCTTCGCGCGCCGGGACGCGCTGCGCCCCTTCTGGAACTCGATCACCAGCAGCAGCGCGACGCCGTACACAAACAGCAGAGGCAGCGCGAAGCACGCGCCCTGCCCACCGAGCATCCGTATCGCCTGCGCGACCAGCCACGCCATCCCGGCCAGGGGCAGCACGATCGCGACCAGGATGAACAGGAGTTTGCCGAACACGCGTCAAGTGTTGCCCGGAAGCACCGGGATGTCTCGCCCCGGCGCGACCCCGGGAGGAAACCGCTCCCCGCATTCCGGACATCGCAGCCCCTCGACATCGCGCAGCGGGTAGGCGCACGCGACGCACAGCCCCCGCGCGCGGCGCGTCCGCTCGGCGCGCACGAGCAGCGCGAGCCAGACCATCACGAACACCGGCGCCGCGCCCAGCAGCGCGAGCACGCCGATCGCGCCTCGTTCCGCCCACGGCGAGACGCGCTCCGCCGCCGCGACCAGCCACGACCCCCAGGTGATCGACAGACAAGGCAGCGGCAGCGTGATCGCCGCGAGGATCTGGAGTGTGAGGGTAAGGCGGGGCTTCACGACACTTCGTTCGAGCGCGCCCCTGTCAGGGATTCGGCGCGCGGCCGCCTCGCTTCACCCTGCGCACCTCGTCCAGGCGCTCCTTCAACTTCTGCTCCAGCCCCCGGTCCGTCGGGCGGTAGTACTCCTTGTCCACGCCCAGGTAACTCTGCTCGCTCACGCCCCCGATGCTCGTGTTCGCGCCGGTGTCGTGGGTGTACTCGTAGCGCTGGCGCCCCTTCGCGAAGCGCGGGTCGTTCTCGCTCTCCGCCTTGTTCGGGCTCTGCAGGAAGACGGGGACCGGGATCGTGCGCCCCTCCTTCACATCCGCCATCGCCTCGTTGATCGCGACATAACTCGCGTTGCTTTTGGGCGCGAGCGCCAGGTAGATCGCGCACTGGCTCAGCGTGATCCGCGCCTCGGGCATGCCGATGCGCTCGACGAGTTCCCAGGTCGCCGCCGCCACCTGAATCCCCCTCGGGTCGGCGTTGCCGATGTCCTCGCTCGCGAGGATCGCCAGCCGGCGCGCGATGAAGTTCGGGTCCTCGCCACCCTCCAGCATCCGCGCGATCCAGTACACCGCGGCGTCCGGATCGCTCCCACGCACGCTCTTGATCATCGCGCTGATCGAGTCGTAATGCTCGTCGCCGCCCGGCGCGTAGACGACCGCCTTCTGCTGGATCGACTGCTCCGCGTCGTCCTTCGTGATGTGGATCGCCTTGCCGGGAGCGCCCTCGCGCTGCCCGCTCGTCACCGCGACTTCCAGCGCCGTCAGCGCGCGCCGGGCGTCGCCGTCGCTCTTGATCGCCCACACGCGCAGCGCGTCGTCGTCGATGGTGATCGTCAGGCGACCGAACCCCCGATCCTCGTCGGCGATCGCGCGCCGGACGATTCGCACGATCGCGTCTTCGCTCAGCGGCTCGAGCCGGAACAGCGTGCTGCGGCTGACCAGCGCCGAGTTCACGGTGAACAGCGGGTTCTCCGTCGTCGCGCCGATCAGCGTGATCATCCCGCGCTCGACATCGCCCAGCAGCACATCCTGCTGGCTCTTGCTGAAGCGATGGATCTCGTCGAGGAACAGGATCGTCCGCCTGCCGCTGCCCTCCAGGCGCGCGCCCGCCTCGTCGATGATCTCCCGGATCCGCTTCACCCCCACGCTCGCGGCGTTCTCGCGCTCGAACGCCCGGTCCGTGGCGTTGGCGATCACCTCGGCGAGCGTCGTCTTCCCCGTCCCCGGGGGCCCGTGCAGGATGATCGAGGTCATCGCCCCCGACTCGATCATCTTCCGGAGCAGTCTGCCCTCCCCGATGATGTGCCCCTGCCCCTCGTACTCATCGAGCGTGCGCGGGCGCATCCGCCACGCGAGGGGCGACGCCTTCTCTCGCGCTTCCGCCCGACGCGTTGCCCACAGGTCGCTCATCGGGGAATGGTACGGAGGGGGCGCCGGCCCGGGTCCGAAGCGATTCTGCGCTGAAAGCGTGACTCCCGGAACGCCGATGCAATGATGTACGCTCGCACCGACACCTCCATGCCCCTCCCCCGGCCCTCTCGGGCCCGGCCTTCCACGGCCCCCCAATGCGACAACAGACCTTCCTCCCGGAGTTGCTCAGCAGTCTCCGGGGGTACACCCTCCCGAAGTTCACCCGCGACCTCAGCGCCGGGCTGACCGTCGGTGTCGTCGCTCTGCCTCTGGCCCTCGCCTTCGGCATCGCCTCCATCCCCGAAAATGTCGCCAGCGAGGCGGGCCTCTCGCCCCCGGTGATGGGCCTGTTCACGGCGATCGTCGCCGGCTTCCTCATCTCGGCGCTCGGCGGCACGCGCGCCTGCATCGGGGGGCCCACCGGCGCCTTCGTCGTCATCGTCTACGCGATCGCGGCCCAGCACGGGTACCTCGGGCTCGTCCTCGCGACGCTCATGGCCGGGATGATCCTCGTCATCATGGGCGTCGTGGGGCTGGGAGGGATGATCAAATTCATCCCCTACCCCGTCACCACCGGCTTCACGACCGGCATCGCCGTCGTCATCTTCGCCGGGCAGATCAAGGATCTCTTCGGGCTCTCGCCTGTCAACCCTGCGGACTCCGTGCCCCCCGAGTTCATCGGCAAGGTCCAGTGGTACTTCACCCACGCGACGACCGTTGACCCGCCGACCGCGATCATGGGGCTTGGCTGCGTCGCCGCGCTCATTGTCTTTCCCAAGCTCGTCACGCGCAAGATCCCGGCGCCCGTGGTCGTCATGGTCGTCGCGACCGTCGCGGCGGTGCTGCTGCGCAAGTTTGCCGGCGTCCCCATCGAGACCATCGGCGACCGCTTCGGGGCGATCCCGTCCGGCCTGCCCATGCCGCGATTGCCCGACGCGTCGTTCGCCGAGATCCGGGCTCGCGTCCCCGACCTGATCGTGCCGGCGTTCACCATCGCGATCCTCGCCGGGATCGAGTCCCTCCTCTGCGCCGTCGTCGCCGACGGCATGACGGGCACGAAACACAAGAGCAACACCGAGCTCATTGCCCAGGGGGTCGCGAACCTCGCCACCCCCCTGTTCGGCGGCATCCCTGCCACCGGCGCGATCGCGCGCACCGCGACGAACATCCAGGCCGGGGGACGCACCCCCATCGCCGGAATCACCCACGCGATGGTGCTGCTCGCGATCGTCCTCGCGCTGGGCAAATACGCGGCCCTGATCCCGCTGGCCGCCCTCTCGGCGGTGCTGGTCGTCGTCGCGTACCGCATGGCCGAGCTGCACCGCTTCCGCTGGCTGCTCAACGGCCCGCGCAGCGACGCCGCGGTCCTGTTGACCACCTTTGCGCTCACCGTGCTCATCGACCTGACCGTCGCGGTGCAGGCCGGCCTGGTGCTGGCCGCGATGCTCTTCATCAAGCGCATGGCCGAGGTGTCGGGCGTCAACGTCGTCAGCGCGCAGAACGGGAGCTCCGGCGCCCCCAGCGACGCAGACGCGGCACAGGGCAAGCTCGACGGCGTCGAGATCTACGAGGTGCAGGGCCCCTTCTTCTTCGGCGCCGCCTTCAAGCTGCGCGACACGCTCGACGCCGTCGCCAGGCCGCCCAAGACGCTCGTGCTGAGTCTCGCGTCCGTCCCGGCGATCGACGCGACCGGCCTGTACGCGCTCGAAGAGCTGCTCCGCAAGTGCGCCAACCAGGGGACGCGGGTGATCGTCGCCGGCGCTCGCGCCGATGTCAGGCGAGCGCTCCTCAGCGCCGGCCTGCTCGGCAAGCTGGGCGAGGACGGCTTCGCGCCCGACGCGCGTCTGGCCCTCGAGATGCTCCGAGCAGAAGCGAGCGCCGGGAAGACCTGATCGCTCCACACTTCCCGGACCCGGCCCGGGCACGAACCCGACCATCGCCGGCCCGTACTACACCCGCAGGCCCTCGCCCCCCCCGGGCCCGGACCGCGGCGCCCCGGAACCCCGGCTCCCCTGTCCGGACCCGTCGCCGATCTGCCGATACTGTCAGGGATGACACCCGCCCGGCTCCGGGCGCGACGCAAGAGGAAAGGTTCGGACCATGTGCGGAATCGTCGCCTATATCGGGGCCAAACCCGCCCTCCCATTCCTGATCGAAGGGCTCAAGCGCCTCGAGTACCGCGGCTATGACTCCGCCGGCGTCGCCATCCTCGACTCCGACCTGCGCGTCGTGAAGTCCGTCGGGCGCGTCGCCAACCTCGAAGCCAAGACCAACGCCCACAGCGTCTCCCTCCAGGGCTCGCTCGGGCTCGCCCACACCCGCTGGGCCACCCACGGCGCCGTCACCGACGTCAACGCCCACCCCCACATCGACGACTCCGGGCGGTTCGCGATCATCCACAACGGCATCATCGAGAACTACGCCGCCCTGCGCACCCTCCTCGAAGAGAAGGGCCACGTCTTCCAGAGCGAGACCGACACCGAGGTCCTCGTCAACCTCATCGCCGAGGTCTACGACGGCGACCTCGAGCGCGCCGTCCAGACCGCCCTGCGCGAGGTGACCGGCGCCTACGCCATCGCGGTGATCTGCAAAACCGAGCCCGACACCCTCGTCGTGGCGCGCAAGGGCTCGCCACTCATCGTGGGCGTCGGCGCCAGCGAGTACATCGTCGCCTCCGACGCCAGCGCCATCGTTGCCCACACCTCGCAGGCGATCACCCTCGACGACTACCAGGTCTGCAAGCTCACGCGAAACTCCTTCCGCACCACCACCATCGACAACGTGCCCGTCAGCCACAAGGTGCACCAGCTCGAGGTCGAACTCGAGCAGATCGAGCTGGGCGGCTACCCCCACTACATGCTCAAGGAGATCTTCGAGCAGCCACGCTCGCTGCGCCAGACCATGCGAGGCCGCATCGACCATCGCGAGGGGCGCGTCGTCCTGGGAGGCGTCGGCCAGCTCGCCCGCTCGCTCGTGAAGTCCCGGCGGTTCATCCTCATGGCGCAGGGAACCGCCCTCCACGCCGCGATGATCGGCGAGTACCTCATCGAGGACCTCGCCAAGGTCCCGGCCGAGTGCGAATACGCCAGCGAGTTCCGCTACCGCAACCCCATCATCGAAGACGGCACGGTCGCCATCGCCGTCAGCCAGTCAGGCGAGACCGCCGACACCCTCGCCGCCCTCATCGAAGCGAAGGAGCGAGGCGCGCTCGCGCTGGGCGTCGTCAACGTCGTCGGCTCCACCATGTCGCGCGAGACCGACGCCGGCGTCTACCTGCGCGTCGGCCCCGAGATCGGCGTCGCCTCGACCAAGGCCTTCACCGGACAGGTCGCGGTGCTCACGATGCTCGCGCTCTTCCTCGCGCGCCGGCGCTTCATGTCCACCGAGCAGTCGGGCCAGATCCTGCGCGCCCTCGAGAGCGTGCCCGACCTGATCGACCGCATCCTCGTGCAGAGCGAGGAGATCCGCGATGTCACCAGCCGCTACATCGACCAGGAAAACTGGCTCTTCCTCGGGCGCGGGTACAACTACCCCGTCGCCCTCGAGGGCGCGCTGAAACTCAAGGAAATCTCGTACATCCACGCCGAGGGCATGCCCGCCGCCGAGATGAAGCACGGGCCCATCGCCCTCATCAGCGACGGAATGCCCTGCGTCTTCGTCGCCAACCGCGGCGCGCAGTACGAGAAGGTCCTCAGCAACATCCAGGAAGTGAAGTCGCGAGGCGGGCGCGTCATCGCCGTCGCCACCGAGGGCGACCACGAGATCCGAACCCTCGCCGACGAGGTCTTCTATGTGCCCGACATCCCCGAGGCGCTCTCGCCCCTGCTCACCGTGATCCCGCTGCAACTCGTCGCGTACCACGCCGCGGTGCTGCGCGGCCACGACGTCGACAAGCCGCGCAACCTCGCCAAGAGCGTCACCGTCGAGTAACCGACGCACGACCGACCGAACCAACGAAGAAGGCCCGCCCATCGTGAGAAGGGCGGGCCTTTGCTTTGCAGTCAGACTGATTCAGCTCGTGCTGATTCAGCGACGACGACGGTTCGCGACCAGGCCGGCGAGGCCGAGCATCGCGACGGCGCCGGGAGCGGGGATCGCCGCGCCGACGTAGAAGTTGTCCATGGTCGCCCACGCGTTGGCGGGAGACTCAGGTGCATCGATCGTCATGCTGGTGATCGCGACGTTCGAGGTGAAGCCACGGAACGTGTTCGGGCCGGTGGTGCCGAAGTTCACGTTCGTGCCGTCGCTCAGGTTGATGGTGATGTTGGTGCCGGTCGGGAGGAAGTTGATGTCCGACGCCCAGAAGTTGCCGGCGATCGCGGTCACGGGCGCGCCGGTGAAGGTCACCAGGATCGCGTCGAGAGCCGAGTCGGTCGAGATGATGCCGGGGTCATTGAACAGGTTGTTCGAACCCAGGCCGGTCGCAGTGATCGTGTAGGCGTAGCCGTTGCCAGCCGCGCCAACCGAGGGCACCGAGCCGGTCGGAACGCCGGTGAAGTTGTTGAAGAAGAAGCCGGGCTGCGTGTTCGCGAGGAAGCTCGCGAGGTCGGTGTACACGGTGGACGACGCCATGGCCGAACCGGCGCAAGCGACAAGGGCGGCCGAAGCCAGAATACGCGAAACCATGAGGATCTCTCCTATTTCTGCAGCAAGTTGCTGCGCCGTGCCGGTTCCTACTCCGACAGGGCGACGTGTTTCCCCGAGCAGCCATGCCGCTCGTGACTCAGAATGTACCACGAGACAGCCCCAGCCCCAAGTCTGGAGGGGTTGTCCGGAGCAAAAAATTTTCGAACTGCCCAGTGTGACACCCGGTCGCCCGACGCCGCCGGGGTTACTTCTGACGCGCCGCCCGTCGCGAGCCCTCGACGATCTTGCCCAGCGTCTCCTTATCCAGCCGGCGCGTGTCGCCTTGCCACCGGATCACCCCGTCAGGGCTGTAGACGACCGAGTACGGGATGTACCGGTTGCGGACCACCGACCCCATCGCCTGCTTGGTGTCGACCCCGACGCTGTAGCGTATCCCCTTGCCAGGCATCCACTTCCGGACGGTCTCGAAGGGCTCGCTGCTCACGCCGATCACGAGCACCTCGTCCCGGAACGCCTGCTGCAGAGCGTTTTTATGGGGGATGCTCCCCACGCAGGGCCCGCACCAGGTCGCCCAGAAGTCCACCACCACCACCCGGTGCGACGCGTCGGGCTGGGCGGTGACCCAGCGCTCGACCTCGATCGCCGGGCCCCGTTTGCCGCGAAGGTCGGTGGCGCTGTCGACCCTTGCTGTCTGCTCCGGGAAGTACTCGTCCGGAATGCGATCCGCCCAGAACCCAGACGAGTCGCGCCGGTTCTCGGGGCGCGCCGTGGGCGGGCGCGAAGCCGGGGCCTCCGGGGTCTGCGCCGGCGCTGCCCCTTCCTCGCTCGGTGAAGGCGCTGCCTCTGCCAGCAGCAGATCGGTCGCCGCCGCCAGACCCTGCGGGTTCAGCATGACATACCGCGTCTTCCCGGCGCGATCGATCAGCAGGTTCACCACCGGGGAACGGGCCCCCAGCGCCGTCGCGTACGCGCCGGTCGCGTCGATCGTCACCGGTACCGGCGCCGGGCGACGCTCGAGGAACTGCTCGACTCCCTGCGCCGCCGCCGAGGTGTGCACCGCGATGATCGCGAGGTCCTCGCCCGCCTTCGCGCGCAACTCGGCGAGCTGCTCGAGGCGCAGCGTCCCGCGCCGGTCCGTGCGGCTCCAGAACTGCACGAGCACCACCTTGCCGCCGAGATCCGCCAGCGACACCCGCTCGTCGACCCAGCGCATATCAGGCGAAAAATCCGGGGGCGCCAGCCCAACCAGCGTGTCGAGCCGGTCGCGCTCCGCCTGCGTGATCGAGGTATCCAGCCAGCGCCGGTCCACCTCGCCGGGCGCCTGCGCGAACACGCACCCAGACGACGCGACCGCCGCCGCCAACGCCACGCACCACCGATTCGCTGCCGCCATCGCTCGGACTCCCGGGAGATCGTTCGTTCCAGACCCGCCGCGCGACGGATCGTCATCACTCTCCCCCGGATCCCGCCCAGACGCAAGGCCTTTCCTGCAGATTCCCGTTACCCTCCGTGTAATGCTCAAGCACCTCGCCCTCGTCGCGGCCGGAGGAGGAATCGGCAGCGCGCTGCGATACCTCGTCTCAGTCTGGACCTACCGGATCGGCCCGACCCCGACGCCCTCCCCCGGAGCCGCCGCAGCCCCGGGCATCGCCCCGGTCGTCGTCTTTCCATGGGGCACGCTGGGCGTGAACCTGCTCGGCTGCCTCGCGATCGGGGTGGTCGCCGGGCTGACCGCTCACCGACACGCCGAGGGCATCACCTTCGCGCCCTTCGCCGCGATGGACCGCGACGCGAAACTCTTCCTCGTCACCGGGCTCCTGGGCGGGTTCACGACCTTTTCCGCCTTCGGGATCGAGACCCTCTCCCTGCTTCGCGACGGCGCCCCGGCCCGGGCGGCGACCTATATCGCCGCCAGCGTGCTCCTCGGACTGGCGCTGGCGTGGGTCGGCTGGACGCTCGGGCTGCGCATCGCGCCGCCTGCGCCCACCTCCCTGGGGACCTGAGCGCCCGGCCCCCAAACTGCCACGATCCCACGCTTGTCGGGGCGGGGTCCACCGCTACACTTCCCGACTTCCCGCCCGGAGACCCGGCGTCGGGGGCTTTCCCTTGTCACGCGGAACACAGCAGACCCAATGCCAACGATCAACCAACTCATCCGCAATCCCCGGCGCCCGCAGCACGCGAAGTCCAAGGTCCGTGACCTTGAGCAGTCGCCCCAGAAGCGCGGCGTGTGCACCATCGTGCGCACCATGACGCCCAAGAAGCCCAACTCCGCGCTCCGCAAGATCGCGCGTGTCCGCCTCACCAACGGCAAGGAAATCACCGCCTACATCGGCGGCGAGGGACACAACCTGCAGGAGCACTCCATCGTGCTCGTGCGCGGCGGCCGCGTCCGCGACCTCCCGGGCGTCCGCTACCACGTCGTCCGCGGCGCGCTCGACTGCCTCGGCGTCGACGGACGCATGCAGGCCCGCTCCAAGTACGGCGCCAAGCGCAAGAAGGCCGGCAAGGGCGCACCCGCGAAGGGCAAGAAGTAAGCAAACGATCCACCGGCGTGCGCGGCGTTCGCGCCACGCCACAAGGCAAGTAATCGCGCGGCATGATCTCCACTCGGGCCGCGCGGTGAACAGCGCTCGCGTTCTTCGCAACGCGCGCAGATGAGCCATCAGGAGACACCCATGGCAGGCCGCATCACCAAGTCCGACGACCAGCTCCGCCCGGACCCCCGCTACAACGACCGACTCCTCTCCAAGTTCGTCAATGTCCTGATGTACGACGGGAAGAAGACCGCTTCCCTCCGCGTCATGTACGACGCGCTCGACATCATCCAGACCAAGCTCGAGAAGGAAACCGACCCGAATAAGCCCGAGTCGGCCCTCGATGTCTTCCGCATGGCGATCGAGAACGTCAAGCCCGCCGTCGAAGTCCGCTCCAAGCGCGTCGGCGGCGCCAACTACCAGGTCCCCATGCCCGTCAACAACCGGCGCCAGCTCTCCCTCGCGATGCGCTGGCTCCGCGACGCCGCCCGCTCCGAAGGCGGTCGCCCCATGGCCCAGCGCATGGCCGACGAGCTCTACGCCGCCGCCAAGCGCGAGGGCAAGGCCATGACCACCCGCGAGCAGACCCACCGCATGGCCGACGCCAACAAGGCCTTCGCCCACTTCGCGTGGTGATCGCTCCCACCCTCCCGCTCGGGAGGGTCTGATCCTTCCCCCCTCCCGCTCGCGGGAGGGGCCGGGGGAGGGTCTTCAAAGCTACGACAGTCCCCAGCCGCCGCGTCTCGCACGCGGCGGCTGTCGTTTTCCCTGGAACATCGGTACTAGCCCCAGAACTGGGTGAAAACCGCGACTTTGGTCTTGAACCGAGGTCCGCCCAAAGTACAGTCGCGTCGAACTGCCAGCACTTCGGCGCACTCAACCCCGAATCGCGCCTCAGAGAGCAAAGAGAGAGAGCAACCCATGCGTCGACCGATCCTCGCTATCGCGCCAGTCTGTGTCGTCGCCCTCGCCGGAAGCGCCCAGGGCGCCACCGTGTTCTTCGACAACTTCAATGCGGAGAACGGGGGCGTCGGCGTCCTCAACTACAACGGCTTCGCGAACTGGACGGTCACCCGCCAGTCCGTCGACCTCATCGGCAACGGGTTCTTCGACTTCTTCCCGGGCAACGGGCTCTATGTCGACCTCGACGGCTCCACCGGCTCCGCCGGGCGCATGGAGTCGGTCGGCATCAACCTCGCCGCCGGAACCTACGAGTTCTCCTTCGATCTCGCCGGCTCGCAGCGCGGCGACGCGCCCTTCAACACCGTCAACCTGGGCATCGAGCTCGGCGTCCTCAGCGACACCATCATGCTCGCCTCCGCCGTCCCCTTCACCAGCTACTCCTACCTCTTCACCATCAACGCCGCCACCACGGTCAACATCGTCTTCGACCACCTCGGCGGCGACAACATCGGCCTGCTCCTCGACAATGTGCGCATCGCCACCGCGGATCCCGTCATCCCGGCGCCCCTTGCCTCGCTGCTCGCGGGCGCTGGGCTCTTCGGCGCGATGGGCGTTCGCAGACGCGCCTACCGCTGAGCGCGCTTCGCCACATTCTCGCATCGCAAAAGAAAGCGGGCCGAGCACCACGCTCGGCCCGCGTCTTTTCGCGTGTACTCAGCGTGTCGGCCCGGCTTACGCCAGTTCCGGGAACAGGTCACGCACGACCTTCACCAGGTCCTTCACGTGGCTGACCGACTCGTCCATCAGCTTGCTCTCGCCGGCGTCCAGGGGCAGGTCCAGCACCTTCTCGACGCCCTTCGCGCCGAGAATCGCCGGGACGCCCACGAAGTAGCCCTTGCCCTTGTCGCCCACGCGGTACTCGCGCTCGCAGTACGCCGCGACCGGCAGGATGCGCTTCTTGTCCTTCAGGATCGCCTCGACCATCTGGATCGTGCCGCTGGCCGGCGCGTAGTACGCGCTGGTGCCCATCAGCTTCACGACCTCGCCGCCGCCGACCTTGGCGCGCTCCACGCACGCGTTGATCTTCTCCTCCGACAGCAGCATCTGGATGGGGATGCCGTGCACGCTCGTGAAGCGGGGCAGGGGCACCATGTCGTCGCCGTGCCCGCCCAGGAGCAGGGCGCTGATGTCCTCGATCGAGCAGCCCAGCTCCATCGCGAGGAACGCGCGGTAGCGCGCCACGTCGAGCGCGCCGGCCTGGCCCATGATGCGGTGCGTCGGGAAGCCCGTCACCTTCCACGCCGTGTACACCATCGCGTCGAGCGGGTTCGCCACCACGATCACGATTGAGTCGGGCGCGAACTCCCGGATGTTCTCGCTCACGCTCTTGACGATCTTGACATTGGTGTTGATCAGGTCGTCGCGGCTCATCCCCGGCTTGCGCGGCAGGCCGGCGGTGATCACCACGATGTCCGAGTTCGCGATGTCCTTGTAGTCGCTCGTGCCGGTGATCTTCGAGTCGAACCGCTCGATCGGCCCGCAGCACGCCAGGTCCAGCGCCTTGCCCTTGGCCACGCCCTCCTTGTCGGGGATGTCCAGCAGGACGATGTCGCCCAGCTCCTTGGCCGCCGCCCAGTGGGCGCAGGTCGCGCCGACGTTGCCGGCGCCGATGATGCTGATCTTGGGACGACGGATCGCGGACTGGGCCATGGGGAGCGGGTCCTCTCTCGGGGTCAAACCGGGGGCGAAGCGTGCGAATCCCCCGCCAAACGCGCGGAATCGAGGCGGGGGCGGATGGTAGGACCGGCCCGCCCGGGTGTCCGGTTCCGGCCGCTCCCTCCCATCCGAACCATCAGCCCGCGTCCGAGGCCCACGCCATCGCCTCGTCCCGGCGCCCGTCCTCGAAGGCCCGGATCTCGATGTTGGGGATGACCTTGTCGGCGAACTCGACCAGCGTTCGCATCCACTCCTTGTCCGTCACGACCGCCGCCCGCGCGAAGCGGTTCCACTCGCCCAGCTTGCTCAGCCCGTACCGCACCCGCTTGGCGATCGCGTCGGCGGTCATGTCGGAGAACCCGATCATGTCCACATACATCCCGATCCGCGGGTGGCCTCGCAGCGCGCCCTCCACGCGGTCGATGATCTGTTGATACTCGTCCGCCGTCAGCGTGCCCGTGACTCGGAACGCCGCGACATGGCCCGGGGATGTCAGCACCTCGATCATGACAGTCTCCTCTGTGCGTGTGAACCGCTCGAAGACCGCCGCCCTGACGCCATGATCTTAGCCGCACACGCCCGCGCACTCCAAAAACAGCCGCGTGCCGCGCCCTGAGGGAAGGGGAGCGGCACGCGGCGCACAGGGAAGCATCGGCGGCAATCGGGGTCGGCGGCGGGCGGGGATCCTCTCTCCGCTTCTGGCGTTGCTTCCCGCCTACTCGGGAAAGGCCCGCCGCGTCCCCCGGGGCCATGGCCGCCGGGGATCAGGAAGGACTCCGTGATGAAAGCTCACGGAGCGTGGCAGTTCGGCCGGACAAGCCGGTGAGTCGTCAGGATCGCTTGCGCCGCGACGAGATCACGCACGCCGCCAGCATCAGCGCGCCCGAGCCGGGCGTGGGGATGATGAGGAAGGTGCTCGTCAACTGGGCGTTGTCGCCAGGCGTGAGCGTGAAGGCGTTGCGGATGCCGATCTCGCTCAGCACCGCCGGGCCGGTTTCGCCGATGAAACTCTGCGTCGGCAGGCCCGCTGTCAGCCCGGCGCCCGCGATAAACGCCTGCGGGCCGTCGTAGAGCGTGCGGACCGTTCCGCCGTCGACGAGCGCCTCATACAGCGAGGCGCCCGCGGAGTCGCGCAGCTCAGCGCCGTTGCCGGTGAAGTCGCCCACGCTGCCCGACAACGACCCGGTCATCGCGCTCGGCGCGCCGACCGGCGCCGCCGCCAACAGCACCTCGATGGAAAATGCCTGCGTCACACCCGTGAGATTGCGAAGGTTGATGTCGCTGAACACGAACGGGTCGGGATCGAGCTCGAGCTCCCACGAGCACTCCCAGTCGGCGCTCGCCCACGACCCGCTGATCCGGAACACATCGCCCGGGCTGCGGGTCATGCTCCACGACTGCGGCTGCGACTGGGCGCTCCACGACCTGTCACCCCAGCGGATGACCAGATCCCACGCCGAGCCGCCTGCGCCCGGCTCGCTGATGCCTGCGCTCGCGACGGGCGAGACGATCGCCGCCGACGCGAGCAGAATGATCGCGCGGATACCCATTCGAGTCTCCTCTTCTCCGTCCACGCGGTTCCCCGCGCGGCGGCGTTCGTTGTCGGTGGGCCACATCCAGGGGAACAACCCGGGGGCGGGGGAGTCGTCGTCGCGGGCCCTCGCGTCCGACGCGTTCAGGAAGGTGTCAACGCCGTCAGTTTTCCCGGCCCGATCGAGAACTCAAGTCTGGGGGAAACACCTGAACGAACTCTGCGCACGGTGAAGGAACGGGTATGCTCCCGCGATGTCGACCGCGAAACGCCTCGTCCCCTTCGGCACCACCATCTTCACCGAGATGACAGCGCTCGCGCAGAAGCATCAGGCCGTCAACCTCGGCCAGGGCTTCCCCGACTTCGAGGGCCCCTCGTTCGTCAAGGACGCCGCCGTCGACGCGCTGCGCACCAAGCCCAACCAGTACGCCCCCCTCGCCGGCGTGCCCGAACTCACCGGCGCGATCGCGTCGCTCTGGACGCGCGAGACCGGCCTCGCGTGCGACCCGCGCACGGATGTCACCGTCACCGCCGGCGCGACGGAAGCCATCGCCGCCGCGATGCTCGGGCTCGTGAACCCCGGCGACGAGGCGATCCTCTTCGAGCCCTACTACGACTCCTACCGCGCGTGCGTCGCGATGGCCGGTGGCACGCCCCGATTCGTCACGCTGCGCGCCCCCGACTTCCGCTTCGACGAAGCAGCGCTCCGCGCCGCGTTCACCGATCGCACGAAGCTCGTCCTCGTCAACACGCCGCACAACCCCACGGGGCGCGTCTTCTCGCGCGCCGAGCTCGAGCAGATCGCGCGCCTCTGCGTCGAGCACGACGCCATCGCGATCACCGACGAGGTCTACGAGCGCCTCGTCTTCGAGGGCGAGCACCTGCGCCTCGCGACGCTGCCCGGCATGGCCGAGCGCACGCTCACGATCTCATCGCTCGGCAAAACCTTCTCGCTCACCGGCTGGAAGACCGGCTGGTCGGTCGGGCCCGAGCCCCTCACCCGCGCCGTGCGCGCCGCGCACCAGTTCCTTACCTTCGCCGTCGCCACGCCCCTCCAGCGCGCCGCCGCCGTCGCGCTCGGATCGCCGCCGTCGTTCTACGACGAACTCAGCGCAACCTTCCGTGCCAAGCGCGACGCGCTCTGCGACGCGCTGCACACGATCGGCTTCCGAGTCAGCGTGCCGCAGGGCGGGTACTTCGTGATGGCCGACTTCTCGACGCTCGATCTCTCGCGCCTGGGCCTCGCGCAGGGCGCGGACGATGTCGCGTTCTGCAAAGCGCTGGTCGAGCGCGTCGGCGTCGCGGCCATCCCACCGAGTTTCTTCTACGAGCACAAGGCCGAAGGCCGCACCCTCGCCCGCTTCGCGTTCTGCAAACGCGACGAAACCATCACCGAAGCCGTGAAGCGCCTCACCGCGCTGCGCTAACTCTTCCCCTTCTTCCTGCTCCCTCCTCCCTATTCCCCGCTCCCTCTCCGCCTCGTGCCCCGTGCCCAATGCCTTCCCCAAAAAAACAGCCCCGGCGAGCGGTGCTCACCGGGGCCTGCAGTGCCTATCGAAACATAGGGGTCTGCCGGGCTGCGCATGCGCGAGCCCCGTCGGGTGCGTCAGTTGCGCAGCCCCTTGGTACAGTCATACTTCACTGGATCACCTCCTTCAGAAAGAGCCACGCCGGCCGTCGCGAGGGTGTACTCCCTCGCCGCCGGACTCCTTCTCCCAGGACCGTCGCCCTGGGCACATCGCCCGCGAGTGAATCGCGGTCGTCGCGGGGCGTTTCGCGCTGGTTCGGACGGGTTCTCCGACCGGCCGTTTCGCGAGCGCGCACCGCGATGTCAGCATGACATTTTTCGGCCAAAGTGCAAGGCAGGTTGCACAGAATCTGCGCGAAAAATCCGCGCCGAATCCCCCACCCTCACACACGCCCCGGCGACGCCGACACGCCCCGAACGCCCGCGGCCCACGACGCCGCGTACAGCAGCGTCAGCACGCCCACGATGCTCGCGCCCGGGGGAAGGTCCAGCTCGAAACTCAGCACCAAGCCCAGCGCCACGCCCAGCACCGCCGCCACGCCAGACACCACAAACACGGCGCCGAGTCTGCGGCTCAACCGCAGCGCGATCGCGCCCGGCAGCACCAGCAGCGCCGTCGCCAGAATCACCCCCGCCAGTTTCATCGCCGTCACGATCGCGACCGCCAGCAGCGTGAGCATCAGCACACGCACCGCGCCCGTGCGCACGCCCGCGCTCTGGGCGCCCGTCTCGTCGAACGCCCAGAACAGCAGGCGCCTCCTCGTGCACCACACCACGCCCAATGACGCCGCCGCCACGGCGCACGCGATCGCCGCGTCGGCGCGCGACACCGTGATGATCGAGCCGAACAGCAGCCCCTCCCAGCTCGGCGGCGCCCCCGCCCCGGGGTTCCGCGCGCGCAGCGCGAGCAGCATCGCCCCCAGCGCCATCGACGCGACCAGAAAGATCCCGATGATCGTGTCGGCGCGCGTCTCGCGGTTCCTCGACAAGTACGCCACGCCGATCGCCGACGCGACGCAGAACGCCGCCGTCGCGCCGAAGGTCGCCGCCGCGCCCAATCCCAGGAACGCCGCGAGCCCGACGCCCCCGAACGCCGCGTGGCTCACGCCCTGACCGATGAACGCCATCCGCTTGATCACCACGAACACCGACAGCGCCGCGCACAGCCCCGCGATCGCCAGGCCCGCCACCACGCCCGGCGCGAAGAGCCCGGCGCTTTCGCCCGTGAGCATCTCGATCGTGCGCATCAGACGCCCCCCCCACGCGACTCGCCGCGCCCGTGCGAACACCCACAGTCGTGCGACTTCGGCGCATCGTCCGGCATCGGGCACTCGCTCGCCGCGTGCGCGTGCAGGTGGACATCACCGAACACACCCTCCACACCGTGCGTGAACACCTCCGCCAGAACCTGCGGCGTCAGCCCGCCCGGCGCATCGTGGAAGTGCAGCGTCCTCGCCAGACACGCCACCCGGTCACACCCAGCCGCGATCGCGCGGATGTCGTGACTCACGATCACCACCGCGATGCTCGGCGCACGCTTCCGAAGCGTGTCGAGCAGTTCGGCGAACCGCGCCTGGCCCTCGGCGTCCACGCCCACCGTCGGCTCGTCGAGCAGCAGCAACTCCGCGCTCCGCGCGATCGCCCGCGCGATCAGCGTCCGCTGGATCTGGCCCCCCGACAGCGTGCCGATCTGCCTGTCGGCGAACGCCTCACCCCCCACCATCGACAGCGCCTCCGCCGCGCGACGCTTCGAGTCCCGCGAGACCCGCCTCCACCCCGGCTCGCGCAGGGCCGCGGCCAACTCAACCGCCTGCCTCGCGCTCACCGGGAAATCCAGTTCCGCCGAGACCTTCTGAGGGAGCGCCCCCACCCGCCCCAGCCGGCGCGCATCGGCCGGCTCTGTCCCCAGCGTCTCCACCCGCCCGGCCGTGGGCTTCAGCAGCCCCAGCGCGAGTTTCAGCAGCGTCGACTTCCCCCCGCCGTTCGGCCCGATCACGCCCAGCCGCTCGCCCGGCTCGACCCGCAGCGAGATGTCGCGCAGCGCCGGCGCACCCCCGGACGCCCCGGGATAGGCGAAGGAGACATTCTCGAAAACCAGCGCGGGGCCGGGCATAGGTGGAGTGTCCGCGTGCCGGGGCGCCGTGTCCAATCGCCGGGACCCGTGAGCACACAGCCCCTCGAAGTCGGTCGCCGGTGTTCTAGACTCGCACCCCATGCTCCGACTGACGGAAATCCGGCTCCCGCTCGACCACCCGCCCGAGGCCATCGCCCGGGCCGCCGCCGCGCGCCTGCGCATCCCCCCCGCCGACCTGCTGTCCTGCACCGTCTTCCGGCGCGCGCACGACGCGCGCAAGCAGCACGCGATCAAACTGATCTACTCGCTCGATGTCGAGGTCAACGACGAAGCCGGCGTCCTCCGCCGCTTCGCCAACGACACCACCGTCAGGCCAACCCCCGACATCGAGTACAAGTTCGTCGCCCGCGCGCCCGCGAACACCTCCGTGCGCCCCCTCGTCATCGGCGCCGGTCCCTGCGGCCTGTTCGCCGCCCTCCTCCTCGCCCAGATGGGCTTCAAGCCCATCATCCTCGAACGGGGCAAGGTCGTCCGCGAACGCACCAAAGACACCTGGGGATTCTGGCGCAAATCCCTCCTCAACACCGAATCCAATGTCCAGTACGGCGAGGGCGGCGCCGGCACCTTCTCCGACGGCAAACTCTACAGCCAGATCAAAGACCCGCGACACCTCGGGCGCAAGGTCCTCACCGAGTTCGTCAAGGCCGAAGCGCCGCCCGAAATCCTCACCGAAGCACACCCCCACATCGGCACCTTCCGCCTCGTCAAGATGGTCGAGAACATGCGCGCGACCATCGAATCGCTCGGGGGCGAGTACCGATTCGAGAGCCGCGTCGTCGACCTCGACATCGAAACCAATCCGGACGGCTCGCGCCAGATCCGCGGCGTCGTCCTCGACAGCGGCGAGCGCATCGCCTCCGACCATGTCGTCCTCGCCGTCGGACACAGTTCGCGCGACACCTTCCAGATGCTCCACGACCGCGGCGTACACATCGAGGCCAAGCCCTTCTCCATCGGGTTCCGCATCGAACACCCCCAGTCGCTCATCGACGCCGCCCGGTTCGGCCCCAGCGCCGGGCACCCCATCCTCGGGGCCGCCGACTACAAACTCGTCCACCACGCCAGCAACGGGCGCGATGTGTACAGTTTTTGCATGTGCCCGGGCGGCACCGTCGTCGCCGCGACCTCCGAGGAGGGGCGCGTCGTGACCAACGGCATGAGCCAGTACTCGCGCGCCGAGCGCAACGCCAACTCCGGCATCGTCGTGGGCATCACGCCCGAGGTCGATTACCCGGGAGGCCCCCTCGCCGGCATCGCGTTCCAGCGCAAGTGGGAATCCGCCGCGTTCGTCGCCGGGGGCAGCGACTACTCCGCCCCGGCCCAGCGCGTGGGCGACTTCCTCGAGGGTCGCCCCAGCACAACGCTCGGCAGCGTCATCCCCTCGTACAAGCCGGGCGTCCGCCCCACCGACCTCACCCCCTGCGTCCCCGAGTACGCCACCGTCGCCATCCGCGAAGCCCTCACCAAGTTCGGCCGCCAGATCCGCGGCTACGACATGGACGACGCCGTCCTCACCGGCGTCGAGACCCGGACCTCCTCCCCCGTCCGCATCACGCGCGACGAGACCTTCCAGAGTCTCAACACCCGGGGGCTCTTCCCCGCCGGCGAGGGCGCCGGCTACGCCGGAGGCATCCTCTCGGCGGGCGTGGACGGGATCAAGGTGGCGGAGGCGGTGGCGCGGAGTGTGGCGGAGGGGTGAACGCGAAATTCAGCATTAACGCATCCAGCCCGGCGCACATGCCAAGAGGGTAAGCGCCTCTGCGATCATCATGATTTCAAAAACCTGCGGCCAAAAAGAACGACATGTCGAGAGGCTCCACCCCTCCGACAAACGCGGGAGTCGTGCCGGCGGAAAGGGCCGACACTGGCGGGTCTGCACGGCAGAAATCGGCTACACTGCGGTCGATTCGGGAGCAGACCGAGAGGGGGAGGCTGTGCGGCTCCGAACATGCAATTCAAGCTACCCGGAAAACACAAACGAGCGACAATGGAAGACTTTACAGCACATTCCCACCTGAATAAGGCGCTGATCGAGTGCCTACAAGAGTGGCAAATCGAGTCCCTGACCGACATTCAGAAGCGGGCCATCGATGCGGATGTACCATTGGGCACGAGTGCCATTGTCTGTGCTCCAACATCCTCGGGAAAGACGCTGATTGGCGAGCTCGCGCTGGCCAATGCACTCAGCAATGGTCGCGACGCGGTGTATTTGGTATCGCATAAGGCACTCGCAGATCAGAAGTTCTTAGATTTCACCGATCGGTTTTCGACCGCTCGTTGGAGTTCCTCCGTCACCGTTGGCATCAGTACCGGCGACAGGGAGGAAGGTGATGTCAACTGCCGCTTGCTGATCTCGACCTACGAGAAGGCCCTTGGCTTGATTCTCGCCGGTCGCCTGAAATTGTCCAATTCGGTCGTCATCGCCGATGAGCTTCAGATTCTTGGCGAAGACGGACGAGGTGCCGCCGTTGAGACGCTGTGCGCGCTTCTCCGCCAGCGAATGCTGCACCAGTTCGTGGGCCTTACCGCAACGGTGGAAAATCCTGAAGATCTTGCAGCATGGATGAACTGTACTACGGTCCGAAGCGCAAGGCGCGATGTGGATTTGCTTCAGACGATTCATTACGACGGGGCGCGTTACACGGTGCGGTTCGGACAAGAGGACGGAGAATCGACTACAGGCGGGCGAGCGAGCACTGATTTGTTCGATGTGGTTCGACAGACGATAAAGGACGGCCTGGGGCCGGTGCTCGTTTTCACCGAGACGCGGCGCGAGGCCTCTGATTACGCCAGCGTGTACTGCAAGCAGTGCCAGCGTGCCGCTCACGGGATGGAATTGTCAAAGCAGCTCGAGCTCTTCTCGGAGCCGACGGAATCCTCATCGCTACTGCGCTCCCACGCGGAACGACTCGTGACCTTTCATTCCGCTGACCTGACACGTGACGAGAGGTTGGTAATTGAGTCGGGTTTTAAGCGAGGTAGCTTTCAAGTCTGCTTCGCAACATCGACACTCGCGGCTGGCGTGAACTTTCCTTTCCGCACTGTTATCTTCGCAAAGTTGACCTACGAGTACGGCGAGCGACAAGGGAAGATGCTCACGCGATCCGATTATCGCAATATGTCCGGGCGAGCGGGACGCCTCGGCCACCATGACGACGGTCGCGTCCTGCTCATGCCAAGGAACAAAGCGGAGCTTCAGCACGCCAACCAACTCGTCTCGCCAGAAAACGACCGTGTCGACTCTACACTCGTGACGCTCAGCATGCGTCGCACGGTGCTTTCCTTGGTGGCAGCGCGAGCGATCACTTCCAAGGATGAACTGAAAACATTCTTTGAGAACACATTCTACTGGCATCAGACGCTTGAAAATAATCCAAAACTGCTTGACGCAATCATCGCCAAGGCATCGCAAGCGATTGACTGGCTCTTGGACAACCGTTTCATCGAAGAAAGTCACGCAACCCTCCTGGCGACCCCCTTGGGCAAGTCCACTTCACTGGCCGGTCTGTTGCCGGAAACTGCTAAGCAATTCGTTGATCTCTTGGCACAGAAGGCGCATGAACTGCAAGACTCTTTTTCGATCCACGAGATGGCGTTGATCCATTGGGCCGCAACTTGTCCCGAATTCATCGGCGAAAGACCTTCTCGGTTCTTGCCCTACCCATCGGGTCAGATGAAGCCTGAATCGTCCGTGTTCATGCAGAGGGTTCCGCACCTAACCGCTTGGGACAGAACGGACGAGAGAACGACTCGCTGCATCCATGCGATGAGCTTGTTCATCCAAGGCGAAGCGGAGCGAAAGATTCGATTCGCCACGGGAGTATCGTCCGGCAATCTTCATCGGCTCTCGATTGATCTGAGCTGGGTCATGGAGGGATTGAGTTGTATTTCTGGCGCTTCCGACCTCGGATGCCCGCAGTCTCTGACGAACCAACTGAGTATGCTGTCTCGCCGAATCCGCTGGGGAATTCCCGTCGAGGCTTTGGATGTGCTGCGAATCGCGAATCGTCACAATGTTCCTGGATTCGGGCGGCAGCGCGTCATGGCACTGATTGCCAACGGCTTGGTGACGGTGATGGATGTGCTCACGGCAGATACGGGCCAATTAATAAAATTGCTGAGTGGGGATCAACGCACGAAAGCTCTCGTTGCCGCGCTCTCCGACAGCTTCGATGGCGGTGCCGCTGCGTTCCAGCGACTGCATCTTCAGTTGGGTCGTGAGCTAGGAATCGAAGCGAAGGTGGCTGCGTGCTATCAGACCCTCGGGACTGAGTATGAAAACGCCGTCTATGAACTCCTGAAAGAAGAGCTCCAATGGGCGGTGGATGTGCTGGACGACGGCATGCGCCAGAATGTTCCCGACCTGCAGCTCGTTCTTGGCGAAACGGAACTCTTGATCGAGTGCAAGTCGGTCACCAAGATGCCACCGCTCATCGCCAAAGAGGAAGCATTCTCCGTGCTTCAAAAGGCGTCAGACTTCTCCCAGTGCATGAAGCGAGTCACGCTCGGTAAACCGGATTTTGATGAGCACTCGAAGAACAAGGCCGCTGCGTCTCCCACCATCACTCTCGTTTCGCACGGCGTGTTCATGGAAGGACTAATGCGAGTGCTCACCGGCCGTCTTTCAGCCGGTGACTTCGTGCAATGGCTGGCCGAACCTGGAGTCACGGACCTGGGCCGGCTCCCCGGCACGCCAACCTATGCAGACCCGTATCCGCCGAAGCAATAGTACATCTGAGTGGTCGGCGGCTCACTCCGTATGGTAGAGCTGTCATAAACGGTCGAAGGGCGTCTCGGTGCTCACTCAAAGCAATTCATATGCGAAGAAATGTGATCCGTGAGACTTCCGCCATGAAAGCGAGGTCACGGGATTCGAGCCCTCAGGACCCTCGGATCCCTCACTCTTCCTACCCCCTTTGCCCCCGCCCCCCCGCCGGGATATCGTCCGTCCCCGCCGACGGGGAAGGCCGCCAGCGACCCCCCAAGGGCGCCCGGCCGACAACCAGAACGCTTGGGGCGGTAGCTCAATTGGGAGAGCGCCTCGGTCGCATCGAGGAGGTTGTGAGTTCGACCCTCATCCGCTCCACTTGCCCAAGCACGCCGCGGTTCCCCACGGACCCGCGGCGTCGTTGTTTTTGAGGGCTAACCCCTGCACCCCGGGCACGCCCGCCGTACCCTGTGCGAAATGCCGGGCTCGACCCACGACATCACGCCCGCCCTCCCCCTCGTCGCCGACGACAGCGACCTCGCGCCAGCCCCCGGAAGCCCCGGAAGGGCCCCCGCGGCGTCGGGAACGCCCGACAGCAAGCCCAAGCCGAAGAACGACCCCCGCGACCCCCGCGACCCCCGGGGGACGCCGGCGATGCGCCAGTACTACGCCTTCAAGGAGCGGCACCCCGACTGCGTGCTCTTCTTCCGGATGGGCGACTTCTACGAGATGTTCGACGACGACGCGATCACGGCACACAAGGCCCTGGGGATCACGCTGACCGAGCGCACCGCCGGCGTGCCCATGGCGGGCGTGCCCTACCACAGCGTCGAGGGCTACCTCAAGCGGATGCTCGAGAAGGGCCACCGCGTCGCCGTCTGCGAGCAGATCCAGGACCCCAAAGAGGCCAAGGGCGTCGTGGAGCGCGCCGTCGCGCGCGTCCTCACCCCGGGCACCGTCGTCGACGACGCGCTCCTCGACGACGCGGCCCACTGCAACCTCGCCTCGGTCTGCTTCCTCGAAGCCGGCGAGTCCCCCGAGGCGCGCATCGCGTGCGCGATCGTGGAACTGTCGACCGGGAAGTTCACGCTCTTCGACTGCCGCGCCGCGGAACTCGCCGACGAACTGGCGGCCCGCAGCGTGACCGAACTGCTCTACGCCGACACCGCCGACGGCGCCGCCCCCCCTCGTGTCGAGCGGCTCTGCGCGCAACTGGGCGTCTCGCGCACGCCCCGCCCGGCGTGGCAGTTCCGCGCCTCCGACGCGCACGAGGCGCTGACCCGCGCCTTCCGCGTGCGCTCCCTCGCCGGCTTCGGCCTGCCGGACGACGACCGCGCGATCCCCGCCGCCGGCGCGATCGCGCACTACCTCGCCGAAACCCAACTCCCCGGCGACACGGCGGCCAAGGGTCGCTCGCTCTCGCACCTGCAGCCCCCTCGGCGCGACGACGCGGGCGACGCGCTGCGCATCGACGCCGCCTCGCTGCGCTCGCTCGAGGTCGAGCGCACGATCCGAGCGGGGCAGGTCGGGCACTCGCTGCTGGGCGTGTTCCTCGAGGGAGGCGCCTGCCGCACGCCGATGGGCAAGCGCCTGCTGCGCGACTGGCTCTGCCGCCCGCTGGCGAGGCGGGGTTTGATCGAGTCGCGCCACGCGCGGGTCGGCGCCCTCGTCGAAGACCGGCGCGTGGCGCGCGAACTGGCGGACTCGCTGGGGAAGATCCAGGACATCGCGCGCATCGCGGGTCGCGTGTCGCTGCAGCGCGCGACGCCGCGCGACATCGTGGCGCTGGGGCGTTCGCTGAGCGTGATCGACGCGCTGCGCGACGCGCTGGACAACGCGCCCTCGTTCAAGGACACCCGGGCCGCGATCGAGGAGTGCCGCGACGCGCTGTCGCCGCTCTCGCGGGCGATCCTGGAGCGATGCGTCGAGTCTCCCCCCCACCACCTGCGCGAGGGCGGGCTGTTCAAAGGGGGCGTGGACGCGGAACTGGACGAGTGCCGCGGGCTGGAGCGCGACGCGACGACCTGGCTGGCGAAGTACCAGAGCGAACTGATCGCGCGCCACGACCTGCCCGCGCTGCGCGTGTCGTTCAACAAGATCTTCGGGTACTACATCGAGTTGCCCAAGGGCCAGGCCCGCCGTGCGCCCGACGAGTTCTCGCGCAAGCAGACGCTCAAGAACGCGGAGCGCTACACCACGCCCGAACTGAAGGAGTTCGAGGACAAGGTGCTGTCGGCGCGCGACCGCGCCATCGCGCGCGAGCAACTTTTGTTCGACGGGCTGTGCGAGCGGATCAACCAGCGCGCCCACGAGATCGCGCGGTTCGCCGACCTGGCCGCCGAACTCGATGCACTGGGCTGCTTCGCCGAGAAGGCGGCGCGCCGCTCGTGGGTGCGCCCCGAGATGCGCGACGAGCCCACGCTCGACATCGCGCAAGGGCGCCACCCGGTGCTCGAATCGACGCTCGGGCAGGACTTCGTGCCCAACGATGTCGCGCTCGCGACGGGCGAGCAGCCCGCGTCGCTCGCGCTGATCACGGGCCCGAACATGGCGGGCAAGAGCACCTACATCCGCCAGGTCGCGCTGATCGCGCTGCTGGCGCACGCCGGCTCGTTCGTCCCGGCGGAGCGCGCCGTGATCGGCGTGTGCGACCGCGTCTTCACGCGCGTCGGCGCCGACGACGCGATCCACGCCGGCCAGTCGACCTTCATGGTCGAGATGACCGAGACCGCCAACATCCTGCACAACGCCACGGCGCGCTCCCTCGTCATCCTCGACGAGATCGGGCGCGGCACATCGACCCTCGACGGGCTCTCGCTGGCGTGGGCGATCGCGGAAAGACTGGCAGCAGGGAGTGGGGAGCAGGCAGCAGGAAAGAGCGCCGCGAAGTCGGGTGAGGGGAGTCGGCGGAAGTCGGACCCCTCACCCCAACCCTCTCCCCAAAGGGGAGAGGGGGCCGGAGGGGGAGCCGGAGGCGAACTTGCACCCCCTCCCGCTCGCGGGAGGGGGCAGGGGGAGGGCCTCGTACTTCCCCCCTCCCGCTCGCGGGAGGGGTTGGGGGAGGGTCTTCCTCTTCCCGCGCGCGGCCCGCGCACGCTGTTCGCGACGCACTACCACGAACTCACGCAACTCGAGGAGCAGCTCAGCGGGCGCGTGACGAACCTGCATGTCGCGGTGCGCGAGTGGAAGGACGAGATCGTGTTCCTCCATCGCATCCTGCCCGGGCGCACCGATCGTTCCTACGGCGTGCATGTCGCGCGCCTCGCCGGGCTGCCGGCCGATGTCGTCGCCCGCGCTCGCCAACTGCTCGAATCGCTCGCCGTCTCGCACGAGGGCCCCGCCGCCGCGCCCCCGCCCCCGGCGCCGGCCCCCTCGGCGCGACCCGAGCCGCGCCCCCAGCTCGCGCTGTTCCGCGAGTACGAGCCCCACCCGGCGATCGAGCGTCTCCGGGCCCTCGACCTCAACACGCTCACCCCCCTGCAGGCGTTCGACGCCCTGCGCGCTCTGGCCGACCTGTCGCGCGACGACGGGTAACCACCCGCTCCCGTTCTGTTCGGTACACTCCCCCCGATGAACCGCCGACGCGTCAGACTGCTCTGCTGGCTCTCGCTGCCCCTGCTCGCGGCCGGGGCGTCGTCGGGCTGCGGCAAGGCGCTGTTCTCGCCCAGCGAGTACCGGACGCAGTTCGACCGCTTCGACGCGACGCGAGGCCAGTTCGCCGAGCAGTACGTGGAAGACGCGTACGGGCGTCGCCGCCCGAACCTGCGAGGGCGCCTGGCGCCGCGCGACTGACGGTCCCGCACGGGTTATCCACCGGTTGTCGACAGGTCCGATAGACCCGGTTGCGTCTGGCCGCCTCCCCGAACCCTCGTGCGCGCCCCTTCTTGCGCCGCTTCACGCGCGAACTTCGACAGAATTCGCAAGAAAGCCCACTCGCAGCGCCGATTCTGCTTGGGTGAGCGTGTATCTTCCTCGGGACGATCACGCCCACGAGAGCATCCACGCAGGACGCGAGAACGCGATGCCCGACACCATGCAGGCGACCAGCAACCCACACGACGAGAACCGCTCCGGGCTCCTTGCCGCGGCGAAAGGGTTGTCTCGTACGCAGGTCGTCTGGGCGTCGCTGCTGGCGGCGATGACCGTCTTCGGAGGGCTGCTCCTCGCGATCGACACCCCCCGCTCGTCGGGCGTCCCGGGGATCGCGCTGGCCGCGTCCGTCCCCGCCGCCGGCGCACCGGCGATCGAGGCGATCTTCCAGACCGCCGCCCCGCTGCAGCGCGACCGCTGGCTGCGCGTGGTGATTCACCACTCCGGGTCCGCGTTCGGCTCGGCCGACACCATCGCCGCCGAGCATGCCGCTCGCGGCCTGCAGGGGCTCGGGTACCACTTCGTCATCGGGAACGGGCAGGGCTCGCGTGACGGCGAGCTCTTCGTCGGCGCACGCTGGCTCGACCAGCTCCCCGGCGCCCACGTCGCCGGGCCCGAGGCCGCCTGGAACAACCAGCACGCGATCGGCATCTGCCTCGTGGGCGACGGCGACCGGCGCGGGTTCACCCCCGCCCAGCTCGCGCGCCTCACCGAGCTGGTCACCACGCTCAGCCGCCAGCTGGGCATCCCCGAAAACCAGGTCGTCCTGCATCGCGACCTCGCGCCCACCTCCAGCCCCGGGCGCATGTTCCCCGAGGCCTCGCTCCGCGAGCGCCTCGTCGCCTTCCGGTGATTCCCCCTGAGCGGGACCGCGAAAAAAACCCTACTGTGTTCTCCCGGTCGCCTCCGTCCGGCGCACCCTTGCGTACAGTTGGCCGCGCACTGCCCCAAACTGGCGGGTCCCTGTTCTTGTGCGTGAAGTTTGTGTATTTATTCGCCTCTTGATTTGACCCGACCATCGTTCCCCGCCGAACGGACAACCCTGTGACCTCATTCGAGCCAGCTAAACCCGGCACCAAACTCGCGGGATTCAGCGTCATCGCCGAGATCGGGCGCGGCGCCGCGTCCGTGGTGTACCTCGTCCAGGACCCCAAGAGCAAGCAGATCTACGCCCTCAAGCAGGTCCAGAAGCACGGCCCCAAAGACCAGCGGTTCCTCGATCAGGCCGAGTCCGAGTATCAGGTCTCCGTCAAGGTCAAGCACCCGGTCATCCGGAAGATGCACGACATCATCAAGAGCCGCGCGCTCCTCCAGGTCAAAGAGCTCTTCCTGGTCATGGAGTACGTCGACGGCGTCGCGATCGACAAGCACCCGCCCAAGTCCATCGAGCAGGCCCTCGCGATCTTCTCGCAGGTCGCGCGCGGGCTCGCCGCGATGCACCGCGCCGGCTACGTCCACGCCGACATGAAGCCCAACAACGTCGTCGTCTGCGACAACGGCGACATCAAGATCATCGACCTGGGCCAGGCCTGCCCCCTCGGCGCCGTCAAGGAGCGCATCCAGGGCACCCCCGACTACATCGCCCCCGAGCAGGTCCACCGGCGCGAGATCACCGAACGCACTGACGTCTACAACCTCGGCGCAACCCTCTACTGGGTCCTCACCGGGAAGAACATCCCCACCGCGATCCCCAAGTCCGATTCGCTCGTCTCGTCTCTCGACGACAACCTCATCGAGAGGCCCCGGCCGATCCGCGAGGTGGCGCCGCAGGTCCCCGAGCAGCTCGCCGACCTCGTGATGCAGTGCGTCGAGGTCAACCCCGCCAATCGCCCTCAGAGCATGGAGGTCGTCGCCGACAAGCTCGATTTCATGCTCGCCAAACTCCGCGCCGAGAAGCAGCGCCTCAAGGCCGGCTCGGGCGTCGCGATGCAGGCGCTCGCGCGCGAAGGCCACACCACCTTCGGCGCGAACGGCGCCGACGCCGGGTCCACGCAGTGAGCGACGACGCGCCGCCAGCGACTCTCGACCCCCTCCCGCGCATCGCCGATCTCGACCTGCGCTCGCCCGACGCCATCTGCGCCATCTTCCGCGACGCCGCCGACGCCAACCGCAACGCCGCCTGCCGGCGCGGCGCCGTCGACCTCATCGAGCCGCGAGGGTCTATCCTCGCCACCGGTGATCTCCACGACAACCCCGTCCACTTCGCGCGCGTCGTCGAGCTCGCCCAGCTCCACAGGCACACCGACGAACACCCGCGCCACATCACGCTCCACGAGATCATCCACGGCGGGTCGCTCATGTCCGGCGTCGACCTCTCGCACCGCGCCCTCGCGCGCGTCGCCGCACTCAAGAGCATGTTCCCCGAGCAGGTCCACACCCTCCTCGCCAACCACGAACTCTCGCAGATCGTCGGCCTCGGCGTCGTCAAAGACGGCGTGCGCATGAAGGAGGCCTTCATCCACGGCGTCGAGTACGTCTTCGCCGACGACGCGAGATCCGTCCTCGACGCGATCGAGACCTTCATCCGGTCCATGCCCCTCGCGCTGCTCTCCGGTCGCGGCACCGACCATTGCGTACTCTTCGCGCACTCACTCCCCGAGCCCGCGCTCATGTCGCGCTTCGACCCGACCATCCTCGACCGCGACATGACCGAGGACGACTACGAACCCCGCCAGGGCAGCGCGCACCTCATGATCTGGGGCCGGCGCCACACGCCCGAGCAGCTGCGCGAACTCTCGCAGCGCTGGGGCGTGCGCATGTTCGTGCTGGGCCACGAGCACGCGCAGGACGGCGTCCGCTTCGTCCCCGACAACGCGGTAGTCCTCAACAGCGATCACAACGAGGGCGTCGCGCTCCGCCTGCCCCTCGACAACCCGCCCCCGATGCCCCCGGGAACGCACAACGGCTGGGAGATCCTGCCCTTGCGCGATGAACCGATCTTCTGACCAACGGCAACTCGCTCGCGATCTCCCCGTGCTTCCACCGGGTGTTCTTGAGCTGAATCGTGTTGCGATCCATGGGGGAATGAGTAATCTGGATGCCGTGCTCCGGACGGAAGCCCGCTTCCGCCCTCCAAGGAGTCGACGCCCCGCCGGACTGCGCGCATCAGCGCAGGTCTCACCGCAGGCGGCTCGCGCCGGTCGCACGATCGTCATCCGAAAGCAGGCAAGGAGTATGGAACTCAACGCCGACACGCAAACCGCGTTGTCTAGCGCACGCACCACGCACGCACGCACTCGGCCGCGACGAGCGACCTCGCTCGCGGCGCTCGCGCTGCTCGCCAGCGCCGCGTCGCACGCGCACCTGGGGGGCTTCGAGGCCGCCGACGGCTACGCGCCGTTCCTCAACATGGTTCAGAACTACAACGCCGGCCAGTACGGCACGGTCTGCGGCCTGGGCGGCTCGCAGACCCCCATCACGCCCAACACCGGGCTGTGGGAAGCCCTCGCCGGCGGGTTCTTCTCCGGGGGCAGCGTCTCCTACGCCACGGGCCACTCGTGGTACGACCGCACCTGGGTCAACTCCGGCGGCACATCCGGCGCCGCCTCCGACCAGGCGCTCGTGCTCACCACCGGCCACGAGGGCTGGGGCGGACCGGCGCTCAAGTACAAGTACACCCTCGACTCCTGCGACCTCAACGGCTGCGACCCCGCCGACACCGCCGGACGCATCGTCAAGGTCTCGTTCTGGGTCTGCGCGCAGCTCGCCGGGCCCGAGCTCGGCGGCCAGATCCCCAACGGCTACTTCGGCGACGAGATCGCCTTCCTCGACTCCTCCGGCAACATCGGATTCATGCTCGGGCTGACCCAGCGAGCCACGGGCGACAGGGTCACCTACTGGAACGGCTCGAGCATGTTCGAGTCCACCATCGTCGCGGCGAACAACCGCTACGACCGCTGGGACATCACCCTCGACACCGGCGCGAACACCATCTCCGCCGACTACTACTCGTTCATCGCGAACAACACCACGACGGTGCTCACCAACGTCCCCATGATGGCGAACATGAACGACTTCGCCGCCATGACCTTCCGCACGAGCCCGGGCGAGAACAACTGGAAACTCATGTCCGTCGACGATTTCGTGTTCGACTTCGACTGCGACGCATGCGCCATCGCCGATGTCCTCGAAGTCGTCTGCGAGCTCGACGGCAGCGGCGACATCACCGCCAGCATCAAGATCACCAACAACTCCGGCGTCGACGCCACACGCATCCTCGTCACACCGCTGCCCCCCGGCGCGCCCGTCAGCGTCACCCCAAACGTCATCAATCAGTTCGTCGCAGGCACCGGAGGCATGCACACCTTCGATGTCACCTTCGGCGGGCTGATCGACGGCGTCGAATTCTGCTTCGTCGTCACCCTCCTCGACGCGTCTGGCAATGTCTGCTGCTCCGTCGTCGTCTGCATCACGCCCGATTGCGACTGTCTCCAGATACGCAGCGCCAACTCCTCCATCGTCTGCGTCCCCGGTGCGCCCCCCGGAACCTACCTCTACACCTTCCAGTTCGACAACCTCACCCCCGACACAATCCACCACATGTTCTTCTTCCCGCCCTCAGGCGTGACCATCAACCCCAACTATGTCGCCCTCGTCCCGCCCGTCGGCCCGCTGATGACCTCGCAGTCCATCACCCTCATGATCACCGGCGCCACGCCCGGCGAGAAGCTCTATTTCGACATCGGCATCCACGACCTCATGCTCAACGAGTGCTGTGTTCAGGAAGTCTGCGTCGAGATCCCCGAGTGCGACGACATGCACCCACGCGGCGCCTGCTGCTTCGACGAGCCCGGCGTCCCGCAGCCCATCTGCGTCATCACCACGCAGGACGACTGCATCAACCGCTACCACGGCGTCTACCTCGGCAACAACACCACCTGCAACCCCAACCCCTGCCTGCCCGACCCGCAGCCCACCAGCACCCACCTCACCGCAATCACCCGCTGCTGCTGGCCGCAGGACCAGACGGTGACCACCACGCTCACCATCTGCAACAACACCGGCGTGCCTCGCAACTACTCGTGGTCGCTCAACAGCGTCGCAGGCGCCGGATGCAACACCATCATCGCGTCCAACTTCATCGCCCCCAACAACGGCACGGTCACCGTCCAGCCCGGGCAGTGCGTGGACATCCCCATCACCATCTTCTGCGAGGGAACCCTCAGCACACCCAACGCGATGGCCTGCCTCGAGGCAACCGTCACCGACCTCGCGAGCGGCACGAACTACACCAGCACCGGCAAGGTCGTCACGACGATCCTCGATCCGACCGGCAACATCCCGCGCTGGTGCGTGCCAGTCCCCGACCCGTCGATCTTCCTCGCAAGCGCCGGCTACGCCAACGGAACGTTCACCATCACCAACGAGACCATGTTCGACGCGATCTTCTCCTACCGGCTCATCTCCGGCGGCGTGCTCAGCGTCGACGGCAGGAACCCCGGCGAGCCCGTCGAGAACTTCGTCCTCATCCCCGGCGGACAGTCCCTGCCCATCCTCTTCGCCGTCTCCTTGACCGAAGAACGCCCCAATGAGTTCTTCGACGCGGTCCTCTTCGTCGAGACCGACGCCGGCTTCGAGCCCGTCGCCTCGCAGGCCTACACCCTCGAGCGCACCGAGCCCTGCATCGGCGACGCCAACGGCGACGGCAGCGTCAACTTCGCCGACCTCAACACCGTCCTGGGCTGCTTCGGCGCCGTCGGCGACCCGGGCCATGTCCTCGGAGACCTCGACCGCAACGGCATCGTCGACTTCGGCGACCTCAACATCGTCCTGACCAACTTCGGAACCAGTTGCAACTGACCCCCTCACGACAACCCGAGCACATCAGCCCCCGTCGGCCCGCCCCGGCGGGGGCTTTCCTTCCCTCGCACCCCATCATCACTCGACCGGATACCGAGCGCCCACGCGCGCGCTGTGCCACGACGCGCCGCACTCCGGGCACACCACCAGCGAATCCTCCCCCTCCAGCGCGTCGCGAAGCGGATAGCCGCAGCTCGCGCACACGCCCCACGCCAGACACCGGCGCACCGACCTCGTCTTGCGCCGCCAGTGCCACAGCGCGATCAGCCCGAACACCAGCGTCCAGAACGCGAGCATACCCGCGATCTGGCGCCAGCCCGCGTTCACCGGAGGCCACCCGCGAGAGACAAGACGCAAGCCCATCTGGACGAACGCCACCGAGGCGATGAACAGCAGCATGAGACCGACGAACCGCAACGGCTGCTGCGGCACGGCCAGGCGCAATTCACGCCTCTGAAAATCAGTCAAACCTTCCTTCAGATCCCCCGGATCGACCAGCGGCACGCGCGCCCCCCGGTCATCCTCGATCGTCAGCCATCGCTCCAACACCCGCATTCGCATCCTCTGTCCTCCAGAATCCGCCCGCCACTCGGCACGCCAACAATCTCACGCACCGCCAGCCCCCCATTGGAGCACACACGATGACCTCGCTCAAGCACTATGTCACCCTCGGCCGCAGCGGCCTGCGCGTGTCTCCCCTCTGCCTGGGCACGATGACTTTCGGCGAGGAATGGGGCTGGGGCTCCAGCGTCGAGGACTCCAAACGCATCCTCGCCGCCTACCTCGACCGCGGCGGCAACTTCCTCGACTGCGCCAACATCTACACCAAGGGCCACTCCGAGAAAATCGTCGGAGACTACCTCCGAGGCCTCGGCGCACACCACCTCGGACGCGACCGCGTCGTCATCGCCACCAAGTTCGGCGGCAACATGTTCCTGGGCGACCCCAACGCCGGCGGCGCAGGACGCAAGGCCATCCTCGACCAGGTCCACCACTCGCTCCGGCGCCTCCAGACCGACTACATCGACCTCTACTGGATGCACTTCCACGACCGCCACACCCCCATCGACGAAACCATGCGCACCCTCGACGACCTCGTGCGCAGCGGCAAGGTCCGCTACATCGGCTTCTCAGACACCCCCGCGTGGATCGTCTCTCGCGCCCAGACCATGGCGGAACTCAAGAGCTGGACGCCCCTGGTCGCGCTCCAGATCGAGCACTCGCTGCTCGAGCGCACCGTCGAGGCCGATCTCATGCCCGCCGCGCGCGAGCTCGGGCTGGGCGTCACGCCCTGGTCGCCCCTGAAGGGCGGCCTGCTCACCGGCAAGTACACGCGCACCACAAGGCCCGGGCAGGGCGAGTCGCGCGCCGCCGCCAAGGAGCTCGACGAGCGCACGCTGACTGTCATCGACGCGCTGCTCAGCGCCTCGAAGAAGGTCAACGCCTCGCCGGCGTCGGTCGCCCTTGCGTGGGTGCGTCAGCGCGCCGGCGTCGCGTCCACCATCATCGGCGCGCGCACGATGGAGCAGCTCGACGCCAACCTCGCGTCGCTCGATGTCACGCTCCCCCAGAGCGTCGTCGACGAACTCGACGCCGTCAGCAAGCCGACGCTCCCCTTCCCCCACGCTTTCCTCGAGAACATCCCCACCGTCACCCACGGCGGCACGACCATCAACAACCTCTCGCGCGACCCATGGAACCTCGCCCCAGCCACGAACGCCGAGCGCCACTAAAACGCCCAATCTTCTCCCTCCTCCCGCTTGCCTCGTGCCCCGTGCCCCGTGCCTTCCCCCCTCAATGCACCAGGATGATCGGCGCCTTCACGCGTTTGAGCACCCGCGGCGCCGTCGAGCCGAACAGCAACTCGGCGAGCCACGACTCCCCATACGCGCCAAGCACAACCAGCGAACCGCTCGAATGCTGCGCGAGCGCCTCCTCGACCGCGTGGGCGCAGTCGTGCGACTTCGCGGTCGCCGTCACCGTCGCAGGGCACCCCTCGGGCAGCGCCTCGCGGGTGCGCGCGACCGCTTCCTCGGGTGTCTGCCCGTCACTGGGCAGCGCGACGACGTCGAGGGGCCAGCCGGTTTCCTTCGTGAGCATCCCGGCGAAAATCATCGCGCGTTTGCCCTCCGCCGTGCCGTCGAACACGCTCACCAGCCGGTCAATCGGGGACGCGTCCTCGCTGACCACCAGCGTCGGACAAGGCGAGGCACGCACGAGCCCGCGCGTCATCGAGCCCACCCCCGACTCGCGGAAGCGACCCTTCTTGCCGACCGCGATCAGGTCGTCCGCGTTGGCCATCTCCACCAGCACCTCGCGCAGCGAGCCCTGCTCGATGCGCCCCTCGAGCGAGACCCCCCTCGCACGCGCCTTGGCGTGCAGGTCGTCCATCTCGCGCTCGGCCCACGCGCGCTGCTCGCCCAGATCCTCCGCATAATTTGACATAGGGCCCGGATCAATCGCGACCATCGGGTCCGCCAGAACCGGCGGCGGGGGCAGCGGCTCGACCGTGTAGACCGCGAGCATCGGGCGCCGAAGCGTCGACGCGAGATCCACTCCAAGCTGAAACGCCGCCCTCGCCAGTCGCGAGCCGTCGTACGCCACGATGATCCGTCCGAGCATGAGGAACCTCCAAGCGCCTCAGAATACCCGAGTTGGACGCCGCGCAGGCCCGCGCGCCCCGAGAATCGCGGAATGCCCCGCTGCATATTCACAAATCGTCAAGATCTTGACTTGCCTTTTCACCAGCGAGAGGTCATACTCTGGGTGCCCCCGGAAGGGCGGCGTGACTGCCTCTGGCGGTCCGCCGCCTTTTTCTTTTTTTCATCATCGCGCAACCCTCCGGGGGCATAACGGGGGCTTCGGGGGCATCCGGGCGCCCGCCTTCGCACGATCCCGTTGACGATGGACCCCACCCTCGCCGCCACCGCGTTCTTCGCAGTCGTCTGTCTCGCCTGGCTCGGCATCGTCGTCCCGGCGACGATCGGACTTGTGCATATGCCCCGCCTGCCGGATCTGCGCGACGCGCCGCCTGCACGCGTCAGCGTGATCCTCGCGGCCAGGGACGAACAGACCCGCATCGAGCAGACCGTCCGTCGCGCGCTCGCCCAACTCGGAGTCGACCACGAGGTGATCGTCGCCGACGACCGCTCGACTGACGAGACGCCCGCCATCCTGGGCGCCCTTGCACGCGAACAGCCGCACCTGCGCGTCGTGCGCATCGACGAGCTCCCCGCCGGTTGGCTCGGCAAGTGCCACGCGCTGCACGCCGCCGCCGCCCACGCGACGGGCGACATCCTCGTGTTCATCGACGCAGACACCTGGCTCACCGACACCGCCGTCGCGCGCGCCGTCGCGCTCGCCGCCCGGCTCGACGCCAAACACCTCTGCCTCGCGCCCTCGCACGCGTCCACGACGCTGCCCGGGCGCGCCGCGCTCCTCGCCGGCACGACGCTCCTCGGTGTCCGCGCGTTCTTCCTCAACCGCGACCTGCCCACCGGCTACATGGGCATCGGCGCGTTCAACATGATCGACGCCGCGCTCTACCGCTCCTTCGGCGCCCACGAACCCTTGCGCCTTGAAATCGTCGACGACGTGAAGCTCGGCATGCTCGCGCGCAAGGCCGGCGCACGCTCGCGACTCGCCTTCGCCTCCCACGATGTCGAGGTCGAGTGGGCAGGGTCGGCGCGATCCCTCGTCGCCGTCCTTCGCAAGAACGCCTTCGCCACCCAGAACTTCTCGATCGTGCGCACCACGCTTCTCGCGCTCGTCGCGATGCTCTGCCTGCTCGCGCCGATCGCGGCGCCCGTCGCCCTCGCGCTCGCCGAGCGCGACGCGCTCCGGCTCGCCGCGGCCTGCGCGCTGGGTGCCTACCTCGCGACGATCGTCCCCGGCGCGCTCGGCGCACGCTCCCAGCGCTGGGGCCTCGCCGGGGCGCTGCTCTCGCCGCTGGCGTACTGGATCATCCTCTTCGCGGGCGTGAACTCCGCCGCTCGCACCCTCCTCGAAGGCGGCGTGCGCTGGCGAGACACCTTCTACCCC
Organism: Phycisphaeraceae bacterium; assembly: GCA_019636675.1. Taxonomy (NCBI): domain Bacteria; kingdom Pseudomonadati; phylum Planctomycetota; class Phycisphaerae; order Phycisphaerales; family Phycisphaeraceae; species Phycisphaeraceae bacterium. Next base: position 715,043 of record JAHBXC010000001.1, read on the forward strand.
CTCGCCCAGCTCCGGCGCGGCGTCGTCCGCTGACCACTCCCCCCACGCGCAGTCGCCCGGGAGGGTAAACGCCCCCCGTCCGGCTACAATCGCACGCGAGCCCTGCCCTGCGCTGACGACCCCCCACCCACCCCCGGGAGCGTCGCCCACGCCCGGACGCAGTGCCCGCAGACCCGCCCCGTACGAAAACGACCCCCACCGACGCTCTGGAGCGCCCATGGCCGGCAAGACCTCGACCGACCCCAATGTCTTCATCCTCCCCGACCTGGGCGAGGGCGTGCACGAAGCCGAACTCATCCGCTGGCTCGTCAAGCCCGGCGATCGCGTCGAAGAACACCAGACCGTCGCCGAGATGGAGACCGACAAGGCACTCGTCGAGGTCCCCTCCCCACGCGACGGCGTCATCAAGACCCTCAACGGCGAGGTCGGCGAGATCATGAAGGTCGGCGCCATCGCCTGGACCTACGAGGGCGCGTCCAGCGCAGCCCCCGAGCCCAAGCCCCAGTCCCAGACCGCGCGCGGCGTCTCCACCACCAAGACCGTCGAGCGCCAGGGCGCCGTCGTCGAGCACGCCAACGAGGGCGAGCGCGAGGACGCCGGCACCGTCGTCGGCTCCCTCTCCGAGATGCCAGGCCTCACCGCCGCCGCCGGCAAGGCCCTCGCCACCCCCGCCGTGCGACGCGTCGCGCGCGACCTGGGCGTCGACATCGACACCGTCCCGGGATCGGGCATCGGTGGTCGCGTCACCGAAAAAGATGTCCGCGCCTTCGCCGAGCACTCCTCGTCCAAGCCCGGGCGCAACGGCAGCGCGCCGCACGCCGCCCCCTCGCGCCGCGACGACCACGAGGTCATCGAGCGCGCCCCGGCGCCCGCCCCGCGCCGCGAGTCCCACTCCACCCCCGCCCTGGCGGTCAATGTCCCCGAGCGCCCCCGCCCCGCCGCCCCCAGCGCGCCGGGCGAGCTCGTCCGCATCCCCATCCGCGGCGTGCGCAAGACCATCGCCGCCCGCCTGCGCGAGAGCGTCAACACCGCCGTCCACTTCAATGTCATGGACGAGGCCGACATCACCTCCCTCGACGCCGTGCGCAAGCGCACCGCAGCTAGCAGCGGCGAGAAGATCTCCTTCCTCCCCTTCGTCGCGTCCGCCGTCTGCAAGGCGCTCCAGGCCTACCCCTCGCTCAACGCCACGGTCGACGACGACGCCGGCGAGGTCCTGCGCCACCGCGCCGTGCACCTGGGCATCGCCGCCGACACCGACCACGGGCTCACCGTCCCCGTCATGTTCGACGCCGACCGCATGGGCGTCCTCCAGATCGGGCGCGAGATCGACAACCTCGCGCGCATGACGCGCGACCGCTCCATCCCGCGCGACCTGCTCATGGGCAGCACCTTCACCATCAGCAATGTCGGCTCCTACGCCGGGCGCTTCGCGACCCCGATCATCAACTACCCCGAGGTCGCCATCCTCGGCGTCGGGCGCGCCCGCGACGCGGTCCTCGTGAAGGACGGCATGCTCAAGATCGCCAAGGTCATGCCCCTCTCGCTGGCCGCCGACCACCGCGTCGTCGACGGCGCCGAGGCGGCGCGATTCCTGCAGCATGTCATCGACCTGCTGCAGGCGCCGGAGAACCTGCTGGCGCCGGCGCGTGGCTGAAACGCCCGTGGGTAGCGTGGTACCGCGCAGCCGTGCCACGAACAACGTACTGAAACAACACCAGCGCCGCGTCACTCACGCGGCGTTGTTCTTTCTCTCTCCTGTCGAGCGCAGCGAGATGGGAGGGGCCAGGGAGGGCTACCCGCTCTCCCGTCTTCACTCCCCACCCTCTGCCTTCTCTCCGCTCTTGACCCTCCGCGGTGAATCTCTTCTTCGCTCGCGGGTGCACGGATCAACGAACCACCCGCGCTTCGAGCCCCGTGCTCCCCCCCGGGGCTCTGATCCGATTTCTCCCATTTTCCTCTTGGATTCACGCTCCCTCTGTGGTACCTTCCGGCCGCACAGCCGCCGCCCGGCGGGTTCGGTCGAGTCACTCCGTTCCGAGGAGCGTCGCGTGAGATATCCCGGTCTTTCTGTTGTCGTGCTGCTCTGCGTTGCGCCGTCCGCCGCCCTCGCGCAGGGTTCCGGGGGCGGGGGCGTCCACAACAACCACCTGCTGCGCCTCACGCACGAGCACGGCCTGACCTTCAGCGAGATCGGCGACCCGGGCAACCCCGACTTCGTCTTCCAGCGCATCCCCGGCGACCCGCCCTTCGTCTTCGGCGGCGTGGACTACCGCTACCGCATCTCCACGACCGAGGTCACTCGTGCGCAATGGTTCCCGTTCCTCAACGCGCTGGCGCCGCACATCTACGGCATGGGCTTCTCCCCCAACGACAGCGCTGTGCTGGGCGGGGCCGACTGGACCGGCAACGACTCGAACGGCGTGCCACGATTCCGCTTGCTTCCTCAAGCAGCGCCGCTGCCGGCGTTCGTCGGTTGGCGGCCCGCGGCGCTGTTCACCAACTGGCTGCACAACGGCGCCCCCACCGGGCCCGATGTCCCCCTCTCGGTCTTCCAGACCGGCGCGTACGACGCCTCCACCTTCACCCAGAACCCCGACGGCTCGTACAACGATCAGGCCTCGCGCAACCCCGACGCGAAGTTCTGGATCCCCACCAGCGATGAGTGGCACAAAGCCGGGTACTGGGACCCCAACCGCTACGGCGACAATGAAGGCGGCTGGTGGCTCTTCCCCAACGCGACCGACGATCGCCTGACGCCGGGCCTCCCGAGCGAGGGCGCCGAGACGAACTTCGGCGTGTCGTTCGACGACGCGCCGGGCATGCCCGCCGCCGTCGGGAGTTACCCCGACACGCAATCGCCCTGGGGTCTGCTCGATGTCTCCGGCGGCGGCAGGGAGTGGCTGGAGGATGTCGATCCCTTCGTGGGGCCGAAGTTCCGGGGCCGCATCGGCACGCTGGGCGGCTCGACCGAGTCGCTGCTTCTCCGCGGCGACCACCTCGGGTGGATGTACGGGGACTTCACGAGTGTCGTCTTCCCTTCCGGCGTGCTCCGCATCGCGGCGGCGGTTCCGAGCCCGGGAGTTGGGGCGTGCGCCGTGTTCGCCAGCGCGATCACGCTCGCCGCGCGCAGGCGACGCTGACGCCAACGCCCCCTCGTCCGTCATCGCCGATGGGCGAGGTCGGGTCACTTCTCCGTGGCACGGCTGCGCCGTACCACGCCACCCATCTCCCCACTCTGCGCACTCTGCAATCTCTGCGGTGAGCTCTCTCCCCTGCAAAAAACAAAGCGGGCGCGACCCTTCACAGCCGCGCCCGCTCTTGACTTATGCCTCGTGCCTCTTGCCCCGTGCCTTCTCAAGCAACCTTGCGCTTCGTCGTGCGCTTGCGCCCGACGGTGCGGTTCTCGGAGCCCGTGAGGATCTCGGGGTTCTCGCTGATCTCGAGCACGAGTTCGCGCGGGTCGGTCGCCCACAGGTCGGCGCCGATCTCTTCCGCCAGGCCCTCGGCCCGGTTGAACACGCCCCCGCCCACCGCGATCTGCACGCGGCTGCACGCGCCGATCTCGTGGATCGTGTCGATGAGTTCACGGATGTTCGGCAGGTCGCTCGGCGCGTTGGCGAACATCACCAGCACGTCCGGCTGCGTGTCCTGCACGCGCTCGAGGATCTCGTCGTTCGCGATCCCGCCGCCGGCGAACGAAACCTCGAAGCCCTCGACATCCAGCAGGTCCGCAGCCATCTGCGCCGCGAGCTCGTCGGCGTCGGTCGGCCCGCACACCGCGAAGACCGAGCGCCCGTTGCTGGGCTTGCGGGTGAACTTCGCGGAGGTCTGATCGACGAGCACTCGCAGCAGGCGTGTGGCCATGTGGTGGGCGAGCGTGCTGAGCTTGTCGCCGCGGTGCAGTTTCTCGACGAGTTCGTATGTCGGCCAGCACAGGTCGGCGACGATGCGTTCCGGGGTGAATCCCGCGTTGGTCGCGTCGTCGAGGACGCTCCGGGCCGCGGCGCGGTCGCCGCTGATGAGGGACTCGAAGAGACGCTCGGTCATTCGTTCCGTATGCACTTCCATGCTCCGCGTTCGTGTCTATGCACGCGAGGAGCGACTCCGTCGCATCCCGCCACCGTTTCCCTGTTGTTCCTGGCCGGCTCCCGCCGACGCCTTCACGATGCGAACTCTCGTCCGCGGGCATGCTCATCGGGGGACGGCGAACAAACCCGTGAAATCGACAGGGGCGCGCACGGGAAACCCCCAGAATCACAAAATCGCGTCCGATAAGCGCTTTTCTCGCGCCCGCAACCCCCGGTACAGAGGGGTTTTCCGCGTCGCGACCCTCAAAAACCCAGCGGTTCCGGGGGCCATAGACTGCGTGATGCCCCTCAACCGCGACCAGATCGCCGCCCGAGCAGCCAAAGAACTCCGAGACGGATTCGTTGTAAACCTCGGGATCGGCATGCCCACCCTCGTCGCCAACCACATCCCCGAGGGGATGCAGGTCTGGCTCCAGTCCGAAAACGGGCTGCTCGGCATCGGGCCCTTCCCCACCGAGGACAAGGTCGACGCCGACCTCATCAACGCCGGCAAGCAGACCATCACCGCCGTCCCGGGCGCCGCCTACTTCTCCTCCAGCGAGTCCTTCGAGATGATCCGCGGCGGGCATGTCCAACTCGCCATCCTGGGCGCGATGCAGATCAGCCAGGAGGGCGACATCGCCAACTGGATGATCCCGGGCAAGATGGTCAAAGGCATGGGCGGCGCCATGGACCTGGTCGCCGGCGTGCGTCGCGTCATCGTCATGATGGAGCACAACTCCAAGAAGGGCGAAGCCAAGATCGTCAAGGAATGCTCGCTGCCCCTCACCGGCCGGCGCTGCATCGACATGGTGATCTCCGACCTCTGCGTGCTCCAGATGGACCACGACAATCGCCGCTTCCGCCTGATCGAACTCGCCCCCGGCGTGACCGCCGACGAGGTCGTCTCAAAGACCGAGGCGGAGATCCTCGTCGACGAGACGATGCTCAAGCCCGTGAGCGTGTGAGCGGCTCCCGCCCCTGGGCGTCACCGCCGAAGCGCTCAGTCGCAGCCCGAACAATCGATCCCCAGGTTGGCCGAGATGATCTGGATGTCTTCCACGCCGATCAGGCCGTCGCCGTTGATGTCGTGGACATTCGGCGCTTCGACCGGACCGAAGGGCTGAGAAAGAAGCGCCGCGATGTCGTCCATGGTCACCGTGCCGGACCCGTCCACATCGCCCGGACAGCACGGCCGCGGCAGCATGCCCTCGATGACGATGTCGTCGATGTTCCAGCCGTAACTCTCCCCGACGATGCCGGACGGCCCCATCGTCCACCGGAGGTAAACCGTCGGTTCTCCGTCGGCCCATTTCGAGATGTCGTACTCGCGTCGCCGCCACTGCTTTTCACCAATGAGCAAAGTGGATACGGAATACAGGGGCGTCCACGCAACGCCGTCGGTGCTGATCGCGAACTCCACGGTATCTCCCGCAGAAAGGCCGATCCTGCGCCGAAATGAGACGCGGGACCCGGTCACGCCTGTCAGATCAATCGGGGGTGACACCAGGTGCGTAGCGGGCATCCTGTCTGGGTAATCACCCGCGAGATTAAACCCGATGACATTGTCGCCGGTGTAGCCGCTGGTGGGATCCTGTCCGTTGTAGCCCATTCCCAGGGGCTGCCCGAACTCCCAGCCCCCCGGCGAGAATCCGGTCCACCCCGTCTGATCCAGCGTGTCCTCGACGAGGTAACTGAGAACGCGCGTGCGAAGCCCGCATTCGATGATGATGACCGCCTCGCCGGACTCGCCGACCGAAGCCTCCGGAACGGATGTGCCCCCGGTGGCCTTCGGACTGTTCGTGGCGCTCAGAAAGCCGCCGAGATCGTCCGCGACGAACCTGAACTCGACGCGCCCGTTCCACTCGTCGTTCGGCGGAACAAACCGCAGATCGCCGCTCGCCATGGTGTAAGGCAGCATCCCCGGCTCGATCTCGACCGGCGGGTTCGCCGAGATGTCGAGAAGCCGTCCCTGCGCCGGCAGAGTCGTGACCCTGTACACGATGACGCCGATCGGGTGCCCGTCGTCGGTCGCGGATAACCGGAAGTCGATGGGCGTCCCTGTGATGGTTCGATGAAGCCGACTCTCCGCGACCGGCGGGAAGAACCCTCCCGTCTGTGTCGAGGAGAGGTCCGTGTTGACGAAGGTCAACGGCGTCCCGTTGCCTGCAGACAGCCCGACGATGGAGTCGGTGATGCTCGTCTCGACCCACGACATCACGATCTTGCCCGTGTAGTGCAGTTCGATCTGGAAGGTGCTCGAATCGGACATCAACTCGCGCGGCACATTCTCCCAGGTGACGACGAACCGATCGCTCAACCGGAGATACTCGAGCGAGCCGCCGCGCCTGACATCGAGATCGGCGGCCAGCGCAGAGATCCTCGCGCGGCTGAAATGCGTCGGGAGAAACCTCGGAACGCTCGTATCGCCCTGCCCGAAGGTGACATAGCCGTTCGAGCCGATGAACACCGCCGAGTAGGCATTGCCGAAGAACTGAAAGAGCGGAGGCGACATCCCGCCCGGCTCGAACTCGACTTCGATGTATGTGTCGTTCCCGATCGCGAACTCTTCCAGAACGGGGGTCCCGCCCGCCGGATCGATCGGCAGCGAATCGATCTCCGTGCGACGGATCGTGTACCGAAACGGGGCGTCGCCGCGACCCTGGACCGGGATGAACTCCAGAGACAGTCCGACCAGATCGAACGGACGTGGCGGCCCACTGATTCCGGCGAGCGAGAACTCCTCTGTCGCGAACCGGTCCTGCGAAGACGCGGCGACGACCGATCCGTCCCGCTCCTTGAGGCGCGCCGGTGGAGTGTCGGCCAGATCCGCGGGGTTCGTCGTTGCTTGCGCAGCGAAAGACAGAGCACATCCGACGACTATGCCGAACGACATCATGATTGCGCCTCCCGTCCCAGATCCCGTCGCACGGTGGACAGCCCGAGACACCTCGGACGCGACACCCGCCGCTCACGGTTTCAAACTACCACCTTCTCTCGTGTGCCGCAAGCATCAAGGGCCGAGAATTCAGCAAAAAAAACGACAGCACGCGCCAGCGCGTCGCTCGCGTCAGTTGGTCGGCCCAGCAAACATCGCTTCAACCTCCCCAACGAGCGTTTCAAGATCCGCCACGACCAGATCCGGTCGCGCATCCGGCGAGCCGTCGAACGACGCACCCGCCTTCCCGGCGCCGCGCGCGACCCATACCGTCGAAAGCCCCAGCGCACGCGCCGGAGCGATGTCGTGGTACAGACTCTGCGCCACGTGCAGCACGCGCTCGCGCGGCAGGCCGAGCCGCTTCAACCCCTCGTCGAAGTGCGCACGCCCGGGCTTGTACGACCCCACATCCTGCGCCGTGACCAACGCGTCGAGTTCGACGCCCAGTTTCGGCGCCGTCAGCGCGAAGAGGTCGCGGTCGATGTTCGACAGCACCGCGAGCCGGTACCGCTTCTTCAACGAGCGCAGCGCCTCGCGCGTGTCGGGGAACGCCGGCCAGTCACGGATCGACTCCGGGAGCGCGTCTCGCTGCGCCGGGGTGGGCGTGAACCCGAACTCGCGCCCGAACCCGTCGACCACCTCGCGCAGCACATCCCGGTACGCCTTATGCCCGCCGCCTGGCGTCGGCCGCTCCGCCCCCGCCTCGAGCGTGCCGTAGAGGGAAAGCAGTTGCTCGTCGCTGACACCGTTCACGCGTTCCCCGAGGGTCCTGCGCAGCGCGGTCAGAATCCCCGCGCTCCAGTCGATCAGCGTCCCGTAACAGTCGAAGGTGAGCGCATCGAACTTCGTGAGGTCGAGGGTCATGCCCCGACTGTATGACCGCCATCCCCGAACACCGCCCGCGCCGATGCCCGTCGAACTGATTTCCTGCTGGCGCGTGTAAGCCCATCCCGGCCCGCGCGAATCACCGGGGAGAAGAGGAGCAACGGTCCGATGACCAGAGCGGCAGCCGCCCCCATGACGCACGACCTGAGAACGCAGCACGAGCGGTTCACACAGACCCTCCAGCGTCACGCCGGCATCGTGCGCAAGGTCGCCGCCAGTTACGCCTCCACCCGCGACGAACGCTCCGACCTGATGCAAGAGATCGCCCTGCATCTGTGGAAGGCGTGGCCCTCGTACGACCCCGCCCGCCCGGTCACGACCTGGATGTACCGCGTCGCGCTGAATGTCGGGATCTCGTCCCTGCGCCGGCGCAAGCACCCGGCGCGCCGGGCCGTCTCGCTCGAAGCGTCGCACGAGCCATCGATCAACGACGACGCGATCGACACCGACCAGATCGCGCTGCTGCGCCGGTTGATCGAGGACCTCGGCCCCCTCGATCGCGCCCTGCTCATCCTCTGGCTCGACGACCTGAACCACCAGGACATCGCCGAGGTGCTGGGGCTCAGCGCGAGCAATGTCGCCACGAAACTCCACCGGATGAAAGCGCGCCTGCGCGAACGCATGCAGGACGCCGACGAGCCAGCGCACCTCCACGCAAGGAACCAGCGATGACCACCGACCTCGAACTCAACGAACTGAAGCAGGCGTGGCGGGCCCTCGACACGCGCCTGGCCGCGGAGCACGCGCTGCGCGCCGAGGACCTGCGCGCCCGGCGCCTCGAAACGGTCCGGCGCACGCTGCTTCCGCTGTACTGGAGCCACCTCGCGCTGATCGCCTTCGGCGTGTTCCTCGTCGTGCTCGGCGTGCACGCGTGGAGCGCCTCGCCGGTCGGCGACGCGGTGTTCGTCTCCGGGGTCGTCATGCACGCCTACGGCGTCGTCACGATCATCGGCGCCGGCGTCTTCCTCACGATGCTCGCCCGCCTCGACTACGGCGCCCCCGTCGTCGCGATCCAGAGCCAGACGCTGCGCCTGCGTGTCGCCTACCGGCGCATGGGCTGGGTTCTGGGCGTGCCCTGGGCGGTGATGTGGCTCCCGCTGTTCCTCTGCGTCACGCGCATGCACGCACCGAACGCGGCCTGGCTGTGGCTGAACATCGTGATCTCGCTGGTGATTCTCGGCGTCGTGGCGCTGTTCACCCGACGCGCCCACCGCGCCAACTCTCCCGCGGCGGAATCACGCCATCTGGCGCGTGCCCAGACGCAACTCGACGATCTGGCCCGCTTCGAACGCGAGGAATAAGCAGCTTCCGGCAAGAGAGGGACTCGCGATCCTCACCCCGGCGCCATCGCCTTCGTGATCGTCACCACCCCCAGCGTCATCGGGTGGAACGACCAGCGCACGAACCCGTTGTCCCGCGCCATGATCCCCAGCTGCTGCGGCGACAAAAACGACTCCACCGACCTGGGCAGGTAGTAGTACGCCCCGCTCTTGTCCTTGCTGATCAGCGTCGCGGTCCGCGGCATCAGCCACCCGCTGTAGAAATCGTTGCCCCATCGCACCGGCGGGAACCGCGGCCTCGAGAACTCCAGGATCAGCAGACGCCCGCCCGGCGCGAGCACGCGACGGAACTCCGCGATCGCCGTCGCCGGCTCCTGCACGTTCCGGATACCGAACGCGATGCTCACCACATCGAAGGAGTTGTCGGGGAAGGGCAGCGCCTGCGCGTCGCCCTGCACATACTCGATGCGGTCGCTGGGTTTCGCGCGCGCGATGTCGAGCATCTGCGGCGTGTAGTCCAGACCCACCACGCGCTCCGGGTTCGCGTGCTTCCGGAACGCGCGTGTCAGCTCGCCCGTGCCGCAGGCCACGTCGAGCACGCGCTCGTGGGCGCAGACCTCCGCGAGCCGGACGACCTTTTTCCGCCAGGCGCTGTCGCGCCCGAACGAGTGGAGCCGGTTGTTCAGGTCGTAGGACTTCGCGATCGACGCGAACATCCCGCGCACCTTCTCGGCCTTCTGATCGCTGCGATGCGGGTTGTCGGCGAGCTCGTCGCGGGTCCACCCTGCGTCGGAGGGGGCCGCGGGCCCCTTCGCTGGGGAGTGCGTCTGCGTCATAGGGGCATGGTAGTTCGCACGATCGGGCGGGCCGGACTCTCCCTATCCTCTCGCGATGCCACCTCCCCCACGCGTTCAGGCCCGTTTGGGCGCCCTCCTGCTCTGGCTCGGCCTGGTGGTCAGTCTCGGGCTGACCCTGCTCACGACCTTCGCGTGGGGTTTCGCGAAGAGCGGGCTGCGCTCGCAGCAGACCGAGGGGCTGACAGACGAGGAACTTGCGCCCCTCGTGGCGCTGGTGGACGCTCTGGCGCAAGCGTCGCTGTGGGTGGCGCTGGGCGCGGTCCCGCTGGGGCTGCTGAGCATTGTCTCGGGGCTCATCCTGCGAGGGCGGGCGAACCGACGCGCGCGTGGCGCGTCGAACCCGCAAACCGGTACATTCTCGAAGCCATGAACATCGCACGATTCAACACATCCCGATTCGCGCTCCTGTTGGTCATCCTGCTGGGGGCGCCTCTCCTGACGGCGTGCACGACCAACCAGGCCACCGGGCGGTTTCAGCTCAACACCCTCAGCCGCGAGCAGGAGATCAATATCGGCGAAGAGGGCCAGCGCGAGATCGTCCCGCAGTACGGGGGCGCCGTCGCCAACGAGGCCCTGCAGTCGTATGTGCGAGAGGTCGGGATGAAGATGGTCCCCCACACCGAGGGCGACTACGCCACGCTCCCCTGGGAATTCACGCTGCTCGACAGCGAGGTCATCAACGCCTTCGCGCTCCCCGGGGGCAAGGTCTTCATCACCCGCGGCCTCGCGGCGCAGCTCAAGAGTGAGGCCGAACTGGCCGGCGTCCTGGGGCACGAGATCGGGCATGTCACCGCCGAGCACGCCGACAAGCGCGTCTCGGGCCAGCTCGTCTTCACCGGCCTTCTCGTCGGCGCCAGCGTCGCCGCCGGTCGCAGCAGCGACGACCTCGTCAAGGTCGGCGTCCCGCTTCTCGTGGGCGTAGGCGGAACGGGCTTTCTCCTCAAGTTCGGGCGCGACGAGGAGTACGAGTCCGACGCGCTGGGCATCCGCTACATGACGCGAGCCGGCTACGACCCGATGGGACAGGTCCGCGTCATGCAGGTCCTCGCCGACGCCAGCTCGGGCCCGCGCCCTCCCGAGATCCTCAGCACACACCCCTTCCCGGAGTCGCGCGTCGAACGCGCGAAGCGCCTGATCGAGAAGGAATACCCCCAGACGCAGGGCAACCCGTCCTACGGCCTCTTCCAGGACCGATACGAGCAGCGCATGCTCGCGCCCCTGCGAGCGCTGCCCCCGGCGAAGCACCGCGTCACGCCGCAGAACTGACGCCCGCCCCACGGACCCCGGCGTTCCGGAATGAACGATTCACCCCTGATTCGGGAAAGAACTTCTTGCAACCCCTCGGCTCACGAGGGATAATCATTGAGCATGGGTCATGTCGCGGGTCTAGCCCGGTTGCTGGTCGTTCTGGCGGTTGCGCTGCAATCGTTCGGCGTCCTGCGCGACATCCACGCCTCGCACTCGCACCAGCAGGGCGCCGAGGCCTCGCTCTCCATCGCGTGCGATGACCCCCACCCCCACTCACACCCTGCGCCCGCAGCCCCCGGCGACACATCCCCCGACGAGGACTGCCCGACCTGCGACCTGCTCGCCGTCCTCCTGAAGGGCTGGACGACGCCGCCCCCGGCGCAGCACGCGCCCGACTCTCGCCCCGTCGCGTTCCTCGCCGAGGCGCTCCCCGAGGCGCTCATCACGCGCCGGTGGTCGCCCTCGCGCTCGCGCGATCCCCCGACGAACACGAACCGCGCCGTCTGACGCCGCGTGTGGGATTTGTCCCGCGCGCCGCCTCGTGACATCGGGTCGTTCGTCCATTCGACATCCCGCCACCCCGTCGCGCCGTTGCGATCGCCCGAGCGACCGCGCCGCGCGGAGGATCCGGCCATGCGCACCACGCGCGCCTTCACGCTCATCGAGCTCCTCGTCGTCGTCGCGATCATCGCGCTGCTTATCGCCATCCTGCTGCCAACCCTCGGGCAGGCGCGCCGTAGCGCGATCACCGTCAAGTGCCTCGCCAATGTGCGCAGTCTCCAGATCTCTCAGGAGCTCTACGCCAACGACCGACGCGGCGAGCTCGTCGACGCCGGACTCCCCCACGGCGGCGTGGGCAACGAAGCGGGATCCTGGATCAACACGCTCCAGGAATACCACGAGACTCCCCTCCTCCGCCGCTCGCCGGCCGACCGGAGCGTCCACTGGCCGACCGACGAGGGCGGGCAGGGAGTCCCAGTCCCCCCAACGACCGATGTCTTCCGACGCACAAGCTACGGGATCAACAACTACCTCACCTCGTACGCCCCGTTCATCGCGTGGCGCAACCGTGACGTGATCCCCCGCCCGGCGTCGACGGTGCAGTTCCTCCTCATGACCGAGACCGGTGAGTACGCCGGATCAGACCACCCTCACATCGAGGGCTGGTGGATCCGCGGCATCCGCGAAGAGTTCATCCCTCGCCTCGCGGCGCGCAACGTGCAGATCGACCAGCACGGCGGGCCGGCCGAGTCCTTCGACAGCAAGTCCAACTGGGGCTTCCTCGACGGGCACGCCGAGACCCTGCGCTTCAGGGATGTCTTCACCGACCTCGAGAACAACAAGTTCGACCCCGAACGCGCGTCCTGAGCAACCGTTCAGCCAGCGTCTGGCCCGAGCTTCACCCACCACCCTCAACCGTGTCGCGCGACGCGCGACGCCCGTTCTGTTTTGTACCCGCGTCCAGGCCGCGCCCGGCGGCCGCACACCCCCCACGGGGTGCACACCGGGCATGTTTCAAGGAGAGACAGCCATGAAGAAGATTCTTGCCGCAGCAGCGTTCGCTTCCCTCGCCTTCCCCGCTTCCGTCGCGATCGCGAGCCCGGAAGAGGACGTGAACTTCCGCGTCGCCAACGGGCGCATCATCACCGGCCTGCTCGATGAGGGCGCGTTCGTCCGCGAGCGCGTCTTCGGCGTCGAACTGGGCGAAGCCCTCCCCAACTTCGCCGACGAGCCCGGCTTCTTCAGCGACGAGGGCGTCTTCACGCCCGACTCCTTCCTCACCCTGCGCGTCCTCGACGGCCTGCGCGTCTGGAACGGCAGCGACTTCGACAACCTCGCCGACTCCACCATGACGCTGCAGTACCTCCAGCAGCAGTTCACCACCGCCGGCCTTGGCTTCGCCTTCGACACCTTCGACCTCCCCGTCAACTCCTTCGGCTCGCTCGACGACGAGCACCCCGACTACATCCTCAACTCCCCAGCCACCGACGGCGTCTACCTCCTCGCCCTCTCCATCCGCGGCGGCGGCGCGAGCGAGTCGCTGCCCTTCTACCTCGTCTTCAACCAGAACTTCGACGACAAGATCCACGACGCCGCGATCGACTTCGTGCGCGATGTGATCGTGCCCGCGCCCGGCGCCGTCGCGACGCTCGGCCTCGCGGGCCTGCTCGGCGCGCGCCGTCGTCGCGCCTGATCGCTGGAGGAGACCGAGAGAGCCCAACCCCCGGACAACTCGGCGTGGCACACACGCACGCCGACGCGTCCAGCGGGAGATCGCCGGGCCGGCCCCGACACGGGTCGGCCCGGTCTTTCATTCCGGATCGTGCGTCTCGACGCGCCACGCCCGCCCGCCCATCGAGGCACGCATCGCGCTCGCGCGCGCCGCGTCGGCGTCGTCGAAACGCGACACCACCGCGCCCTCGTCGATCACCACGCGCAGCAGCGGCAGCCCGGGGTGGACTTCGCCCTCGAACAGCGCGATCAGGTCGTGCGCGTCCTCGCCGTCGCGCCGGTACACCTGGCGGGGTGGCGACGCGACCGCCTCGCACCCCTCCACAACCAGCCCCTCGACGCCAGGCCTGACGAAGGCGGCCACACCCCCTCGCAACAACGGGACGCCCGGCGCCGGGAGCATCGCAAACTCAACGCGCTGGCCATGCGCCATCGCCCTTTCGAGCGAACCGAGCAGGTCCGGCGCGTCGAGCCGGTCGATCGTCACGCGATACTCCACGCCGCGCGAGCGCGCGAGCGAGAGCGCAGACGCCGCGTCGTCGACGACCTCGCGCAGCGCGTCGGGCATCGCCTCCCCCGCCCAGACCCGGTGCAGGTCGCCAGCGTGGGCGCGCACGAGCACGCCGGCGCGATCGAGGCCGAGCGCCCTCTCGCCCGGGGACAGCGCGTCGATATCGCCCAGCGCGAAGGTGGTCGCCTGCAGACCGATCACCGGGGCCACCGAGGCGCGCCACCGCTCGCCGCGGTCGTCCTTCGGGAACGCGACGGACGCACGGGCGAACTCCGTCCATCTCGCGAGCAGCGCCGCCCAGGTCATCGCGGACAGCGGCAGCCCGTCGCCGGGTGAGTGGTCCATGCCCGATGTTACGACCCCGCCCGCTGCGAACGCAGACGCGCGAACACGAACTCGGCGAACTCAGGGCTCACCGACGCGAGGTCCGCGCAGCGTACGTCCAGCATCCGCGGCTTGCCGAACGCGTCGCGCACGAACACCAGGGGCAGGCAGATCGCCTCGACCATCAGAGGCAGGTTGTCGGCCGGGGCGGGGATATCCGCGCAGCGTGATCGCACCACGCGCGACCGCTCGCGCAGGTCGACGCGCCACTCGACCGAGCAGGTGTGGTCGGTGTACTCACGGAGCACGCACACATACCGCCCGGGACGGATGTCCTCGGGGGCCAGGGGACGGGCAGCGCTGATCACTTTCAGCGTCCTGGTCATGACTGTCTCACTCTCGGCGCGATCACCGCGCGCCACGGGACGGGTCGCCCGTCGCGCGGCGACGAACGGACTGGTGACTCTGGATGGAGGGGGATGGGAGCGGGGCGCTCCCGGGCGGTTCGCTCGGTCAGCCCACTGTGCGGGGCGACGATCCGGCGTTGAACCGCGACGCTCTGCGCGCACCGGCGTCGTCGCGGCCGATTGGCCGGAAGCGACTGTCGTGTTGGCGCTGAACGCGGGTCATCGCTGGTCCTTGGACGCGTGGTCCGAGCGGGAAAACGCGGCCGGGATGATTGCCGCCGAAGCCCGCGAGTCAACCCCCGCTTCCCGGGCGTCCGCCGCCCACCGGGGGCTATTCGCCCCTAGAATCGCAATATGCCCGCTGCGCGGCCCCGCCGCGCTTCCAAAGGAGACCCGCCGTGCCGTTCTACACGAAACTCGGACAGATCCCCAGGCAGCGCCACGTCCAGTTCCGTCGCCCCGACGGGCGTCTCTACGCCGAAGAGGTCTTCGGGACAGAGGGCTTTGTCGGGCCGACCTCGACGCTGTACCACATCAACCCCCCCACGCAGGTCTACGGCTGGAAGACGGTCTACAAGACCGCGCCCGAGTACGTCGAGACCGACACGATGCGCATGCGCCACCTGATCGGCAAGCGGATCAAGGCCAAGGGCGACCCCATCACCGGGCGCATCGTCCTCATGGGCAACGCCGACTGCGAGATCGGCATCTGCAATCCCAAGGAGCAGATGTCCTACCACTACAAGAACGGCCAGGGCGACGAGTGCCTCTTCGTGCACTACGGCTCGGGCGTCTGCTACACCATGTTCGGCGCGCTGCGCTTCGGGCCCAAGGACTACATCATCATCCCCAAGGGCACCATCTATCGGATGGAGTTCAACCCCCTCCCCGACGACAAGCGCCCCGCGTCCTACACCAAGGACGAGATGCCCTTCGGCAAGTTCCTCGTCGTCGAGACCACCAACGCCAGCCACATCGCGCCCCCGCCGCGCTACCTCTCGAAGCAGACCTCGCAGTTCCTCGAGCACGCCCCCTACTGCGAGCGCGACCTGCGCCTCCCCGAGCTCCCGCTGACCTTCGACGAGGACGGCGAGTTCGAGGTCCGCGTCAAGGCGCGCGACACGATGCACTCCTACATCTACCACTACCACCCGCTCGATGTCGTCGGCTGGGACGGCTGCTACTACCCCTACATCTTCAACATCGACGACTTCGCGCCCATCACGGGCAAACTGCACATGCCGCCCCCGATCCACCAGACCTTCGAGGCGCACAACTTCGTCATCTGCTCGTTCTGCCCTCGCATGCTCGACTGGCACCCCGACGCGATCAAGGTCCCGTACAACCACAGCAACCTCGACTCCGACGAGGTCCTCTACTACGTCGAGGGGAACTTCGGCTCGCGCAAGGGCATCGACATCGGATCCTTCACGATGCACCCCCAGGGCATCCCCCACGGGCCGCACCCCGGCACGATCGAGGCGTCGATGGCGCACACCTACACCGCGGAACTCGCAGTGATGGTCGACACCTTCCGCCCCCTGCACCCCACGAAGGCGGCCATCGAACTCGATGACCCGAACTATCCCAAGACCTGGGAGGGCGAGCACTTCCCCAACGCCGCCCGCGCCAGCGGGCTCAACGGGACCAACGGCAAGGCGCACGGCGCGCACGCCCCGGCCGCCGTCCGGCACGACCACGCCGGCAAGCCCATCGTCGCCGGGCGTCTCGCTGAGCAGACCGGCGCCCCGAGCGCCCCCGCGATCCCCTCGAAGCCCGGCGCCGCCGATGTGAGCGGCTGACCGCGCCTCGAAACCGCTGAACCCCCCGGCGCGGGCGTCCTTCGGGCGCCCGCGCTGTCGTTTCAGGCGCCGAGCGCGTGCGAGCCCGCGCGTCAGCGTGTAGCATCGCGGCCCGTGACGCAAGGACGCACCCGATCACGAACGCTCCTCGCCGCGCTCCTCGTGAGCGCGGGGCTCGCGCACGCGCTCGCGTGCGACGACGCGCGCGCCGCGTCCCAGCCCGTGCTCAACCCGGCGCTGCTCGACGGCTCGTCCTTCGGGGGCCTCGCGCTCACCACAGACCCCCAGAGCGGCGACGCCCACCTGGGCGCACTCCGCGCCGAGGTCTGGACCGTGGGCGACACCCAGCGCGCCCTCCTCACGGGCGACGTTCGCCTGCGCGTCGCCGGGTACACGCTCCACGCCAACCGCGCGTCGGTCTGGATCGAGACCCGATACGAGCCCGACGGCACGCGCCTGCGCCAGCTCGCGGTCTACCTCGACGGCGCGCGCGACCCCGGCGCCGCCGCCGGCTCCGTCCTGCACGCCGACCGCCTTCTCGTGACCGTGGTCGTCACGGGCGATGTGCTCCTGCGGATCGACTCGCTCGCCCGAGGGCGCCCCTCGGACGCGTTCCTCGTGGAAGGCGACCGCCGGCTCGCCCGCTTCCTCATCGACACCATCGCGATCGCCGACGCCGGCGAGGCGCCCCCGATCCTCGAGCCCCTCGACGAATCCGCGCGGATCCCCCGAGCCACGCTCCGCGCGCTGCTCGCCACCTCGGAGGAAATCCTCGCCGCGATCCCGGCCCCCGATCCGCGACTGCCGGCCGACCCCGGGGGCGAGGTCCGCACGGCGCGCGAGGGCGTCGTGACCTTCCACGCGCCGCAGATCTCCCTGCGCAGCGAGCCCGACGAACGCGCCGTCATCCTCGGGGGAGGCGTCACCATCCAGCAGGTCGAGGCGCGCACCGGGCGCACTGTCCAACTCACCGCGACGCGCGCCGTCGTCTTCCTCGAACCCGGCGACCTCCTCGCCGCGTCCTCGCCCACCGAAGCGGTCCGCGGCGTCTACCTCGAGGGCGATGTCGTCGCGACCGACGGCTCCTACACGCTCCGAGGCGCGCAGGTCTTCTACGACGTCCGAACGCAGCGCGCCGTCCTCGTCGACGCAGTCTTCTGGACCTACGACGAGCAGCTCGCCATGCCCATCTACGTGCGCGCCAGCACCATCCGCCAGGAATCCGAGCGCCAGTGGACCGCGCGCGAGGTGCGCATGTCCAACGCCGCCTTCGCCGAACCCACGCTCTCGATCGGCGCTCGCAGCGTCACCGTCACCCGAGCCGAGTCCTCGCGCGCCGAGTCCGCCACCATCGCTCCCAGCGGCGTCGTCATCGACGCGCAGTCGCCGGTCTTCCTCGCCGGGGGCGTGCCGACGCTCCCCCTCCCTCGCTACCGCGGGTCGCTCGACAACCCGCCGCTGCGCAAACTCCAGTTCGACAGCCGCGCAGGGTCGCCCGTCGTGCGCAGCACCTGGGACCTCCAGACCCTCACGAACCTCGAGTTCGGCCCTGGTTTCCGCGCCGACCTGCTCCTCGACGCCTACTTCGACCGGGGCCCGGCGTTCGGGCTCGAGTCCTCGTGGCAGACCCCCGACTCGCGCGGCGGGCTCTTCGGCTACTACGTCTACGACAACGGCGAGGACCGCTTCGGCACCGGGCGCGAGATCGATCGCGACAGCGAGTCCCGCGGCGTGCTGACTTTCGAGCATGTCCTGCGCCTCAACGACGACTGGACGCTCTTCCTCGAAGCCGCCTACATGTCCGACCCGGCCTTCATCGCCGCCTTCTTCCCCGGGCTGGGCGAGACGAGCCGAGAGTTCGCCAGCTCGGCCTATCTCCGCCGGGTGCGCGACAACGAGTTGCTCAGCATCGAGGCGCGCGCGTCGCTCCAGGACTACGTCCCCAACGAATACCTCTTGCAATCGCCCGGCTCGATCACCGAGAAACTCCCCGAGGCGACCTACGCGCGCGTCGCCGACGAGCTGCTCGGGGGCGCCGTGTCGTACACCTCCGAAACCACCGCGTCGAACATGTCGCTGCGGTTCATGGAGGTCCGTCCCGAAGAGATCGGCTTCGACACACCATCCCTTGCGCAGCGCGCCTTCGGCATCGCGCCCAACGCCTCCATCGCCGATCGCCTGCGCGCGCAGGGGCTCGACGAAGAGAGCGTCGCTCGCTTCGACACTCGCCACGAACTCTCGCTGCCCATCCAGAGCGAGACGGCGCGCGTCACGCCCTTCCTCGTCGGGCGCTTCACCGCGTACGACGACGACTTCAGCGAGTTCGACCGCAACGCCGACTCCATGCGCCTCTACGGCGGCATGGGCGTCCGCGCCTCCACCACCTTCCAGCGCATCGATGACAACGTCGAGAGCAAACTCTTCGACATGCACCGGCTCCGGCACCTCGTCGAGCCCTCCGTCACCCTCTGGCACGCCTCCAGCTCCGTCACGCAGGGCGCCCTTCCCGTCTACGACCCGCGCGTCGAGGGCATCAACACGGGCTCCGCGGCACGCGTCGGCGTCAAGCAGACCTGGCAGACCTATCGAGGCGGGCCCGGACGCTGGCGCAGCGTCGACCTCATCGTGCTCAACACCGACTATGTCTATGCATCCGGCGACGCCGATCGCACCAGCCCCATCGGGCGATGGGTCGATTCCCGACCCGAGTACTCCGTCATGGGCGAGTACTTCACCGCCGACGCGCTCTGGCAGGCCACCGACGCGCTCGCCCTCCTCGGGTTCATGGTCTACGACACGGAAGAGAGCGACCTCGCGACCGCCGCGCTCGGCGCAATCTTCGATGTAGCCCCCGACCTGCGCGCCTTCGGCGAGCTCCGGCACATCGAGCCACTCGATTCCACCCTCGTCGATGTCGGCGCCGAGTGGCTCCTGAGCGCGAAGCACTCCTTCGGCGCACTCGGCGTCTTCGACCTCGACCAGGGCGATGTGCAGTCCGTCGGGCTCGAGTTCGAACGACGCTTCTCCCAGATGCGCTTCACCGTCGCGCTCGGCTACGACGACATCTCGGGCGACACCAGCATCGGGATCGCGCTCCAGCCCCTGCGCGCCCGCGGCGCCAACCGCGACCGCGCCCCCATCGGGCGCACGATCCTCCCGAGCGACCGGATGGGCGCCCTCCCCCAGCCCAGCGGCTCGGGACCGTTCACCCCGTCCCGTTGACCGAACCCGGCCCGCCGGTCCCACCCCGGACACCCCAAAAACGACACACCCCGACGCGAAGCCGGGGCGGTTGTCATCGATCGACCGTTGGAAGTGGGCCTGAGTGGATTCGAACCACTGACCTCACCCTTATCAGGGGTGCGCTCTAACCAGCTGAGCTACAGGCCCGAGTTGCCCGTCGCGGCTTCCCGCGAGAGGGCCGGAGTATACCCACCTCTCAGGCGGTTGGCGTCCAGCGACCACCCGCGCCGGACCGACACGCCCGTCGCCCGCTACGCCCAGCGCTGGTTCTGGACCGCGAATTCCCGGAATGCACCAAAGTCCGATTCGGTTCCTGACGATGCCTCTCGCGTCAGCGGCGGTCCGATTCCGGGGCCTCGCCGCCACGCACGCTCGAGAGACCACGACTTGACGCACCCGCGAACCAAAGTCCCACGACGCACCCGTCACGCACGAGCCGCCGCGCTCGACAGACGCCGCGTCCGGTGAACTCTCGGCTCCGCCCCGACGCGGACTCGCCCCACACAGCCCTGTCTCACGCCCGACCCGCGTTCGGATCGGGCGTCTCGACCCACACACCCCCTCTCTCGGAGACGCAGCAAGCATGATCCCCACCGGCACCATCAACGGCTTCCCCACCACCGGCTTCCCCGGCTTCTTCACCAACCCGTTCAACGGCGTGAACCCCGGCTTCACCCCCGGGTTCAACCCCGGCGGCTGGAACTCCAACCCCTTCGGCTTCAACGCCAGCCCCATCTCCGGCTTCAACGGCTTCGGCGGCTTCACCCCCGGCTTCACCCCCGGCTTTGTCGGCGGCGCCATCGGCAACTCCCCCTGGAACTCCATCCCCGGCGCCTACCTCGGCAACTCCTTCCCCGGCTACAGCCCCATCAACTCCTTCCCCGGCTTCAACGGCTTCAACGGCTTCAACCCCGGCTGGAACACCACCCCCTTCGGCATCAACGGCAACGGCTTCACCGGGGGCTTCACCGGGGGCTTCACGGGCGGCTCGCCCCTGAACTGGACCTCCATCGCCGGCTGGAACGGCGGGCCCATCAACACCAACCCCTTCAACGGCTTCAACCCCGGCTTTCAGGGCTTCCCCTTCGGCGCCTTCCCCACGCCCTTCGGCGCCTACCCCGGCTTCAACCCCGGCGTCTGCCCGACCGGCTACCCCTCCAACGGCTACACCAACACCACCGGCGTGAACACCAACACCGGCTTCACCAACGCCAACCCCTACTCGCCCTTCACCGGCAACACCGGCATCGGCGCGACCTGCTCGCACGCCGCCTGAGCGACACCACACCGCACGACTGAACACACGCGGCGCCGCACGGAGGCGCCGCGTTGTTCGTTTTCCGGCTTCGCACGCTCCGCAACACGAGCGCCCCGACGGGAGTACCGTTGGTGTGATGAGCGACGACACGAGACCTTCGAACGCCGACCAGGCCCTGCGCACCCCCGAGGACGCCGCCGCCGCCGTCCAGAAATTCCGCGACGATTACCTCGCCGTCAAACGCGAGATACGCAAGGTCATCGTCGGGCAGGACGAGATCGTCGACGGCATCCTCACCTGCCTCTTCGCAGGGGGCCACGCCCTCCTCGAAGGCGCGCCCGGGCTCGGCAAAACCCTCCTCGTGCGCACCCTCGCCAACGCGCTGCGCCTCTCGTTCAGCCGCGTCCAGTTCACCCCGGACCTCATGCCGGCCGACGTCACCGGCACGAGCATCGTCACCGATGACGACGCCGGCCGGCGCTTCGTCTTCCAGAAGGGACCGATCTTCGCCCAGATCGTCCTCGCCGACGAGATCAACCGCGCCACCCCCAAGACCCAGTCCGCCCTCCTCGAAGCCATGCAGGAGCGCAGCGTCACCGTGGGCGGCACGACGCACGAACTCCCCAAACCCTTCTTCGTGATGGCGACCCAGAACCCCATCGAGCAGGAAGGCACCTACCCGCTCCCCGAAGCACAGCTCGACCGCTTCTTCTTCAAACTCCTCGTGCGCAGCTCGTCACGGTCCGAGTTGTCCGAGATCCTCAACCGAACCACCGCCACGCAGGACGCTCGCGCCGACGCCGTACTCGACGACGCCACGCTCCTCGCGCACCAGAAACTGGTCCGCCGCGCCAAGATCGCGCCGCACGTGCAGGACTACGCCGTCCGACTCGTCCTCGCGACGCACCCGGCCGACTCCGCCGGCGAGGGCGAGCGCTTCGCGCCCCCCATCGTGGACAAGTACGTGCGCTACGGCGCGAGCCCGCGCGCAGCCCAGACCGTCGTGCTCGCCGGCAAGGTGCGTGCGCTGCTCGACAACCGCGCCGCCGTCTCCATCGACGACCTCAAAGCCGCCGCCGCACCGGCGCTGCGTCATCGCATCCTCCTCAACTTCGAGGGCGACGCCGAGGGCATCACCACCGACCGCGTCATCGAGGCCATCCTCGCGACGCTGCCCGTGCAGGCGCCGATCCCCGCCGCGCCGGCCAACGCATGAAACGCCGGGCAGCCCTCACGCTCGTCTGCGCGCCGCTCGCGCTCCTCGGCGCGTGCGCCGGCACGCCCGAACGCGCCAGCGCGCAGCACACGAGCGAGTCAACACCCGACGCGGCTGCTCCCTCGCTCGAGGTGCTGGCCTCGCTCACGCCGGCCGCCGACGCCGTCTTCGCGCTCAGCGATCCGCTCGACATCCCCGTCGCGCTCCCCATCGAAACCCCCGACGACGACGCCCGTCTCGCGTGCGAGCGCGCAGGCATCGCCCTGGCCTGGATCGGCGCACGCACGCGCACGCAGGGCGGGGAATGGATCCCCTCCGTCGACTGGTTCGTGCGCGCGGCCGACGACGCCGACGCCACCGCGCCGCCCGACGCGCGCGGCTCGTGGTTCGCCCTCCTCCCTCGCGCCTCGCTCGACGGCGCAGACTCGCTGCGCGTCGGCGCCGAAACCCTGCCCATCCGACGCGCTAACGCCCCCGTCGCGAACGCTCGGCGCTCCGAACCCTCGCGCAACAGCGGCCCGCTTCTCGCCGCCGCGCTCGATCCCCGCCATCGCTGGCGCGTCGCGCTCGCGCCCGACACGACGGGCCTCCCGGCGATCGACGACCCGGCCCTCGCGTCCTACGCGCGAACGATCGAGGCGCGCGTGCGCGTCGCGCTCGACCGGCTCGCCCGCCACGACGCGACCGCGGCGGACTCGCTCCGCGCCGCGCTCACGCGCACCGTCGCCTTCGACGACGACCTCCTCGTCCCGGCGTTCCCGCCCGATGACGACGCGCTGAGCGATGTCCTCGCGGTCCTCCTCGACGAGCGGGTCCCCATCGTCGCCGCGGCCGACCGCGCGGCCCAATACCTCTCCTCGCAGCCGCGCGCGATCGCCTGGGTCATCGACGACGCCGGGGCCCCGACCGGGGCGATGATCGGCGTCGCCGAGCTCGCCGGGCAGAGCGATGTCGTCCGCGCCGGCGCGCAGCCGGTCGGATCGTGCGACCCGCCCACCCTCGACGCGCTGCTCGCCAACCGGCTCGCGCGCATCTCGCTGCGCTGCCGAGAGGCGCCCTCGCAACGCACAGTGGAAGTCGCCACCGCCGACTGGAGCGTGCGCCTCGACGCCGCGCTCGCGCCGTCGACCGTCTCGCCGCCCGGCCTTCGCATCGGGCCGCTGCTGCCCGAGCACACGATGCGCTCGTGGCTCTCCTCGCGCACGAACCCCGTCGACGCCCGCTGGGCCACCGCCGCGCTCCTCTCCAGGCGTCCCGGCGCCGACGACTGGCAGCTCTACCTCGAGTGCGTCACCGACCCCTCCTCCCCCGCAGCGAGCGCGCCCGACGAAGTCACCTTCGTCTTCGGCCCCACCGACGCGCCACGCGCCGCGCTGCGCATCCGCGCCGATTCCAGCGCGACCCTCACCCTCCGCTCCGCGGCGCTCGGTGAGAGCGAGTCCGCGCTGTCCCCCATCGTCCGCGTCGAGGACGACCGCTGGATCGCCTTCATCGATCTCCCGGAGGGGCTGCTCGAGCCCGACGGCACGCTCCTCCTGGGCGTCGAACGGCGCGACCGGCGCGGAACACGCACGACATGGCCCCGCCCGGCGATGCCCTGGGACGGCGCGCCCTCGCGCCTGCGAATCGATCTGTCCTCGTGGCCGCGCACGACGCGAACCGCGCGCTGACGCGATCCTCAAGCCGGCGCGTTGTCCGATGCCTCGGCGTCCGTCGTCGCGACGATCTCCTCGGCGATCTCGAGCCCGGCGACGATCACCACCTCGCCGTCGCCGTTCTCCGCCGCCACCCCGAGCTGCCGCAGCGCCGCCAGCGCCGCCTGCTGCTCGGCCTGCTTCTTCGAGCGCCCCCAGCACGGATCGAAGGCGCGCCCCTCGATCTCGACGCCGACGAGGAAACGCTTCGCGTGATCCGGCCCCTCCTCGGCGTGCAGCACATACACCGGGCTCGTGCCGAACACCTGCTGCGCGTGCTGCTGCAGCACCGACTTGAAGTTGTGCTGGTGCCCGCTGCTCGCGGCGCGCTGCACGAGCGCCTCGATGTGAGGCAGCAGGAACGCCTTCACCGCGTCCAGCCCCGCCTCGAGATACACCGCGCCGATCACCGACTCCAGCGCCGCCGCCGCCAGCGACGAGGGCAGATCCCCTCGCGTCTGCATCCCCTTCCCCAGCTTCAGCAGCTCCGGCAGCCCCATCGCGTTCGCGATCGTCGCGCAGGTCCGCCTCGACACGACTGACGACTTGATCTTCGTCATGTCGCCCTCGAGCAGGTCGGGGAACTCGTTGAAGATGTGCTCGCACACGATCATCCCGAGCACCGCGTCGCCCAGGAACTCGAGCCGCTCGTTCGACGAAAGACGCGTCTGCGCGATCGACGCGTGCGTCAACGCTTCCTTGAGCAACTCATGATCGGTGAACCGCACCCCGAGGATGCGCTCCGCTGTCTGCAGTGTGGTCTGGTCCATCGCGTCGCGTGCCGCCGCGGGGCGAGCGCGGCATGTACGAATCCCGCCCACGAGGACCGCGTCCTCGTCGAACAAACCGGATCCCAGACGCGAGGGCTGACTGGTCGTCCGTCCCGCGTTCAGTCGCGAGGGGTCGGCCAATGAGCACGCGCGGCTCGGCAGCGACGCATACGACGCCGCTCCTCACAATCTAATCGGCAAACCCCGCCCAAGCAATCATTTCCGCAAAAGTTCGCGACCACCGGCGGTTATCGGGACACCGGAACACGCGACCCCGCCCGCTTCTCACCCAACTCGCCCCCGGATCCGGCCGATCCCACCTGAGCTGGGCGGCGTTCCACGGTTGCACGTCGGGCCAGCGACTTCCGTCCGGAGCCCCATGATGCGGCCCCCCCTGCCCCCGTCCGAGCCTCAGCGCCTCGACGCCCTGATGGAGTGCGGCGTCCTGAATACGCCGCCCGAACAGGCGTTCGACGACCTGACCCGCCTCGCCGCGGCTGTCTGCCAGACCCCCATCGCGCTCATCCCGCTCGTCGCAGAGAGCCACCAGTGGTTCAAGTCGCGCGTCGGGATCGACCTCACCGAGACCTCGCGCGATGTCGCGTTCTGCGCGCACGCCATCCTCAGCGACGAGCCCCTCATCATCGAGGACGCGAGCGCCGACCCGCGCTTCAGAGACAACCCCTTCGTCATCGGCCCTCCCCACGCACGCGCCTACGCCGGCGTCCCGCTCGTCACCCGCGAGGGCCACCGGCTCGGCACGCTCTGCGTCATCGACACACGCGCCCGTCGCTTCTCGACCAGCCAGATCGACGCGCTCAAAGCACTCGCCGCCCAGGCGTCCAGTCAGCTCGACCTCCGCCAGACGCTCCGCCGCATGGAGCGCGCCGAGCTCGGGCTCCACCGCGCGCTCCTCGACGCCAACGAGGCCAACCGCGCCAAGGCCCAGTTCCTCTCGCTCATGAGCGACGAACTGCGCACGCCCCTGAACGAGGTCATCGGCGCCGTCGAGCTCCTGCGCCGAACCGCCGCGGACGACCGCCAGCGCCGATGCGCCGAGATCGCCTCCAACGCCGCCGAAACACTCCTCGAAATGGTCAGCGATGTCCTCGATCTCTGCCGCATCGAGGGCGACGACCTGCGCCTCCAGCGCATCCCGTTCGATCCGCGCGGCGTGCTCAACGATGTCCTCGACGCGGTCCGAAGACAACCCTCCGCCGCCTCGCTCCGGATCATCGCCAACACCGGCGACAAAGCGACCGGCACGCTCCGGGGCGATCCCGCCCGCCTGCGACAGATCCTCGCGAACCTCG
The DNA here is from genome assembly GCA_019636675.1 of Phycisphaeraceae bacterium. Taxonomy (NCBI): domain Bacteria; kingdom Pseudomonadati; phylum Planctomycetota; class Phycisphaerae; order Phycisphaerales; family Phycisphaeraceae; species Phycisphaeraceae bacterium. Next base: position 741,088 of record JAHBXC010000001.1, read on the forward strand.
CCCAGGCCGCACTCGCGATCGCGGACGCCGGCGCGCTCGAACTCCACGCCGAGGCGCTCGCCGCCGACGAGAAATCGTGCACGATCCACTTCGAGATCCGCGACCCCTCCGGCTGCATCCCCCTTGCGCGACTCGAACGCCTCGCCGACGCCTTCCGACAGATCTCCACCTCCGCTTCACGCCACTTCGCGCGCGTCGGGCTCCGTCTCGCGATCGCGTCTCGCCTCGCCGACATGATGGGATCCCCCATCAGCGTCGACGACGGCCCGGGCGTCGTCTTCTCGCTCACGCTCCGACTCCCGGTCTACGAGTCGCACGCACGCGTCAGCCAGGCCACCGTCTCGCACCGACGCGCCCTCGTCGCCGTCGACGACCCCATCGCACGCGAGATACTCGACCAGCTCCTGCGCTCCACCGGGGTCCAGCCACTCCACGCGGCGCCCGGCGCGGCGCTCGGCGACCTCCTCGCCCGCCACCCGGCCGACCTCGTGATCCTCCAGACCCCTTCGTCGCGCGACGACGCCCTCGCACGGGTCACCTCCCTGCGCGCCGCGACGCGCCTCCCACTGCTCCTGCTCGGGCCCAACCCCTCTCCCGAGGCCTGGCGCGCCGCCGCCGAATCCGGCCCCGCCGATCGCGCCGCCCTCCCGCTCGCCCCCGACGAGTTCCTCGAGAAGGCCCACGGGCTCCTCGGACCCGCCCTCGAGCCCACCGCGGCAGGCCCCGGCGCCCCCCGGGCGGCCTGACCCGACAGCGCGAAACTCGACGACCACGCGTGGCCCGACCCGAGGGCGGCGCCTATCCTCCCGGCCCTCAGGCCCGACGCCCGGGGCGTTGGCCACACTGTCCACTCGGTTCCCTTTCGCCGGAGTCCGTCCTCCATGCACTACCCCAAGCGCCAGAGCAACCGCAAGCGCAAGCGCTCCATCGGCTTCCGCGCTCGCATGAAGACCAAGGGCGGCCGCGCGCTCATCAACCGCAAGCGCCGCGCCGGCCGACTCGTCAACGTCGCCGACAAGCAGTTCTGAGCCGATCCGCGACTCTCGCCGCTGACAACCAGGGCGAGCGCCCGCTCCATCGATTCACCCGCGACGCCCGCCCGGCTCACACAGCCCAGGCGGGTCGCTTTGTTTCTCAGCCGCACTCGCAACTCCCACAGCACACGCCCGCCCTGCCCAGGAGCGCCCAGTGAAGATCCACGAGCATCAGGCACGCGACCTGCTCGCCTCCGCCGGTATCCCCGTCCCCCCCGGCGAGGTCATCACCTCCGCCAAGGACGCCGCCGCCGCCTACGAGCGCGCCAGCAAGCAGGCAGGCACCGACCTCGTCGTCGTCAAGGCGCAGGTCCACGCCGGAGGCCGAGGCAAGGCCGGCTTCGTCAAACTCGTGCGCTCCGCCAAGGAAGCCACCGACGCCGCGACCTTCATGCTCTCCAACCGCATGAAGTCGCCCCAGACGCCCCCCGAGGGCCTCGAGGTCAAGCAACTGCTCGTCGCCGCTGGCGTCGACATCGCGAAGGAGTACTACCTCGCGATCACCACCGACCGCGCCACGCGCCGCAATGTCCTCATCGCCTCGTCCGAGGGCGGCGTCGAGATCGAGGAAGTCGCGCACAAGAACCCCGACGCGATCAAGAAGGTCCTCCTCCACCCGGTCGCCGGCCTCCAGCCCCACCAGGCGCGCACCCTCGCCTTCGATCTGGGCTTCACCGGCAAGCAGGTCAACCAGGCCGCCGACATCATGCTCAAGCTCGCGGCGCTGTACACGAAGAAGGACTGCGCGCTCGCCGAGATCAACCCGCTGATCGTCACCCCGGCCGGCCAGGTCCTCGCGATCGACGCCAAGTTCAACTTCGACGACAACGCGATGTTCCGCCAGAAGGACATCACCGCCCTCGCCGACCCCGCCGAGGAAAACCCCGCGGAACTCAAGGCCCAGGAATTCGGCCTCACCTACATCGCCCTCGACGGCAACATCGGCTGCCTCGTCAACGGCGCCGGCCTCGCCATGGCCACCATGGACACCGTCAAGCACTTCGGGGGCGAGCCCGCCAACTTCCTCGATGTCGGCGGCGGCGCCACCGAAGAAGCCGTCACCGAGGGCTTCCGGATCATCCTGTCCGACCCCGCCGTCAAGGGCGTCCTCGTCAACATCTTCGGCGGCATCATGCGCTGCGACATCATCGCCCAGGCCATCGTCAACGCCGCCAAGCAGGTCGGCTTCCAGGTCCCCCTCGTCGTCCGCCTCGAGGGCACCAATGTCGACCAGGGACGCAAGATCCTCGACGCCGCCCGCAAGGACATCCCCACCATGCAGGCCGGCTCCGACCTCGCGGACGCCGCCCAGAAGGTCTGCGCGGCGGTCGGTGTGCTGAACTAAACGCCCCGCCACGCGTCGGAACCGGCGTCCCTACCGTTCTGCGTTCGGTACAAACGCATCCTCGTGGCGCTTCAGACCCGCCACCGCCGCGACTCTGGAGCCCCCCATGCCTCGCCTCGCCGCCCGTCCCTTCGCCGCCGCCTTCGTCCTCAGCGCCGGGCTCTTCGCCCACGCCGCACCGGCCCTCGCCGCCGCGTCGCAGGACACACCCTCCGCCAACCTCGGGCCCACCTTCGTCAAGGACGCCACCGCCCGCTACGAGATCACCACCACGGCGCGCCAGGTCATCGCCGCGCAGGGCCAGCAGCTCGTCGCCGACATCTCCTCGACGCTCCAGCTCACCGTCAAGGTCGAAGAGGTCACCCCCGAGGGCGCGCGCATCCTCGCGACGATCGACACCATCGACTCCTTCATCCAGTCCCCGGCGCTCTTCACCGAGTTCAGCAGCAACGACCCCGTCGAGAACGACGGCGCGTCCATGCTCGCGCCGCTCCTGCGACCCATCCTCGGCAAGTCCTTCACCGTCTCCCTGACGCCCACCGGCTCCACGGCCAACGTCGACGGCATCGACCAGCTCCTCCCCGCCGATCCCAACATGCAGCAGCTCGTCGCGCAGGCCATCGGCGCGCAGGGCCTGGGCACCGCCGTCGTCGGCCTCTTCGTCCTCAAGGACGGCATGGAGCCCATCGCCAAGGGCGACAGTTGGGAAGACGTGCAGCAGGCCGCCGCCCCGCCGCTGGGCGTCATCACCATCACCACCAACGCCAAACTCACCGATGTCACCAGCGAACTCGCGAGCGTGTACATCACCGGCGTCGCGACCTTCACCGCCGATGCCGCCGCCACGGCGCAGGGCATGACCATCGCGATCGAGGAATCGAAGATCGAGGGCGAGGTCATCTGGGATGTCAAGACCGACATGCTGCGCTCCTCCGTCAGCAAGTCCGTCATGATGCTCACCATGCGCAGCGTCATGGCCCCCGACTCCAAGCAGTCCGTCCGCGTCGAGAACGAGTCCTCCGCCAAGCGCCTCGACTAAACTCCACACGCATGAGCACGACCTCGCCACCCAACGCGTCGTCACCCGCTCGCCAGTCCTACATCCTGGGCGTGAACCAGGCCGAACTCGACCGGCTCGGGCTCCAGCACCAGCTCTGGGCCTCGCGCACCGGCGCGCTCTGGGAACGAGCCAGCATCCGCGTCGGAGACTCCGTCCTCGACATCGGCTGCGGCCCCGGGTTCGCCTCCTTCGACCTCGCCAGGCTCGTCGGCCCCACCGGACGCGTCGTCGCGATCGACGAAGCCGAGTTCTATGTCGAACGCCTGCGCGAGCAGTCCCGCGCCCGCGCCATCGACCACCTCGAAGCGCTCCAGGGCGATGTCCAGCGCCTCACCGAAACGCTCGGGACCGAACCGCGCTTCGACGCCGCCTACGCGCGCTGGGTGCTCTGCTTCGTCAAGGACCCCGCCGCCGTCGTCGCGCAGGCCGCCTCGCTGCTCAAGCCGGGCGGGCGCCTGATCGTGCAGGACTATTTCAACTACCAGACGATGTCCCTCGCGCCCAAGCACGACGCGTTCGACCGCGTCATCGACGCCGTCCGGCGCTCCTGGCGCGACCGGGGCGGCGACCCCGACATCGGAGGGCGCCTCCCCGCCATGATGCGCAGCGCCGGGCTCACGGTGCGCGAGATCACGCCCCAACTGCGCGTCGCGCGCCCGAGCGAAACCCTCTGGGCGTGGCCCGACTCCTTCTTCCGCAACTTCGTCCCCGAACTCGCCAAACTCGGCTACATCACCGACGACGACCGCGCCGCGTTCGAACACGAATGGCAGCGCGCCAGCCACGACCCCGACGCCTTCATGTACACGCCCCCGCTCGTCGAGATCGTGGCGGTGAAAGAGGTCGTGGGGCAATAGGCAATAGGCAATGGGCGAGGAGTACTGGCGCCCCGGGGCATCTGCGTACAACAGCGACTCGCGCTCTTCCTCTCTCGCCCCCTCTCCTGTTCGGCGCAGCCGAATGGGAGAGGGCTGGGGTGAGGGCTACCTCTTCTCCGGGCTTCGCTCCCCACTCTCTGCCTCTCTCTTCTTCTTTCTTCTTCCCCTCCCGCGCCCCATGTCATTCCTGACCCGGGCTCCACCTCTCCCACGCCTCGATCGCGCACCCGTGATCGTCTCGCACAGTCAAACTTCGCTGCGAGCGCCACCCCCATCCTTCTGCCCTCCGCGCTCTCCGCGTCCTCGGCGGTGAGTCTCTTCCGCTCGGGTCTGTCGCATCCGCAGATCAACGAACCACGCGCGCCGCCGCCCCCATTGCCCATTGCCGATTCCCCATTGCCCTCCCCCCCAAAACCACCAAAAATCCGCGGAAAACCCACGCCTCCCCCCTCGTGCCTCCTCCCGCATGCCCCGTGCCTTCCGACCCTCTTTCGCCTATCATTCTCGACTTGTCCGAGGCTCCTCTCCTCCCCTCCGGACGCCCCTTCCAGCGGCCCGCCCCGCCCCCTCCACGAGCGACCATGCCCGACACCCAGAACGCCCCCAACGCCGCCGATCGGCCTTCGCATTCGAACTACACCGAGGACCAGATCAAGGTCCTCGAGGGGCTCGAAGCCGTTCGCAAGCGCCCCGGCATGTACATCGGCGACACCGGGCTCGCCGGGCTCCACCACCTCGTCTACGAAGCGGTCGACAACTCCATCGACGAGTGCATGGCCGGGCGCGCCACCTCCGTCACCGTCAAGATCCAGGCCGACGGCTCCTGCTGCGTCATCGACGACGGCTCGGGCATCCCCGTCGGCCCCATGAAGCACGAGAACCCCGCCCTCAACGGCAAGCCCGCCGTCGAGATCGTCATGACCATCCTCCACGCCGGCGGCAAGTTCGGCGAAGAGGGCTCCGCCTACAAGGTCTCCGGCGGCCTCCACGGCGTGGGCATCTCCTGCGTCAACGCACTCTCCGAATGGGTCGAGGTCGAGGTCCGGCGCAGCAACAAGATCCACCTCATCACCTTCGAGCGCGGCAAGGTCGACAAGCCCCTCCACGTCGTCGCCGAGATCGACCCCGCCTCGCCGCGCAAGTCGGGCACCGCCGTCACCTTCAAGCCCGACCACCAGATCTTCCCCGACACCACCTTCGACGCCTCCGTGCTCGCGACGCGCCTGCGCGAACTCGCGTACCTCAACCCCGGCGTCATGATCCGCTTCATCGACGAGCGCGTCGGCGCCGACGGCAAGCCCCGCGACGACACCTACAAGTTCGAGCGCGGCGTCCTCGAATTCGTCGAGCACCTCAACGAGGCCAAGAACACCTACACCCCCTCCATCTTCCTCAAGGGCGAGAACCCGGCCAGCAACCTCGCCTGCGAGGTCGCGCTCCAGTACCACGACGGCTACAACGAACTCCTCCTCTCCTTCGCCAACAACATCAAAACCGTCGACGGCGGCACGCACCTCTCCGGCTTCAAGACCGCCCTCACACGCGTCCTCAACAACTACGCCAAGTCATCCGGCATCGTCAAAGAAAAAGACCCGATGCCCAGCGGTGACGACCTGCGCGAGGGCCTCACCGCCGTCGTCTCCGTCAAACTGCCCGACCCGCAGTTCGAGGGCCAGACCAAGGGCAAACTCCGCAACACCGACGTCGAGGGCTTCGTCTCCTCCATCGTGGGCGAGAAACTCCAGACCTGGCTCGAAGAGCACCCCGCCGACGCCAAGCGCATCTGCCAGAAGGGCGTCCTCGCGGCGCAGGCGCGCGAGGCAGCGCGGCGCGCGCGCGAACTCACCCGGCGCAAGAGCGCGCTCGACTCCGGCTCGCTGCCGACCAAACTCGCCGACTGCAAGACCAAGGATGTCGAAGCGTCCGAACTCTTCATCGTCGAGGGCGACTCCGCGGGCGGGTCCGCCAAGCAGGGACGCGATGTCGTCACGCAGGCGATCCTCCCCCTGCGCGGCAAGCTCCTCAATGTCGAGAAGGCCCGGCTCGACAAGGTCCTGGGATTCGAAGAAATCCGCACGCTCATCCAGGCCCTCAAGTGCGGCATCGGCGAAGACTTCGACAGCGCGAAACTCCGTTACGGCAAGGTCATCATCATGACCGACGCCGACGTCGACGGCTCCCACATCCGCACCCTCCTGCTCACCTTCTTCTTCCGCCAGATGCCCGAGCTCATCCGGCGCGGTCGCATCTTCATCGCCCAGCCCCCGCTCTACCAGATCGCGCGCGGCCGGCAGGTGCAGTATGTGCTCAACGAGTCCAAGATGGCCGATGTCCTCATCGACCTCGGCCTCGCCGGCGCCTCCCTCCTCGTGCGCGATATCGCCAATCACGAGACCAAGGGGCCGCCCCCCGTCCTTCGCACCATCGAGGGCGACAACGCGCGCCGGCTCGTCCAGCAACTGCGCCGCCTGCGCGAGCTCGTCGACATCGTCGAGCGCCGCGGCATCCGCTTCCCCGAACTCCTCGAGGCGCGCGAGCGCGACCCGTCCGGACAGCGCCGCCTCCCCTCGCACCGGCTCTCCTGGCGCACCCTCGCCACCACGGGCGACCAGCCCGACATCGAGGGCGCCGAGCTCTTCGCCTGGGGCGAAGACCACGGCCGCCAGCTCGCCACCGAACACAAGGTGCGCATCGCCGATGTCGCCGGCGCGACCGACGCCACCGAGGCGATCCCCACCGACAACCGCCCCGCCGCGACGCTGCGCGAACTCCACGAGAACCGCGAGATCGCGTCCCTCATCAAGACCCTGGGCGAACTGGGCCTCGAGATCGAGGACTACGCCCTCGTCCGCGAGGAGTCCGTCACGGGCGAACTGCTCCCCACCAAGTTCGCCTGGCGCGCCCCGTCCCGCGCCGCGAAGAAGGCCGCCAGGGAAAGCGACGCCGACAGCGCCGACGACGCGAACGCCGACGCCGGCGCGTCGCCCGCCGAATCCTGGAAGCACTACGACGCGCCCAATGTCCCGGCCATCCTCGACGCGCTCCTCGAACTCGGGCGTCGCGGCATCGAGGTCAAACGCTTCAAGGGGCTGGGTGAAATGGACGCCGACCAGCTCGCCGACACCACCATGCGCTACGACAAACGCACGCTCGTCCGCGTCACTTGGGACGAAGCCGGCGAAGCCGACCGCATGTTCTCGCTTCTGATGGGTGAGAACGTCGAGGACCGGCGCAAGTTCATCGAAGACCACGCCCTCGAAGTCAAGATGCTCGACATCTGACGCCGCAGGTATCCCGGCGCCACCACACGAAGTGTGGTGCTACCCAACCTCCGGGCTTCACTCATCTGCTCTCCGGTGCCCCGGGGCATCTGCGCAGCAGTGACCCGGGCTCTTGTCCGGCTCCCTCTCCTATTCGACGCAGCCGAATGGGAGAGGGCCGGGATGAGGGCTACCCAACCTCCGGGCTTCCCTTCCTAACCTCTGTCTTTCTTCGTACGCCCTCAGCGCGAAGCCGACTCTTCCGTTGATACCGATGATGGCTCCGCGCTCTCTTCCTCAAACACCGGCAGCGCACACTCCCCCGGCTCGAACACCTCGTTGCCCGCGTCGAAGCAGTTCACCGTGCCGCAGTGGGGGCACACCACGCCGTACGCAGTCGTCGGGTGGTCGCGCAGGTCCGTCGAGCAGGTCCAGCACACCGGCTCCGCCATCGCTTTGGTCGACCCGCCCAGCAGCGCGATGAGCGCCCACGCCGCGACGCCGATCATCGGGAGCGTGAACCACCCGGGCAGCAGCGACAGCACCCCCGCCGTCGCGATGGGCACGCCCAGGAGCGACAGCCACGCCCTGATCTTCAACCTCGCCAGCCGCGTCGTGTGCATGCCGGGGAGTGTAGCGAACCGCCCTCGAAAGAAAATTCTCGGACTCCCTTGCAGCCCCCCCTCCTTGTGGTACCTTGTCCTCAGTTCAAAGGAGCAAACGACCATGAGGTGTCCGGACCTCGTTCTCGGGATGTGTCGTGCCGGGCTGGCCCTGATCTTCGGGTACGCCGGCATCCAGAAACTGCGTGACCCTGCACCCACCGCCGAGTTCCTCGCCGCGATGGTGCGCCTCGATGTCGCCCCCGGCGTCGTCATGGCGCTCGGCGCGGCCGAGATTATCCTGGCCCTCGCCCTCTTCGCGAAAGCCGCTGATCGGCTGACCGCGCGAGCCGCGCTGGTCGCCTCCTCGGTCTTTCTCACCTTTCACGCGCTCACCCTGACGCGCGACACCCCAGCCCCGCCCTGCGGCTGCATGGGCGCCGCCGTCGCCGAGACACCCCTCCACCCCGGCTGGTGGGTCGCCTTCACCGGCGCGATGATCGTCGCGTCGGGCGCGCTCCTGCTGGCGTCACCACGCGCCGCTTCCCCAGCGCATTCCGGCGCCGAAGCCGACCACCCCGCCGCTCCCCTTCCGGAGATCGCGTCATGAGAGATGCCACCGCGCGCCGCCGCGCCGTCACGCTGCTGGAACTCCTCGTCACTGTCGCCGCAACGGTCGTGCTGACCACGATCCTCGTCATCACCATCCGAGGGGTGCGGGGACAATCCCTGACCGCGATGAATATCAACAATCTGCGGATGAGTGCCCAGGATTTCTATGCATGGAGTGTCGAAAATGACAGCAAACTGCTGAATCTCGAGTCACCCCAGTCCGCACTTTACACTCGAACGCATCGCGACTTGCCAAACCCGCCGACCCAGCTGTTTCAGGGGCTCTACTGGGGGCTAAGTATTAATTGGCAAGAATACTTTGCCGTCCATTACGGACGCCGCTCGGAGCACTGGACAACCGCGTTTCGACAGACTGTCGCAGACGATCCAAGCATTCCTGCCCAGGCGGGAAGGATTGTGGAACCCTCCTTTTTCTATAGCCCAACCATGTTTACATCTTCGTCACTCTGGACAGACCCGCCCCCATCCAATAGTCTAGCCGGCGCAGCGAACTTCTTCAGAACGCTGCGACTGACTGACATCGCACATCCCAGCCGAAAAGGCCTGCTGGTCCATCTCAATGTTCCCGTGTCGAATGAGATGCATCATGTCGCCTTCGTGGATGGGCATGCCGCTGGACACACAACGGTCGAATTAACCCCCCCCGTTCAAAGCCCAACGAGCCCGACCGGAGCCCCCGGCAGACCGATACTGCACACCCAATCCGGACATGAAGGAGTAGATTTATGAACGTCTTTCATCACAAGATGCTCGCACTCGCCATCGCGGCCGCATTTGTCTTTACGACAGGTTTTCTTTCGTCATCCGATGCGCAGATTATTGACTGCCCGTCTTCATTTGATGTCTGTATCTATTGCGACAGCCCTGGATTTGAAGTCGGCGTCCAGTTCGGGACATGTAGCCTTGGTCCCGGCAGCATTATTATCGAACCCGCGGACAATTGTTACGGTTTTCAACGCCCCCTCGGCTTCTGCTTCAATCCAGACGCGCCGTGTGACACGGCATTTATTTGCTGTGCTGGAGGAACCATTGGCTACTGGGTCTGTAATCAATGGGTGTTTGAAACCCTGGAGTGTTTTCGACCTCTCTTGTGCTCTGCGGTCTGCTGCGCGAATAATCCTACGCCTCAGATAGTCATCAAGACCTGCGAGGATGGCGCGCAGTACACACAGGTTAGATTTGTCTGTTTCTGAGACAATTCCCCGTCCTGCCGACCCCATGCCTTCGGGTCGGTTTTCTGCGCATTGCAACTTAGGTCATATTACTATGGAATGGCCGGTCGACAATTCTCACGCTCGGGACGGGCTAATCATATTAGCCGCTGACCCTCACTCCCCCGCCTTCGTCATGCTCGCCGGGTCCAGCAGGCGGTTGAGTTCCTCCGCCGGCAGCACCCTCTCCTCCAGCGCCAGCTGGCGCACCGTCTTGCCCTCGGCGTACGCCCGCTTCGCCAGCGCCGCCGACTTGTCGTAGCCGATCACCGGCACCAGCGAGGTGCACATCGCCAGCGACCCCTCGATCAGCTCGGCGCAGCGCTTCTCGTCGGCCTGCAGGCCCTCCAGCAGGTTGTCGACGAACATGTGCGACGCCTTCTCCATCAGGTGGATCGACGACAGCAGGTTGTCCGCCATCATGGGCATCGCGACATTCAGGTCGAGCACGCTGCCCACCCCGCCCATATTGCCCGCCGCGATGGCGGCATCATTCCCGATCACCTGGCACGACACCATGATCGCGCTCTCGCAGATCACCGGGTTCACCTTGCCCGGCATGATCGACGAGCCCGGCTGCACCGCCGGGAGTTTCAGCTCGCCGATGCCGCAGCGGGGCCCGCTGCCCAGGAAGCGGATGTCGTTGGCGATCTTCGACAGCGCGATCGCCACCGTGCGGATGCGCCCGCTCGCGTCGACCACCGCGTCCTTGGCGTGCTGGGCCTCGAAGTGGTTCCGCGCCTCCCTGAAGGGCACGCCGGTCCTCTTCGCCAGCGCCGCCGCCACCCTCGCGCCGAACTCGGGGTGCGTGTTGATGCCGGTGCCCACCGCCGTCCCGCCCAGCGCGAGCTCGCACAGCCCCTCGAGCGCCCCGTGCAGGCGCTCGACGCCGATGCGCATCTGCGCCGCGTACCCGCTGAACTCCTGGCCCAGGCGGATCGGCGTCGCGTCCTGCAGGTGCGTGCGCCCGATCTTGATGATGTCCATGAACGCCGCCGCCTTCGCGTCCAGCGCGTCGGCGAGGCGCTCCACAGCCGGGATGAGCCCCGCCTTGATCCGCACCGCCGCCGCGACATGCATCGCCGTCGGGAAGGTGTCGTTGCTCGACTGGCCCATGTTCACGTGGTCGTTGGGGTGCACGCCCCCCTGCCCGATGTAGTCGGCGTTCTTGCTCGACCCGATCGGCGCGCCCTTGGCAACGCAGACCAGGTTCGCGACCACCTCGTTCACATTCATGTTGGTCGAGGTGCCCGACCCGGTCTGGAACACATCCACCGGGAAGTGACGCATAACCCCGCCGGGCAGGTCGCCCCGTTCGAGGCGCCCCGTCGCGTCGACGATCGCCTGCGCCCTCGCGTGGTCGAGCAGGCCCAGGTCGCGGTTCACCGTCGCGCACGCCGCCTTCAGCAGCGCGTACGCGTGGATGATCGCCTCGGGGACCGGGCGCCCGGACACCGGGAAGTTCAGCACCGCCCGCTGCGTCGACGCGCCGTACAGCGCGTCGGCCGGGACCTGCATCTCGCCCATGGTGTCCTTCTCGGTACGAACGGCATGATCCGAACTCATCGCGACGCTGCTCCTGACGGGAAGTGGGGACGACGCCGCCGCGGCAAGCGCGAACGGCGAGCACTCAGGATATGCACCCCAAAGATGGGCGTATTTCAGCCAGAATTGGCCGGTGAGCCGCGCCGGGCTTGACGGATTCCGCCACGCCGACGCCGGATGCACACCGGCAATGACTTTGTCCTCGGCGCGACCGAATCATCGCCCCGATCCATCCGATTCTCCCTTCCGGACGCCGGGGTACCTCATCTGTTCTGAGGTGGGCAGCGCGGCCCAGACGCTCGCGCATCGGTTGAGCCGGAGATCGGAACATGCGCCGCTTCCTCAGTGGACTCTCGCTCCCCGTCAAGATCATTGCGATCACCGTCACAATGCTCGTGACCGTGGTCACGGTCAACTACATCGTCTTCGTGCGCGGCTACGAGCGTGACACCCTCGCTGGTTACTCCGAGCGCGCCGCCGCCTTCACCGCCGTCGCCGACGAGGCCAAGTCCCACGCCGCGCACCTCATGCTCAACGGCAGCGTCGACACCGACGCCCTCGTCGCCGAGGCCGTCGCCCAGGTCGCCGCCGGGAGGCCCTACACCCAGACTCGCTTCTTCGACACCATCCCCGTCGTCGTCGGATGGACCACCGCCGAGAAGGCCGCCCAGCGCGAGGGCATCGAGTTCTACATCCAGGCATTCAACGCTCGCAACAAGTCCAACGAGCCGCAGCACGGCTCCTTCGAAGCAACACTCCTCACAGACCTCGAGCGGCAGGTCAACGCCGGCGGCGAGCTCACCCTCGCACGCGTCAACCAGGCCACCAACTCCCTCCACTACATGCGCGCCATCCGCCTCGACCAGTCATGCATGATGTGCCACGGCGTCCCCGGCAACGAGTACGACACCGACAAGGACGGCAAGGACCCCCTCGGTTTCGCCATGGAGGGCTGGAGGGTCGGAGACACCCACGGCGCCTACGAGATCGTCGTCCCGCTCGACACACTCGACGCCCACGTCGCCGGCTTCATCACCAACGGGCTGTGGATCACCGTGCCACTGGTCGTCGGCGCGTGCGTCGCCTTCGCCTTCCTCCTCCGCGCGCTGCTCACCAAGCCCATCACGCAGCTCATCGCCATGGTCAAGGACATCGCCACCGGCGACGGCGACCTGACCAAGCGCATCAAGCTCGACCGCAAGGACGAGATCGGGCAGTTCGCCGGCTGGTTCAACACCTTCCTCGACAACCTCCACAAGCTCATCGGCGAGATCCGCGGCGTCACGACCCAGGTCGCCGGCGCCGCCACCCAGATCGCCGCCAGCAGCGAGGAGATGGCCGCCGGGCTCACCCAGCAGGCCGACCAGACCACCCGCGTCTCTGCCTCCACCGAGCAGATGGCCGCCTCCGCCGACGAGGTCTCGCGCAAGAGCATCGAGGGTAAGACAGTCGTCGAGCAGACCGTCGGCGAGATCGAGCAGATCGCCCGCGAGGTCACCGACTCGGCCAACGTCGTCGGCGAGCTTGGCAAGAAGGGCGACGAGATCGGGCAGATCATCTCGGTCATCAACGACATCGCCGACCAGACCAACCTCCTCGCGCTCAACGCCGCAATCGAGGCCGCTCGCGCCGGAGAGCACGGGCGCGGCTTCGCCGTCGTCGCCGACGAGGTACGCAAGCTCGCCGAACGAACCACCAAGGCCACCGAGCAGGTCGGGACCTCCATCAAGGAGATCCAGACCGGCACCACCGCCGCCGTTGAACGGATGGACTCGGGCGCCAGGCGTGTCAAGACCGGCGTGGACCTCGCCAAATCCGCCGGCGACGCGCTCTCGAGCATCGTCGCCGCGGCCGAAGAGCAGTCCGCCGCGGTCAACGAGATTGCGCAGAACATCGAGCAGATCAACGCCGTCACCCAGCAATCCACCGAGGGCGCGTCCCAGGCCGCGTCCGCTGCAGCGACGCTCTCCGTCGAATCCGAGAAGCTCCAGTCGCTCGTCGGACGGTTCAAGCTGTAAACACACGACGCTTTCACGCCACGATTCGGCGTCCACACTCGCGCCGCGATCTCTTCACGGGATCGCGGCGTGTTCGTTCGCGCAGCCCAGACCGCATATCCGGGCGCGACGACTGATCATCCCACGGTCCGGGTGAATTCGCGACAAACAAGCACCGATCTCCGCTGCAGTGCAGCGACTTCCCGTGAGGCGCTGCCCGCACACACATCTCCCACCCGCGCACACACACGGGCGGAGCGACAACTGGAGACCGAGGATGACTCACCTCAGGAAGCGCAGCGCAGCGCGCCTGGCAACGTGCGCGTTCGCGATCGCGGCGTGCCTCGTGACCTCCGCGGCCATCACGGCCGGGGCAGCGCCGAACAACGACCCGTTCCTCAGCGCGTCATCGCGCGAGACCAGCCCGGGCGCCGAGAACAAGGCGGGATCCGCGGTCTTCACACAGCGAGCCTCCTCGCTGGGAGAGCCCGGAACGTTCACGCCACCGACGCTCAAACCCGTCACGCGACCCGCGTTCGGCTCCGCCGCCGCCAAGACAGCGCCGGCCGAGCTTCATCATCTTGATCAACCCTCAAACACGCTGGTCAATGCGCTCTGGGGCGTCACCGCGATCACCGCGGTCGCGGTCGTCCTGATCGCGTTCCGGCTCGGGCGCGTCCGGCTCGCCGACGGCGCCACCAGGCGCGGGTTCACGCTGGGCAGCAAGCTCACCCTCGCGTTCGGCTCCCTCGCCGCGATCATCCTGACCGTCAGCACGATGTCGCTCGACGCGATGCACAAGAGCGAAACCCTAATGATCGACTACGAGGACATCGTCCTCGACGCGAACCATGCCGCCGATCTCCAGCTCAACGCGTACCGCACACGGATGGCGATGCGTGACTTCCAGATCGACAACGAACAGGCCTCGCTCGACCGCGTCACGACCTACGCCGGCCGCGCGATGGCAGACATCGTGGCGTTCGAAGGCGCGCTGACAGACCCCACGCGCCGTGAGCTGCTCGCCGGTCTCCGGAAGGGCTTCGAGCAGTACGAGGCCGCCTTCCAGCAGCTCGTGAGTCTCGGCGACCGACAGACCGCCATCGTGCAGTCGCAGCTGGAGCCGACGGGCGCACGCCTTGTCGCCCTCATAAGCGCGATCGTCGAGACCGCGCACGCCTCCGGCGACGACGCTACAGCTGTCGCGGTCAACGAAGACCTTGACCGGCTCTTCCAGGCCCAGCTCGCGACTCTTCGCTTCCTCCAGACCAACGACACACACGGCGCGACCGAGGCGGTCTCGCTGATGAACGCGTTCATCTCGCACGCGTCGGAGCTCGGCGCCACGCTCAAGCACCCGACCCAGAAGCGATGGCTCCAGGAATCGATCGAGGGAGCGCGCTTCTACACGCAGACCGTGCAGACGCTCGCCGCCAACGGGGCACAGCTCGCCGAGATCCGCACGGCGCGCATGGGACCCGCGGGCATCGCGATGCTCTCGAACGCCGACAAGCTTCACGAGAGCATCCTCGAGCGCACGCACGACGTCGAGAAAGCACTCGCGTCGAACGCGGCGTTCACCCGCAACAAGTCGATCACCGCGGTGACCGCCGCGCTCGCGATCGCCATCATCGTCAGCATCATTCTCATCCGCGCGATCACCGGCGCGACCAACAAGGTCCTCTCCGTGCTTCAGTCCGTCGCGGCGGGCGACCTGACGCGTGAGGCGCTCAAGCTCAAGTCCTCCGACGAGATCGGGGAGCTGGCCCGCGCCACCGACTCCATGAACGAGTCCCTCAAGCAGATCATGGCCGACGTCTCCACCTCCGCCGGGGGCGTCGCCTCCGCCGCCACCGAGATCGCCGCCTCCAACGAGGAGATGTCCGCCGGGCTCGCCGAGCAGGCCGACCAGGTCTCGCAGGTCTCCGCCGCCACCGAGGAGATGTCCGCCACCTCCCAGGAGGTCGCCAACAAGTCCACCGAGGGCAAGGGCGTGGTCGAGCAGACCATCTCACGCATCGAGGAGATCGCCTCCGAGGTGCGCGCCTCCGCCGCCGCCGTCAACTCGCTCGGGCAGAAGAGCGAGGAGATCGGGCAGATCATCTCCGTCATCAACGACATCGCCGACCAGACCAACCTCCTCGCGCTCAACGCCGCCATCGAAGCCGCACGCGCCGGAGAGCACGGGCGCGGGTTCGCGGTCGTCGCCGACGAGGTGCGTCAGCTGGCCGAGCGGACGACCAAGGCCACCGAGCAGGTGGGCCAGTCGATCCGCGAGATCCAGCAGGAGACCACGGGCGCGGTGCAGCGCATGGAGGGCGGCACCGAGAAGGTGGCCGCCGGCGTGGAGTACGCCAAGCAGGCCGGCGACGCGCTGAGCAGCATCGTGACGGCGGCGGAGCAGCAGAGCAGCGCGACCATCGAGATCGCGCAGAGCGTGGAGCAGATCAACTCGGTGGCGCTGCAGAGCCGCGAGGGCGCCGCCCAGGCCGCCGCCGCCGCCGCGCAGCTCTCCGCAGAGGCCGAGAAGCTCCAGTCACTCGTCAAGAAGTTCAAGGTCTGAGACTCAGCAGGGGATAACCCCGGCGCACACATTACCAGCAGCGCAACGGCGTGGACGGCCCTGTCGCCCTCCACGCCGTCTTTCTTTTCAGCGTCCCCTCGCGACCCGCAAGGTCGCTCGTGACGGGATCAACGACGATCGATCAAGAACAGGATCCTGCCGATGGGGTACCCGAGTCCGTTCGCCGAACCGCACACACAGTCCACCCGAGGGTGTCCCACGATGCGCATCCGAACCAAGATCGTTGGCCTCGCGGCCGTCCCCTGCGTCGCCCTTCTCGCGACGAACATCAACAGCTGGAACGAGCTGCGCCAGACCAGCGGGCTTGCGCTCGAATCCTTCGAGCACGAGATCGACATCGCCGAGCGGATCGAGTCGCTCAATGAATCGATCGTCTACCTGCTCAACGCGGACCGCGACGCCCATCAGGCGCTGATCGCGGAGAAGGACATCCTGGCGGCCGCCACGCCCGAGGCCGTCCGAGCGGCGGGCAAGTTCAACGCCGAGAACCTCCAGCAGATCGTCGATCGCATGCAGCTCGCCAGCGCGGTGTTCGACGACGAGATGCGCGCGCTCCGCGCCAAGTTCGAGAACGACTTCGCCGCATGGAAGCGGTTCTCGGAGGCGATCGTCGCCGATCGCGTGGCCGGGAAGAGCGATCCGACCCTCGCCGATCGCCACGCCCGATCGATCAAGTTGTTCGACACGATGCGCGTGCACATCGACGACCTCCAGAACCTCATGGAGGAGCGGATCGTCGCCCTGACGACCGAGGCGGCGGCCAGCCGCGAGCAGATCGTCGCCGACATCGACACGAACACCCGCAGCGCGACCACCGTCTCGCTGGCGCTCGGCGGCGGCGCGCTCGCGCTGACCCTCGGGCTCGCGACCGTCATCTGTCTCAGCGTGTTCCGGCGCCTGGGCAACCTCCTCGCTCGCATGTCCGATGTCGCCGAGGGCGACGGCGACCTGACCATCCGCATCAACGACTCGTCGAAGGACGAGTGCGGCATGCTGGCCCAGCAGTTCGACACGTTCGTCGGACGCGTGCAGGAGATCATGAAGGCGGTCTCCGAGTCCTCGCAGAGCGTCGCCTCCGCCGCCACCGAGATCGCCGCCTCCAACGAGGAGATGTCCGCCGGTCTCACCGTGCAGTCCGAGCAGACCCAGCAGGTCGCCGAGGCAACGCAACGCATGGCGGAGACCGCCAACCAGGTCGCCAACCGCTCGAGCGAGGGCGGTCAGGTCGTCAGCCAGACCATCGAGCAGATCGAGCAGATCGCGGGCGCTGTCCAGAACTCGGCTGATAAGGTCGGGGAGCTCGGGCGCAAGAGCGACGAGATCGGGCAGATCATCTCGGTCATCAACGACATCGCCGACCAGACCAACCTGCTGGCGCTCAACGCCGCCATCGAGGCGGCCCGCGCCGGCGAGCACGGGCGCGGCTTCGCCGTCGTCGCCGACGAGGTACGCAAGCTCGCCGAACGAACCACCAAGGCCACCGAGCAGGTCGGGACCTCCATCAAGGAGATCCAGCAGGAGACCTCCTCCGCCGTCACGAACATGCAGGCCGGTCGCGACAAGGTGCAGCACGGCGTCGACTACGCCCGGCGGGCCGGCGACGCGCTGAGCGCGATCGTCTCGGCCGCCGAGCAGCAGAGCGGCGTGACGCAGGAGATCGCGCAGAGCATCGATCACCTCAACTCGGTCGCGATGCAGAGCCGCGAGGGCGCGCAGCAGGCCGCCGCCGCCGCGACGCAGCTGTCGTCAGAGGCCGAGAAGCTCCAGTCGCTGGTGAATCGCTTCAAGGTCTGATCGCCCGCCCACTGCCCACAACACACAGCCGCCGCGGACCATGGTCCGCGGCGGTTATTCCGCGCCAGCGAGCAGGTACGGTTGTTCCGGACACAAAGGTTTGATCTTCACATTTGCCTTGGCGCGTTGTGATTTTCCACAGACGACCTGACGATTTCATGAGCTCGTGGGGGGCGCGTTGCCGACGCAGCGCGTGAGAAGTGTGGACATGCGGAGCGCCGCGACGCTCTCCCCCCGGAGCACATTCGTGAGCAAGACACACACCCGCCTGACGCTGGCGTGCGCGATCACTGCGCTCGCCCAGCCGTCGTTGGCGCAGGACGCGCCGCCCGCCGCCGAATCGCGCCTGCACTTCGATGCAGCCGTCGAGATCACCACCGCCTACTTCTTCCGCGGCATCCTGCAGGAAGATCAGGGCGTGATCGTTCAGCCGGCCTTCACCGTCGGTGCCGACCTCGTCAAGCACGACGCGTTCGTGCTCACCCTCAGCGCCGGGACCTGGAACAGCGTCCACGGCGAGGCGACCGGAGCGCAGACCAGCGACACCAGCCTCGAACACTGGTACGAATCCGATGTCTACTTCTCCCTCACCGCGTCGTGGGAGAAGTGGACCCTCGACGCGACCTATACCTGGTACCTCAGCCCCAACGACGCTTTCGAGACCATCCAGGAGCTGAGCTTCGGCGTCAGCTTCGACGACTCTGACTTCCTCGGTGCGTGGGCGCTGCAACCCTCGGTCACGCTCGCGCTCGAGACCGGCTCGAACTTCGCCGACGGCGCGGACTCCGATCGCGGCATCTACCTCGGCCTCGGGATCAGCCCAGGTTTCGACGCCTCCATCGGGCACGATCGCACGCTCTCGATCACCTTCCCGATTGAAGTCGGCCTCAGTCTCTCCGACTATTACCAGGACGCCAGCGGCGACGACGACTTCTTCGGGTATGCGTCGCTCGGCGTACGCCTCGAAACCGCTCTGCCGATGCCCTCCGGTTTCGGCTCGTGGGCAGTGTACGGCGGCGTGAACGCCCTCTTCCTCGGGGACAACCTCAAAGCCGTCAACAACGACGACTCGTCCGAGGTCATCGCGTTTATCGGCATCTCGCTCTCCTTCTGATCCAGAGGCGCAACACATATGAAGCTGCTCGGCAATCTCGGCATCCGCACGAAGCTCTCGATCCTCCTTGTCGCGGCCATCGGCGGCCTCGGCGTCTTCGCGCTCGTCGCCTTCTCGACCCTCAACCGGGTCAAGATCAACGGCGACATGTACAACGCGATCATCAGCAAGAAGGATCTTCTGGCGGACATCCTCCCGCCGCCGAACTACATCATCGAGTCCTATCTCGTCGCGCTCGAGATGACGCACGAGAGCGACCCGGCGCGCATCGCGATGCTCGCCGAGACTTCGGTCCGGCTCACCGCCGAGTACCGGGAGCGCGAGAACCACTGGCTCGAACACCTCGAGCCCGGCGAGATGCGCGTCTCGCTCCTGGACCACTCCCGCTCCGCGGCCAATGAATTCTTCACGCTGCGCGACCAGCGCCTCATCCCGGCGATCCAGGCCGGGCAGCGCGACGAGGCCGTCGCGCTCATGAACGGCCCGGTGCGAGCGGCGTACGAGCGCCATCGCGCCGGAATCGATCGGGTCGTTGAACTCGCCGCGGCGCGTGCGGCCGAGATCGAGACCGAGGCGTCTAGCGCGATCGCGCGGGGCACCAGCGGGCTTTTCGGCGTCGGAGCCGGGCTCATCGTCGCGGTTCTCGCTGTCGTCCTCGTCATCGGCTCTGACCTGTCGCGAGAGATCAACCGCGTCGTCGCGCTGCTCAAAGACATCGCGACGGGCGAGGGCGACCTCACGAAGCGGCTCCAGAGCACCCGAAAGGACGAGATCGGCCAGCTCGCGCGCTGGTTCGATTCCTTCATCGAGCGATTGCACTCGATGATCGCTGAGATCGTCAGCATCGGCGCGCAGGTGGCCGGCGCAGCCACCCAGATCGCCGCGAGCAGCGAGGAAATGGCCGCCGGCCTCAACGAGCAAGCGCAACAGACCACGCGCGTCTCGGCTTCGACCGACCAGATGGCTTCCACGGCGGAGGAGGTCTCGCGCAAGAGCACGGAGGGCAAGACCGTCGTCGAGCAGACCGTGCGAGAGATCGACCAGATCGCGCAAGAAGTCACGGGCTCGGCTCTTGCCGTGGGTGAGCTCGGTCGTAAGGGCGACGAGATCGGGCAGATTATCTCGGTCATCAACGACATCGCCGACCAGACCAACCTCCTCGCGCTCAACGCCGCCATCGAGGCGGCGCGCGCCGGCGAGCACGGACGCGGGTTCGCCGTCGTCGCCGACGAGGTCCGCAAGCTCGCCGAACGAACCACCAAGGCCACCGAGCAGGTCGGGACCTCCATCAAGGAGATCCAGACCGGCACCACCGCCGCCGTTGAACGCATGGACAGCGGCGCAAAGCGCGTGAAGACCGGCGTCGAGCTTGCCCGCAGCGCCGGCGACGCCCTCACGAGCATCGTCGCCGCGGCGCAGGAGCAGGCGGAAGCGGTCGGCGAGATCGCGCGCAACATCGAGCAGATCAACGCGGTGTCGCAGCAATCCACGGAGGGTGCGTCCCAGGCCGCCTCCGCCGCCGCGACGCTCTCCGACGAGGCCGAGAAGCTGCAATCGCTGGTTGGTCGTTTCAAGGTGTGACCGGGACTCTCTTTACCCAGCATCACGCGCCGCGGGACTCACCCCCCCGCGGCGTGCTTTCTTTTCGGACGACACTCGAAGTCTCACGCTCGAAACCCCCCGAACCCGCTTGGATCGGGCGGGTAACCGACTACCATGTCTGGAGCGCCGATCGGCGCCGCGCCCGTCCACGAGCGAACGAGAGAGACCCGACATGACGATCCGTGCCCTGCCTTCCGTTGCGCTGCTCGCCTCCCTCGCCGGGATCGCCGGCGCGAGCGTTCCCCAGTACGCCGCCCCTCAGCTCCAGGCCCGCGCGAACTTCAGCGGCGCCTTCAATCTGCCCAACTCGGCCTTCTTCACCAACTCGTCCCCCGAGATCAACGACCTCGGGCGCGTCGTCTTTCGCGTCGGCGTCATCGGCGGAACGAACTCTCAGGGCGTGTGGTACGGCGGCGACGGGCAGGGCTCCATCCTCTACTTCTCCCCCAATGTCGAGGACTCGCGCGTCGGCGATCCCACCATCAGCAATTCCAACGAGATCGTCACCGACCAGTCCAACGCTTCACCTTCCGGGGTGATCCGCATCGCCCCCGACTCGGGGAGCGCCACCGTCCTGATCAACCCCGGCTTCCCCTTCGGCGTCGAGGCGTTCTCGTCCGTGCAGGTCAACGACCTGGGCCAGATCGGCTTCCGCGGGCGCGTCGGCTTCCTCGGCAACATCTGGGTATCGTGGAGCGCCGGCCAGCAGGTCGCGCACGCCGCCGAGGTCGGCGTTGATCCGACCTCTCCCTACTCCTTCCTGTTCACGCCCGGCTTCAACGACGCGCGCCAGATCGCCGGCAAGGTTCGCCTCGCGCCCGGCCTGGGCAACGAGCGCCCCGACCAGATCCGCATCTTCAACAGCGACGGCTCCTCCGTGCTCATCGCCGAGGACCGCGACTCCAACCCGGCCTCGCCCTACACCGCGTTCGACAACTCGGTCGCGCTCACCAGCGACGGGCGCGTCGCGTTCATCGCGAACCTCTTCGGGGGCGGTCGCGGTGTGTTCCTCTCCGACGGCGCGAACACCGTGACGATCGCGACGACCAACGACCCCGCGGTGTCGAACATCGAGTCGTTCAGGCCCGCCGCCAACGACCACGGGCTCGTGGTCTTCCGCGCCTTCAACGGCGCGGGCAAGCGCGCGGTCTTCGCGGGCGACGGGTCGTCGCTCGTGCAGGTCGTCACGCAGGACGACATCGTGCAGACCGATCTCGGCCCCGCGCAAATCAGCGAGAACAACCCCAGCGATCCCGCGTTCGGCGGCTCGCCCGGCGTGAACAACAACGGCGATGTCGTCTTCGGCGCCGCGCTCATCCCCCCCGGCAACCCGGCGGTCGAGTACGGCTCAGGGATCTTCGTCGCCAGAGCGATCCTCAGCGTCGTCCCCGGCGACCTCAACGGCGACGGCGTCGTGAACTTCGCCGATCTCAACCTCGTGCTCAGCAACTTCGGGCAGACCGGCGAGCCCGGATCGACCCCGGGCGACGCGAACGACGACGGCGTGGTCAACTTCGCCGACCTCAACGTGGTGCTGACCAACTTCGGCGCCAGTACACGCTGAGTCTCATTGCGACGCATACTCGCGTGCATATCCGCTGCGTAGCGCACGCGGGCGTATTTGCGACATTTTACTCTGCAATTGCTCAAGCGTCGGCTGATCCCGGCCGATTCGCTCGGCAGTGTGGTCCGGGGGAAGGCCGCGACGCCTTGCGTCTGTATTCTCACGCCGATGTGTGGGTGACGAAAATGCTGCAACGCGTTCGAGATATCGGTCTGTCCGCCAAGATCGTGGGCGCGGTGATTCTCACGATGCTCATCGTGCTCACCGTGAATTTCGTCGTCTTTCTGAAGGGATACCGCGAGGACACGCTCGCTCGCTACATCGAGCGCGCCGCCGCCTTCACCGCCGTCGCCGACGAGGCCAAGTCTCACGCCGCGCACCTCATGCTCAACGGCAGCGTCGACACCGACGCCCTCGTCGCCGAGGCCGTCGCTCAGGTCGCCGCCGGGAGGCCCTACACCCAGACTCGCTTCTTCGACACCATCCCCGTCGTCGTCGGATGGACCACCGCCGAGAAGGCCGCCCAGCGCGAGGGCATCGAGTTCTACATCCAGGCATTCAACGCTCGCAACAAGTCCAACGAGCCGCAGCACGGCTCCTTCGAAGCAACACTCCTTACCGACCTCGAGCGACAGGTCAACGCCGGCGGCGAGCTCACCCTCGCACGCGTCAACCAGGCCACCAACTCCCTCCACTACATGCGCGCCATACGCCTCGACCAGTCATGCATGATGTGCCACGGCGTCCCCGGCAACGAGTACGACACCGACAAGGACGGCAAGGACCCCCTCGGATTCGCGATGGAGGGCTGGAGGGTCGGCGACACCCACGGCGCTTACGAGATCGTCGTCCCGCTCAACACACTCGACGCCAAGGTCGCAGGATTCACCACGAGCGGGCTCGGGTTCACCCTTCCCCTCGTGGGCGCGGCGTGCGTCGGCTTTGTGTATCTGCTCCGCGTCATGCTCGGACGCCCGATCGCGTCGCTCATCGCCGCCGCGGAGCGGGTGTCCGCGGGCGATCTGACCTCGCGCTTCGATCTGGACCGCGGCGACGAGATGGGCAAACTGGCCAAGTGGTTCAACACCTTCGTCGGTTCGCTGCACGCGCTGATCCACGAGGTGACCGGCGTCACCCAGCAGGTCGCCGGCGCGTCGACGCAGATCGCCGCCAGCAGCGAGGAGATGGCCGCCGGACTCACCCAGCAGGCGCAGCAGACCTCGGGCGTCTCGGCGTCCACAGACCAGATGGCGTCGGCGTCGCGCGAGGTCGCGCACGCCAGCACCGAGGGCAAAGCCGTCGTCGAGCAGACGATCACGGAGATCAACGCGATCGCGGCGGAGGTCGCCGACTCGGCCGGCGTGATCGGCGAGCTTGGCAAGAAGGGCGACGAGATCGGGCAGATTATCTCGGTCATCAACGACATCGCCGACCAGACCAACCTCCTCGCGCTCAACGCCGCCATCGAAGCCGCACGCGCCGGAGAGCACGGGCGCGGCTTCGCCGTCGTCGCCGACGAGGTACGCAAACTCGCCGAACGAACCACCAAGGCCACCGAGCAGGTCGGCGCGTCGATCAAAGAGATTCAGCACGGCACATCGCTCGCGGTCGAGAAAATGGGCGAGAGCACCACGCGTGTGAGGACCGGGGTCCAGCTCGCCGAATCCGCGGGCGGCGCCCTGGCGACGATCGTGACGGCGGCCGAGGAGCAGTCCTCCGCCGTGGCCGAGATTGCGCAGAACATCGAGCAGATCAACGCCGTCACCCAGCAGTCCACCGAGGGCGCGTCCCAGGCCGCCTCCGCCGCTGCGACGCTCTCCTCGCAGGCGGAACGGCTCCAGGAGCTCGTCTCCAAGTTCAAGCTGTAAATGCACGACAGTGTGTGCGCCGGCCGGTCGTCCCCGGCTGGCGTCGCGTGGATGCTCTCGAGCGACCACGCGCGGAACGCGGGCTTGCGCTGGCCCGCGTTCTGCGTTTTTGCCCTGCTTAGCCCGAGCCGTGCGCGCGTGTGAGAATGGCCTTCATCTCGCGCACCGCGTCGCGCATGCCGGTGTAGATCGCGCGGCTGACGATCGCGTGACCGATGTGCAGCTCCCAGAGCCCGGGCAGCGACGCGATCGGAGCGACGTTGACATAATTCAAGGCGTGCCCGGCGTTGAAGCGCATCCCTCTGCGCTCGATCAGCTCGCCCGCGGCGCGCACGCGATCAAGCTCGCGCGCGAGCGGCTCGGCTCGCAGGTCGCCCCCGCTCGCGCGATACGCCGCGGCGTACGGCCCGGTGTGGACCTCGCAGACCGAGAACCCGCACTGCGCCGCCGCCTCGATGTGATCCGCTTCCGGGTCGACGAAGGCCGAGACAGGGACGCCCCCGTCACGAAGCCGCGCGACGATCTCGCGAAGGCGGGGCTCGTGTCCCGCGACCTGCAGCCCGCCCTCGGTGGTGACTTCGAGTCGCCCCTCGGGAACGAGCATCGCCATGTCGGGCCTGATGCGCAGCGCGATGCGCACCATGTCGTCGGTCGCGGCCATCTCGAAGTTGAGCTTCGTCGCGACGGTCGCCTTGAGGCGATCGACGTCGTGGTCCTGGATGTGACGCCGGTCCTCGCGGAGGTGCACGGTGATGCCGTCGGCGCCGCCGATCTCGGCGTCGTGCGCGGCCCGGACCGGGTCGGGCTCGATGCCCCGTCGCGCCTGGCGGACGGTGGCGACATGGTCGACATTGACGCTGAGCAGGGCCATGGCATGAGCGTACGCGCGGTCGGGTCAGCCCGCGCGGAGCGCCTCGACCGCCCGGGGGAGCGCGTCGGCCAGCTCGGACGCGAGCATCCCGCCCGTCGCGCCGCGCGACTCGACCCATAGGGCGCCGGCGCGGGCGTGGGCCGCCACCGCGAGCCGGGCGCAGTCGAAGAGCGAGAGCCCGCCGCGCGCCTCGCTGGTGACGGTCCGCTCGCCGGCGACGATGGGGCGTTTGTGGAACTGGGCGATGAACGACGCGACGACGCCGGTGAGCACATCGCCTGTCCCGGCGGTCGCGAGGGCCGGGTTCTGCGCGTCGCTGACCCAGAGGCGCACGCCGTCGCTGACAACGGTGGCGGCGCCCTTGAGGACCACGACGCAGCCGAGCGTGCGCGCGAGCGTCGCGGCGGCGTCGGCGCGGGTCCCCGGGTGGATCGGGTCGAGGTCGAGCCCCAGGGCCTGCGAGAGTCGGCGGAACTCGCCCGGGTGAGGGGTGAGCGCCGCCATCGCGCGGAAGTCGCGGTGGAACTCGGGCAGCTCCGCCAGCGCGTTGATCGCGTCGGCGTCGACGACCACCGGTCGGTCATCCTGGTTGATCGCGCGGAAGGCGAGCGCACGGACGCCCTCGCCGGCGCCCATGCCGGGGCCGATCGCGACGCAGTCGCTCGCGCGCAGCAGCGCGTCGAAGGCCCGGGCGCCCTCGTGCGGCACGATGGCTCCGCTGTCCTCGGTGGGCAGCGCAACGCCGGTGGCGCTCGGCGCGATGGTCAGGGCCGCGTTCAATACCCCCTCGGGCATCGCGAGCTTCGCGAGGCCGCACCCGGCACGCAGCGCGCCGATCGCGGCGAGCGCCGGCCCGCCGATCATTCGCGAGTCTGCGAGCGCACACCCCCCCACCACGCCGACCGTGCCGAAGGAGCCCTTGTGCCCGCGCGCGTCGCGCGCGGGGAGCCGTGGCAGCGGGTCGTCGTGGGGGGTGCTCATCGAGTGGATGATATTCGAACTTTCACTCGACGCGCTCGACCTCGATCGACAGCGCGCCGAGCAGGGGCGCGACGGCGGCCATGGTGTTCACGCGCTCCGAGCCCTCGAGCGTGCTGACCGCGACGCCGATGTGCGTCGCATCGCGTGGCAAACGGTCGAGCGTCGCGTCCAGATCGACCCAGACCCCCTCGCCGTCGGGCCCGGCGAGGAGCGCCTGCGTCCACATGTGAAACCCGAAGACCCCCTTCTGCCCGACGAACTCGTCCACGTAGATCAGCCCCGAGACCACGCGCGACGGGATCCCTGCGGCGCGAAGCATCGCGGCCAGCAGGACGGCGTGCTCGGTGCAATCGCCCTCGCGCGTGCGGGCCACCTCGCTCGCCGTCGCGAAGCCGACATCGAGTGACTTCCGGTTGATGTGCCCGTGGACATGCCTTCGCATGCGCTCGGCGAGCACCGGCGCGTTGTTTCGGTCCTCGCGCGACATCATCTGCACGTTGGTCGCGAGCCCCACGACATCGCGGTTGCGCGAGTCGATCATCGCGGAGGGCGCGAGCGCCGCGGCGCGCTGCTCGCGCGTCAGAGCGGCCGGCTCGCTCCTGTCGAGGTCGATGACCACTCTCGCCGTGCGCTCGTCGATCCGCTCGACGCGCTGGGCGCCCCACGAGGGAAGCTCGGGCATCGTCCCGGCGTCGAGGCGCAGGAGATAGGACGCCCGGCGCGTCGTCCGGGGGGAATCGATGGGCCGATCGGGCGTGACGAGCGTCGAGACCAGCAGCTCCGCGGGCTCGAACTCGGCGAGCGCGAGGTCGCGCTCCGTGAGCATCATCGTGAGCGCGATCCCCCCCAGGGCCACCTCGCCCCGGACGAGTTCGCCCTCGGCGTCGAGGAAATAGGTGCTGGTCGTGCCGGGCGCCGACGACTGGGTGACGGTCCAGCGCGTCGCGTGCGACGCACGCCCGGCGAGTCGCACCACGGACTGCTCGCCGCGGATGTACCGCTGCTCGGTCACGGTCACCGACATCGGGTCGATCGATGCGAACTCGATCGTTCTGGCGCCCTGCGCGATGCGATCTCGCAGGAACCGGCGCGCCGCGTCGGGCATCAGCGCTCCCTGCTCGATCTCGATCTCGCGCGCCTGGCCTCGCTGGCCGAACTGGCTCTCGGTCACCGTGGCGCGCCGACCGGCGAACGTCGCCTCGGTCACGACCGCGGCTGCGCCCAGCAACTGCTCGGTGCGCATCGAGACGGGCTCTCCGTCGGCTCGCTCGACAGACTCGGCGTCGATGCGGACGCGGATCGTCGCCGGGCCGCGCGCGATCGAGAGCGACATCTCGCTGGCGACGCGGATCGTGCCGTCGTCGCGTGTCTCGATGCGTTCGCGCATGTGGCCGGCCCGCGAGCCCATGAGCTCGAGCATGTACCAGCGCTCGACGACGCTCCCCAGCGACGCCGGGGCCAGGAGGCACGCGAGAACGCAGACGAGGACGCGGCGGGCGGTGGTCATGCCGAGTTGTACCGTCTTCCGGAGCCCGGGTCGCCCCCCCTCGCCCGAAAGGCGCTCGGCGCCGTGCCCCCCTACCCTTCCGGCCCATGCTCGACACGCACTGCCATCTCACGTTTGCGGACTACCACGGGCGTGTGTCCGAGACCCTGGCCGCCGCCCGCGAGGCGGGGGTCACCGGCGCGATCACCATCTCGACCACAACGCAGGACTGCCTCTCGGCGCTCTCGCTCGCCGAGCACCACGCGCTCGAGAACCTGTGGTGCACCGCCGGGGTGCACCCGCTGTACTCCCATGTCGAGCCGCGCCGGTGGCAGAACCTGCTGGATGTCGCGCGTTCCTCTCGCTGTGTCGCCTGGGGCGAACTTGGGCTTGACCTGCACTACGACGGCCCCCACCGGGCCACGCAGCACGCGGTGCTGAACGAGCAGCTCGCGTTTATCGCGAACGCGAAGCGAGAGCACCGCATCGACAAGCCGATCGTGCTCCACTGCCGCGAGGCGTTCGACGAGTTGATCCCGATCCTGAGGCAGAGCGGGCTGGACGCGTCGCGGTTCGTGTTCCACTGCTTCACCGCCGGCCCGCGCGAGATGCGCCTTCTGCTGGACTTCGGCGCGATGGTGTCGTTCACGGGCGTGGTGACCTACGCGAACGCGAAGGATGTGCAGGAGGCCGCCAAGATCGTCCCGGGCGACCGGATCATGGTCGAGACCGACGCGCCGTTCCTCACGCCCGCCCCCCACCGGGGCGTGCGCCCCAACGCCCCGAAGTTTGCGCGCGTGACGGCGGAGTTCCTCGCGGATCTCCGTAGCGAGCAGTGGGACGACTTCCACGCGCAGATCAACCGCAACACCGAGCGGTTCTTCGGCTTCGAACGCGTCGACTGACGCTCACGCGCCGAGGTGCTTCGCGTAGATCGCGCGGGCCCGCGCCGGGTCGGGCGTCGAG
Organism: Phycisphaeraceae bacterium; assembly: GCA_019636675.1. NCBI lineage: Bacteria > Pseudomonadati > Planctomycetota > Phycisphaerae > Phycisphaerales > Phycisphaeraceae > Phycisphaeraceae bacterium. The sequence goes on from JAHBXC010000001.1 coordinate 769,483, forward strand.
ACGATCGCGCGCCCGTCGGCGAAGACCGAGAGTTCCACACCCCCCTCGCGCAGCGAGCCCTTGACGAGGAACGGCGTGCGCCGGAACTCGCCGTGAGGCGAGAGGCGCGCGAGGACCGCGTCGAGATCGGCCGACGACGGGGACGAGGGCGTGATCTGCACGCTCGACCGGCCGCAGAGCGTGATCGCGGCGTCGGCGCGATCACCGTCGAGCCAGTCGAAGCGGCGCAGCGCGCAGCAGGGGCACTCCGGGTCGCGCGCCTTCCTGAGGTCGGTCGTCGCTATTTCACCGGTGAGCACATCGGCGCGTGCGAGCGAGTGACGCACGAGGTCGGCGCGCCCCAGCAGGATCTTCATCGCCTCGCCCGCCATGAGCGAGCCGGCGACGCCGACCGCCGGGCCCAGCACGCCCACGGTGTCGCAGGTCTCGCGCTCGCGCGCCGGGGGCGGCTCGGGGAAGACGCAGCGCAGACAGGGCGATTCTCCGGGCAGAACCGTCATCTGCATCGCGCGGGTCGCGACGGCGCCGCCGTACACCAGGGCGGTCCCGGTCGCGATCGCGAGGTCGTTGAGCAGGTAGCGCGTCTCGTAGTTGTCCGTGCCGTCGAGGATGACCCCGGGCCTCGCGTCAAGGAGCGCGCGCGCGGTGCGCGCGGAGCAATCGGTCGCGTGGGCGTGGATGGCGAGCGACGAGTCGATCTCGAGCAGGCGTCGGCGCGCGGCCTCGACCTTGGGGAGGCCCTCCTCCGCGTCGCGCTGCGTGTAGAGCGACTGCCGCTGAAGGTTCGTGAACTCGACGACATCGCGGTCGACGATCGTCAGCGTCCCGACGCCGGCGCGCGCGAGGTGGTCGGCGGCGACGCAGCCCAGCGCGCCCAGGCCGATCAGCAGCGCGTGCGACTGCCGGAGGCGCTGCTGCCCCGCTTCGCCCACGAAGGGCAGCAGTTCCTGTCGGTGATGGCGTCGGTCGCTGGTCACGCGTTATTCCCGTTCAGACGGCGGCGTGCTCGGGCTTTTCGCCGCAGAGGACCTTCCAGAGGTCCTTCACGACCCACGACATGTTGCGTTTCGCCTGCGCCGTGGCTGCGCCGATGTGGGGCGCGAGGTGCGCGTTGGGCAGGCCCAGCAGCGGGTAGTCGCTCGTGAAGGGCTCGGGCTCGTGGACATCGAGGATCGCCTGCGCGCCTGGGTTGCTGCCCAGCCACGACGCGAGCGCGCCGGGGTTCACGACGAACCCGCGCGACGCGTTGATGAGCAGCGCGTCGGGCTTCATGCGCGCCAGCGCGCCGGCGTCGATCAGGTCGCGGTTGCTCGCCCGCTCGTCGACATGCACGGTGAGCACATCCGAGGATCGCAGGAGCGTGTCGAGATCGACCGCCTTGGCGCGGAGGTTGTCGCGGTGGAGTTCGAGCAGATCGTTATACAGCACCCGGCAGCCGAACGCCTCGAACACGCGCGCCACGCGCGTTCCCACGCGACCCAGGCCCAGCACGCCCACCGTCAGGTCGCCCAGTTGTCTCGGCGCGATGAGATCGTCGCGCACGCGCTTCCATTCCTTGAGGGGGAGCGCTTTGTCGAGAAAGAGCCGGGGGCGGAGCGCGTCGAGGACGAAGGAGACGACGAGTTCGACGACGGCCTGGGTGTTGGCGTCGGGGGTGTTGAGCACGCGTATGCCGCGGCGTTCGCAGGCGCGCAGGTCGATGTTGTCGAGCCCGACGCCCGCTCGGGCCACGGCGCGGAGTTTCGGCGCCTTGGCGAGCATGGCCTCGTTGACGATGGTGTAGGTGCGAACCACTAGCGCGTCGGCCTCGGCGAGCAGGTCGGCGAAGCCGGGCTCGTCGGGCGAGCATCGGCGCAGGTCGGCCCGTTCGGCGAGCCAGTCGCTCGCGGCGGGGTCGAGTTCCTCGGTCTGAAGGACGAGGGCTCTCATGCGATGGAGGTCGGGATCAGGAGTCGTCGCGCGAGCGGTTCATCGCGTCGCGGTCGGCGTTCTCGAGGTCGTCGTCGCCGCCGAACTCGGCGGGCTCGAGGATGCAGGACATCGGGCCCTGGCACTTGGCGATGAGCGGGTCCTTGCCGAAGGCCAGCACCTGCTCGCGCTTCAACTCGGCGTGCTCTCTGTGGGTGGTCAGGAGCACGACGCGGCCCTCGGCGTCGACGGTCTGGGCCGCCTTGAAGGCCTTCTCGGGGGTGAAGGCGAAGAGTTGCGTCGCGATGCGGATCACGTAGTCGTAGCTGTGATCGTCGTCGTCGAGCAGCACCACGTTCCACGGACGCGGCTGGCGCGGCTTGGTGTCGGGGTTGGCCTTCGGACGGGTTTCTGCGGTCGCTCCGCTCATATCGCGGAACGATAGGCGCTGGGGTGAACGAAAGACGCCGACGCGTGGGGCGCGTCGGCGTCGGTTCTCGGTCGTTGTCCGGGGCGCTCCGAAGCGGGGCGGGCCCGGTTCGGGGGCACGATCAGTCGAGGGGCTGGCCGCTCTCGAAGCGGGCGAGCGTGTCCTGGAGCTGCTGGCGCTCGCGCGGGTTGGGGGCGTTCTCGATGGCCTTCTTCTGGACCTCGATCGCCTTCGCGCGATCGCCCTTGCGATAGTGCACGTGCGCGAGGGTGTCGAGGATGCTCGCGTTCGTCCCGCCGGTCAGCTCGCTGGCGCGTGTGGCGGCGGCCATCGCGAGATCGAGGTCGCGGGTCTCGATCGCCTTGCTGTCGACGATGAACCACGCCAGCCCGTTGAGGCCCTGGGCGTCGTCCTTCGCGACGCCCTTGATCGCGGCCCAGCCGGTGGCCCACGCCTGATCGTACTTCTTCAGGTGCGTGGCGAGCACGTTCACCTTGGTGAGCGTGTACTGCGCCGCGTTGTAGTCCATCGCGATCAACTCGTCGAGCTTGGACACGACGACATCCCACTGGCGGGCGCCGGCCGCTTCGCGCAGCGACGAGAGGATGGGACGCACGGTCGCCTCGATCTCGGCCTTGCGGCGCGACTCGACGGCGCGGGCCTCGATGTCGTAGGTGTCGTTGACGATCGCGTCGAGCGACTCGTCGAAGTCCTTGTTCATCGGGTGGCCGACCCACGCGAGGCGCCCCTGCTTGTCGACGATCATGACGGTCGGGATGCCCTGCGAGCCGGTCGCGTCCATGAACGCGCGGGCGGTCGCCATCTCGATGTCCTCGGCGATGCCGTAGAGCATCTTCTCGTTGGCGTCGGCGTTGACGACGTGCGACTCGATGAACTCGGCGGTGGGCGTCATGCCGGGGCGAGGCCAGATCGACACGCCCAGAATCGTGACGCCCTTGTCCTCGTACTTCTTGTGCAGGTCGTTCATGTGGGGCATCGCAGCGATGCAGGGCCCGCACCAGGGCGCCCAGAAATCGAGCACGTACACCTCGCCGGGCTGCCAGCTGCTCACCGAGTCGCCCTTGAGCCAGGTGACGTTGCTGAGCTTGGGCGCCTTGTCCCCGACCACGAGCTGGCCCTGCGCGAGCGCGGGGGCAGCGAGAACAACGGCGGAGGCGAAGAGACCGGCGAAGAGATGTCGCATTCGTGCTTCCTTGGGGTGACGGGAACGGGCGCAAGGGGTCTGCCCGCGAGGTATTCAGGAGATCGTACCGGTGAAACGCACGAGGGAGGCGATGGATTCCGCGCACGACGAATCTCTGCCTGCACCGGCCGCCGCAGAACCGGCGAGGTCCGGGGGCGTCCTATCGTGTGATGATGCTTCGGCTGGGCTCGTCAACGGCGGGTGCGCTGGGCTGGATCGCATCTTTTGCGATCCACGGGGTGGCCGCTCTCGTCGCAACCGGCGTGATTTCCCCTGTTCCGGTGTCAGAATGGATCTCGGAAGCGCTTTCCTCGAAGGAGCGCGAGGAGTTTCCGGACCCCGCGGACGCTCCGACGCCGGACGATGAAGCCGATCTCACGCCCGTCCCGGTCGAGCCCGAGCCCCTGAAGGTGCGTCTGGGCATCGACGAGTCCGACGCGACCGACACCGAGACATGGCTGGGGTTCGCGAGCGCCAGCCCCGAACACGGCGGGATCCCGATGGGGTTTGAGCAGGCGCAACTTCGTCGCTCGTCGGGCGATGGCGGGCTTTCCCCGGCCCGTCCCAGCGACGGAGCGCTCACACCGACGAGCCCCGGCGCCGGTGGCGAGGGGCAGGCCGCAAGCGCGACGCTCGTGCAGCACGACGCCGCGAGCGAGCACGATCGCGCCGATTCGTCCCCAGTCGAGCCGGCTGTCTTTCTCGCGCCCAGCGCAACGCCCTCGATCACCCTCGCGCGCGACGCGCGAGAGACGCCGCCCATCAACGCGCCGGGCAGCGCTGCGAGCACCGGGGGCGCCCGGGGCGCGAGCCCGTCGGGCGCTCAGACGCCTGCGCCGGGGACCTCGGCCCCGCCCCAGGCGGTCGACGAGACCGCGAAGCCCAAGGACGAGCCGGTCGACCTCTCGAAGCAGGGAGCGGGCGGCGAACGCGAGCCGGGAGTCGCGTCTGATCGCGACGCCGACGCCGCGTCGATCCGCAACGCGATCCTGGCGTCGCCCGGGCGCCCACTGGCGGCCAAGGGGCTGCGCATCCAGACGGTGCGCCCCCAGTTCTCTGCGTACGCGCTGGCGACGGCGAACCCCGACGATGTCGTCGTGCGGATCTGGTTCAACGCGCAGGGGCGCGTCGCGAAGGCCGAGCTGCTCCAGTCCAGCGGGCGCGCCGATGTTGATCGCCCGGTGCTCGACGCCGTCTACAACTGGCGCGCGACGGGTGAGCCCCTGAAGGTCTTGCTGAACTCAGACCCCGACGCGCGCATCGAGCTGGTGTTTCGCGTGACGCTGCGCCGGTGAACGAACAGGGGCGAGCGCCGTGCGCCCGCCCCTGCGTGGTTTCGTCGGATTGGCTCGGCTTATTCGGCCTTGCCGCCGGCCATGTCGTAGACCCACGCGTCGATCGGGCGGGTGTAGGAGACGACCTCGCCCTTGGCGAAGAAGAGTTCGAGTTCACGGGCGGCGGCCTCGGGGCTGTCGCTGCCGTGGATCAGGTTGAAGGAGTTGGAGACGCCGAAGTCGCCTCGGATGGTGCCGGCCTCGGCGTTGGAGCCGAAGGTGGCGCCCATCATCTTGCGCGAGACCGCGATGGCGTTCTTGCCGTGGATCGCGAGCACGAGCACCGGGGAGGAGGTCATGAACTTCACGAGGCCCGGATAGAACGGGCGCTCCTTGTGCGCTTCGTAGTGCTTGGCGGCCAGTTCCTGGCTGATCTTCATCATCTTGCAGCCGACGACCTGCAGGCCCTTGTCCTCGAAGCGGCTGACGATGCGTCCCATCAGGCCACGCTGGACGGCGTCGGGCTTGAGGATGATGAGGGTGGTTTCCATGGGTTCTCTCCCTGTCTCGTGCGGAAATGGGGTGCTGGAAGGCGGGGAGGATAGGCGGGGAACGGGGAGGGCGGGGTTCAGACATCGGCGGTGGCGAGCGCCAGGATCATAAACACTTGAAACATCGCAACCGGCACTCCGATCAGCCCGGCCGCAAGCCAGTGGCCGAAGCGCGGGCGCGCGTTCAGACCCAGCCAGCGACTTACACCCCACCATCCGACCTGCCACAGCAGCGGAGTAACCAACGCGCTGATCGGCGACCCAAAATAGATAAAGAGGAAAGCAGAGCGGTCGTCAGCGCCCATCGCGACTGCGAGACGCAACGCCACAATGGCGATCAACGGCCACGCGATCCACCACGCGTGGAGCGCTGGCAGAGTCAGAAACCAGATCCGCGCGCGGAGCGTGCGTGCCGGGTTGCGAGCCCGAAGGCACGCGTACGCGATCGCGTGGATGCCCACGGCGATGGCGCCGATGATGGCGAACGAGAGCGCGTACCACCCGAGGTGCTCAAAGCCGTACCCGGTCGTCGGACGGAGCAGCGCGTGCCACGCGACGACGCCGAGCAGGAAGACCACGATCGGCGCCACGAGCCAGCGCGAGCGCTGCGTGAGCCAGCGGGCGGCGCGGCTGTCGGGCGCGAGGGTGATTTCGGCGAGGGGTTTGCCGCATTCGGGGCAGCGTTCGGTCTGTCCTGAGAGGTCGTAGCCGCAGGACAGGCACAGAGACAGCCACGGCGGCGGAACTGTTCTCGGGGGTTCATCGCGTGTCATGGGTTCGGGCGTCTCTCTGCCTGGAGTTCGGGGCCTGGCGATGGACGTTCGCAGCTTCGGCGCGTCTCTGCAAGACCGAGACTGCCCTGGCGTATTCCGGATGAAACCGCGTCGGAATTCTTCCGTACAACCCTCGCCTCGCGCCGCTGGCAAGGTCGGCGCGGGCAGGAGAAAGACCGCATGGCACAGTTCGGATCCGTGGCTCGCGCGCTGGGCGCCGGCGTCATCGCGCTCAGCGCAGGGGCGGCGCAGGGCGCCGTCTTCACCGTCGATTTCTTCCCCAGCGGCGAACAGATCGACAACACGATCATGTTCCGCTTCCTCGGGCCCTCGGGCGTGACGATCGAGCAGACTCGCCTCGTCGCCGAGTTCACCACCGCCGCCGATTTCCAGGCGGAGAACCTGGTCCTGCTGCTGGTCGCTCCGGGCGCCGGCGAGGGGTTCATCTTCCTGACCGGCGCCGATCTGGGCTGGTTCGGGCAGGGAACCTTCAGCGTCGACACCACCTTCGACGACCTCAACGGCGTCACGCAGCCGGGGCTGTGGGGCTTCGAGATCTACGGCGAGGGCGATGACTTGCTGGCCTACAGCGGGACTTTCAGCGAGTCGTCTCGCTGGGAGCTCTTCGGGCCCGATGTCCCGGCGCCGGGCGCGATGGGCGTGCTGGGGCTGGGCGCGCTGGCGGCGGCTCGCCGTCGTCGACGCTGACGAGTTGGGAAGTGAGAGAGCAGAAAAGAGAACGCGGGCGGGCCCGGTCACTGGGCCCGCCCGCGTTTGATTCCGAGTCATGCTCGCGTCCGTGCTTCCCTCGTTGGCTCAACGAGCGGGCGCGAGCGGGTTGTCAATCGTCTCAGCGACGACGACGGGCGGCGACGAGGCCGGCGACGCCGAGCAGGGAGACGGCGCCGGGGGTCGGGATGATCGTGCCGGCGATGACGATGTTGTCGACGCGGTTGTTGCCGGCGGCGATGTTGCCCTCGGTCTCGCCGCCCGTGAAGGTCAGGCGGATGGTCGCGTTCGCGACGGTGTCGAGGAGGGAAGTGTTGAAGGAGTAGAGCGCGAAGGCGTCGCGGTTGCTGATCGCGCCGATGGTGCCGATGAGGACGCCGTCGGCGTAGGCGTCAACGGTGACATCGCGGAAGCCGGTGCTGGTGGACTGGCGGGCGAAGGAGATCTCGAGGTTCTCGTAGAGGGCGGCGTTGAAGTTGAAGTCCATGTACGCGCCGTTGTTGATGCCGCCGGTGCCGTTCTGGAAGGCGATCGAGCCGCCGTTGGGCTCGCCGAACTGCGTGTTGATGGTGGAGCCGGCGAAGGACTGCACCCACTGGTAGTTGCCGCTGCCGGCGAGGGCGAGGATGTCGCCGCCGCCGATGGTGAGGTTCGCGGTCCCGGCCTGGACGCCGAAGTCAGCGCCCTGGGGGAACGACGAGGGCGCGAAGCCGAAGCCGCCGCCGGGGAGCGTGTTGTTGTTCATGGCCCAGTAGGCGATGATGTCGGGGGTGCCGGCGGACGCGCCAGCCGCGATCGAAAGGACAGCGGCGCCAAGGACGATCTTGTTCATCTCAATTCCTCCACATCCAACAAAGGAGTCAGCGGCCGACCCAACATGGGGCGGTCCGATCTGAGGGATGTGCGCTCGCGGGCCTGCCTTGGGGAGTTCCACATCACACGGGTGAGCCCGCGCGGCGCACCATGTCGTGACGACAGTATTGCCCGGGCGCGAGCGGAACAATACCCGGGATCGGGGCTTCACCGAGGCTTAGCGCGCTCCTGAGCCCAAGTCCCTTGCTTTCCCTTGGGTTACGGGCGCGGAGCTTACCCAGGTTGACACGGGCGCGCGCGAGACGGGCCCAACATGGCTATCCTCGCCCCCCGCGGCCTTGGCCGCGATCGGATGATCGTCCCGCCACGGAGGTCGGGACCGCCCCACTGCCACACCCCGACGAGGGAGCGTCGTCGTTCATGGCGAAAGACAGCAAGCCCCGCCCACGAGGCGAACGCCGCGCCACTGCCGAGAGCATGGCCTCGCAGCAGCGCGAGATCTCGGTCTCCGAGTTCTTCGCGAAGAACCGCCACCTGCTGGGCTTCGACAACCCGCGCAAGGCGCTGCTCACCACGGTCAAGGAGGCGGTCGACAACTCCCTCGACGCGTGCGAGGAGGCGGGCATCCTCCCCGACCTGCTCGTGCGGATCGAGCACCTCAAGTCGGCGGGAGAGGGGCGCTACCGCGTCACGGTGCAGGACAACGGGCCGGGCATCGTGCGCAAGCAGGTCGAGCGTGTGTTCGGCTCGCTGCTCTACGGCTCGAAGTTCCACCGTCTCAAGATGAGCCGCGGCCAGCAGGGCATCGGCATCTCCGCCGCCGGCATGTACGGGCTGATGACCACCGGCAAGCCGGTGCGCATCGTGAGCAAGACCGCGAAGAACAAGCCGGCGCACGAGGTCATCCTCAAGATGGACACCTCGAAGAACCGCGCCGATGTCGTCGACGACAACGAGCGCCCGGAGCTCGACGATCTGTTCGGCGAGGGCCACGGCACGCGCGTCGAGATCGAGCTGGAGGGCAAGTACCTCAAGGGGCGCGCCAGCGTCGACGAGTACATCGAGCTCACCGCGATCGCCAACCCCCACGCCAGCTTCACCTACATCGCCCCCCCCCAGAGCGGCGACGACGGGCCGCGCGAATATTCCTACCCGCGCGGCGTCGAGGAGCTGCCCCCCGAGGCCCGGGAGATCCAGCCGCACCCCCACGGCATCGAGCTGGGCACGCTGATCCAGATGCTCGAACGCACCGAGAGCACGCAGCTGGGCGCGTTCTTCAAGAACGAGTTCTCGCGCGTGTCGTCCAAGGTCAGCCAGGAGATCTGCGAGCACGCGGGTCTCACCGAGCGCTCGTGGGTGAAGCAGATCGGCCACGCCGAGGCGGAGAAGCTGTTCAAGGCGATCCAGGATGTGAAGATCATGGCGCCCCCGACGGATTGTCTGAGCCCGATCGGCGCCAAGACGCTCATCAAGGGGCTGCAGAAAGAGCTGAAGCCGGACTTCATCGCCGTGAGCTCGCGCCCCCCTGCGGTGTATCGGGGAAGGCCCTTCCTGATCGAGGCCGGCGTCGCGTTCGGAGGGAACCTGCCGGCGGATGATTCGGCCAATGTCTTCCGCTTCGCCAACCGCGTGCCGCTCCAGTATCAGCAGAGCGCGTGCGCGACCTTCAAGGCGGTCCTCGACACCGACTGGAAGCGCTACGGGCTGCAGCACCCGCGCGGGGCTGCGCCCGTCGGCCCGCTCGTCGTGATGATCCACATGGCCAGCGTGTGGGTGCCCTTCACCAGCGAGAGCAAAGAGGCGATCGCCGACTACGACGAGATCCGCAAGGAGATGAAGCTCGCCCTGCAGGAGTGCGGGCGCAAGCTCGGAATCTATCTGCGTCGTCGCCAGAAGATGAAGCGCGAGGGCGAGCGTCGCTCGCTCTTCGAGCGCTACATCGGCGAAGTGGCCAAGGCCTGCGGCACGATCACCGGGCTCGACCCGGCGCCCATCTACGAGGCGCTGAAAGCGACGGCGGCGAAGAAGACCGAACGCGCCGACATCGAGCTCGACGAGGAGGGAAACCTCATCAAGACGCCGGCCAAGCGGCGCGACGAGCTGCTCGGCGACGAGACGGTCTACATGAAGGAAACGCCCGAAGAGGCGGAGAACTTCGGCATGGGCGACGAGCCCGTCCGCCGGCCCGCGCCCGGCCGCGAGGCCGACGACGGGGACGACGCCGCGATCGGGCCGGCGCTCGCGTCGGAGCCGAAGCCCCTGAAGAAAAAGAAGAAGGTCATCGTCAAGAAGGTCAAGAAGAAGCGCCAGCCGTCGCACGGGGACGGGTCGGCGGCGCTGTTCGGCTGAGTGAGGCGAAGAACACCCAACGGAGTGCGGCGTGATGGCCGAGCGATCGGTGCAGAAGAAGACAACGACGAAGCGCAGCGCGGGCGACACCAAGCGCGCCGAGATCGCGCGGTCGAAGCGCGAGGGCGACAAGGTCACCGCGGACCGCATCGTCAAGCTGGCGGAGCGCGTGATCGAGGTGTCGCTGGGCCAGGCCGACCGCAAGGCCGAGGGCGACCCGTACTTCGATGTCCCGACGCGAGCGCTCTCGAACACGAGGTTCAACGCGAAGAAGCGCCGGCTCGAGATGGGCAGCGCCACGCAGCGGCGCAACTTCTTCAACGCCAGTCAGGCGCGCAAGTTCATGCAGTCGCTCCTGCTCGCCGGCGGGTGCAAGGACCTGATCGAGCAGGAAAAGACGCTCAGTCTCCGCGGCATGTACTACCGCTCGCTGCACACGATCGCCGGGACGAAGGAAAAGACCTTCGACGACCAGACCGAGAGCGACGCCGTGCTCGAGGACCTCGAGGTGTCTCTGGGCGCGCTGCGCGAGCAGCTGCACGTCTTCGCGAAGAAACGCGGGACCATGGTGGGCAACATCACCATCACCGACAACGGCGACGAGATCGACTGCCGGCGCATGGGCTCGGGCGGGTACGCGATCCCCAGCATCTGCGAGCCGGATGTCATCCAGTTCGGCAAGTGCGAGGCGAAGTTCATCCTGCATGTCGAGAAGGACACCGTCTGGTCGCGCTTCAACGAGGACCGCTTCTGGGAGAAGCACAACTGCATCCTGACCGAGGGCAGCGGGCAGCCCCCTCGCGGCGTGCGCCGGCTCCTGCATCGCATGCACCACGAGCTGAAACTGCCGGTGTTCTGCCTGCTCGATTGCGACCCGTGGGGGCACTACATCTACAGCGTCATGAAGCAGGGGTCGATCAACCTCGCGTACGAGAGCGAGCGCATGGCGATCCCCGAGGCGAAGTTCCTGGGCATCCGGGCCATCGACTACGACCGCTGCGAGCTGAGCGACGACGTGCAGATCGAACTCAACGACAAGGACACCGCGCGCGCCAAGCAGATCGCCGCCTACCCGTGGTTCAAGGACAACAAGCCCTGGCAGCGGGAAATCGAGAAAATGCTCCGAAATGGCTTCAAAATGGAGGTTGAATCCCTCATCACCAAGGACATCTCGTACGTGACCGAGGTGTATGTGCCCGAGCGCCTGAAGGCCAAGGACTGGCTGGACTGAACCGAAGCATCCCGGGCGTGAAGCCCCATGGCCTGGCCAAACCCGGGGCTTTCCCCGGTTCATTGCCGGGCGCAGCCAGAATCGGGTATGCTCGTATACTCACGGCTCGATACTGAAGGGGTACTTCTGCCCCTCAGATCTCTGGACCCGGCAGCCGCTCCGGGGGCACCTCTACTCTCCGTCGGGAGACTCGTCGCTATGGGATCGCCGAAAGGCACAGACGACAACGCGCCGCAGAGCGTGAATTCGGATCTTCCCGAGAGCGTGCTCGTCGCGGAAGATGACATGCTCATCGCTCGCAGCGTCCGCGAGATGCTCGAATCGATGGGCATCCGGGTGGTCGGGCTCGCGCCCAACGGGGCCAAGGCCATCGAGATCGCCGAAAAAACCCCCCCCGACGCCGCCGTCCTCGATATCCGCATGCCCGAGATCGACGGCATCGAGGTCGCGAAGACCCTCTGGGCCACGAAGGGGATTCCCTGCGTCCTGCTGACGGCGTACGGGAGCGACGAGTACATCAACGGCGCCGTCACGGCGCAGGCCTTCGGGTATGTGCTCAAGCCCGTGACGCCGGAGGGTTTGCGTGCAGCGCTCGCCCTCGCCTGGGCCAATTCACGCCGCCAGACCGACCGCGACACGGCTCTGGCAGACCTGCGTCGGACCCTCGACCACCGGAAGCTGACCGAGCGGGCGAAGTGGCGCCTCGTCGAGCTCGGCTCGATGCGCGAGCCGGACGCCCACCTCCTGCTCCAGCGTGCTGCTCGGACCTCTCGCCGCTCCCTCGCCGAGATCGCGCAGGTCGTGCTCGAGTCAGATGATCCGGTGTCCGCCCTCCGTTCCGGCGCGCGCTGACGCGGGCGCAGGGACGCCAGCCAAATTGCCCAATGTGACAACTCTCGTGCTTTCGCGCCATCCGTGCGCGCGAAGGTCGCGTGAAAGTGCCGGAAACGCCCAAACTTGGGCTTGGACTCGGCGCGAGAATCGGTACGCTGTGGCTCTGCGACACCTCGCGTGGCGCGACATGGACATGCACCCGAAGCGTCCGCGGCCCGGCCACGGGATCCGAGCTCCTTGGAGGAGGAGCTTGGGATTCGTGACGGGCCGCGACGCGTTTTGCTGGCTCGCTCGCCCAGAATCACTCGGGGCGGCGCGAGATCCGGCGGTCTTTTTCGGACGGGACTTATCTTGGCGTTGGAACGGGCCGATCGAGGTTCCGGGACCAGCCCGCGGCTCAAGCGTCGCGGGTCCTGAGTCCGATAAGGGCCCGGACGCGGAGCGTCAGGGAGCACTAGACCTCCTGCGAGAGGCGAACCTCCTCGCAGCGACCCGGCGGAGCCGGAACGACCCACGACACCAACGCGGCCGAGCACTCGCCGCCGCGGAGGAGCCGTCCGATGCTCGTCAACCGCTTCGCCATCCCCTCTCGTCGCTCGCTCGCTCTTGTGCTGACGCCGGCCCTCCTTGCCGCCCTCGCTGGCTGCTCGATGCAGGCCCGTCCCATGCAGGCGAGCCGCACCCCTGCGACTCCCCAGGCGTCGGGTGCGACCAAGCCCTCGCAGACCACGGCGCAGGCCCAGCCCCCTGTCGATCCGAGCGACCCGTTCGCGATCGCCACCGCACCGGGCGGGAACTCGGGCGCGTCGGCCGATCCGTTCGCGCCCTGGAGCGCCCCGAACCAGCACAACGCCTCCCCCAACATTTTCGGGGAGTTGAGCGGCACAAACGGCGCGTCCTCGTCGAGCGACGACTTCTCCGAGAACCTCCGCCAGATCACCTTCGCGCAGATCGGCTCCGACTTCCACCCCGACATCTCCCGCGACGGCAAGTGGATCGTCTTCGCGTCCACGCAGCACAGCCAGACCTCCGACCTGTACATCAAGCCCGTCGGCAGCAAGGCGGTCACTCGCCTCACCAACGACCCGGGCCAGGACGTGATGCCCGCCTTCTCGCCCGATGGGCGCCGCCTCGCGTTCGCGTCCAACCGCAACGGGTCGTGGGACCTCTATGTGATGTCCACCGGCGGCGGGCAGCCCATCCAGCTCACCGCGGATTCGGGCCACGAGCTGCACCCCACCTGGTCTCCCGACGGCAGGCACCTCGCGTTCTGCCGGCTCAACCCGGCGTCGAACAAGTGGGAACTGTGGGTCGTCGATTCGATGAACCCGGGCGTCGCCCGCTTCATCGGGCACGGCCTCTTCCCGCGCTGGAGCCCCACCGGCGACACTATCGCCTTCCAGCGCTCGCGAGATCGGGGCGACCGCTTCTTCGCGATCTGGACCATCGACTTCGTCGAGGGCGAGGCAATCAACCCCACCGAGATCGCCTCCTCGCCGGTCGCCGCCTTCATCAATCCGACCTGGTCGCCCGACGGGCGCCGCCTCGCCTTCGCCGCTGTCCCGAACCCGCACGGCGGGATGGGCTCTTCCCCTGATGCGCGCCCCCACGCGTCAGACATCTGGATGGTCGAGCTCGACGGCTCGGGGCGCTCGCGCCTCACCGGGGGCAACTTCGTCAACCTGATGCCGGTCTGGGCCCCGGACTGGCGCCTGTACTTCGTCTCCGATCGCGGCGGCAACGACAACATCTGGTCGCTCCAGCCCGAGCGCGCCCTCATCGCGTCGCGCGGCGAGGCCCCGGGCGTCTATTCCCAGCGCAGCCCCGAGCAGCGCGGCGTGAACCGGCCCCAGGGCTCGACCAACACCGGCTTCACCTCCCGACCCTCCTCCGGCGGGCCCGCGATGACGCAGGGACGCGACGATGTCATCCAGCCCGGCTCGCCCGAGGCCATCGTTCGCGGCATCCCCACGCCGGTCGCTGCGCCCCAGAGCCCGCCGGCCCGGCGCACGAGCAACCCGACCAACTTCGTCTTCGCCCCCGAGCGTGACACGACCGGACCCGAGCAATGATTGACTGAACCCGGCGCGGCGCACGCGTCGCGACGATTGCACGAACCCGAGGCGAAGCGCCGAGGGTGAACAGACCACGATTCGCTGAACGACACGCGCGGGCGGAGCCCCGCGGAAAGGCACGGACGCCATGACAACCGCACAGCGCATGCTTGCGCACCGAGCCCTCGCGCTACTCATCGTCGCGACACTGCCGGCCCTGGCCGCCTGCTCGTCGACGATGCCCAGAGAGACGCTCCACGCGCCGCGCGTCCTTGTCGCACCCTACCAGCAGGGACGGGCCGGACAACCCGAAGTCGTCTGGGCGGTCGCCCCGCTTCGCAACGAGTCCGGCGTCACCCTCGTCGACCCGCTGCTCGTCAGCGACGCGCTCACCTACCAGTTCGAGCAGATCCGCGGCGTCACGACGCTGCCGGTCAACCGCACCATCGGCGTGATGCGCGCCATCGGGCTCGCCTCCATCGACTCGCCCGAACAGGCCTACGCGCTCATCGAGGCGATGGGCGTCGACGGGCTCATCGTCGGCTCGATCACCGCCTACGACCCCTACGACCCGCCCAAGCTCGGCATGGCGATCGGCCTCTTCGCTCGCCCCGGCTCGCTCGGGACGCCCTCGCGGTCCTCGCTCGATCCCCTCACGAACAACCCCTCGGCGATGAACGCCGCGACGACCGACTCGCAGATCGAACTCACCGGCGCCGAACTCGCGCCGCTGGCCTTCGCGTCCGAGCACCTCGACGCGAAGAGCCACGAGGTGCAGATGGCTGTCCAGGCCTACGCCCAGGGACGCAGCGACACTGTATCGGCCCTCGGATGGCGCCGATATCTGGCAAGCATGCCGCTGTACGCGGACTTCGCGAGCTACCGGCTCGCGGAACGGCTCCTCGACGCGGAGCGACTGCGACTGACACGGGCCCTGGTCAGCGGGGCCGAGACACCGAAATAACCCCCGGCGACGGATCGCCGGGTTGTGAAGAACGACACGACCGGCGATGGACCGCCCCACTCACCAGCCCGAGCACCAAGCAACAGACGCGTCCCGACGCGAGCGTGACTTCACGCTTCGCAAAGGCGATCACATCTACCGACTGCGCGCCGACGCGACCTCTGAGCGAGCCCTGCTCGAGCAGATCGCGCGGATCGCGAGGCCCACCCGCCGCGCCGCCTGAACCAACCACCACGCCGCTCTCCAGACGAAAGAGACCCACCCATGAGCGCCACGAGCCCGCTTCCCCTGATCAACGCGTTCCTCGCGTACCTCACCGACGAGCGGCACTTCAGCCCCTACACGGCGCGCTGCTACGGCGCCGACCTTCGACAGTTCGTGGACTTCCTCTCCGACGACCTGAGCATCGCCCCCGACGAGGCCGCCGAGCGCAAGGCCTTCGACCTCGCCCAGTCCGAAGCCGCGCGCAACCAGGGCCAGGCGCCCAAGGTCGCCGGCTCCATCGGCCCCGGCGCGACGATCACCGCGGTGCTCTGCGCCATCGACCCCGATCAGATCCGCAAGTACCTCGCCCACCTGGGCGACCAGCAGTACTCGCCCGCGACGATGGCGCGCAAGATCGCCACCCTTCGCTCGTTCTACAAGTGGGCCGAACGGCGCGGGCTCGTGCCTCGCAACCCGATGACGCTCATCCGCACGCCGCGACAGAACAAGCGCCTGCCCAAGGCCATCACGATCGAGCAGATCGAACTCCTGCTCTCGGCGCCCGACGACAAGGACGTGCTGGGCGGGCGCGACCGCGCCATCCTCGAGACGCTCTACTCCACGGGTATCCGAATCTCCGAACTCGTCGACCTCGAGATCGAAGACCTCGACGAAACCGGCGAGGCCCTCCATGTTCGCGGCAAGGGCAAGAAGGAGCGCATCGTCCCCCTGGGCACCCACGCGCTGAACTCCATCCGCGTCTACGCCCGACTCCTGCGCAACGACCCGCGCTTCGCCGGGGTCTGGGGCGAGGACCGCAAGATCCGCCCGCTCTTCGTCAACAAGCACGGCGGGCGCCTCTCCTCACGCTCGGTCCGTCGCAAGCTCGACAAGTACCTCAAGGAAGTGGGCCTCGACCCCTCCATCAGCCCCCACACCCTCCGGCACTCCTTCGCGACCCACCTGCTGGACAACGGCGCCGACCTGCGCTCCGTCCAGGAGCTCCTGGGGCACCAGTCGCTGAGCACCACTCAGGTCTACACCCACCTGACCGCCCAGCGTCTGCGCAAGGCCTACGACGGCGCCCACCCCAGGGCCGAGGCGAGCTGAGCCGGGATTCCCGGACGCGAAAGGTGATTTGGGGCTCGCTGGGAACGAAATCGGCTCGGGGGCGTACACTGGTCGCATGACCAAGCCCACTAGCCGCCTCGTGCTGGCGTTCGCGTCGCTGCTCGGCCTCTCGGCCGGGATTGCCGTCGCCCAGAACGCAGCGTCTCAGCCCGCCGCCATCCCCGCCGACCAGCTCCCGGAGATCGTCCCGGACGCGCTGCTCGACGACATCATGAACGCGATGTCCGGCTCGTTTGTTTCGAGCGGGCTGCGGATCCACATCACGCCGATCCGCGCGATCGACGCGGACCGCGTCCTCTTCGCCGCCGCCGAGACCGGCGAGGGCGACACGATGGGCCAGGTCTTCTTCCACATCTTCCGGTTCGAGGGCCAGCCGCGCATCCGCATGGTGCGCCTGCCCGGCGGCGCCGCCGCCGCCCCCGGCCTCTACGCCGCGATGGACGCGATCGGCGCTGTCCAGCTCGGCCAGCTCGACGTCACCGGCGACCTCACGCCCGTCTTCGACGCAGCGACCGGTCGGCTCCAGATCTCGTCCGAGCGCCCGATGCCCACCTACGCCGGCGGCGCGATCGCCATGAACTCCCGCTTCGAGTTCACCCCCTCCGGCATGACCATCTCCGAGAACGGCGTCGACATCGCCGGCGCCACCGTCTGGACCTTCCCAGAAGGCGACGACGGCAACCTCCGTCGCGTCGGCCCGGCCCCTGTCGCGGTCCAGACCGACACCGGCCTGCGCTACCACATCATCGCCGAGGGCGACGAGCACGCCCAGGTCGGCGTCAAGGGCGACACCTACACCGTCAACTACACCGGCTGGCTCCCCAGCGGCCAGATGTTCGACACCAGCAAGCAGCCCGGCCGCGAGCCCTTCACCGTCCAGATCCCCGGCGGCGTCATCCAGGGCTGGAACGAGGGCCTCATCGGCATGAAGGTCGGCGAGAAGCGTCGCCTCTTCATCCCCCCGGCGCTCGGTTACGGCGAGCGCGGCGCCGGCAACGTCATCCCGCCCAACTCCTGGCTCATCTTCGACGTCGAGCTCCTCTCCCTCGCCAAGGAGGGCTCCGTCCCGGCCGGCGAGCGTCACCCCCACGACCACGACGGCGACGGCATCCCCGATCACTGATCGGACAACACCCTCGCGACAGCAACGCTCACGAGCAGACTTTCAACGCACGCCCCGGCGTGCGTTTTTTCGTGCGCGTCACAGGTCTTCCGCGACCAGCCGGTCTTCCTTCCACTTCTTCAGTTTCAGCCCGAGCGTGCGCACGCCGATGCCCAGCGCCTCGGCGGTCTTCTGGCGATGCCCACGGAACCGCCCCAGCGTCTCGACGATCACCTGACGCTCGATCTCCTCCAGCGTCGGCACGCGATCACGCGGGATGATCGGGCCAAGCCCGGAGAGCACGCTGTCCACGCCCTCGCCCATCGGCTTGGGTTCGACGACACCCACCGGCGCGCGCGCCGAGGCGAGCGGGGCGCCGGCAGCGACCGGTGTGTGGTTCGGGGTCACGCTGGCCAGCGCCGCGGAACCCGGCGAGTCGAGCCACGGGCTCAGCAGGCGCTCGTCGATGGCCCGTCCCCGGGAAAGCACGACGGCGCGCTCCATGAGGTTCTGCAGCTCGCGCACATTGCCCGGCCAGCGATACGCGGTCAGCACGCCCATCGCCGCGTCGCTGACGACCGGCGCCTCAACGCCCTCGCGCGCCGCGGCCTGCGCCACGAAATGATTCGCCAGCATCGGGATGTCCTCGGCGCGCTCGCGCAGCGCCGGGAGGCGCAGCGGGAGCACGTTGAGCCGGTAATACAGGTCCTGGCGGAACGCGCCCCTCGCGACCTCCCCGGGCAGGTCGCGGTTGGTCGTCGCGATCACGCGCACGTCCACGCCGATGGTCGTCGACGAGCCGACACGCTCGAAACTGCGCTCCTGCAGCACGCGCAGCAGCTTGGCCTGGATCTGCGGCGCCACCTCGCTGATCTCGTCGAGCAGCAGCGTGCCCCGGTCGGCGAGCTCGAAACGCCCCTTGCGCAGCCGGTCCGCCCCGGTGAACGCGCCCTTCTCGTGCCCGAACAGCTCGCTCTCGAGCAGACTCTCGGCGAGCGCCGGGCAGTTCATCGCGAGGAACGGCTCGACGGAGCGGGTCGACAGCTCGTGGATCGCCCGGGCGAAGACCTCTTTGCCCACGCCCGACTCGCCGCTGATGAGCACCGTGCCCTGCGCCGACGCGATGGCGCGGATCTGTTCCTTCGCCTCGCGCATCGCGGGCGAATCACCGACGATGCGATCGATCCCTCGCGGGCCCGAGGAGCGGTCTGCGCCGCCGGCGCTTTCGGCGCTGGTCGTGCCCCCGAGCCGGAGGACCGCGTTCTCGCGCTTGAGTCGCGCGTGCTCGATGCCCCGCTTGACAGCGATGAGCAGCTCGTCGCCCTCGAAGGGTTTGGTGATGTAGTCGAACGCGCCGAGCTTCATCGCTTTGACAGCGGTGCCGACATCGCCGAACGCGGTCATGAGCACCACGGGCAGGTCGTCGTCGAACTCGCGCACGTGCTCGAGCAGCTCGACGCCGGTCAGCCCGGGCATCTTCAGGTCGGTCACGACGCAGTCGGGCCGGCGCTTCGCGATGATCTCGAGGGCCGCCTGCCCGTTCGACGCCGCGAGAATAGTGAACCCGGCGCGCTGCAGGGTGGCCCCCACACTGTCGCGCATCATCTCCTTGTCATCCACGACCAGCACGGTGCTCATCGAACTCGCTCCTGGGTTTCTTCCCCGGTTGTAACCGCCTGCATGTTCCGCGCGTCCCGTCGTTCCGGGAGCAGTATCTCGACGACCGTCCCGCCCCCGGCCCGGTCGCGCACCCGGACGCGCCCGCCGTGCGCGTCGACGATGCGGTGCACGATCGCCAGCCCGAGCCCCGTGCCGGTGTGACGCGTCGTGAAGAACGGGTTGAACATCCGCTTCTTCACCTGGTCGGGCACGCCGGGGCCGTTGTCCTCGACGATCAGCGCGACCATCCGCTTCGCGCCGTCGCGATCGCGCACGCGCACGCGTTGGGCGTCGAGACGCACGAACGGGTCCGCCGGGCGGCGCTCGATCGGCATCTCCGCCAGCGCCTCGGCGGCGTTGCGCACCACGTTCACCAGCGCCTGCTGCAACAGCCCGGCGTCGGCCGCGAATGCGATGTCCTCGGCGCGCGCCGCGAACCTGGCGTCCAGCGTCGCGCCCGACGACTCGAGCTGCGGCGAGCAGGTCTCCGCCGCCTTCGACAGCGCCTCGCTCGCCAGGCACCCGTCGGCTCGCGGCTCGATCCGCTTCGCGAAAGTCAGCACATCGCCCACGATCGCGTCCAGCCCCTTCACGCCTCGCGCGATTTTCTCCGCGACCTCGCGGCACTCGGGGCGGTCGCCCAGATCGCCCACGAGCAGGCGCGCGTACAGCCCGATCGACGCCAGCGGGTTGCGGATCTCGTGCGCGATGCCGGCGGCCATCTCGCCAAGCGCCGCCAGACGCTCGCTCCGGCGCAGGGCCTCGTTCGTCTCCCGGAGTTCGCGCTCGAGGCGCGCGACCTCGGCGCGCAGCGTCTCGTGCGTCGCCTGCAGCTTCGAGGTGACCTCGTTGAACGCCGTCAGCAGCTCCGCGAGGTCGCCGGGCGACAGGGACGCCCCCGGCGCGAGCGCCGCCGCCGGAGGGATCGGTGCTGGTGGGGTCGCGACGCTCATGGTCAGCCCTGCCGGTCCTGGTACCGGGGCCCCGCGCCGCCCTGCTGGCCATAAGCGTTGACCGCGCCGCGCGACTTGTTCACCCCCGCGATCTCTTCGGAGAGCGACTTCCGCCTCGCCGCCAGACGCGTGCGATCGCGATCGTCACGCTCGTTCACGCGGGCGGCGATATCCTGGATCGACGCGACCTGCTCTCGCAGACGCTCGCGCGTGTCGTGGTCGACGCCCCCGAGGATGCCGTCCCACTGGCCCTGCAAGGGGCGCAGCTCTTCCCCGGCGTCGAGCAACCGGTCGACGATGCGCTGGCGCTCCGCCAGAACGCCCAGCAGAACATCGGTGTCGTCCTCGTCGATCAGCGCCGACTGTCGCTCGCTCAGGTCGTTCAGCGCGATATAGAGACGCTCGTGCTCACCCAGCAGCGCGGCCAGGCGCGACGCGAGCCGCCCAGGGTCGGCGTGGGGGGATCGCTGGTTGCCGGGGGGAATCGGTCCGTTCGAGGCGGTCATCCGTGACCATCCTTTCGAGGAAGCGGCGCAGCGCGTCGCCTCGGGTCAGCGTGTCGTCCCCTGCCTCAGTCGGGCAGGCGGTGCGCCGCGAGCTCGGCCACGGAATCCAGCCAGCGCTCCCAATGACGCCGATCCATCGGCATGTCGGGGCGGTCGAAGGAATCCGCCGGCAGCTCTCGGAATCGCTGCCGGGCGCGCTCGTGCGCAGTTCTTGCTTCATCCCATCGGCCGGTCGCCGCGTACGCGTTCACAATCTGCACCATCGCGACCAGCGAGGCCGGGTCGTCGGAGAATCGCTGGGCGGCGGCGTCGTAGAACTCGATGGCCCGCGCGAAGTCGCCCAGGTCGAACGCGCAGTCCGCCCGGAAGAAGAACGCGTTGCGGACCGCGCTCGATTCGACCTCGTTCAGCCGGGCCCCGACGGGCTCGTCGAGGCGCAGCGCGACGCGCTCGTACTCAGCCATCGCCTGGCGCAGGCGCTCCTGGCGCAGGCGCTCCAGCTCTCGGCGCTGGCTCTCGGGCATGCCCTGTCGCAGCCGGTCGGCGAGCTCGCCCCCCGACTGGCGCAGGGCCTCGGCCAGGCGGAACCGCACGACGAGCCGATCGGGGGACTCCGGGTACCGCTCGAGCGACTCGGTCAGGCGCGAGATCGCCTCGGGGTGTCGCCCGGTCCGGAGCAGGTGACGCCCCAGCTCATCGAGGGCGACGCGGAACTCGGGCGCCGACGGCGCGATGATCTGCCCGCTGAGCACGCGCCGGAGCAGGTTCTCCGCCTCGGCGTCGTTGGTCTCGTCGCGATCGCGCAGCAGCGCCCTCGCGAGCGGGACATAGCTCCGGAATCCCTCCCCGGAGGATGGGTTCTCGGCGATCAGGTCGCGATAGAGGTTCACCGCCGGGGCCAGCTCCTCGCGCGCGTCGTGCGCCCTCGCGAGCCGGAACCGCGCCGAATCCCGGCGAGCGTCGTTGGGGCGCCCGTTCGCGTACTCGCCGAACCACCGGATCGCGCTCTCGAAGTCGCCCGCGAGGTCCGCGCTGTCCGCGGCGTGCCAGAGGGACTCGGCGAAGGCGCGGTCGTCCGAGCCGATCACCATCTGCGCGTGCCGCCGGAACTGCGTCGCCGCCTCGAGGTACCTGGTCTTGATCTCGCGCAGCGACACCGGGTCGGCCTCGTCGAGGCGCGAGCGATCTCCCGAGGGCGCCGACGCGTCCGCCTTGGAGTCCGCGAGCACGCGATGGGCGCGCGCCTGCGCGAGGGCCGCCCACGCGGGCGCGTCCTTCTCATCGCGCACGCGCTCCGCGAGCTGCGCGAAGCGGAGCGAGGACATCGGGTCGCCCCGCTCGAGGCGCTCCTCGGCGCGGTCGCGCAGACTCGCGATGATCCGCTGCGAGACGGGCGCTCGCGAAGGCGGGCCGAGCGGCTCAGGGACGCCGAGGGCGCCCTCGGCCCCGCCGCGCCGCAGGTCCTGCACCAGTGTCTCATAGGCCTCGGCCGACGCGTCGAAGTTGCCGAGCCCGCCCTCGGCTTCCGCGAGTCCCAGCCAGGCCTCGCGCGTGTCGGCCGAGCCGGCGAACGAGGTCGTCACGAAGGCGAACCGCTCACGCGCCTGCTCCGCGTCGCCTCGCTGCAGCGCGATGCGCGCGAGCATCACGTTCGCGCTGGCCCGCTTCTGATCGGTCGGCCCGAGCGTGGAGTCGGCCTGGTTGAGCCGGCGGATCGCCTCGTCGTGCTGCCCCAGATTGAAGTACGCCGTCCCCAGCAGAAGATAGAGCTCGCCGGCCTGCTCGCTGTCGAGACGGTCGATGCGCTGCATCTCGCGGAGCAGATGCCCGACCGCTTCGGCGTTGTAGCCCGCCTCGAGGCGAAGCTCGGCCTGGCGCGCGATGGTCCACGCGCGATCCCGCTCGTCCAGCGTCGGGTCGGCGCCCAGGCGCGTCAGCAGCGCCAACGCCTGCTCGAACCGCTGGGGCGTCCTGCTGTCCGAGGGCGAGTCTCGCAGCGAGTCCATCGCGGCGCGGATCACCTGCTTGAGCATCAGTTGGCGACGGTCGTCCGAATCGCTCGAGGGGATCTGGTTCACGCGCTCGATCGCGGCGTTCAGATCGCCCAGCGCCAGGTGCGCCTCGATGGTGCGCGCCAGCTCGCCGGCGTCCAGCGTCGCGCCCATCGATTCGAGCGTCTTCACCTCCGCGAGCACGCGCCGGTAGTTCTCTTCCGACCCCAGGTTCTTGGCGCGGATCTCGTGGGACATCGCGTTCAGGCGCAGCCGATGGAACTCGAGCCGCTTCGGCTCGGGCGCGTCGCCGACCCCGAGCTTCTCGAGCAGTTTCCCGTTCAGCTCCGCCAGCGAGCCCGTCGAGTCGCCCTCGTCGAGCATCGTCTGCGCGCGCGCCAGGGCCGCCTCCACGTCGAAATCCGGTTTCGTCGCGAACGCCGCGATGATGCCCCCCACGAAGAGCGCCGCGCCCAGCGCGAGCACCGGGGCCTGCCACAGGTCGCGCAGCGGCGGGCCGGAGCCGCCCCGTTTCGCCCCGCTTGCCGCCGCCGGCTTGTCGCGCTGCGCCTGCGCCAGAAGCGCGTCGATATCCGCCCCTCCGGGCGCCGGCGATGGCGCAGGGTTCTTCGACGACTCGGGCTGCTTCTTCGCGTCGCTCACGGCAGGCGCAGGGCTCCGATGGGCCGGCAACGCGACCCGGAGGCATTATCGGGCGTCCCGGCGCGATCGCTGGAACGCCACGCGTTCTATCGACCGGGGGCCCGCCTGCGTCCAGCCTCGCGACCTCTGCCACGCCCCTGCGCGTCCGCCCGGCCCCCACAGCCGGAACCCTGCGCTACTCGCCCCCGGGCCCGTCGGCGCCCTCGTCCACATCGGCGTCGGGCTCGCGCCGGATGCGCTGGGCGACCACCGTCCCGGAAACAAGGTCCCCCGGGTGACGCCGTCGCGGATCGAGGAACAGAAACAACGCAAAGGGCGGGAAAAGCAGCTTCACCAGCGTGCGTAGCGACGCCTGCCACAGACGCGCCCTTTCGCCCTTGAGCGTCATCGTGCGGCAGCGCAGGATCGTCTTCCCCAGCGTCCGGCCGAACAGCCACTCACCTGCCGCGCTGTGCACGCCCGTCAGCAGCACCGCGAGCCCGAACGCCAGCGACGCCATGGTCGTCGCGCTGTCCGACAGCACCATCGCCGCGAACAGCTCCGGGCCGGACACCCCCATCGCCGCCGCGACGATCGCCGTCGGGATCGCCAGATCGATCAGCACAGCGCCCACCCTGCGCAGGGGCGACGCGAGCGCGTAGCCCTCGGGCAGCGCGATCACCGCGTTCACCGCTTCTTCGGGGCGGAGCACGAAGATCAGGATCGTGAGCATCAGCGCGCCGGCGAGCAGCGCCAGCGACTGGATCTCGCGCCCGCTGACGACGGCGCTCGTTCGCGCAGGCCCGTCGTAGATCGTCGCCCCGGTGACGGCCGAGACGACCGTCGTGCGGAGGCGCGACGCGTCGCCGTCGCCCCGCCAGACCGCCACCACCGTGTCCCCGAGCCCGAACACCGCGAGCTCCGTGATCGCGTGCTCCACGGTCGCGAGGTCGTGGCTCCCGCCCTGGCGCAGCAGACGCAGCGCCACTCCACCGCTCTCGGTCAGGCGCGCCGCCACGAGAGACCCGGCGGCGGCGACGAGCGCCTCGTCGTCGCTGCGGAAATCGATCGTCTCGCGCTCCCAGGCGCCCGGCGCGCCGGCGCGCCACAGCAGCCCGTCGCGATCACCGGCCTGCGCCAGCACGAGCCGATCGCCAAGCGTCGCGATGCGCCCCGGCGCTCCGTGACGCCATTCTTCGGGCAGCGCAGAACGCTCCCACGACCTCGCGCCATCGGCAAGGAACAGCAGCGCGTCGCCGTCGTCGTCCAGCGCGGTCAGCAGCGCGTACACCCCGGCCGGCGTCATCGTCACGCCCGCGAATGCCCCTCGCCCGGGGAGCGAGGGCATCGCGATCGGGTCGCGGCGCGAGGGCGAGTAGTCCCACATCCCGGCGCCGGCGCCCGGCCTCGTCGTCACGGTCATCACACGCCGGATCAATCTGGCCTGCTCGGTGCGTCCGGCGACCACAGGTGTCTGCGTCGCGTCCCGCTCGGCGACACCCCCGGGGCGCGCGCCGTCGACGCGCTCCTCGCGCAGCACCATCACCAGACGCTGATCGCGAGCCGCGAGCGCCATGGGCGTATCCGCGACGCGCGGCCCCACGCGCAGGGACCCCGGCTCGAGCCCGGGAGGCATGTGATAAATCGACGGGAACGACACGGCGCGCTGCCCGGGGATCGCCACCCACCCGTGCTCGCCCGACGCGGCGGAGGGCAGCGCCACGACCACCCCGGGGCTCGCCCCGGCGTTCGCTTCGGAATCGTCGCTCGCCCGCGCGCCCACCGAGAGCAGCGCCACGCACGCGAACGCGACGGCCCGCAGACGGGCGAAACGGGGCAGCATGGTCGCGGCGGAGAGGGTCACGCGGCGATGATACCCCGCCCTCAACGACGACCCTGCGCCGGCAGCGCCGGGCGCGGGCACGACGCGTCGAGCACGAGAATCTCGCGCGGGCCGAAGGCCGAGCGCAGCGTGTCGAAGTCGAACGCCTCGTCCGGAATTCGCCCCTGACGCACGCCGTCGGTCATCGCGGCGAGGTTGATCCGAATCTCGGTGTCGGTCGTCGAGTGGGTGATGACAAGCCGCGACGCGGCGCGCGGGGGGATGCCGCCGCGCCCGGCGATCTCCACGTTGTCGTACTCCTCGAGTCTCGCCAGCAGCGTGGGCTGCGCCGCGCCGGACGCGTAGACGCCGATCATCACCGGCTCGAGCGTGCGCGGGTCGAGCGCCAGACGCCGGAAACCGGCTCGCGTCGGCGCATCGACGACGATCTCGCCCCGGGCCGAACGCTGCACGCGCCCCCCGGTCGCAGGCAGCGCCGTCACGCCCATCAGCTCGATGATCTCCAGCGGGTGCGCCGGGAGCCCGAGGTCATCCGCGCACGCCGTCCCGACGTTCTCGTGGCGCGCGATGCTCACCCGGCTTGCGTCGCCGCGCTCGAACCACCAGAAACGCTGCGAATCGCACCCCAGGTACACGACGATCTCGCCGAGTTTGCCCACGCTCAGCGCGAAGCGCGACGGGGCGGCGAACTGCAGGTGCCCCTCGCCCTGCTCTCGCTTGCGACGCCCGTCGGCGTCGATGTAGCGGAACTCCACCACGGCGCGCGCCCACAGCCGCTGCAGCAGCGCCGCTCGCTCGTTGTGCCGCGCCGCGATCTCCTCGTACGAGGGCAGCGACGCGTCGGCCTTCGTCGAGCCGAACTGATCGGGCGACCCGCCCGACGCGCAGCCCAGCGCGACGCCGAACGCGCACAGAGCCAGCACCCGCGCCCCCCGGTTGATCGCGCGAGCGATGCTCATTCGTCACCCCTCACGATGCCGGCCAGCCGGTCCATCACCGACCGGAGCCGGTCGGCCGTCAGCCCGGGGTCCTCGACGAAGGTCGGGGGCGCGTCCGCCGGCTCGCCTCGACGCTTCACGAAGAGCCCCTCGTCGGTCGAACGCTCCAGCTTGAGCAGTCGCTTCCTCGACAGGATCAGCGCGAGCACGAAGCGGAACGCCAGCCGGTTCACGCGCTCGGAGTCGCGCTCGCCCGGGTGGTCCTCGCCCAGTTCGTCGAACAGGTCGACCAGCGCGTCGTCGTCCAGCAGCAGACGCGGCTTCGCGCCCGGCTCGGGGTGCGTCGCACGCCACCACGCGAACACGCGCCGCCCCTCAACCCGCTTGCGCCCCCCGCCCCGGTGGTCGTCGTCGAGGGCGTCCCACGCGTCCTGCGCGATGTCGAGGCGCTCGAAGCCCTCCCCCTCACGCTCCACCAGCGCCACCACGACCGGGTCGCCCGGCGTGAACACGCGATCGCTCAGCGCGCACCTGCCGGTCGACCTCGAAATCTCGAATCCCGACGACATCCTTGTCATGCCCCAAGTCTACCGGCGAAACCCCGGGAGGGAGACGCCGGCTCGCTCCGCCCGCCGCGCCCTGCGCCGTTCACGCTCACTGCGCCTCGAAGAACCGGCGCGTGGTGCCCCCGTCGCCCACCCGCGCGCTGACCTCCCCGCCGCAGCGAGGGCAGCGCCCGACGTACGCCCGTCCCGTCCGATTCTTGTACAGGCGCCCGTACACATGGCAGCACCGGAACCAGATGCCCAGCCACGCGTTCGGGTTGCGCGAGCCCGCTCCGTCCCGCCCCCCGCCCACGGGGGCCTTGGGCAGGGTCACGCCCGGGATATCCACGATGTCGCGAGGGTCGCGCACGACGATCTGTATCGTCCGGGGCCCACGGGGCACTGCACCCGCCAAAGCGCGAGATTTCGACACCCCGTTCAACCTGCCCGGCAGGCCCGTTCCACGCGCGGCAGGAGCGCCGCCGCCCTCGCCAGCAGGTCGTCGGCCTCCCGGACCGCGTCGCTCCCCGGCAGGCCCTCGTCGGTCATCGCCTTCGCGTTGACCTCGACGTTCCACCTCGAGGCCCTCGCGCACGCCTCCAGGAGCACCGCGGCGATGCCCATGTCGCTCAGCAGCCACGGGTTCGAGACCGGGGCCAGACGCTCGCCCAGTTCCAGAACCTCCACGCAGAGCCGGATCACGCCCAGCGGCGCGTCGACCGCCTGGCGCAGCGCCTCGGGAAGGTCGGCGCGGCGCGGGTCCGCCTTGTCGAGACGCTGCAACTCGTTGAGACGCGCGTACGCCGTCGCGTCGCGCTCCGCGAGGGCCAGGAATCGCTTGGCGGCCGCGAAGAGCTCGTCACGCGCCGCTTCGTGCGTCGCCTGGTGCTCCGCGAGCGACTTGCGCCCGACGGAATACGCGACGACCATGTTGGCCAGCGCCGACGCGACCGCGGCGCACACCGGGGCCGCAGCCCCGCCCCCGGGCGCGGGCGACTTGGACGCGAGTTCCGCGAGAAAGGCCTGGATCGTGTGCTGTGAAAACCCTGCTGGCTCGGTCATGGCGCGGGATCGTACCCCCGCGTCATTCCCTCGGCCCGGCCCCACCCCGATCCCACGGCCCCCCGGTCCCCCGGTCAGTTCGACCGCCCGCTCGAGACCGTCGTCTTCTCGTTCTCGCGGATGCGGTTGCGCAGCGCGATACGGTCGTCGTTGTTGCTCTGCCCGTCGAGGTTCAGGTCGGGCTGCGTCGCGGCCTCGTGGTACGCGTACAGGTCGCGCACATCGACCACCCCGTCGGCGTTGATGTCGAAATCAGTCGTCCGGATCGTGAACCGGAAGACCGGCGTCTGCGCTTCGCGCGACCCGACCTCGTTCTGGGCCTCGATGCGCCAGAAGTACGACTGCCCGTTCTGCAGCAACCCGTCGGGCACGGTGAACGCCGTCTCGCCCGTCAGCAGCGGGATCACGAACTCGTCGACCACGAGGTCGGTCATCGCCTCGTCGCGCGCCACCTGCACGATGTACAGCAGCGCCCGCTCGCTCTCGCTCCAACGCAGCGTCACGGGCGCGCCGATGTTCGCGTTGTTCGCCGGGCTCGTCAGCGAGAACTCGCCGGGCAGCGGCGCCGTCGAGAACGAGAACACCTGGCTCGAGCCCGTCAGGTCGATCTGGTTCTTCGCCGTCACGCGCCACCAATAGGTGCGCCCGGGCTGGATGTCGCTCGCCGTCAGCAGGAGCGCCGGGGCGGTGATCCCGTCGCGGTTGACCACCGGGTTCATGAAGTTCGCGTCGGTCGCGACTTCCACGCGATACGAGGTCGCGAACCGTGACGGGCTCCACGCGAGCGCCGTGGGCACGAACTGGTTGGCCGCGTTGTCGGAGGGGCTGACCAGCGCGAACGCCCCGGGCGGGCCGAGCACGCTGAACTGCGCCGTGACCGGGCTCGCCAGCGCAGAGCCGGCCGGGTTGCTCGCGATCACGCGCCACCAGTAGTCGCGGCCCTCTTCCAGTGCGCCGTCGGGCACGAGGAACGAAGTTCCCGTCAGCCCGCTCGCGCTCGCGACGACCTGCGTGAACGCCTGATCGCTCGCGACGACCACGCTGTACGCCGTCGCGTTCTGCGACTCGCCCCAGCGCAGCGTGACCGGCGCCACCACGGGCGCGCCGGCGTTCGCCGGCTCGCTGATGGAGAACGCGCCGGGGCCGGCGAGCGTCGAGAACGCGCGCGACGCGCTGGGCGCCTGCCCGGCGCTGTTGATCGAGATGACCCGCCAGAAATAACTCGTCCCGGCGCTGAGGCGACCAGTCGGGATCGGGAGCGAAGTCCCTGTCACCCCGGCCTGCGTAAACGCCAGCGTGGTGAACTCCGCGTTCGTCGACACCTGCACCGTGTAGGTCGTCGCGCGGGCCGCGGCGCCCCAGGTCAGCGTGAGCGTCGGAAGCACCCCGGTCGCGCCGTTCGCAGGGCCGACAAGCCCCGGGGCCGCTGGCGCAGTGACCGGCGTCCCGCCGCCGTTCCCGCTCCCATCGCCGTTCCCGTTTCCATTTCCATTCCCATTCCCATTCCCATTCCCACCCCCGTTGCCGTTCCCATCGCCGTTGCCGTTGCCGCCGGTGTTCTGAACGGCGTTGCCTCGCACGCGCAGGAACCCGTCCCCGCCGCCCGAGCCACCCAGGTTGCTCCCGCTCCCGCCCAGCGCGACGCCGTCGAGCGCAGCGCCCTCAGCGCCCTCCGCCCCGGCCGGCGTGCGGCCCTGCGAGAGCGGCCGGCGCGCAAACGCGCCGAACTCCACCGAGGGCATCGGCACGAATTCCTGTCCCTGGACGAAACCCTGCTCCTCGTACGCCAGCTCGGCCCTGGGGAACTCCGAGCCACCCGCGCCCGCCTGCGCAGCGCCGGGCGTGATCGGACGCGCCGGCTGGCCCTGATTCGCCGCGTTCTGCGGACGCATATTCCGCGCGATCTCCATCGCGCGACGACGGTTCTCGAGCGCGTCCTCGCGCTGCTGACGCAGCCACTCCGCCGAGTCTTCCGACAGCGGCGCAACATTCTGATTCGCGGCGCGACGCGCCTCCGCCGCTCGCTGCGCCGCGACCTGCATCGTCTGCGGCGTGCCCTGAGGCCTCGAGGTCGGCCCCGAGATCGCACGCTCGGGCGACGGCGCAGGGGCCGGCGCGACACGCGGCCCGCTCGTGGTCGTCTCGGTCGTGGACGTGGCTTCCTCGCGCGGCAGCACGACGACGCCAGAATCAGCGCCCACATCGCACCCGCGCTGCAGCACCCCGAACAGCAGGACGCCGAAGACGCAGCCAATCACCGTTGCCCAGCCGACGCGGCTCATCGTCACCTCTTGCGCTTGGACCACTCCCGCCCCGGCGCACCCGCGCCGCGACGCATCCCAAGCATGCCCGACCCTCTGTTGTACGCAACAGCCGGGCGCAGGGTCCGGGTTCCGTCTGGAGCGATTACGAAGCCTGTGCGCCCAAGAACCCCGATCGCCCCGCCCTAGAGTCCCCAGACATGACCACCCACGCCCCCACAGACCCCGGCCACGCAGGCCCGGAAATCGAGTTCCCCGAGGTCCGCGTCAACCTCCGGATGCCCAATAACCCCTGCACAGGCAAGGTCGTCTCCTCGGAGTTGTGCACCCAGCGCAAGGCCGCCGGATTCGTCCGCCACATCGCTATCGATGTCAGCGGCACCGAGCTCGAGGGCAACCTCCTCCCAGGGCAGTCCTTCGGCGTCCTCGCCCCCGGAAACGCCGACAACGGCAAGCCCCATAAGCCCCGCCTCTTCTCCGTCGCCTCCCCCAGCAAGGGCGAAGACGGCCAGGGCAGGGTCATCGCCACCACCGTCAAACGCCTCGTCGACGAGCACTGGACCGACCACACCCTCTACCACGGCGTGTGCTCCAACTACCTCTGCAACCTCCAGCCGGGCGACGAGGTCCGCCTCTCCGGTCCCAACGGCAAGCGCTTCCTCCTCCCCAAAGACCCCCACAAATACAACTACCTCTTCTTCGCCACCGGCACCGGCATCGCGCCGTTCCGCGGCATGGCCCTCGACCTCCTCGACGCCGGCGTCGCCTCGCACATCCACCTCTTCATGGGCGCGCCCTACGCCTCCGACCTGCTCTACCACCCCCACTGGCTCGACCTCGCCCAGAAACACGACAACTTCCACTACACACCCGCCCTCTCGCGCGAGCGCCAGGCCGACGGGCGCGACCCGATGTATGTCCACAACCGCATCGGCACCGAACTGGACCGCATCCTCCCGGCGCTCGCCGCCGACAACACACTCATCTACATCTGCGGCGTCGCGGGCATGGAACTGGGCGTCTTCCAGGAACTCGCCAAACACCTCAGCCCCACACAACTGAAGAACTACCTGCTCGTCGACCCCGAAGCCATGGGCGACATCCCCAACTGGAACCGGCGCATGATCCATCAGCAACTCAAGCCGACCAAGCGACTGCTGATGGAGGTCTACGCCTAGACAGGGAGCAGGGAAGAGGGAGCAGGGAGCAGGAAGAACAAGAGGGTGGCGTGGTACGGCGCAGCCGTGCCACGAGATCTGACTGTTTCGCACGGTCTGCATCTTGCACCCCTCCCGCTCGCGGGAGGGGGCAGGGGGAGGGTCTTCTCTTCGCCCCCTCGCCCCGCTTGCGGGGAGAGGATGGCGAGCGCAGCGAGCCAGGTGAGGGGTGTGTCCCAGAAGGCACGAGGGATGAGGCACGAGGCACACGGCAAGATCGCGCGAACGAGCGCCCCGTGCCGATCCGAACCACTCACCCCAGCCCTCTCCGCTCGGGGGACAAGGGGCCGAATACACTCCCCCTCCCCACCCATGACCACCACCGCCACCCGCCCACTCGAAGTCCACCACCCCATGACCACCACGCGCGCGATCCTCATCACCGGCGCCGGCGGCGAGATCGGCCACGGCCTGATCCACGCCCTCTCCGAGCACACGCGCACCCCCATCGTCGCGCTCGACAAGAACGCCATCGACCCCGCTCTCGCCAAGCGCTGCGCCGCCTCCATCGAGGCCGACATCACCGATGACAAGGCCGTCGCCCAACTCGGCGAGAAGTACGACTTCGACGCGATCTTCCACCTCGCCGCCCTGCTCTCCTCCACCAGCGAGAGGGTCCCCGACCTTGCGCTGCGCGTGAATGTGCTCGGCACGGCCCACCTCCTCAAACTCGCCGGCGACACCGGGGTGCGCACCGGCAGGGCCACGCGCTTCCTCTTCCCCTCCTCCATCGCTGTCTACGGCATGCCCGACGCCGCCGCCAAAGAGCGCGCCGGCAAGATCCGCGAAGACCAGTTCAACACGCCCGCCACGATGTACGGCTGCAACAAACTCGCGTGCGAGCACCTCGGGCGATACTTCTCCGAGCGCGACGCGCGCATGCAGCACCAGCCCCAGCGCGTCGACTTCCGCGCCATCCGCTTCCCGGGCATCATCTCCGCCGACACGCTGCCCAGCGGCGGCACGAGCGACTTCGCCCCCGAGATGATCCACGCCGCCGCCAAAAAGCAGCCCTATTCCTGCTTCGTGCGCGAGGACACGCGCATCCCCTTCATGACGATGCCCGACGCCGTGCGCGCCCTGCTCGCCCTCGACAGCGCGCCGCAGTCCTCGCTCACGACGCGCGTCTACAACATCGGCGCCTTCGCCCCCAGCGCGGGCGAGGTCCGCGACATCGTGCGCAAAGAGTTCCCCGGCGCGAACATCACCTTTGAGGTGAACCCCGCGCGCCAGGCCATCGTCGACTCCTGGCCCGCCGACCTCGACGACACACTCGCGCGGCGCGACTGGAACTACACGCCCCGGCACGACCTGCGCGCGGCGTTCGACGACTACCTCATCCCGGCGATCCGCGCGCGCTACGCGTGACCGGATCGCTCCTTCTCCTCTCGCATGTCACGAGATGCGAGATGGAGGGATGCGCGGCCCCCGGTGTTTCGCCCGGGGCGCATCGATCTGGATAAGCAGCATCCGCATTCACGCCCGCGTTCTGGCTGTATAGTGCGGCGCTGACACGGCGCGTGCTTACTCCATGCTTCCGTTCCAGGTTGTGCGCCAGCCGCACTCCACGATCACGCCTAAACGGACACTCGAATGCTGTATGTCGATATCCCCACGCGCTCAGATCTGACCGACCTCGCCGTTCATCGCGCGCCGATGTCCGTCACGATCTACCTCCCCACAACCCCGGTCACCACCGACTCCGAAGCCGACCGGATCCTCCTCAAGAATCTCGCGAGCGACGCGATCTCGCAGCTCGAATCGGCCGACGCCGACAAGCGCAAGGTGCGCGAGATCGCCGAGGAACTCGACGACCTGATCGACGACGACGAGTTCTGGCGCTTCGCGGCCAACGGCCTCGCGGTCTTCGTGACCCCCGAGAACCTGCGCACCTTCCGCGTGCCCACGGCGCTCGAATCCGGTTTCCATGTCGCGGACCGCTTCCACCTCAAGCCGCTGCTCCGCGCGACGACCTTCTGCAACAGCGGCTATGTGCTCGCCCTCGCTGAGGGCAGCGTCCGTCTCGTCGAGGTCTGCGCCGAACTCCCGGCGACCACAGTGAAGGTCGAGGACATGCCGAAAGACGCGGCGTCCGCCGCCGGTCAGTCGAGCATCGCCGGTCGCCAGCACCGAGGGCGACTCGTCGGCTCCGAAGGCCAGAAGGTCCGGCTCCGCCAGTACGCCAGGAAGATCGACTCGTCCCTGCGCGGGCTGCTCTCGGGCGGCGAACTCCCGCTCGTGCTCGCGTCGGTCGACAATCTCGCGGCGATCTACCGCTCGGTGAACAGCTACCCTTACCTGTCGCCGGAGCGCATCGCGACGAGCCCGGAGCGCATCTCCGAAGCCGATCTCGCCGCCGCGGCACGCCCCCTCTTCGACAATCTGTACCGCCAGCGCCTCGCTGATTGGCACTCGCTCTTCAAGCAGCGCAACGGCGAAGGACGCGCCTCCACCGACGTCGCGCAGGCGGCGCGCGGCGCGACCTACGGTCTCGTACAGACGCTGCTCGTGGACAAGAACGCCGTCGTCCCCGGCTCGATCGACGAGCAGAGCGGCGCGATCCATCTCGACGACGCCGCACACGCCGGGAACTACGGCGTCGTCGACGAGATCGCCCGACGCACGCTTCTCTACGGAGGCGAGGTCCTCAGCGTGCGCGCCGCCGACATGCCCAGCGACAAGCCCGTCGCCGCGATCTTCCGTTATCCGTTCTGATCATCCCCGTTCAACGCGGTGACACGAGCCCGGTCAGCCAACGACCGGGCTCGTGGTCGTTCCGGGGCTGGCCGCACCCTCGTGGCGCCCGCTGCGCGTGCACCACGCCACCCATCCCTTCCCCCCGCGTGCCCATTGCCGATTGCCTACTGCCTTCCTCCCGCATTCCTCACCGCCTTCTGCACCGTCTCGAACACGCCGTCCGCCTTCCCCACCATCAGCCACGCGGCCTCGACGCCCCCCGTCCCCGCCGTCGCGAAGCCGATCGTGCCCAGCCCGAAGATGCGCTCGGGGATCGATTTCACCATCGCCAGGTGTTGGATGTTCGACAGCGGCGCCTCGAACCTGAACCGGCGCAGCACGCCCCCGGCGCGGATCACGCGCCGGTTCGTGAGGATGTACCCCTCGTTCCACCACACGAGGAACTGCCACAGCACACGCCCAATCGCGAGCACGATCGCGTAGGTCGTCACCATCCCCGCGTCGATGGGCAGCCACCCGCGCGACGCGATCAGGTGCAGCGCGACAAGCCCGATCACCAGCGCGATCAGACTGCCGGCGCTCGCGAGCAGCACGAACAGCGGGTGGGGACGCAGCGAGAGGATGATGATCTCCCCGTCGCGCAGGTCCGCCGCCGCCAGCGCGACGGGGTCGTCGATCGCGTCGGGGCCGATCACGCCGGCGACCTCCGCCGCCGCGTGCCTTCCCTCGCGCTCGCCGCTGGTCGCGCTCATGCCTTCTTCCACTCGCTCTCCGCCAGCTCGCGCACATCGGGCAGGTTGCGGTACAGCCCGTCGTAGTCCAGCCCGCACCCGATCACGAAGGCGTCTGGGATGTCGAAGCACGCCAGGTCCGCCTCGACCGGGTCGTCGCGGTCCTTGGTCTTGCGCAGCAGCACGCACACGCGCACCGAAGCGGGGTTCTGTTTCGCGACGCGCCGGCGGATTTCCGCGAGCGTGCGCCCGCTGTCGAGGATGTCGTCGACGATCACGACCCGCCGCCCCCCCAGGTCGCCCGGCACGTCCTGGATCACATCGAGCCCCTGCGAACTCGTCGCTGTCCCCGGGTAACTGCTGAAGGTGACGGGCCGGATCTCCATGCGCACCGGCATCGCGCGGATCAGGTCCGCCGCGAACACGAGCGCGCCTG
This sequence comes from Phycisphaeraceae bacterium, assembly GCA_019636675.1. Classification (NCBI taxonomy): domain Bacteria; kingdom Pseudomonadati; phylum Planctomycetota; class Phycisphaerae; order Phycisphaerales; family Phycisphaeraceae; species Phycisphaeraceae bacterium. The sequence continues at coordinate 804,515 of JAHBXC010000001.1, forward strand.
TCATCACGAGGATCAGCTGCACGCGATCGCTCTCGGGCAGGCCCATCGCCTCGCGCTCCTGCTCGAGCTCGCGCGAGAGCGCCGCCCCCACCTCGCGCACGCGCGACGCGATCTCGCGCTCGCCGATCAGCACCGTGGCCTGTGGCTCGCTCATGATCGCATCGTCATCGCGACCGCGCCGACGCCGCTCGTGGGGAGTTTCCCGAGGCGCACCGCCTCCTCGTACCGCTTCATCGAGTCTTCGATGATCGCGTGCGCCGCCTCCGCCGGAAGGATCTCGTCCACCTCGACCTCCTTGCCCTCGAGGGTCTTGTAGTCCTCGAAGAAGCGGCGCAGCATCCGGAAGGTGTGCGCCGGGAAGTGGCTCGCCTTGGTCATCGCCGCGTACGCCGGGTCGTTCACCAGAACCGCCACGATCTTGTGGTCGGGCTGGCCCTCGTCCATCATGGTCATCAGCCCCACCGCCCGCGCTTCGCACAGGCACAGGGGAGGGATGTCCTCCTCGCTGAACACCAGCACGTCCAGCGGGTCGTCGTCCTCGGCGTAGGTCCGCGGCACGAACCCGTAGTTCGCCGGGTAATACACCGCGCTGCTCAGCACGCGATCGAGTTTCAGCATGCCCGTCGGCTTGTCCAGCTCGTACTTGTTCGACGACCCCTTCGGGATCTCGATCACGGCGCGGAAATGCTCGGGGAGCGGGTACTTCTCCGTCGCGGGAGAGACATCGTGCCAGGGGTGGGCCAAGGGGTTCCGCTCCAGTGGGGTGCGCGGGTGAGGGTTCCGTCAAGATCATCGGCAGTCCGCGGCGTCGGCGCTCGCCCGGGGGCTGCCCGACCAACGCACGCCGCGAACGACGGTACTCTACCACCCATGCTCACCCTCGATTACGCCAGCGCTCTCTCCCCTCGCGTCGGTGACCACGGGCTCGACCCGGCGTCCCTGGGCGCGAACTCACCCTCCGCCAGGGCCGCCGCCGACCTCACGGCCCGGCTCAACAAATCCCGCGGCACGGGCTGGGAGCGCTGGCGCACCCTCCCCTTCGACCCCCAGCGCTCCGAGCACACCACCGCGATCCACCGGCTCGTCGAGGAACGGCGCGGCAAGTACGACAACCTCATCGTCATGGGCATCGGCGGATCGGCGCTGGGCAACATCGCCCTCCAGGCGGCCCTCAACCCGGCGACGCACAACCTGCTCGACGCGAAGCACCGCCGCGGCCCGCGCCTCTTCGTCGTCGACAACGTCGACCCGCAGTACTTCGGCAGCGTCCTCGACTTCGTCCGCGCCACCGACCCCAACCTCGAACGCACCTGCTTCAACGTCGTCAGCAAGTCGGGCGAGACCGCCGAGACAGCGTCGCAGTTCATGACCATCCGGCGCATGCTCATCGACAAGCACGGCGAGGCCGCCCATGGCAAGCACATCGTCGCCATCACCGACCCGAAGCAGGGCACGATGCGAAAGATCTGCGACGCCAACAAGTATGTCACCCTCCCCGTGCCCGACGGCGTGGGCGGGCGGTTCTCCGTGCTCTCGCCCGTCGGTTTGTTCTCCGCCGCGATGACGGGCATCGACATCGACGCCCTGCTCGACGGCGCCGCGGAGATGGACACGCGCTGCGCCGAATCCGAACTCGCCAAGAACCCCGCCGCCCTGCTCGCGACGCTGCTGGTTCGACTCGGGATGGAGAAGGGCAAGGTCAATCACGTGATGATGCCCTACTCCAACCGGCTCTACCTGCTCGCCGACTGGTTCCGCCAGTTGTGGGCCGAGTCGCTGGGCAAGAACAAGACCCTCGACGCCAAGCCCACCGCCGCCGGATTCACGCCCATCAAGGCCCTGGGCACGACCGACCAGCACTCGCAGGTGCAGTTGTACCGCGAGGGCCCCAACGACAAGGTGTTCTGTCTCGTCGAGGTCGCCGACTTCGGCAAGGACGACTTCGCGATCCCCACCGGGCTGGGCGTCGAAGCGACGAAGTACCTCGAGGGCTCGACCTTCGCGACCCTGCTCAACGCCGAGAAGGTCGCCACCGAGTACGCGCTCGTCGAATCGCAGCGCCCGACGATGACGATCCGCTTCCCGCGCATCGACGAGCGACACGTCGGCCAGTTCCTCGCCCTGTGGGAGGTCGCGACCTCGTACGCAGGGCTGATGCTCAACATCGACGCGTACGACCAGCCTGCGGTCGAGACCGGCAAGGTCGCGACCTTCGGGCTGATGGGGCGCGCCGGCTACGAGGAGTGGAAGGCCAAGGTCGAGAAGAAACTCGGCAAGACCGAGTTCGTGATCTGACGCGCAGGGCTCACGCGTTGCCGTAGACGGGCACGACGCCGCCCCGGGTCACCGTGTTCTCGACCGACGCGAGCCAGACGATGGTGCGGGCCACGTCGTCGACCTTCGGCCAGGACGCGTGATCGGCGTCGGGCATCGCGAGCCGGTTCGCGACCGTGTCCATGACGCTCGGCGCGACCGCGTTGACGAGGATCCCGTCCTTCGCGACCTCTTCCGCCAGCGCGCACGTCAGCCCGACGACGCCCGCCTTGCTCGCGGTGTACGCCGTCATGTTCGCGCCCAGTCGCGGCTCGAGCGCCGGCCTGGCCGCGACATTCACGACCCGCCCCCCGGCGCCCGACGCGCGCATCGCCTTCACCGCCTCGCGGCAGCACAGGTAGCAGCTGATCAGGTTCATCCCGATCTGCCCGCGCAGCGTCGCGCCCGTCGTCTGCTCGATGGGGCTCCACGCGAAGCCGCCCGCGATGTGCACGCTGGCGAAAACACCGGGGATTCCAGCAAAGAACCGCCCGACGACGCCCTCGTCGCTCAGGTCTCCGACGACTTGGGCACGCACCCTCGCGTGGTCGCGCAGCGCGAATCGCGACAGCTCCCGCTCGTCGAACGCCGGCACGTGACATTCCGCGCCGCGTTCGACGAGCATCGCGACGACCGCAGCGCCGAGCGCCCCGGCGCCCCCGGTGACGACGACTTGCTTTCCGGCGAACAGGTCCTGCATCGCGGGCCTCCTTCGGTTGGTCCGCTGCACGATAGCGGGCGCGCGGGGCAAAAAGAAAAGCCCCGGTCCAGAGGACCGGGGCGTGGGGTCAGGTCAGTTCAGGCGTTCTGAAGCGAACTCGGTTTAGCCGAGCAGCGACAGGGCGCTCTGGGGCTGAGCGTTCGCGATCGACAGGACCTGCGTCGCGGACGACACGAGGATCTGCGAGCGGGTCAGCTCGGCGGTCTGGGCCGCGAAGTCCGTGTCGCGGATGACCGACTCGGCGGCCTGGGTGTTCTCGAGCGAGACGCCCAGCGAACGGATGGTCGCGCCGACGGTGTTCTTCTGGAACGCGCCCAGACGACCGCGGAGCGAGGAGATCTCGCCGATCGCGTTGCTGACGACGCGCTGCGCCTTGGTCAGGTCGCCGTCGACCATGTTGAGCTCGGCGCCGGCGCCGAGGTCCGACAGCTTGAACACGGTGCTGCCGTCGTCGTAGCGACCGACCTCGCGGGCGGCCACGTTGGAGATGCCGATCGAGACCTTGTTGCCGATGTTGACCTCGCCGGCGAGCTGGAAGTCAGCGCCGCCGCCGGTGATCGTGAACGCCTGGACGTTCGCCAGGTTCTGCGACGCGGTCGTCGACAGCTCGATCTCGACGTCGAGGAAGTCGGTGTTGATGCGGGCCGTCTTGCCGACCGTCGTGGCGTTGATGCCGTTGATGGTCGCGCCGAGGTCCTGGCCGTAGTCGGTGATGCGGTTGGCGGCGGTGGCGAAGGTGGTGGCCGAACCGACGTTGGCGGCGTTGTTGTTCGCGGCCTCGTAGGTGAACACGCCGTCGCCGGCGGCGCCGCCGTCGTCGAGCACGCGGACGGACACCAGCTCGCTGGAGCCGAACTCGGTGCTGGCGAGGCGGATCGCGGTGCCGGACACGGTGGCCTGGACGCCGGTCACGTCGGTGAAGGTGTTGATGGTGTCGGCGATGTCATCGAGCGAGGTGCCCGACGAGAACGACAGCTCGCGAGAGCCCTGCGAGCCGCCGATCTCGATGACGAAGCGCGAGGACGCGTCGGCGAGGTCGATGCTGCCGCCGCCGAAGGACAGCGCGAGGGCGCCGACCTGGGCGGACTGGGTCACCTGCACGTTGACGTCGCGGGTGCCCTGGTAGGTCAGCTTGGCGCCGTTGACCTTGTAGTTCGCGACGTCGGCGTCGACGCCGTTGACGGTGTAGTCGAAGTTGCCGTTCAGGAGCTTGATGCCCTGGAACGAGGTCGCGGCGGCGACGCGGTCGATGGTCTGCAGGATCGAGTCGACCTGCAGCTGGTTGGCCTGCTTCTCAGCGGCCGAGAGGCCGGCGGTGTTCGCGGTCTGGGTGACGAGGCCCTGGAGCTCGGTCAGAAGACCGGAGATTTCCTGGAGACCACCCTCGGCGATGTTGGCGACCTGGTCGGCGCGCTCGGCGTTGTTGATCGCCTGGCCGGTGCCGCGCGCCTCGGCGCGAAGGGCTTCCGACGCGATCAGACCCGAGGGGTCGTCCTTACCACGGTTGACGCGGAGACCGGTGCTCAACCGCTCGAGAGAGGTCGTGAGCGAGCGGTTGTTGTTGCCCAGCACGCGCTGAGCGATAAGAGACTGAACGTTCGTGTTGATGCGTGACATACCAGCGAATCCTCCGTGAAGCGTGCTTCCCTCAGCGAGGGGGCCTTCCTGCGTGACGCCTTCCGAGCCGCTACGCCGCGGCGACGGGCGAGCCGGCCGCCAATCCAGGCGACCAACGGCTCGGAGGGGCGCAACCGCCCCGACGCCATGCCCCGATGTCCATCCCGGGGCCAGCGGAGCGGATCGGCGACTCTCGGGGGGCGTTTCAGTGCGCGACCCCTCGCGGCCAGCGAACCGCGCCGGCGCGCCGTCACGACCGCGCGAGCCGGCACAACCGTCACAGACGGAACACCGAGAACCGGGCGTCCGAGAACGCGCGCCGGAGGACGAGCGCGCGCGATAACGCCGGCGTGCGGTCCTCCGCACGCCGGCGTCGGGTCAGAAATGGGAGAGTCTGAACTCGTTCAGACCAGCGCCTCAGCCGTCGGGGTTAGCCGAGCAGCTGCAGCGCGTTCTGGGGCTGGGAATTGGCGATCGACAGGACCTGCGTCGCCGACTGCGTGAGGATCTGGCTCCTCGTCAGCGCGCTGGTCTCGGCGGCGAAGTCCGCGTCGCGGATGACCGACTCGGCCGCCAGCGTGTTCTCGAGCGAGACGCCCAGCGAGCGGATCGTCGCGCCGACGGTGTTCTTCTGGAACGCGCCCAGACGACCGCGGAGCTCGCTCACCTGCTTGATCGAGGCCGACACGACGCGCTGCGCCTTGGTCAGGTCGCCGTCGACCATGTTCAGCTCGCGACCGGCGCCGAGGTTGGCGAGGTAGAAGTCGTTCCCGTCGGAGTCCTGGTAGCGACCGAGCTCGCGGCTCGCGACGTTCGCGATGCCGATGGAGACCTTGTTGCCGATGTTCACGATGCCGGCGAGCTGGAAGTCAGCGCCGCCGCCCGTGATCGTGAACGCGTCGATGTTGCCGAGCTGCTGCGACGCGACGGTCGTCAGCTCGAGCTCGACGTCGAGGAAGTCGGTGTTGATGCGAGCGACCTTGCCGCTCGTGGTCGCGTTGATGCCGTTGATCGTCGCGCCGAGGTTCTGCCCGTAGTCGAGCACGCGGTTGGAGGCGGCGACGAAGCTCGTCGCGCCGCCGGTGTTCGCGGTGTTGTTGTCCTGATCGAGCAGGCGGTAGACGCCGCCGCCGAGCGCGCCGCCGTCGTCGACCACGCGGACGCCGACGAACTCGTTGGCGCCGAACGCCACGCTGTCGAGGCGCACGCCGTCGCCGGAGACCGTCGCGGAAACGCCCGTCACATCGCGGAAGGTGTTGACCGTGTCCGCGAAGTCGGCGAGCGAGGTGCCCGACGAGAAGGACAGCTCGCGAGAGCCCTCGACGCCGCCGATCTCGATGACGAAGCGCTCGGTGGGCGCGTCGGCGACGCCGCCCAGGTCGAGGTTCGCGCCGCCGAAGGAGAGGAACAGCGAGCCGACCTGCGCCGACTGCGTGACCTGCACCACCACGTCGCGGCTGCCCTGATAGGTCAGCTTCGCGCCGTTGACGGCGTACGCGGCGATGTCGGAGTCCACGCCGTCGACGGTGTAGTCGAAGTTGCCGTTGAGGAGCTTGATGCCCTGGAACGAGGTCGCCGCCGCGACGCGGTCGATCGTCTGGAGGATCGAGTCGATCTGCAGCTGGTTCGCCTGCTTCTCGGCGCTCGAGACGCCTCCGTCGTTGGCGGCCTGGGTGACCAGCGCCTGCACCTCGGTCAGCAGGCCCGCGATCTCCTGCAGGCCGCCCTCGGCGATGTTCGCGACCTGGTCGGCGCGCTCCGCGTTGTCGATCGCCTGGCCGGTGCCGGCGGCCTCGGCGCGCAGGTTCTCCGACGCGATCAGGCCCGCCGGGTCGTCCTTGCCGCGGGTGATCCGCAGCCCGGTGCTCAGGCGCTCGAGGGTTTGCGACAGCGCCTGGTTGTTGATGCCGAGGTTTCGCTGCGCGATCAGGGACTGGACGTTCGTGTTGATGCGGCTCATGTGAGCGTCTCCGCGAGACTGACCCGGAGCGATAGCGCGAGACGCGCACTCCGCGCGTCCCTTCGCACCGCGTGCTCGGGGTACCTTCCTTGGACTGTCTCTTGACGCCGCGACTCTCCCGCGACGCTGACCCTGGCACGTTGCCCGGGCGTCCACGGCTATCGGTCCAGAAAAAGTGGCGGATAAGTCGCTTCCGAGATTTTCTTGGACTTCGCCCCGTCCAGACCCACCCAAAAACAGAAAAACCCCAGGGACCGGTCAAGTCCGAGGGGCTCTCAGAGAGGGATGGTGGCTTGTCGGGCGGTCCCCGAAGCGGGGATCAGCCCAGGAGTGTCAGGACGTTCTGGATGCTGGCGTTCGCCGTCGCGAGCACCGTGGTGCCGGCCTGCGTGAGGACCTGAGCCCTGGTCAGCTCGCTGGTCTCCCTCGCGAAGTCCGCGTCGCGGATGTTCGACGACGCCGCCGTCACATTCTCCAGCGTCGCCCCGAGGGAGCGGACGTTGGTCTGGAGGATGTTCCGCTCGAAGGCGCCGAGCCGGCCTCGCAGCACCGCGACCTCGTCGATCGCAGACTCGAGAACCTTGGACGCGGCGATGAAGTTGCTCGTGAGCAGGTCGTTCGTGCCGCCCGACTTGAGCGTGTTGAGGAACTGCAGCTCGATGCTGTCGTCGGGGAGCGTCACGAGCGTGCCTCCCAGTCGCGAGTCGGCGAGAGACTGGATGCCGATGTTGCTCTGGAGACTGCTCTTCACCTGCGGCCCGAGCTGGTAGAGCGCGCCGCCGCCGGTGATGGTGAAGACGGTGGGCGTTCCCGGGACCGTCTGCGCGAAGTCCTGCGTGAGGAAGAGCTCAAGGTCCAGCGCCCTGGTTCGGACGCTGACGGTGAGCCCGTCGCCCGACGCGACCGCGCCGTTGACGATCGCTGTCACGTCGCGCCCGACGTCGCGCTGCGCGTCGATGAGCGTCGCCGTGGTCCAGTCAAGGGGCTCAGGATCGGTCTCGGCCTGCCGGACGGTCGAGAAGAACGCGCCGGCGTTGCCCAATCGCTGCACCGAGACGAAAGCGGACTTGCCGAAGTTGGTGGAGTAGAAGCGCAGGCCCGAGGTGGCGTCGCCGGGGGTGACGAACTCGGCGCGGATGCCGGTGTTGTCGGAGACGCCGTTGATGCCGTCGAGGATGGCGTTGAGCGTGACGCCCGACGCGAACTCGAGGACCTGGACGCCCTCGGGGCCGGCGATCTCGAGCGAGACGTTGTCGGGGATCGTTCCCCCTGCCGGCGTGATGCCCGGCAGCAGGGAGGTGGACATATAGAGACTGGCCTGCTGGGCGGAGTTGATGACCTGGACGTCGATGGGGATGACGTCGCGGGTGCCGAAGCTGACGGCGTTGATCTTGGAGAAGCTGATCGCGTTCCCGTCGATGCCGCTGGTGAGATAGCTGAGCGAGCCGTCGAGGAGCTTGAGCCCGGCGAAGGAGGTGCTGTTGGCGATGCGCGTGATGGACTCGATGGCCGAGTCGATCTGCAGCTGGTTCGCTTCCTTCTCTTCCTTCGAGATGGCGCCCGAGTTGGCCGCCTCGACGACGAGGGCCTTGATGGAGTTGAGCAGGTCGGAGACCTCGGCGAGCGCGCCCTCGGCCGTCGCGATGACGCCGCTTGCTCGCTCGGAGTTCTTGATGCCCTGGTCGATGCCGGCGATCTCGGTGCGCAGTCGCTCCGAGACGATGAGGCCGGCCGGGTCGTCGGCGCCGCGGTTGAGGCGCAGACCGGTGGAGAGGCGTTGCAGTCGGACCTGGAGATCGGTCTGAGACCGCTGCAGGTTCCGCTGGGCGATGAGACTCGAGATGTTTGTCTGTATACGGGCCATGGCAATCCTCCGTGATTGCGTCGGGCTTGCCCGTGGGGATCAACCCCCGCGTCGGGCTGCGTCCCCAAGCGTCAGGCGGTTCGCAACTCGTGCGACTGCGGTGCGGATGTACCGGCCGATCCCTGCGCTCCTCGCGCAGCGTCGGCCCCGCTCTGGTTGGTCGAGATGTTCGTCAGCGTCTTGCCCCCTGCGAGGGCTCCGACGCCTGTGCGCGGGCCCCGCTGGGGGCCGGCGGAAATCTGGTTCAGCGCGCTCAGCTCGCCCCCGGTCAGCCCGGCGGCTCGCTCGTTCTCGGTCCGGATCGCCTCGTACACCTCTTTGCGGTGCACCGCGATCTTCGCCGGGGCGCTGATGCCCAGACGGACCTTGTCGCCGCGGATATCCACGACCGTGATCTCGATCTCGTCGCCGATCATGATCGTTTCGTCGCGCTGCCTTGAAAGGACCAGCATCACTCGGCTCCTTCCTCTGGAGAGGACGCGCGCAACCCGCGCGGTCCTCCCGTCGCCCCGTCATCCGTGACGGCGGCGTCCTTCGTCGTTCTGGAACCGACCCGGCGCGTCGGGCGCGGGGCCTCCTCGATCCCGATCCTCAGCTCACGCCGACACGGCGCGCTGGGGCTGCTGGATGGTCATGATGTGATGACGCGTGGTCCAGCGACGGTCCGCGAGCACCAGCTGCTCGCCGTGACGAAGGAGCGTGTTCACCACGAGCGGACCCTGAAGGTTCGCCGTGAGCGTGTCGTTCACCTTGTTCACGATCACGAAGACCTGCGCGTCGTCGAGCGACTCCAGGCGCAGGTCCTCCATCTGCTCGGGGCGGATCGGCGCCGAGTAGTCGGGGAAGAACAGGCCCGGGTCCGTGATCACGAACGCCAGACTCGGCTCCTCGAGACTCTGCAGCCAGAAAAACGCCGCGTCGTCGCTGGGCTGCAGCAGGCAGTACCTGGTGTACGCCGAGAAGCCCAGCAATCCCTTTGGAAAGGTGATGATGCGGTCGTCATCGATCTCCACGATCCCGAAACGCGTCGTTCGCACCTGCATTGCGGCGCTCCGCAGTCGGCCCTCGTCCGTGTGTGCCCCCGTCGCGACTCCCGCGACGGGCGACCTCCGTGTCCTGCCCCGCCGAGGCCGTCACGGCGGGGTGCACCCCCCCGAGACGAACCCGAGGGGAAAAGAATCCGTTCAAACCGACCCGAGGGCGTCAGCCCAGGAAGTCGAGAAGTGACTGCGAGGTCGTCCTCGCCGCCGTCGCCAGGCCCGCCTGCCGCTGCAGCTCGAGCAGACTGAACCGCGTCGCCGCGTCCGTGTAGTCGAGGTCGCGCAGCCCGCTGCGGATCTGCTCGTCCAGCAGGCGGCTCTGCAGGACCCGATCCTCACCCTTGTCCACGCGCGACGCGCGGATGCCCACCAGCGCCCGCGCACGCACGATGCGATCGATATCTTCTTCCAATCTCTCCCCAGCAATCGAGATGCCACGCCTGTCGTTGCCGTCCAAGCCGTTGCGCAGCTCCACCAGCGTGCTGAAAATGCTGTCGACGCGCACTCCCGACCGGTCCTGCGCAGCAAAGGTTGCCGGGGGGCCGGCGCCGAAGGTCCCGTTCAGCAGGCCGAGGTCCTCCGCCGCGTACCCGTTCAGCGACGACACGCTCGTCTGCCCGGCGCCGCCCGTCGTGTCCTCGAAGACGATCCCGTTCCCGGTCGTCGACAGCCCGGCGCTGAAGACCGCGCCGAAGCCCGCCGCCGCCGCTTCCGAATTGATCTTCGCCAGGATGGTCCCGATGTTCACCAGGTCGTCGGGCACGAGGTCCACCTCGAAGGTCGACCCGTCCGCCAGCGTCACCCGGAAGTCGCGGTTGCGGTTCGGATCGGGGAGCCCCGTCACCGGGTTGATCTGGTTGTGCGCGATCTCCACGCCGCGCCCGAAGTTCAGCACCGTGGTGGGCGTGCGGTCGCTCATCGTTCGCACGCCGAGCGTCGTCGCCGCCGTCGACCCGCTCTCCCCCACCGACATCGTCAAACCGGACACCTCGTTGATCACGTCGATCGCGCGCCCGTCCGATCCGATCTCGACGCGGATGCCAAGGTCCAGCGCCCTCACCGCGGCCTTGAACTCGCCGACCGTCATCGACGGGTCCGTGGTCACGAACCCGATCGCGTCGCCGTTCTGGAAACGGATGTCGCCGAACGCCAGCGCGACCGCCGGTGCGAGGTCGCCCATGCGCGTGCGATCGGTCAGGCGCGGGTCGAGGTCCTGGTTCGCGTTCGTGTTCGCGCCGTTCGCGTCGTTGTAGGTGAACCCCTGCAGGCCGAGATCGCGCGCCACGGTGCCTGCGCCGATGTCGTCGAAGGTGACCGTGTACCCGGCCGCGACATCGAAGCTCAGCCGCTCGCCGGCGAGCCCGCTGGTGGGATACGCCCCGTCGAGCGCCGCGGGGTCCGCCGTCCGGATCGCCGACTCGATGATGTCCAGCACGTCGCCGACGCTCTTCGCGGCCGACAGGTCGACCGAGAAGGTCGCCGGCGTCACGCCGTCGTCGATCGTGATGTTCATCTGCCCGGTCGAGACGCCCAGCTGCCTCGCGCCGCGAACATCGGTGAGCATCGTGTCGCGCGTCAGGGCTGGGTTGAGGTCGATATCGCCCTTCACGCGCGTCGAGAGCGAGCCGAAAGGCAGGTCGGCGCCGATCGTGATTGGCAGGTCAAGCTCGTCGCCGATGTCGGTGCGCAGGCCGTCGCCCTGCCCGACATAGCGATACCCGCCACGGAACTCCTCGATCGGGGGCCGGGCGCTCGTCGAGCCGCCGAACACGTGGATGTCGAGATAGTTGCGGTTCGCGGTCGAGAACAGTTCGTTGAGCAGCGATTGGACCACGACTGCCTGGTTCTGCCGGGTGACCGCGTCCGACGTCGTGTTCAGCTGCTCGCTGGCGATCGCCACCGCTTCGCGCGCCAGGTCGGTCGACTCGCCGAGCGCCGAGTCGAGCGTGTTCAGCGTCGCGCTGGCGTGCTGGATGTTGCGCAGCCGCTGATCGGATCGCTCGATGCGCCCGTCGAGAACAGCGATGACCGAGGTGCCGATCGGGTCGTCGCTGGGCCGGTTGACGCGCCGCCCGGTCGAGATCTGCTCCTGGACGGTGAGCATCTCGAGACTCGTGCGCGTGATGCCTCGCTGCAGCATGTTGCTGGTCAGGAGGTTCGGGGCCCTTGCGAAGCTTGATCCGATGCTGCTCATGGCGTGTCACACGATCGAGAGGAGTGTCTGGAGCATCTCGTCGACGATATTGATGAACCGGGCGGCGGCCTGGTACTGGCGCTGGAACTGGATCAGGTTGAGCGTTTCCTCGTCGGCGCTCACGCCGCTGATCCCGGCGCGCTGGGCCTCGAGGTTCTCTCGCACGAGCCGGGTCGCGTTCGCGCGCGTCTTGGCCCCCGCGGTCTCGACGCCCACGCGCTCGACGGTCTTGAGCCACGCGTCCTCGAGCGTGAGCCCGCCCAGCGACGCGACCGGCCTCTCACGAAGCGTCGCGATCGCCAGCGCGGTCTCGTTCGTGCCATCCGACAGCCCGCCCACCAGCAGCAGCGGCTCGGCGACCAGGTCCGAGCGCACCGCGATGTCGCCGGCGTCGGTCCCGACGAAATAGGTGTTCATCCCCAGCGTCGCGAGGATCCCCGAGGTGTCGTTCTCGAAGTTCACGTCGAAGCCGGCGTCGGTGAAGACGCGCAGCTGTCCAGCGGGCGTGATCTCGGCGTTGAGGTTCGGGATCGCGTTGAGCATCGCGCGCAGATCGTCGAGCGAGGTGTCGTCGCCGAACCCCTGCGCGCCCGTGGCGTCGATGCCGTCGAGATCGACCTCGATGACCGATCGCACTTCCACGCCGCTGCCGTCGCGCACGACGACCGTGAACGAGCCGTTCACCGGCCCGAAGGGCAGCGCGGCGAGCGTGGCGTTCGCCGGGTCGTTGAACGCGAGCGTCTGATCGGCCAGCGGCACGCGCTGCGCACCGAGGATGTCCCGGAGCGGGCTCGACGCCCGGCCCGAGCTGTGCAGCCGGTTGACCTCGAAGATCAGCCCGGACGCGAGCCGGTCGAGCTCGTCGGCGGTCTGCTTGACCGAGCCGTCGCGCAGCTCGAGCAGCCCGCCGATGCGCCCCGAGGTGATGCGCAGTTTCTCATCGTCGGCGCGCACGCGCACCGTGACGACGAGCTCGCCGTCGCGTGTTTCCTGATCGAAATACACGCCACGCGACTCGCCCGCCAGCACGATCGGGGTGGACCCCACGAACACATCGACCGACCCGTTGGGCTGTTCGACCGTGTTGACCTCGATCAGCTGGCTCAGCTCGACGAGGAGCTGGTCGCGCCTGTCGCGCAGGTCGTTGTACTGGGTTCGCCCGGACTCGGATGTCACCACCGCCCGGTTGATCGAGGCGATCTCCTGGAGGATCTCGTCGGCGCGCGTGACCGCCGATCCGATCTGCTGGTCGATGCCTCGCTGCACGCGCGTGAGGTCGGACCGCAGCGCGCGCATGAACGACGCGAGCGTGACGCCCGCCTCGACGACGGTCGCCCGCGTCTCGGTCGCCGCCGGGTTGTTCGCGAACTCCGAGAATGCCGCGAAGAAAGTGTTCAGCTCGCTGGAGAGATCGACGCCGGTGAGTTCGTTGAGCAGCGACTCGACGCCGCTGAGGATGTCGAGCGACACCGACGCGTGGCTCTCGCGCGAGATCCCGTCGATCAACCGCCCCTGCAGCGCTTCGTCGATCTGACGGATGACCTCCACGACGCGCACGCCGCGACCGATGTAGACCCCGCTGCCCTGGTCCGACCCGCTGACGGGCTGGAGGCGCGCGACCTGGCGCGTGTACCCGGGCGTCGAGATGTTCGCGAGGTTGTGGCCCGCGACCTGGATCGCGACCTGGCTCGCCGTGAGCGCCGAATGCCCGATGTTGAAGGCGTTGGTCAGCGTCATGGTCAGCTCGTGATGTCCACGCCGCACAGCGTCGACGCCGGGGCAGCCACCACGCCCCTGGGCGTGTACGCGCCCGACGCGCTCAGGCGCTGATCGACGGTGCGGATGATGCCCTGGATGTGCCTCGCGAGCGTTTCCGCGGCGACTCCCGCCGCCCCGTTGCGCGCGCGCAGCGCCGCGATCACCTCGCGCACCTCGCCGGCGTGCCGGCGCAGGCGCTCCGCGTGGCGCTCGCCCACGCGCGCCGCGATCCAGTCCGAGTTCGCGCGCCAGTGCCTCGGCGCCCCGACCGGGGGACCGCCCAGCGCCTGCACGAGCGCCCCCACGACGGGCTCGCGCCGCTGCTCGATCCCGGCGATACGCTGCACGACCTCGCTCTCGTCGCGCATGCACGACGCCAGATCCGCGTGCTTCGCCCCCGAGATCGCGCGATGCTTGCGCTCCGACAGCCCCAGCAATGTCCGGTGCTCGCGCCCGAGCGCCTCGAGCAGCGAGCACAGCTCGTCGAGGAGCGTTTCGAGCGCCGTCCGGTTGGGCGTGCGTGTGTCAGGCATGGGCGTCGATCCCGTGGTTCGAGGTGGCGCGCAGTGGCGCGCCGTTCACTGACTGGCTTCGCCTGAGCAAGTCCGATGCCACGCGGTCGACAAGCGAGAACCCCTTGGCGCGAACGATGCGTCTCGCGATCTCGGCGTCCAGGAGCGGGCCGAACGCCTTCTCGGCGTCGCCCGGGGCGAAGGGCGCCGCCGCCCCGTTCGTCTCGCGCAGCAGCTTCAGCGTCGGCTCGATCAGCGTGATCGCGACGAGTTCCTCCGCCGAGGCGCGGGCCTGCTGCGCCGGGTTCTTGCCGAGGTTGCCGCGCAGCGCGTCGTCGAACGACGCCACGCGATCACGCCGGTGACCCGCGCTGACGGGGTGCGTGGTGCGGAACGGGCTGATCGCTTCGGCTGCGTTCATGCTCAGTCCGTGATGATCTCGGCGTGCAGGTTGCCGCTGCGACGGAGCAGGTTGAGGATCGCGATCTGGTCGTCGACCGGCAGGTCGATCTGCCGGAACGCGGCGAGCAGGTCCTGCAAACGAGCCGTCTCGTTCGGGCGCCCGGTGGTCTGCACCGCCGCCCAGCGACTCGGCCCGACGAGTTGCTGCGCCTGCGCGCCGCCGGCCGGGGCGGTGTTGATCACCAGGTCCCGATAGGTGATCAGCGTCGGGCCGATCTCGACGTTCCCGGTCGCGACGATCGCGCCCTCGCGCTCGTTCACCACGATCCGCGCCGGCAGGTCGAGCAGCGACGAATCGAAGCGGATGCCCATGATGTCGGCGATGAAGTTCGCCGGGTCGGGGCGCTCCACCTCGGGGATGCGGATGCGGATCACGCGCTCGCTCATCGCCCTGGCCAGCTCCTCGCCGGACTCCTCGAGCCCCAGCCGGTGCTGGTTCACGATGCTCGCGAGCAACTGCGAGGTCGACCACCCGGCGAACGCCGAGTGGATCACCAGCGTGATCGTCCCGTCGGGCGCGACGGTCTGCATGTTGATGTTCTGGACGAGCTTCGCCCCGCCCCGAACGCGCCCGGTCGCGTTGTTGGCGCCCTCGATGATCACCGGCCCCTCGGCGAAGGCGAACACCCCCTGCCCGGGCAGCGGGCCACGCAGCGGCGCCAGGAACAGGCGCCCGCCCGCCAGACTCGGCGCGTTGTTGATCGACGAGACGAAGACATCGATCTCGTCGTCCACCCTCGCGCCCGTCGCCGGGATCTCGCAGGTGACCATGACCAGCGCGACGCTGCGCGCGTTGGCGAGTTCGGTGAAGTTCCCGATCGGGTTGCCCTCGTTCTCGAGCAGCTTGGCGAGCGGGCGGGCCACCACGAGCTGGTCGGCCTTGTCGCCCGTGCCGGGCAGGCCGATGACCAGCCCGAACCCGCGCAGGACGCTCTTGCCCTGCCCCTCGAGGCGCGCGATCTCCTTCACGCTCGCCCCATGGGCCGCCGACGCGCAGAGCACGCACAGCAGCGCAAGGACCGCCACCGGGTGCGCAACCATCGCACGAAGCGTTCCCATCGATCGGTCTCCTATCACGGATCCTCCGTGGTTCATGAGCCGTCGGTCGCAAGCCGGGCGCCAGTCCGTGGCGCCCGCCCCGGGCCTGCGCCGATCAGAAGTTGAAGATCGTGTCCAGCAGCTTCGTGAAGATCCCCTTCTTCGAGGCCTCACGCAGCTCGCCGGAGTGGTAGATCGCCAGGCGAAGATCCGCCAGCTGCGTCGACTGCACCGTGTTGGTCTGCGTGATGTCCTCGGCGCGGCAGACGCCCGAGATCAGCATCACCTGCTCCTCGTCGTCGGAGATGATCGAGGCCCGCGCCTCGAGCACCACCTGCCCGTTGGGCTTCACATCCAGCACCTTCGCGGTGATCCGCGCCGTGATGGCGTCGCGCCTGGCCTGCTGGCCCTCGCCGTCGAACTCGCGCTTCGAGTTCACATCCAGACGGGGCAGGTTCGGGTTCGCGTTCACGCGCAGGCGACCCTGCAGCAGCTCGCCGAGATCGGGGAACTCGTTGACCTCGAAGCGGTTCTTCGATTCCTTCTCGGTGTCGAGCGATTGCTGACGATCGATCCGGCTCGACTGGTTCACGATGATCGTGATCAGGTCGTTCACCTGGATCTGCCGGGGAGGGAGGGGCTGGACGGCGTACAGACTCACCCCGTCCAGATTCGCCACCGGGTTCGCCGGCAAGGGCTGGCCGGCGACCACCGACGAGGGCTGCGGCAGGCCCGGGGCCGGCGCGGACGGGGGCGCCGGCGGCACGACATGGAACAGACTCTGCGCCGACGCGGCGCTCGCGCACGCGAAGAGTGCGCCGATGCAGGCCCGGGTTGCGCGGTCTCGTGTCGTCATGGCGTCTCCTTATCTCTGATCGCTCTCGCCGGCGTCCAGCACCGCAATCCCCGGGCCGGCGGCCCGCGCGACGAACGGCTTGCGGTCGCGCGCCCGGCTCAGCTCCACCAGCTCGCCCTCGCGCGCATCGGCAAGCGCCCTCGCGCGAGTCCGCACCGTCAGCCCGCCGGCGAGCGCGTGCACGGACACCAGGTCCCCACGACGGATCACCAGCGGCGGCTCGACATGATCCGTGCGCAGCACCGAGCCGGCGTCCAGACGCGTCTTCGCGACCGCGCCCAGCGCGTCGCGCATCTCGCGCACCGGCGGCGCGCCGCTGGGCTCCATCCACAGCGTTTCCTGCCCGAGGTGCTCGGGCGTCAGCCGCTCGCCGCGGCTGACCGCGGCGCGGAGCACCACGGCGTTCACACGCAGGCGCACATCCGCCCGGATCGTGCCGTGCGCGACGACGCGGTCGCGCTCGTACACCCACACGCGGATCATCAGCCGCGACGAAGCCGCGGCGCTGGTCTGCACGTCCACGCGCCGGCCCTGCACAGGCGTCGCGAGGAGTTCACGCGACGCGTCGTCGAAACTGATGCGCAGGTCGTCGTGCGCGACGCCGAACAGCCCGGCCAGGGTCTCGATCACGCGGCCCTGCACGCGCTCCCCGGTGGGCGCCTGCGCCGAGTCGCCCGGCTCGACTGCCGTCGCCCGGGGTGTCGCGCCCGTCGTCGAGTGACTCGGTGCGTTGACTCGCAGTTCGCACGCCTGGCCCCCTCGCAGCGCCAGTCGCCCCCAGTTCACGCCGCCTTTTTCGAGCGCGGCGCGGACCTCGCCCAGCGTGACAGGCCGGCTGTGCTTCGCGTCGGCCTCGCGGATGACGACGCCCCCGAGCGACAGCGCGTCGTCGCCCTCGAGCGTCGCGATGTCGCCGAGCGTGATCGGTGCGCCGGTGTTGACGGCGGCGCTGGCGCGCAGCGTGATCGTTCCCGCCAGGCACGCCGGGCCCAAGGCGCTCAAGGCGCTCAACATGCTCAAGGTGATCAGGATGACGAGTCGTCGCGGCATCACGCTGTGCCTCCCTGGTTATCGCCCGAGCTGCGAGATGGTCCGCAGCGCGTCGTCGGCGGCGCGGATCGACTGGCTGTTCATCTCGTACGCGCGCTGCGTGCGGATCAGGTTGATCAGTTCCTTCGTCGGGTCCACGTTCGAGCCCTCGGAGAAGCCCTGCAGGATCGTCCCGAAGTTCTCCTCGCCCGGGTTGGCGACGATCGGCGGTCCGGACGACTGCGTCTCGGCGAACAGGTTCCCGCCGAGCTGCTTGAGCCCCTGCGGGTTGATGAAGTTCGCGATCTGGATCTGACCGACCTCCGCCGGGTCGGCGTTGCCGGGCTGGAACACCAGCACGCGACCGTCGGAGGTGATCTCGATGCTGATCGCGTCGTCGGGGATGTTGATCGCCGGCTCGAGGCGCGGGCCGTTGCTGTTGGCGAGCACCAGCTCGCCGTCGGCGTTGACCGCGAAGTTGCCGGCGCGCGTGTAGGCCACGCCGTCGGGCGCACGGTCGGGCTCGACCTCGACCATGAAGAAGCCGTCGCCCTCGATCGCGAGGTCGAGCGGGCGCTCGGTGTTGATCAGCGAGCCCTGCGTGAAGTCCAGCTGCGTGCCCGACACCTTCACGCCCAGGCCGACATAGAGGCCCGTCGGGCGGATGCCGCCCATCGCGTTCTCGACGCCCGGCTGGCGCTTCTCGAGATAGAGCAGGTCCTCGAAGTTCGCGCGGCTGCTCTTGAAGCCGTCGGTGTTCACGTTCGCGAGGTTGTTCGAGATGACATCCAGGCGCGTGTTGAGCGCCGAGAGCCCGGTGGCGGCGGAGTGCAGTGCGGTGATCGCCATGGTTCGTTCGTCCTCGCGTCAGGTCAGTCGTTGAGAGGTCAGGCGATTCGCCCGAGGTTGTTGATCGCGCCGCGCAGCACCTGGTCCTGGATCTCGATCATCCGCGCGTTGCGCTGCACCGCGCCGCTCGAGCGGTTCACCGCGAGCATCGCCTTGATCGGGTCGACGCCGGACCGCTCGACCATGCCCTGGCGCACGTACGAGGCCGCCGACGCCGGCAGCTGCACGATCGGCCCGGCGAAGCGGAACATGCCCGATCCGTCCTTGGCCAGCGAGCGGTCGTCGGGGACATCGACGAGCTGGATGGTCGCGATGCGCTCGTTGTTCTGCGAGACCGCGCCGTTGGCGTCGATGGAGAGCGTCGCCCCGGGGTCGACCACGATCGGCGCGCCGGCGGTGCTGAGGACCGGCAGCCCGTCGGTCGAGCGCACGAGGCGGCGCTGCGCGTCGACGGTCAGGCGCCCGTCGCGCGACAGGCGCAGACGCGCGTCGCCCTCGCCGCGGCCGGTGTCGACGACGAAGAAGCCCGCGCCCTCGATGGCGAGGTCGAGCGGGTTCTCGGTGAGGTCGAGCTCGCCCTGCGAGAGGTTGGAGCGGGTCGGGTCGACGAGCGTGCCGCCCCCGAGACGCTCGAGGAGTTCCTGCGAGGGCATCTCCATGAGGTTCGACTCGATGCGTTCCGGGGCGCGCTGGCGCAGGATCGCGAAGTCCGGCTTGAACGCCGCAGTCGACACATTCGCCAGGTTGTTCGAGTGCACGTCGGTGCGGTGCATGTTGGTCAGCACGCCCGACGCCGACAGGTACAGGCCGTAGTTCACGGGGCGCCTCCTTCGTTGAACAGCACGACGCCGGCGCGCGGAGCCGTCCCACCGAACGGCTCCACGCGCCCGACTTCCCTCGCGGCGTCGTTGGCCCACAGCCCGCGACCCATGGCGCGAAGACAGTGCAGCGCGCCCAGGGCACGCGTTACGCGTCCCAGTTCCAGCGCGGCGGACCGCGATCCATCGCGGCGAACGCCGGCGCTGCTGTTCGACTCCAGGTTGTCCGACGAGCGGTCCCCGCTCGCGGTGAATGGCTTCCGTGCCTCGCGCATGATCGGCCTCCTTGCCGCGCGGTCGCAAGGCCATACACAACCCGCGTGCCACTCCCCCACGGCGCCTCATCGCCCCCGACGACCGCCCCACGCAGCGCAACGCCCAGCCGACACGGACCTTCCTGCGCCCCGCCCCGCCGGCACGCGCACTTTCCGCCGACCCGCCGCGCCACCTTTGCTGCCCGACGCGGCGCCGGGCCGATCTCAACCGTGGTGCCCACCCAGACCGACCTCACCCTGACCTCCCCGGTCCTCAACGCCACCCTCCACGCGTTCATGCTCTTCGTCCGCGTCGAGTGCGGCATGAGCGCCAACACCCTCGACGCCTACGAACGCGATGTCCGCGAACTCTTCGCCGAACTCGAATCGCGAGGCGTCACCGACCCGGGGGCCGTCCAGCCACAGCACCTGGCCGACCACCTCGCCACCCTCAAGAACGACCGCGCGATGCAGACCTCCAGCGTCGCGCGACACCTCGCCACCATCAAGGTCCTCTTCCGCTGGCTCCACGCCAACGCCAAGACCGAACGCAACCCCGCCGACTGGCTCGACCAGCCCACCCGCTGGAAACGACTCCCCGGCGTCATGTCCCCGGCGCAGGTCAGACGACTCATCGAGACCGCCTCACCCCCGGAAATGCCCCCGGAGGCCGCCGATCCCAGTGCGCCCCCCCTCTGGATGCGCGATCGCGCCATGCTCGAACTGATGTACGCGTGCGGCCTGCGCGCGTCCGAGGTCGGCGCCATCTGCACCCATCAGATCCACCCCCGGCTCGGCACCGTGCTCATCACCGGCAAAGGCGGCAAGCAGCGACTCGTCCCGATGGGAAAGCCCGCGCTCGCCGCGACCGAGCGCTACCTCGATGATTGCCGCCCCTTGCTGGTGCGTCCCGACGGGCGCGACAAGGGACGCCTGCTGCTGTCGCGCACCGGACGCCCGCTCGAGCGCGTCGCGGTCTGGCAGATCGTCACCAAGCACGCCGAGCGCGCCGGGCTGAAGGATGTCCACCCCCACACCCTGCGACACTCCTTCGCCACCCACCTGCTCATCGGCGGCGCCGACCTGCGCGTCGTCCAGGAACTCCTCGGACACGCCGACATCGGCACGACGCAGATCTACACCCATGTCGACAAGAGCCGCCTGAAGTCGGTGCACCAGAAGTTTCACCCGAGGGCGTGAGGCGTCTCTGATCAGAGCCGCGGGCGGCAGCACGCGGCTCGCAGCGCGCGTGGTTCGTTGATCGTTGCTTCCGTGAGGTGCGGGGGGAGTGGGGAGACAGCGGTGAGAAGAGAGAAGGGAGAAGAGGGAGGAGGGGTAGCACCACACTCCGTGTGGTGGCACCGGAGAGAGAGCGAGAGAGCGAGAGAGCGAGAGAGAAAAGAGAAGGCAGAGAATGGAGAGGGAAGCCCGGAGGGTTGGTAGCCCTCCCCTGGCCCCTCCCCTCTCGCTGCGCTCGAGAGGAGGGGGAGGCGAAAAGGAGAGGGAGCGAGTGAGAGACGCGGCTGCGCGAAAAAAAACGGGCCGAACACCGTTCGGCCCGCGTGGTCATTCTTCCTGCTGCCCGCTCCTTACTCCCTGCTGCCTCAGACCTCGAGGATTTCCTTCGACTTGGCCGCGACGACCACATCGACCTCGCCCTCGTGCTTCTTGAGCATGGTCTGGATGTCTTCCTTGAGCCCCTCGATGACATCCTCGGAGTAGTTGACGGCCTTTACATTCTTGAGCCCGTCGGCGTGCTTGTTGGCGTCGCGACGGACATTGCGCATGGAGACCTTGGCCTCTTCGCCCATCTTCTTGGCGTGGCCGACGAGCTGCTGGCGGCGTTCGCCCGAGAGGGGCGGGATGCTGACGCGGATGGCCTTGCCGTCGACGCGCGGGTTGAGGCCCAGGTCGCTGGCCTCGAGGGCTCGCCGGATCTCGCCCAGGGACTGGGGGTCGAAGGGGGTGATGACGATCTGGGTGGCCTCGGGGACGCTGATCATCGCGAGGGACTTCAGGTCGGTCATGGACCCGTAATAGTCGACCTTGACGTACTCGACGAGCGCCGGGGAGGCGCGGCCGGTGCGGATGCCGCGGAGCTCGCTCTTGAGGTACTCGAGGGCCTTGACCATGGAGGTCTCGGCGTCGTTCTTGATCGATTTGGGGTCCATAACTCCCGTCCTTCCAGAGGGCTCCACGAAAAAAGGCGCGTGAAGCGGGGCAAAGCGTGCGGCGATGGTACGACCCGCCCGGGGCGGTGTCACCCCTTGGCGGCGCGTGGGGGCGGGTTCTCTCGGACCGGGCCGAACCGCGCGGAAATCACCCGCGAATGGTCTCGCACACCCCCGGCTCTGAGGTACATTGTGGGTGTCGGGCGGGCAACCCTCGCCCCCGCAGGAACATCCGAAGATATGACCACCAAGAACACCACCATCCGACGCTTCGCCTTCTCTGCCTTCGCTGTCGCGGCGATGGGCGTCCTCGGAGTCGTCGCCTCCGGCGATTCGCAGCGCACCGGCGTCGAGCCGGCTCCGGTCGCGGGCGAGGGCGAGTCGGTGCAGACCGCGAACCTGCTGGTCCCGCGCCGCACGCGTCTGGTCATCCGCTTCGAGCGCACCGCGGTCTGCTGAGCCACCACCGGCCGACGATCACTCGTCGCGCAGCGTCCGCTCGAAGATCACGAGGTTGGTCGCCATATCCGGGTCCCAGCGCATCCCCACGATATCGAAATCGTTCGCGATCCCGAAGTGCAGGAATGGCCTGTGCTGGTTGTGGCATTCGAAACGGAGGAAGCGGTAGCCCTCGGTGCGCGACCAGTCCATGGCGGCGTGCATGAGTTGGGTGGCGATGCCCATGCGGCGCATCTCGGGCACGACGCCGCAGAGCCACGCGAAGTGGACCGAGGGCTTGAGTTCGAAGCCGACATAGAAGCCGACGGCGTCCTTCTCGACGCGCGCTGCCATCGCGAGGATCTTGGCGCGCCCGGAGAAGCGACGCTCGAAGGATTCGGCGTCGCGAGGGGGCCTGAACATCTGGTTGAACAGGTGCGCGAGGAGCTCGGTGTCGCGGGTGTCGATGCGATCGATGACGACGTCAGGCATGGCCGAAGCTCCACCTCGCGGTCCGGACCGCGGTACCGATTCCATGGACGATCGGCCGGATCGCCCCGGGACTTACGCGCGTGACTGGTACGACCCGTCGGCCGTGGCGACGCGGATCGTCTCGCCGTTGCTGATGAAGGGGGGGACGCGTGTCTTGAGCCCGGTCTCGCAGGTGGCTTCCTTGAGCTGGTTGGTCGCGGTCGCGCCCTTGATGCCCGGGGGGGTGTCGGTCACGACCAGCTCGACGCTGGCCGGGAGCTCGATGCTGACCGGCGCCTCGTCGTGGAGGAGCATGACGACGGTGGTGTTGGGTCGGACGAAGAGCATCGCGTCGCCCAGGAACTCGTCGCTGAGGGTGATCTGCTCGTAGTTCTCCGAGTCCATGAAGGTGTGCCCGGAGTTGTCGGAGTAGAGGTACTCGAAGGGGCGCCGGTCGAGCGTGGTGCCCTCGATCTCTTCCGTGGACGCGAGGCGCTTGTCGATGAGCTGGCCCGAGAGCACATCGCGGATCTTGACCTGGATGAACGCGCGGAGGTTGCCCGGGGTGCGGTGCTCGAACTTGGTGACCACGTA
This sequence comes from Phycisphaeraceae bacterium, assembly GCA_019636675.1. Classification (NCBI taxonomy): domain Bacteria; kingdom Pseudomonadati; phylum Planctomycetota; class Phycisphaerae; order Phycisphaerales; family Phycisphaeraceae; species Phycisphaeraceae bacterium. The sequence goes on from JAHBXC010000001.1 coordinate 827,474, forward strand.
GAGTTTGCCGTCCATGCGGATGGCGGCGCCGGGACGAAGATCAGTCGCTTTCACAGCAAGGGCTCCTGCGCGGGCGAGGGCGCGATCGGTTCGGGTTCTGGTCCCGCTCGCGACCCGAACAGGGTCGTTCGGTCGCTCGCGGGCCGCGATTGTAGGCCGCGGAAGCGCCGGTTCGTCCGCGCGAAACCCGCGTCGTTCTGGCAGAATGGTCGTCCGGCGAGCCGCCGGGCACGAAGCCCTCGCACTCGGACCCAGCCACAGGAGCCACGCCATGGACGCCCAAGCCCCGACGACCCTCTCGCGCCGCCAGTTCGCCGCCCTGACCTTCTTCGCCGCCGCCGGCGCGACGCTGGGCATCGCCCCCAGCCCCGCCCTGGCCCGCGCGCTCTCGCGCGCCGCCGACCCGACGCCCTTCTCGTGGAAGGAAGTCGCCCCGGGCGTCAGGATCGCCAGCGAGCAGGGCGGCAACGCGCTGGTCCTGGTCGCCGGGGGCCAGGCGCTGCTCGTCGACTGCAAGAACCCTCCCTACGGCCCGGCCCTGCGTCGCGACGCCAGCGCCATGGGGGGCACGCTCACCACCGTGGTCAACACTCATCACCACGCCGACCACACCGGGGGCAACGCGGCGTTCACCAACAACCTCAGCGTCATCGCGTACGAGAAGGGCGCCGCTCGCACGAAAGGGCAGATCGCGCGCTACAAGGCGGCGCTGGATGGCGTGCCGGCCGACTCCGAGTTCGCCAAGGACGCGCGCGCGATGCTCGAGGCGCTCAGCAGCCGCGCCGAAGCCGCGTGGGCGCCGACGCGCACGATCTCGACGAAGGAAGAGCTCCAGATCGGGGGCGAGCGCGTGGTCCTCGAGCCCATCGGCCCGGCGCACACCGACAACGATGTCGCCGTCTTCCTGCCCGGGAAGAATGTGCTGCACACGGGCGACCTGTGCTTCCACAAGCTGCACCCCTTCGTCGATCCGAGCGGCGGATCCGACATCGAGGGCTGGATCCGCGCGTGCGACCGGCTCATGCAGATCGCCAACGGCAGCACGGTCGTCGTGCCGGGCCACGGCGAGGTCACCGATCGCGCCGGCATCGAGGGCCAGAAGAAGTTCCTCGTCGCGCTGCGCGACTTCGTGACGAAGCAGATCCGCGACGGACGCACGGCGGAAGATGTGCGCGAGATGCGCGTTCCCGGATACGAATCGCTGGGGTTCGAGCAGATCAGGCCCTTCACGATGAGCGGGGCGTACGCCGTGCTGAAGGCTGCGATGGGCAACGGGCGATAGGAAACCGGGGGAGACCCCGGGCGTCGGAGAGACTTCTGTAATTCCTCACAACGCGCCCCGGCGCGTTGTTTTTCTTTTGTGCGCATGCAGGGATTGGTGCGCAAGGAGGATGCGCGCCGCCGGCGACGACAATCCGCATTGTGCGCGGAAAATGAGCCCGAACTCATTCCTGTTTCGCGGTACGCTCATCCGACACAACGAGTATTCCCCTCGTCATCGCAGGACAGCAGCATCACAGGCAGGAGGGGAGAGAGATGGACATCACACCCGAGCCGACCGCCACGCAACGTCCCGGCCCGTCGCTCGTCAAGCACGATTTCCGCCGACAGTGTTCACCGATGCGGGTGTGGCTCCCGGCGCTCTCCGAACCCTCAGAGCCCGACGCTGCGCCACCTGATCCCGTGACGGAGCAGGACGAACGACTCATCGCCGAGGTGGAAGCCTCGCTGCGCGACGCGACACGCCGCCTGCGTGAGGTCCGATGCCTCATCGACCGGCTGGGAGCGATCCCTCTCGTCGGTCCCGCTGACTAAGCCCGTGAGATCCACGGGATGCCTGCGCGATCTGGTCTAGTGACCGGCCTTGGGGAGAGGAGAGAGTCGCGCAGACAGCCCCGATAGGCCGCGAGGGACGCTCCGGTGTCCCTCGCGGCTCTTTTTTGTGTGTTTGTGAATTGTAGTACGGGGCGGAAAAAAGGGTTGGCGCTCTTTGGGTTCTCTGGTAGGCTCAAACTGGGTTCCAGGCGGCAGTTCATTCACGGGAGCCCGAGGAGAATCTGAGATGGCCCGTACGACCCTTTTTGTACTTGTCGGATTGGCCGCGAGCGTGTCCGCGCAGGCCGCGGTGGTGACCTTCGTGAACACGAACCCCGCGTTCGCGGCGCTCACGCCCTACATCTATGACGAATTCGAGCCGAGATTCGGGCAGGCGCTCGACATCCGCAGCGACTCGTTCAGCCAGCCCGCGCCGCTGTCGTCGAGCCCGCCGGCGGGCATGGTCATGTTCGAGCATCGGTTCGGGGCAACATCGACGCAGGGGGATGTGATGAACCTCTACGCGGGCCTGGGTGTCCGCATCGCGTCGCATATCGTGAACGACAAGAATGACCAGATCTACGGGTTCGACCCCGACACGACCGGCGACATTATCCCGGTCGAGCCCCCCCATCGCTTTGGCGTGGGCGACACGGTCGACGCGGATTGGAACTGGGTCACCCGCTCGCCCGTGTGGGGGCTGGGCGGGGATGTCTTCCAGGTGATCCCGCTCCTGCAGCAGAACAACATCCTGGGCATCGAGCTGACGCTCGACACGGGAGTGCACTACGGGTTCGTGGAGTTGGAGCAGCTGCCGCTCGGGAGTATCTTCGAGGCGCCCACCTACCGCGCGGTGCGCTGGGGCTGGGAGACCCAGGCCGGCGTCGCGCTGGTCATCCCGCCGATCCCGGCGCCCGGGGGCGCACCACTGCTGGCGTGCGCCGCGCTCGGCGTGATTCGACGCCGTCGCTGAACGACGACCCGAGACAACCCGATCGGCGTCCGCACCGAGTCTGCGCGGGGTGTGCGCCGGCGCTCAATCCTTCTTTGCGCTGACCGTCACCGACACCCCCGTCGCGAGGGGCTGCTGTTCGGCCTTGCTCTCGATGTGCAGGCGCTTCGCGCGATGGCGCGACCAGTCGGTCACGCGCAGGTCGGGGGCGTCGCTTCCGGGGGCGTCGTCCTTGATCGAGAGGATGTCGTACACATTGTCGCGCTGCGCCGGCGTGAACCCCGCGTCGCGGATCAGGCGGCACAGCACCGTCTCGTCCAGGCAATACGTCGTGCCGGCGGACGAGACGACATTCTCTTCCATCATCACGCTGCCCATGTCGTTCGCGCCGAACGAGAGGGCCGTCTGCCCGATGTGCGGGCCCATCGTCACCCACGACGCGCCGATCGAGTAGACATTGTCGAGCACGAGGCGCGAGAGCGCCTGCGTGCGCAGGTATTCCGTCGCGCCCGCCATGCGCAGGCGACGACCGAACTCCGGGTGTGCTTTCGGGTCGCCGTCGCCGGTGAGGTTGGCGACGACATCGCCGGGGTAGGGCTGGCCCAGTTCGCCCTCGCGCTGGCCCCACTCTTTGAGCCGGCCCAGGGGCGTGTTCTCGCGCTGGAAGGGCCACGAGATGAACGCCTTGTAGTGCCCGCCCGGGCGCACGCGACCGTACTCGTCCTCCACGCCTGCGCCGAACTCGCGCTTCGCGCGGTCCTGCCACTGGCGCACGAGCAGCATGTGGTGCACGCGATCGGCGAGCCCGTCGATGTGCCCGAACATCATCGTCGCGCTGGTGAACATGCCCAGCGAGTGCGCGACATACATCACGGTCAGCCAACTCTCGGCGTCGCACTTGCCCAGCCCGATCTTGCGCCGGACGGGGTTCGAGAAGATCTCGCCCCCGCCCCCCGGCAGCGAATCGAGCCCGGCGTCCTTCAGACGCACCATGACCCAGCGGACCTTGTCCTCGAAAGTCGCGCCCGGGGGGTTGAAGAAGTGCACGAACTCGGTGAACTCGGGGGGCGAGAACCCGTGGACATGGATGTGGGGGAAGCGCTCCTTGATCCCTCTCAGCAGTGTGAGGTACCAGTCGAGCGGCAGGTCGGGGTTCATCCCGCCCTGCATCAGGATCTGCGTCCCCCCGATCTCGGACAGCTCCGCGATCTTCGCGTACAGCGTCTCGTAGTCGAGCGTGTACGAGTCGTGGTCCTCGGCGTCGCGCCGGAACGCGCAGAAGGTGCACTTCGCGCTGCACACATTCGTGTAGTTGATGTTGCGATCGATCACGTAGGTCCGCAGGTGGTCCCCGTGCAGCGAGCGGCAGCGCGCGTCGGCCCAGCGCCCCAGCGTGAAGAGCGGCGCCGAACGCAGCAGGTCGAGCGATTGCTCGCCCGTCAGACGCGCCTCGCCCCTCGCGACGGCCGCGAGCAGCCCGGCGTCCAGGGCGTCAAGGTGCGGGAGTTCCTTCGGCGGGGAATAGGTCGCTGGCATCGCACCAGAGTGTACGACGCCCAAGGGCGTTTGGAGTCGCGCCGCGAGACATCAGGAGCGCGCAGGACCGGTTCATCCGCACGCCCATGTCCCGTAACCACGCCCCCCCACTCTCCCCTTCTCTTGTCTCTGCGACCCCTGCGCCCTCTGCGGTGAACTCGCTCTCCGGCAAAAAAGAATGACCCCCGAGCGGTGGTGGGCTCCGCTCGGGGGCCGGGCGTTGGAGTGCAGGCCTCATTGCCGCGTTGCACGGCGGGCCCGCTCTCCTTGGGTGGGATCCAGGATGTCGCCGGCGTTCCGGCATTCGTTCAAAACCGAGGAGGCGCCACACGGCCTGCCGTTCTCTTCGAGCGCCCGGACACTTCCGTGGCCCCCGTGGGCCGGTCCGGGAGGTCATCCACGCCGGGCGAGGTCCATGCGACCCGGCGTGGGACGGGGCTCCTTCCACTCGCCAACCGATTCACTCGACTGTTCCCGCAACGCGGGCGCCTCCTCGATCGATTTCCTCGGAGAGCCGCCGAGGATCGGTTCGCGGCAGGAGCCGGCCCGTCGGAGCGTCGGGCCGCCACCTCCGCACAGAAGACGCTCAGCTGCAGCCCATGCTGTGGCCGCAGTTCAGACACTTGTAACACGCGCCGTTGCGCACCGTGATCGTGCCGCAGACCTCGCACGCCGGCGCGTCGCCCTGCATGTCGCGCATCGCGACGCTCAGGACATCGCCCGCCTGCGCCATCTCAGCGTCGCCCACGATCACCACCTCTCGCTTCCGCTCCGGTGTGGCGACGGGGGCAGGGGCGGCGCCGGTGTGCTCCACGCCGTCGGCGCGGAACCGGGGCAGCGCGCTGGGCGCGTCGCTCAGACGCTCGGTCCTTGGCTTGTCCGTCGAACGCTTGGGCACGTTCGCGTCGCGGTAGCCCGCGATGAACTGGATGCCCATCCAGCGGAAGATGTAGTCGACGAGCGACTTCGCGAAGGGGATGTCCGGGTTCATCGTCATCCCGGCGGGCTCGAAGCGCTGGTGCGTGAACTTGTTCACGAGCGACTCGATCGGCACGCCGTACTGCAGCGCGACGCTCGTCGCGGTGCCCAGCGAGTCCATCAGGCCGCCGATCGTCGAGCCCTCCTTCGCCATCGTGATGAAGAGTTCGCCCGGGCGACCGTCCTCGTACACGCCGACCGTGAGATAGCCCTCGTGGCCCGCGACATTGAACTTGTGCGTGAACGAGCGCCGCGTGTCGGGCAAGCGACGACGGATCGGGCGCCAGACCTGCTCGAGCTTCGTCTCGACCTCGGGCGTCGACGAGCCCTTCACGACCGAGCGGGCGACCTCGACCACGCGCGCCGCGACTTCCTCGCGGGCCGCGTCGATGCCCTCCTTCTCGTCGTCCTCGTCGGTCAGCATTCGCACCTGGGCGTCGTCCAGTCGTCGCCCGGCTTCCTTGGAAGACTCGGATTCGTCGGAATCGGACTCGTCCCCTTTGTCGCTGTCGCTTTTGGAAGACAGGGGCTGGCTCAGCTTGCAGCCGTCGCGATAGAGCGCGTTGGCCTTGAGACCCAGTTCCCACGACATGCGGTACGCGGCCATGATGTCGTCGACGCTCGCCTCGTTGGGCAGGTTGATCGTCTTGCTGATCGCGCCCGAGATGAACGGCTGGGCGGCGGCCATCATGCGGATGTGGCCCTGGGGCTCGATGAACCGCTGGCCCTTCTTGCCGCAGCGGTTCGCGCAGTCGAACACCGCGTAGTCCTCGTCGCGCAGGTGCGGCGCGCCCTCGACGGTCTGCGTGCCGCAGATCGTCTCGTTGAGCGAATCGATCTGCTGCTTCGTCAGCCCCAGCGTGCGCAGCAGGTTGAAGGACATGTCGGCCTTGGCCTTGAGGGGCTCGATGCCGAGGCGCTTGAGGGCGTCGTCGCCCAGCGCCCACGCGTTGAGCGCGAACTGCAGTTCGAACACGCCGGGCAGCGCGTCCTCGACCTTCTTCAGCTCGTCGCGGGTCAGCCCCTTGGCGACGAGGAAGTCGGCGAGGGTGCCGGCGCCGGCGCTGCCAGACGCGCTGCCGTCCTTCGCCGGGAGGGGCACATCCAGGCGCAGCGTGCCCATCACATAGGTGATGATGTCGCGCACATGCTCCTCGCTGTAGCCCAGCGCGACCAGCGCGGGCTTGAGCGAGGCGTTGGCGATCTTGAAGTACCCGCCGCCGGCGAGTTTCTTGAACTTCACCAGCGCGAAGTCGGGCTCGACGCCGGTGGTGTCGCAGTCCATCAGCAGGCCGATCGTGCCGGTGGGCGCGATGACCGTGACCTGCGCGTTGCGGTAGCCGAACTTCTCGCCGATCGCCAGCGCCTCGTCCCACGACTTCGTCGCGTGCGACAGGATGCCCTGCGCGTTGCTCAGGGCGCGGCAGGACTTCATCACGCCGTGGTCCAGCGGGACGGGCGCGATCTTCAGCGACTCGTACGCCTCCTTACCCGTCGCGTTGCGGGCCACGCCGTGCGCGGCGCGACGGTGGTTGCGCATCACGCGCAGCATGTGCTGCTTGTTCTGCTCGTACCCGGGGAACGCGCCCATCTGCCTGGCCATCTCGGCCGACTGGCGGTACGAACGCCCCGTCAGGATCGCGGTGAGCGCGGCGCACAGGGCGCGGCCTTCCTCGCTGTCGTACGGCACGCCCGCCTGCATCAGCATCGCGCCCAGGTTCGCGTAGCCCAGGCCCAGCGTGCGGAACTTGTAGGACAGCTCCGCGATCTCCTTGCTCGGGAACGCGGCCATGAGCACGCTGATCTCGAGCACGACCGTCCACAGGTCGATCGCGTGCTCGTACCGCTCGATGTCGAATTCACGCGTCTTGGGGTCGTAGAACTTCAGCAGGTTGATCGACGCCAGGTTGCACGCCGTGTTGTCGAGGAACATGTACTCCGAGCACGGGTTGCTCGCGTTGATCCGGCCCGACTCGGGGCAGGTGTGCCACGCGTTGATCGTGCTGTCGTACTGCACGCCGGGGTCGGCGCATCGCCACGCGGCGTAGCCGATCTCGTGCCACAACTTGCGCGCCTTCACGACCTTCGCCACCTCGCCGCCCACGCGGTTGAAGAGCGTCCAGTCGGCGTCGGCGTCGACCGCCTCGAAGAACGCGTCGGGGATGCGCACCGAGTTGTTGCTGTTCTGACCGCTGACGGTCGCGTACGCCTCGCCGTTGAAGTCGTAGTCGAGTTTCAGCCCGAGACGGTCCGCCGTCGCCTTGTCGCCCTCGCCGAGGCGCTTGAGCCCCTCGACCATCGCGGCGACCTTCAGTTCCTCGCGCACCTTCCAGTTGACGAAGTGCTCGATGTCCGGGTGGTCCATGTCGAGGCAGACCATCTTGGCGGCGCGGCGTGTCGTGCCGCCGGACTTGATCGCGCCCGCGGCACGGTCGCCGATGCGCAGCCAGGACATCAGCCCAGACGACTTGCCGCCGCCGGCGAGGGGCTCGTTCTCGCCGCGCAACTGGCTGAAGTTCGTGCCCGTGCCGCTGCCGTACTTGAAGAGGCGGGCCTCGCGAACCCAGAGGTCCATGATGCCGCCCTCGCTCACGAGGTCGTCGCTCACGCTCTGGATGAAGCACGCGTGGGGCTGGGGGTGCGAGTACGCGTCGTCGGAGAGTTGCAGCGCGCCGGTCTTGGGATCGACGAAGTAATGACCCTGCGCCGGCCCGCTGATGCCGTAGGCCCAGTTGAGCCCGGTGTTGAACCACTGGGGGCTGTTGGGCGCCGCCATCTGGTGGACCATCATGTGGCAGAGTTCGTCGTAGAACGCCTGCGCGTCCTCCTTCGAATCGAAGTAGCCGTGCGACTCGCCCCAGTGGCGCCAGCACCCGGCCAGGCGATGAATCACCTGACGCGCCGACTTCTCGGGGCCCGTCACGGGCGAGCCGTCGGCGTTGGTGATGGGCTTGCCCTTCGCATCGACCTGCGGCACGCCGGCCTTGCGAAAGTACTTGCTCACCATGATGTCCGTGGCCAACTGCGACCACGACGACGGAACCTCGGCGTCCTTCATCTCAAAGACGACGGAGCCGTCGGGGTTGCCGATGCGCGAGGAACGCTTGACCCACTCGACAGAGGTGAAGGGGTCGGTTCCGGACTTGGTGAACTTGCGGGTGATCTTCATGACGATGCCACAGACTGCAGGAAGGGAAAGCAAAAGACTCGAACGCTGAATGCCGAAACTACGATGCCATGTCTTGCGGATTACTCAGCGGCCCGGACGGCTTTGGAGCTGGCTTGGCCGGCTTGACCCCGCGCGTTTGCCCATGACTCGGGGCCGAGGGCTGGCTTGGCTTCGACGGCCCCTTGAATCCGTCGCTCTTCTGGCCCTTGCCCTGATTGTTCGACCACGAATTTGGCTGCTTGCTCATAATTTTCCTCAAGCTCTGGAATCTCGTAGAACCGCACGATCTTGACGCCAGTGCAATCGAGCCAGATTCCGGAATTCCCTCGTTCTTTTACGAGTCTTCCGGAGGCATCCTTGCAATATGATTCTTCGAAGTAAATGTCGCGACAGGCCGGATCACACGGGACATGCGACTTTACGCCATAAATTACAAACCGCTCTTCACCCGTATTGAAAGTAAGCCTGATCAAGCACCCACGGTTCCGCAGGAACGCCTTTTCCCAAGCCGATCGAAGAGGGTCGTTAGTAGATACGCCGGCCCACGAAAGCAACAGCCCCAGCAAACTGAACCGCTGAATCAAGCCTGTCGCAACGCCGCCGACGATCGCCAGTGGCAACCACATGACCCCCTGGCGAAACAGCTGGTATTGATATGCCGAGGCGGAAACTGTACCCTCGCCAGCAATGTGCTCGATGCCAGCGGTTCCAAGCCATGCTGCGTAGAACAACAAAGAATAAAGTGCATATCGAAAAACTTTATCACTTGTTGTCAATGAAGGACTGGGCAGAACCACCCGTTCGGACGCCAGCCAAAGATATCCGGGCGCTAGCAGCGCGAAGCCCAGAGGAACAAAGGCGGTGATGTCGAGCGGAGAAAATTCCACAAGGGCTACTTTCTGGATCCGTATGGCGACTGATTTGTGGGCTTAAGCGAGATTTTTTCTCGCGATGCTTTCTGCTGAACAGCGCTCTCGGTGCGGCCCAACGCTAAGCCTATGACGCGCGTTGGAGTATTACCTTTCGCCAGACTTGCTAGCTGGCGAACATCACTGGGCGTCCACGATTTCGCACTATTTCTCTTAGACTTGGCCATTCTCAGATTCCCATATAGACATGAATCAATCAACTCGCGGCAGCGTCAGCCCCGCCTGATCCTGGTACTTCCCGCCCTTATCCGCGTACGACACGGCGCACACGCGATCACCCTTGAAGAAGATGAACTGGGCGATGCCCTCGTTGGCGTAGACCTTGGCGGGGAGGGGCGTGGTGTTGGAGATCTCGATGGTCACCTTCCCGCGCCACTCGGGCTCGAGGGGGGTGACATTCACGATGAGGCCGCAGCGGGCGTAGGTGGACTTGCCGACGCAGACGACGAGGACATCGCGCGGGACGGTGATGGTCTCGACGGTCTCGCAGAGCGCGAAGGAGTTTGGGGGGATGACGACGCCGCCCTCGGGGCCCCAGCCGGGCTTGTTGGCGTTGACGGAGGCGTCGACCTCGACGAACAGGTCGTCGGTGAACTTCTTGGGGTCGACGATGGTCACTTCGCCCGAGCGCGGCGTGGGGGTGAAGATCTTGAAGCGCGAGCCGACGCGCACGTCGTAGCCATAGGAGGAGACGCCCCAGGAGATTCGTCCCGGGCGCTTCTTGTTGTCCTCGAAGGGCTCGATGCCGACGAGTTCGCGGATCTGGGTGTCGCAGAGCACGCCCATGGTGGTCTCTCTCCGAGCGGTGGTGTTCGTCGCGGCGATCATGGGTGCGACGGTCATGGTGCTCGGCCTGTTCTCGCTGTCGCCGCGACGGGGCGGCGTGATGGGTGAAGGGGGCGGGATCGCGAGCGGTCGGGGCGCGCGCCACGGCCGTGGTTGGTGGTCTGGAGTGGTGGTGGCCGGCCCGTGGGGAGGAACGCACGCGCGGGACGGCGGATCGGAGGAAGCGGCTCGCGGGTCGTGGGCGATCCGCGAGGGCTGGCCTGTCGTCCCCGCCGCGGAGGGGATGGGAGATGGGTGGGAGAGAGACGCGGCGGGGGCGGCTTCGATGCGGGGCTTCCATACCCCAAACATCGCGGCCTGTGAGTTGTGCTGGCTTCCGTGCGGACTGGCGACGCCCGGGGTGAACCGGGCGTGTGTTTCGATCAAGTCGTCGGAGCGGGCGGAACCCGGTCCGGAGACTGCCTCCCTCTCAACGACGCCGATAGTACCACAACCGCTGGTGGTCGCAAGGGGGTTTTGACACAAACTGTTGGGGAAAAGTGGTGAAGAAGGTGTCGGCAGCCGATAAGTCCCGGGTTTGCTGGCGCTTGCGCCCCGGAAATTTCTCGTGGCGACGCTCCGAACGCCATGGATTGGGGCCGCGGCGCGTCAGCGGAGGGGGAACCCCAAGCGATAGTGGTGCGTAGCGGGTGGCACGCGACGGATTTTCGTGTCCGGAGAGGGTTTGCGCGTCGGGGCGGGCTGGCGCAACCTGTCGGTTGGTGTGGACAGCGTGGCGAGCGGGCGGATCGGTCGAGAGGCCATTTCCGCGCTGCTACGCTGGGTGCGTGCGGGGCCTTACGGGGGTGTCGACGCCCCCCTTCGCTTTCCTGCCGACGGATCGGACCGCCCCTTGGAGATGGAACTCCCCGCTTTGGACCACGACCCTGCCGCTGACGCGCTCCTGGAAGGGCTGACCGAGCCCCAGCGCCGGGCGGTCGAGCACACCGAGGGCCCGCTGCTGATCATCGCGGGCCCGGGGTCGGGCAAGACGCGCGTGATCACGCGCCGGATCGCGCACCTGATCCGCATGGGCATCCCGCCCTGGCAGATCATGGCGCTGACCTTCACGAACAAGGCGGCGGGCGAGATGCGCGAGCGCGCGCTCCACCTGCTGGGCGACGACGAGCGCTTCTCGCGCGGGCTGACGGTGACGACCTTCCACTCGCTGTGCGCTCGCCTGCTGCGCCGCTACGCCGACGAGGCGCAACTGCCCGGGATCACCGGGACCTATTCGATCTACGACTCGGGCGATCAGCAGTCGCTGATGAAGCGCGTGATCGCGGCGGCGGGCCTGAGCACGACGAACTGGCCCCCGGGCGCGGTGCTGAACAGGATCAGCGACGCGAAGAACAAACTGCAGGACGCGGCGGCGTTCGCCAAGGGCGCGCACGACTTCCACGCGCGCACGATCGCGAAGCTCTACGAGGGCTACGAGAAGGCGCTGCGTGCCGCCAACGCGGTGGACTTCGACGACCTGCTCATGCTGACGGTCAAGACGCTGAGCACGCGCCCGCGCATCGCGAGCGAGGTGCGCGAGCGCTGGCAGTACATCATGGTCGACGAGTACCAGGACACCAACCACGCGCAGTTCACGCTGGCGACGCTGATCGCCAAACGCGAGGACGGCAGCACGCCCAACATCTGCGTGGTGGGCGACCCGGACCAGTCGATCTATGGCTGGCGAGGGGCGGACATCGCGAACATCCTCGAGTTCGAGCAGCAGTTCCCGGGGTGCGAGGTGATCTCGCTGGGGCAGAACTTCCGCAGCACGCCCACGATCCTGCGCGTGGCGGATGTGCTCATCAAGCACAACACGGTGCGCAAGGACAAGGACCTGTTCACCGATCGCAAGGGCGGGCACAAGCCCGAGGTGGTCATGTGCCGCGACGAGCACCACGAGTCGGCGCTGGTGGTGGACTGGTTCAAGAGCGCGCGCGAGAGCACCGAGGGGACCCCCGGTTCGGGCGCGCCGATCGAGTGGAAGGACTGCGCAGTCTTCTATCGCACCAACGCGCTGTCGCGCGTGATGGAGGACGCGTTCCGGGGGGCGGGCGTGCCCTATGTGATCGCTCGCGGAACCGCGTTCTACGAGCGCGAAGAGGTGAAGGACGCGCTGGCGTACCTGCGCCTGCTCGCGAACCCCAGCGACGATGTTTCGCTGCTGCGCATCGTGAACAAGCCGACGCGCGGCATCGGCGCGACCTCGCTGGCGCGCGTGCAGTTGCTCGCGGAGGAGCGCGGCGTGCCCATGCTGCGCGCGCTCGCGATGACCGAGGGCCTCGAGGGCGTGTCGGCCCGCGCGTCCAACGCGATGCGCGAGTTCGTGACGATGGTCGAGAACTGGAGCGGGCAGGGCTCGTTCCTGGGCGCCGAGGTCAGCGGGTCGCTCTCGGAACTGGCGGCGAGGGTGCTGAAGGAGAGCGGGCTCGAGGAGCACTACGCGAAGAAGTCCGGCGAGACCGAGGAGCAGCGCGAGGAGCGTGCGGCGAACCTGGCGGAACTGGTGTCGTCGGCGCGCGAGTTCGAGTTGGAGTACGACCCCGGGGCCGACGCCGCCGCGGCGCCGACGGAGACGCAGTCGCCCCCCCTGCTCACCATGCTGCGCGGGTATCTGGAGTCGGTGTCGCTGGTCGCCGACGCCGACAAGGTGGACCCGGCGCGAGGGGCGGTCACGCTGATGACGCTGCACGCCGCGAAGGGGCTGGAGTTCCGGGCCGTTGCGATGATCGGGCTGGAGGAGGGCCTGCTCCCCCACTCGCGCGCGAGAGAGAGCGCGTCGGAACTGGAGGAGGAGCGCCGTCTGGCGTTCGTGGGCGTGACCCGCGCGATGGAGCGCCTGCTGATCACCAGCGCCAAGTATCGCACGGTGCGAGGGATGCGCGACCGGACCGTCCCCAGCCAGTTCCTGCGCGAGTTGCCCGAAGACGGCGTGGTGTTCTCGGACCAGGCCGACACGCTGGGCCACGAGGACGCCGACGACTTCGGCGAGCGCGTCGCGAAGACCTGGGGCGAGCCCAAGATGAACGCCCAGTTCCCGACCGGGTGCATGGTGCGTCATCCGCGCTTCGGCGTGGGGAAGGTGGTCGCCGTGACGGGCGGGATGGACGCGAAGGCGACGGTCGCGTTCCGGGATGTCGGGACCAAGACGCTGGTGCTTCGCTACGCGAACCTGCACCGGGTGGACTGAGCGGGCGGCGGAAGGGCTCTCCTGGGGCGAGGTTCTGAATCAGGGGTGTGTTCGGGAGGCGTGGCGTGGTCGGTGGCGCCGACCCGGGCGTGCGAAATTCCCGTGAACGCGGGATTTTCGCTGGCGTCCCCCGGGCCGATCAGGTACACTCTCGTCGCACAGACGCGTCCGGCCGTAGGCACATCGGCGGCGCGTAGAGAGAGGAGTCAGAAGAATGAGTACCTGTCTGCGCGCACTTTCCTGCGCTGGCCTGCTTGCCGCGAGCGCTGGCGCTCATGCCGCGATCACGGTCTCGTTCGCCGCCGGGTCGGCGAACATCGAGCGGTTCTTTGAGATCCGCAACACCTCCCCGGCGACCTCGGGGATCAGCGAAGGGCTGATCGTCCAGACCGTCGAGGGCGTGTCGGTCGACCTCCTCGTGACCAACGGCGCCGGCCTGGGCCTCTCGAGCGGGCGCGTCGGCTTCGAGGCCGAGTTCCTGATCGATGTCAGCCCGGCGACCAACGGCGGCGGCGGCGTCTTCGGGCTGATCGGCCCGATGTTGGGCGGCTTCCGCTTCTACGACCTCGACAACTACGAGGACACCATCCTCGGCGGGTTCATCGAGGACGGCGTGGGCGTGATCGTCGGGGTTTCGCTTCCCGGGCCTCCGGGCGGCGGGCCGACCTTCCTGTCCGGCTCGCTGCTGGGCCCGCTGACGTACTACAGCACGCAGGATTTCATCCCCATCGCCGGCTTCGACGCCTTCCTGGGCGATTCGGCGTTCACGCTGACGAACTTCCTCGAAGCGTTCGAAGAGGGCAACGACACGGTCGCGTTCGCGTCGGGCTCGTTCTCCGGCTCGTTCATCCCCTCGACCGGCACCGGCGTGCTCTCGGCGCTCGCGCTGGGCGTGTGCGCCACTCGTCGTCGTCGCTGAGCGACCGCGAACACCACTCGAACTTACTCGCCCGCGCGTCGATCCCGACGCGCGGGCGTTTTTTTCCGGAGATCTGGGAGGGTTGTGCGGCGCAGCGCGCAGATCTTCATCTGCGCTGCGCAAGGCGCAACGCGTGAACACGCATCGCGTTAGCGCATCGCGTGCGCGACATCGATGACGAACAGAGCGTGAGAAAGCTAAAATAGGGGGGTTTTCTCTGGCTTCGCGCGCGCCGATCAGGTAGTCTGTCGGCGCACAGGAGTGTCGGCGACAGCACAGGCGCCGACGAGAGCACATCCACAGAGGAGTTAGAGATCATGATTTGTCTTCGTGTTTTGACGGGCGCTGCCGCGCTCGCGGCGGCCGCGAGTTCGCAGGGCGCGATCTCGGTGTCGTTCGCGTCGGACTCGGCGAATGTCGAGCGGATCTTCGAGCTGACCAGCGCCGGGGGCCCGCTGCTGGGCGCCGGGTCGCCGGTGACGATCCGCACCGTCGAGAACGTCGAGCTGGACCTGCTGGTGTCGAGCGCGGGCGCCGACCTGGGCCTGGCCAGCCAGCGCGTCGGCTTCGAGGCCGAGTTCCTGTTCACCAACGACTCCGGCGAGGGGATCAACCCGGGCCAGCCCTTCGGGTTTGCCGGCGCGCTCAGCGGCGCGTTCCGCTTCTACAGCCTCAGCGACCCGTCCGACACCGTCCTTGAGGGCGTCGTGGGCGAGGGCGTTGGGTTCTTCGCGGGTCTGGGCTCGATCTTCGGCGGCGCGGCGCCGCAGTTCCTCGCGGGCTCGCTGCTGGGCCCCATGACGAGCTATTCGACTGGCGAAGAGGGCGCCGGCCCGTCGGGCATGATCGGCGACTCGGCCTTCACCATCACCAACTTCGCCGAGCTGTTCACCGAGGGCGTGCCGACCGCTCGCGCGTCGGGCTCGTTCTCGGGGACGTTCGTCATCCCGTCGACCGGCACCGGCGTGCTCTCGGCGCTCGCGCTGGGCGTGTGCGCCGCGCGTCGTCGTCGCTGAGCGAACGGGTTCGCCAGACCACCTATCAAAGCCCGCGGATCGGCCACCGATCCGCGGGCTCTTTCGTTTTTGTTGCGGGCTGTCGTCCCGGAATGCGCATCCTTCCGCGAGGCCCCCCATGACGAACACGACCGACCGACAGCCGCCCGCCCCGCCCTCCATCCCGCTCGCCCCGCTCACGCCGCTCGCCCCGCTGCTGGACTTCCGCTTCACGAAGTTCATCACGGTGAAGATCGTTCAGGTGCTCTACCTGGTTGGGATCGTCGTGATCGCGCTCTACACGCTGGCCGCCGTGATCGGGGTCTTCCAGACCGGCGCTGGCAAGGGGATCGTCGCGCTGATTCTCTCGCCGCTGGTGTTTTTGATCAGCGTGCTGGTGCTGCGGGTCTATCTGGAGGTCATCGTGGTGCTCTTCCGCATCGCGGAGAACACGGCCAAAATGGCGGGCACGAGCGACCGGGCCTGACGGGTCAGTGAGTCACGAGCGCCTTCGCGCCGATGTCGCGCCGGTAGACCTTGCCCTCGAACCGGATGGTCGCGGCGGCGGCGTTGGCTCGCTCGCGCGCCTGCTCCAGGGTGTCCCCCATCGCGACCACGCTGAGCACGCGCCCCCCGCCGCTGAGCAGTTCGCCCGAGGGTGAGCGCGTCGTGCTGGCGTGGAAGACATGCACGCCGGCGCGTTCGACCTCGTCGACGCCGGTGATGGCCGCGCCCTTCTTGCTCTCGCCGGGATAGCCGTGCTGGGCGAGAACGACGCAGCACGCGTGGCGCGGGTCGAACGACAACTCGCACTCGTCGAGCGTGCCGGTCGCGGTCCGCCAGCAGAGCTCGGCGAAGTCGCACTTCATGCGCGGCAGGAGCGCCTGGCACTCGGGGTCGCCGAATCGCACGTTGAACTCGAGGACCTTCGGGCCCGCCGGGGTGAGCATCAGCCCGGCGTAGAGGATGCCCCGGTACTCGATGTCGTCACGCCGGAGCGTGTCGACGATGGGGAGGAAGACCTCGCGCTCGACGCGGGTCATCTGCTCGTCGGTGAGCACGTGCGCCGGGCAATAGGCGCCCATGCCGCCGGTGTTGGGGCCGGTGTCGCCCTCGCCGATGCGCTTGTGGTCCTGGGCCTGGTCGAGGACGAGGATCGAGCGCCCATCGACGAGCGCGAGGACCGACGCCTCGGGCCCGCTGAGGCGCTCCTCGAGGAGGACCTGCGCCCCGGCGTCGCCGAAGCGGCGCTGGACCATGATCTCATCGATCGCCTTGATCGCTTCCTCGAGGGTGTCGGGGAGATAGACGCCCTTGCCGGCGGCGAGCCCGGTGGCCTTGATGACCGGCGCTTCCTCGCGCGTCTCGAGGTACCGCTTGGCCTCTTCGGGGTGCTTGAACACGCGCGACTCGGCGGTCGGGACGGCGGCGGCGCGCATGATCTGCTTCGCCCAGGCCTTGTCCGCTTCGAGTTGGGCGGCCTGCCTGCCAGGACCGAAGACGACCCGCCCCGGGGTGGTCAGCTTTTCAGCGATGCCCTCGGCCAAGGGCGCCTCAGGGCCGACGACCACGAGGTTCACCCCGGCGCGCTCGCAGAAAAGCTCCAGCCGGTACAGCTCGCGCATCGAGTGGGCGTGGTCGATCGGCTGGGACAGCGACGCGATCCCTGCGTTCTGGGTGTGCGTCGCGTACAGGGCCTTGACGCGCGGGGACTGGCGCAATTTCCACGCGAGCGCGTGCTCACGACCGCCGCCCCCGATCAGGAGGACGGTGTACGAGTCGGGCGGCGTGGGGCGTCGTTTGCTCATGGGCGGCGATGATAGACCCGGCGTGCGGGCCCTCCGGGACGAAGCGGACAAGGGGGAATCAGGGTGACTGGATTCGAACCAGCGGCCTCCACGACCCAAACGCGGCGCTCTACCAAGCTGAGCTACACCCTGGGAATCTGACGAGAAGATCGGCGACGGATGAAATCGGACCGATCGGGCTGCGAACAATGCGCCCTCGAAGGATGGTAGCCGTCGCCCGCCCCGACGCGTCGCGACCCGGCCCCCGACGCAACTGCGCCGGCGCCGGCCAATTGATACAGACACAGGCGGGACAGACCCGGGGACAGCCCCCGGGTTCCCTCGCGAGGGCGGTGCGTGGCGCCCTCGACGAACCCGACGACCCTCTCCACCCGGTGGAGGGCGCGTCGAGCGCCGGACGGTTCCACGCCCGATCGTGAGGGACGCATGGGAGCAGTTGGCGCCGCGGTGAAGTGGACGGTCGGGAGCGTGCTGGTGCTGGGCGCCTTGGGCGCCGCCGGGGCGTTGCTGATCGCGCCGAAGATCAAGGCGCAGATGGAGCTCACACGCGGGGGCGGGCCCGGGCTGAGCGTGCGCGCCGAGCCGGTGTCTTCGGGCGTGCTGATCCGAACCGTCAGCGCGCCGGGTTACCTCGAGCCGGTGCGCAAGGTCTCGATCTCGGCGCGCATCAGCGCCCAGATCACCGACCTGCCCTTCGACCTCGGCGACGCGGTCAACGCGGGCGACACCGTGGTGCGACTGGACAACGCCGACCTGATGGCCCAGCTCGCCAGCGCCGAAGCGTCGCTCATGGCCGAGCAGGCGCGCCTCGACGGCGCACGGGCGACCTACCTGAACACCATCGCCGAGTGGGAACGTCGCCAGACGCTCTTCGGCTCCAACGACGTCGCGAAATCGGCGCTCGAGCAGGCCGAGGCCGAGAAACTGCGCGCCGAGTCCAACCTGCGCGCGTCGCAGGCCTCGATCGAGGTCGCCAGGGCGCAGATCCAGCGCATCCGCGAGGACCTCCGCTACACCGAGATCCCCTCCCCCATCACCGGCGTGGTCACCAAGCTCAACGCCGAGGTGGGCGAGATCGTCATCACCGGCACCATGAACAACGCCGGCACCGTCATCCTCGAGATCGCCGACCTCTCCGAGATGATCGTGCGCGTCGAGTGCGATGAGACCGACATCGCCGATGTGCGCGTCGGCCAGACCGCCCGGGTCTACCTCACCGCGTACCCCGACGAGACCTTCACCGGCGTCGTCAGGCGCATCGCCCTCCAGCGCTCCAAGGCGCGCAACCAGAGCGACGTCTTCGAGGTCGAGGTCCTCCTCAAGGATCAGGGCCGGACGCTCTTCTCCGGTCTCAACGCCAGCGTCGACATCGAGGTCGAGACGCTGCAGGACGTCCTGCTCGCCCCCAGCCAGGCGGTCCTCGACAAGCGCATCGACGAGCTCCCGGAGTCCGTCACCCTCGACAACCCCACCATCGACGCCCAGAAGACCTTCGCGCGCATCATCTTCGAGATCCGCGACGGCAAGGCCCATGCCGTCCCGGTGCGCGTCGGCCCCAGCGACCTGCAGACCACCGCCATCCTCGCTGGCGCGACGCCAGGCGCCCAGATCATCACCGGCCCCTACAAGGCACTCGCCGGGCTCAAGCACGGCGACGCCGTGCGCACCGAAACGCCCAAGCCGGCATCCACCGACGCGCCCGCCGGCGAGCAGGCCGCGACCGACGCGAGCGAGGAGCGCGCGCAGCGATGACCGCCCTCGCCCCGCCAACCGAACGGAGCGCCGATCACGACGCGCCCGCCAGGGCGAACCTCGCGCCGCCCTGCATCGAGGTGCGCAAGCTGCGCAAGACCTACAAGGTCGGCGTCGAAAAGGTCCACGCGCTGCGCGGCGTCGACCTGACGATCCGGCGCAACGAGTTCGTCGCCATCATGGGCTCGTCGGGCTCGGGCAAGTCCACCCTCATGAACATCCTCGGCTGCCTCGACCGCCCTACCGCCGGTGAGTACATCCTCAACGGCAAGCCCACCCACCGCATGGGCGCGAGCGAGCTTGCCCAGGTCCGCAACGTCGACATCGGCTTCGTCTTCCAGTCCTTCGAGCTGCTCAACCGCGCCACGGCCCTCAAGAACGTCATGCTCCCGCTCGTCTACTCGAGCAAGAGCTGGTGGAAGGCGCGACGGCTCGCGAAGGAAGCGCTCGAGCGCGTCGGGCTGGGCGAGCGCATGACGCACCGCCCCAACCAGCTCTCGGGCGGCCAGCGCCAACGCGTCGCGATCGCGCGCGCCCTCGTCAACACGCCCAGCATCATCCTCGCCGACGAGCCGACCGGGAACCTGGACTCGAAGACCACCGAGGAGATCATCTCGCTCCTCAAGGCGCTCCACGCCGAGGGCCAGACGATCGTGATCGTGACGCACGAGGAAGACGTCGCCGGGCGCGCCGAGCGCATCGTGCGCCTCAGCGACGGTCGCATCTTCTCCGACCTGCCCTCGCTCGAGGACCCGATCCATCGCGAGTGGCTCGAGGCCACGGCGCGGAGCCTGAAGGCCAACCACGCCGCCGCCGCCGCCCGTGAAGAGGCAGATCGCGAAGAGGAGGACGCCTGATGTTCCTCGTGCGCATCCTCATGCAGACCGTCGCGCTCGCCCTCGGTCAGATCCGGGCGAACTTCGCGCGCGCCATGCTCACCTCGCTGGGCATCATCATCGGCGTGGGCTCGGTCACCGCCGTCATCGCCGGGCTGACCGGCATGAAGAGCTACGTCCTCAACGAGTTCGAGACCTTCGGCGCGAAGAAGGTGTTCATCCAGGGCTGGCTCCCCCCCGAGCTGCGCACCAGGATGGACTGGACGCAGGTCCGGCTCACCCTCGACGAGATCGAGGCGATCCGGGAGCACTGCCCGTCCATCGCCAAGATCAGCCCGATCTGGTTCTCACGCTACGAGATCCGCAACGGGGAGTTCGCCGTCACCTCCGGCACGGTGCAGGGCATCTGGCCCGAGTGGCACGACATCGAGTCGCGCACCGTCACCTTCGGGCGCCCCTTCAACGCCGTCGACGAGCGTGAGCGGCGCTACGTCACGCTGGTCAACGACAAGGCGATCGAGGAGCTGAACCTCGACCGCGACCCCACGGGCGACTTCATCCTCATCAACGGGCGTCGCTTCCTGATCGTGGGCGTGGTCGAGACCAAGGACGTGGGCGCGATGTTCGGGGGCAACGACTCGCAGGCCGAGTTCTTCATCCCCTTCGCGACCGCCGCCAAGATGCAGCCCTTCGGCCAGATCTCCTACTCGATCGCCGAGCTGACCACGCCCGACGCCGCCGACGACGCGCGGGCCGAGATCGCGTTCGTGCTGCGAACCATGCGCCGCCTCACGCCCGAGACGCCGAGCACCTTCCGCGTCGAGGTCATGCAGCAGTTCATCGACCAGTTCAACGGGCTGGCGGCGGGCATCACCGCGATCGCCGGCGGCGTGGTCAGCATCTCCCTGCTCGTGGGAGGCGTTGGCATCATGAACATCATGCTCGTCTCCGTCAGCGAACGCACCCGAGAGATCGGCCTGCGCAAGGCGGTCGGCGCCAAGTCCGGCGTCATCCTCATGCAGTTCCTCGTCGAGGCGATCGTGCTCTGCGTTGCCGGCGGCGTCGTGGGCCTCGCCCTGGGGCAGGGCCTGACGCTCGCGCTGCAGAACATCCCCAACACACCCCTCCAGGACGCGCGGATCCCCGAGTGGGCCGTCGCGCTCGCGTTTCTCTTCAGCGCCGCGGTCGGCGTGATCTTCGGCATGTTCCCGGCCATCAAGGCCGCCCGACTCGACCCCATCGAGGCCCTCCGGCATGAATGACCCCACCCGGTCGCGCACCCTCCCCGGCTGTCGCTGCGCGCTCGTCGCCACCTCGTCGATCGCGCTGCTCGCCGGCTGCTCGCGCAGCCCCTTCTCGACCTACGACGACGAGCTCGGCCCGCGCGTGAGTCTCACACGGCTCCGCCAGGTCGAACGGCTCGACCAGGACCGCTACGAAGCGCCCCCCGAGCGTCAGAACCCGGTCGTCACGCGCGACACCGCCCTGCCCGACCCGTTCGCGTCGCGCGAGCGCATCGGCATCACCATCGAGGAGGCGCGCGCCTGGACCCTCGCCAACAACCTCAGTCTGCAGGCGGTCCTCCTCGACCCGACCATCGCCAACCAGCGCGTGACCCGTGAGGAAGGACGCTTCGACGCCGTCATCTTCGCCAACGCGTCGTACAGCGACACCGAGCAGCCCACGGCGTCCCAGCTCGAAGGGTCCCAGGTCGAGCGATTCTCCTTCACCCCGGGCGTGCGCGTCCCCCTTCGCACCGGCGGGCAGGTCAGCTTCGACCTCCCCGTGAGCCGCGTCGACACCAACAACCAGTTCTCGACCCTCAATCCCTCGTACGACGTCGACGGCCGGTTCTCGATCAGCCAGCCCCTGCTTCGCAACGCCGGCCGGCGCGTGAACACCCACGGCATCCGGGTCGCCGCGCTCAGCCAGCAGATCAGCGAGGCGCGCACCAAGCTCGAAATCATCCGGCAGCTCTCCGACGCCGATCGCGCGTACTGGCGCCTCTACGCCGCCCAGCAGGCCCTCGAGGTGCGCGTGCTCGAGTACCAGCTCGCGCGCGAGCAGCTCGAAACGGCGCGCCGGCGCGTCGACGCCGGCGACCTGCCCGAGGTCGAGATGACCCGCGCCGAGTCCGGGCTCGCCTCCACGCTCGAGCGCATTATCTTCGCGCAGAACGCCATCAAGGAGCGCGAGCGCGAGCTGAAGCGCATCATGAACGCCCCGGGGCTCGATATCGCCGGCGCAACATTCCTCACGCCCGAGACCCTGCCCGACCCCATTCGATACGAGTTCGATTTCGAGCTCCTCTCCGAGCTCGCGGTCGGTGAGCGCATGGAGCTCCTCGAGCTGGAGCTGCAGCTCGCGATCGACGAGAGCACCATCGCGTTCAACAAGAACGCCACGCTCCCGCTCTTCACGCTCGACTACACCGTCGTCACCAACGGGCTGGGCGACTCGTGGTCGAGCGCGCTGGGCCAGACGCGCCGGGGCGATTTCATCGACTCCATCGTCCAGGCGCGCTTCGAGACCCCCCTCGGGAATCGCCAGGCGACCAGCAACCTTCGCGAGTCCATCCTCCAGCGCGTCCAGCGCCTCTCGACGCGCGAGGCCCGGCGCCAGGCGATCCGCGAAGAGACGCTCAACGCCGCCGATCGCGTCGAAGCGTCCTGGCAGCGCATCCTCGCGTCGCGCCTGGCGGTCATCACCGCGACGCGCACGCTCGACGCCGAACGCCGCCAGTTCGACGTCGGCGCGCGGACCAGCACCGACGTGCTCGACGCGTCCACCCGGCTGGGCGACGCGCGCCTCATCGAGATCCAGGCCCTCACCGACTACCAGATCGCCCTCGTCGACCTCGCCTTCGCGACGGGCACCACCCTGGGCGCCGCACGCGTCGACTGGGCCCCGACCGATCCGCTCGCGCTCCCGGAGCAGCAGTTCCGCGACCCGCCCGAGGCGCCCTCGCTGTTCGGCGTCCACCTCCCGCTCGCCGGCACGACCACCCCCCCCGACGCGGGCGTCGCGCCCGCGCAGAACCCGGCGCCCTGAGCCGCCCGTCTCGGATCGGCGCGACCCTCCCCCCCGCACGCCCGGAAACGCCGGCACGCGCTCGCTACACTGCCCGCCTGTAGCCCGAACCCGACCCGTTTGCCCGCGCCAGCGACGGGCACGCCCCCCGGACCGAGAGCCGCGTGCGATGATCGACCTCGCGACGACCGCCAACCCGACGCCCCTCGCCGCCCTCGCCATGGCCGGCGGCGACCTCGAGGCCTACCTCCCGGTGGCGGTCATCGTCCTGATGGCGATCGCCTTCGGCATCATCAACGTGGTCGGCTCCAAGGTTCTCGGACCCAACCGCTCGGGCCCGATCAAGGAAATGCCCTACGAGTCGGGCATGAACCCGATGGGCGGGGCCCGCAAACGGTTCAATGTCCGGTTTTACATGCTCGCGATGACCTTCCTCGTCTTCGACGTCGAGGTCATCTTCCTCTACCCCTGGGCGACCGCCTTCGCGCAGATCGGCCCGGGGACCGACGAGACGATGCTCTTCCTCGGGCGTGCGCTCTTCTTCCTGTTCACGACGGTGGTGGCGTATATCTACGCGTACCGCAAGGGCGTCTTCCGCTTCGACTGAGCGCCAGCGTCCCCCGGGGTTATCCCTGCACACTCTACCCACGCTTTCTGCGCCGAGTTCCGCGAAAGACGTCATCATCCGACCCGCGAGGGCCGATGTGAAAGACGCCTCCGGACCCCGATGGTTGATGGAGCAGCGCGCAGGAACTCTCGTGTCATGCGTTCGGACAAGCAACCACCCACTTCGACGCCCACCGGGACCACGCCGCAACCCTGGCCCGATCTCTCGAAGCTGATCCGCGATCAGCTGGTCCGGGCGGTCTTCCAACCCATCGTCAGTCTCCGACGAGCCGAGGTCGAAGCGGTCGAAGCGCTCACGCGCCCGCTGCCCGAGTCCGGCTTCGCCGACCCGGGCGTGCTCTTCGCCGCCGCCGACGCGTTCGGGAAAGCGTGGGAACTCGAGCGCCTCACACGCGACACGATCGCCGACGCGGCCCGCGCCCTGCCGCCCGGGCGCAAGCTCTTCTTCAACAGCGGCCCAAAGGTCTTCAGCGACCCGCGGTTCCCCGATGAGATCCGGCGGTTCAGCGAGCGCAGCGGGCTGACGCCGGACCGCTTCGTTCTCGAGATCACCGAGCGCGCCGAGACGCAGCACAACGAGGGGCTCACCGCGAATGTGCGCGCGCTGCGCGCCGAGGGCTACCAGATCGCCGTCGACGACATGGGCGCCGGCTCCAGCGGGCTCAACCGCGTCATGGCGCTAAGGCCCCAGTGGCTCAAACTCGATCGCGAGCTCGTCGAGGGCATCCACGAGGACACCTACCGCCAGAACCTCATCCGATTCCTCGGGTACTTCGCCCGTCTCGGCGGCGCAGGCGTCGTCGCCGAGGGCATCGAGCACATCGAGGAACTCAGCGTCCTCATCGACCTGGGCGTCGACAGCGTGCAGGGCTTCCTGCTGGGCAAGCCCGGCGCGATCGATCAGGTCCTCGCGCCCGAGATGCGCAGCTGGCTCCTCGAACGCGCCGAGACCGCCACGCCCGAGAGCACCCCGGTCGAGCGCCTCCACAGCATCGAGACGCTCGCCATCAATGCCGCCGCGTGCGCGATCGAACCCAACCCTTCCGAGACGCCGCTCGACCCGGCGTCCACCATCGCCGAGACGCTTGCGCGCCTCGCCGAGCGCGACGACCTCGACATGATGCCCCCTCTGCCCCTCGCCACCGGGAACGGGCAGCGCGAGGTCGTCCGCATCCCCGACCTCCTGCGCGCCGCGGCCAAGCAGCTCGCGCTCCAGACTTCCCACCGCTCCCCGCTCTACGGGCTGCCCGACAGCGTCGAGTGCGACCGCACCGTCGACCGGCTCATCTCCAGCGGCGACGACCGCGACGCCGCGATCATCGACGTGCGCGGCATGTCGGGGTACAACTCCGCCGTCGGCTTCGAGTTGGGCGACCTGCTGCTGCGACACCTCTCGACGATCCTGCGCACCGCGACCACCGGCATGGCCCGGATCTACGTGGGGCACCTCGGGGAAGACCGGTTCCTGATCGTCGCGCCAGAGGGGTCGCTCCCCACGATCGCCGAAGAGATCATCCTCCGCTTTGAGCGCGCCAGCATCCGTTTCGCTCGAAACAGCGACGGCGCACCCGAAGCGAAGAGCCCATCGCTCTCGACCGAACCCGCCGCCGGGCAGTGGCTCGCGCCACCGTCCCTGCGCGTGCTGGTGCTGCCGGGCGTTTTCCGAAAGGTGCGCTCGTCGCGTGAGCTGCGCAGAGCCGCGGAAGCCGCTCGCGACACGCGAGCCGACACCAACCAGCAGGGCTCGCGGATCTTCGTCCACGAGGTCGCGCCGAGCCAGACGTTCGCCACCCGGGCGAGCGAAGCCGCCTGACGACGGGCCCCACGCCGCACGCCTACCTTTTCGGGTGAGCAACGCGGCAGTCACCACCAGACAACGCCCTCCGGCGCGGACCGAGCGCGATCTCTCTCGCCTCTACGCGGCCCTCATCGCGGGCGTCTGCCTCGCGATCCTGCTCGTCGGGGCGGGCCTCACACCCAGCAACGCCGGCCACGGCACCCACGAACAGCTCGGCCTGCCCGCCTGCGCGTTCGCCCAGACCCTCGGACGCCCCTGCGCGACCTGCGGCATGACCACCGCCGTCACCCACGCCGCCAACGGGAACCTCGCCCGGGGCGCGGTCGTACAGCCCTTCGGCGCCGGCATCGCGCTCGCCGCGGCGACCGGGTTCTGGATAGCCCTCCACGTCACGCTCACCGGATCTCGCCTCTGGAGACTCGCGAGCCCGCTCCTGACCACCCGTCCACTTCTTCTCCTCGCCGCCTTGCTGCTGGCGGCATGGGTGTACAAGATCCTCGTGTGGAACCCCTCGTGACGAAGCGACCTCCCAACCCGACCCGCGCCCTGCGCCTCGCCGCCGCCGGGTCGCTCGGCGCGTTCGCGGCCCTGTCGATGTCCGGCTGCTGGGTCGCGCCCGCCGTGGGCGGCATGATCGAGTCCTACAAGGCCAGCAGCACCCGCTCCGTGCCGGCGGAATACACCGGGCTCGAGGGGCGCACCTTCGCCGTCGTCGTCGCCGCCGACCGGTCGATCCAGGCCCAGAACCCCGACCTCGTCCCACTCCTCGTGACGCGACTCTCCGAGCGGCTCCGCGCCGAATCCGGCGCGTCGGGCTACGTGCCCCCCGGCCTGCTCGTGACCTTCATGAACCAGCGCCCGCGCTGGATCGCGATGACCCACAGCGAACTGGCCGAAGAGCTCGGCGTCGATCGTCTCATCCACGTCGATCTCTACGAGTTCCGGCTCAACGAGCCCGGCAACCGCTATGTCTGGGAGGGAGTCGCCGCCGCGTCGGTCGGCGTCGCCGAGATGGAATCCTTCGCCCCCGACGAGTTCTCCTTCAGGCGCGAGATCCGCGTCGGCTTCCCCGACGGGAAGGGCTTCACCAGCAGCGACTTCGGCGCCGACGTCGTGAAATCCCGGCTCATCAACCGCATCACCGATCGCATCACCTGGCTCTTCTACACCCACGACGAGCCCTACTACCCCGACTATTGACGATGAACACACCACGCTCGACATCGGCGCGCCGCTTCGCCCTCGCGCTCCCGCTCCTCGTCACGGCGCTGCTCCCCGCCGGGTGCAACTACCTCGCGCCCGCGATGATCCTGCTCACGCCGCCGCCCTCCGTTGACGCCCAGTACAAGCTCGACAAGACGCGCGTGACCGTGATCTTCATCGACGACCCCCAGAACAAGATCCCCCGTCGCTCCCTCCGACAACTCATCGGGCAGACCGCGGAGCAGGACCTCATCGCGCGCGGCGTCATGCCGGCAAACATGATGATCCCCTCGCAGACAGCCCTCCAGGTCACTTCCCGAGAGACCGACGGCAGCAAACTCAGCATCGTCGATGTCGGCAGGAACCTCGGCGCAGAGGTCGTCATCTACGCCAAGGTCGACGCCTTCGGCCTCTCGCGAGACGGCGTCACGCTCCAGCCCTTCGTCGTCGCGCAGGTCCGCATCGTCGACGCCAAGAACAACGTCCGCTTGTTCCCCGAGTCCGGCTCGACGTTCCCCGTCGTCTACGAGTCGCGCCAGCAGGCCGGCGACATCCCCCGGGGCATGAGCGAGCGCTCCGCCGCAGAGCAGAACCTCGCCGAGCGCCTCGGCATCCACATCGCGCGCGTCTTCTACAAGTACGAGATCGAGCGCGAGTCGCCCTCCGGCAGGGGGAACTGACCGGTGCTCCCGGCGCTGGTCCGCTTCGTGCCTCACCCCGGCAAGCGCGTGAACGCGCGAGAGGCCTCGTACATCATCGGCGTGCTCGACGTCGCCGGGTACGAGGTGCGAGGCCTCCTCCCCGACGACGCGATCGATTATCGCATCGCCCTCGACACCATGCGCATCACCCGACGCGACTCGCTCCTCTTCCGCGAGAGCGACCCCACGCCGCCCCACGGGCACACCGTCTACGTGCGCGTCGACGATGTCAGTGAACGCCCCGCGATCAGCGTGCGCGTCGCCCCGGGCGCAGGCACGCACGACGACCCCATCGATCACAACGGGGACTCCATCGCGACCTCGCGCGCGATCCTCCTGTCGGGCGTCATCCCTGATAAAGCGGTCGGCGCGACCGCCTGAGCGGCGCACGGGTCACTGGGGCGACAGCGCCGGGGCTGAGATCCCCACCGCGCCTCCGCGCGAAGAAAGCCCGCCCGCCGGCCCGCCGCCCTCCTCGCGGACCACCTCGAACCGCACGTTCGAGCTGCGCACCGTGATGCGCGCGCCCGAGGGTGGCACCGTGATCACCCCGTCGCGCAGCGTCGTCAGCGCCGCGCTCTTCTGGGTGATTCTCCGCTCGAGGTCGTCGCTCGACAGCGCGAGCACCGCGACGAGCCGGACCTCGTTGGCGCGGACCTGGTTGATGAACTCCGTCGGACCGGAAACCTCGATATCGCGCAGGAACAGGTCCTCGGGCATGATGCGCACCTCCCATCGCCCGGCCTCGGGCGGAGGCAGCAGCACCTGCACGGGCGCAGAGGGGATCGTGATCGTCGAGGTGTCGCGCCGGAGCACGAACTCCACCGTCGCTTCGGCCGGGCTGACCCGCACCGCGCCGCCGTTGATCGACATCTCACGAGGGAAGCCGATCGGCGCGCGGACCCGCTGCGCCACGCCGCGCCGCGACATGTCGACCTGCTCGGGCACGATCCTCGCCAGCAGCACCGGGCCGCCCTCCATCGCCGCCAGCTGCCGGATCGTCGCGCGAGGGCCCACGATCGAAACCGTCGACGGCTCGGCCCGAGGCGCCTGCTCGGTCTCCACGCCGTCGAGGATCGCCCTCACAGGCACCGCGTCCAGACGCTGCAGCGCATCAACGCGCAGCCGGATCGTCGGGGGCTCGACGCTGAGCACATTCACGCCGGCCCGCTGCAGCTCAGGGTCCGAACGCAGCGCCTGCGCCAGATCGATGATCGCGTCCCCCTCGTCGCCCGGCACGCCCGGGGCGCCCAGGCGAAGCTCCACGCGCCCCGGCACGCGCTGCAGCGACGCCGCCGAGCCCTCGAACCGCGCGCGCACCACGCCGCGCCACTCGTCCGTCACGACCCGGGGCGACAGCTCATCCGTCGGCGAAACAAAGGTGATGCGAACTTCCTGCTGGAGGCGCGAGAGCGATTCGGCCTCGGCGTAGATCCACACCAGCGCCGTGACCAGCATGATCATGAGAAGGTTGCGCGATCGCTCGAGCATGGGTCAGCGCCCTCCCTGCGCGGGCTTGCCGGCGTCGGCGCTCTCGGAGCGCGACTCGATGATCGTCGGCGCATCGGGAGGGGTCTCCTCGCCGTAGTCCAGCTCCACGCCCTCGGGGGGCTGCATCATCCGCTTCAGCCCTCGGCGGAGCTCCTCGTCGAGCGCCTCGACCGAGAGCCATCGCTTGAGCCGCCCCGACTCCGCCAGACTGATCGCGCCGGTCTCCTCGCTCACCACCACGATGAGCGCGTCGGACACGCGCGAGAGCCCCACCGCCGCCCGGTGACGCGTCCCGAGGTTCGGGTCCGCGATCTCGTTGGGCTCCGCCAGGGGGAACTGCACGCCCGCCGCGATGATCTTCTTCCCTCGCACCACCACGCCCATGTCGTGCAGCGGGTTGTTGGGCCAGAAGATCGACAGCAGCAGCTCCTGCGAGATATCGGCGTCGAGCCGCTTGCCGCCCTCGATGAAATCGCGAAGGCCGGTCTGACGCTCGATCGCCATGATCGCGCCGAACTTGCTCTTGCTCAGCAGCTTCGCGGACGCCGTGATCGCGCCGATCACCTCGTCGACGTCCTTCTGCGACTGCACGACCCCGAAGAGCGACCTCGCCGCCGGCAGCTCGCCGATCCGCATCAGGGCGCGCCTGAGCTCCGGGGCGAAAATCACGACCAGCGCGATCGCCGAGAAGCTCAGGAACTGGCTGTACAGCAGCGCCAGCCGTGGGAATGTCTCGTCTCGCGTCGCGACGCGCACCAGCACCGTCGCCAGCACCACCAGAATAATCAGCGCCCGCAGCGCCCCCGCCGCCCTCGTCCCGCGAACGAACGACCAGATAAAGTACACGACCGCCCCGATGATCAGCAACTCCAGCGCGACCTGCCAGAGCGGGTAGCCCTGCACGCGACTCCAGAGTTGATACAACCATTCGAGGACGGCCACGGCGCACCCAATCGCGTCAGAGGACCGCGCGAGGGCACAGCGGCCGTCGCGCGAGAGCGTTCATCGCGAGTATATCGGCAGCACACCCCCCTCCCTCGCAAAGACGCCGCGATCCGGGGCTTGCGACTCCCCACGCCCGGTCGCCCCATGCCGCCGCCCCGGCGCGGTACAACACCCTCCCATGCCCGCGACGAACGAAGTCTCCCAGAGCAACGCCGGGATCCTCCCCTGGGTCGGGCGCTTCGGCGCCCCGCTCCTCGCGCTCGTCGTCTACCTGCTCCTCGGGCCGGCCGCCAGCGCCCCCGAGGGCGCCGACCCGGCGCTCTCCGAAGCGGGACGGCGCGTCGCCTCCATCGGCGTCCTGATGGCCGTCCTCTGGATGACCGAGGCCCTCCCCCTCTCCGCCACCTCGCTCCTGCCCCTCGTCTTCTTCCCCCTCGCAGGCGTGATGACCATCGACCGCGCCGCCGCCCCCTACGCCGACAAGGTCATCTTCCTCTTCATGGGCGGGTTCATGCTCGCCCTCGCGATGGAGAAGTGGAACCTCCACCGGCGCATCGCCCTCCTCACGCTCCTGGTGGTCGGCACGCGCCCCCGCGCGCTCGTCGCCGGGTTCATGGTCGCCTCCGCGACCCTGAGCATGTGGATCAGCAACACCGCCACCGCCGTCATGATGCTGCCCATCGGAGTCACCGTCATCACCCTCGCCATCGAGCGCCTCAAGGACGCCGGCAAGGTCCGAACCTCCGCCGCCGGCCTCGACGCGTCCCCCGACGAGGGCGACTCCATCACCGACCACGCCCGCAAGTTCGGCATCGGCAACTTCGCTACCTGCCTCATGCTCGGCATCGCCTACGGCGCCAGCATCGGGGGCATCGGCACCCTCATCGGCACTCCCCCCAATGTCTTCCTCGCCGCCTTCCTCGAGTCCACCTACAACGAGCCCATCGGCTTCGGCCAGTGGATGCTCCTGGGCGTCCCCCTCGTCGTCGTCTTCCTCGCCATCACCTGGCTCGTCCTCACCTACCTCGTCTTCCCCATCAAACTCAAAGCGATCCCCGGCGGGCGCGACCTCATCCGCGACGAACTGACCAAACTCGGGCGCATCTCCCGCGGCGAGCGCATCGTCTTCGTCGTCTTCGTGACCACCGCCACCCTCTGGGTCACGCGATCATTCCTGCTCAAGTGGGACTGGCTCGTCGACGCGCTGCCCGCGCTGAAATACCTGACCGACGAGGGCATCGCGATGATCGCCGCGATCTCGCTCTTCGCGATCCCCGTCAACGCCAAGAAGGGCGTCTTCGCGCTCGACTGGGAGACCGCGGTGAAACTCCCCTGGGGCGTGCTGCTGCTCTTCGGGGGCGGGCTCTCGCTCGCCGCCGCCGTCAAGGCCACCGGGCTCGACGCCTACCTCGGCTCGCAGGTGGGCGCCATCGAGGGCGTGCCGACCATCCTGCTCATCGCGATCATCGTGACGCTGGTGATCTTCCTGACCGAACTCACGAGCAACACCGCGACCGCCGCGACCTTCCTGCCCATCCTCGGGGGCGTCGCGGTCGGGCTCGGCATCGACCCGCTGCTGCTGTGCATCCCCGCCGCCATCGCCGCGAGCTGCGCGTTCATGATGCCGGTGGCGACGCCCCCCAACGCGATCGTCTACGGCTCGGGCCACATCCGCATCGGCCAGATGGTGAAGGCGGGGCTCGTGCTCAACCTCATCGGCATCGTGCTCGTGACCGGCGTGGCGTATCTGGCGTCGCTGGTGTTCAACATCCCTCTGGAGCGGGGAGAGTCGCACCGCCTGCCGGCTGCAACAGCCGCTTCCGAGTCGCCCGCACCGTAGAGTCACCCGATGCCCTGGAAAGTCGTGGCGTTCGAGACGACGCCCAACCCCAACGCGATCAAGTGCGTGCTGGACCGGCCCATCGCCGCGATCCCCAGGTCGTACCGCGCGCCGGGCGACGGCGCAGACGACGAGATCGCCGCCGCGCTCTTCGCCATCGAGGGCGTGCGCAACCTGCTCTTCCTCCACGACTGGGTGACCGTCGGCAAGTCCCCCGACGCCCCCTGGCCCGCGATCAAACGCGCCGTGAAGCGCGAATTGGGGCGCCTCGAGTGAGCGACCGAGCCATCGCCCGCGCCGTCGAGAAGTGGTTCGCCGCGCACCGGCGCGACCTGCCGTGGCGCGTCGAGGTCAAGCACGATCGGGGCACACGCGACCCCTACTACGCGCTCGTCAGCG
The DNA here is from genome assembly GCA_019636675.1 of Phycisphaeraceae bacterium. Classification (NCBI taxonomy): domain Bacteria; kingdom Pseudomonadati; phylum Planctomycetota; class Phycisphaerae; order Phycisphaerales; family Phycisphaeraceae; species Phycisphaeraceae bacterium. Next base: position 859,212 of record JAHBXC010000001.1, read on the forward strand.
AGGTCATGCTCCAGCAGACCCAGGCGGCGCGCGTCGCCGACCGTTTCGAGCGATTCATCGACCGCTTCCCCACCGTCGATGCCCTCGCGAGCGCCCCCGAAGACGCCGTCCTCGCCGAGTGGACCGGTCTTGGCTACTACAGGCGCGCGCGCAGCCTCCACGCCGCCGCCCGCGCGATCGTCGAAACCCACGCCGGGCGTACGCCGGACGACCCCGCCTCGCTCCAGTCGCTCCCGGGAGTCGGGCGCTACACCGCCGGCGCGATCGCCAGCGTGTGCTTCGGCGTGCGCACGCCCATCGTCGACGCCAACATCGTGCGCGTCGCGCTGCGCCTCGAGGGGAAGAAGTTCGCGCCGAGCGACCCGCGCGCCGTCGCGCTCTCGTGGGATCGCGCCGAATCGCTCGTCCGCGCCGCCTCCTCGCCCGGCGCGTTCAACGAGGGGCTGATGGAGCTGGGCGCGCTCGTCTGCACGCCTCGCAACCCCGCGTGTCTCGCGTGCCCGCTCAAGAAACACTGCCGCGCCTTCGCCGAGTCGACGCAGGACGAGATCCCCCTGCGCGCCGCGAGGAAACCCCGCCCCGAGGTCGTGCACGCCGCCGTCGTCCTGACCGACGGCGACTCGCGCTTCCTCGTCACGCGCCGCCCCGCGAAGGGGCTCTGGGCGAACCTCTGGCAGGCGCCCACGCTGGAGTCCCCCACCTCCCCCGACGCCCCCGCCCTCCGCGACTTCCTCCGCGACTCTCTCGCGCTGCCCCGCAAGTCCGTCCCGCCCCGCTCCCTCGCCCGCGACGGGGGTTTCACCCGCGTCACCAGCAGCCGCACAGTCCACTTTGAGGTCTGGCGCGCCCGCGTCCCGCTGCCCTCGCCTCCCCCAGCGAACGCCCTCGTCGCGACCCGCGAGGCCCTCCTCGCCGGAGACCCACCCCTCGCCGTCCCCCACCGGCGCATCGTCCTGGGCGAGGGCGCGTAAAGACCGGGCTCAGCAGGCCAGGATCCCACGCTTTCACGACAGAAACCGTTGCCCCCTCCAGAGGGTGGGCTACACTCCCGACTCGCAGGTCCCAAGCCGGACGACGGTCGTCCGGCCCTCGCGTGAACCCTCAACCGCCCCACAGGGGCACGGCGTCCCGGCCGGTCAACTCGGGGCCCGCGGAAACAGGCTCTCACGCGAGGGCCGCCGCGGGCGAAAGGACACTCTCACAACATGATCGATGAAACGCTGATCAGGTCTCTCGGCGGCGCCGAGGACGAAGCTCTCGCCCTGCTCGAATCCGCCTTCGGGATGAAGGGCGTCGACGGCGACATGGACTCGTTCCTCGCCGAGAGCATGCAGGACCTCGCGCCCGGCAACATCCTCGACGCCAAGATCATCGGCTTCGCCGGCGACGACGTCGTGGTCGACCTGGGCCTCAAGTCCGAGGGCCTCATCCACAAGGACGAGTTCTACTCCCTCGCCGACGTCAAGATCGGCGACACCGTCAAGGTGCTCCTCGAGTCCATCGAGGGCGAGGGCGGCCTCGTCCAGATCTCCAAGCGCAAGGCCGACCGCATCATCAACTGGCAGCGTCTCCTCGAGACGACCAAGGAAGGCGATGTCGTCGAGGGCCGCGTGATGCGCAAGATCAAGGGCGGCCTGCTCGTCGACATCGGCGTGCCCGCCTTCCTCCCGGCGTCCCAGGTCGACATCCGTCGCCCCCACGACATCGGCGATTACATCGGGCGCGACATCCGTGCCGAGATCCTCAAGATCGACGAAGAGCGTCGCAACATCGTCGTCTCCCGGCGCAAGCTCATCGAGACCGAGCGCGAGACCGCGAAGAAGCGCCTCCTCACGACCCTCAAGGAAGGCGACATCGTCACCGGCACCGTCAAGAACATCGCCGACTTCGGCGCGTTCGTCGACCTCGGCGGCATCGACGGCCTCCTCCACATCACCGACATGTCCTGGGGCAGGGTCAACCACCCCTCCGAGATCGTGCGCATCAACGACAAGATCGAGGTCAAGGTCCTCAACATCGACCACGACCGCGAGAAGATCGCGCTCGGCCTCAAGCAGAAGGAAGCGTCTCCCTGGGAGGAGATCGAGAAGAAGTACCCCGTCGGCGCTCGCGTCCACGGCTCGGTCGTCAACATCGTCTCCTACGGCGCCTTCGTCCGCCTCGAAGACGGCATCGAGGGCCTCGTCCACATCTCCGAGATGTCCTGGACCCGTCGAATCAACCACCCCTCCGAACTCGTCAAGCCCAACGACGAGGTCGATGTGGTCGTCCTCGACATCAACAAGGACAAGCAGGAAATCTCGCTCGGCATGAAGCAGACCGAGGTCAACCCCTGGGAGCTCGTCGCCGAGAAGTACCCCGTCGGCACCGTCATCGAGGGCGCGGTCCGCAACCTCGCCAACTACGGCGCCTTCGTCGAGATCGAACCCGGCATCGACGGCCTCCTCCACGTCTCCGACCTGTCCTGGACCAAGAAGGTCGCCCACCCCAACGAGCTGCTCAAGAAGGGCGACAAGATCACCTGCGTCATCCTCGAGGTCGACCAGGAGCGCCAGCGCATCTCCCTCGGACACAAGCAGCTCCACGAGGACCCCTGGCACGAGGCCATCCCCGGCGCCTATCAGCCCGGCATGGTCGTCCGCGGCAAGGTCACCAAGATCACCAACTTCGGCGTGTTCGTCGAGCTGGAAGACGATCTGGAAGGCCTGCTCCACATCTCCGAGCTTGCCGACCACAAGGTCGAGAACCCCCTCGACGTCGTCAAGCCCGGCCAGGAAGTGGACGTCAAGATCCTGCGCGTCGACATCAACGACCGCAAGATCGGCCTCTCCCTCAAGCGCGCCCAGTGGGGCGACAGCAGCGGCGCCGACGATCAGCCCTCGGCCCGTCGCGAACGCGGCGAAGCCACCAGCGGCGGCATGAACCTGCCCACCCGCGGCGGCATGGACGACCACGGCGCCCTCGGCACCGACAAGATCTCTCTCTGATCTCGTCCCCCTGATCCCCTGACAACCACAACGCCCGCGAGGAAACCCTCGCGGGCTTTTTTTCGTCCCGATCTCTTCTCCCCCCCTGCTCGCTACTCCCTGCTCCCCACTCCCTTCCCCCCTCAGCACATCGCGATGAAAGTCAGCACCGCCAGGATCGCGATCTTCTTCCGGTGGTCGTTGATCTTGATGATGTCCGAGAACGCTTTCATGGGTGTCTCTCTTCTCTGGGGATGTCCGGTCCTCGCCGCGTCGCGGCATACCTCTCCCTTCAACCCACGGGCCAGCGAACGCCGGCCGAGAATACCGCGCCCACGACGCGCTCCGACGCGAATACTCTCCGTATGCCTCCCTCCCGACGCCCCATCGCGTTGCGTTCTCGCATCACCTCCCGATGCGTCGCGGCATCGTGGCGTGCCGCCCTCGCCTGGGCCCTCCTCGCCTGCGTTCTCGGACCTGCGACGCCGGCCCGCGCCCAGGACCACGCCCACGCCGGCGCGCCCGAATCGCCGGGCGCCGCGTCCGTCCCGGCGCTCCCAGGCGCCGGCGCAACGCTCGACGCCTACCGCGCCGTCGACCTCTGGCTGCGCGACGGCTTCGTCGCCCCGTCCGACGAGCAGCCCATCGACCCACCCGGGACCGCCGGCGCCTGCGTGACCATCCGCCTCTCCGGCGTCGTCATCGGACGCGCCACCGACACCCGCGCCGACGGGTACTCCGTCTGGCGCGCCGCGCGCCAGGCGTTCCTCGAATCGCTCGAGCGCGCCCCGGTCGAACGCGACGCGACGCGCGAAGCGACCCTGCGCGAGTTCGCGCAGCGCGCCACCCTCGACATCCAGCTCGCCGGCCGCTTCACGCCCCTCCTCGGAGACACCTTCTCCGACGCGGCGCTCGCGCTCTCGCCCGGCGTCGAAGGCGTCGCGCTGCGCGTCGGAGAATCCCTCGCCGCGCAGTTCCCGGGCACGATGCTCTCCACCAACGCCACGCCCTCCACGGCGCTGCGCGCCTGCGCCGGCCAGCTCGCGCTCCCGCCCGTCGAACTCGGCGCACTCCGCAAAGAGCACTCCGCGATCGCCTACCGCTTCCGCGTGCAGCACCTCGCCCAGCCCGCGCCGCGCGCAGAGCCCGTGTTCCTGTTCCGCGGCGGGCGCATCGTCACCCCCACCGAAGTCACGCTCGCCAACCTCGTCGATTTCGCCAACGGGCTCGCGACACGCATCCAGCGCCTCGATTTCCCCGGTGAAGAACCGCTCGGGCTCATGGGCGACTTCGAGCCGTGGACCGGGCGATTCAACCCCATCATCGCGCCCCAGCGCGACCAGGCGCTCGCGCTCTACGCGCTGGCGCGATACGCGTCCTCGCCCGCGATCGACGCCGCCAGCCGCATGCGTGCGGCACGATCCTTCTGGGTGCTCCTCTCCGAGTTCGCCCGGCTCGACTCCGCCACCGACAACGCGGCGCTCGACCCCGTCGCCGCGTCCTTCGCGACGCTCGCGCTGCGCGTCGCGCCCGATCGACCCCCGGGCATGCCCACGCGCGCCGGCGCGAACCCCACCAACGCCGCCGACGCGGCCCTCGTCGTGCTGCGCGCGTCGTTCAGCCCCGAGAAGGGCTGGCAGGAACAACTCCGCGCCGGCGAGCGCGCCGTCGTCGCCTTCGCCCTCGCCGAAGCGTCACGCTCCCGCCCCGACGACCAGACGATGCGCACACGCGCCGAGGCCGCGGTGCGATCGCTCTTCCGAGAGTCCACGCCCAGCACGCTCGTGACCTACATGCCCTGGCTGGGCTGGGCAGAGCTCGCGCTCACGCCGCGCGACGCCAACCCGCCCGCGATGCCCGCGCTCCTCGAGATGCGCGATCTCGTCTGGCAGCACCAACTCGCCCAGGCCGACCTCTCCGCCGACACGCACGACCTGCTCGGCGGCATCGTCTTCACCGCGTCGCGCAACCCCCTCCCAACCGCGCAACTCACCCGCCCGGTGGCGATCCTCGCGACCCTCGCCTTCGACCCGCGCTTCACCCCGCGCGAGCAACTGCCCGCCGAACTCTCGCGCCTCATGTCGTCGCTGCGCTTCCTGCGCCAGCTCGCCGCCGACGACGCCGCACTCCACATGATGCAGGACCCCGACATCGCCCGCTGGGGCGTGCGCGCCGCGCCGTGGGACCAGCGCCTCACCCTCGATGCGACCGCCATGGCCCTGCTCACCCTCGTCGAAACCCTCGACCGCGCCGCGCAGACGAGATAGAGAGATTCACCGCGGAGGACGCGGAGTGCGCGGAGTGGTGCTCGTGCAATCCGCTCTATCTCCTCTCCGCTCCCCCTCCTGTCGAGCGCAGCGTGATGGGAGGGGCCAGGGGAGGGCTACCCAGACTCCGGGCTTCCCTCCTCAACCTCTGCCTTTCTCTTCTCTCGCTCTCATCGCTTCGCGACAGGAAGGGGGGCTGGACACCAAGACCGCTCTTTTCCCCTCAGAACAACCCCATCTGCCCGCTCACATCCGGCCTGCGGAAGTTCGCGCTCGACAGCGAGCGCACCTCCCTGTTCAGCCCGTAGCGCCGCGTGAACACATCGAAGTTCTGGGCGATCTGCGCCGTGAAGTGGCTGCGCCCGCGATACCGATTCTTCTTCGCGTCGTACAACTTGCCGCCGTGCGCCTCGCGCAGCATCGCCTCGACGCGCCCGGCGCGCTCCGGGTGCACATTCCGCCCCAGCCACTCGAAGAACACCTCTTTCAACTGATAGGGCAGGCGCAGCAGCACCCACGCCGCCCGCTTCGCGCCCGCCTCGGCGACCGCTTCCAGGATCGCCGGCAACTCCACATCCGTCAGCCCCGGGATGATCGGCGCGACATTCACCGACACCGGGATCCCCGCCGCGCTCAGCTCGCGGATCGCGCGCAGGCGCCCGCTAGGCGACGACGCGCGGGGCTCGATCCGTCTCGCCAGGTCCGGGTCGAGCGTCACCAGCGTGATCGTCACCCGCCCCGCGTGCATCGACGCGAGTCTCGACCACAGGTCGGTGTCGCGCAGCACGAGCGCGCTCTTGGTCATCGTGGTGACGGGCTGGCCGCAGTCGGCCATGACCTCGAGACACGCGCGCGCGATGCGCATCGAGTGCTCGATGGGCTGATAGATGTCCGTGATCGCCGACATGACGATCGGCTCGGGCTTCCAGCGGGCCGACGCGAGTTCCTTCTTGAGGAGTTCCGGGGCGTCGGGCTTGGCGACGAGTTTGGTCTCGAAGTCCAGCCCGCTGCTGAACCCCAGGTACTCGTGGTAGGGCCTGGCGAAGCAGTACACGCACCCGTGCTCGCACCCGCGGTACGGGTTGACCGTCCAGTCGAAGGGCACATCGCTCGTCCGCGCAACCTTGTTGATGATGGTCTGCGTGCGATCGCGGAAGACCTGGCGTTCGACCCTGCGGAGCGTGCCGTCGCCCTCTTCGCGCTCGACGATCTGGCGGTCGAGTTCCTCGCCCAGGACATGCAGTCGGACGGTCTCGAACCGGTTGCCCGGGTTCAGCCCCGCCCCACGCCGGTGCGCCGGCCCGCCCTCGAGCGCGTCGCGGTACGAATAGTCGGCGTCGTTCATACCAAACAAAATACAAACCATCAGCGGGAGTCAACCCGTCTCACGCCCCCCCGGATGCCCCGTGCCGCGTGCCGCGTGCCTTCCCTCCTACCCTTCACCCGATGCCCTCCCCCACGACAACGATCCCCCAGACCGAAGGCGACATCCGCACCGTCTCCTTCGTCTCGCTGGGCTGCCCCAAGAACCTCGTCGACTCCGAGAAGATGCTCGGCCTCCTCGCCGAGGACGGGCTGCTGCCCATCTCCCACGACTCCGACCAGCCCGCCGACGCGATCGTGGTCAACACCTGCGGCTTCCTCGAAGCGTCCAAGCAGGAATCCCTCTCCGTCATCCACGAGGCCCTCGAGAAGAAGTCCCGCGGAGAGGTCAAGCGCGTCATCGTCGCCGGCTGTCTCGTGCAGCGCCATCGCGCGAAGATCCTCGAGTGGGCGCCCGGCGTCGACGCCATGATCGGCGTGTTCGACCGCGACAAGATCGTCGACGCGGTCCGCGGCGAGCGCAGCGCACGCGACACCCTGGACAGCGCGCCCAAGCCGACTTATTGGATCGAGGCGAACGCGCTCACCGCCGCCAAGACCCGCGGCATCAACACCACCGGACTCACCGTGCAGGGCAAGGACGGCAAGGGCGTCGGCTACTTCGAGTCCGACTCGGCGCGCCTCCGGCTCACGCCGCGACACTACGCCTACCTGCGCATCTCCGAGGGCTGCAACCAGCGCTGCGCCTTCTGCACGATCCCCTCGATCCGCGGCAAGATGCGCTCCAAGCCCGTCGAGCGCATCCTCGATGAAGTGAGAGAACTCCTCGCCGACGGCGCCTTCGAGATCTCCCTCATCGGCCAGGACACCACCTCCTACGGCGACGACATCGGCTGCGGCTTCGACCGCGCCAACGCCAAGCACTCACGCGATTTCGTGGGCATGGGCGGGCTGCCCATGCTCCTCGCGAAGATCGACGAGACCGTCACCAAGCAGGTCGGTCCGGGCGGCGCGTGGGTCCGGCTCATGTACGCCTACCCCTCGACCTTCACCGACGAGATGATCGACGCGCTCGCGTCGCTCCCGAACCTCGTCAAGTACATCGACATCCCTCTGCAGCACGCGTCGGACAACATGCTCACCGGCATGCGCCGGCATGTGCGCGCCGCCCAGCAGCGCGAACTCATCGAGAAACTGCGCGAGCGCATCCCGGGCATGGCGATCCGCACGACCTTCATCACCGGCTTCCCGGGCGAGACCGAGGACGACCACCGGCAACTCCTCGAGTTCATCGACGACATGCGCTTCGACATGCTCGGCGTGTTCGAGTACTCCCACGAGGACGGCACGCCCGCCGGCACGATGGAGGAAGACCCCGCCCTCGCCGTCCCGCCCGAGGTGAAGGCCCGGCGCAAGGACGAGATCATGTCGCTGCAGCGCGACATCGCGTTCGAGCAGGCCGCGTTCCTCGCCGAGCAGTTCGACCCGGCCGACCCCGAGAACACGGGCGTGCGCTTCGATGTGCTCATCGACGAGCCCGCTCCTGATGTCGAAATCGCCGGGGGCACGGGCAACGCGCAGGTGTATCGCGGGCGCGCGTACTTCCAGTCGCCGCAGATCGACTCGGTGACCTTCGTCGCGTCGAACCAGCGCCTCTCGCCGGGCGAACTCGTCCGCTGCACGGTGGTGGGTTCCGACGGCTACGACCTGATCGCGCGCCCCAGCGCCGACCTCGAGAAGCGCATGTCGCTTCCCGTCATGCGATAAGGTCGCTCAGCGGCGCCGGTTGTTGAACGAGTACCCGCCGATCTGGCGGTGCATGTAGTCCGGGGCGCTGATGATGAGCGAGTTGTTGTGGAGCCGGATCGTCCCGCCCGTCCCGCCGTTGACGACCCACTGCTCGGGCTCGACGAGGGTGGTGATGAGCGTGATGATCTCCTGCGCACGCTCCTCGGAGTCCGGCTCGACATCGTTCTGATCGTTGACCTGGAACACGCCGCGCCCGCCGCCGCCGCCACCGCCTCCGGAGCCCTGCTGGAGCACGGCGTCGAGGTCGAGCTGGGGCACCTCGGTGAAGTTCGGGATCACGAAGACCAGGTCGTTGATGTCGTAGATCTGCAGTCGCTTGCGCGAGTTCAGACGCTCCTTGGGCCCGACCTCGATAATGCCGTCCTCGGTGAGCTGCCAGCTCGCCTCGTTGAACTCATCGCCGACGCGCTCGAGCACGGAGTTGAGGATCGAGAGGATCGTCGCGTTCCGGGCCTTGAGCGACACGGTGGCCTCGGCGTCGAGCCCGACCGGGTTCCGCGAGTCCATCCACTTGATGTCGAGGGGCAGTTCGCCCGCCTGCTCGAGGAACAGCAGCACGTCCTCGAGTCGCGAATCCTCGAGCGTGAGCGTCAGGCGCTGGTTCAGCAGGCGCAGCGTCTGCTCGCGCGGGTCGACGGTCTTCGCGGCGCGGGTTCGCACCTCGCCGTTGGTCCTCGTGGCCTGCTGTGCGAGGGCCGCGTGCGACGCGATCGCGATCGCGCCGAGCGCCGTGAGTGCCTGGATCGTCCTCGGGTTGAATCGTGCCATCGTCGCTCCCCGTCGCTTCGGAACCTTCATGAAAGAACCGGACTTCCCACTACCCTACGCCCCCGGCCCCGGGCGGTTGCTCATCGATCCGGCGGACGCCCTGGCGCCCCCGGGCCCCCGGCGCCCCCGCCGCCCGCATCCTCATCCCCGGCTGTAGATCCCCCTCGCCCGGATCTCACGCACCACCGCCGGGGGCAGCACCCGGTCGAGCTCGGGCGAGTTCGGCCCTTCCTTGAGCAGCGCCTCGCGGATGCGCGTCGCCTCGGCGTCGATCACCGGCACCTCCACCACGCGTTCGCGCCACTCCGCGAGCTCCTCGGGCGTCCAGTGGGGCTCCATCGCGCGCATCAGCCGGTCGACGGTCTCCATCGGCGTGCGCAGCATCACCAGGGGCTCGGCGATGCGGATGATCTCTCGCGGCTCACGCCACTTGTGGAACTGCACCGCCTGATCCGCCCCGATCAGCAGACGCAGCGTCACGCCCTCGCCCAGCTCACGACGCATGTATCGCAGCGAATCCAGCGTGTAGCTCGGCTTGCGAGGGTGCAGCTCGTCGACCGCGTCACTCTCCCTCGCGCGATCGAGCTCGAGCGTCGCGACCGCGGCGCTCGTCTCGCCCACATCCAGCAGCGCCAGACGGAGCATCTCCACCCGATCCGAATCGCTCGCCAGCGGGTTGTCTTTCTTGAGGGGCGAGAGCGCCGCAGGGACATACAGCAGCCAGTCCGCGCCGACCTTCCGGCGCACCAGCGTGGGCAGCGCGATGTGCCCCTTGTGCGGCGGATCGAATGTCCCGCCGAACACAAGGACCGTCTTCACCCGCCCGGGAACGGGCAGCGGGCCGACAGGGATCGCGAGCAAGGCGGCGGCGTTCGTCACGCGGGGCTCCAATAAGGGCCGATCTCGACCCGACGCCCGGGCGTCTCACACCCGGCCTCGGTGTCTTCGCGAAACGGTAGCACCGGGAGGCGCCCCCGACAGTTAATCGCGCGCGGCGCCTTCGAGCAGCATCAGGGGCCCGTTCATCAGTTCAGGCGCGTCCCCGAAACGGTCAACCGTCAGGTGCTCATTGACCGTGTAAACCTCGTCGGCGCGCAGGCCCTCGGCGAGCACCCGGCCGTCGCCAGTCAGCACCCGATAGGTCGGCTCACCGCGACCGGAGACGATCTCGATGCGATAGGTCCTGCCGCGCATCTCTCCGAGCAGCCCGGCCAGATCCCGGCGTGCCTCCGGCTGGATCGGGGGCGCCGTCGCGAGCGACGCATCCGGGAGCGAAACACCCTGGCTGGCCGACGACGGTCCGGGCTCGGCGAGCATCGCCACCAGCACGAACGCGCCCGCCATGCCGGACGCCACGCCCACCTTCACCAGCGTCGCGCGAAGCCGGGCACGCGACGCCGGCGCCGGGGCCGAAACCGTCACCGGCACTCCCCCGCCGCAGCCGCAGCGCGTGCAGTCTCCGCCGCAGGAACCCTTCCGCGATGGCGCCTCGTGTGTCATGCAAGACTCATCGGCGCATTCGGCCAGCGACTCACGCCCGTCTCGCCCGATGGGCACGGCTCCCCCCGTGGATGCGTGCGGCCCGCCCGATATACTCCCGCGTCCTCGACCCGCGGCCCTGGCCGCGACCGTCCGTTTCTCAGCCGGCCCCATCGTCTAGTCTGGTCCAGGACGTCACCCTTTCAAGGTGAAGACACGGGTTCGAATCCCGTTGGGGTCATTCGGTCTTTGTGCGGTAATCCGCACAAAGCCCTTTCCTGCGGCCTCGCTGGCTGCTTTCGCGGGGCCTGCTTTCCGAGTCTTCAACGCAAAGAGCCCCGCGGCAGCACCGCGGGGCTCTTGTTCGATCCGAATCAGCTTCGACCAGCGCGATCAGTCGCGACGCCGACGGGCCACGCCCAGCGCGCCCAGCGCCAGGATCACCGCGGCGCCGGGGGCCGGCACGGCGGCGCGGGGCGCCGCGACTCCGAAGAACGACAGGATGTTGTTGAGGTCGGAGAAGTTCACCAGCCCGTCGGCGTTGGTGTCGCCCTGGCGGAAGGTCCCCATCGTGCCGAAGCCCGAGAGGACGATGTTGAGGTCGGCGAAGTTGATCACGCCGTCGTAGTTCAGGTCGGCGAAGTGGCGCACGCCGACTCGGTACGAGGTCGGGTTGATCTCGGTCCACCAGCGGTGATCGCTGTCGGCGAGCGTCGGGAAGAGGATGGAGTCGAAGTCGCCGCTGATGGTGCCCGTGGTCGTGGTGGCGATGGTCCACGCGTTGTTCCAGGTCGGCTCGAAGGCGCCGACGGGAGACAGGTCGAGCGTGCCGCCGAGCGTCGCGTTGCCGGTGATGGCGAGGCGCCCGGCGCCGGTGTTCGCGCCGCCGGAGAGTTCAACGGTGAGCACGCCGCCGGAGGCCTGCTCGAATCCGTTGACGAACTCGATGCGCCCGTTGGTCCCGACGACGAGGTCGGCGCTGTTGGTGTGCACGCCGGCGGTGGTAACGCGGAGGGCGCTGGAGTTCTGCGCTTCGAGCGTGCCGTTGTTGACGAATGAGCTGGGGTTGATGGTGAGCGTTCGTCCGGCGGCCTGGGCGGAGATCAGGCCGTCGTTCACCAGCGTGAACGCGCCGCTGAGGTTGCTGATCTGGAGATCGCCCCCGGCCCCCGACGCCAGCGTGACGGAGCCGGTGTCGGCGATGGTGTAGGTCCCGGCGCCGTTGTTGTAGATGAAGCGCGCGCCGCCGACGGCCCCCTCGGACACGATCGCGTCCCGCAGCGTGTAGCCGGGCGCGAGACGGACCTGGGAGTTGTTGCCCTGCAGACGAAGCGCATCGAAGCGCGTCGAACCGGCGAGAGTGACGAACGAGGACGTGGCGTTGCCGAGCAGGTCTCCGTTGAGTTGCACGCTGTTCAGCGTTCCGCCGCTGCTGGTGAGCGTGAGCGTGTTGCCGCCGACCGAGGTGATCGTGCCCCCGTTGATCGTGCCGCCGGCGAGGCCCCACGACCCGGTGGAGGCGTCGAGGTTGAAGGCGTTGCCGGTGTTGTTCATCGTGCCGGTCAGGTTGATCGCGCCGCCGGTCCTGCTGAACGAGCCGATGCCGCCGGTGGCGTCCCAGGTCCCGCCCAGGTTCAGCGTGCCGCCCGACACATCGAAAAGCCCGGCGTTGGTCCACGAGCCGCTCGAGACGGTGAGCGCGCCCGCAGAAACCTGCGCTGTCCCGTTGTTCGTGAAGGTGTTGGGGTTGACGGTGAATGTGCGTCCGGCGGCCTGCGCCGAGATCAGACCGTCGTTCACCAGCGTGAACGCGCCGGAGAGCGGGGTGATCTGGAGATCGGCGCCGGAGCCCGACGCCAGCGTGACCGATCCGGTGTTGCCGATGGTGTAGGTCCCGGCGCCGGCGTTGTAGATGAAGCGTGCGCCGCCCGCGGCGCCCTCGGCGATGATCGCGTCGTTGATCGTGTAGCCAGGGCTGAGGCGCGCCTGCACGCTGTTGTTCTGGAGGCGCAGCGCATCGAAGCGCGTCGAACCGGCGAGCGTGACGAACGAGGACGTGGCGTTGCCGACCAGATCGCCGTTGAACTGCACGCTGTTCAGCGTGCCGCCGCTGCTGGTGAGCGTGAGCGTGTTGCCGCCGACCGAGGTGATCGTCCCCCCGTTGATCGTGCCGCCGGAGAGGCCCCACGACCCCGTGGAGCTGTTCAACGAAAAGGCGTTGCCCGTGTTGTTCATCGTGCCGGTCAGGTTGATCGCGCCGCCGGTCCTGCTGAACGAGCCGATGCCGCCGGTGGCGTCCCAAGTCCCGCCCAGGTTCAGCGCGCCGCCCGACACATCGAAAAGCCCGGCGTTGGTCCACGAGCCGCTCGAGACGGTGAGCGCGCCCGCAGAAACCTGCGCTGTCGCGTTGTTCGTGAAGGCGCTGGGGTTGACGGTGAGCGTCCGACCCGCGGCCTGCGCCGAGATCAGACCGTCGTTCACCAGCGTGAACGCGCCGGAGAGGGCGCTGATCTGGAGATCGCCCCCCGACCCCGACGCCAGCGTGACCGATCCGGTGTCGGCGATGGTGTAGGTCCCGGTGGCGTTGTTGTAGATGAAGCGCGCCCCGGCGGCGGCGCCCTCGGACACGATGGCGTCACGCAGCGTGTAGCCGGCATTGAGACGGACCTGAGAGTTGTTGCCCTGCAGACGAAGCGCATCAAAGCGCGTCGAACCGGCGAGAGTGACGAACGAGGACGTGGCGTTGCCGACCAGATCGCCGTTGAACTGCACATTGTTCAGCGCGCCGCCGCTGCTGGTCAGCGTGAGCGTGTTCCCGCCGACCGAGGTGATCGTGCCCCCGTTGATCGTGCCGCCGGAGAGATTCCACGATCCCGTGGATGCGTCGAGGTTGAAGGCGTTGCCGGTGTTGTTCATCGTGCCGGTCAGGTTTATCGCGCCGCCGGTCCTGCTGAACGAGCCGATGCCGCCGGTGGCGTCCCACGTCCCGCCGAGATTGAGCGCGCCGCCCGACACATCGAAAAGCCCGGCGTTGGTCCACGAGCCGCTCGAGACGGTGAGCGCGCCCGCAGAAACCTGCGCTGTCGCGTTGTTCGTGAAGGCGCTGGGGGTGACGGTGAGCGTCCGACCCGCGGCCTGCGCCGAGATCAGACCGTCGTTCACCAGCGTGAAGGCGCCGGAGAGGGCGCTGATCTGGAGATCGCCCGCGGACCCCGACGCCAGCGTGACCGAGCCGCTGTCGGCGATGGTGTAGGTCCCGGCGGCGTTGTTGTAGATGAAGCGCGCCCCGGCGGCGGCGCCCTCGGACACGATGGCGTCACGCAGCGTGTAACCGGCGTTGAGACGGACCTGAGAGTTGTTGCCCTGCAGACGAAGCGCATCGAAGCGCGTCGAACCGGCGAGAGTGACGAACGAGGACGTAGCGTTGCCGACCAGATCGCCGTTGAACTGCACGCTGTTCAGCGCGCCGCCGCTGCTGGTGAGCGTGAGCGTGTTCCCGCCGACCGAGGTGATCGTGCCCCCGTTGATCGTGCCGCCGGAGAGACCCCACGACCCGGTGGAGGCGTCGAGGTTGAAGGCGTTGCCCGTGTTGTTCATCGTGCCGGTCAGGTTGATGGTCCCGCCGGTCCGGCTGAACGAGCCGACGCCGCCGGTGGCGTCCCAGGTCCCGCCCAGGTTCAGCGTGCCGCCCGAGACCTCGAAGAGCCCGGCGTTGGTCCACGAGCCGCTCGAGACGGTGAGCGCGCCGGCGGAGACCTGCGCCGTAGCATTGTTCGTGAAGGTGTTGGGGTTGACGGTGAGCGTCCGCCCCGCGGCCTGCGCTGAGATCAGACCGTCGTTCACCAGCGTGAACGCGCCCGACAACGAGTTGATCTGCAGATCCCCGGCAGAGCCGGAGGCGAGGGTGACTGAACCGGTGTTGCCGATCGTGAAGGTCCCGGCGCCGCTGTTGTAGATGAAGCGTGTTCCCGCCGTCGCGCCCTCGGACACGATGGCGTCACGCAGCGTATAGCCGGGCGCGAGACGGGCCTGGGAGTTGTTTGCCTGCAGACGCAGCGCATCGAACCGCGTCGTGCCGCCGAGAGTGACGAACGAGGACGTGGCGTTGCCGAGCAGATCACCGTTGAACTGCACGTTGCTGAGCGTGCCGCCGCTGCTGGTCAGTTGAAAGCTCCCGCCCGTGACGTTCCAGGTCCCGCCGCTGATCGTGCCGCCCTGGAGGCGGTAGACGCCGGACATGAGGTTGGCGATCGCGGCCGAGAGGGTGCTGGCGGTGTGGGACAGCGTCGCGTCAGCGGAGTTGAGCACCAGCTCATCGATCGTGACGCCCGAGTTGAGGGTCACGGTGTAGGCGGCGCCGGCGGCGTCGATGATCGCGCGATAGGTCGTGCCTGCCGGCGCGCCGTTGTTGGGCGCGTTGGGCGATGTGGACCAGTTGGCGCCGGCGCTCCAGGTCCCGCTCGCCGGGTTGAGCCAGTTCGAGTCGACCTGCTGCGCGAACGCAGGTCCCGTAGCGATGGCCGCGAGGCCGGCGCAGGCGACGAGGGTGCGCGCGAGAACCGCGCGGGAAAGCGACGAAACGGGTCGGGTCATTCTCGATTCCTCCAAGTGCGCGAGCGCGCGTCCCCTGTGCAAGGCGACCGTCGGCTCGGGGGGTCAGGATAATCGAACGCCCGAGAGGACACAAGAGAAAAATCATTCCGGGCCCTCGCCCGGTGAAAACACCGGCCACTCCCCCCTCGGCGACGACGACACCGCCTCGATCCCTACACGGAACGAGCCCGCCGGCTCGCGCCGACGGGCTCGTCGAATTCAGAGAAGGTTCAAGCGACTACGAGACCATAGTTATCGGACGCAGCTGACGCCGAAGTTCGAGAGCACGATGTTGAGGTCGCTGAAGTTCACCACGCCGTCGTTGTTCGCGTCGCCCACGATGCCGGCGCCGGTCTGCCCGAAGGCCGAGAGCACCGCGTTGAGGTCGGCGAAGTTCACGACATTGTCCCCGTTGGTGTCGCCGGGGCACACCACCGGCAGCAGCGCCTGGAGGGCGGCGACGTCGGCCATGGTGACCGGCTCCGCGTTGGTCCCGCCGGGGCCGTCGGCCTCGTCCATGTCGCGCATCATGAGGATCTGCTGGAACTCGCCCACCTGCCACTTCCAGTCGAGGAGCTGGAAGTCGTCGTTGGGGTTGTCCGGCGTGCCGGGGTCGATGGTGCGGAACTCGGTGTCGTCGAGCGTCGCGCCGAGGCGGGAGACGATCAGGTCGAGGTCGGCCTGATCGACGACGCCGTCGAAGTTGAAGTCGCCGCGCACGAAGCGGAACTGGCGGATCTCGCTGTTGGTCGGGTGATCGTTGAACCCGCCGGGGGTGAGCCGGAAACCGGTGACATCGAGGTCGTCGAAGAGGAACTCGCCGGCCGGGTTCTGCCCGCAGCCGGTCGGGGGAACGCCCTCGGGCTCGGGGTCGCACGAGCCGTCGTAGCGAGGCCCGTTGGGATCGGTCGGGGCCTTGGTCTGCACGAAGCCCTCGGTGTCGACGCCGGTGTTGTAGGCCAGGGTCGAGAGGACGGGCACCTCGCCGTACACGAACGACTCGTCGGCGATGCGCGAGAAGACGATCTCGAAGCCAGCGTCGGTCGGGCGCGAGCGGTGGCCGCGCTGCGGGTTCGTCACGAAGTAGTTCAGCCGGCTGACGGCGTCGGGGTTGAAGCCGGAGGTGTCCGACATGACCTGCTGGCGGGAGCGGGTGTACTCCTTGCCGCCGGTGTGAGACCACGCGAACTCGTCGACCGACTGGTAGGGCTGCATGACGCGCGCGCCGCCGCCCTCGAAAGGCAGGCCGAAGTCAACGACCTCGTCGTAGTTGACGTCGTGGTTGACGTCCTTGCGCCAGGCGTAGCCGGGGGCGTAGACGCTGCGCCCCATGGCGTTGATCGAGTGGTTCGGACGCTTGCGCACGAGCACATAGGTGGACGACCCGTCGTTGGCGAGGTTGCCCACGGTGTCGGTCGTCGGGATGTGGAGCGCCGCGAAGGCGATGCCGTTGAGCCAGCGCCGGTTGGTCAGCGAGTCGGGCATCGCCGGGTTCCACGCCGGGTTGGGCGTCAGGAAGGTGTTGCCGACCGACGAGAACCCGGCGGTGTTCGCGTTGACGATCGCGAAAACACCGTTCTCAGGGAGCACGATCCCGTCGAGCGCGAAGGCCTCATCGATCTCCTGCCCCTCGACCTGAATCCCGTTGACGAAGTACCCGCCCTTCAGGACGGCGACGGCGTAGCCGGTCAGGTCCATGCCGGGCTTGCCGTAGAGCTCGATGAACTCCCAGACATTGTCGATCGAGCCCGAGCCCGGGGGGTTCTCGAAGATCTCGTTGATCACGACCTGCGCGCTCGCGCCGGTCGACACGCTCAGCCCGCACGCCGCGACGATCGCGGCGGAAAGCAGTCTCTCACGAATAGAACGCATCGCTCGTCTCCTCTTCCAAAGAAGCCCGGCGTCGCGCCGCGCGGACGCGCCCGCCGGGAGGGTTTCCGTCACTGGATGGGGCTGGGCTCGCTGAGCCAGCCGCCGTAGACCGCGCCTTCGAGCTCGTCGTACACGAGCCGGCCGGTGGATGTGTCGAAGCGCATGCCCCACTCGCCGTCGCGCTCGCCGTTGGTCGGCTTGCTGTCCTTGAAGGTCGCGACGTGCCCGTCGGCGAAGGCGATGTTGCCCGTCAGCTTGTCGGTCCCGCGGCTGAACACGAAGGAGTCCCTCCCGTGCGCCGGGCCGAGGTCGTCGTAGTCCTGCCTGTCCCAATAGCCATTCGCGCCGACGATGGGCCCGTCCGTGAGCGCCTTGATCACGCGACGGCGCTCCCCGAGAAAGGTCCCCTGCTCGGTGGCGTTGGTCTTCGCGTCGCCGAACAGAGGGATGATCGCGGCGCCGATGGTGTCGACGTACTTCGTGCTGAGGGGCCCGATGACGCCCTCGGTCCTGCGCGGGTCGAGCGACAGGTTGCGATGCGATTTCATCCCGGTGTACGCCATGTACCACGACTGGGCGTAGTTCGTGTTGTAGCCAGCCACCAAGAGCCGCTCCTGATCCTCGATGCGCACCGATTCCCAGGGCCTGTCATTCAGGCGCTCGAACGACATGTTCTGGTTGTCTTTGACCGGGTGCGTCGGGCAGAGCAGCTGGCCGGGGTTGGCGTACTCGCCTCGGATGAAGTCGGCCATCCAGCCCGTCGTGCGGATCGGCCCGTAGCCGTTGCGCATGCGGTTGTCGGACGGGCCGGTGCTGAACAGCCCTTTGTGATCTCCCGTGTGCGAGACCGCGGCGTTCGCGAGACTGCGCAGGTTCGCCATGCAGCGGACCGCCTGCGCCTTGTCCTTCGCGACGCTCAGCGACGGAAGGAGGATGCCGATCAGCAGCGCGATGACGCTGACGACGACGAGCAGCTCGATAAGCGTGAAACCGCGGCGCGGGTGGGGAGCGTGCGTGTGGTGCATGAATGACCGCCGTGCGAGGGTGCCTTCGCCGCCGACGATGGTCGCGACCGTGCGAACCACCGTGAAGGGCGTCAGAGTAAGCCGGCGCGCGGTCCATGACTGTTCGCCACGGTGAAGATTGCGCGAAGCCCGGCGCATCGCGCGAAGATCTTCACGGTTCCTTCGCGTGATCTTGACATTGTGAAGAACCCTCGCGCCGAGTCACGCACTACGTTGATGGTTCATGCCCGGAACCTCACCAAGCCTCGCCTGCGCGTGCGCGCTGGGCGGTGTCATCCTCGCGACACTCGCGAGCGCCGCGTCGGCGCAGGACCGCGCGAGGACCCTGCGCGAGCGCCCGCTGCTCACGCGCCTCGGCGTGGTGTCGCTGGCGTCGGTCGAGATCCCCGCCTACGACGAGTCGAGCAACATGGTCTTCGCGGTCGCCGGCGACGACGTGGCGATGATCCACCTGGGCGACGGCGCCTCCCCCCTGCTCGTGCGCACGCTCGGCCTGGCGGCGCAGAGCGCGTTCCCCCCCGGGATGAAGGCCGAGGTCACCCACGTCGCGCTCGACCCGCTGCGGCGCGGGTTCGCGGCGGCGACCGTGGTCCCGGAAGACTTCGCCGGGGTCCCGGGCGTCGCGCTGCTCTTTTCCACGCGCACCGGGCGAGTGCTCTCGCGGTTCGTCGTCGGGTATAACCCCGACGCCGCGGCCTTCTCGCCCGACGGAGAACTCCTGCTCGTCGCCAACGAGGGCCAGCCACGCGTCACGGCGCAGGGCGTGCTCGTCGACCCGCCAGGATCGCTCAGCGTGATCTCACTCTCGGGCGTCGGGAGCGAGTTCGACTGCGCGCGGCTCACGCAGTCGCGCGTCACGACCGTGTATTTCGACGGCGACGCCCTCGCCGACGCGCTCAAGGCATCACTCGACAATCCGCGTGACCGGTTTCTGCGCGTGCACCCGCGACATCGCGCGTCGCCGACGCTCGATCTCGAGCCCGAGTACATCGCGTTCATCGGCGACGGCGCGTACATCACGCTGCAGGAGAACAACGCCGTCGCGCGGTTCGACCTGGGCTCGATGCGCTTCGATAGGATCGTCGGGCTCGGACTGCTCGAGCAGGCGATCGATCCGTCGGACGCCGACGGGCCCGGCGCCGCGTGGGAAACGGTTCTGGCCGCCCCCATGCCCGACCAGCTCGCGTCCTTCAGCGTCGACGGGGTGTGGTATCTGATCACCCCGAACGAAGGCGACGACCGTGGGCGCTTCGGGCGCGCGAACAACCCCCTTGGCGACGAGATCCGCGTGCGCGAGCTGCCATCGACGCTCCGCGTGTCCAGCGCGCTTCGCGAGAGGATCGAGAGTTCGCCGGCCCTGCACGACCTGAAAGTCTGCGCCCACAGCGGGGACTTGGACGCCGACGGCGCGATCGACCAGCCGGTCACGATGGGCTCGCGCAGCGCTTCGGTCTGGCGCGTCGCGTCTGATGGATCGCTGGAACGCGTCGCCGACACCGGCGACCTGTTCGAGCGAACGATGGCGTCGGTCGCACCGGACCGATTCAACGCCAACGGGAACGCTCGCGCCGAATCGCGATCGACGGCGCGCGGTCCAGAGCCCGAAGGAATCGCGCTCGCGTCCCTGAGAGGCAGACCCGTCGCGTTCATCGGGCTGGAGCGCCCCGGCGCGATCGCGGCGCTAGACCTCTCCGATCCGGCCAACCCCAGTCTGATCGACCTGCATGTCTCTGCCGACGAAGGGGATATCGCGCCGGAGGGGATCTGCTTCATCCCGGCGCATCACAGCCCGACCGGTCGCCCGCTGCTGATCGTCGCGTACGAAGTGTCGGGGACGATGGCTGTGTACGGCATCGCGGATGTTGAAGATTTCGTGAGCGCCGCGGGCGCCGCGCGCGATTCGGCGCAGTGAACTTCTCCAGTTCAGCATTCACGCGATCCTCACACGAAACGGCTTGATGCGCCCGGCGTCATGTCTACGTTGCTGTCCCTTCGTGTCAGCGACGCCTCGCGTCTCGGATGTTCCGACCGCGCCGCGTTTGCTCAGCAAGTGGATGAGAGGAAAGCAATCATGAAGATCACCGCAGCCGTCATCGCCGGCCTCGCCCTGTCCGCCGCGTCCTTCGCGACCGGTCGCATCGTCATCACCGAGTGGATGTACCAGGGCGCCGAGGGCGAGTTCATCGAGATCACCAACGTCGGCACCTCGGCGATCGATCTCGCCGGCTGGTCGTTCGACGACGACAGCCGCATCCCCGGCGTGTTCGACCTCTCCGGCGCGGGCGTCGTCGCTGCCGGGCAGTCGGTCCTGCTCGTTGAGTCCACCGCCGCCGCGTTCCGCGCCGCGTGGAACCTCGACTCGTCGGTCGTCATCCTCGACCAGTACACCAACAACCTCGGTCGCGCCGACGAGATCAACATCTTCGACAACAGCGGCCTGCTCGTCGATCGCCTGACCTACGGCGACACCGTGTTCCCCGGGACCATCCGGACGCAAAACACCTCCGGGTGGACGACGCCCGGCTTCCTCGGTCTCAACGACGTCACCGGCTGGTTCTTCTCGACGCTCGGCGACCTGCAGGGCTCGTACTTCTCCGCCAACGGCGATCTGGGCAACCCGGGCGTCTACGTGATCCCGACCCCCGGCGCCGCCGCCCTCATGGGCATGGGCGCGCTGGTCGCGACGCGTCGTCGCCGCTGATCGGGCACAGGACCGAATACCCGCTTGAACGCAGAAGACGCCCGGCCGAGCGCCGGGCGTCTTTCGTTCTTGCCTATTCCCCCAGGCAAGGCCCATCCCCTCATCAAGGTCCGAAAGTCCGTCGCGTCATCAGGTGCTTTCTCTTGGACAGATCGCCGAGTTGTTGTATTCTGCGAGCATGAGCGGTTCGTGAAGACGGCGTGCGTGCCGTCCGTGCCGGTCCTGCCCCAACGACGCGCTCCGCGCGTCACGCTCTTCGAGCGGAGGTCATGATGCCCGATCTGTGTCCCAGCGCCGGCGCGATGCGCGCCGCCCTTGTTGCCTCGCTTCTGTGTCTCACCGGCGCATCGCACGGCGCGAACTGGCTTGTTCCCGACGACGCCCCCAGCCGGGTCGGCGCCTTCGGCCTGCGCGCCCCGATCTCCCAGGACGACGCGCTCAAGGCCCACGCTCGCGCGCTCATCGAGCTGCAGACCTTCCTCGCGCTGCCCACCGAAACCAAGAACGCGATCATCATGTCGGGCCTGGTCCCCGAGCTGTACGAGCGAAACGAGCGCGACGACGAGGTGCTCGCGCTGCACGGCGAAACCCCGTACGAGTCCGTCGCCGAGGTTGTGAGTCTCTCCACCTTCGAGAAGATGCGCCCCGCGCACCGCCACATGCTCCGGCGCGTCCTCGAGACGACCAAAGAGCACGGGCCCATCCTGCACCTGTGCTTCACGCCCGGAACTCCCGACGATGTCGTGCAGGCCTTCGAGGACGCGGTCTTCGGCATCGGCGGGCGATTCCAGCTCACCGGGCGCTGGACCAGCACCGCCATCGCGCAGCCCTCCTACGCGCAGGGCGAGCCCGTCACCCTGACCTACTCCTTTGTTCCGGACGGCACTTTCGTGCCCGACCTCATCGGGTATCAGGGCAACAGCAACCTTTTCGCCTTCCTCAACGGCATCTACGGCAACCCCACCGTCTGGCAGCCCATCTATGACGAGATGTTCGCCCGCTGGGCCGAGCTCGGCGGTCTTTCCTATCAGTACGAGCCCAACGACGACGGCGTCGCGCTCAACAACAACCCGGGCGTTCTCGGCGTGCGCGGCGACCTCCGCATGGCGGCCATCCCGCTCGACGGCAACAGCGGCGTCCTCGCCTACAACAACTTCCCCAACGACGGCGACATGGTCCTCGACAGCGCCGACAACTTCTACAACAACACCACCAACAACTCGCTCCGG
Organism: Phycisphaeraceae bacterium; assembly: GCA_019636675.1. Classification (NCBI taxonomy): domain Bacteria; kingdom Pseudomonadati; phylum Planctomycetota; class Phycisphaerae; order Phycisphaerales; family Phycisphaeraceae; species Phycisphaeraceae bacterium. The sequence goes on from JAHBXC010000001.1 coordinate 881,244, forward strand.
CTCCGCAACATTCTCTCGCACGAGCACGGCCACGGCCAGGGCATCCTCCACGTCTGCCCGCGCGAAGAGACCAAGCTCATGGAGCCGTTCATCTCGGTGATGTTCGACGGGCCTCAGTTCGACGACACCCTCGCCACCCAGCGCCACTACGGCGACCGCTTCGAGAACAACGACACCTTCGCCACCTCCACCGACCTCGGCGCGTTCACCGGCTCCACGATCGGCGTCGACCTGCTCAGCATCGACAACGGCGCCGACGTCGATGTCTTCCGCATCTCCGTCTCCGGGCCGACCGCAATCGCCGCCACCGCGGCGCCCACGCAGCAGGCGCCCTATCTCCAACGCTCGCAGAACTCGGGCTGCACCGGCGGCACGCTCTTCGATCCGCGCGTCATCCACGATCTCAAGATCGACATCCTCGCGTCCGACGGCGTGACCGTCCTCGACACCGCCGACTTCAACGGGCTGGGCCAGAACGAGACCGCCGTCGCCGGGCTCCCCGGCGCAGGGATCTATTACGTCCGCGTCCGCGGCAGCGGGACCAACAACATCCAGCTCTACTCGCTGAGCATCGAGAGCGCACCCTCGCTCATCCGCATCGTCGACGCCGTCGAGGAGTTCGCGCAGCCCGGCGCGCCTGTCGAGGTCGCTCTGAGCGTGTTCTCCGGCGCAGACGCCGTCGAGGCGTCGAGCGTCACGCTCAACTACCGCTTGGACGGCGGCGCGTTCGCGGCGATCGCGATGACCCCGACCGGGCCCGCGACGTACACGGCGTCCATCCCCGGCGCCAGCTGCGACGATTCGCCCGAGTTCTACTTCTCGGCGCTCACCTCCTCCAACGCGACGCTCTTCGACCCCCCGGGCGGCGCGGGCTCGCCCTACTCCTACCTCGTCGGCGAGCTCGACATCGCCTTCGACGACGACTTCGAAACCGATCAGGGCTGGACCGTCAGCGGCAACGCGACCGCCGGCCAGTGGCAGCGAGGCGTGCCGGTCAACGGCGGGCGCGGCGACCCGGCCACCGATTTCGACGGCTCCGGCCAGTGCTATGTCACCGGAAACACCCCCGGCGACAGCGACGTCGACAACGGCTCCACCATCCTCACCTCGCCCGTCATCGACGCCAGCACCGGGGGCGCGCTGACCTACGCCTACTGGATCAATTCCGGCCCGGGCGTCCTCGACAACGACTCGCTCGCCGTCGAGTTCGCCACGGATCCCGCAGGAACGAACTGGACGCAGGTCCGGTTCTTCACGACCCAGTCCGACAACTGGCGCACCGACGCCATCAACATCGGTGACTCCGGCGAGATTCCCTCCACGCCGACCCTGCGCGTCCGCTTCATCGCGAGCGACCTCAGCCCGGCGTCTCTGCTCGAGGCCGGCATCGACGCGGTCCGGATCTCCACCGTGTCCTGCACCGACGTCATCGACTGCCCCGGCGACACCAACGGCGACGGCGTCGTCAACTTCTCCGACCTCAACACCGTGCTCTCGGCGTTCGGCCAGACCGGCCAGGGCCTCGCGGGCGATGTGAACGACGACGGCGTCGTGAACTTCTCCGACCTCAACCTCGTGCTGTCCAACTTCGGCGCGTCCTGCCGCTAAGGCACGCCAGGCTTCGATCGTTCATCCCAGGGCCCGTCGGCGAGCGCCGGCGGGCCCTGTTTCGTCACGCAGCGACCGCCCGGCATCCGGACACCCCCCCGCATCCAGATTGCCCAAACTCACAGTCCAGAACGAGTTACGGCTGATTTTTTACACTCGACCGGTTTACCAGGTGTTTTCCCGAGGTACTCTTTCCCCAGTTCCGGCCCCGTTCATCAGGACCTTGAGGAGAGAGAGCCCCCTATGCGTCACCGTTCATTGCTGCTTTCAGCCACTGCCTGCCTCGCCGTCGCGTCGGCGGCGTCCCACGCCGGGAGCGTCCTGACCGACTGGAACGTCATCGTGCGTGGCAACGTGTTCTCGACCTCCGAGGTCGACGGCTCGGCGCTGATCGGTGGGAACCTCTCTGGCCCGGCGAGCAACTACGCGGTCCAGGGCGTCACCGCGAGCAACGGCGACGGCCTCGTCGTCGGCGGCAACATCAACGCCGGCACCACCGCCAACATCAACAACGGCGGGAACCTCCGTATCGGCGGCAGCATGCTCGGCACGCGCAACCTCAACGGCGGCGGCTCGCAGATCAACAGCAGCGGCGTCTCGTCGATGGTCACCAACGCCATCAACCAGGTCGTCTCGATGCAGGCCTCGCTCGCCGCTCTCGCGACCAACGGGTCCATCGACGGCGCCGGCAACATGAACGCCTCCCCGACCAACTACAACGGCGCCAACGTCGCCGTCTACGCCTTCAACATCTCGACCATCCAGGGGCTGGGCCAGCTCAACCTCAACTTCGGATCCGCCGACACCGTGATCCTCAATGTCACCTCGAACAACGGCGTGATCAACCTCGTCGCCCCGCCCAACCTCATCGGCGGGTTCAACCAGAACAACTCGTCGAAGATCCTCTGGAACTTCATCGACGCCACCGAGATCACCGTCAACAACACCTTCAACGGCGCCCTCATCGCCCCCGACGCGGACCTGCGCATCCTGGGCGGCGGCGTCAACGGCTCGGTCGTCGTCGACTCGATCTCGTTCCAGAACGCCGAGATCCGCCGCCACACCTACAACGGCTGGCTGCCCCCAGAGGACGACACCCCGGTGATCCCGCTCCCGACGGGCGGCACGATGGCCCTCGCCGGCATGCTCGCGATCGGCGCCCGTCGTCGTCGCTGAACCGGCCCCGACTCATCCGACCTGAAACAACAAGACCTCGCTCCGACTCGGAGCGAGGTCTTTGTGTTTCGTCGACCGATCAGCGGATCAGGCGCGAGGGCCCGCGGCGCGGACCGCGTCGGGCATATCGAACTTCGCGTCGTTGGCGCGGAACTTGGACGCCAGCTCCTTCGCCTTCGCGTCGTAGGCCGCCCCGTCCTTCCAGGTCTTGCGAGGGTTGAGGATCTCGTCGGGGACGGTGTCGACGCTGGTGGGGATGTGCAGTCCGAAGATCGGGTCGGTGTCGTACTTCGCGTTCTTGAGCTTGCCGTCGAGGGCCTGCGTGATCATCGCGCGGGTGTGCGACAGCTTCATGCGCGAGCCGGTCCCGTAGGGCCCGCCCGTCCAGCCGGTGTTCACCAGCCACACGCTGGCGCCGTGCTTCTTGATGCGCTCGGCGAGCATGTCGGCGTAGACGCGCGGCGGGCGTGGCAGGAAGGGCCCGCCGAAGCAGGGCGAGAAGTTGGGCTGGGGCTCGGTCACGCCGGCCTCGGTGCCGGCGAGCTTGCTGGTGTACCCGTTGATGAAGTAGTACATCGCCTGCTCGGGCGTCAGCTTGCTGATGGGGGGCAGCACACCGAACGCGTCGGCGGTGAGGAACACGACGTTCTTGGGGTGGCCGGCCATCGAGGGGATGACCGCGTTGTCGATGTAATCAACGGGGTAGGTGACGCGGGTGTTCTCGGTGAACTCGGCGCGGTCGTAGTCGGGCAGACGGGTCTTGGGGTCGAGCGTCACGTTCTCGAGGACCGAGCCGAAGCGGATCGCGTCCCAGATCATGGGCTCGCCTTCCTTCGAGAGCTTGATGCACTTGGCGTAGCACCCGCCCTCGAAGTTGAAGACGCCGGCGTCGGACCAGCCGTGCTCGTCGTCGCCGATCAGCCCGCGCGAGGGGTCGGCCGAGAGCGTGGTCTTGCCGGTGCCGGAGAGGCCGAAGAACAGCGCGACGTCGTGGTTGTCCGTCGTGCTGACGTTGGCGGAGCAGTGCATCGGGAACACGCCCACCTCGGGCATGTCGTAGTTCATCGCGTAGAAGATGCTCTTCTTCATCTCGCCGGCGTACTCGGTGCCGAAGATGACGACGGTGCGGCGCGAGAGCGACTGCACGATGAGCACGCCGGTGTCGGCGACGCCCAGGGCCTTGGCCTCGTCGCTCGTGAGCTTGCGCTTGCCGCAGTTGTAGATGGTCCAGTCGGGCGAGAAGCCCTTCATCTCGGCGTCGGTGGGCCGGATGAAGAGTGTCTTGACGAAGAGCGCGTGCCAGGCGTGCTCGGTGTGGGTGCGGACCGCGAGGCGGCGCTTGGGGTCGGCGCCCACGAAGCCGTCGGAGACGAACACGGTCTGGGCCTTGGCGAGGTGCTTCTTCGCCATGTCCAGAACCTTGTCGAACTTCTCGCTGCTGAAGGGCTGGTTGACGGCGCCCCACCAGACCTTGTCGTGGACCTCGGGGGTGTCCTCGAGGTACTTGTCCTTCGGGCTACGCCCGGTGCGATCGCCGGTGCGGACATTCAGCGCGCCGTTGGAAGCCAAGACGCCCTCCCCTCGCTTGATCGAGTGCTCGACCAGCTCGGCCACGCTGAGGTTGGCCAGGGTGTTGGCGAAGGTGATATCCGACGCGGGCGAGGTCAGGGTGGTCATGGCGGGTTGTCTTGTACCGTGCTGGAGCAGGGTGAATCGACGCCCACCCTTTCCGCGGCGGTCTCGCGGGTCTGCGGGGCGGGCGACCAGTGAATCCAAGAGGATAGGCGACTCCCCCCGACCCTCAACCGGCGCATGCGGTTCTCTGACAGCCCGCGTCGGTGGCGTCGTTCATCGTCCCCGGCGCTGGGCCGGGGCTGGTGGAGCGTGCTGCTTCACCCCGACTCGCCGCTCGAGCAGCCAGAGGCCGAGCAGAACAAGGATCGAGAGCGCCCCGGCGACCCCCGCGAGCGCGTACTGCCCGAGCCCGGAGGCGAGCCCGATCGCCGCGGTCATCCACAGCCCCGCCGCCGTCGTCACTCCCTGCACGCTGCCCCTGGCCTGAATGATTGTCCCGGCCCCCAGGAACCCGATGCCCCCCACCAGCCCGCTGACCACGCGCAGCGGGTCCATTCCCCCGGCCGCGGTGTCCTTGTACGCCTCGATCAATTCGAGCGAGAGCAGGGTGAAGAGGCACGACCCAAGGCCGACCAGCGTGAAGGTGCGCAGGCCGGCGGCCTTGCCGGCGCGTTCGCGGTTCCACCCCAGCAGCGCAGCCACGACGCCGGCAAGGAACAGCCGCAGCAGTGCTTCCTCGATGGGGACCGCGACCGGCATCCCGGGAGCGTACCACACCGCAGCCCGGACGACGCCGCGTTGCCGACCCGGGCTCGTGGGAATACAGTCCCCTCGCTTGATGGCGGCCGTAGCTCAGCTCGGTTAGAGCACCTGGTTGTGGTCCAGGGGGTCGCGGGTTCGAATCCCGTCGGTCGCCCTTTCTTTTTCCCAGATTTCCACACGCACGACCCGGCCCTGCGCCGGGTCGTGGCGTTTCAGTCCGGACGCGCGCCCAGCGCCCGGGCCGCGAACTCGACCGGGTGCATCGCCCCCACGCCCGCGCCGTCGTGGATCTGGTGACGGCAGGAGGTCCCCGGGGCCACCATGACATCGTCCGGGCCGATCGTCCTGGCCGCCGGGAGCACGCCCAGCTCGCCCACCTTCATCGACAGGTCGAAGCGGTCCTTCGTGTAGCCGAACATGCCCGCCATGCCGCAGCAGGTCGCGTCGAGCACCTCCAGCTTCACACCGGCGATGCGGCGCAGCAGCGCGGCGCTGCTCTCGACGCCCACGATCGCCTTCTGGTGGCAATGCCCGTGTAGCACGACGCGCCCCTTCGGCACGACGGCTTCGTCGATGGTGGGCGTGCGCGGGTGTGTGTCCCATCGCTTCTCGACGAAGTCCTCGACGAGCATCGTCTTCTGCGAGAGCGCGCGTCGGAGGGCTTTGGGCGACTTCAGCTTGAGCTGCTGCCAGTCATCGTTGATCGCGCTCAGGCACGAGGGCTCGAGCACGAGGATCGCCGCGACGGAGTCGTCTTCGATGAAGGGACGCAGCTGCGCGAGCGTCGCGTCGGCTTTCGCGATCGCGTCGGGCAGCAAGCCGAGCGAGATCATGGGCCGGGCGCAGCAGCCGGTGCGTGGCAGCACGACTTCGTACCCGAGTGTTTCGAGCAGCCCGACCGCCGCCCGCCCGATGGGCGACTCGTTGTAAACGCTGAAGCAGTCGCCGAAGAGCACGACTTTGTGCTTCGAGTGCACCGACGACCCGCCGCGCCTGGAGAACCAGCGGAAAAGGTCGGGGGTGAACGGGGGCAGCGAGCGTCGCGGATCGAAGCCGAAGAGCCTGTTCATCACGCCCCGGGCGGGCCCGAACCGCGACATCGCGGTGTTCAATCTCGGCGCGAACGACGCGAGCGTGTTGAGGTCGCGCACACGCGACAGCACCCTGTACCGCCAGGGCGCGCGACCCTTCGCCTTGTTCCGCTGCGCGTGGTACTCGGCCTTGAGTCTCGCGATGTCGACGTTGCTCGGGCATTCGCTCTTGCACGCCTTGCACGACAGGCACCAGTCGAGCGTCTTGAGCGTCTCGGCGTCGTCCCAATCGGGCTCGTGCGCATCTGGGCGCTGCCCGTCGCGCCCGAGCTGGCCCGTGATGGCGAGGCGCAGCGCGTTGCCGCGCCCGCGCGTCGCGTGGCGCTCGTCCTGCGTGGCCATGTAGGAGGGGCACATCACCCCCCCGCTCCGCTTGCGGCAAACGCCCGCTCCGTTGCACATCTCCACCGCGTGGGCGAAATCTTCCTGATCGCCGTACTCGAAGTAGGTTTCGACCTGCTTCGACACGCGGACCGACGGGGCGCCGTCGCCGTCGTGATCCAGGGGCGACACGCGCAGGTGGGCAGTGATGCTCTCGATCGGCCCGGGCTCGACGATGTTGCCGGGGTTGAGGATGTTCTGCGGGTCGAAGATCGCCTTGATCTCTCGGAAGGCGCGCATCATCTCGGGGCCGTAGAGGCGCTCCAGCAGGGGCGAGCGGACGCGCCCGTCGCCGTGCTCGCCGCTCATCACGCCCCCGAGCTCGCGCGCCAGGTCCGCGGCCTCGACGGCGATGGCGCGCAGGCGCACCAGATCCTCCGGGTCCTTGGTCGACAGCAGCGGGCGGACATGCAGCACGCCGACGGACGCGTGGGCGTAGAACGCCGCCTTGGTGCCGTGCTTCTCGACGATCGCGCGCAGGCGGCGCACGAACTCGGCGAGGTTCTCCGGGGGTATCGCGTTGTCCTCGACGAAGGTGATGGGCTTGCGCTCGCCGGGCAGCCCGTGGAGCAAGGGCTCGCCGCTCTGGCGCAGGCGCCAGGCGCTGAGCATCGCCTTGGCGTCGTGGTAGGTGGAGACGCCGTAGTCGCGGCCTTCCATCGCGCGCATCAGTTCCTCGAAGCGCTCGTTGATCTCGTTGGCGTCGCTCTCCGCGAAATACTCGACATAGAGCACCGCCCTGGGGACCTGCTCGCCCTTGTGGGGCAGGAGTTCGACATAGCGACGACACTCCTGGTTGTTCAGCGCCAGATCGATCACGAGGTCGTCGAGCAGTTCGACGGCGCTGGGGCGCGTCTCGAGGATCGGGAGCACCGCGGCGATCGCGTCGTCCACCGACGGGAACGAGAGCACCGCCAGCCCCTTCGCGCGCGGGATCGGCCTGAGTTTCAGCTTCGCCGACAGCGTGACGGCGAGCGTGCCCTCGCTGCCGCAGAGCAGCGGCGCCAGGTTGATCTCGTCGACTCGCTTCCCGGCGTCGAGCTGCTGCAGGATCAGGTCGAGCTGGTACCCGGCGTTGCGCCGGACGGTTTTCGGGAAACGCTCGCGGATGAGTTCGGCGTGGCGCGAGACGACCTCGACGACGCGCTCGGTGAGGTCGCGCACCCGCGCGTCTGTAGCGGCGGCGCCGGCTTCGAGGCGGACCACCTCGCCGCTGGCGAGCGCGACGGTCAGCGCGTCGAGGTTCTCGCTCGTTCTCCCGAAGAGCACGGAGCGCGCGCCGGCGGCGTTGTTGCCGATGCACCCCCCCACCGTCGCCTGGCGCACCGTCGCCGGGTCGGGCGCGAAGAAGAGCTGGTGGCCCTCCTTGAGCAGACGCTGATTCAGTTCCTCGATGGTGATGCCGGGCTCGGCCTCGCAGGTGCGCGACTGGTCGTCGATGGCGCTGAGCGTGCGAAGATTGGGCGAGAGGTCCATCACCACGGCGCGGTTCGTGCACTGCCCGGCGAGGGAGGTCCCCCCGCCTCGCGGCAGGACGGGCATGCCCCTCGACGCGCAGAACGCGATCGCGCGGGCCGCGTCCTGCGCGTTCGCCGGGATGAGCGCGCCAAGCGGCTCGACCTGGTACAGCGACGCGTCGGTCGCGTAGAGCATCCGGTCGTGCAGCCCGAAGCGGACCTCGCCCTCGATCGCGTTGGCGAGGTCGCGCGCCGCACGCTCTCGGTCGAACGCGCCCGCCTCGCGCGGCGTTCCCGTGGTCGGCGGTGTGGATGGGAGGACGGTCAGCTGGGCCATGGGTCTGTGATCGGCGTTCGTGAGGGGGACTCTAGACACGCCCTCGACCGGCGCGGGCCGGGCCGGGCGCGAACCGACGCTCGCCGGGAACCGAACCAGAGACGCCGCGTCGGATTTCGCGGCAGGAACGAGCGGGCGTGTCGCCCGCCGACACCAATGGGGATTTCCAATGAACTCGAGCGAACTCACTCGGTCCGGGCTCTCGCTGCGCGCAGCGCGTGACACGCACTCCCACCGCCCTGCGCGCGCTCTCCCGGATGCGAGATGGATCCTGGGGGCGCTCGCGCTCTCGTGCGCCCTGGGCCATGCGGCGCTGGCCGCCGACGCGCTGCCGCTCAGGTCGGTCACGCTCTACCGGTCGGGCGTTGGGTACTTCGAGCGAACCGGCGTCGTCGACGGCGCGGCGACGGTGGATCTTCGATTCGATGTCAACCATCTCAACGATGTGCTCAAGTCGATGGTCGTGCTCGACGCGCAGGGCCAGACGCCCCCCACGGTCGCGTTCGAATCCGCCGAGCCGCTCGACAAGGCGCTGGGCGGCTTTCAGGTTGATCTCCGACGCGCCGATTCGATCTACGAGCTGCTCGGGCAGCTCCGCGGCGCCGAGATCGACATCACCACGGGTGAGGGCCCGGTGCGAGGCATGATCCTCAGCGTCGAGACCCGGGGCGAGCCCGAGAAGGGCCAGTTCGTCAGCGTGCTGACCGACGCCGGCGTCAAGACCGTGCCCCTGGCGCGCATGGTGACGTTCAACCTGCTTGACAAACAACTCGCGAGCGAGCTGCGCGTCGCGCTGCGCACGCTGGCGTCACGGCGCGCCGAGAACCAGGCCGGGCTCGGCGTGCGCTTCGGCGAGGGTCGCGAGCGCGATGTGACGATCGGCTACATCCACGAATCCCCCGTGTGGAAGACGAGCTACCGGCTGGTGCTGCCCGACGAGACGGGCGCCAAGCCGATGCTGCAGGGCTGGGCGATCGTGGAGAATCAGACCGACGAGGACTGGGACGGCGTGCGCATGTCGCTCGCGTCGGGCAGGCCCGTCGCGTTCACGATGAACCTGCGCGAGCCGCTGTTCGTCGCGAGGCCCGACCTGCCGCTGCCGATCCCGGGAGTGGTGACGGGCAGGGCCTACAGCGACGCCGTGGCCGCCAGGGCGCCCGCCAGCCCGGCGGCGGACGGGCGCGTGCGGATGGAGCGCGACGCGAGCGCGATAACGGGCCAGTCGATAGCGCCGGCGCGCGTCGCCGAGTCCAATCGCATGGGCGCCGGCTCGTTCAGCGCCTCGCTGGCGTCGGTCGCCGACGCGCAGACCTCGGGAGAACTCTTCCGCTACGAGATCAAGGAGACCGTGACCATCCCCCGGCGCACGAGCGCGATGCTGCCGATCCTCGGGTCGAGCGTCGAGGGGCGGCGTGTCTCGATCTACAACCCCAACGACCTGCGCGAGCACCCGATGCGCGGCGTCGAGTTCACGAACACGAGCGGCGCCGACCTGGCCGCCGGCCCGATCGCGGTCTACGACGCCGATTCCTACGCCGGCGACGCCCAGGTCGGCTTCACGAGCCGCGGGCAGCAGCGCCTCGCGTCGTACGCGGTTGATCAGGATGTCCGCGCCCTCGTCGAGCCGTGGACGGAGTCGCGCATCACGAAAGTCCGGATCGTCAACGGCGTGCTGGAGCAGGAAAGTCGTCGCGAGTCGACGACCGGCCATCGCTTCGTCAATCGCGACGCGTCGCGCGGGCGCACGATCATCGTCGAGCACCCGAAGATGCCCGGCTGGACGCTGCTGTCGCCCGCGTCGCCGGCCAGCGAGTCCGAGACCGTGCAGCGTTTCGAGGTTGCGCTGGACCGCGCCGGGGAGGCGACCCTCGACATCACCCACGAGCGCGTCGATCGCAGCACCGTCGCGCTCGTGCAGTACGACCTCGACCTGCTCGTTCGACTCTCCTCCGACGGGAGGGCGTCGAAGCAGGTCGTGGACGCGGTCCGCAAGGCCGGAGAGATGCAGCGCGCGGTGCGGGACATCGACGCGATGATCAGCGCGCTGAACACCGAGCGCGGGGCGATCGCGTCCGACCAGGGGCGCGTGCGCGAGAACATGGGTCGCGTCGATCGGAACTCCGACCTGTACGCCCGCTACATGCGCACGCTCACCGAGCAGGAAGACCGACTCGAGCAGATCGAGCAGGAGACCCGCGACCTGCGCGCGAAGCGCGAGATGGCGGACCGCTCGCTGCGCGAGTACCTGGCTGGCCTGACCATCGACTGACGAAGAGCGCGCGGAAGACCATCGCGACGCCCGCCGCAGCGTTCACGCCCCGGCGGGCGTCGCCGCGCGCAGGCGCGCGAACAGTTCGGCGGCGGTCCGCCCGAGCACGGGGTGTCGCGCGTCGGGCGCGATCTCGGCGAGGGGCTGGAGGACGAACAGGCGCTCGTGCATCGCCGGGTGAGGAACAACGAGCCCCGGCGAATCGATCACGCGGTCGGCGTAGAGGAGCAGGTCCATGTCGATCGTGCGCGGCTCCCACCGCTCGGTGGCGCTGCGGACGCGCCCGAGCTGGCGCTCGACCTCGAGCATCGCGTCGAGCAGCTCGCGAGGGGACATGGTGGTCTCGACCGTGGCAGCGGCGTTGAGGTACGCCGGCTGGGCCGGGGCGCCGGGGCGGACGAGCGCGGGGGTCTCGATGATTTTGGAGCGGACGAGGACCGACACCCCCCGGGTGGCGCACAGGAGCGCGAGGGCCGCGTCGATGGTGTCGGCGCGGTTTCCGAGGTTGGAGCCGAGCCCGAGGTGCGCGATGACCGCGGAATCGGGGGAGCGATCGGCAGCAGAGGTGTGGTCGTGGTTCGTCATGAAAGCCGCCCGCATCGTTCGACGCGGGCGGAGGGAAGTCGAATCGGATTTGGAGAAGATCGCTCAGGCGTCGACGGCCTCGAACTCGCGCTCGCGGTGCTGCATCTGGGCCTTGAGGCGCTGCAGGATCGAGGAGTGCATCTGGGAGACGCGAGACTCGGAGAGGTCGAGGGTGGCGCCGATTTCCTTCATGGTCATCTCTTCGAAGTAGTAGAGGATGACGATGAGCCGCTCGGCGCGGGAGAGCCCGCGGGTGATGAGCTCGCGCAGATCGCGGCGCTGCGCCTCGGTCAGCGGGTTGCTCTGAGTCTCGTCGCGGATGACGTCGATCTCGTGCAGCTCGCGGCTGCTGTCGCCGCCCATGACCTTGCGCGAGAGGGAGAAGACACCGGCGGCGCGCGAGTCGCGGCTGAGCTTCTTGTATTCCTCGGCGTCGGCGCCCAGGAGTTCGGCGAGCTCGACCTCGGTCGGGTTCCGTCCGTGCTTGAGGAGGAAGCGGTTGCGCGCGGCGTTGACCTTGGCGGTGCGCACGCGGACGAGCCGGGGGACCCAGTCCATGGAGCGGAGCTCGTCGAGGATCGCGCCGCGGATGCGCGGCGCGCAGTAGGTTTCGAACTTCACGCCGCGCTCGAGGTCGAAGCTGTCGATGGCGTCCTTGAGGCCGAAGAGGCCGGCCTGGGCGAGATCATCGACGTCGACCTCGTCGGGGAGGCGCGTGTGGATGCGCTCGGCGTTGTATCGCACGAGCGGGTAGAACTTCTCAAGGAGGAAGTTCCGGATCGCGAGGGACTTGCCCCGCTGGTAGGTGACCCACACCTCGCGCATCTCCATCGCCTCGAGCGTCTGTCGAGTGAAGTCTGACGAGGGAGAGAAGGAGATGCCCTTCTTCGCCTTCGCGGCCTTCGCTGGCGTTGATGTCGTGGGTGATTTCGAGCCCGAACCGGCGTCCGTGCGACGCTTGGTCTTGCCGGTTTCCGCTTTCACGCTGCTCGGCATGGTCCTCTCCTTGACCATCTCATCCGCAGAGTGGACCCGTCGGAGGAGAAGTCCCCATCGTCCGTCGTCACGCGCTGGCCGTGGCGAGGGGCGGGAAGGGTCTCCGTCGGGGTGCGCGCCCATCCGTGGGCCGCCTGAATGGCGGGCAGTATACAGGACGCGTCACACTGCACAAGATGGAAAACCATCAAAAGTCTCATAATTCTGCGTTCAGGCGTTTCACGCCGCCGCCGCGTTGCGTTTCCCCCCGTTCGGGGCGCTGGATGAGCCCCGGGCGGTTGGCACGGTGTGCTGATCGACCCGGTGTTCTTCCCGGAGCCGCTCTCCGAGCACATGCTCGATCGCGGCGCCGATAACCCACCCGGCGACATAGCACACGACCATGCTGATCAGCGCCCTGCTGAGCACGAGGTCGGTCTCGGCCCCTGCGTAGAGGCCAGAGAGCGACGCCAGCGCGAAGGCGCTGAACGCCATGCAGCAGGCCGCGATCCTGGTCGGTGTTCCTTTGGTTCCTCGGCTCACTCTCGATCCCTCCGCCGCGGAATCGCGGTCGGCCGGAGGGAATCGGACGATCAACGACGCGGCTTAAGCCGTCCTTGCCGGATTTCCTCGTCCGCCGGCGATTTTGCGGGTCCGGAGACTCAAGAGTCGCCTGACCAGGCCGGGTCGGTCGGTGGACTCGCCGTCCAACGCCAGATCTTCCAGCAACTCGCGGGCCAGAAGATCGATGCGCGTCGAGATCGGACGACGGGGGTTGCCCAGCAGGAACGGGGTCCGCGATCGCACCGCCGCCCCGACGGCGTCGTCGCGAGGGGCCCAGCCCAGCATGGGCGGGCGCATCCCCAGGAAACGCTCGCACACGCCGGCGATGCGCTCGTGCGTCGCGTGCGCCTCGCGAGGGTCAGACGCCATGTTCACCACCAGCCCGAGCCCGGACGCATCGACGCGCGGCAATCTCGCGCCGCCTGCGACCCCGCCGCCGAGGGCGACCTTGATCAGCGCGTACGCGTCCGTGATCGCCGTCGGCTCGGGGGTCGCGACCACCACGCACCTATCGGCGGCGGCGAGGAACGACAGCACCGCGCGACCGATGCCGGCGCCGCAGTCGATGAGCAGGACATCGCTCGAATCATCGATATCGCCGACCCGCTCGAGCAGCGTTTCGATCGACGAATCGGAGATCTCGGCGAGGGACGCGACGCCGGCGGCGCCCGGGAGAAGTCGGAACCCGCCCGGCGCCTCGATCGCGATGTCGTCGATCGTGCGCGAGCCGGCGAGCACGTGTCCGAGGTGCCCGTGCACGCGCACGCCGCAGAGCACATCGGCGTTGGCGAGCCCCAGGTCTGCATCGAGCAGGGTCACGCGCACGCCGCGCTGCGCCATCGCGATCGCGAGGTTGACGCAGAGGTTGGTTTTGCCCACGCCGCCCTTGCCCGACGCGACGGCGATCGCGTGCGCGGGTCGCTTAGTCGGGGGAGGCGGCGAGAGTTCGATGCGCGCCCGGCGGGCTGGTTCGACGCGCGGCGCGGTCGCTTCGAGCGACGCCATCAGCCGGCGCAGCGACGACGCCTGGTCGTCAAGGCCTGGAGTAGGCGGCGCCGGATGGCGAGGGGCGGCGGTCACCGGACCACCCCGCCCTCGAGGATCAGCCGTGCGATGCGGTCCGGGCGCACCGGCTCGATCCGATCGGGGACTTCCTGCCCTGTCGTGAGGTAGCTCAGATCGACGCCGACCTTTTTCGCCACATTCACGAGCGTGCCGAAGTTCGCCGCCTCGTCGAGCTTGGTGAAGATCAGCCGGTTGGGCGAGACGACGGAGAACCGCTCCGCGACCTGCAGCATCGCGCGCTCGCTGGTGGTGCTGCTCAGCACCAGGTGGGTCTCGTGGGGCTTGGCCGCGCCGAGCAGGTCGCGCAGCTCGTCGAGTCGGTCGGCGTCGCACGGGGCTCGCCCGGCGGTGTCGATGAGCACGACGTCGCAGTCGTGGAGCGAGTCGCACGCCGCCGCCATGTCGGCCGGGGTGAGCGCGACCCTCAGGGGCAGCCCGATGATGTTCGCGTAGGTGCGCAGCTGATCGACGGCGGCGATGCGGTAAGTGTCGGCGGTCACCAGCCCGACCTTCAGCCCGTGGCGCAGCTTGTGCGTCGCGGCCAGCTTCGCGACGGTGGTGGTCTTGCCCACGCCCGTGGGGCCGACCAGCGCGATTCGCCGCGCCGACTCGCTGGGCTTTCGGGGCCTGATCGCGGCCTCCTCGCCCGGGATGCGCAGGGCGGCGCTGAGCCGGCGCACGACGGCGGCGTGCACGATCGCCTCGTCGCCCATCTCCTGTCGCGAGAGCTCGTCGCGGACCTCGGCCAGGATGTGGTCGGCGATCTCGCTCGAGACATCGGCGTCGAGCATGCGGATGTAGCGCGCGTGCAGCAGCTCGGGCACGACCGACGCCGGCGACCCGCTCGTGCGCGCCAGGACCTGGTTGAGCAGGGTCTTGATCGATCCCAGCTCGTTCTCGAGGGCCGAGACGGCGGCGCTGGTCGTCGGCGCGATCTGGGCTCGCGTCGCGAGGGCGGCCACCAGCGCCTTGCCGTTGGTGACCGGGTCGATCGCGCTCTCGGGAGCGCGCTGACCAGCCCCGGGCGCCGGGGCGATCGCGACGCCGCCCGCGCCGGGGTCGGGGCTCGCGCCGGGGGTCGCGTACGCCTGGCGCAGTCGGTCGGCGAGGACGGAGCCGTTCGCGCCGTGATGCCCCGACGCCGCGGCGCGCGGGCTCATCGGGGCGCCGGTGTCGCGCGAGGGGCGCGGGCCGGGCTTGTCGTGGCGAGGGGCGATGTTCGACGCCGAGGTCGCGGTGATCTCGACGATCGGCCGGGCCCAGAGGCCCAGCAGGCCGCCGGCCTTGAACTGGCGAGTGTGCAGGATCACGGCGTCGGGCCCGAGATCGCGCTTGATCTCGACGAGGGCGTCCCCGACGGTTCGTGCGCGGTATGTCCGAAGGGACAGGTCGGCCATCCGTGGCTCCGATCATCCGGCGCGACCGTTTCCCCGGTCGCGCGTCCTTCGGGAAGTCTCCGACTTCCCGGGCGGCACGCTCGCCGCCGATCCCTGACTGTGCGTCGCTGGTGCGATGTTACGCGGCCGACGCGTGCCGCTTGTCCGCCGGGTCCGGCGGCGGTGAGACAAGACCCATCGATTCGACCTCGACCTCGGGAACGATCTCGTTGTACCCGAGAACCACGATGTTCGGCAAGTGGGGCTGGACAATCTGGCGGACGACGGCGCGGACCTGGGGCGACGCGATAACCACCGGGCTGTTGCCGGCGTTCACCACCGGGCCGAGGGCCTGCATGATCTCGCGCGCGATCGTGTTGGCGGTGCGCGCCGGCATGTTGACGGTCGTCCCGCCGCCCGAGCGGTCGATGTGGGCGGCGATGAGGTCCTCGAGCGAAGGGTCGAGCGTGACGCAGACCAGCCGGGGCTTGCCCCCCTGCTCGGTCGCCGGGGACGAGTGAAGCTGGCAGATCACGCGGCGCAGCGCGTGCCGGACGTACTCGACCAGCACGTCGACGTCCTTGGTCTTCGTGCCCCAGTCGCCCAGGGTCTCGAGGATCGTCTCCATGTCGCGGATCGGGACGCGCTCGCGCAGCAGGGACTGGAGCACGCTCTGCAGGTCGCCCGCCTTGACCACGCCCGGCACAACCTCTTCGACCAGCTTGGGCGACTTCTCCTTGAGCTGGGTGAGCAGGTTGCCGACCTCCTCGCGCGTGAGCAGCTCGTCGGCGTGCGTCTTGACGACCTCGGTCAGGTGCGTGGCGAGGACGCTGGTCGCGTCGACCACGGTGTAGTTCATGGTCTCGGCGCGCGGCTTCATGGCCGGGTCGATCCAGTAGGCGTCGAGCCCGAACGCCGGCTCGCGGGTCGGCGTGCCCTCGATGGGCCCGCTGGTGAGCCCCGAGTCGATCGCGAGGAGTTTGCCCGGCTCGGTGCGGCCCTCGGCGATGACCGCCCCGCGGATCTTGATCCTGTACGCGCTCGCGTCGAGGGTCATGTTGTCGCGGATGCGCACCGGGGGCATGACGAGCCCCAGATCGATCGCGGTCTGTCGGCGCGTCGCGGAGATCCGGTCGAGCAGGTCGCCCCCCTGCTTGGCGTCGACGAGCGGGACCAGCCCGTAGCCGACCTCGAGCTCCATGGTGTCGACCTTGAGGAGCGACTCGACGCTTGGGGGCTCGGGCGCCGGCGCCTGGCCCGCGATGTCGCTCGCGCGCGTCGCGTCGTCGCGATCGGCCTTCTCGCCCCGGCGCATGGTGACGCCGATGGTGATGAGCCCGCCCGCCGCCGCCAGCAACGGGATCGCCGGGAGCGGCGTGAGCGCCAGCGCGCCGAGGAAGCCGGAGGTGATGAACAGCGCCGTGGGTTTGGCGGTGACCTGCGCCAGCAGGTCGTCGCCCAGGGACGACTTGGTCGCGCCCGATCGGGTGACGAGGAGGCCGGCGGCGATCGAGATGATCAGCGCCGGGAGCTGCGACGACAGGCCGTCGCCGATGGTCAGTTTCGTGAACACCTGGGCGGTGGAGCCGACGTCCCAGCCGCGCATGAACACGCCGATCGCGAACCCGCCGGCGATGTTGATGAGGGTGATGATGATGCCGGCGACCGCGTCGCCGCGCACGAACTTGCCGGCGCCGTCCATCGCGCCGAAGAAGTCGGCTTCCTGGCCGAGGCGCTCGCGCCGATACTTGGCTTCCCGCTCGTCGATGAGGCCGGCGTTGAGGTCGGCGTCGATCGCGAGCTGCTTGCCGGGCATGGCGTCGAGGGTGAAGCGGGCGGCCACTTCGCCGATGCGCGTGGCGCCCTTCGTGATCACCACGAACTGGACGATCACGACGATCACGAAGAGGATCAGCCCGACCACCAGCGACGAGCCGGCGACGAAGTCGCCGAACGCCTGCACGACGTGCCCGGCGACGTACGCGGCCTCCTCCGGCGTGTTCGCGTCGGCCGAGAGGATCAGTCGCGTGGTCGCGATGTTCAGCGTCAGGCGCAGCAGCGTCGTGAAGAGCAGCAGCGACGGGAACACGGAGAGCTGCAGCGGTTCGTCGACGTAGATGACGGTCAGGAGCACCACCGCCGCCAGCGTGATGTTCATCGACAGCAGCACGTCCATGAGGAACGGCGGCAGCGGGACGACGATCACGCCGATCATCCCGATGATCGCGAGCGGGACCACGAGCGACTTGTAGCGCAGCACGAGGTCCACCCAGCCCGGGTGGCGGGAGCCCAGCGTGACCGGCGCGACGGGGACCGCCTTGCTCACGACGCGGCCCTCCCGTCAAGGCGGTAGACGTACGCCAGCAGTTCGGCGACCGCTTCGTAGAGGTCGGAGGGGATCTCCTGCCCGACCTCGCACTGGTAGTAGAGGGCGCGCGCGAGGGGCGGGCGCTCGATGATCGGCACGCCGTTGGCGGCGCCGATGTAGCGGATCTGCATGGCCATGAAGTCGGCGCCCTTGGCGACGACGCGCGGCGCGTTCCACGAGCCGTGCTCGTACTTGAGGGCGACGGCGAAGTGGGTCGGGTTGGTGACGATGACATCCGCGCTCGGGACGCTCTTGCGCATCTGCTGGTTCAGGATGGCGCGTCCGAAGTCGAGCTGGCGGCGCTTCATGGCCGGGTCGCCGTCCATGTTCTTGCGCTCGTCCTTGACCTCCTGCTTGGTCATCTTGTGGTCTTCGGTGTGCTGCCAGCGCTGGTAGAGATAGTCGGCGACGCCCAGCAGGATGAGCAGCAGCAGCGCCCACAGCGCCAGCTCGATCATCAACGAGCCCAAGACCGCGATCGCGCCGGTGAGGTGCAGGAGGGGCAGCGCCGCGATCTCGTTGAGGTTCGCGCGCACGAACAGGACAGCGACGCCGCCGACGAGGGCGAGCTTGCCGACGTTGATGAGCCCCTTGACCCAGTTGCGCCGGGAGACCATCTTGCCCAGGCCCTTGACGATGTGGAACTGCTTGAACTTGGGCTGCAGGGGCTTGGCGCTGAGGAGCCAGCCCACCTGGACAAAGTTGACCACGTAGGCGATGAGGAACGCGACGGCGAGCGCGGGCCATGCGATCCGAATGAGTGTCAGCAGCAGCTCGTTGATCTGCGCCGGCCCGGCCGCGACCAGCAGCTCGCCCCCGAGGGTGCGGCGGAGGAGCGCGCTGGCGCTCTCGAGGAACCCCGCCCCCAGCGCGACGAGCATGACGAGGATGCTGATGAGGAGCATCGCGGACGAGAGATCGGCGCTCTTGGGGATCTGCCCCTTCTGGCGCGCGTCGGCGAGACGCTTGGCGGTTGGTTGCTCGGTCTTCTCGCCCAGGTCTTCGGCCATGGCTTACTCCGTGGTCTCGAGGAAGGGCGAGGAGAATGGAGAGGGCCTCGACGCGCCGCCCGGGGGCCCGAGGGTGGTCACCCAGCCCACGGCGCGATCGCACGCGTGGCGCACGTCGGTCGCGATGGTCTCGGAGATGAACGCGAGCCCGGCGTAGACCGCGAAGATGCCCCCGAGGATCTTGATCGGGAAGCCGAAGCTGAGGATGTTGAGCTGGGGGACGGTCTTCATGATGAAGCCCATCGCGAGCGTCTCGAGGAAGATCACGCACAGCACGGGCATCGCGACGCGGATCGCGAGCTCGAACCCGCTGTTGACGACGCCGACGATCACCGCGAGGGGCGCGTCGCCGAACATGATGCCGCCGATCGCCACGCGATCGAAGCTGTTGACCATCGCGAACACGAGGATGTCGAAGCCCCCGATCGCGAGGAACACCCCGAACGCGACATAGAACAGGATCTGCCCGATGATGTCGCCCTCGGTGTCGATCGCCGGGTTGTAGAAGTTCGCCAGCCCCAGCCCCATCTGCTGGCCCATGATGAGCCCGCCCATCTGGACCGCCATCATGGGCATGCTGAGGATCATCCCGATCGTGAAGCCGATGACGACCTCGGTCGCGAGGACGGGCGCGAGGGCGAGCAGGTCGAATCGGAGGGGCAGGTTCGCGTCGAGGTTGATGGTCGGATAGATCACCGCCGTCAGGGCGATGACGAAGAAGATCTTGACCTGCCGGGGGACGGTGTCGCCACCGAGGCCGGGCGCGAGCACGAACATGCCCATCATGCGGAACATCGCCGCGAGGAACACGGGCGCGTGCTTCAGGATGGGCTCGAGCTCCATCATGCCGGTTCGTTCGTGGGGGTCGCGGTCAGGTGAGGGTGAACATGTCGAGGGCGAACTCCGCGATGCGCCGGACGACCCAGTGCATGAGCAGCATCGCGACGAGGAGCATCGAGAAGATCTTGGGGACGAAGACGAGGGTCTGTTCCTGGATCTGCGTGACGGACTGGAAGATGCTGATGAACAGGCCGATCGCGACGCCGGCGCCAAGGATCGGGGCGGCGATCTTGATGGTGATCATCAGCGCGGTGCGCACGACGTCGATGATGGAGTCGTCGATGACCACGGTCAGCCCCCTCCCCCGAGCGCGCCCGCCGCGCTCTGCGCGAGATTCGACAGCCGGTCGACCTGACCCGGCTGGACGAAGCTGGTCATCAGCGAACCGACGACGAGGTTCCACCCGTCGACGAGCACGAAGAGCAGGAGCTTGAACGGCAGGGAGATGAGCACCGGGGGGAGCATCATCATGCTCATGGAGATGAGCAGACTGGCGATCACCATGTCGATCACGAGGAAGGGCAGATAGACGCGGAAGCCCATCGTGAAAGCGACCTTCAGCTCGCTGAGCATGAAGGCGGGGATGAGGGTGATCGTGTCGACATCGGCGCGGGTGAGGTTCTGGGGTTCGGAGGTATCGATGCCGCGGTAGTTGAGCATCATGAAGACGCTCGACATGCTGCCGCTGGCCTCCATCTGGTCGAACATGAAGTCTCGGAGGGGCTGCTTGGCGCGGTCCCACATCTCGAGCTGGCTGACGATCTCGCCGTTCTGATAGGGCACGATCGCCTCGGCGTGGATGCGCTCGAAGGTGGGCGCCATGACCAGGAAGGTCATGAACAGCGCCAGCCCGGTGATGACCTGGCTCGGGGGCAGGCCCTGCGCGCCCAGCGCCTGCTTGAGCAACGCGAGGACCACGATGATGCGCACGAAGCAGGTGCACATGATCATGATCGCCGGCGCGAGCGACAGCACCGTGAGCAGCAGCACGATGTTCAGCGTGGTCGAGAGCCCGCCCTGGCCGACCTCCGAACCTGCGCCGGAGCCACCGGGCTCCCCCGCTGCGCCCGAGAACGCGCCCGGGATCAGCCGCGCGGCGCTGTCCAGCACGCTGATCGGGTTGATCGGCTGGGACGCGCTTGGCGCGAGCCCGGAGGACAACCGCTCGCGAGAGAACTGGTCGGGCGTCGGGGGCCCGACCGTCTGCGCCCACGAGGGCGCCCCGATCACGAGCGACAGCACGACAAGGACGATCGCGCGCAGGTTCACGGCGTCACCCCCTTCATCGAATCGAGCCGGCGCCGGATCGCCTCGTACGAATCGCGCGAGGTCGGCACACGCTGCACGCCCGACGCCGCGCCGTGCGCGTGGACCGCGGCGGCGGCCCGGCGGATCAGCGGCGAGCGGCGCGTCAGGTCGACGTGCTCGACGCCCTCGGTCATCGCCGGGTCGCGCTCGAACTTCGACAGCATGTGCCGGAAGCGCCCGGAGAGCGATTCGCTGTCTTCATCGCGTGTGCGCATGAGCAGCGACGCGACCTCGGACGGGTCGCTGAAATCCGCGAGCGTGCGGAACCCGGACGAAGACTGCCCGAGCAGCATGACGCGCTGGTCCAGCCGCAGGAGCACGAGGGTCTGGCCTCGCGAGACGGGGTATCGCCCGAGCACCTCGAGAACCCCGGAGGGCGCCCTGCCCCCTGCGCCGAGCTGCGCACGCAGCCCGCCTCTCGCCGCGACACGGCCGAGCAGCCCACGCAGCGCGAAGATGAGCGCGACGACGACCGCGAGCGCGCCGAGCACGCGCGGCCAAGAGGCCGGGGCGTTCGCGTTCGATTCGCTCGGCTTCGCCGCGCCCTCGACAATCGCGGGACGCGCCGCCTTGCCTCCCAGGAGCGGGCGCGCCTCGGTCGATGTCGGCGCGGGGGCGTCGACGGCGCGGTCGGGGACGGGCCTGCTGATCGGCGCCGGCGCGTCAACGACGACCGGGGCTGGCCCGAAGTTTGCGACGGGGCCGTAGAGAGGCGAGGCGACGACGGGAGTCGCGCCCCCGAGCGCAAGGAGTGCGCACGCGAGACGCACGAAGCGCGCGCGCCGACGGTCGGTGGGTGTGGATGTCTCTGTCGCCATGTCGCCGTCCTTGGCTTGGCGCGTCGGGCTCCGCCCGACGGTGTTGGAAACTACCACGGTGCGTCCGGTCGAGAGGGGGCGGCCCCTGCTTCGCTCGAGACGCGTTGTTCAGTCGTCCGAGCCGGGTACGCGGCTCAGGATCTCGGAGATTCGCACGCAGAAGTTGTCGTTGACGACGAGGACCTCGCCGCGGGCCACGTGGCGCCCGTTGACGAAGACATCGACCGGGTCGCCGGCGAGTTTGTCGAGCTCGACGACCGAGCCCTCGCCCAGCCGGAGCACGTCCTCGACGAGCATGCGCGTGCGCCCGAGTTCGATGTTCACATTGAGGTTCACATCCGCGAGCAGGTCGATGTCGCGGGCTCCGGCCGGGGCGCCGGAGCCGTTGGACGCGAAATCCGGGAGCGCGACCGGGGCGCCCATCGGCTCGTGGGACGCAGCGCTCATCGCGGAAGCCATGTCGGGCTGAGGCGTGGGCAGAGGCCCCCCGCCGCTGGCCTGATGCGACTGCGCGGCGGCGACGGCGGCCTTCACCGCGGCCAGCATGTCGGACGCCTTCTCGCTCAGCTCGGGGGGCGCCGGGCCTTTCTTGACATCCTGCGCGAGCGATTCGGCGGCCTTCTGAGACTGCTCGATGGTCTTCTCGATGTCGTCGGGGGCGTTCGAGGGCGTCGGGGGCGCCGGGGGCGACGAAGGCGCGGCATCGCCCGACGGGGTCGTCGAGGGCGGGTCGCCCGGCGCGTCGCTCGGGTTGATGGGTGTCTGCTCGTCGGCCATCCGTGACCTCTCGGGCGCGCGATCGCGCTCACTGCAAGCATCGGTCGCCGTCCGTGGCGAGCCGCACAGTTTCCTGTGTCCGCGTAGTGTGCGCGCCCCGGGCCCGGCTGTCAATGCCCCGGCGCCGGTCCGGCGTCAGTAATCCGAGGGGAAGCCGACGCAACGCGCCACCAGGACGCGCTTGAGCTGGGAATGGCCCTCTGCGTCGGGCCCCAGCAGCTCGTCGAGGAACGCTGTGACCTGGCGGGTGAGCGTCTCGAGCCCTGGCTCGTTGAAGTGCGCCTGCTGGGCGGTGCGCCAGATGCGCCCGATCCCGGTGCGGATCTCGGCGGCTCGCGACTCGAGCACCCCCTGGATGCGCTCGCTCTCGGAACCTTTGACCTGCACGACGATCTCTGCGTCCCAGATCCACGGGCGCCCGGTGCTGTTGTTCGGGAAGCGTTCCTTCACGACGTTCAGCTCGACGAGGGCGCCCTTGTCGGACTTGCCGGCGCCGTGCGGGTCGACGTGGGCCGCTTCGGTCTCTTTGGGCTTGCCCGTCGCGCCCAGGATGAAGAACATCGCCGCGGCCTCTGCGACCAGCAACACCACGACGATGCCGATCGTCTTGATCGGGAGACCCTTCTTCGCGGGCTCCTGCGACTCGGCGGCGGGCTTGGCGGGTGGCTCTTTGGCCATGAGGGTGCGCTCCACGGGCAAGACGGGCACGCGCGGCGACACGCCGACGCGCCTGAACCCCGGTCATCGGCGCAGGATGCGCGCGGGTTGACCGGGCCGTCTCGCGAGGAGGGGCAAGCCCTGCGGGTTGCAACGGGAACGCCTGCGGCGACGGGCGGGGCGTCGGCTTATCGGCCGATGACCAGCAGCTGCTGGATCAACTGGTCCGTCGTCTGGATGACTCGGGTCGCGGCGGAATAGCCCGTCTGCGTGAGCACCAGGTTGATGAACTCCTGGCCAAGGTCCACGTTCGACTGCTCCAGCGCGCCGCCCACCATGCGACCCGTGCCGAAGTTGCCCGGCGTGGTGATCAGGGCGGTGCCGGAGTTGGGGCCGACGGCGAACAGGTTGTTGCCCGCGTCGATCAGGCCCTCGGGGTTCGTGAAGGTCGCGACGATGATCTGCCCGATCGTGCGCGTCAGCCCGTTCGAGAACCCGCCGGTGATCACGCCGTCCTCGCCCACCGAGAACGAGTCGAGCACGCCCAGGGGCGAGCCGTCCTGGTTGACGGCGGCGATCTGCGAGCGACCGCTTGTGTCGGTGAGCGCGGTCACCGAGTCGGCGCCGTCGTTGAGCGTGAGCGAGAAGACGAGCGGGTCGAGCGCGCCGGTCTGGTCGCGCCCGAGGGTGACGGAGATGGGCGAGTTCGTCAGCAGTCGCCCGAAGTTGTCGAACTGGATCAACCCGCCCCCGACGAGCCGGCTCGGGTTGAGTGGGTCGATGTGGTTGGAGGACTCGACGTAGTAGCGCCAGTTGGTGCCGTTGTCGTCGGTGGAGTCGAGCACCATGGTCAGGTCGACCTCGAGGGGCGTGCCCAGCGAGTCGTAGACGATGAAGGTGGTCCGGACGCTCTCGCCGTCGGCGACGGTTGGCGTAGTGACGGTGAACGGGTTGGCGATGGCTGCGCCGAGACTGTCGGTGATGCGGATATCGCCGGACTCGAGCTGGATCGTGTTGAACGCGCCCGTGTTGCCCACGATGGAGATGACGCCCGCTGCGTCGATCTGGGCGCCGGTGATGGATCCGTCGGGGTTGGTGACGCCCGGGTCGATGCCGAAGAAGTTATTGATGAAGGTGAGGAAGTCGCCGATCGTCGTGACCGCCGGGTCGATGTTGAACGACTGGGTGGGGAGGGTCTTGTCGCCCTTCTGCGCGCCGTTGAAGGTGATGGCGTAGGGGCCTGCGCCCGGGAACAGGGCGTTGCCGGTGTTGTCGGGGTTGTCGACGGCGCCGAAGGTGCTGGCGGCGGTGAGCGGGACCGCGGCGGTGGTCTGCCAGACCTGGTCGAAGGCGCTGATGGAGCCGGTGGTGGAGAGCGGGCCGCTGGCGTTGAGGTTGCCGGCGAAGTTCACGTTCTCGGTGGCTTCGGCGATGGTGAGCGATCCGAGGGGGATGCTGATGTCGCGCGCCTGGCCGGTGACGAGGGTGAAGTTGTCGTCGATCGCGTAGCCGCGCAGGCGTTCGCCCGAGATGGTGACCATCTCGTTGTTCGAGTTGAGCTGGAACGCGCCGGCGCGGCTGTAGAACTCGCGCCCGCCGCGCTGGACGACGAAGAAGCCGTTGCCGTCGATCGCGAGGTCGGTGGGGATGCCCGTTGGGTTGATGGGCCCGGTGGCGAAGTTGCGCTGCGTGCCCGCGACGGTGACGCCCAGGCCGACCTGCGCCGGGTTGGTGCCGCCGGTGGTCGCGCCCGGCGCGGTGCCCAGCGAGATGTTCCTGGAGAAGGCCGGCGCGAAGTGCATGCGGTTGGACTTGAACGCCGTGGTGTTGACGTTGGAGATGTTGTTGCCGATCACGTCGAGACGACGGGAATTCGCCACGAGGCCCGAGAGACCGGTGAGAAGAGAAGTGGTCGAAGCCATGGCGGCAACGCTCCTGAGAGATGCGGCGCGAACGCGCCGGGATGAATCGTGCTGTGTTCGGTGTCCTCGGCTCCGCCGTGGATCACACTGCTTCGTCCCCGGCGCGCTCCGGCGCCTGGACGCGTGCTCCGCGTCGGCTCAGCCCACGCGTCTCGCGATGTCTCCGACCAGCCGCGCCAGCGTGTCGGCGAGAGACTGGTTGGTCGGCATCGACGAGGGGAATCCGAGCGACGGCGCGCGATCCTCGCGCGTCCCGGCGCCCCGCTCGTCGGGGATCACCACGAAGGCGTCGGCGTCGGTGACCAGCGCGCCGGGGGCGGAATCCCCCGTCGCGACGATCTCGCGAGCGACCACGTCGATGGTGACGGTCTTTCCTTCCACGATCGCCGCCAGGCGCGAAGCGCCCGACGCTTCGGCGGCGTCGGCCGCCAGCGCCAGCGTCGCGAGCGTCTCGTCGCTGAAGCGGTCCGAGACCTCGCGCCCGATCTTGAGGGGGCGGGTCGCCTCGACGCCGCCCTCGCGGGCCTGGCGCAGCAGCTCCCCGAACGACGCGCTCTCGGGCCTGGTCGTCGCGCTGGACGCCGGCGAGGCGCCTCCCGGCTGCACGCCCGAGCCGAGCCGGCGCAGAAGGTCCGTTGGCGAGAGCGAGTTGGTCGTCACTGGGCGCCCCCGACCTGCGAGAGGAACGCCGGGTCGATGATGTCCTCGATGCGCGTGAACGGCAGCGTGTAGCCGGTGCTGAGGTTCAGCTGCGCGCCCTCACGCGTCGACTTCACCGACATCACGATGCCCTCGACGCGCAGCCCGGTGGTCGTGAGCCCGTTGACGTACTTGCCCACCAGCCCGCCGGCCGACGACAGTTCGTTCTGCTTGACGAGGGATTCCAGCGAGGTCTTCAGCGACAGGTCGCTCTCGATCGAGCGGATCGTCGCGATCTGGTTCAGGAGGTCCTTGCTCTCGCTGGGCGAGAGCGGGTCTTGGTTTGCCAGCTCGGTGATCATGATCTCGAGAAACTGCCCGCTGGTCAGCGCGCTGTAGGGGTTCGCTGAGTTCGCCGGGGCGCCGGTTGTGTTGTTGCTGATCGCCGACATGCTCGAACGCCTTTCTCTCGAGACTCACTCACCCGATCGCGTGGAGGCCGAAGCGGAACCGGAACAGCCGCTCGTCGGGCTCGGTCGCCCCTTCCTCCCGGCTGCGTTCGTATCGCTTCTGCTCGCGCTCGAACCAGCCCCTGCTCCGCTCGCCCGACGCGTCGTGGTCCGCGTTCGGGTCGGCGCTCGTCGTCTGCTGCCCGGCGCCCTGCTGGTGCGCGTTCGAGCCGGCGCCGTTGAACTGCCCGCTCGACCCTCCGTGGCTCGCGGGCGCAAGCGTGATCGACAACCTCTCGACGCTCAGACCCTTCGCCTCCAGCGAAGCGCGGAGCGTCTCGATATGACGACCAAGCAACTCGCGTGCCTCTGGGGTGGACGCCTGCAGCGTGGCGGCGACGACGCCCCGCGCGATGGTCATCTCGATCTTGAGCAGGCCCAGCGACTCGGGGGTGAGACGCATCTGGACGCTCCCGCCCTGCTGTTTCATCGCGACGCCGAGGCCTCGGTGGACCGACGCGAGGGCCGCCTCGTCCGGCTCGGCGCCCTGCGCCGAGCCCGTGAGGGTCGTGTTCGTCTGCGCCGGGTTTGCCGGTGTCGCGCGGATCTCGCCGCCCGGGCGCAGGTCGAACTGCGACCCGGCGTGCTGGGCTGACGAGTCGCGAGCGCCCGTCGCCTGCTGTGCCGGCGCGGCGCGGTCCTGCCTCTGCTGGCGAGCGTCGTCTCTGGGTCTTTCGTCCGAGGTCGATGCCCCCGAGTGCGCCCCCGCCGCCTGCAGTTGCGCGACGGACGGCGCGCTAGGCGCCGGCTCGGCCTGCGACTGCGATGTGCGCCCGCCTTCTGTCGGGAACGCTCTGGCCGCGACGCGCTGCGTGTCGGTCTCGTCGGCCGGCGCGATCTCGCTGGTCGTCGGCGCGGCGCCGAAGGCCTGGCGTCGCTCCGACGCTTGGGGCCGGGCGACGCGATCGGTCTGTGCCGAAACTTCGGGCGCCGCCTCGTCCTCCACGAGCCGGGCCTCGCCAGCCCTGGGGCGCGCGGGCGGCAACGACGCGTCGGGCTCTTCGCTCGCGCGCTCGGGGAGCACCCGTGCGCCATCGTCGGTCGGGAGCGGACGCGAGGCGTCGGCGCTTGCGGCGCGCGGAGCGGCGACGGGCGCGTCTTTCTGGTTTGAGGATGCCTGCTCGGGCTTGGCGGAGAGTCGTGCGTCACCGGTCGGTTCTTCCGGATTGATCGAGGGGCGCGCCGACCCGTCGCTGGCACGCTGCGTCGCGCCGGGCTGCGAGTGATCCTCGGCGCGTGGCGCCTTCGCGTCCCCGGCGTTCGCGCTGGGCGCAGGGGAGGCGGCGTTGTCGTTTCCGGTTGTAGTTTGGGCGCCCGCTGCGCCTCGAGGGTCGGGCTGCGCGGCGATCGCCCCGGGCGTCGGGCGAGACTCGCTCTGCTCGGCGTGCTGTTCGGGCTGGATCGGCGTGCGCGGCGATGGAGCGGGCGCGATCGGCGCGTCGACCTGCGCGATCGGCGCGTCCGAACCGACGGTCGGCTCGGTCACGGGCACGCCGCCCGACACCGGCTCGACGACGCTCGCGGCCGGCTCCTGGGGCTCAGGCGAGTGCTCGGCGGGCGCCGAGGGAGTCTGGGCAGACGCGTCCTGCTCGGCAGACTTCTGCGCTTCCGGCTCGACGGGCCCGGTGTTCTCGCGAGCGCCGGGCTCGGCGCGCTTCGAGGCGCGGTCCAGACTCGCGGCGAAGGAACGCTCGTCGGGCCGATCGGGCGAGGGATTCTCGGCGCGACCCGAACCGGTCGACCTTGCCTTCGCGTCGGTCGACGAGGGCGCAGCGGATTTCGGCGCGTCGGGGCGCGTGCGCTGCGCGGCGGGCGCGAGGGTTGCGCTGGGGGGAGGCGCGTCGGGTTGGATCGGGGGCAGCGTCGGGGCGAGCAAATCAGGGCTCCGGTGACGCCGCGACCTCCAGGCCGCGGGTCCGGACCCTTTCAAGCAAACTGGCTGCCAGCGCCGGATCCTCGAACTCGGCGATGATGCGGCTCGCGGTGCGAAGCTCCATCGCGTTGAGGTACGAGACCGCCTGCTCGATCTGCCCCGAGTTGATGAGCGTCATCAGCAGGTCCCTCGCCTGCCTGGGCTTGAGGGACTGGTAGAGGCGCACCGCTTTCTCGAACTGCTCGCTTCCCTCGAGCTCCGCCAGACGCGCGCGCAGGGCTTCGAAGTCGGCCCGCTCGCGCGCCAGTCGCTCGCGGCTCTGCTCGATCTGGGCCAGCTCGCGCGCGAAGGTACGCCGCAGGTCCTGCGCCTCGCGGTCGAGGCGCGAGAGCGCCTGCTCGTGGGCCGACTCGGCGCTCTGCCCTCGCGCGATGGTGTTCTCGGCCGGGGCCGGGGCTCCCCTCATGAAGGATTCCTGCTCTGCTTCGGCGCGCAGGCGCGCCTCCTCGGCCTCGCGCTCCGCCCGGGTCGCCGCTTCCTGCGCGATCGTCGGGGCGAACAGGTCGCGCAGCGCGTGGACGCGCTCGGCGCTGAGCCGGTCGGTCGCCCCAAGCCACGCGACCACGCCCACCAGGGCGAGGAAGTGGGCGAGCGCGAAGGTCGTCACGATGAGCCACACACTGCGCATCAGGCGGCGCTCCAATCCGTGCCGTCGCGCCGGGCGGCGCGGGCGTTGACCATGTCATCGATCGCCGCGGCCTCTTTCTTGTTCTCTTCGCGGATCCATGCCTCGAGCCGGCGCTGGCGCAGCAGCTCGACCGCCTTGCGGTCCGCCGTGGCCTTCATGAGGGCCGCCCGGGCCCTGTCGAGCTTCTGGAGAACGCCCCCCAGACGCACCGCCAGTCGCTGGATGTTCGCCGTCGCGTGGAGGGAGGCGTGGCTCTGCAGTCGCACGCCGGCGACATCGACGGCGCGCCCGGCCGGGGCGAGCGCCTCGCGCAGGTCGCGTTTCTGATCCGCGAGCGCCCGCTGGGACGCGCGGATTTCTTCCTCGAGCGCCAGCCGCTCGCGCTCGATCTGGGCGACCTCGAGCCGGCGCGCGTCTTCCATGCGTCGGCGCTGCGACAGGAGGGTCTCGAGCTGGAAGCGGAACTTCGCCATAATCGCGATCAGGGCCTCCTCGTGCCGAGCTGCTGGAGGATCGCGCCGGCTTCGACCGCGAGGTGCATCAGTCGCTTCTTCGCGTCGTCGAACGCGTCGCCCTCGCCCGAGGACTGCTGGAGCAGCGCCTCGATCTTGGGCCTGAGCTGGATCGCGGCGTCGACCGTCGGGTTGCTGCCCTTCGCGTAGGCGCCGATGTTCACCAGGTCCTCGACCTCGGCGTACGCCGCCAGCAGCTTGAGCACCTGCTGGCGCGCGGCGATGTGCTGGCGGT
The DNA here is from genome assembly GCA_019636675.1 of Phycisphaeraceae bacterium. Classification (NCBI taxonomy): domain Bacteria; kingdom Pseudomonadati; phylum Planctomycetota; class Phycisphaerae; order Phycisphaerales; family Phycisphaeraceae; species Phycisphaeraceae bacterium. The sequence goes on from JAHBXC010000001.1 coordinate 910,621, forward strand.
CGCACACCTCGTTGGCGACGCGCGAGACCGAGTCGAGCACGTCGATCGCCGGGAAGTGCCCCTTCTGCGCGAGCTTGCGCGAGAGGATCACGTGCCCGTCGAGGATGCCCCTGGCGGCGTCGGCGATGGGCTCGGTCATGTCGTCGCCTTCGACGAGGATCGCGTAGAACGCGGTGATGGACCCCACGCCGTCGATCGCGCCGGCGCGCTCGAGGAGCATGGGCAGCGCCGCGAACACGCTGGGCGTGAAGCCCTTGGTCGCCGGGGGCTCGCCGACGGACAGGCCGACCTGTCGCTGCGCCTGCGCGAAGCGCGTGACCGAGTCCATCATGAGCATGACGTCGGCGCCCTGGTCGCGGAACCACTCGGCGATGCTCGTGGCCGCGTAGGCGGCGCGGATGCGAAGCAGTGGCGATTCATCGCTGGTCGCGCAGACGACGACGCTGCGCATGAGCCCGTCGGGGCCGAGGGCGTGCTCGACGAAGTCGCGCACCTCGCGCCCGCGCTCGCCGATGAGGGCGATGACCGAGACGTCCGCCGCCGTCCGGCGCGCGATCGACGCCATGAGCGTCGACTTGCCCACGCCCGGCCCGGCGAAGATGCCCATGCGCTGGCCGCGCCCCACGGTGGTCATGAGGTCGACGGCACGCACGCCCGTGGGCATGGGGGTGCGGATCGGCGTGCGCTGCAGGGGCGAGATCGGCGCAGGGTTCAGGGGCTGGGGCGAGAGGTCCACCGGCGCTGGACGCCCGTCGATCGGGTTTCCCATCGCGTCGACGCAGCGCCCCAGCAGCGAATGGCCCGAGAGCACGGTCGGCGTCGCCTGCTCGCCCACGACGCGATCGCCCGGGCGCACGCCCGAGGTCGCGCACAGCAGCATCACGATCGCGGTGTCGGAATCGAACCCGACGACCTCGCCCAGCTTGGGGCCCTCGAGCGTGCGCACGCTCACGAGCGACCCGGTCGCCAGCGGCAGGTCGTCCACCAGCAGCGACAGCCCGCGCAGCGCGCGCACGCTGCCGGTCACGCGCATCGGGAGCACACGCCGGAGCGCGTCGATCTGGGGGCCCAGCACGCTCACGCCTGCTCCTCGCCCTCGGGGTCAGCCCGGGGCAGCGCGGTCGCGTTGCGATCGGGCATCAGCGCCTCGCAGATCCGGGCGATCTGCGTCTCGATCGACGCGTCGATCTCGCCCTTGTCGGTGCGCACGATGACCGATCCCTTGGAGAGCGCCTCGTCCTCGACGATCTCGGCGTGGGCCATCGACGCGAACCTGCGCGCGAGCGCCGGGGTCATCTGGCGCAGCAGCTCGGCGTCGCCGGGGCTGCAGGCGATGCGCAGTCGCGTCGCGCGGGTGACCATCCCCAGCGCCGCTTCGAGCTGCGCGCCGGCCGACGCTTCGTCCATCTCCACGGCGCGCTTCGCGACGCGCTCCGCGACGCCCAGGGCCACGCGCAGCACGTCGAGCTTCGCCTCGCGCAGCATCGCGACGCGGACCGTCTCGAACCCCTCGAGCGCGTCGGCCCAGGCGACCGCGAGGCGCTGGAGGTCCTGCGCCACCTGCTCGCGCGCCTGCGCCGTCCCCAGCTCCTGGCCCTTGCGGAAGCCCGCGTCGTAGCCCTTCTTCTCGCCCTGCGCGATGCCGACCTTCTCGGCGTCGGCGATCAGGCGCGCTCGCTCGGCCTGCGCGTCCTCGACGATCTTCTGCGCCTGGAACTTCGCCTGGCCCAGGATGCGATCGCCCTGGCGCGACAGCTCGCCCAGGTCGAGGACGATCGCGTCCTTCGCCATCGTGGCCGCCTGCGCGTTGCGGATCAGCGCCACGACGCGCCCTCCGGGTTGGTGCGAGCGCTTCGCATCAGACGATCAGCTCCTCGTCGCCGCCGCGACCGGCGATGACGATCTCGCCCGAGTCCTCGAGGCGGCGCACGATGTCGACGATGCGCTGCTGGGCGGACTCGACATCGCTGATGCGGACCGGGCCCATGTACTCCATGTCCTCCTTGATGAGCTGCGCGGCGCGCTCGGACATGTTGTTGAAGATCTTCTGCTTGAGCTCGTCGGACGCGGTCTTGAGGGCGAGGGCCAGCTCGTCGTTGTCGACCTCCTTGAGCACGCCCTGGATGCCGCGGTCGTCGACCATGCGGATGTCCTCGAAGACGAACATGAGCCGGCGGATCTGCTCGACGAGCTCTGGGTCCTCGGCCTCGAGGCCCTCCATGATCTGCTTCTCGGTGGTGCGGTCGGCGAGGTTGAGGATCTCGGCGACGGCGTCGATGCCGCCGGTCTTCTCGGTGGACTGGCTGAGCATGTTCGCGAGGCGCGACTCGAGGCCCTTCTCGACCTCGCGGATGACCTCGGGGTTGGTCTGCTCCATGTTCGCGATGCGCTTGATGACCTCGACCTGCTTGTCGGGCTGCAGGCCGACGATGATCTCCGACGCCTTGTGGAAGGGCAGGTGGCAGACGATCAGCGCGATGGTCTGGGGGTGCTCGTCCTGGATGAAGGTCAGCAGGTTCTCGCTCTCGGCCTTCTGCAGGAACGAGAACGGGGTCTTCTGCACCTGCGTCTGGATCTGCGAGAGCACCTTGTCGGCGGTCTTGCTGTCGAGCGACTGCTTGAGGAGGACCTTCGCGTACTCGAGCCCGCCCTCGGCGGCGTACTGCGACGCGATGGTGATCTGGTAGAACTCCTCCACCACGGAGTTGCGCAGCGTCGTGGGGACCTGCCCCAGCGACGCGAGCTCGCGCGTCACCTGCTCGATCGAATCGGCCGGCAGGTTCTTGAGCATGTCGCTGGCGGTCTGGGCGTCGAGCGACAGCAGCAGGATCGCCGCTTTGGTGATCCCCGTCAGGTGCTCCGGGCTTTCGGGCAGTTTTTCGCCTGGCTTGCGTGGTGGCATGGTTTGGCGCCGTGGTGGTGGACGCGAATCGTCGACCGCTTACTGATCGGACTGGATCCATCGGTTTAGCAGGCCGGCCGCTTCGGCGGGGCGCTGCTTGACCATGTCTTCGACCTGCTCGAGCACCTTCTGGCTCTGGATCGCCGAGTCGGACAGCTCGATGCCCGAGAGCGCCGCGTCGGCTTCGCCCGCTTCGCCCACGAGGTCGGTCTCGCCCGAGAGGGCCGGGGGCACGCCCATGAGCTCTTCGGGGCTGGGCAGCTTGTCGATCTTGGTGGCGCGCCTGACCGTGAGCGCCATCATGCCCAGGGCGGCGAGCGCGAGGAGCGTGAGGACCACGGTGCGCACGCCGCCGGCGTTCTCGAAGATCGACGCGACGCCGCCCGTGCCTGAGCCGCCAGCCCCGCCGCCCATCCCGGCGCGGAACGCCTCGGGGTACGCCTTCTGGAGCATCTCGAAGTCGGGGATGACGGAGACGACGACATCGCCCGGCTGGCCGCCGGCTTCGCCCGAATCGACCTGGGGCTGGATGTCGTCGCGGATGCGCGCCGTCTCCTGCTGGATGACGGGCGCGAGCGCGTCGTCGCCGGGGGTCTCGGTCGAGTTGTTCGCGGCGCGCCACTGCGCGATGAAGAACGAGCGAGGGATGTTCACGGTCGCGTTGATCTTGAGGGGCATCCCGCGCGGGTCGGTGATGCGCTCGACGGTGCGCCCGAACTGGGTCTCGAACTCCGCCTCGGTCTGGGTGTCGCTGAGGGTGTTGCCCCGCGCGCCGGCGTTGTCGATCGACAGCCCGGTGTTGGGGCGCACGCCCGGCTCTGCGCCCACGGCGCCCTGCTGCTGCACGCGCTCACTCGTCGTCTCGCGCTTGGGCGCGGTGACCGTGCCGCGACCCGCGTCGAGGACGCGGCTGGTCTCGGACACCGATCGCCTGACATCGACCTGCGCGTTGACGGCGATGATGACGCCCGGGATGTACGAGAGCATGTCCATCAGCCGGTCGCGCACGCGCTGCTCGACCTTGCCGGAGTGCTCGAGGTAGCCGGACGCGAGCATGTCGTCGTCGGAGCGGGCCCGGCGCTGCTGGCCGCGCACGCCGTCGATGACGCGCACATTCCGGATGTCGAGCCCGGCCTTCGCGCCGGCGACCAGGCCGGCGGCGCCGTCGACGACTTCCTGCGATAGCGCCTGGTTGCCCGCCATGAAGATCGTCACCGACGCCGTGGGCTGGCGGACCGCCATGCCCAGGGAACGGGGCTCCGGGGCGTCGATGAGGACCGCGGCCCGGTCGACGTTGCTGAACTGCCCGATGATGCGCGCCAGCTCGTTCTGGATCGCGATGGTCTCGAGCTGGGTGAGCTGCGCCGAGGACATCGTCCACGACTGCTTGTCGATGAGGTTGTTGAAGAGGACCGAGGAATCGGCCGGCAGGGCGCCTCGCTGGGCCATCTGCGCGATGATCGGTCGGACGCGCTCGCGCTCGACCATGACCTGCCCGGAGGTGCTCGTTTTATAAGGAATGCCGGCGCTGTCGAGGAACCGGGCGGCCTGCTGCTGCTCGACCGGGCTGGCGCGATCCATAAGGGGCACCAGCGCCGGCTTGCCGGTGTACTGCACGACGAGAAACAGCGTCATCGCCATGACCACCACGAGGGAGGCGATGAGCAGCTTCTGCGTCGCGTTCAGTTCCCTGAGCGCGCGCCGGATCGTGTCGAGGACGCCCCTGAGGCGGTCCATGCGTGCGGCCTCCTTGCCTTCTCGACCACGGGCGGACGGCCCGGGGTCGTGCCGGCGCGCTCCGTGCGCCGGGCGCGCGAGACGGCTCGCGCTCCAACAGTCTTAGGAGGTCGGCGCTTTCGTTGCAAGGCCTTGAAAGGACTCGAGCGATCGCGAAACGGTCAGACGCGGATCTGCTTGACCTCTTCGTACGCGTCCATGACCTTGTTGCGCAGCTGGAGGAGCATCTTGAAGGCCGTGTCCGCCTTCTGCGTCGCGATGAACACGCTCTCGGGGTCGTCCCGGCGACCCGCCAGCAGGTCCTCGGTCGCCTGCGTCGCGTCCTGCTGCAGCTTGTTCACCTGCTCGATGTTCTTGAGCAGGAAGTCCTTGAACGACGGCTCGTTCGGGTCGACCGGCTGACCGCCCCCGGGCAGGGGCCCGCGCGGCTTCAGCGGCGATCCGCCTGATGCTCCCGAGATGAGTCCGAGTGGGTCGCTCATGCGTCAGTCCTGCCCCTCAGGGGGCGCTCTCGCTCAGGCCAGCAAACGAAGGGCCTGCGTCATCATCGTCTTCGTCGCGTCCGCGGCGGCAAGATTTGCCTCGTACGCACGCTGCGCCAGGATCGCGTTCACCTGCTCCGTCGTCGAGTCGATGTTCGGCAAGGGCACATACCCAGCGTGCTCGTGCCCGTCCCGGTAGGCGTACGGGTTCGAAGGGTCCCACACCAGTCGCGGCGGGGACGGGTCGTGCGAGATCTCCGCGACCTCCACACCCCTCGGCGACGCCCGGCCGAAGGGGTCCTCCCCTCCCACCGGCGCGAAGTGCACGATCCGGCGCTGGTACGGGTTCACCCGCCCCTGCTCGTCCAGAATCGTGTCCGTGTTCGCGATGTTCGACGCGATCGACGACAGCCGCGTCCTCTGCGCCACCAGCCCGCTCACCGAAACATCCAATGCGCCGAACATGAATGGCTCCGCCCTTCAGCGACCACGCGCACTTTCCGCGCGGTCGGTTCCTGCGCACCGCGCAACCGTTGCGCGGCGTCATCCGTCATGTAAGCTCACCGCGCGGCTCAGAACCGCTCGCGGATCGCGATATTCAGCAACTCAGAACGCCCGCGGTGCAGCTCCACCGCCATGCCGTGGACGTTCGTGTTCTCGACCAGGTCCTGCATCATCCGCTCGATGTCGGAATCGTTGCGATCGTGGAACAGGATGTTCCGCCCCTGCGCCGAGGGGCGCAGATCGAAACTCGGCTCGCCCAGACGCGTGCGCGAGGGGCGGATGTTCTCCGACGAGCGGAACTCCAGCGACCCCCGGTGCCCCCCGAACTGCTGGCGGCGCTTGTCGACCGCGTCGCCCAGCACCCGCTGGAACTCCCCCGGCGCGACATCCCGAGGGCGGAAATTCGGCGTGTCGGCGTTCGCGACGTTGTTCGTCAGGAACGCCTGCCGGCGAGCCGTGAAGCGGATCGTCGCCTCCAGGGCGGGCATCGCGTCGGATGTGGCCAGTTCGCGGATGAACATCCCCACGCCCATCGCAAATCCCGGACCAAGCCCCCGACCCTCGCAACCGGGGGGCGCCGCCGAACGAAGCGCAGACGATGCGCCGATCCGTCGATAAGGGAACCACGATGCACCCCCTCGCCCCCCTGCTCTCGCTCGCCCTCGCCGCCGCGGCCCTCGCCGGGCCCCTCGACCCGCCCCCCGGGCCGGTCGCGCCGACGATGAAGCCCCTCTCCCAGGTCGAGCCGCGCATCCCCATCGACTCACTCCCCGCCGTCCTCTCGGTCAGCGGGTCGTACTACCTCACCCGCTCCCTCGTGGGCGTCCCGGGCGAGGTCGGCATCCTCGTGCGCGCGCGCCACGTCACCATCGACCTCAACGGCTTCGAACTCCGCGGCGCCGCCGGAACCCTCGACGCGATCCGCGCCATCCCGGGCATCACCGACTGCACCGACCTGGTCGTGCGCAACGGCTCGATCCACTCCTGGGGCGGCTCCGGCATCAACTCGGGCTGCGTCTTCGGCGCGACCTTCGAGGACCTGCGCATCGAGAACAACGCCGGCGCCGGCATCCTCGCCAGCGACTTCACCACCGTCTCGCGCGCCGTGCTCCGCTCCAACGGGGCCGCCGGCCTCGACCTGGGCGTCAACGCGCGCGTCTCCGACATCACCAGCACGAACAACGCCCAGGACGGCATCGGCGTGGGCGAGCACTCCATCGTCACCCGCGCCGTCATCCGCGACAGCGGGCGCATCGGCCTGCGCGCCGGCGAGCGCTCCATCGTCTCCGACATCACCTGCTCGGGCAGCGCCGCCGTCGGCGTACGCGTGGAAACCCAGAGCAGCGTGACCCGCGTCGTCGCCTTCGAGAACGGCAACACCGGCATCGCCATCAACGGGCGCGCCGTCGTCACCGACTCGATCGCCGCCAACAACACCGGCAGCGGCGTCCTGGCCTTCGCCGGCGCGCGCATCGAACGCTGCGTCCTCAGCAACAACTCCCTCGCCGGGATCACCCTCAACGGCCCCGGCACGATCGTCGGCAACACCCTCGTCGACAACCCCACCGGCATCAACCTCCTGGGCTCGCGCTCGCGCGTCGAAGACAACGCCATCACCGGCGGCACGACCGGCATCAAAACCGTCGCCCCCGACAACCTGATCCTGCGCAACAGCGTCCTGGGCGCGACGACCCCCTTCGACCTCGCGCCCGGCTCCAAGGCCGGCCCCATCAGCAGCGAGGTCATCGACCACCCCTGGGCCAACTTCGTCCAGAACTGACCCCCTACGATCGGGGCGCATGGCCAAACGAGTCCTCCACGACCGCTTCTTCAAGCAGGCCAAGGCCGACGGCTACCTCGCGCGCTCCGCCTACAAACTCATGGAGATCGACGACAAGTACCGCATCCTGCGCCGCGGGATGTTCGTCCTCGACCTGGGCGCCGCGCCCGGATCATGGACGCAGGTCGCCGCCGAACGCATCGGCGATCGCGGCCTCATCGTCGCCCTCGACATCCAGCCCATCCGCGTCACGCTCAAGAACTCCGTCACGATGCTCGCCGATGTGAACGAGGTCACCCCCGACGCGCTCCTCGAACACATCCGGGCGGCCGGGGGCGAGAAGTTCGACGCCATCATCTCCGACATGGCCCCCAACACCTCGGGCCACGGCGACCACTTCCGCTCCGTCCGACTCTGCGAACGCGCCCTCGAACTCGCCAACGATGTCCTGCGCGAGGGCGGCAACCTCACCATGAAGGTCTTCGAGGGCGAGCAATACCCCGACCTCCTGCGCGAGACGACCCGACGCTTCGAGAACTGCAAGGGCTTCAAGCCCAACTCCTCGCGCGATGTCTCGAAGGAGATGTTCATCGTCGCCGCGGGGTTCAGGGGGGGAAGGCAGCAGGCACAAGGCACAAGGCGCACGGGGGAGTGAAATCTGCTCCCTCTCCTGCTTGCTCCCTCTCCTATCGAGCGCAGCGAGATGGGAGAGGGCCGGGGTGAGGGCTACCCAAACTCCGGGCTTCCCTCCCCACCCTCTGCCTTTCTCTTCTCTTCTCTTCTCTTCTCTCTCCCACTCCGGCGCCACCACACAAAGTGTGGTGCCTACCCCTCCTCCCCCTTCTCGATCTGAGGAAGACTGGGAGAAGAAAAAGGTGAAGCCCCAAGAAGGGGTAGACACCACACTTCGTGTGGTGGCACCGAAGAGAGAGAGAGAGAGAGAGAGAGAGAGAGAGAGAGGAGCGAAGCCCGGAGAAGGTGTAGCCCTCATCCGTCCGCTGCGCGGACACCTTCTCCCTGCGGGAGAAGGGGGGAAATCTTCCTCTCTCTCCCACCTCTCCCCGGGGAGAGGTCGCGGAGCGCAGCGACGCGGGTGAGGGCTACCCGCCCTCCCGTGCTCCAACGCCTCGAAGGGACGATGCGTGACCCAACTTCCGCCGGTGCGCCTCCCACTGAGCGCAGCGATGGAGAAAAAGACAATAACGCGCCGTACAGGAGAAGGCGCCCGGATTTCTCCGATTTTCCGGTTCTCAGACCTTCCAATCCGCCGGCGTTTCCTGTACATTGCGGCGGCACAGGCCGCACGCCCCGGAGGGCGTCGCGGCATCCGAGTCACTCCGTTCCGAGGAGCAGCCCCGTGAAGATCCGTTCGTGTGTGTCAACCGCCTGCGTGCTCGCGTGCGTCTCGATCGCGTGTGAGCGCGCAGCGTCGGGTCTCGGCGGATCAGCTGAAAGTCAGAAGCCACACGCAGTCGCACTGGGCGTTGCAGGGCTGGGCTGAACCGCGCGGCTGCTTGCCGCTTTGCGGAATTCGGTCGGCGTCCGACATGGGCGCACCACACGCGGTGACCGGGCCCACGCCGGGCATCTCACGCAGGCGACGCACGACTCACTTCGGGTCGTTATTGGGTGCAGCCCCTCAACGCGTGCTCGACACGCGTCAGCCTTGCCCAGTGAAGGAGAAGACGATCTGGGCAAGACACTCGTCGAGCACACCAGACGCGACGCGTCGTCCAGGTCCCAGCGTGTCGACGCCAGCCAGGCCGGGACCAAGGGACGCGTCCACTTACGCCGCGGGTCGCCGGCGCGGTCGCGGAGCAACGCGCCGGGCAGACCTCGCGGCGCGTCGGCTGATCGATCAGGGTCTGGTGCAGCCCACGAGCCGACGCAGCTCATAGCGGATCGGGGGCAGGCACGAGCCAGACGCGGAGCCAACTTACGCGAGGTGAGCTCGACGAGCACGCGTGCGTCGGCCATGTCACTCTTGTCGGAATATAAAGTCATGCGTGCGACATAGCCCGGAGTGCATAGGAGGGCCACGCGCTCCAGCCGGCGTGCTCGGGCGGGAGAGCTCGTCGGCCAGGTCGGCTGCGCTTACGGCAGGCCTCGATGGCCACGCCGACCACCGCCCCGCGTCCCCGAGGAACGGCCTCGACCACCTCACGCCAGTGGTTGCCGCAGGGCCGGTGTACAGGGCATGACCGGCGGCGTCATTCACACGCACACGGATGAACGATGGTGACAGTCAGTCCCATACACTGAGGTCTTCTCCATGTCCGTTGCTCCTTTCCGGTGGTCGTTGTCACACAGGGACGGTGTACACCGCCACGACTCGGGAGCAGCAGACTCATCTAAATCATCCGTCCGCTGCGGACACACCTTCCCTGCGGGAGGGGAAGCTTTCTCTCTCCCACCTCTCCCGAGGAGGTCCTTGAGCTTTCGCGACGCGGGGTAAACTACCGCTTTCGATGATGATGCTCCCACGCCTCGCAGGGACGATGCGTGACCAGCTCAGTTACTCCGCTGGGCTAAGCGATGAAAAAGAGCAAATAACGCGGGAGAAAGGCGCGGATTTCTCCGATTTTCAGATTCAGACCTTCCGATCAGCCCGCGATTCGGTACATTGGATCTGCACAGGCCACCCGTCGGGGTACGGCTGGCTCGTCACTCCGTTCGAGGAGCAGCGCGTGAAGATCCGTTCGTGTGTTTCAGTGATGAGCATGCTCGCGTGCGCGATCAGTCGCGTTCTCAAGGCGCGACCAACAACCAGCACCTGCGGTTCACGCAGAACACGGCTACACCTTCAGCACCATCAGCGACGCCGACGGCCGCTCGTACAGCTTCCGGGATACAGTTCAGATCAATTGCCTCCATCGGCGCGGTGGACTACGAATACCAGCGTATCGCCACCACCGAGACGACCGTTGCGCGTACGCGCAGTTCGTCGATGTCTACCGCCATTTCGTGCCCTAAGGACGAAGCGGTGGCAGGGTAGCACTTTGCAGGGCGTTCGCTTCAATGGCTGGGAAACGACGCTGGGGCTCACTCCGCGTATGGGATCCCCCTCGGGCTGGGACAGCCGCCCCGCCTTCGCAAGCTTCCGCGCTACTTCGCGCATGCCAACTGGATGCACCACGGCTCTCCGACCTGGCTCACGCGACGCACGAGACCTTTCACCACCGGCATGTACAACGACACGGTGATCGGGCCGCGCGAGCGCAGGTGTGTGGATCCCCCCTCGTGGGATGAGTGGGTGAAGGCGGCGTGTGCTGGGATCCCCAACCGAAACGGTCCCGGCGAGGGGCGAGGTGCACAGCTGTACCCGACGTGACGACACGCCGCTGACGCCGGGCGACTGGGGCTGGGCGGCAGAGACGAACGCCGGGCGCGCAAGGGTGGCCTTCTGATCAGTTCCGTCCTTGGGATGTGTGGGCAGTTACGAGGGGATGTGCAGACGCCCTGGGGTCTGCTGGACGCGTCCAGGGGGGCAGAAGCCGGGGTGGACAGACTCAGTTGAGGCCGGGGAGCGCCGCTGCAGGGTCGTTATGTCCTCTCGAAGCAACCGGCGCGGACGCGTTCACGCCAGAGCGATCCTCTGTTCGTGGACAACATCGAATACTTTTCTTTGAAAGAACAGCAGTGCCATTGGCGTTATGTGACGGTTCGTTTCGCTGCGGCGATCAACTTTCCAGATGTTCCGGCAGCTTGCGCTGGGCGTCGCGGCGTTCACCGCGCTTCGCCGCAAACGCTGAAGAGCATCAACGAACCGCGCGCGTTTCGAACAGTGTCCGCCCGGCCGCGGCTCTGATCCGCTCCCTCTGGCCCTTATGCCTTGTGCCCCGTGCCCCGTGACTTCCCCCCCAAAACGGCCACCGGCCCCGCCCTTGGTGGGACGGGGCCGGTGATCAAGGAATCAGCGAGGCCTGTAAGCCGAATGCTGTCGCGTGCGCCGTATCCTCGCGGACGCGCGCACGCCTGCGGCCGTTTCTCTCGCCGCGCCGTTGCCGACGCGGTCCGCGCTCTCGCGCGAGCGACCTACCCGCCCCCTTCCGATCGGACCGATCGTTGCCTGCCGGGGCAGACACGAGGGCTGCGTGGTCTTGCACGCGGTGGGGTTTGCCATGCCCCGTCTGTCGCCAGACGGGCGGTGCGCTCTTACCGCACCCTTTCACCCTTGCCTGATCCCGCTCCGGGGGCCGGAGACGGGCCATCGGCGGTTTGCTTTCTGCGGCACTTTCCCTCGCCCGGATTCCAACGGGCGGGTGGGCGTTACCCACCACCGTGTCCTGCCGTGTTCGGACTTTCCTCCGACGCGCCGACCGGGGAACCCCGATCGTGCGCCGGCGACCGCTCGGCCACGCTATCCATGATCCTACGCGTCCGGTACCATCCCCGTTCGCATGCCGCGCAAAGCCACGACGCCATCCAGCGAGACGCCCACGCCCCCGGCCCCCGCCGGGGCCGCGGCGGGCAAACGCGCCGCGATGTGGCTCGAGCCGTCGCAGGTCGAACTCGCCCGGGCCATCCTCGACGCGACAGGCATGATCCCCGCGTTCGTCGGAGGGCCCGAGTCCGCCTCGCGCACGGGCCCGCCCCTCGCCGAGTCTTTCGAGGGATCGCAGCCCCTCGACGACCCTCGGCGCGCGCTCACGGCGCTCGACGCGGACCTCGTCCTTTTCCTGACCTCCGCAGGGCAGTCAAGCGCCGACGCGCTCGACGACGCCGCCGCCCTCTCCGAGGCGCGCGAGCGAGGCCTGCGCGTCGCGTCGCTCGAGCCAACGCCCGCCTCGGCGCTCGACAGCGCGCGCTTCGAGCGCGACACCGGCACGCCCGAAGCCGTGCGCATCGTCCCCTCCATGCGCCGCGCGCGCGTGATGGGGCATGTCATCGAACTCCTCGAGACCGTCGCGCCGGTGCGCACGCTCTCGATCTCCCTGCGCAACGGGCGCGGCCAGGGCACGCTCTTCGCCCGACTCTTCGACGCGATGGACATCGTCCTCGCCCTCCTCGGAGAGCCAGAGACCATCGACGCCTCCGTCTGCGGCCCCGCCGTCCCGGGGCGCGTCCACCTCGCGCCGGGCGATTCGCTGCGCCAACTCCGCGGCGACCTCACCGCCAACCTCCGCTTCGCCCACGCCTGCGCCGCGTCCGTGTCGCTCTCCGACAACGCGGGACGCTGGTTCCGCGGCGTCACGCTCGTGGGCCACGGCGGCGCGCTGCGCTTCGACGATTCCTCCTACGAACTCATCGACCCCTCCGGCAAGACCGTCGACGCCTCGTCGGCGCACGAACGGCGCGGGAAAAAGGCGACCAACAACGCCGGCAACGACCTCGCCGCCCACGCGATCGGCGAGCAGATCCACGCCATGTTCGATATGCACGCCCCCGCCACGCCGCCGCGCAGCACCGCGACCGTGCTCGCGATGGCCGAGGCCGCGCTCCTCAGCGCGCGCACCGGCTCGCCCGAATCACCCGGCACCGTCCTGCGCATGGCCGGCGTGCACTGACCTCACGCCTTCAGGTCGATGTTCTCGCCCTTGCGACGCTTCGCGGCCTCGCGCGCGTGCGGGGTGTAGAAACCGGCGGCCTCTCTGTCCTCCCGGGATTCCTCTTCGCCGTTGGCCCCCGCCTTGCGCACCGGGTCGGCCTCCGTGACCGGCGCGACGGGCACATCCACCTGATCCTCGTCGCGCGCGCCGGGCTTGTCCTCCCCCTCGACCTTGCGCGCACGATCGCGCAGCTGCGTCCGCGCCGCCTGCGGCGCACCAGCGACCGACTGCACGATGTGGGATCCGATCATCTCCACACCCCGCTTATCGGCCGAAAGATCCGTCCCACTTCATCGAGGGGATGCAACGCGCCGCTCGCGGCGCATAACCCATGATTTCTCGGGCATTCACGCCCGGTCGGGGCTCCCCGCCTCGCGGATCAGCCCCTCGACCAGCGCGATCCCCCGGGCCACCTCCGCACGCCCCTCGGACGCCCTCGCGATCGCCAGCGCGCGCCGCGCGATCTCCACGCGCTTGCGCACCTTCTTCCCGCCCTCCCCCGCCGCGAGCGTGTCGCTCAGGTTGTCGTACACGTCCGCCAGTTTGATCGCGTGCGCACGCCACGACGCCCTTTCCAGTTGCGCGTCGTACGCGACCTCGCGCTCCGGCTCGGGCAGTCGCGAGTCCTTCGACAACGCCGCGACATCCCGCGCGATCGACTCGCCGAAATGCTCCGCCAGGTCGTCGAAGTCCGTCGTCGTGTCCTCGATCGTGTCGTGCAGCAGCGCCGCCGCCAGGCACTCCTCGTCGTCCACGCCCATCAGCGCCGCGAGCGTGATCGTCACCCGCGCGACATGCGAGAAGTACGGCGTCGCGCCGTCCTTGCGATGACTCCCCTCGTGCGCCCTCGCCGCGAACGCCGACGCTTTCTGCCACAGATCGCCGCGCATCACAGGCGCTCCTTGCCGTCGTGCTCGAGCAGGACCACGACATGCACCTCAACGGCGCGCCCCTCGCCAACCGCGTCGACCTTCTCGTGGGTCTTGCCCTTCACATTGACCGCGCCCACCTTCACGCCCAGCAGTCGCGCCAGGTTCGCGCGGATCTCGTTCTTCACTGGAGAGAGTTTCGGGCGCTCCAGAATCACCGTGCAGTCCACATTCGCGACGCGCCACCCGCGCTCGCGCGCGTCGGTCACCGCGCGCTCCAGGAACACCCGAGACGCCGCCCCCTCCCACTTCGCGTCGGTGTCGGGGAACAGCTGCCCGATGTCGGGCAGCGCCAGCGCCCCCAGGATCGCGTCGGTGACGGCGTGCAGCAGCGCGTCCCCGTCCGAGTGCCCCACGGGCCCCCAACCCCGGTCGTCGTGCTCCAGAGGCACCCCGCCCAGCACAAACGCCCGCCCAGCCCCGGCAGGGGCGATCGGCTCCAGCCGGTGCAGGTCGTACCCATGCCCGATGCGCATCATCGACACCGATCATGCTCCTTCCGGGCCCCCCTCGCCGGGTGCGAACCCGGGGCCCGTCAAACCCGTTCTGTTTCAAGGCGGCACACGCCGTCTTGAGTCCGTCCCCCGTCGGGCCGATCCGACCCGTGGGGCTGCTTACCATCACCGGGCGACTGGACGACGCCCGCCAAGTCCGTATCTTACGATCCCGGCCCCATCGAGCCGATCGCACTGGATCCTGCCCCTCATTCCCGGCAGGATCGACCAACGACCGATTTCTCCCCTCGGAGCACCCCCCAATGCCGGCCCCCCTCTCCCGTTTCGCCCGACCCCTCGCCGCAGCGACCATCCTCGCGTCGCTCGCGCTCTCCGCCGGCTGCTATCACGAGGGCGGCCCCCTGCGCTCCATCGACCGCTTCACCTATGTCAGCACCTCCTGGCAGCCCAAGACCGTCACCCTCATCGACACACGCACCGGCGAGTCCATGTGGTCCGTCGACATCCCCGTCGGCCAGCAACTCGTCATCGACTTCAACTTCGACTCGCGCGGCGACAACACCCAGTGGCTCCCCGACGACGCCCTCTGGGACCTCATGCCCGACACCCGGCGCCACGGCACCCTTCACAACAAGATGAAGGTCCCCCCGCGCCACGCACGCCGACTCGATGTCTCGCTGCGCCCCGTCCCCGAGATGCCCTCCGGCGCGCCGCAGGCCTCCACCGTCGCACCCCAGCCCGACACCGTGCCCGGCTCCGACGGCGGCAACTGACCCACCGACACAAACACGAATCCCACCAGCGCCCGCGTCATCACGCGGGCGTTGTTCTTTCCCCGCCGCACTCCGGGCACGACGCGCCGTCGCGCAGCCCGGAAAGGTCGTACCCGCACGAGACGCACGCCCCGCGCCGCACGCGCCTCCCTCGCGCGAGCAGACCCGCCCCGCCCACCACAAACAGCGCGCCGCCCGACCCCCACACCACCCACGCCGGCGCGCGCAACAGCAGCACCTTGTCGAGCCCGTGCTCGCGCAGCGCGTACACCGCACCGCTGCCCATCCCCACGCGCGTCGGCCCGCCCGGCGTCCAGGTCACCACCCCGGCGCCCGGCACATACACAAACCTCGGCTGATCGTCCGGCGGCCTCGGATCGATCTGCAGGTTCATGTAGGCCAGCGGCCCAGCGCGATCCGGCCGAGCCAGAAACGACATCGACCCGTCCACCAACCGCGCCCACACCGGCGTCGGCGCAGAACTCCACTGCGCAATCAACCCCAGCGCGAGCGCCGCCGCCCCGACGACCGCCAACGCCACGCTCGCAACCACCCTCGCTCGCCCCCGCCGCTTCCTCGTCATCGCGCCGCTCCACATTCAGGACACGCCGCGCCCTCGCGCAGACCTCGCAGGTCATACCCGCACGACGCGCACGAGTTCGGCCCGACGCGCGAGCGCCGCCGCGCGATCACCAGCCCCGCGCACCCCATCAGCGCCGCCACCCCAGGGCCCCACAGCCACGCCGGATGAATCATCACGAGCGTCACGCGCCCGGGCGCCACAGTTGCCGCAATCTGGATCCGCGCCGGACGCGAGGGCGACACCAGCGACACCACGAACGGGCTCGGCACGATCGACCCGTCCGGCTTCACCGAGTGCATCACGACATCCGGCGGCTGCCACTCGATCTTCCCCGTCGCGTACCCCGGGGGCCAGGTCCTGTACCGGAACGGCCGCATCGTCGACATCGACATCGTTCCCGGGAAGAACAGCGAGCGCGACCCCCACTGCGACCCCGCCCCGGTGATGTGCGCCGGAAACGCCGGATATGACACCGACGCGAGCCGCGCGCCGAACTGCGAGTACACCCCCAGCGCAACCAGCGCCACGCCGGCCGCGAAGAGCCCGGCCACACCGAGACCGACCGTCCGTCGCTTCTTCATACTCGCGCCTGCAGATTTCATCGCACCCAGCATACCAACCAAACAACGCAAACAACACCCGATCGCGATGGCTCAGATTTGAGACAGAACTACGCAGAAGTGCGCACATTTGTGACACGCCACCCTGCCAGCCGGGGGGAGCACCAGGATTTGTCGCGTTCTGCGACAAAATGGCTTGCAGAAACGAGACTGAACGATCATCCTTGGTGCACGCCCCCCTTGGCGACCGGGAGACTCACATGGGACCGTGCAGTACGACGCTCCGCCTCGCGCCCGCAATCGTCATTGCCTCACTCTCGTGCCTGGCGAGCGACGGCCACGACGACAACGCCCCCGATGGCTTCGGTCATGTCATCACCTTCAAGCCCGATTGCCTCCAGAGCCATTACCAGGTCCGCGCCCTCACACGCAAGCCCGACGGCACGATCTGCCGCGAGATCGGACCCATCGACCTCACCATCCACCGCGCCATGCCCAGGTCCGTCACCTTCGGCGGCGACAACCACACCATCCACCACGACGCCACCGGCCACGCCTACGACGCCCCGCACTGGCTCGACTTCGACCGCGACGGCCAGATCACCGCCCCGCCCCAATCGCCCCCGAGCGCTACCGGCGTCGACCGACGCTTCCCCATCGCCTACACCCGCAACACGCCCATGACCATCGCCGCCTTCGAGCCGCACTTCTCGAAGGACGCCTTCGGCGGCATGCCCCAGCCCGGCGACTACACGATCAAGGGCACGGGCTCCGACGGTTCGGTGTACCTGCTCGGCAGACAGGGACTCACCGGCATCGGCTCAGAACCCCTGCCCGACCACATCGCCTACCTGCCGAACTACAGCATCTCGTGGGAGATCTCCTTCGACGGGACATACCTGTGGTATGACCTAGGGACGACGACGCATGAGGTGTATGCCACGCTGAACAACCCGATACCAAGCGCACCTATCTTTCAGACACCGCTATTGCACACCACGGTTCACATTGGCTGCACGGCCGCAGAAGGACAGAGCGGAGCAGACCTGCCCAATGTCTACAACAACATTTGGCAGCGCTTCGCCACCCGACAGATCCGAGCCCTTGGACACGACGAACCCATGACCTACTACAGAGTCTGGACGACATCGACCGTGACAGCACGTCAACTGGTCGGATCTCAAGATGGACAGTGCGGCGCTTGGAATTTGCTGTTTATCGAGACGCTTCTTGCACAGGGAATTTCAAGCCAGAACGACTATTCAATTATTTGGGCAGAGCACAACAATTACAACCGCGGCTTCTTCGTTCCGAATTGGCTCTTCTCAGGACCAGGCGTATCTGGCGATCCATCCTTCCCATTCCTGATCATTCACAGTGCTGGATGGAGCACGGCTGGATACCCAACAATCTGGACCCAGATCGAAAGCCAGCCGGGCATTCCTGGACAAGGATGGCCGGAACCGAAATCAAGCTTTGCGAATCATCACGTCACACTTGTCAACAACAAGGTATACGATCCGTCGTACGGCGTTACCTACCAAGACTTTGCCGACTTCAAGGACAATTTGGCAGGGTTTTGGAAACTTGTACACAATCACCCTGTTCACGAAGAAGACCTTGGAGTCGATCTGAATGGCAACGGCAATATGACAGATATTTTTACGCTTCAAGTCATACTTGGCGCCGAGAACTCTCCGGCCCACGGGATCGATGCTACCGTCTTCACTTCTCATTAGGGCGAGCACATGAAAGACCCCATTCACCGTCATATTTTGATCTGCCTCTCGCTCCATTCGCCGGCTTCGGCCGAACCCCTTGCCGGCACTGCGAGATGGCCGTCGCAGTTTCATGTAATGCAAGATACCGCCGCGGACACCCGGACTCGTCACGATGCCGAAGATGCTCTCAAAACCGCGCCGCCAGCCTTCATTAGGACGCTCTTTTTCTCCCTCGACGATCCCGTCGAAGGCCTCCCTGCGGAAACCCTGATCGCGCTCCATCCGGGGCTCCCGAACCGCGAGTGGGAGTTGCAGCACTTCCCGTCAGCGCCGCAGGTCGTGTATGCGCGCCTGCGACTCTGGGATCATCTCACCAGGCACGCAGAGCCAGCCGCAGACCGTGCACGCATCATCGCAGACCTTTTCCCCGAAGCGTCATCGGATTTCCAGAGACGATTGCTGCTGCAGGCAGCGCGCTCGAGCTGGTCGCCCGAGATCGAACAGGCCGTCGGCGCATGGCTTCTCGATCGCGCCTTGCCGTGCGACATCCGAGAGTTCAGCGCCAGGTCGCTCGGCCTCTTTGCGTACTCCGCGTGGTACGACGGCATCCTCGACGAGGCGTGGGCGCTCCGGGATGACCCCTGCGCGGCGCGCATCGTTTCCCCGCTCGCCACCACTTCGCCGGGCGTCAACAACCGCTTTGATCCCCGTGTCGCCGTGCTGCTCGCGGACAACTTCGAGGCGGCCCTCCGCGAAGAAGACCCCAGTGCGGCGTCATTCCGCGCCGTCGTACTCGGAGATTATCTCCGTGTGACATTGACCCCGCCCCTCGACTCGCCCCTCGACCCGGGGGGCGAGGAGTGGCAATGGACCATCATCTCGATCGCTTCCGATTGGCTCACTCAGCATGCGCCGGGGCTCGAAGCCGATGCGGAGCGAGCCGCCCATGGCGACAGAATCGCTCGCCGCCACACAGACCCTCGGTGGATCCACAGCCGCGAGGAAAGCGTCCTACGCGCTCATGAGCACCAGCGTTTGCTTCGGGAACGCTCGATTCCCCAGCCCGAGCCATAACCGCGATGATGCACAACCTTCTCACCCTGCTCTGCCTTCTTACGCCTGTCTGCGTTCAGCCCGGCATCGATCATCTCTCGCTACCTCCGTCTTCCCAACGCACCGCCCCCTCGCACGAAGACACCTTCCGCGTCATGAACGACGCCGCAGCGACCATCGAAGCGCGACACGCGGCCGAAGACCTGCTCCTCGCCTCGAAGCCCGTTCACCTGATACCCGTCGTCTTCGCCGCGCACGACGAACCCGTCCCCACGCCCGACGGCTTCCACTTCAACCCCTCCGCCATCAGCATGTTCCCCGGGGGCCCGAACCGCGATGTCGAAGCGCAGATCCTCCCCGTCGGCGCGCAGATCGTGTACGCCCGATTCAGGATCTGGGAGTCCCTCGTCAGGAACGCACAGCCAATCGAAAGACGCGTGGAGATTCTCGGCGATCTGTTCCCGCTCGCGGACTCTGAGATGAAACTTTCCATGCTCCTCGACGCATGCACCTGGAATTGGTCGGAACATATCGAGGCGCATGTCCTCGAGGCGCTTCTCGATCATTCAAACTCCTGTCGCGTGCGAGCAACTGCGGCGCAGGTTCTCAAAATCCACACCATGGGAAAGCACCTCGAATCCGCACTCGCGGCAGCATGGGCGCTCAGGGGCGATGACTGCGCGATAACCATCGCCGGGAGCATCATCAATCCGGGCACGGGCTCCCCCCCGTATTACGACCCGCGCTTTGCCGTGCTGCTTATCGATCAGTTTGATCGCGCGCAAAGGGCTGGCAACCCTGCCATCGCAATGACCGCTGGTCGCCGCCTCGCCGACTACCTCCGCTTCACCGTCGTTCCCTCGGCCGACTTGCGACTCTCCGTCCGCTCCGACGCGTAGCGCGATCATGTCATCCACACCACGAAGACCTGGCTCGACGAGCACCGCGAACGCCTCGAAGCCGACGCCGCCAAAGCCGCCGCGGGCGACAAACCCGAGCGC
Source organism: Phycisphaeraceae bacterium (assembly GCA_019636675.1). Lineage (NCBI taxonomy): Bacteria > Pseudomonadati > Planctomycetota > Phycisphaerae > Phycisphaerales > Phycisphaeraceae > Phycisphaeraceae bacterium. Next base: position 930,650 of record JAHBXC010000001.1, read on the forward strand.
CTGCCCGCCCAGCCCGGCTGGAAGCACTACGACCACGACCACGCCGAACGAATCATGCGCGAGAACATCGAACGAACGAAACAGCGATGACCCGAGAGTTCGTCTCAATCCTGATGATGGTCATCGCCGACATCGGGTGCGCCGCCGCTCCATTGCCCGACTCGCCGAATGCAACGCGCGGGATCGTGATCGTCTCACTCCAACCCGACTGCATACCGAGCCCCGACCGCCCCGCCTTCGACCGTCTCGCCACGCTCCCGAACAGCGCGATCCCCGATCTCCTCGCACACGAAGACCCGATCCTCCGCGGCGTCGGGATCTTCCTCGCCGATCAGCGACAACTCCCCGAACTCCTCCTCGGGGCGACCCACCTGATCGACGACGACCGCCCCACCGTCCCCGCCGCGATCTGCGGCCCAAACCCGTCGCAGTTCCACTCCCAGCCGATGACCGTCCGCGAACGCTTCCTCGAAACCTGGCTCGCGTGGACCGGTGAAGGCATCAAGGATCACAACGATTTCGAGGCCCGCTTCGTCACCACCGGGTTCGATCCGTGGTCGCGCCTTCACGCGTGGCGTCTGGCGATGCGCCGCGGCGCCAGCGAAACGCCGGAGAACGCAGCCGCCATCAAGGCGCGCATCGCGTCCCTCCCCGATGACGCCCGCTGGCTCGTCGCCGTCGCGTCGCGCGGCTCGGCGCAGGGCCAGCGCTTCTACACCGAGCAGGAAGTCCGCGAACTCGTGCTCTCCGTGGACGCGGCCACCCGGCAGGCCATCCTGAACGAGACGGCGCCCGTGCTCAGCGATGTCACCGAACGCGCCGGTGCGCACGAGACCTTCTACCACAAGCAGGCAAAGGCCATCCTTGAAGGCAAACCACTCCCCGAACCGACGATCCCGCCCGAGTTCGAGCGCTTCCGGCGCAACCTGAACCCGGATTGATGGATGCCGCTCATGATTCACGCTTTGTTGTGCGTGGTTTCCAGCAGACACATCGCCGCGGCGGGTGAGAAACCCGAGCTGACGAAGAACCCATGAACCCAGCGCCGCGAATCGACTGACGCGATGAAACGACTGATCGTGCTCCATCTCGCCGCCGGTCTCTCGATCGCGCTGTCCCCGACGCCCTGCGCGGCGCCCTCCGCCGGGACTCAGTCCCGCGCCGAACCCGCCCGGCTCGCCAACGCGGTCACCGTTCTCCCCGTGTACGAAGACCGCGACTGCTTCACCCCCGAGCAACTCGCCGCCGTCGAGGCGCTCGACGCCATCCCCGACGAGCAGATCGAAACCCTCCTCACCTCGGACGACTCGTGGGTCGTCGGGATCGGGATTCATCTCGCCGATGTGCGCCTCAGGCCCGACATACTCCTGAAGCATTCAGAGCTTCTGAAAGACACCCGCCGCACCGTCCCGAACGGGATGTGCGCCGAGGGCTGGCGCTTCATCCAACCCCCCGACGACGCGTTCAGCACGCACCGCATGACCGTGAATCGCCGCTTCTCGCTCGCCGCCGAGGCCTGGTTCGGCGGCTACTTCAGGTCCGTCGCAGAGTTCAACGATTGTCTCTCCCCGGACGCCGACGCGTGGTCATACCTCAACCCCTGGCGAGAACTCCTCCGCCGCGCACGCCAGAACGCAGACCCCGAGCGCATCGCCGACGCCAAACGCCGCGTCCTCGACGCCCCGCCCGCCCTGCGCTGGGCCATCCTCGCGCGAGAGGCCGCCTTCCCAGCCGACGAGAACCCCGTCTTCACCCCGGACGACCTCCGCGACGCGATGCGCGCGCTCGACAACACCACCAAAGACGCCATCCTCCGAGGCGAGGCCCCCCTGCCCCCCGACGCCCTCTGGAACCGCGATCAGGACCAACGCGCCGAATTCTCCGCGTGGCTCCACGACGCGGCCAGGGCGTGTCTGAGGTAAACAACGGGTCCGCATCAAGGTCAGAATCACATGAGAGAAGCCACCGCATACCGCAGCCGGGTAAAGTGGATCGGTCTCCTGGGGGTGGCTCTCCATGGCGTCGGCGCCGCGACACACGCCTCTCCCGACAATCCGCTTCAGTGGCAAGAGAAGAGTCTCGCCCGCGCCGTGATCGTCCTCCCGCCCTCACGCGGCATCGACGAGTGTTTCTCGACCGATCAGATCGATCCGATCCTCAAGCTCGACGCGATCCCCGACGACTCCATCGACGACCTTCTGTCGTCCGATGACCCGTGGGTGATCGGCGTCGGGCTCTACCTCGCCGACACCCGGGGGAGGCCGGACATCCTGCTCCGGCACCCGCGCCTTCTCGACGATCGACGACATGGCCCGCCAGAGGGTCGCTGCTCGAACGACCCGGCAATCCAGCAGAAGGGCCAGGGCGTATCCAACGCGGCGCGCATGTCGATCCACTCGCGCTGCGCCGAGAGTTTCGTGACATGGTTCGGCGTCTACCCGAACACCTCGGAAGACTTCGCGCGATACTTCCCCACAGACGCCGACGCGTGGGCCCACCTCAGGCCTTGGCAGACCATGCTTTCCCGCGTCCGGCAGAGCGGGGATCCCGCGCTCCTCGCCGAGGCGAAAAGGCGGGTCCGCTCGGCGCCCGACTCCATCCAATGGGCCATCCTGGCGCGGGAGCAGCTCTACGCACAACGAGAGAAACCCCTGTTCTCCCCGCGCGAACTCCGCGACGCCATGCGCTCCCTCGACGCCGCGACACGCGACGCGGCCGATCGCAACGAAGCGCCCCTCCCGCCCGACATCCTCTGGAATCGAGATCCACTGGAACGCACATCGCATTCGGAATCACTCTACGACGCCGCCAAACTTCTACTCAGGTAACGCCATGCCTCTCGCTCACCTCCTTGCGCTCGGGATCACCCTGGCTCACTCCTCCGGCGTCGGCGCCCCCGACCAGCGAACGCCCCTTCGTGACGACGTTATCGCCGCCAGTCGCGCAGCGCAGGCGACGGCCCGCGCGGTCGCCGTTCTCCCCATGTACGCCGACCGCGACTGCTTCACCCCCGAGCAGCTCGCCGCCGTCGAGGCGCTCAACGCGATCCCCGACGAACAGATCGAAACCCTGCTCGCCTCGGACGACCCGTGGGTCGTCGGGGTGGGGATCTATCTCGCCGATGTGCGCCTGAGGCCGGACATACTCCTCAAGCATCCCGCGCTGCTCGATGACCGCCGCCCAACCGTACCCGACGGCACATGCCCCGGCGGCTGGCAGAACGACGGCGTCGGCTCGGGCAAGTTCAGCGCGCACCGGATGTCGCTGCACCGCCGATCCAGCGAAGCGATCCACACCTGGTTCCGAATGTTGCCGAACACAACCGCCGACTTCCACGCGTTCTTTCCGGAGAATGCCGACGCCTGGACCTATCTCGAACCGTGGCAGGCCCTGCTGTCACGCGCACGCCAGAGCGCAGACCCCCAGCGTCTCGCCGACGCCAAACGCCGCGTCCTCGACGCCCCGCCCGCCCTGCGCTGGGCCATCCTCGCGCGAGAGGCCGCCTTCCCGCCCGACGAGAACCCCGTCTTCACCCCGGACGACCTCCGCGACGCGATGCGCGCGCTCGACAACACCACCAAAGACGCCATCCTCCGAGGCGAGGCACCCCTGCCCGACGATATCAGGTGGCAACGCGAGACCGACGAGATTTCCCGCTTCTCGCGCGCGATGCACGAAGCAGCCATCGCGCTCCTGCGATGACGGCCCCGGTCTCTCTCACAACTTCTCCGTCGCCAGCGACGCGAGGTCGCTCCGCTCGCTCTTCGCCAGCGTGATGTGGCCGACCACGCCCACGCCCTTCATCCGCTCGACGGCGTAACTCAGGCCGTTGCTGCTCGCGTCCAGGTACGGGTTGTCGATCTGCATGATGTCGCCCGTCAGGATCAGGCGCGTCCCCTCGCCCACGCGCGAGATGATCGTCTTCACCTCGTGCGGCGTCAGGTTCTGCGCCTCATCCACAATCATGAACTGGTGCGGGATCGAACGCCCTCGGATATAGGTCAGGGGCTCGAGCACAAGGCGCCCGTCGGCGATCAGTTTCTTGATGCGCATGTCCGCCGAGAAACTCTCGGGCAGCTGCATGTGCGAGCCGCGCGTGCTCAGCAGGTACTCGAGGTTGTCGAAGATCGGCTGCATCCACGCGAAGAGTTTCTCGTCCTTGTCGCCCGGCAGATAGCCGATATCGCGCCCCATGGGCATGATCGGGCGCGCCACGAGCAGACGCTCGTACCGCTCTTCCTGAAAGACCTTGGTCATGCCGGCGGCCAGCGCGAGCAGCGTCTTGCCGGTGCCGGCGGTGCCCAGCAGCGTGATGAGTTTGATGTCGTCGTCGAGAAGCAGATCGAGCGCCATCGTCTGCTGCACGTTGCGCGCCATGATGCCGAACACCGGCTTGCGCGGCGCCGACACGGGCACGATGTGCTCGGTGTCCGCCAGGCGCCTGCCCAGCCCGGTGTGCGTCTCGTCCTCGGTGGCCTTGAGGATCACGAACTGGTTGCTCGCCAGCCGGTCCTTCCACGAGGGGTCGTCGTCCTTCTCGTCGGGGTCTGCGAACGCGAACGCGTCGGAGTCCTCGTCGATGGTGGCGACGCCCTCGAGCTTCTTGATGGGCAGCATCCGCTCGCGATAGAGCTCGTCGATGATGTCCGCCGGGGCGCTGAGGGCGACATACCCGGTGTAGAGCCGGTCGGCGTCGACCTTCTGGTTCTCGAAGTCCTCGGCGTCGATGCCCAGCGCGTCGGCCTTGATGCGCGCGTTGATGTCCTTGCTCACGAACACCGGGCGCTCGCCCCTCTCCTTGAGGGCGTACGCGACGCTGATGATGCGGTTGTCGGGCGATTCGATCCGCAGGGGCGCCGGTCGCTCGAGGGGCGCCGTGTCGATGCGCACCACGCCGGTCTCGCCCGAGGAGGGATAGACCTCGGCCCACGCGACGCCCTTGGTCAGGTGCCCGCTCTCGCGCAGCTTGTCGAGGTGCCGGATGCACTGGCGCGCGTTGCGCCCCAGATCGTTGTTCTCGCCCTTGAAGTTGTCGAGCTCCTCGAGCACCGCGAAGGGGATGACGACCGTGTTCTCCTGGAACACGAAGAGCGCGTTGGGGTTGTGCAGGAGCACGTTGGTGTCGAGCACGTAGGTCTTCACACCCGTGGCGCCGGAGCCCCCGGCCGTGGATTTGCGCAGCAGCTCGCGCCTGGTGCGCTCTCGCCCGGGGCCTTTCCCCCGATCCCCTCCGGTGTTCTGCACGCCGTCCTCCGTGGTGGTGCGATCGGACCCTTTGCCGTTGGAACGCTTCGCCATACGGGGGCAGTCTACAGCAGTCCGTCGCCCGTGTTTCGCGTCCGGGCCCCGCGACGCTAAAGTCCCGTGAAGGAGACTCGGATGAAGGTCGGCGATCTCACCTCGGCGCTCGACGCGATCGCGCCCCCGGCGCTCGCGGAACCATGGGACAACGTGGGCCTGCTGGTCGGCGACCCCGACCGCGACCTCGAGGGCCCAACCCTCCTCACGATCGACCTGACGCCCTCGGTCCTCGCCGAGGCACTCTCGATCGAAGCGGGCGCGATCGTCGCCTATCACCCGCCCCTCTTCCACCCGATCAAGCGCATCACCCCCGAGAACACGCGTGGGCGCACCCTCCTGCGTTGCCTCGAAGCGGGGATCGCCATCCACTCGCCCCACACCGCCCTCGACGCCGTCGACGGCGGCGTGACCGACTGGCTCGCCGACGCTGTCGCGTCCACCGGCGACCGGCGCGCCCTCGTCCCGGCGATGAACAAGGACGGCGCCCAGACCCACAAGTTCGTCACCTTCGTCCCGCGCGACGCCGTCGAACGCGTGCGCATGGCCCTTGCCAGCGCCGGCGCAGGGCGCATCGGCGAGTACGACCTGTGCTCGTTCGAGTCCGAGGGAACCGGCACCTTTCAGGGCAGCGAGAACAGCAACCCAAGCGTCGGCGCACGAGGCCAGCTCGAGCGCGTCGCCGAGGTCCGGCTCGAGATGGTCTGCGCCGGGCGCGCCATCCCCCTGCTCGTCGAGACCCTGCGCGCGTTCCACCCCTACGAGGAACCGGCGTACGACGCGTACGAACTCGCCGGTCGCCCCGACCGGCGCGTCGGCGCGGGCCGGCGCATCACCCTCGACCAGTCGCGCACCTCCGAGGAAATCGCCCACAGCGTGCGCGACTACCTCGGAGTCGCGAGCGTGCGCCTGGCCGAAGCGCCCGTCGTCGCCGGCGAGCGTGTCTCACGCGTCGGCGTCTGCCCCGGCTCCGGCGCCGAACTGGTCGACGCCGCGATCGCCGAAGGATGCCAGCTCTTCATCACGGGCGAGATGAAGCACCACGAACTGCTCGCCACCCTCTCCCGAGGGTGCTCGGTCATCCTCGCGGGGCACACCAACACCGAGCGCGGCTACCTGCCACGACTCGCTTCGCTCCTCAAGGAACGCCTCCCGGGCGTCGACGCGCGCGTCAGCAAGGCCGACACCCTCGTCTGGCGACCCGTCTGATCGCTCAGCCCAGCACGCCCCGGCGCTGCTCGAACATCTTCTCGAGCCGCTCCCGGATCGGCTCCTGCGCCTCCAGCCCCGTCGCGCACGCGACGAGCAGGTCCACGAGGTTCAGGTAGTCGTTCACGCTGATCCGCTCGGGCTGGATCTCCGCCTTGCCCACCTCGCCTCGCTCGACCTCGTCGAGGTTGCCCATGTTGTGGTAGTTCCCCAGGGGCAGGCACACGCAGGTCGCGTCGTAGCCGTACGCGCAATAGCAGGTCGCCTCGCACGCGCCGCCGGGCATCAGCTTGCGCTGCCAGCGGAAGGAACGCTCACGCAGCGCGTGCTCCTTGGCGAGGCGTTCGCAGACCTTCGCCACCGCCGCCGTCAGCGAGGGGCTGAAGGTGCTCATGCGATCGCCCACGCGCACGATGGGCCCGCCCCCGATAGGCGAGTCGTGCGCGAAACTCCGAGAGTTCTCCAGCGCGAGCAGTTTCGCGCTCGCGGGGATAAACCCGTCGCGGCACGCGCCGATCGCGCCCACGAACCCCGTCTCCTCAGCACGCGTCAGCAGCAGCCCGAAGGGGATGTCTCGCGGCGATTCGTCCATCGCGCACAGCGCCGCCGCCACCGCCGCCAGGTCGTCGCACGCCGGCGCGTGCACCATCCCGCGCTCGTCGATGCTCGCAGGAGGCAGATCCCACACGCAGACATCGCCCACGCCAACGGTTGCGCCGGCGTCGTCGAGTCTCGCCACGCAGTCGCGATGCGCCGTGGTCTCGCTCGCCGGCTCCGCCTTCTCGACCGTCGCGCGCACAACGCCGCCCGCGGCATGGATCGCGACGCGAGGGCGCTTGTCGAAATATTCCTGCTTCACCCCGCCGCGAAAGGACAGCGCGACCGTCCCGCGCTCGAGCCCCCCGCCCTCGACGCGCTCGACGACGAAGGCCGGGTGATCGAGGTGCCCGGTCATCAGCACGCTGGGCGTGGCGCGGATGTCGATGGCCTTCGGGTACAGCAACATGTTCCCGTGCGCGTCGTGATCGGCCGCCAGCCAGGGACGCTCGCCGATCCAGCGGTCGATGAACGCGATCACGCGGTCCTCTTTCCCTGTCGCCGTCGGAATCGAGGCGAGGTCGAGGAGTGTCTGCAACCGGGCGGCGGTGGGCTCTGACATGCCCCATTGAAGGCGAGGAGAAGGCACGAGGCACGGGGCAAGAGGAGGGAGCAGGGAGCAGGGAAGAGGGAGCAGGAAGAACGAGAACCTCTTCCCCATTGCCCATTGCCCATTGCCCATTGCCGATTGCCGATTGCCCCCGCGTGCCTCGTCCCTCGTGCCCTCTCCCTACACTCCCCCCCATGCCCTCCGACTCTCCCTTCTCTCCCATTCCCGAGATCCTCGACGAGCTGCGCGCCGGGCGCATGGTCGTGCTCACCGACGACGAGGACCGCGAGAACGAGGGAGACCTGATCCTCCCGGGACAGTTCGTCACCCCCGAGGCGATCAACTTCATGCTCCGCGTCGCGCGCGGGTACCTCTGCCTCTCACTCACCGGCAAGGACTGCGACCGCCTCGACCTCCACGCGCAGAGCGCCGTCAACACCTCGGTCCGCGGCACGCCCTTCACCGTCTCCATCGACGGGCACCCCAGACACGGCTTCACCACCGGCGTCTCCGCCGCCGAGCGCGCCAAGACCATCCGCATGATGATCGACCCGGCCTTCGGCCCCGACGATTTCGTGCGACCAGGGCACATCAACCCCCTTCGCGCACGCGAGGGAGGCGTGCTCGTGCGCACCGGCCAGACCGAGGGCTCCGTCGACCTCAGCCGCCTCGCAGGGCTGCACCCCTCGTCGGTCATCATCGAGATCATGCGCGACGACGGCGAGATGGCACGCGTCCCCGACCTCATCAAACTCTGCACACAGCACAACCTCAAGATGTGCTCGGTCGCGCAGATCATCGAGCACCGCCTCGCGCGCGAGAGTCTGATCCGGCGCATCGACCCGCGCGAGGGCACGCCGATCGACACCGAGTTCGGGCGCTTCACCCTCATCGCCTACGAGAGCGTCGTCGACGCCCTCCCCCACCTCGCGCTGATCGCGGGCGACATCGGCGACCCCGACTCATCGGACGCCCCGACGCTCGTGCGCATGCACCGGCGCGACCTGCTGGGCGACATCTTCGCGCTGACGAGCGGGGGCGAGGCATCCACCAGCAGCGCGCTCCGCGCGTCCATGCGCGCCATCCAGCGCGAGGGGCGCGGCGCCATCGTCTACCTCCGCCCCGAGGGCGCGCCCGACGCGATCGCCGCCAAGCAGTCGCTCTCGCAGCGCCTCCAACGCATCCGGCGCAGCGCGTACGACCCCGACGCGCCGGACATGTCGCACCCCGCGTCGCCCGCCGGCGCGATGCCCATGCACAACCGCGAGTTCGGCATCGGCGGCCAGATCCTGCGCGACCTGGGCCTCACGAAACTCCGCGTGCTCACCAACCACCCGCGCACCATGCCCGGGCTCGACGCGTTCGGCCTCGAGGTCGTCGAGCACGTCCCCCTCGACGCGTGAGCGCCGTCAGAGCCCCATCGAACGCCTGAACCCCCCGCCGCCCAGCGCGCGCGCCAGCCACGAGGGCGCCGCCGATCGCGCCAGAGACCAGCCGCGCCCCTTGCCCATCACGGCTCCGGCGGCGAGATACCCGCTGCGCACCGCGCCCTCCATCGTCGCCGGCCAGCCGGTGTCCGTGTAGTCACCCGCGAGAATCAGCGAGGATCCCTCGCACGACTGCGCCGGCCGGGCCGCTTCGAACCCGGGCGTCGCGGCGAAAGTCGCCCGCTTCTCCTTCACCGCGCGAGCCGAAACGATCTGCGCGTCCGTCGCCGTGGGGAAGCACGCGCGAAGATCGCGCAGCACCCGCTCGACGATCTCCGCTTCGCTGAGATCAACCCACGCGTCGGCGGCGCTGATCACCGCGTGCAGGCGTTGGCCTCCATCGGGCGCCCCGCCCTTGTTGAACAGCCACTGCGTTTCTCGGGACACCAGCACCGCGTGGGGCTGCGTCATGACTTCGCGATCGAGCGCCAGATGCACGCCGATGATCGGGCTGTGCTCGACGCGCGCGAGCATCGCGAAACGCGGATCGCGCGCGCGGAGTTCGTCCGACGCGATCCCCGCCGCCCGCTCGGCGGGAACCGCGAGGATCACGCGCCCCGCGTCGACGCGTTCGCCGCCAGCGAGCGTCACGCCGCGCTCGTCCACGCCCACGACGCTCGCGCCGAGCCGGACCTCGCCCCCGCGTTCGACGATCGCTCGCTCCGCCGGGTCGTACAACTCGACGAGAGGCCCCGACGCCAGCGCGATGCGCGACGCGTCGGCGCGCGCGAGAAAGCCCTCCTGAAACACATGGATCGCGCTGCTCGCCGCGACCCGCGACGGCGTCAGGTTACACGCGCTGACCACCACCGGCGCCCAGAACTTCTCGACCGCGCCGCGCGGCTGCGAATGCGCCGCGAGCCATTCGCCGAAGGTCCGCGACCGCTCCGCCAGCCGGTCCGCGCGCAGGGCCGCGATCATCCCCCGCGCGACAGCGACCTTCTCGTCCGTCGTCAGAAAGGAAGCACGCAGGAACGACCAGGTCGTGTGGGCAGGCGCCGGCATCCCGAGCGCGCCCTTCCCGGGCCGGACCACGCTCTCGCGCCCGCCCTCTTCGACGAAGTGCAGCGTCTCGGTCCATCGCAGCAGGTCAGACACGCCCACGCGCTCGCAGAAATCCAGGTAGTTCGCGCAGCACCCCATCGCCACATGCTGGCAGTTGTCGAGCGTCTCGCCGGTGCGCGGGTCGGTGAACGATGTCGCGCGCCCCCCGAGTTTCCGCCGTGTCTCGAGCACGAGCACGCGCACTCCCTCGGCGCTCAGACGGACCGCCGCGCTCAGGCCCGCGAGCCCGCCCCCGACGATCACCACATCGGGCGTGGTCATGCGCGCCCGCCCCGCGCGTGCAGCATGATCGCGACCTTCCGCCACGCCGGCAGCGACGCGCGCGGCTCGCACGCCGCCAGCATCGGCTCACGCTCGAGCATGCCGAGCACGCCCGAGTAAATCTCGGTCATCGCGCGCATCGACGGGGCGCACGCCGGGTCGATCATCGCCTCGAGCCCCTCCGACGCCTCGAACTCCCGGCGCGCCCAGGCGGCCAGATCGCGCACGAGCGCAGCGCACCCATCGGGCTTCGACCACTCGGCCAGCGCCTGCGCCGAAAGGCCGTGGCGAGCCAGGTCCTCGCGGGGCACGTACACGCGCCCCGCGAGGAAATCGCGCCGGATATCGCGCAGGATGTTCGACAGTTGGAACGCCACGCCGCGGCTCGTCGCCTTCTCGCGCACGCCCTTCGCGTCCGCCCCCGGGACCGTCCCCCAGATCGCGACGCACACCCGCCCCACGGTGCTCGCGACGCGCTCGCAGTACCGCTCCAGCCCGTCGCGAGACTCGTACCCAGCGTGGTTCGCGTCCTCCTCGAGCCCTTCCAGCAGCCCGAACAGATCGCCGGCGTCAACAGGAAACTCGCGCATCGCCCACGCCAGCCCCACCCACGACGCGTGCGCGCTCTCGAGGCAATCTCGCTCCACGAGCGCGCGCAGGCGCGAACGCCGGCGCTCGATGCGGGCCATCGCGACCTCGCGCGTCGGCACGGCGCGATCGTCCTCATCCGCGTCGTCGTCGGCATCGCGCATCCACGCGTAGACCGCGTACAGCGCTGACCGGCGCCGCCCGGGGGTCAGGCGCAGCCCGTAATAGAAGTTCCGCGCCTCGCGCCGCGTCACCGAAGCGCACTTCTCGAGCGCCACACGCACGAACACCGGCTCGCCGTTGCCGTTCGATGTCGTCCCAGGCGCGAGACGCGTTCGCAGCAGGATGCCCGCCTTCTCCGCCTTCGTGAGGGAGGGCCTCGACCACAGCGTTGCGCAGCCGATCCGCTCGATCTTGTCCAGCGTCCGCTCGCCGCCAGCGATGAACAGGCGCACCACGCGCGACAGGTCCGCGTCCGGGATCATCCGCGGCAGCGCCTCACCCTGCGCAAACATCTCCCTCGTCCGGCGCACCAGCGGGCGCATCGCTCGGATATACGCCACGCGCGCCGACGCGTCGTCGGGTGTGTCCTTCCACCGCCGAAGCGTCTGGGCGTCGAGGCCCGTCTCGACGCTCGGCAGGTACACCCGATCACGCTCGTCGAGGTCTCGCCGCACATCCTGCCAGAAGTTCGCCAGCTGCAGCGCCGTGCAGACCGCGTCGGACATCCGCAGCATCGCGTCACGCTCGCTCAGGGCGCCTCGCCCGCCCGAGGGCAGCGGAGCGACCGAATCGATCATCGCCAGCACGATCCTGCCCACCGGGTTCGCGCTGCGCGCGCAATAGTCGAGCACCTGCTCCCATGTCTCGTAGCGCGTCACGCGCTGGTCCTGCTCGAACGCGTCGAGCAGATCGTGGAACGGCGCGGCGTCGAGGGCCCGCCGGCGCATCGTCTCGGCGAGCGGCCCGAATATCGGGTCATCGGGGGGCGCGTCGCGCTCGTCGCGCGCAGACGCGTGCGCCTCTTCCACCAGGGCGTGCCATCGCGCCAGCTCCGCGAGGGCCTGCGCGCGCCCCTCATCGGTCGGCGGCGCATCGTCGGCGATGTCGTCCGCCCCCCTGCAGAACGCGTAGACCGCCGCGAAGTCGTCGCGCAGACCCGCGGGCACGAACCGCGACAGCACATGGAAGTTCTCGTAGTGCGTCGACGCCAGCCGGCGCGCAGCGTCCAGGCCGGGAACGGCCGGTGAACCCGCGCCGGGGGCGGGCGGGCGCTCCGTCAGGATGGGCGAGGGGTCGATCGACACGGCGTGCTCTCGGGGCGTGGCCTTCGATCAGACTACCAGAGAGGATTCCGCCGGGCCCGGTCAGAGCAGCGTCATCTGTCCCGGCTCGATCGCGTCCAGCACGTGCGGGTGGTCGATGTCGATGGGGTACTTCCCCGACCAGCACGCGGTGCAGTAGTCGCTCGCCGGGGTCTTCGGAGACTCCGCGACCCTCAGCATGCCCTCGATCGAGAGGAACGCGAGGGTGTCGACGCCCAGCATCGCGCGGATCTCTTCGATGGTCCGCTCGTGCGCGACGAGCTGCTCGCGCGAGGGGAAGTCCACGCCGAAGAAGCACGGGTGCCGGATGGGCGGGCACGAGATGCGAAGGTGTATCTCCCTCGCGCCGGCCTCGCGGAGCTGCTCCATCTTCACCTTCGTGGTCGTGCCCCGCACGATCGAGTCGTCCACGACCACGATCGACTTGTCGCGCACGATCTCGTCGATGACATTCAGCTTCAGTCGCACCGCCGCCGCTCGCTCGCGCTGAGTGGGCTTGATGAAGGTGCGGCCGACATACCGGTTGGGGACGATCCCCTCGCGGTACGGGACATTGGCGGCGCGCGAGTACCCGTTCGCCGCCGATCGCCCCGAGTCGGGCATGGGCATGATGTAGTCCACGCCGACCGGGGGCGGGGCCTCTCGCGCGAGCTGCTCGCCCAGTCGCTCTCGCACGAGCTGCACCGTCTGCCCGAAGACCACGCTCGACGGGCTCGCGAAGTACACGTGCTCGAAGACGCAGTGGGCCTTGCGCTCGGCCGGCTCCGCGAAGCGCCGCGACTCGACGCCCCGGTCCGAGAGTGTCACGATCTCGCCCGGCTCGACCTCGCGCACGAACCTCGCGTTGATCGCGTCGAGCGCCACGGTCTCGCTCGCGACGACGGGCTTGCCCTCGCGCGTCTCGCCCAGCACGAGCGGGCGCCACCCGTGGGGGTCGCGCGCCGCTTCGATGCGATCGGAGAACAGGAACAGCACGCTGAACGCGCCCTCGAGCCGGCGCAGCGTCGCGGCGATCGTGTCGGGGCTCTTCTGCTGTCGCGGCGACGCGAGCAGGTGCACGATCACTTCCGTGTCGCTCTGCGTGTGGAAGATGTGCCCGGCTTCCTCGTAGAACTGGCGCAGCGCCGACGCGTTGGTCAGATTCCCGTTGTGCGCCACCGCGACCTGCCCCCCGATATAGCTCTCGAGGATCGGCTGCGCGTTGCACGCGAGCGACCCGCCGGCGGTCGAGTAGCGGTTGTGCCCGATGCCCCCTCGCACCTCCGGCCCGGCGAGGTCGCGCAGCACGCGCGAGGAGAACACCTCGGACACCAGCCCCATCCCGGTGTGCGCGCGAAGCTTGCCGGCGTCGGTGACGGCGACGCCCGCCGACTCCTGGCCCCTGTGCTGGAGGGCGTAGAGCCCGATGTAGACGAGGTTGGCCGGGTCCGGCTCGCCCCAGACGCCGAACACGCCGCACTTCTCCTTCTTCTCAGAATCCTCGAGCAGGAGGCGCTCGGCGAGCGCTCTGGACCCAGGGCGGAGGACCGGCAGGCGCGCGAGCACCCCCGGGGGCGGCGCCCCGACCTCGCCGGTCTGGCTTTGTTCGGGATGTCCGAGGGTTTCGGCGGCGGGGCGTCGGGTGCGGTCGGGCATCGCGGGCATCATAGAACCATCGCGAACCTTCGCGCGATCTTCAACCGAAGGAGATGACGACTCGACCCGCGAGGGGAGGCGGGCGTATGCTCCGCGTCCCGATCCGGGCGGATCGGAGCCGTTCTACCACCACCGCCTCCCGCCGCGGACAATCAAAGGTCCCACGGGCCCAGCCAAGCCGCGGAGCGAATCACCATGCCGAAGAACAAGACCCACAAAGGCCTGCTCAAGCGCATCCGTCTCACCAAGACGGGCAAGGTCAAGCACAAGACCTGCGGCGGCAGCCACCTCAAGTCCAACAAGTCCGGCGCCGAGATCCGCGAGTATCGCGCCTCCAAGACCATGTCGCGTGGCGAGGCCAAGCGCGTCGAGCTGCTGCTGCACACGCGCACCCGCGGCGCCGACCAGCCGCGCACCTCGATGAAGCGCAGCCCCTCGCCCGAGCAGCGCAAGGCCATGCAGGCCGAGCGCAAGGCCGCCGCCGCCGCGAACGCCTGAGCTCGCAGACCCTGAATCACACACCCGCCGTCCGGGCACCAAGATCGGCCGAGAGTCCGGCCGCCCCGTCCGGCATTGTCTGAGGAGTTTCGTCCATGCCACGCGCACGCAAAGGCGCCGCCCGTAAGCGCCAGCACAACCGCGTCCTCCGTGAGGCCCGCGGCTACTACGGCACCAAGTCCCGTCACTACCAGCAGGCCAAGGTCGCGCTCATGCGCGCCGGGCGGTTCGCGTGGCGTGACCGTCGCGCCCTCAAGCGCAACATGCGCTCCCTCTGGATCACGCGCATCACCGCCGCCTGCCGCATGCGCGGGACCCGCTACTCCCTGTTCATGAACGGGCTCAGCAACGCCGGCATCCTGCTCAACCGCAAGATGCTCTCCGAGATCGCGATCCACGACCCCGCCGCCTTCGACACGATCGTCGAGAAGTCGGTCAAGGCGTCGACCGCGACCCCTGCGAACGCCTGAGAACTGCCCCGCCCGACCCCACCAACCCTCGCTCCCGGCGGGGGTTTTTCATTCCGCCCCGAACCCGCCCAGAACATCCCCCGAATCACGGGCGTCGTATCCTTCGTGTGGGACGATCCCGCCGCCGGGCTTCTCAAGCGATGACCCCGGACCCGGCCGACGGTGAAGGCACGCCTTGGACGACCAACGGACCGACGAGCAACTGCTGGAGGACTACCGCTCGGGCGACGCCGCCGCGCTGCGCACCATCATCGAGCGCCACCACGACGCGCTGATGCGGTTCCTCGCGCGATTTCTCAGCGACCGCCAGGCCGCGGAGGATGTCTTCCAGGACGCCTTCCTGCAGGTCCACCTCTCGGCCGATTCCTTCGACACTTCCCGGCGCTTCAAGCCCTGGCTCTTCACGATCGCCGCCAACAAGGCGCGCGACTACCTGCGCAAGCACCGGCGCAACGCGCCCCTCGACCTCTCGGCGCCCATCGGGGGCTCCTCCGGCGGCGACGGGCGCACCTTCATGGACCTCATGGAGATCGATGTCCCGCCCCCTGGGGTGGAGCTCGACGACCGGGAGCGCGACCTGCTCGTGCAGGAATGCGTCGACTCGCTGCCCCCCCACCTGCGCGAGATCCTGCTGCTGGCCTACTTCCAGCGTCTTTCCTATTCCAACATCGCCGACGGGCTGGGCGTCCCCCTCGGGACCGTCAAGAGCCGCCTGCACGCCGCCGTCGCCGCCTTCGGTCGCGCCTGGCGCGAGCGCCAAGCCGGCAACAACGGGGATCGGTCCCAGAACCCCCTCCCCGACGACGCGCCGAGCCGCGCGCGAAAACGCGCCGCGAACGAGTGAACCCGCGCCCGACTCGCGCCGTAAGCCGTGAGTCGAATCCCTGACCGTCGTCGCGACCGGCCCCCTCCACCCGTCGCGGCTTCACCCGGCGACTCTCTCCCGCCGGGATCGAACCACCGTTCCTTTCACCTCCCGACTCCCCGAGAGGGTCGAGTCCTCCCCGCAAGGGTCGAACCTGAGAGCGCTGAAGTGAACCCCCCGCCCGACCAGCACGATCCGAACCCCGAGCCGTTCACGCTGAGCGACGCCGACAAGGCCGCGCTCGACGCGCTCGTCGACGCGCGCTTCGACGCGCAGCGCGTCCCGGCGCAGCTCCGAGATCGCGCCGGACGCGTGGCGGCCCTCATGGGCCTGCTCGACGCCGGGCTCGACGATCTGACCGACGCGCGCCGGCGCTCGCTCCTCACCACCGTCACGATGGCCCGCGTCGCGCGCACGCCGATGGCGGGCGCCGACACCGACCGCCCGCTCTCGCTCGAGGACGGCGCGTCCATCGACGCGCTCGTCGACTCGGGGTGGGATGTCTCGCGCGTCGCCCCGGCGCTCGCGCCGCGCGCCGCCCGGGTCGCGAACCTGCTGCACACCCTCGACGCCGGCGCGCCGTCCGGCGCGTTCAGCGCCGACGAACGGGCCGCACGCGTGGAGCGCGCCCTCGACGCGATCCAGCGCCGCATCGACGAAGACGAGCGTTCGCGCC
This sequence comes from Phycisphaeraceae bacterium, assembly GCA_019636675.1. Taxonomy (NCBI): domain Bacteria; kingdom Pseudomonadati; phylum Planctomycetota; class Phycisphaerae; order Phycisphaerales; family Phycisphaeraceae; species Phycisphaeraceae bacterium. The sequence continues at coordinate 947,174 of JAHBXC010000001.1, forward strand.
AGTTCGGGGCCAACGACTTCGTGCTGCCCCGCCGGGGGCTGCGCCTGCGGGAACTGTTCTCAACCGCCGCCGCGCTCATGCTCGGCTTCGCGGTCCTCTGGCCCATCGCGTCGAGTTTCCGCGAAGAACTGCGCGTGACTGCCTGCCAGAACTCGATGCGCGCCGCCGGCGCCGGCTTCGGGCTCTACGCCGGCGACCACTCCGGGCGCCTGCCCGTCGTCAGCGCCGGGTTCCGCGGGTCGTGGTGGAATGTCGGCACGCCCGGCCAGTCCAACTCCGCCAATCTCTTCGAGCTCGCGCGCACCGGCCACGCCGTCCTGCGCGACCTCGCGTGCCCGGGCAACCCCGGCGCGCCCGTCCACATGCACGACGCCGAGCAGCGCGACTGGCGCGCCTTCCACGAGGTCTCCTACTCCTACCAGATCCCCACGCGCCCTCGCGCCATGTGGAACGGCACGGGACGCGTCGTCGTCATGGCCGACAAGAGCCCCATCGTCGAACGCGCACGCTTCGGCGAGCGCTTCGACCCCGAGGCACGCTCACGCAACCACTCCGGACGCGGCCAGAACGCGCTCTTCAACGACGGCTCCGTCGTCTTCCTCGCCTCCCCCGTGCTCGCCAACGGCGACAACATCTGGCTCCCCCAGCACCTCACGCTCACCAAGCGCCCCACCCTCCAGGGCACCGAACGCCCCGACGACGACACCGACACCTTCGTCGGGCCGTGAGCGCGACGCTCCTCTCGCTTGCATCTTCTCGATCTGAGGAAGTAGCGAGAAGGAAATGAAGCCCAAAGAAAGGGCTCGCTGTCTCCCATAGCTTCGCGATAGGCGTTGGGGCGGCATTGCTCCGTCTCCTCTCTGCTCCCCCTCCTGTCGAGCGCAGCGAGATGGGAGGGGCCAGGGGAGGGCTACCAGAACTCCGGGCTTCCCTCCTCAACATCTCACTTTCCCTTCTCTCACTCTCCCTCCGGTGCCACCACACAAAGTGTGGTGCCTACCCCTTCTACCCCTTCTCGATTTGAGGAAGACAGGGACAAAGAAAGGCGAAGCCCCAAGAGGGTGTAGCACCACACTTCGTGTGGTGGCACCCGGATTTCTCCGATTTTCCGGTTCTCAGACCTTCCAATCCGCCGGCGTTTCCGGTACATTGCGGCCGCACAGAACGCGCCCTTCGGGGGCCGCGTTGATCGAGTCACTCCGTTCCGAGGAGCGTCGCCGTGAAGATCCGTTCGTGTGGTTCTGTTGTCAGCGTGCTCGCGTGCGCGTCGGTCGTTGTTGCGCAGGGTTCCGGGGGCGGGGGCGCGGCCAACAACCAGCACCTGCGGTTCACGCAGGAGCACGGCTTCACCTTCAGCACCATCGGCGACGCGGGCAACGCCCCCGCGCAGGTCCCCAACTGGCGGCCCTCGCCGCAGAACCCGGGCCCGACGCGCCCGCTGGGGGGCGTGGATTACGAGTATCGCATCGCCACCACGGAGGTGACCTGGGGGCAGTACTTCGACTTCGTGCAGGCGTATGCGCCGGTCATGCCGACCGAGTTCCGCCTCGGGATCGGGACGCGGGATCGCCTCGTGCCTGAGGGAAGCATGTCGCTGAACAGCCCAATCCAGTTCGCGGGTCTGTCGGGCGGCGTGGCGCAGTTCACGCTGGACCAGTCACGCGCCGACAAGCCCGCGACCTCGAACTGGCTGTACTTCGCGCGCATGGTGAACTGGCTGCACAACGGCGCCAGGCCCGCGTCCGAGGTCACCAGCGCGGACTTCGAGACCGGCGCCTACGACACTTCGACCTTCGCGCGCATCCCGACCGGGCCCAAGGGGGTGTCGTACCGGACCGACCAGGACTCCCGCTCGCCCGACGCGAAGTTCTGGATCCCAAGCGCCGACGAACTCGCGAAGGCGACCTTCTACGACCCCAACCGCCACGGCGAAGGCCAGGGGGGGTACTGGCTCTACGGCCACTCCAGCGACGACGCGCCGATCCCGGGGGACCCTGCGCTCGGCGGTGAGACCAACGCAGGGCGCGACGGCATCGAGTGGCCCGCGGGGCAGTTCAGGCCGCTCGACTCGGGCAGCTACCCGCATGTCCAGAGCCCCTGGGGCCTGCTCGACACCACCGGGGGTGGGGCGGAGTGGACCGAGACCTGGCGCGAGGATCAGGAGTTCATGAACCAGAGTCGGATCGTCCTCGGGGCGGCGGCGTACCGCGATCCCGCGCACTGGGACATGGAAGAAGCGTACTGGCTCGGGCCGACTACCGGAGACGGCACGCTCCGGCTGGCCGCGGCGATCCCCTCGCCGGGCGCGGGGGTGGCTCTGGGTCTGGCGCTGATGATGCACACAACCGCACGCCGTCGGCGGTGACGCGCATCAACGCACCACGCACGCGTCGACCCGCGTCCTCCCGGCCGCGGCTCTGACCCGATGTCCCCGCTGTTCTGTCGCGCGATAAGGGCTTGCCGATTTGCGAAATAAGCCAGCTCGCAAATCTGTAGCGCGAACCCCCCCTCAGCTCACCACGGCATCGTCCGCGTACCAGCGCCAGTTGGTCCCGTCGCAGTACGCCGGGCGTGGCCCCCCGCTGCCCGGATCGTTGACCCATGCCATGCAGCGGCTCGTGTTCGAGCCCGGCCCCGGCAGGTCGGCGATGTCGTAGCCCTGCAGCCGAACCAGCCCCACCGCCTCCACCCTGAGGGGAGTGGCCTTGGCCTCAAGGGCCGAGGCGTTGCCCGCGTACACCTTGTCCTGGGGCGCGAGCACCTCCAGGGCGTCCTGGATCGTGGCGTCCCACCCGGCCTGGCCGGCGGCGAGGTCGCTGAGGTTGAGGGGGTTGGTGGCGGGGTCGATGGGCATGGCTACTCACTCCAGCGTGACGGTGACAACGGCGGCGGCGCGCGAGCGGCGCCCACCACGGGTAGACCAGACGCGCGCGACGAACTCCGACGCGGGCGAGCCGCCGTGGTCGGCGGCGTTCATGACGGCGGTGTAGAGGACGCCCCCCGCCGGGGGGCGGGTGGAGTCGCTGTCGAGCGTGATGGTGCGCCTCAGCTCGAGGCCCGATCCCGTGTCCGACCAGACCTCGACAGCGAAGGGCCCGTCGCGGGAGGGCTGCATGGTGGTGGCCATGCCCGCGCCGCGCTCGCCCGCGGCGTACCCGGCGCCGTCGCGCACGCGGTAGTCCCAGGTGATCCGGACATCCTCGCCCGTGAGATAGGTCGCCGCGCCCAGCTGGTCGTTGGCCCGGGCGTTGAGCGGGGGAAGCGGTCGCGCGGCGCGTGCCTCGATGACCAGCGTCTTGGCGTCGATGTCGCCGGCGTCGATCTCGCCTGAGCCGCCGATGGGCAGGGCCTTGAAGTGGCCCTCGGTCCCCTCGGCCACGGCGACGCCGATGGGGAACGGGGTGATACGGACATCTTCGGACCCGGTGGCGAGCACGACGAACGGCGTTCCCGCCGGCCAAGCACGCTGCGCGGTGTCGTACCTGCCGCGCACCAGCCCGACGAGGCGGTGACGCCCCGAGCTCGCGGGCGCGAGCCCCACCGCTGCCCGCACGAACACGATCTCCGCGTCGGCGCCCTCGCCGATCAGCGCGACCTGACGCCCGGCCAGCCACTGGTTGCCGAGCATGGCGTCCGAGAGGTCCTCGAAGTCCTCGACCTCGTCGTTGAAGGCGAGGATGACCGGGCCGTCCTCGCGCGAGCCGTCGCCGTCGACGATGGTGCGGGTGACGGGGAGGTCGTCCTCGAGCTCGCCGCCGAAGGCGACGCGCGCGTCCTGGCCGAGCACGGCGTAGGTCATCGCGTTGTCGGAGGCGAGCGCGACGGCGCCGGTGGAGACATCGTTAGCCCGCACGCGCGGGAGCGCGACGCGGGCCTGGTCGGGGTCGCCAAGCCCACGCGACAGCCCGTGAGGAAGCTCGAGCGGCGTGAAGAAGAGGTCGGGCGAGAGCGAGGGAAGCACGGGCGGGGGCCCGATGATTGGCGGCGTGAAGGCGAAGACCCGCCGACCGTACTGGTACACCGTGCAGGTGAGCACCGCCGCGAAGGCCAGCGGCTCGGGGTCGCGCCCGACCACCATGCACAGGCGGTCGGGCTCGCCCACGAGCCGGAGGATGAAGGCGTCGCCGGGTCGCAGCTCGCTGGCGCCTCGCAGCGCGCGGAACTCGAGGGTCTCGGCCTGGAGCAGCGTCTCGAACGATCGGCGGTCGGCGACCACTCGCGCCACATCGGGCGTGGTCACGGCGCGGAGGTCGATGCGCGTGGGTCGCACCTGGCCCGAGATCTCGATCGACCCGTCCGCCTGCAGCGGCACGGGCATATCCCGATACTCGTGGTTCGCGTCGCGGTAGGTGCAGACCACCTTGTTCCGGCGCAGCGGCGGGTCCGTCTCGACGATGCGGACGCCGCCCTCGCCGATCACGCCCTCGTCGATGACGGGCAGCTCGACGATCTCGTCGTCGTCGGGGATGCGCACCAGCCTCGGGAACAGCAGCCCGTCCTGCTCGAGCATCAGCCCGCCGGCGTCGGCGAGGATGTCGGCGATGATCTGCGCGCCGCTGGCGGCGTTCGCCGCCAGGTAATTGAACGCCAGGCCCTCGTCGGCGCAGCGCATCCCGACCTCCTCGAAGCGGTCGCACCAGAGGCGCCAGCACGGGATGCCCAGACCCAGCGGTTGCGGGAGCGTGAGCAGCGCCCACAGCGCGTGCGCCGGGTTGTGCCCGCCCTTGTCGTACGCCGCCTCGAACCAGTTGGGGCTCTCGGTGAGCGGCGCGACGAGGCGGCGCTCGACCTCGATGCGCAGCGTCGGCCAGATGGGCGAATCGCCCAGGGCGAGCCGACGCGCCTCGAGGTAGCAGAGGTGCGGCCAGGAGGACTCGACGCCAGTGCCCAGCGTGCCCGCGCCCTCTCCCTGCCCGAGCGAGGCGTTGACGGGCTGGTCTGACTCGCCGAAGTAGACATCGAGGTTGCCGGGGTTGGGCGACCTGGTCGAGATCGTGACGCCCGATCCGGCGCTCGACTCGAGGGGGCCCTCGTAGATCACCTTGCCGCCGTCGACGCGGATCTGGTGCAGGGTGTCGACGGCGCCGGTGCACACGCCGAGCATCCCCGCCTCCTGGTACGAACGCCCCGCCCCCTTGCTCGTGGACTTCTTCCCGCCGCTCTTCTTGGAGCGGCGATCGCCGGCGTAGAGCATGTGCGGCGCGACCTCGTATCGCCCGATCACCATCGGGAGCGCGGCCCCGCGCTGCGCCAGCACCGTGGGCTGCTGGTCCCAGCCGATGTTCTCGGCGCCCGCGCCGCGCTTGCCGGTCAGCATGCTCAACGCGCCGATTCCGGCGCCGATCGCGAGCTTGCCCAAAAGTGCCTTGCCCATCACCGCGTCTCCCAAGTGGTCACGGGACGGAACACGAACGCCACGCGCCGACGCATCGCGTCGTCGCGGAGCGAGCCGATGCAGACGCGCCCGCCGGGCCCGCCTCCGCAGTGAAGGAAACGCCCGAAGGGCTCGAGGGCGATCGCGGCGTGGTTGGCGTTGGCGCCCTCCCCCTCGCTCAGGCGCAGCGCGAGGACATCCAGCGGCTGCACATCGCCCTGGTCCTCAACCAGGCGGAGCGGGTAGCGCTTGAGCATCCACCGCGCCGCGCCCGTCATGTCTGCGTCGCCACCGGACGCGAACGCGTCCGCGTGAAGGCCGCTGTCCTGCGCTGCGCGCGGGCAGGGCCCGTGGTCGACGACCAGATGGAACATGCCCAGCCGGCGGAGCGCGTGGTCGAGCACCGCCGCCACCAGGTGCGTGCAGTCCACGCCGACGCCCTTGGTCTGCTGACCGGCCCGGTGGGGCGTGCGCATCCACGACGCAGCCTCCACGAGGATGCTCTCGATCGCCGGCTCGAGGGCCCGCGCGAAGATCGGCTCGTCGCGCGACGCGTCGAAGCGGGCCGCGCGCAGCATGCCGACTGAAGTGCGAGCGCCGGTCATCGGCTCCCTCCGCTGAATCCGGGGTTGTAGTCGGGTATCGCCACGCCGTACCCGCTGAAGCGCGAGAGATTGTTGAAGCGGCCCACGCAAGAAGGCTTGTCGCGCGGGCAGCCAGCCGTCACGCCCACATACTGCTGCAGCCAGCGCTCGGGCGGCTCGCCGCTGAGCAGCGCGGTCCCCGAGGCGTGGTCGTGGTCGAGGATGTCGAACACCAGCCCGTTCTTTCTGAGCCGACCGAACCGCGCCCACCCCACTGGCATCACGATGCCGCGCAGCTCGGGCTGGGTGCTGAGCACATCGACGGCGACGGTCCGACCCTCGATAGCCGTGAGCACGCCGGCGACGGTGACATCTTCGATGGGGATGCCGCACGAGGTCGACGCGAGCGCCCACTGGCAGTCGGGCTCGGCCAGCACGCACAGCGGGATGTCGAGCATCGACTTCACGCTCGAGCAGCGGATGCGCACCGTCGCCCTGGGGTCAGCGCCGACGATCCAGTCGCGCTCCACGAAGTGCCCGCGCGCCTGGATGCGCCAGGTCGACTCGTCGGCGGGGTCGCCGCGCCGCACGATGACCTCGATGGGAGGGTGCCCCTTGCGCACGACGCTGCGCAGCGGCTCGACGCCCCGGGGCAGCGACAGCTCGAAGGGCTCATCCTCGACGGCGCCGGTCTGGCGCGACGGCTCGTAGCGCAGCCCGGCCAGCGGCTCGTAGCGCGTGGTGGCTCCGTCGGCGATGACGGGCGCGTGCCAGGTCGTGTAGCGCGCCGAGCCGCTCTCGGGGCGGTCGATGCCCGTGATACCGGCGTTCGGGTCGCCCCAGCGCAGCTCGACGAAGAGCGCGAGGGCCGAGGCGGAGGACTGAAAGATCGTAGGGTCTGCCATCGCTCACTCGCTCTCGCAGCTGAAGACGGGGCACACATGGACGCCCACGCCGAACTCGACCCGCCCGCCCAGGGAGTAGTCGCTCCGATGCCCGAAGGTCATGGCGGTGATCCCCTGCCTGCTCGTGACCGCGCCGCTCCAACCGCCGAAGACAGGGCTGAGCGCCAGCGCGTTCCACGACGCGCCGCCGGTGAAGGCGCCGGCGGCGTTGACGGAGCAGTTGATCGTGAAGATGCCCTGCGTGCTCGGGTTGCTGTCGATCGCCGGAACGCCGGTGACCCGGACGAACAGCCGCACGATGTCCGATTCGGCGTTGTACCACTGCGCCTCGATGTTGAGGAACCCCAGCGTGCCGGCGGGGATCGTCGTCGGCCCCGCGCCGGCGGAGTAGGGCCCTGCGCGCCGAAAGAGGTTCTTCGGGCTCTGCGCCACGCCAACCGCGCCGGTGTCCAGCCGCCAGCGGTCCGTCCAGGTCGACCCGCCGCGCGGCAGCTCGACATCGAAGGCCGCGCTGGCGAAGTTCTGCAGGCGCTTGGCGCCGCCGAACGCGTTCTCCCAGTACTCGCCGTGGAAGAAACCGACGACGCGGATGGTGGGCGCAGCGCCCAGCACCAGGTCGAAGTCGCCGTCGAGGTCGCACGCCGCACGCTCGTCGCTCCCGGCGCCGGCGACGGGCAGCGGACCCTCCCATCGGTCCGAGCCCGGGCACGGGCCACCGGAAGCGACCTGACAATCGGCGCAGGGCTCGCCGACAGGGCCCACGACCGCGACATCGATCGATCGCTCGTCGACGACCTCCTCGAGCGAGAAGGCGCTGCGCGCGTGCCGCCCGTCGATCCATTGCTCCGTGAGCCCGTCCTGGGCGAAGCGCACGCGCACGAGCCGCGCGATGCCCAGCAGCTCGCTCACCGCGAAGGTGGGCAGCGCCTCGTGGAGCGTCAGCCGCTCGACGGCTTTGCCCCCCGAGGTCGTGTTCACGCGCGCCGTGACGCGACGCGCGTACCGCGACCCGTCGCGCCGCTCGATGAGGATCCACTCCGCGGCGCCAGCCGTGCCCGAGTACACGGGGAACACCGCCGCCGGCGAGCGGTCCGCCACGCGGGTGCGCTCGATGTCCAGGGTCGTGCCCGTCACGCTCGTCACGCTCGGGGCGACGCGCAGCTCCTCGACGGGGCTGCGCGCGAAGAAGGGCAGCGCCCCAGCCGCGCGCGAGTCGAAGAACTGCAGCAGCCGGCGGGCGCGCTCTCGGGTGAAGCCGATCGATTCGACGCGCAGGCGATGCGGGGCGTACGGACCCACCACGATCGCGCCAAGCCCGTCGTCGTTCCCTCTGCCCTGCAGCGCCGTCGCCGCGAAGCCCGCGCGCGAGCGCCCGCCCTCGAAGCGCACATCGAGCAGGGGCAGCCCGTCCGCGATCACCGTTGCGCCCGAAGGCGACGAGCCGAACGCCACCAGGGGCGGGATGCGCGGGCCCCCGGTCTGCGTGGGGTCGGCGCCGAAGGCCGTGCTCGCGGTCCCCGCCGTTGCGCCCAGCTCGCGCAGCGCCACGCGGATGCGCGCGTGCCGGTCGGTCATCCACTCGGGCTCGCTGATGAGCAATGGCTCGACATCGATCAGGGGCACAAGCCGCGCGCCCGCCCGGAACGATCGCTGGATGTACTCGAGGCTATCCGCGGCCTCGAATCGCACGCGGTCGGGCTGGATGGGGTCGCCCCCGGAAGACGACACGCGCACGCGATGGAGCTCGAAGTACGGCCACGCCATCCCGCGACCCGACGCCCCGTGGGGCCCGCTGGCGGCCTCGGCGTCCACCAGCATGACGCGCTGCCCGCGGGCCAGCAGGCGCCAGGAGGGATCGCACTTGACGAAGTCCTGGAAGCCGCCGAGCACATCCTCGGTGAGCTCTGTCTGTTCGCTCCACAGCGGCGCGAGCGTGGGCGCCCGCGCCATGCGGCGCAGCCCGGCCAGCAGCGCCACCGCGTCGCCGGGCGCCTGGGCCCCGAGCACATACTCGACCGTCCGCCGCGCCGCCCCCGCCAGCGCCGCCCGCTGGGCGCCGCCGGTGAAGGCCCGCTGCTCGAGCGTGGTGTAGGCGTGCGTGATCTGCACCCCGGCGATGAAGTCGGGACGCAGACAGTCCACGAAGGGCCAGCTCTCGCCGAAGGCCGGCAGCGTCGCGCTCGACGCCAATGGCCGGGCGCGCATCAAGCCAGTGGGCACGCCGTTGGCGAAGGCCATCACGAAAGCCCCCTCGCGCCGGGCGCTCCGCCCGGTGCGCTGGACGACGCCTCGCGCTGCGCCGCGAGGATCTCGTCACGCGACGCACGGCTGCCCAGCAGCCGACGCGCGTTCTGCTCGTCGGTCACCATCACGGGCAGCACCGTCACGCCGCCTCCACCGGGTGAGGAGAACACGCCGAAGGGATCCCCCCCGGGGGCAGCCCCCCACGCCCCCGACGCCTGCGCGAACGCGTCGACGAAGCCCCCGGCGTTGTAGCCCGGCACGGACGATGAGGACGACCGCCGCGGCGCCGGCATACGCGGGCCCAGGCGCAGGCGTGAGAAGTCGATGGTTGAGAGGTCCCCCGCGTTGACGAGGCTCAGGTGCTCGCGCACCCCGGGCAGCGCGACGACCGGAGCGCGGGTGATGTGCTCGCCGCCGGCGACGGCGATGATCCGGTCGTCGCGTCCGCGATAGGGGCCGGGAACGAAACCGCCTGCGTCGAAGCCCAGGAACCCTCCCAAGAAATCGAACACGCCGCCGAAGAAACCCCCGCCTCCTGGGCTGGCGCGAGAGCCGCCGAAGAGCAGCGTCGCCAGGTCGGCGGCGATCGCCTCATCAGCGATCCGTCCCAGCGTCTGGACGAACACATCGGCGAAGCTTCGCAGGCTCCCTTCGCCCTCTCGCAGCTGCCCGAAGAACCCCGCCAGCGGGGACTGCACGCGCTCGCCGTACTCGCGCGAGAGCGAAGTCAGCTGGTCGGCGCCCTCCTCGAGCTGCTGGCGCGCACGCTCAAGGGCCTCTCGCACCTGACGGTCGACCTGCGTCTCCGACGACAGGTCGATGGTGACGAGCAGGTTCCCTTCCTCGTCGACGAGGCCCTGCAGCTCTTCGAGCAGCGCGCGGTTGCGCTCAATGGTCGCCGCGGCCGCCTCATCGCCCAGGCGCAGCGACTCGGCCAGCCGCGCCCGCGCGTCGGTGACGAGCTCGTTTCGGCGCGCGTCGGAGATCTGCCCCGCGTCGGCCAGGTCGTTGGCCCGGGCCAGCGCGCGGTTGTACTCGTCCTGCGCCTTGCTGAGGTCGCGCAGCAGCTGCTGCTGGACCTCGCCGTTCTTGGCGAGGTTGAAGAACAGCTCGCCCTCGCGCAGCGGCCCCTCGTCGAAGAACCCGGCGGGGAACTCGGCGGCGGCGCCGAGGCGCTTGAAGTTGTCCTCGAGAGCCAGCACCGCCGCGTCGAGCTCGGAGACCAGGCCCAGCTGCGCGACCAGCTCGCGGCGCGTCTGGTCGTCGAAGTCCGCAAGCCCGAAGGCGCGCGCGTCGCCGCCGCGACCAGGCCTGCGGTCTCGGAACTCCGGAAGCTCGTTGCGCGGCTGCTCTCCCGCGAGAACCCGGAGAAGATCCGTGTTCGCGTCTCGAAGAGTCCGGAGGCCATCTGCGACCTCACGGAATCCCGTGGCGCGAGCGACGAGTTCGGCAAGCTGCAGTGCCTGACGACCAGCGAAAGTATCGATGGAGTCGGCAGCGCCGCTGAGCTGCGCTCGCTGCGCGTTGATGTCGTCGGGCCGGGCAATCGCGGCTAAGCGGCTGATGACAGCGCCGATGTTCGCGATGAAGTCGTCCACGACGGACAGTGGATCCCTGATGCGCTCGATTACCTCCGCGAGCCCTTCCGCAGCGATGAGCAAGGTTTCGAGGCCGGTGTTCACCAGCGGCAGGATGAGAAAGCCGGTCCGTTCCAGCAGATCGTTGAACCGGCGCTGCGCGACAAGCTGACGACCGGACTGTGAGTCGGCGGCCTCACCGGCTACGCCGGCAAAGCGGGTCTCGAGCAGATCCACGACCAGGCCGTCCCGGAGGGCCTTCTGAAACTGACGCGGCGCGAGCTCGCGGCGGATCTCCTGGAGCTCTGGCAGCAGACGCCCAAGCTCGCCAGGCTGGCCCGTGAAGGACTGCGCGATCGCGCGGACTGTCTGATCGAGGTTGTTGTCGAAGAGCGCGGCGGCGGTGTCTGCGCTCACGCGCAGCAGCCGCTCGAAGTCGAGGTCCGTCTGCCCGGTCTGCGCGACGAGCTGCCGCGCGCCCCCGAGAAAGTCTCCGGCGGCGAAGATCTGCGTTTCCCGCTGAAGCTGTTCGGCCAGACCGACCAGTTCTCGCTGGGTCTCGACCGCCCGCTCGCGCGAGCCAAGCTGCGCGTTGAGGAGCCCGAGCAATCGCTGCTCGCTCTGCTCCTGAGTGACGGCCAGACCGATCGCCCGTCGCGCCCCGGCGAGGCCGATGTACGACGCCGCCGCGGCCCGAAGCGTGCCCGCCAGCGAGCTGAGCGCGGTGCGCTGCAGGGTGATCTCGGCGTTGCTGTTCTTGGCGTTGATCGTGACATCGCCCTGGGCCTTGGCGAGGTCGCCGCTCGCGCTCGCGCCCTCGCGCGAAGCGACCGCCGCGCCGGCGACGGTGGCGCCGGCGCGGCGCTGGGCCGCGGCCAGGTCGTCGATCTGGCGCGTGGCCTGATCGAGGATCTCCTGCCCCTGCTGGCGGATCTTGAGCAGGAACTCCAGACTGGTGCTGACCTGGCTCACGCGTCACTCCTGGTCGGGTTCGTGACCTTCGAGCAGGCCGCGCAGGCGTTGCTCGAAGGCGTCGGCGGCGGACCACACCGCCTGGCGCAGGTCGCTCATCTCCTCGGCGCGGTCTCGGTCACGACGGGCGCGGGCCCGATCGAGGACTCCGCCGAGAGAGTGCAGGGGGATTCGACCGGCGTCGGCGAGGGAGTAGCCGAGCCCGACGAGCTCGTCGATGGCGTCGTGGGCTTCGCCGAGGGTGAGGTATCGATCGCGTGCTCCACCATCGTCATCAGCAGATCGATCATCGATGACTTCAGCTTTCCCAGGCGTTCCCTCGCCTCCGGGTTGAACACATTTAGCCGGAGGAAGGCGTCGGCCAGGCGCACCGTCGAGCGATCATCCTGCACGACTCGGATGCCGCGACGCTTCGCGTTGTCGTCCAGCGGCTCGGCGGTGCGCAGCACGCACTGAAGCGCGTCGTAATGCATGGCGGCGAGCGCCTGATCCATGTCAACGCCAGGCCGCACGCGAGAGATCAGCTTCGTCCAGTCCTCGACGCACTTGCCGAGGTCGAAGCCGCCGAGCTCACGCAGCCGGAAGGTGCCCACCGCGCCGTCGGGATACTTGACGAAGACATCCTCGTGTCGGGGAACGGGCGATGCCACGAAGTCCGTGTTGTCCATGACCGTGCTCCAGGAAGTGCCCACGCCGGCGCCGGGCCGAGAGAGTGCCCGCCGCGCCGCCGTTGCACCGTGGTACGCCGATATCCGGCGTCCGGGTTCCTTGACTGTTCGCCTCCGCGCGTTCCTGCGCGGCAAGTGGGGCCGAATCCTTACCCTTGCGAAATCACCCGCCGGCGCTCTCGCGCCGGCGGGCGTGTGTCATCGCGCCTGCAGCCGCGAGCGCATCTCGGCCAGAGCCGCCTCGCCCGCGTCGATCGCGGTCCGCAGGTCGTTCAGGGGCCCCGACTCCAGCGTAATCATCGCGTCGTAGGCCCGCTGGGCCTTGTCAATCGCCTCGCGCAGCGTGGCGAGCGGGTGAGGACGCGCCACGAACGCCACCGTGTGGCGGGCCTCACCCTCGCACCCGCCCACGGAACAACCCCCGGGCTCGAACTGCCTGAGCCTGTTCCGCAGCGAGGCGAGCGCCCCCTCGATCTCGTCACGGGCGGCGCCGGGCGAACACTGCCCCAGGGCGTGCTCCAGCGAAGCGATCGTGACCTTCAGAATTTCAATCTCTCTGCCCATGTGCTTGCTCTCGTGCTCGAAAACTTCGTCGCTCGCCCCCCGCGCTCCATGCGGGGTCATGGCCGAGTCCTTGCCTCTGCGAATCGGCGCATCGCGCTGTCGCGCGGCGCGCCGTGTGTGCATGCCAAGATCCGGGGCCACCTTTCCGGGGCCCGGGATTTCCCCGGCGCCTTCCGCGGTCAGCTCGTCGTCGTGGGCATGGGCGCGCCGCCCAGGCCCAGCACGCCGACGATGGCGCCGGGGTCGAGCACATCCAGGATGAGCTCGTTGAAGTTGTCCACATCCACGCCCAGCCCCGCGTTGCCCGCGCTCTTGAGCAGACCGCGCGGGATGGTGCGGACGCGCTGCTTCGTGCCGCTCTCGGCAACATGCCAGACCTCGGCGTACACCTCCACGCCCTTGATGAGGGTCTGGGGCTTGATCTCGTAGCTGGTCATGGCCGCGGCGGTGCAGGTGACGACGATGGTCGAGCCGGCGGGGATCGCGCTGTCGCTGGGGATGAACAGGATGCCCTTGACCGCATCGACGATGTAGTCGTTTCCCTCCTCGTACTCGACGGGGGTGGGGTCGGTGTCGTCGGTCACGGTCACGGCGGAGATGTTGAAGATGCGCTCGCCGTCGCCGTCGACCAGCGCGCGGTGCGAGCCGAGCACGATGTCGTCGTACTCGATGTCGGCGACCGAGCCGCTCGCTTGGGTGAAGCCGTCGACGCCGGCGGCGCCGGAATAGATCGCCACGACCTCGGCCTGCTGGTTGCGCGTCTGGATCGTGATCGACTCCTTGAAGCGCGTGATGTCCGACTCGTCGAGGGTGAGCGCGCCGCCCCGCTGGTCGTAGGAGTCGAGGTTCTGTGTCTCGTTGCGGGTCTGGGGCGCGGCGTTCGGGACGCCGATGTCGAGCAGCCGGTGGTCCTGGGGCCACGAGAGCGGGCGCACAAAGATGTGCGTGCCGAACTTGCCGTGAACTTCTCTGCTTCGCTGCCTGGGCATGGCTCAATCTCCGGGTGAGGCGGCGGTCTGTATAGCACGCCGCGCGGGGGTGTGTGTTCTTATTTCGCAACTGGCGCAGAAATTCTCGACATTGCGCCCTGCGCTCAGTCGTCGTCGTCTTCCGGTGGCGGCGGCTGGAGCTGCTGGCCGTCGTGCGTCAGGTCGAGCGTGGCGCTCAGATAGGTTTCGCGGTAGTCCCCGCTCCACGCCTGCGACCAGGGGTGGATCGTCCACTCGCCGCCCTCGAGGTGGATGGGCGAGGCGTCGAGGCGGAGCAGGCGCCACAGATCGGCCAGGCGGTGACGCAGCTCGAGGAGGGTTTCGCCCTCCGTATCGGTGTCGAGCGCCTTGACCACCACCTCGACGGCGGCGGCAATGGGCTCGTCGCCGGGGCGTCCGCCCCCGCGTCCGCCCGGGGGCAGGGACGCGGGCTCGGTGGCGACGACCCACGCGCCGGGGAGCTCGGTGTCGTCTTCCAGCAGACCCGCGAGCGCGCCGGCGCGCACGCGCTTGAGGAGGGATCCCGTCGCGTCGGCGTAGTCGTCGTGCGCGGGCAGGTAGATGTCGCTCCACACCGACACGCCGATGCTGCGCAGGGGCACGCGGCGTCGCTCACCGACGCGAGCGGCGCGGAGCGCGTCGGCGACGGCGGAGACGGCGGCGATCTCGGGCTCGAGGTAGTGCATGGGCTCGCTCACTGGTCGCTGCTCGGTGGTGTGGACTTGGCCGGGTCGGCGCTGGCGGCGCGGAGTTTCTGCTCGCGGGTGACGCCGCGCACGAGCTCCTCGCCGAACTGCGCGCTGCTCTGGTTGATCGCCTTGCGCGCGGGGCGCTTGGGCCGGATGCGGACGCGCGGGACGAGGGCGAACATGGGCTCGACGGACTTGCCGTCCGGGGCGGTGCGTGCGAGCAACGGCGGCTTGCCCGGGCGCTTGACCATGAACAGCTCGCCGGCGAGGGCTGGGTCGCGGGGGCCCTGGTAGATCGGGATGCCCCGCTGGTCTCGTGCGGCGCGCAGGGGGATGGCCAGCGCCCGCGCCTTCTCGGGAGTGATGTCCGGCAGCTCGCCGCCGGCGCCCTGGGTGCCGAGCTCCTGGACGGCGGCGTAGCGGTCGACGAGCGCCTCGGTGAGGTAGCCCACTCGCACGACGGGCATGCCGCGCTCGTCGGTCTCGACCCGCACCACGCGAGAACGGATGAGGGAGCCCGATCGCACGCCCACCTCGACATTGTTGAGGTTGCGCGCGAAGCGCTGATCGATCAGGGCCGCGCCCCGTCGCGCCCCGCGCAACAGCCCCGCGCGCAGGACATCGCCCTGGACGCCCATGAGCGCGATGGCCTTCTGGGCCTCGGCGGCGACCTCGAGCTCGATGCGCAGCGTGCTCATTCGGGCATCCCTCCGAGGTCGGCGGCGGTCTGCAGGTTGAGCGCGTGTTCCCAGGTCGCGTAGCGCTGCAGGGTCTCGCGCACGCTGGGCGCGAGACGCGCGCTGGCGAAGGTCTGGGTAGCAACGCCCTGGCCCACGGGCTTGCCCTCGCTGCGCAGGTGGGGCTGCTGTCGGCGTCGCCAGATGAGCGCCGCCTGCGAGAGGCACGCCTCGACCAGGTCGGCGGGCACGGGCGTCGCGCCGTTCGTTGGCGTCCACGCGTCGGCGTCGGACACGGGCTCGAAGCCACATGCGATCTCGATGCGCAGGGGCGTCGTGACGCCCCGCCGAAGCGAGGCGAGCACCAGCGCCGACCGTTCGCGCGTGAGCAGGATCGCCTGAGTTCCCAGCGAGGAGTAGACGCGATAGTCGGCGTCGTCGACGAGGGCCGCGCCGTCGAACGCCACGCCGAAGTCGTCGTGGGCCTCGGAGTCGTGCCACAGCGCCGCGACCGATTCGATCGGCTGGGCGAAGGGGACCTCGATGAGCGGGAGCGTGGTCAGCGCCTCGCGCGAGAGGTTGACGCTGGCCGCGGGCCTGCGCACCAGGCAGCGACCGGTCGCTTCCTCGAACGCGGTCGTCACGCCCATGAGCACCGCGAGCAGCTCGTCGCGGCGGGCCTGCTCGAGCGAGCCGGTGAGGTCGAGGCGCAGCAGCAGCGCGCTCAGGGGCGCGAGGGGGGCGCCAGCGGGCACGGGGCCGAGCGCGGCGGCGACGGTGGGGACGGGGACGCTCACTGCGCGGCCTCCATGAGCAGGCGGATCATCGCGCCGCGCGATCGCCCGCGAGAACGATCGCGGCCCGCGGCGGCGAAGGGCACGCAGATCGGCTCGCCGGGGCCGGCGAGGGCGAACACGAAGACCTGGCACGCCTCGCTGTCGGGATCGAGCGCGGCGCGCACGCAGACGAGCGGGGACTTCTCGACGCGGATCGCGCCGCGGGGCAGCGTAAGTGTCCGCCAGAACCACTCGGGGTCGCCCTCGCCCGAGGCGGGGGGCAGGATCGGTTCACCGGCGATGAGGTTGCCCGAGTCGTAGCCCTCGGAGTTGCGGACGCGGATCTCGACGATGCGGGCGAAGTCGAGCTGGCTGTCGCGCTGCAGGAGCATGCCGAAGGGCACATCGACCGGCGTCTCGGGCGCGCCGGGGTAGTTGCCGGTGAAGACCAGGTCGGCGAGCAAGAGGACGCTTGCGAGCTGACCCGACGAGCTGACCACCGCGATGGCCGGGGTGTTGTCCTCGCCGTCCGTGGCGAAGGCCTCGTCGAGCCAGGGCGCTCCGACCACGCCGTCACCCTCCTCGTTGCGCGCGTTCTCGATCGTGACCGAGTTGCACACCTCGATGGGCGAGGAGTCGAAGTTCTCGGATGCGAGGTCGATCACCGCCGGCGAGTTGGGGTCCGAGCTCGGGATGATGAGTTGACCCGTGTTGTCGAGGCCGCGTGTCAGCCGCACATCGACAAAGACCTCCTCGGCCAGCGAGTTGGGCCGACCGGGCGGGAGCACCGCGAAGGACGGGTCGCTGACGATCTCATACGCGTCGCCGGTGACGCTCAGCTCACCCAGCGTCAGGTCCTCGCCGCCGCCGCCCAGGTTGCGCAGATAGAACCGCCTGGTCACCGTCGAGCCCGCGAAGCCGCGCGGCATCGCGACGGTCGACCCGGGGTTGACCTGCTGCACGATGTCGGGCTCGGTGACCCGCAGATCCCACAGCAGCGTGGCCGTGCTGACGCCGTCGAAGACGGTGATCGTCAGCCGCACCTGGAGCGTGGCCGCCAGCGGGAGGAAGGGCAGCGCTCGGAGCATCGCGCGGAGCGCCGGCCACTTTCCGGTGCGCGTATACACGCCGCCGCCCTCGTTCGACAGGCCCGAGTTGGCGATCGCCTCGGCGGAGAGTCCGATCTTGGTCGGATCGTCGATCGTCAAAGTGAAGTCGAGATCGGCGTTCTCGAAGTCGTAGATGTCAGCGCCGGGGAAGATGATGGAGGGGACACCGACGGTGACAACGGCCAGGTCGACCTCCTCGTCGGCGATGACGGAGGGCCGGGCGTTCGCGGGGAAGGGCAGCGCGGTGTTGTCCCACTTCAGCGCGCTGGCGGTCGCGTTGCGCAGGTGCCAGCCGCCGATCATGTCCTGGATCTCGGCGTCGTCGTCGAGCACGACCACATCGGCGGCGGTCCGCCCGAGGTCGTAGGCGTGCGCGAACAGAGAGAAGATCGGGAGCTCCTTGATGGAGCGCAGCGCGCCGCCGTTGTGGAGCGCGGCGTGCACCTCACGCATGCGATCGAGGGTCATCGTCTCGCCCCAGCCGATAGCGAAGTCGGCGACCGAAACCTCGTTGAGCGTCGAACCCGTGCCGGCGCCGATGAGCAGGCGGCGGAAGAGGTGCTCGACCGGATCGACATTCGCCGCGCCGCCGGCGGTCACCTCGACGCCGTTGACCCAGAAATAGGGCCGGTAGGAGAGTCCGTCCTCGCGGCGCAGCCAGGCCGCGGACGCTCGGAGCATCGTGCCGTTGGGCGCGTTGCCGGCGCCGATCGTCGTGTCGTGCACATTGCCCGTGGTCGGGTCGCGCATCACGATGCGCGCGTTGCCCGATGCCGACGCGTCGGAGCGCATGTGCATCGAGGGCCGGTTGCTCGACGCCCCCTCGAGCGAGAACAGCGTGGGCTGGACGGAGCCCTGCACGGGGCGGATGAACAGGATCGTCGCGAAGACGCCGGTCTCCGTCGTGGGCGGCGGGAGATCGCCCTCCTCGATCTCGTCGTACAGCAGATAGCCGCCCGTGGCGTTGCTGCGGCGCGCGCGAGCATCAGCCGCCTCCTCCGTTGGGGATGACGCCCACCCACAGCCGCCCGGCGGTGGGCGAGACGACGAAGCGATCGAAGACCGGCGTGCCGTCGCCAGAATCGCTGAGTGCAAAGTCGTAGATGTGGTTGGGGATGCCGTTCGCGCCCGCCTTCGTGAAGTGCAGCGAGGTCCCGGTGTTGCGGACGCGCACCTGGTAGATGATCGACGCGGGCCAGCCCCAGTCGACCTCGCGCCCCGCGAGGCCGACCGCGAGCGCGCACCCGAAGACCGGGTTGGCGGCGAGGTCGCGGTACGACGCGGAGAACGCCGGGTTGTCCAGATTGGGGATGTTGACATTGCGCAGTCCCCACTCCGCCATGCCGACATCGCCGGGCTGGTAGCCCTCGACTCGCACGCGGTTGGCCGTGGTCGGGGTCACACTCCACGCCGACTCGACCTCGAACCGGATGATCGCGTCGTCGGTGTCGTAGGTGCCCGACTGCAGCGTGTAGGGAGTCGCGGCTCGGCGGGTCTCGATCACCTCGCCCGCGGCGTCGAGGAGCGAGACGATGCAGCCACGGATATTGCGCCTGTCGCGCGACTTGCTCGTTTTGTTGATCCATCCCGCGGGCGAGTGATCGGCGTTGTCCGCCTGCGCCACATCGACAGTGGTCGTCGTCGCCGCGTGCACGACCGAGGTCGTGTTGACCTGCAGGGGCCTGCCGACATCGCTGCCCTCGACCACGAAGGTCTGACCGTCTTCGGCGAACACGCGCCCCTTGCGCTGCGCGATGGTGATCATCGGCTCGTAGCCCAGGCAGTGCCCGGCCATGACGATGTCGAGCTTGCGCCCGCCGGACTGGCCGCCGTTCGGCAGCTTGATCAGGCCCGCCTCAAACAGTGAGAACAGGTCGATGCCGCGTTGCACCCCGCGGCACAGCAGCGTGTCCTTGTTTCCGGTGTCGGCCTCGTCGAGGCCCAGGAGCGTGATCCACCGCTCGCCCGCGTTCCGCGCGAAGTCTCGCCCGTACCACTCGTGGTGGCGCCACGCCATGAGGTTGTAGGTGGTGTACGACTCGCGGCACTCGAAGAACGGGAAGCGGACCTTGGCCTCGATCGCGGCGAGCGAGGGCCAGTTGCCCGGCATCGTCAGCCCCTTGTCGGGGATCACGAGCGCTTTGTTGATGTCGCTGAAGCGGAAGGCGGGCATCCCCTCGACCGGCACGACGCCCGGGGCAAACTCGTCGTCCTCCGGATCGAACGCGACGCCGGTCACGGTGATGAACCGCTCGAGGTACTGCACGCGGTTGTTCGCGGGGATGTGCGGCGGGTCCGCTGAGACGAACACCAGCAGCGTTTCCCCAGGCATCAAACGATCGCCCACGCCAAAGCCGAACGACGGCACAAAGCCCCCGCCGCGTCCGTCGAGGGCTTGTCCCGACGATCCGTTGACGAAGGCGAAGTGCTTCTGTGCGCCGTTCCGCAATCCCGCGCCGGAACCCGTCGGGCCAGGCGTGAGGCCGGTTATGACCTTGCCGCCGACGCCGACATTGGCCCAGTGCCGGCAGGCGAGCATGCCGTTGCCGTACTCGCCGACGGTGATGGCCTCCTCGAACTCAACCGAGATGGGCGTGCCGATCGTGGCGTCCGTGATGGTGTCGGTGACTGGCATCGAATCGCGCCCGTCGCGCTGTCGCGCGGCGTCGCGTGGAAAGTGGGGCGCCGCCGTAGGGCGGGCCCCGGGCCCGGGCGGTCAGCCGTCGGGCGAGGCGGGACCGAGCGCGGGGTAGAGCGACTCGAACGCGGTGGGCGACGGCTCGCGTCGCATCGCCGCGTCGAAGCCGCGGCGCAGGAGCGCGGCCTTCATGAGCAGGTCCTTGCGGTCGAAATCCGAGAGCCCCGGCTCGGTGGCGATGCGCGGCTCGGCGTAGTCGAGCAGCCGCGTGGCGGTCTGGTCGAAGTCGGCGGCGGGCAGCGAGCCGGGCGCGGCGCACCCGCCCTGGATGAGCGCGAGCCCGAGCAGCGCGCCCGCGCCCAGGAGCAGCGCGAGCGACGAGGGCGCTCGCACCGATCGCGGCGTCGCGGGCAGGTCGGTCTCGCCCGGCGGGGTCATGATCTTGCCGGCGCCGGCGCGGTGGATGAGCAGGTCGACCAGGAACAGCACGACTGCGCCGAGCGCCGCGGCGACCCCGCCGGCGAGCTCTCCGGCCTTGACGACCTGGTCGGGTTCGAGCTGCCCGCCGAGGAACTTCGCGGCGACGGCGGTGAGCGCGACAGCGAAGGCGCGGGCGCCGAGCTGGATGATTCGGGTGAACATTCGGGGATCTCCTGATGGAGGGTGGTGGCTCAAGATCGCGCATCCGTGCGCGCGGCTCGCGTCCGTGCAAAACAGAAAGGGGGTATGCGGTCAGGCCGTGATGGCGACGGCCAGGAGCGTGCGTGCGGCGGTGTGGATGACGAGCGAGACGGTGTCCCACGCGGCGTGCGCGGCGCGGATTCGGGTAACGCCGGCGAGCGCGCGGGCGTTGGAGGCGATCTCGCCCAGGCGGCGCTGGCGTTCTTCCGGGTCGGGCACGAGGGGAAGCCCGGCCAGGTCGGCGGCGATGTGGTGGGCGAAGGTGCGCAGGTCGGAGTCGAGCCCTTCGACCACCCCGCGCAGCGAGGCGGCGAGCGCGTCGGTCAGCGCCTCGACCTGCGCGTTGTGCGGCTTGGCGACGAGCGCCTCTTCCCTCGTGCCGTGTGCCTCGTGGCTTGTGCCTTCTTGATTCATCGGTGCGTCTCCTCGAGCTGAACGGCGGAGGGGTCACCGACCCCGCGCGCCTGGATGCGGACGATTGGGCTCGCGCCGCCGACGAGCGGCGCGCAGTCGCCGGGGTTGAGCTGGGGCGGGGTCGCGCCGTCGCCGTAGTCGCCGGCCTGCGTGCGCCAGCGGTATTCGACCGGACCGCCCGCGTCGGCGGGCACGCACAGCAGCATCCCGCGCGCGGCGACGCCGTCGCCCTCGCCGTCGCCGGCGATCTCGTCGGCGATGAACACATCCGTCCAATCCGGTCCGACGGGGATGTTGAGCTGTCCGTGGCGCATCGCGCGTTCCTTCTTCAGTGTGCGGGCGGGGGTCTGAAACGCGGCGTCGCGCTGTCGCGCGGCGGCTCGCGTCAAAGGGAACGCTGTACTTCCGGCGTGGCGCCGGTCGCACACCGTTCCCGCGTCCCGGTCCGGCACGGGGCCGGTCCGAGAACGGGTCGCGTCAGGCGGGCTTGGCGGGCGGGTCTGTGTAGACCTCGCCGTCGACGATGGCGAGCAGCGAGGCGCCCATCTGGCGCGCGCGCTGCGCGGTGAGGCGGATGGTCTGGTTCGTCGAGTAGGCGAGGCCCTCTTCCACGATGGGGACTCGACAGCGGAAGCGGCGCACGCCGCGGTATGAGACCGACCCCACATCGGTCACTCGCGCCGGAGGAGACTTCACCGCTGAGGGCGCGGAGGGCGGAGTGGGGTTGGCCGGTGCGGGCTCTGTCTTCTCTTCCCCGCTCCCTGCTGCCTGCCCCCCGCTCCCTGCATCCCTGGTCTCGTCGACCTCGGCCATGCGGTTCTCTGCGCCGGGGATTGGCTGCCTACTGGTAAGTGTTCTCTTTGCCATCTGCTCTGTCCTTTCTTGCTTGTGTGCCTCGTGCCTTGTGCCTTGTGCCCCGTGCCTCTTGCCCTCTTACGAGCGGTAGCTCCCGCTCACCAGGTTGATGGCGCACTCTGCTGTGCCCGTAAGACTCACGGCCAGGGGCATGCCGTGGCGACCGACGACGAGGGGCGAGTGATCGCCGGCGGACTCGTATTGCTTGTTGGCGTCGCCCACGGGCAGGGTGGTGAGCGCGCTCATGCGGAACACGCGTGAGCCCGCGGGGATCGCCGCGCCGGCGGCGGTAAAGGTGACCACGCCGGTCTCGTCGTCGACGCCGGTGAGCGTGCGCACGATGGAGGGCCCGCCCAGGAGCTCGACGACGACCTGGTCGTCCTCGCTCAGCCCGGTGACATCGCGCAGCGTGGCGCTGGCGCCGGGGCTGTTCGTGGTGGCGATGACCTCGTGCTCGCTCGCGCCGCGCGAGACCGAGACGGCGCCGGCGGCGTCGTCGCTCGTGCAGTCCAGCAGGTGCAGGTGCGGGGCCTCGTTGCGCACGGCGGGCACGGCGACGGCGACGGAGGTCGTGCCCTCGGCGGCGGGGATGGAGAAGGATCGGCTGCTCATGGCGGTGGCTCCTGAGGGTGACTGGCGTTCTGCGAATCCGGGCGGCGCGGCGACCCGCGCCGCCCGGTTGGTGTCCGGTGCGCCCTGTCGGGCGGCGGCTATCAGCCCGCTGCGGTGCGCAGCGCGACCGCGGCGTCGGGGTAGTGACCCACGGTCATGGCGCATCGCGCGAGGCCGCGGAACGCGGTCTCGTTGGTGTCAAACTTGAACTCCTTCGACTCATCCACGGTGAACTGCTTGCGCAGGCCCAGGTAGTAGAGCTTGCGAAGGTCGCCGTAGATGCCGAAGGGCTTGCCCGCCTGGTCCGCGTCGCTCGTGCGCGGCATGCGGCGCCAGCCCCACTCGTACTCGACGCCCATGATCGTGCCCGGCGCGCCGTTGGCGGCGGGCGCCCAGACGAAGTTGCCGTGGTTGTCCTTCTTGCCTCGCAGCGCGAAGATCGCGCTGCGGTCGACATGGAGCTTGGCCCCCGGCGCGTGGATGCGCTCGAGCGCGGCGAACGCGGCGAGGTAGTCCTCGAACTGCGCCCCGGCGATCGTGGCGCTCTGGATGGTGTGCTGCGCGATCAGGTTGCTCTGTAGCATGCCCGTGAAGTAGTAGTTGCCGGGGTTGTAGGGGAAGCCGCTGACCGCGCCGGAGGCGACGCCGTTGAGGGCCTCGTCCTCCCACATCTCGGCGATCGCGTCGGCCATGTCCTCGGCGATCATGTCGCCGATGGAGGGCAGCATGTTGTTGTCGTCGAGCAGGAAGTTGTTGACGATCGACAGCGCGCCGTAGTCGCCGGCGTCGAGGTCGAAGGTCTGGGGGTCGCCCAGGTCGCTCGTGGTGATGGGGCTGCCGCGCGAGACGCGGTACCCGCGGACGCGTCCGCCGCGTCGGCGCATCGTGACCTTCTTCTCGGGCATGGGCAGCACGCGGACATACTGCTGCAGCACCGTGAACTTGAAGATGGTGCCGAGGATCTGCGTGTCGAAGACCTGCTGCACGAACGAATCGCCGCTGCCGGGAGCGCCGGTCAGGTCGCGCTTGTTGATCGCGTCGGCCTGACGGGCCAGCGTCTCGTTGCGCGAGAGCACCTGGTCGCGCCCGTGCGCGCAGCGCGAGAGGGCGAGGAGCGCGAAGTCACGCGCCGACCGCTCGTCGTCGAAGACGCGCAGGTTCGCGTTGAGGCCGCCGCGCTGGCGCTGGTCGAGCATGGCCAGGGAGTTCTGGGCCAGCGCGTCGGCGATGCGCTGCTGCTCGGCCTGCAGGTCGCGGATCATGTGGAGGTCCGCTGCGCCCTGGTCGATCTGGGCGCGCTGCGCGTCGAGCAGCGTGCGCACGCTGCGCAGCTCCTCGACCAGCGCGGTGCGCGCCTCGCGCAGCTGCTCGTCGGTGGTCATCTCGCCGCGCGCGTGGCGCTCGAGGATCTCGATCTGCCTGTTGGCGATCTCGTTCTTCTGCGGATCGGTCTGTGCGGGGGGCTTGGTCTGCGTGGGCATCGTCGGTCTCCGTGACGGGTGGTGCTTGCGGCGCATCCCGTGCGCCGGATGGTTCGGGTCAGATGAGGGTGATCGATCGCGTCTGCGGCGCGGGGTCGTGCTTGGCGGTCGGAGCGGGCTGCGCGGGCGAGCCGTGCGTGAGCATCGCGTCGAGGGTGTCGCGTGCCTCGTCGAGGCGGGTTTCAAGGTCGCCCGCGCGTTCCATCGCGTTGGCGAGCTCGCGCTCGAGCAGGGCGACGCGTTCGGTCAGCGTCTCGCGCTGCGCGCCCTCGGCGCGCATCCACTCGACCACGCGCTCGCCGAACTCGCGGTGCTCTCGCGGCATGGACTCGACGCCGCGCGTGATCGCTTCCTCGAGGGCCTTGGTCGTCAGCGAGTTTCGGTTGCTGGGCACGGCGACCAGGGAGATCTCGAGCAGCTCGACCTCGTCGTAGACCTCGTACTCCCCAGTACCGTCCTCGCGCGGCTTGCGCGAGCGCGCCATCACGCGGAAGCCGATCGAGAGCCCGCGCATGAACCCGTCGCGGTACAAAGCCCACCAGCGCTCGGCGATGTCGCCCTGGGCGAACTGGATCGTGACGAGCAGACCCTTGTCGTCGACGCTCGCCTCGGTGACGCGAGCGACCACGGGCGGGACCGAGGCGTCGCCCCATGTATTGTGCCCAGCGACGACCACGGGGTTGGTCATGTACTGCTTCAGCGTCTTCCTGAACGCCTTGGGCGGGATCACCGTGCCGTGACGGTCCATGTCGCCTGTGCTGGCGTACGCGGTGATCGTGCGCTGCTCGGTGTTGACGCCGCGCGTCTCGAAGGGCAGCGCCCGCGTCATGATGTCCATCGCTTCAGGCGGCATTGCGGGTGTTCTCCGGGGGCAGGTCTTCGAGCGTGAGGAATCGGAGGGTCAGCGTGCGCGCGGAGCGCTCGTCATCGTCGAGGAACGCGGCGACCTGCACGCAGTAGCAGTTGATGCGTTCGCTGGCGGGCGCGTCGGGGTCGCCGGGGTAGCGCAGCGCCGCGCCGTTCACGATGAACGCCTCGTCGATGGGGATGGGCGTCGTGCCGTAGGTCTGCTCGGCGGCGGCGTGGCTCGCGCGCGGGCGCCCGCTCGCGGTCAGCCACAGCTTGCCGGTGACGCCCTGCTCGCGCATCGACTCGTGCCGCGCGGTGTTCACCACGCCAGCGCTCTCGGTGAGCGCGGCGCGACGGGCCGAGGTGAACTCGCCGTCGTAGTAGCGCTTGAGGTCCTGCAGCAGGTCGTTGAAGGTCTTGGACGGGTCGCGGAACGCGCCGCGGATCGTGTCCTGCACCTCGGTCAGGCGCCGGGCCTCGATCAAACGCATGCGCGCGCCGACCTTGCTCAGGGCGACGCGGATGTTCGGGTCGCGCAGCATGAGCCCGGCGGCCTTGGCCGCCGCGTCCACGCTCAGCCCGGCCTCGAAGGCGCCCTGCGCCGCTCCCAGCCGCGCGGCGCGCTCGAGCGTCGGACGCAGCGCCGCGACGATGCGCTCCTGCTCGACGCGCAGGTCGAAAACGATGCGCTCCAGCGCGTCCTCGCTGATCGCTGCCCGCGTCTCTGCCCGTGTGGCTTGTGCCCCCTGCCCAGTGCCTGCCCCGCGATCGCTCACCTGCGCGGGGTCGATCTCGTCGCGCACGCGCTGGAGCAACGCGTCGCGCTGGCGGCGCAGGTGGCTGCGGACGGCGCTCTCGTACTGACGGGCCAGCGGGGCCCAGGTCGCGCGGTGACGCTCGACGATGCCGCGTGCTTCCGCGTCAGTGTCGGCGTGGCGCGGGCACGCGCACTCGTCGTCGCACGCGTAGGCACGCGCAAGGGCGCCAGCCGCCCCGGCGCCCGGCGCAGTCTCCGTGCCCACCGGCCCCGAGGGAGCACGCACCTCGGTTGCGGCGGGGATTGGAGGGGCTGCGCCGGGCGTGCCGGGAGGTACGGCGGCGTTCGTCTTTGCGGGTCGGCGCGCGTCGAGCATGCGCTGACGCATGGCGATCGCCCGCTGCTGCCTGCTCCCCGCTCCCCGCTCCGCCTCGTCGTCGTCCGGGTCTTCCGGGGACTCCGGGGCGTCCGGGGCCTCCGCCGGGTCGAAGTCGTCCAGGGTGGCGGCGGGCGCGACGCTGAAGGGGATGCGCGCCACATCGCCCTCGGGGCGGCGCGGCACGGGGATGTCGAGCAGGTCGAGCACATCGTTGAGGGGCTGGCCGTTGGCGACGAGCTGGATGGCGCTCGCCAGGGCCTCGAGCTTCACGCGCGCCACCGCGGGGTGGCTGTCCACATCGTGCACGAGGGTCAGCGCCGTCTCGGGCCCGCCCTCGAGAGGGTTGTACACCATCCGCTTGGCGGCGCCGTCGGCCATGCGGTCGACGGCGCGCATCGAGCGGTGGTTGCGCTCGCACATCGCGCGGGCGGCGGCGCGCATCCCGCGCAGCGCGTCGCGCCGGGCCTGACTGACGATCAGCCGCGCTGAATCGCGCGCCCTTCCGGTGGTCGGCCAGGGGTGCGCGGCGATGAGGTGGCGCGTGAGGGCGGTGTCGATGCGGTCCGCGACCGACGCCACCGCGCCGTAGATGAACATGGCGATCTGCGCGTCGGAGTTGGAGCGGTTCGCGTCGTCGACGATGCCGGCGACGATGGGCGGGGTGTCGAAGATCGCCAGCTGGCGCTCGCGCACCTGCTTGGCCAGCTCGGGCATCGCCAGGTCCTTGATGACCGGCGCCGGCGCGAGCTTGAGGCCCTTGTGCAGGACCGCGCTGCGCCAGGAGCGCCCGCGGTGGCGTTCGTCCCAGTCGCGCCGCATCTGGCGGATCTGCGAGGGGCTGAGCGCCGAGTCGGTCATGAGCACGGTGCCCGGGCTCGCGTCCTGCGCGAAGTACTCGGTCGTGTAGCGCATCATCTCGCGGTCGAGCGCCTGCGCCTCGCCCGCGCCCACGCGCATCGAGAGCCCGTCGAGCGGGTCCAGGTGACCGGCGCCGCCGGGCAGCGCGACGGCGATGAGCTCCTGCGGAGCGAAGGGGATCGTCGAGCCTCCGTACCCGCCCTCGCTCGGCACGAGGTACTCGTAGTGGCTCACGCGCGGGTGGACGCTGCCGCGCGTCCACACCGCGCGGAAGCGCGTCGAGTCGGCGATGAGCATCTCGCGCGGCAGCAGCCGCTGGAACACTCCCGCCTCGGGCCTCACCAGCGACCGCTCGAGCCCGAAGTCCTTGATGACCACCGCGCTGCCCCGGGCGCTCGTGAGCAGCTCGATGACGATCGACTCGACGAAGACGCGCGGGTCCTGGTGCGCGTTGGGCGCGACCATGAGCAGGTCGAACAGCGGCCCGCTCTCGACGATGTTGTCGTCGTCGTCGACCAGGCGCCAGGGCGTCTTGCCCACCTGCTCGGCGACGCGGCGCACCGCGACGCCCGTCCAGGTCGAGTCCATGCCGTCGCGCCTCGCGCCGGACGCCCGCGCGCCGCCCCTGTCGAACCCGTCGAACTCCCCACGCAGCCACGACTGCTGGTTGGACGACAGCGACCGCTGCAGCACGCGCTGCGCGGTCTGGTCGAGGTCGCGATGGGTCGTGGGGGTGGGCATGAGGCGGGCGGTCAGGCGGCGGTGAACTCGGTGACGGCGATGCGGGGCTCGCAGCGCTGCGCGCCGTGCTTCGTGCCGGCGGGCGTGCGAACTTCGGTGACGAGCCCGCACTTCTTGGCGGTGGCGGCGAGGATCTCGGCGACGGCGCCGGCGCTCTCGGCGAGCTCCTCGCGTCCGGCCTTGCGCTTGCGCTGTTCCTTCACGGCGTTCGCGCCCTGCAGCATCCAGTTGGCGATCTTCTTCGGGCCGATCTGCGCGGCGACGATCTCGGCGAGGGTGACCTCGACCTGCTCAGCAACCTTGGCCTTGACGACCGCGTCGGCGGAGACGATGACCTCGCCCTCGATGCGCAGCGTGACCGCGCCCGAGTGCGAACCCTGGGGGCAGCGGGCGTCCTTGCCCTCGAGGCCCTTCGTCAGCTGCTTGCCAGCGCTCTCGACGAGCTTGGCGAGCAGAGCCCGGTGCTCGTTGGGCAGGGATTCGACATCGATGGTGGCGACCGAGGTGGTCGCGGAAATGCTCTTGATTGCCGTGCTCATACTGAAAGTCCTCCGTCGTCGGTTGGGTCGGTTTCCCAGACCGCCTCGAGCGCCCAGAACTGGGACTCGACGCAGTCGTCTTTGATGCGCACGGGCCGAGCGCCCGCGCCCTTGAGGTCGATGTCCACGAGTGCGCTGGCGCCGCCGTAGCTGGGCAGTGCGCCCTTGCTCTCGGTCTCGGCGTAGCGCGTCAGCTCGGAGAAGTGCACGCCCGCCCAGCCGCGCCCCTGCGCGGCGTGCGAGGGCAGCGCCAGGCGGTCGTCGGCGAGCAGCTCGCAGTAGCGCTGCACATGCGTCGCCTTCGCCTGGGCCGTCATGGCGCGCGCCGACGAGGTGTACCCCTCGCCCTCGGCCCAGTCCGCCAGGTCCTTGGCCTGGTAGGCCTCGAACGCCATCGCGGGCTGCCCATAGAGGCGCTCGACGACGCGGATCAGCTTGCGGATGGCGCTCCCGAACCCGCGCGGGATGGCGACCAGGGCGAGCGTGAGCACGATGCGCGGGTCGCGCTCGTACTCCGCCAGCGTCTCGTCGTGTTCGTCGGTCAGCGACTGGCCGATGCGCGACTCGTCGACGCCCACGCCCACGACCGACACCACGGTGCGGTCGCCGCGCAGCACGCCCATCGAGCGGTCGAGCCCGAGCCCGATGGCCAGCCCGTGCCCGCGGAACATCCGGCGCAAAGCCTTGAAGTCCGCCCGGGAGGTGAAGTCCCCGCTCCAGCCGGGACGCTGGTGGCGGCACAGCAGCGGCGACCACGGCGTGTTGCACGCCCGGCGCAGGAGCGCGGCGTCGAACACGCTCTCGCCCCCGGTCGTGGCGAGGTTCAGGTGGTTGCGTCGGAAGCTCGGCCCGGGCATGCGGGCGGCGAGCGAGCGGAGCTTGAGGGCGTCGATCCACGGGGCCAGGTTGCCCTCGCACGCGTGGTCGATGTCCTGGTAGTGCACATGGCTCACGGCGATCATCGCGTCGCCCTGCGCGCCGCCGGTGGCGGCGGCGAGCTTGCCGTCGCGCGTCATCCGGTCCAGCACGCCCCCCTCTTCGCCCTGGGTGGAGTCGACTATGGTCACGCCGCACCAGGAGTCCAGCGTCGAGCCGCTGCGCCCGTCGAACGATCCGGTGCTCGGCGCGGCGTGGAGCTCGGTGCGCAGGTAGACGCTGAGCTTGCCGCCGTAGGACGACGCCTCTTCGCTCGTGACCAGGCGGATGACCGAGCCGTTGCCGAAGCGCACCTCGCCATCGGTGATCGTGACATCCAGCGCGTTGGCGGCGGCCCACCACCGCGCCGGCTCGCCCGCCTTTGCGGCGGGCTTCCAGCGGAACCGGCGCGCCTCCTTGCGCTGGCGCGGGTCGCCGCGCAGCGCGAACGACGGCGAGTTGCGGATCGTCTGCAGCACCCAGAAAAACGCGGTGTCCTCGGCCTGGTGCTCGGCGTTCGCCTCGACCACGCAGACCTGGTTGGGGTACACCAGGCACCGCGCGACGGTGTAGTACCCCGCCCACTGCGTCTTCCCGTGGCGGCGGGGCCACGAGAGAATCCAGGTCGCGGAGGTCAGGCGACCGCGCGCGTCCAGCAGCATCAATGGGGTCAGTTCCGCGCGCTGCCAGTCGAGGGCGACGAGCGGCGTGTTGGAGGCCGAATCGGCGCTCGGGGCGGTGAAGTGCCCCTCGGCGAACTCGAAGAACTCGTCGGCGGTGAAGTGGCGCGCGAGCACCGACGCCTCGGCGGCGAGCGCCTGCGCCGCCGGGTCGTTCTGGACAGCGACCTCGAGCGCCCGCTCCATCGTCTGCACGGGGCGGGTCACGCGTCACCGTCCTTGCCGGCGATTCCGGGGGTTCCGGGGGTCTTGCGGTCGCGGAGGATGCCCAGCAGCTCGTCGCGCAGGTCGGGCCGGTGCTCGAAGACCTCGGCGAAGCCTTCCTCGAGCTCGGCGAGGGCCTGCTCGTAGGCGCGTTCGTCCTTGGGCCGCTGGCGGTCGAACTCGATGGCGACCTTGGCGAAGCGGCTGACGGCGGAGAGGAACTTGTGCTTGTTCTCGAGGGCGTCGTCGGTGGCGTCGCTCACGATGCGGTTCGCGCGGAGCATGAGGTTGTTGGCCATCACGATGGCCAGGCCCGCGACGCTGCGCGAGCCGCACCGCTGGAGCATGTCGCCGGCGATGGCGATGTGCTCTTCCATCTCGCGCAGCGACTGGGCCGCGCGGCGGTAGTCCTTGGAGATCACATCGTGGTTCAGGAGGACGGGGTTGCCCCCCACCTCGTTCCGCTTGGCGGCGGCTTTGGTCTTCGCGTGGTCGCGGACCTTCTCGTAGATCGCCTGGCGCCGGCGGATGAAGTCCTGTGCGCGGGCCACGCCGTCGCCGGGGTTGTCCTCCTGGGCCTTGCGCTGGGCCCAGTCCAGGTCGGCCTCGAGCTTCTCGCGCAGGTCGGGGTGCGTGGTCTCGACGAGCACCCGGCGCGAGATGTCGGCGTACTCGACCGACCCGTCGAAGTAGGCGCTGCGCACCCACGCGCGGAGCGCGTCGGGCAGCTGATCGATCTTGCTGAAAGAGCGGCGGCGCGCGAGACGCCCGACCTCGGCGGCCTTGGCCGCGGCGCTCTTGGGCGCAGCCTTCTTCGCCGATTTGCGTGAGGGCGCCTTCTTCGCGTGTGCCTTCTTTTTCGCGGGCATCACACGCCCCCGATCAGGCTGAGGATGTTGGCGACCGAGCCGGCGCCGCTGACCAGCGCGATGAGCGCGGCGGCGATGAGCGCGATGCGCTTCTCGCTCTTGGTCAGTCGCTCACCCTGGGCATCAAGCCGTTCGCCCTGGGCCTCGAGGTCCTTGCGCGTGGGGCGCTCCTCGAGGCGGACGATGCGTTCGGCGTGGCTGGCGAGGGTGCCGTCGATCCGGTCGAGCTTCGCGCTCAGGCCCTCGACCGAGCGGTTGAGGTGTCGGATCGAGGTGGAGAGCTCGCCCATGTCGCGGGCGAGGCGCTGCTCGGCCTCGTGGACAGCGGTCGAACCCCCGGGGGCGCCAGAGGTCCGGCGGGGCCCGTCTCCGTGGCCCGTGTTGTGCGTCCCCTGCGACATCGCCGGCCCTCTGGGTGGTCCGGGCTCCCGCGCACCGCTCCGATGGCGCGCGAGAGCACCGGCCCATTATCGGGCCGAGACTACCATCCACAGAAGATGATGTCAAGTTTCTAGGCCGGTCACTAGGACTTGCGTGCAATATCCTTGAGCAAACCGATCATTTCGCTCCGCGCGAGCGAGGCCTCTCTCTGGCGACGCTGGGTGTCAACCCGCATCGCGTGGAGGTGATCTTCGACATAAAAGATCATCGCGACGAGACCCGGAACGAGGCCCGTCGCGAGGTAGGCGGCGATTCCCACGATGATCGCAAGGGTTCCATCGGCGAGAAGGTACCACTCGCCGTGTTCCTGGCGCAGGCGATCGCTGAGCCCGCTCGTAAACACTCCCCATCCGGCGAGCATGCCCACGACCGTAGCCAGGATCAGGCCGATGGCCGCCATTCCGCCGACTGCATACCGGGCTAGTTCACGGATCATTTGCCGCCTCCTTTAGCCCGACGATTCGGCTGGCTGGCCTCTGTCGCTGGCTGGTCGGGATAGACATCAACCTCACGATGCACCTGCTCGTAGTAGCCCTCTCGCTGAACGGGCGGCTCGACGATGGTCAGGCGCTGCGCGGGTACGCGGGCTTCGTTCTCGATCTGCTTCTCAATGGAGGCGATGACCGCACGAGCCCGCTCCCAGGTCGCGTCCCCGCGCTCAACCGCCTCGCGCACCCGCTGCATCGCTTCCAGGAGCGGACCGCGCAGGTAGGCGTCCTCAGCGTCCGCCTTGCGTCGGGCGAGGTCCGCGAGCTGATCGCTGCTCATGGTTTCAAGAAGCCCGGCAAGGTCGCTCGCGGCGGCGCCGCCGACCTCGACCGACAGCGCCAGCGCGGTCGCCGACTGTGGGCCTTCGCCCATCAACAGCCAGTGGGCGGAGACATCGAAAGCGACGCAGATTTTCACGAGCTCGTCGATGCTGGGCCGGGAGATGCCCCGCTCCCAGTTCCCCCACTGCCCGCCCGACGCACCGATCCGAGTAGCCGCGTCCCCCTGAGAGAGGGCGGAACCCTCGCGCAGATTCTTCAGTCGGGTCCGGAAATCCGAAGATTCTGTGGGCATTTCTATTGACACTCTACCAACTATGTCGTAGATTCTGGGCAATGCAAACCCTTTGCAACAATCACCCGGACGATTCTACCCCGCGGCTCACCGAAGCACAACGGAAAATCTACGCAAAGGGCGTTCTTCCCCGGACGATCGCCCGCCGCACGGGGCTCAGCGATGCCTGCGTGTCCCGCACGCTCCGCGGCCTGAGCCGCAACCCCGTGGCCCAGAAGCGCATCGCTGACGCCGTTGGGATGTCTCCCCGACAGCTCTTCGGGCGACTGGCCTTGGAGAAGGGGGGACGCCATGCCGCGTGAAACCGCTCCGGCGAAGCCGGAAACGCCCATGGCGCTTCGCATCCTCGACGACCTGCTCGAGGGCCACCTGCTCATCTACCCGGCCAAGCTCCACGCCCGTCACGGGGGCAAGCGCGAGGCCTGGTATAAGTGCTGCGCCATGATGGCCCGGGCCGGGTGGCTGGCCGACACCGCCGCCGGCGGCGACAAGGCCTACCGCGCCGGCCCCAAGTGCTGGGCCATCGGCGACGCCACCCTCAACGGCCTCGAGCGCGAGCACGACCTGATCGTGGACGCCATCCACGAGGTCGGCCAGTCGCTCCGCGCCATGCGCCGGGCCCGCGCCGAAGCCCTCCGCAAGCGCGAGGCCGCGACCCAGCCCGAGCTGCCCATCGATCGCAAATGCGTCAGCGCTGACGCATTTGACCCTGACAAGTCCCAGACCGAACCCCAAACGCAAGGAGTCGCGTTGTGACGCAGATCGCCCACGACGGGGCCGAGGTTGTCCTCGACCCGAGCAAGAAGCAGATCGCACCCGCGGGTCGCCTGACCGCCGAAGAGCGCGAGTACAGCGAGACGCAGCGCCTCCTCGCCCCCTTCGACCCCGGGGTGCCGTGGGACCAGGGCGGACGCATCCTGACCGAGCAGACCGTCCGGCTCAACGCCAGCGTGGTCGCCGAGGGGTGCGTCCAGATCGGGCGATCCCTTATCTATGCCAAGGGCCAGCTCGCGCACGGCGAGTGGATGCCCTGGCTGGAAGAGCAGGGCATCGACGCCCGCCACGCGCAGCGCATGATGCTCCTGGCCGCGCGGTTCGCCGACTTCCCCGCGCTCGCCAACCTCAGCAGGACGAAGGCGGTGGCGCTGCTGGGGATGAGCGACGACCAGCTGCAGCAGCTCAACGACGGGAGCGTGGTGGACACGCTGCGCCTGGACGCCATCGAGAAGATGAGCGCCCGCGAGCTGCAGGCCGAGATCAAGCGCCTCAAGAAGCGCGAGGAGAAGGGCAAGGAGCAGCTCGCCAAGAAGGACGAACGCATCGAGCAGCTCGAGGCGGAGCGCGACGCGGCGCGGGGGCTCTCGCTCAACGCCGACGACCGCCTGCTCGCGCTGCTCGGACGGCTCAAGCTCGACCTCGAGGATTTCGAGCGGCTGATCCGCGAGACGCGCGACGGCGAGAGCGCCACGCGCATCTGGGCGCACGCCTTCAGCGCGCTGCGCGAAATCCGCGACGCCAACCTCGACCTCATCTCCCTGGGCGCGCTCTTCGCCGCCGGCGCCGCCGAGAACACGGAAGAGGAGGACATCCTCGAGCGCGCCGAACAGCTCGCGGACGACGACGAGTTCGCCGAGGCGAGCACCGGGGGTGCGCGATGACCGACACGCGCGCACACGACGCCGCGATCCGACGCGCCGCCAAGGCCCTGCGCGAGCAGCGCCGTTGTCCGCATCTCAACGAGTGCCCGTACTGTGGCAAGGCCAATGTCGCGCACCGGGGCTACGGCAACGGCGACATGTTCGAGGTGCTGAAGGACTACGAGTGCAACCTCTGTGGGGGCCGGTGGGAACTCCGCTTCCAACTCAAGCACTGCATCCTCAACGGTAGAGATCCCTTCGTCGGCCAGAACTGGGAGAGCGTCGGTCTGCACGAGTGGGCCGGCGATTGCTCCGCGCCTTCCGCCGACGATCTGCGCGAGGCCGTCCGCCGACTCTGCCACGCCGCCGATAGGGCGATGGAAGCGCTCCGCTGGGCCAAGGGCATGGGCATCGTGGCTGAAGCTCGCCACAAGCTGCAGCTCGCCTTGGACTACGCGTCCAAGGTTCTCTCCGCGTCCTCTGCGCCCTCTGCGGTGAATCCCTCTCACAAGGGAGGCGCGTGATGCTCGTCATGACCCGCCGCGAGCACGAGGCCATCGTGCTGCGCATCGACGGCGCGCCCGTCGTGATCCAGGTCACCCGCATCGCGGGCGACCGCATCCGTCTGGGCATCACCGCCCCGTCCTCCATCGCCGTCAACCGCGCCGAGGTCGAGCTCGACCTCATCGAGCAGGCCGCCGAGCAGACGCCCCTCGTGGTCACCACGCCCGAGGACGCCGAGACGGTGCGCACGCTGGCGCGCAGCCGCGAGATGCTGACCGCCATCGCCAACACCAGCGACTACGGCGTCGCCCTCCGCGCCCGCGAGCTGTTGGCCCGCCTGTTTGGCGGCAAGTGCAGCGCCCAGCCCCTTTCCCCCTCCGCGCCCTCTGCGCCCTCCGCGGTGAACGCTCTCTCTCTTCCCCCCGCGCACGCCTGACCCCCGTGCGCGCGGGACGCCGCCGACAGGCGACGCCCCCGCGTTCCAGGACGGAACCCGTTTCACCCCTCACCCGAGGAAGCCCATGCCCCGACTCGACACCACCAGGCGCGACGCCGCCATCGTGCGACTGCGAGAGCAGCACCCGAACGAGTCGCTCTCGCGGCTGCGCGAGCGGCTGGTGCGCGAGGACGAATCGTGGGCCGTCAGCGTGGGGCAGATCTCCAAGATCCTCACCGCGCGGGGCGAGCGCAGCCGCGCCCCGCGCAGCGACGCGGGCCGCGCCCGTGCGCGCGTGCTCTCCGAGCAGCAGCTCGCGATGGTCGTCGCCCTGGTCACCGGGCTCGCCGGCAGGGCGTGCCAGCGCGACGCCACCGCCGCGATCGACGCGCCAGGAAAAACCGTCACCGTGGCGAAGGTGCCCGTCGAAACTGCCCTGCGCGAGCTGGAGCACCGCGGCCTCATCCCCCAGGGCGTCAAGCCCTCGTGGGTCTACGCGCGCCTCAAGGAGCGCAACATCGCCCTGCGCGGCGCGAGCGCCGAGCGCAACGGCCCCAGCGTCGTGCGCAGGTTCAACGCGCGACGCGCGGGCGCCCGCTTCCAGTTCGATGGTACCCCGCTGGGCTCTTTCTATGTCGACGCGAGCGGGGACTTCACCTACCTCCCCGACACCGACAAGAAGGCGGCAGCAAAGGCGTCGGACAAGGCGCGGGCCCATGTGCTCGCGTGGGTCGACGATCACTCGCGCTGCTGCAGGCTCTCCCTCTACGACGGCGAAACCGCGCGCAATGTGATCGAGAGCGCGCGCGAGGTGTTCTGTCGCAGCGACGACCCCCAGCGCCCGCTCTCGGGCATACCGACCGTGGTCTACGCGGACAACGGCTCGGGCCTCAACTCCGCGCTGGCCCGCCGCATGCTGCGCGCGTTCGGGGTGACGCTGGTCACGCACCGCCCCCGCGCCGCGTGGGGCAAAGGCAAGGTGGAGGCGCTCTTCCGCCGGACCAACGGCTACCAGGAGTTGATGCGCGGGCACCGTCCGCGCTCCTTCGTCGAGGCCCGCGAGCTGCTGCGCTCCATCGAGGTCGAGCTGAACAACTCGCCGATGGAGGCCCTCGCCGGCGCCACGCCGATCGAGGCGTGGATGGCCAGCGCGCAGGAGCAGCTGGCGCGCGGTGAGTGGCGGTTCGCGGCGCCGGATGAATCGCTCTGGCGTGAGCTGCGCCTGACGCGCTACGACGGGGTGCGGGTGCAGCGCGAGGGGTGCTGCCTGCAGATCGCCGGCGAGCGCATCGCGCTCCCGCTTGTCCGCCCCTACATCGACTGGATCGGCCAGCGCGTGAGCGTCCTGCTCGACACGCCAGCCGGTCAGCGCGCCGCGACGGGCGAGTCGGTGGTCGTGCTCGCCCCGAGCGGGCGCGAGCGCTACGAGCTGCCACGCGTGCCTCCCGAGATCCACGCGTCGCTGACCTCGCTCAGCGTCCCCGTCACCGCCGCCGACGAGCTCGCCGCCGCGGCGCGCATCCAGGCCCACGCCATCGCCGAGCACGACCGCGCCACCGGCGCGCGTCCGGGCGAGTGGATCGGCTCGAAGGGCCGACGCGCCACGCTCGCCCCCGGTGGCGTCATCGTGCGCCCCGACCTGGCCGAGCCCGACGCCGACAACGGCGGGGGCGGCGGCGCACGCGTCGTGGAAACCGTCGACGCCCACGCCGTCAAGCGTGCGCTGCTCGAGGTGGGGCTGCTCCACGGGTCCGACCTCTTCGACCGGGTCATGGCGGGCCGCGACCGCGTGTCGCGCCGCGAGCTCGACCACGCCCTCGAGACGGGCGAGGCCCTCGAGCAGCGCGAGGAGGCGGCATGAAGCCCACCCTCTCGCCCCAGGAGGCCGAGCAGGTGCGCGGCGTGATGGACGCGCACCGCGCCGTGCTGCTGTGCACCGACGCGATGCGCACCTTCGGCACGCTGACGCGCGTGGTTCAGTGCGACACGGCGGAGCACCTGGTCGAGGCCATGCGCATCAGCGGCGACTTCGCCGACAACGCCGAGAAGATCGTCGATCGGTACCGCGTGGCGTGCGCCGCGCTGCGCGAGCGGTCCAACGCGCTGAGCGACCGCGGGCTCCACTATCGGGGGCTGAGCGACGAGGGCAAGGCCCTGCTGGTGGTGCGCCGATGAGACGCGACCAGATGGGCCCCCGCCGCAACCTGTGGCTTCTGACGCGCCACGCGCGCCTCGCCGGCGGCGTCACGCTCTCTCGCATCCAGCGGCTGTGCGGCGACCCGTTCAAGGGCTGCAGCAAGACCCGCCTCAACGACTTCGCCTCGGGCAACCTGCGCGCGCTCACGCCCGTGCAGCTGGACGCGCTGCTCGACACGCTCGACGCGCTGCGCCTGCGCGCCGCGGACTTCGGCGCCGAAGAGGGCGACTGGCTGTCGCCCCTGGCGGTGCGCGTCGAGCGCCGCTGCTCGAACCTGCCCCAGAACGGGCGCATGTTGCCCGACGCGATCCGCGGCGGGCCCGTGGTCGCCGCGCCCGGCGCCGCCCCGCGCCACCCCACGCACGCGCGGCGGTTCGACGCATCACTCAACACACGCACCGGGCTGGACGCCTGGAAGAGGAGCACACGCATGCCGCTGACCGACGACACGCTCGCCCACTTCGGTCTGCCCCCGGGCGCCGACCCCTTCGCCGCGCCGCGCGGGGTGAGCGACCTCTACCAGACCTCCGACTTCCAAGCCAAGGAGCGCCAGCTGCGCAGCGCGCTGGCGCGCGGCGGCTACTGCCTGGTCAAGGGCCCCAGTGGCGTGGGCAAGAGCATGCTCGCGCACGCCGCCCTCGAGAAGCTGAGCAAGGAGCGGCGCCTGATCGTGTGCCGGGTGATGGCGCCGGACACCCGCCGCGTCAGCGAGTACTCGATCATCTACGCGCTCATCGACGACATCCGGCGCTCGCTCAAGCTCGACATCACGATCCCCACCAGCGTCGAACGCGCGATGCGTCGCCTGCGCGAGGTGGTCGAGATCGCGGGCGAACGCGACGCGATGCCCGTCCTCTACATCGAGGAGGGCCACGGCGTGCCCGACGCGATCCTCAAGTTCCTCAAGCGCATCAGGGAGGCCCTGCAGGACGGCTGGGCGGAGCGCCTGCCCGTGCTGCTCGTCGGCCAGGACGACGCGAGCGCCAGCGCGACGGGCCGGTCCCTCTCCGACACGCTGCGCGACCCGGACAACCGAGAGGTCGCCCGCCGGCTCACCGTGATCGAGCTGCGCCCGCTGGGCAACGCCCTGGCCCACTATGTGCGGGCGCGCGTGGAGACGGCGGGCGGGAAGCTCGAGCGGGTCTTTGACGACGACTGGACCTCGGCGGTGCGTCGCGCGCTCAAGGCCGACCACCTGGTGCCCCAGGCCGTCGAGCACCTGCTGAGCCGCGCGATGGTGCTGGCGCACGAGCTGGCCGACGCGAAGGTCGGCGCGCGCCACATCGACGACGCGGCGCAGAGGGGGGTGTGAGATGAGGCGAGCCGCCGTCGAAGACCTGGTCGAGGCCGTCGCCGCCGTGACGGGCGTGCCCGAGAGCGAGCTGCTCGGGCCCGGACGCCGCAAGGCCGACGCCCTGCTCGCGCGTGAGGGGCTGGTCTGGCTGCTCGTGCACGCCCGGGGCATGTACGAGACGCAGGCCGCCGACGCGATCGCCGTCTCGTTCCGCACGGTCGACGCCACCATCAACCGCCTGCGCCAGGAGAGCGACACGCGCGGCGGGCGCAAGGTCGCGGTCGACGCGGGCGCGTGGCTGATGGTGCGCGGGATCGACGGCTCGCCGAACCGCCCCAGCCCCAACCGCGCCGCCGAGCTCTGCGCTGTTTTGGCCCAGGAGCACGAGGGTTCGGTCCGTCGGGCGGGGAGACACGGCGCGGCGTGGTCGATCGGGCGCAAGGCGTGGATGCTCGCCCTTCTCCGCTCCTGCGACCTGAGCCAGGCCGAGACCGCCCACACGATGGGCTGCCAGCGTTCGAGCGTGCAGGAGTGCCTGCGCCGTTGCATCGATGCGCCCAGCGAGAGCGACAAGGCGGCGATCCGCGTCGCGGAATCCGTCGACGAGGCGCTGCACCGCGAGCGTCTGGCGCACGCGCTGAGGAGGGCGTCATGACCATTGAACGGCTCACGCGCGGGGGCAAGTACCGCGGCTGGATCACCTACCACGCCATGCAGCGGTGCGCGTCGCGCCTCATGCGCGACGCTGCAGCCGCCGCCTGCGCCGACCGGCGCGAGGCCATCGAGCGCGGCGAAGAGTGGATCTGTGACTGGCTCAAGGTCTACGCGGCGCGCGCCATCCTGCAGGGCGTCCCCGAGGACCCCGAGCGGCGCCGCTGGCGCCTCGACGGGATCGTGTTCGTGTTCGGCAACTCGCTGTGCACGCTGGTCACGGTCTACCCCGACGCCCCGCGCGTCGAGGCCCCCAAGCGCGCGGGCAAGCGGTCGCGGCTGCGCCGGCGGATGCGCTGGGCCCGCCGCACGCGCAACGCGTACGAGCGCGACCTGGGCAAGCACGCCAAGCGCCGGGGCGACAAGCGCGACGACGAGCGCTGGGAGGACGCGGCGTGATCGAAGTCGCGCAAACCTTGAGGTTGAACGCCGTCGGCATCCGACAGGTCGTCTCGCAAGAGGAGGGGCGTGCCGGCAGGCCGCGAGGTCATAACCGGCACACGGGATGCGCTAACACCCCGGATTTGTCGCCCCACGCTCGGGACAGCCGCCCCCTGAAGGGGCAGCCCGCATCATCAGGCCGCGAGGGTAAGCGATGACCAGTGCCGACCGCAAACACCCCCAAGGTCCCCTCCCGCAAGCGGGGGATAGACCCCGCCGTCCTCGAGCTCTCGCGCCGGGTCGCGAAGTCGGGGCCCACCCCGACCAAGCGCCCGGGACGGCTCGGGTCGCTCCTTCCGTACTACGGGAGCAAGCGACGCCTGGCCCCGAAGATCGTCCACCAGCTGGGCGAGCATCGGGCCTATTACGAGCTCTGCGCCGGGTCGATGGCGCTCCTGCTCGCCAAGCCGCGTGCCCGCCCCGAGATCGTCGTCGACCTCTACGGCGCGATCGTCAACCTGGCCCGGGTCGTCGCCTCGCCGCGCTGGTGCGACCTGCGCCGCAAGGCGGCGCGGACGCTCATCCACGAATCGGTTTTCAAGGCCGCGGTGCAGCGCGAGCGCGAGATGCTCGACCCCGAGACGGGGCTCTGGCCCGTCGCGCCCTCGAGCGAGGCGCGCGAGATCACCGACGCCCATGTCGACGCGGCGTACCTGACGCTGCTGCTCGGCTGGCAGGGGCGAAGCGGCGTCGCCGGTCGCCCGAACTCTCACTCCTTCGGGGTCCACTGGTCGCCGGGCGCGTCGAACCCCTGGCCCAATGTCGCGCGTTCGATCCGGTTCTGGCATCAGCGCCTCGCCGGCGTGGAGATCCTGCAGCGCGACGCGATCCTCGTGGCGGAGCGCATCCCCGACAAGCCCGGCGTCGCCGTCTACTGCGACCCGCCTTACATCGTCGAGGGCGGGCAGTATCACCACGCCTTCACGCGCGAGCAGCACGAGGGGCTGGCGGCGGCGCTGACCTCCAAGCGCCACGCGCGCGTGGTCGTGTCGTACTTCGACCACCCCTGGCTCGACGAGCTCTACCCGCGCGAGCGCGGGTGGATCAAGCACCCCGTCCCACAGACCAACACCCTCGGTGGCAGCAGCCCCGGCCTGCGCAAGGCCGTGCTGCCCGAGGTCCTTCTGATCAACGGCCCGCTCATTGAGTGAGCGGCAAGGAGAGCACGCATGAACACGAGCACGCACGAATCGAACACCGTCTTTCTTGAGAGACTGCGCGAGGAGAACGCCGGCATCCTCGAGCGCGTGCGCGAGCGCGCGGTCGAGGGCAAGCCCGCCGAGGTCGAGTTGCTCCACGACCTGGGGCGCGTCCTGGATGCGCTGGACGCCGCCATGCGCGAGGCGATCGCCGACGCGCCCGACCCCGCTCTCTACCCCGACGACGAGGGCATCATCGACGACGCCCCGATGCGCATCCTCGCCGACCTTGTCGCGGACCGGACCGCGGCTGGGATCG
Organism: Phycisphaeraceae bacterium; assembly: GCA_019636675.1. NCBI lineage: Bacteria > Pseudomonadati > Planctomycetota > Phycisphaerae > Phycisphaerales > Phycisphaeraceae > Phycisphaeraceae bacterium. Next base: position 987,955 of record JAHBXC010000001.1, read on the forward strand.
ACGAGCGCAACGACGACGACCCGCTCGCCATCCTCGTGCGCCGCGCCCGCGCCGCGCTCGCGCTCAACGGGATCGCGCGCATCCCCAGCGCCGACGAGCTGTTCGCCACGCGGGGCATCGTCGTGTACTTCACGATCGCCCACGACGGAACTCGTGGCTGGGTCGCCGGCGCGAAGACTCACCACGACAATGTCGAGCTGGCGTATGTGCTCGGGTCGGATGGCTGGTCGATCTGGGGAGGCGAAGGCGACGCCATGTTCTTCACCACCGAGCTCGAGGCCCGCGCCGCGGCGGCGGCGACGCCGCTGCCCGATGAACAGCCCGCGCTCCCCGCGCCCCGCTTCGCCGTGATCCTGGTGCACGACGGCGTGCTTCCGGGGGCCGACGACCTCGCCGGCGACGCGGGCGACCAGGGCGCAGTCACCATCGCCGCGACCTTCGAGCCCAACCCGGTCGACCTCTCCACCTTCCAGGGCGCGCACCGCGCCGCGCTCGACATGCTCCGCTTCGTCGGCGCCGGCTGCGTGATCGACGCGTTTGCGGACGCCTACCCCGCGGACAAGTCCGCCCGGGACTTCGGCGTCGCGCCGGCGGGGGGTGGGGCATGAAGCGCGACAGCAACACCGCCCGCATCGTCCACATCGAGGTCACCGGCGACGACGACTTCGTCGCGTCCGTCGCCGCGAGCGTCGCCCAGATCATCCAGCAGACCCGCACGCCGGCGCCCCCGGAAGCCCCGGCAGCGTGCAGGAAGCGCAAGGCGAAGAGCGCAGGGTCGGGCCTCGCCGTCGCCCGCGCCGCCCAGCCGCGCAGCGTGAAGATCGCGCGAGGGGGTGGGGCATGAACAAGGGCAAGAGGCAATCGGCAATGGGCAATGGGGAGGAGCCCTGTGAGTGCGTGCAGTGCTGCGACGGCGAGCACGCCGGGAGCTGCATGGAGTGCGCTGGCTGGGGCGACCGTATCGACGACGAGGTCCCTGAGGACCAGCACAGCCGCGACTGTGACTATTGCGGGCGCACGGGCGTCTGCCCCGTGTGTCGCGGGGCTTCTTCCCCCTCCGACGGGGGTGGCGCATGAGTCTCTTCGGCCCCAACCTCCACACGCTCGAGCAGGTGCTCGCGGCGATGCCCGTGGTCATCGAGATGACGCAGTCCGTCACGCAGGCCCAGGCCGCCGCCGAGATCGGCGTGCCCTTCGACCAGTACGACGCGCGCGTGCACTACCCGATCTTTCTTCGCCAACGCGCCGTCGAGTTCCTCGACGCCATCCACGCTGGCGTCGAGAAGTCGCCGAAGGGGGAGGACCACGCGGCGTCGGGAGCAGGCGAGGGGGGTGAACCGTGACGACCGCCGCCGCCGCCGTCTTCAACTCGATGGCCCTCGACCTCTACACGCAGGCCTACACGCGCCACCACGGCGCGCCGCCGACCGCGATCGACGAGTACGAGCACATCGTTGAGCCCATCGCGACAGCGCTCGCGTCGGTCTTCGCTTGCGGCGCGGATGTCGGCCCGGCGCTCCGCGGCCCGACGATCTCGATGGTGCGGGATCGACTGGCCCGCCTCCACTCTCCCTCCTCCGCGCCCTCTGCGCCCTCCGCGGTGAATCCCTCCGGCGGGGGTGGCGCATGAGCGAGATCACCCTTCCCCTGCCCATGGCGCAGAAGGTCGCCGAGATCGCCCTCGAGCGGCTGGCGCCGCACACGACGCGTCGGCTCGTGGCGGGCTCGGTGCGTCGCGGCAAGCCCGAGGTCAGCGACATCGACCTGGTCCTCGAGCCGCGCTACGACACGGACCTCGGGGGCCGCTTCGACGGCTGGACGGCGGGGTTCCTCGCGAGCGTCCGCGACTGCGAGCTCTGGACGCTCGACTCGTCGCTGACGCCCACCTCGCGCGGCGTGACCGTCCGCTCGCGCAAGAACCCCGCGCTGAAGATCGAGCTGTGGCTGTGCTTCCCGTGGAACTACGGATGGATCTCGCTGCTGCGCACGGGCCCCTCGGACTTCACCCGCGACCTGGTGACGCTGGTGGGCATGGACCGCCTGGGCTCGGCGCCGGGGGGCGGCTACCGCTTCAAGGACGGGCTGCTGAAGTTCAAGGGCGAGATGGTGCGCTGCCCCCACGAGGAGACGGTGTTTGAGGAGCTGGGGCTCCCCTTCGTCGAGCCCCGCCAGCGCAGCCCGGCGTTCCTTCGGACGCACGAGGAACGCCAGGCGCGGGAATGGAAGGCGATGGCGTGACCCCCTTGACCCCCGACCAGGCCGTGGTATCTTGTGAGCGCCCCCGGAAGGGCGGCGTGATTGCCTTCGGCGATCCGCCGCCTTTTTTCACGCGCTCAGCCCGGCTCCGTCGGGTCGTACCCCTCGGGTATCTCCCCTCGGAAGCTGTCGGCCAGCATGTCCCCCTTGGCCGTCAGCTTCCAGGTGCGGGAACCTCGGTTCGCATCGGTGAGCCGAAGCGCACCCTCGCCCTCGAGCAACTCCACGGCGGCGAAGAGGACCTGGCACCTTCGGCGTCGCGCATCCGGCGTGCCGGGGATATAGCCAGTGATCCCCTTGTCCACTATGAGGGTCTCGTCGTTCATCGAGCTGCTGTGCATGACGCCCTGCATTTTGGAGTTGGCGATCTGGACCAGGAGCCACTTGGCCTCAAGGGGGAACCTCTCCCGCTCTCGGATGCGCCGTGCTCGGGCGCGCAGCCCACGCTCGGCGCCGGCGGCGACCACCGTCAACAACAGCATCGCGGGAACGATGTACCAGACCAGCGAGAGGTCCTGGGTGATCGCCGCCCCCATAGCGGCGAGGATCACCCCCGTCGTCATCCCAAAGAGCACCTTGGTCATGCCCCGAGAGTAACGCCCGGGGCGGGGGGCCGTCCATGAGCACCGACCTCACCCTCATCATCCCGCTGACCTTCAACCCCGACGCCGACCGGCGATCGAGGCGCGTCTTCGAGGACGCCGTCGACTGGTGCTCCGCCCAGACCGACGACCGGCTCTGGTGGCTGCGCCACAAGATCGCATCCCGCCTCGAGCGGGGTTCCTTCGTCGAGGAGCGTCTGTTCCGCCGCGACCCGCGCGAGAACACGGTGTTTCTCATGATCGTGGCGGCGAACCTCCGCGCTCTGCGCGACCACTTCGACGGGGCGGCTCTGCCCCAGGGGAAGGCGGGATGAAGAACAAGCCCCCGACGCCGATGCTCTACCCGCCCGGCGACCGCAGCGATGCGCTCTTCTCGCCTTCCGGTTCGCGCCGCCACTGGCTCACGCGCGCGTGGGGCCCGAAGCCAGACACGACGCGCCTCTGGTGGGTTATGCTCAACCCGAGCTCGGCGGGCGCTGACCGTGACGACCCGACCATCCGCAAGTGCATCGCGTTCGCGCAGCGCTGGGGCTACGGCGGCTTCACCGTCATCAACCTGTTCACCCTCATCGCGACGAGCCCCTCCGAACTCCGCGCCCACACCTGCCCCGAGGACGCTGGCCGCTGGGATTACTGCCCCGTGCAGGACCTCGTCGGCGCTCACCTGGTGGACTTGTGGCGAGGAGCTTGTCGCCCGATGGTCGTCGCCGCGTGGGGGGCGCACGGCGAGCACCTCGAGGCCGGCCCGATGTTCGTCGAGGAGATGGTCGGCTGTCAGCGCCTCAAGCTCAGGGCGCTCCACATGACCAGTAGGGGCCAGCCGGGACACCCCCTCTATCTCCCCCTCGACTCGATCCTCACGCCCTACGCGAGCCCCGCCGAGGACCAGCCATGATCCGCGAGTCCCGCAACAATCAGCTGCGTCAGATCAAGGCGGCCTCGCGCGTGCTCTTCGACACCGACGAGGCCGCGATGCGCGCGTGCTATCTGCAGGTCACCGGGGTCGAGCGCTGCAGGGACATGACCGACGCGCAACTACGCCAGCTGGGCGACTACATGGCCAGGGCGACCGGGCACAAGCCGGGGCGCAAGGTCGCCCTGCGCACCAGCTGCTCCCTCGACCTGGCCGACCGCCTCGCCAAGGCGTCGAGCTGGCCCGTGCCCACGGGCTGGCGTCACCACCCCCTCTGGACGCGGAAGGTGTGGCGCACGCACACCGGGCGCGACACCGCCGTGCCCTTCGAGCACCTGGACACGGGCGACCAGCTCCGCCTGTACAAGGCGACGCTCGCCATCTACCGCAAGTGCGGCGTGCCGCGCGAGGCGGAGGAGCGCGAGCTCGAGGCGACGGGCATCCCCCATTACTACCCCAGGGGCAACCGTCGCGGCGACGCGGGCGTCAGGGTCCGCCCTGCGAAGCCCGCGCCCGATGACTGGGCCGACGACGGCCTGCTCCCTGTGTAGCGCAGACCGCGGCGTCGGGGCCGGATTCCCGGCCCTGTTGCCGACTGTCGCCGGGTGTTATTTCCAAAAACCCCCAACCCCTATCGCGCGAGTGCGCACCCCGCGCCTCCCCCCCTACCCTTCCCCGTGCGTTACGAGTACGGCGAATTCGACGGCGAGCACGGGAAGTTCCTCTCCCCCGATGAGCTGTTCCCGCCGCCGGGCCTGATCGAGCTCTTCCTCGAGTTCGGACAGCAGGCCCTCGACGCGCTCCCTTCGATGGACGAGCACATCCAGGCGCTCCTCCAGGAGATGCTCGCGTCGGGGCTGCTCGAGCGCGACGAGAAGACCGGGCAACTGCGCATCACCCCTCGCATGCTCCGCGGCATGCAGCACAGCGCGTTCCTCGAGATCTTCCGCCAGCTCAAGCCCGGCGTGCGCGACGGGCACGACTCGCCCGACCCCGGGCGCGCCGGCGAGCGCGCCGACGGCACGCGCCCCTACCAGTTCGGCGACCCCCTCTCCGACATCGACGCCAACGCCACGGTGCGCAACGCCCTGCAACGAACGATGCTCGACGCGCGCGACGACGCGGACCGCGCCGCGAGCCCCTTCCCGCTGCGCCTCTCGCTCGACGACCTCGAAGTCCACAACCTCGAGTCGCGCACCGACGCCGCTGTGTGCGTGCTGCTCGACCTCTCGGGCTCGATGGCGCGCTACGGGCGCCACATGGCCGCCAAGCAGGTCGCGATGGGCCTGAGGGGTCTCATCCGGCGGAAGTTCCCCCTCGACAGCGTGGACTTCATCGGCTTCGCGTCGGTGGCGCGCCCGCTGAAGGAGAGCGAGATCCCGCTGGTGATGCCCGAGCCGATCACGACGCACGAGTGGGAAGTGCGCGTGCGCGTGCCGCTGTCGCAGGCCGACCAGACGCACCCCCACATGACGAACCTGCACCACGCGCTGCGCCTGGCCCGCTCGACGCTGATGCGCCGCGGCGCCGCCAACAAGCACGTGTTCATCATCACCGACGGACAGCCGACGGCGCACCTGACCGACACCCCGGCCGGCCCGGGGGGCGAGATCCTGAACCTGATCTATCCCCCGGCGCGCCAAACCGCCGAAGCGACGCTGCGCGAGGCGTTCCTGCTCCACCAGATGGGCGTGCGCTTCTCGAGCTTCGCGCTGATCGAGGAGTACTACACGATGGACTGGATCGGGTTCATCGACCAGCTCACCCGGCTGACCCGCGGCGTGGCGTTCTACTGCACCGCCGGCGACCTGGGCGCCGCAGTGATGGAGAGCTACCTCACCGGGAAGCGCACGAAGAAGGCGCTGCGCTAAAGCGAAAAACAACGCTCCCCAAAAACAACGCTCCCCAGTGGCGTTTCCGCGACCGGGGAGCGGGAGGAAGAGAGGAAACAGGGGAGTTGTTGCCCTCCCGGGGGAGGGCGATCCGCGGGTGTGTGCGGCCGCGGAGAAGTTCGCTGTCAGCCCGTTCTACGAGGGCGAGGCGCGCCGTGTTCGCGCCCCTTCTTCGGGCCGGCGCGGGATTTCTTTCACCCGGCGGACACGGGGATCCGGCGCGGCCTGGCCCGCTCGGACTTGGGCAGGGTGACGGTGAGCACGCCGTTGGCGTAGGTCGCGTTGATCGCGCCGGCGTCGATGTCGCCGTGCACGCGGAAGCGCCGGTGGAAGGAGCCCACGCCGTATTCGACGCGGTGCGCCTCGGCGTTGGGAGCGACGCGCGGCTCGACGCCGGCGTCGACGGTGAGGACGCCGTCCTCGAACGCGACGCTCACCCGCTCAGCCGACGATCCCGGGGCGTCGGCGACGATGCGGTACGCGTTCTCGGTCTCGATCACGTCCACCGTCGGGCGGAAGGTCCACTCGGCGGCGCGAGAGGTCGCGCCGGCGGGCGTCTCGCAGCCGCAGGCGTCGGTCGTGCAGGTCATAGAGGCGTTGCGTGCCATGGTCAGAACTCCAGATCAGGAGCGCGCCGGGCCAGGGCGTTTCAACGGCCCGGTCGCGCGGGGTGTTCGGTCGGGAAGGGATGGGGTGTTCGTTGGTGTTCACTTCGGGCGTTGTGTCCCACGGTTAGTTGGCGGTCACCTGCACGCGCCGCGGCAGGACGGCCTGCGCCTTGGGCATCGTGACGGTGAGGACGCCATCGCGCAGGGTCGCGCTGACGCGCTGGGCGTCGATCTCGACGGGCAGGGCGACGCTGCGCTCGAACGCGCCCGCGGCACGCTCGGTGCGGATGACGCGCTCGTTCTCCTCGCGTCGAGCGACCTCGCGCGAGCCGCGGATCGTCAGCGAATCGGTGGTCGCGAGGACCTCGATGTTGTCCATCGCGACGCCGGGCAGCTCGGCCTCGGCGTAGAGCGCGCCCTCGTCGGACCAGATGTTGAGAGGCGGCGCTCCCCAGCCCTTGTTCGCCAGCGGGGCGAGCGTGACGCCGGCGCGCGGCGTGAGGGTCTCGAAGAGGCGGTCCATCTCCCGGGTCATGCGGGCGAAGGCGTCGTTGGTGAGCATGGTTCGTGCGAGCATTCGTGTCTCTCCTTGCTGGTTCTCAATGGCCGCGGCGCGGGGCGTTTCATCCGCGACGCGACGAGAGGGGAAAGGCAACCGCCGTGCCACGCGGAAAAACCGCCCCCCGGGCCCCGGGAGCCGGTTCGGGCAGAGCCCGCCCGGCGCCGCCCTGACAACCGCGCCATGCCACGCTGCCGCTTTGGCGCCCGACCGGCGACGGCGTTCGATCGTTGTTCGCGCCGAGAACGCAACCGGTCGGGCCCGCGTCCCAAGAATCAACGGAACGGACGCGAGCCGCCCCCCCTGCCGTGGGTGCGTCAATGGCTCGTACACTCCCCATCTCGTGGAATCGTCGTGCCGGCGCCGAGCCGGCCCCGACGCGTCTCTGAAGCCAGCAAGGAGTCTCTTGGATATGACACGACCCCGTCTCTGCCCCGCGCTGCTCACCGCCGCGGCCCTGTCGGTCTCGTTCGCCTCGCCGGCCCTCGCGTTCCAGCCAGTCGAGCCCGCGCCGCTGATCGAGCGCGATGTGCTCTTCGGCAACCCCGATCGCGCCGCGCCGCAGATCAGCCCCGACGGCACGCGCATCGCGTTCCTGGCGCCCTGGGGCGGCGTGCTGAATGTGTGGGTCGGCCCGGCCGACAACCCCGACGCCGCCCGCCCGGTCACGAGCGATCGCGTGCGTGGCATCCGCATCTTCTCGTGGGCGCAGAACAACGACCACATCCTGTTCATGCAGGACAAGGGCGGCGACGAGAACTTCCATGTCTTCGCCGTCGACCTGACCAAAGCCAACGAGATGCGCGACCTGACGCCGTATCCGGGCGCGCGCGCCGCGATCCAGGAGGTCAGCCGCGAGTTCCCCGACGAGATCCTCGTCACCACCAACAACCGCGACCCGCAGGTCTTCGATGTGCACCGCGTCAACATCCGCACCGGCGAGTCGAAGCTCATCGAGCAGAACGACCAGATGTTCGCCGGCTACCTCACCGACGAGCAGTTCCGCGTGCGCATGGCGTCGCGCTTCAACCCCGACGGCGGGATGACCCACTTCCTGCGCGCGCAGAGCAACGAGTGGGAACCCCTCATGACCGTCGCGATGGAGGACGCCAACAGCACCTCGCCCCTTGGCTTCAGCAAGGACGGCAACACGCTGTACCTCACCGACAGCCGCGACAGCAACACCAGTCGCCTCATGGCGTTTGACCTGAAGACCCGCGAGGCGACCGCCATCGCCGCCCACGACAAGGCCGACGTCAGCGGCGCGATCGTCAACCCGATCACGCAGAAGATCGAGGCCGTCTCGTTCAACTACACGCGCAACGAGTGGGAATACCTCGACACCGCGATCGGCGCCGAGTTCGACGCGATCCGCTCCCGCGTCGGCGACGGCGAGATCTCGCTCACGAGCCGCTCGAAGGACGACACGCGCTGGACGATCGCCGTCAGCAAGGACAACGGCCCCGTCCGCTACTACCTCTACGACCGGAAGACCAAGACCCCGACCTTCCTCTTCACCAACAACAAGCGTCTCGAGGGCCTCACGCTCTCCACGATGCACCCCGTCGTGATCCCCTCGCGCGACGGGCTCGAACTCGTCTCCTACCTCACCCTGCCCTCCTGGCTCGACAAGGACAACAACGGCGTGCCCGACAAGGGCTCCATCCCCATGGTCCTGCTCGTCCACGGCGGCCCCTGGGCCCGCGACGCATGGGGCTACAACTCCCAGCACCAGTGGCTCGCCAACCGCGGCTACGCGGTCCTCAGCGTCAACTTCCGCGGGTCCACCGGCTTCGGCAAGGACTTCCTCAACGCCGGCAACCTCGAGTGGGGCAAGAAGATGCACACCGACCTCCTCGACGCCGTCGACTGGGCGGTCGAGCAGGGCGTCGCCCAGCGAGGCAAGGTCGCCATCATGGGCGGGTCCTACGGCGGGTACGCCACCCTCGCCGGGCTCACCTTCACGCCCGATGTCTTCGCTTGCGGCGTGAGCATCGTCGGCCCCTCCAACCTCAACACGCTCCTCAACTCCATCCCGCCCTACTGGGGCCCGATGCGCGAGATCTTCTACAAGCGCATGGGAGACCCCAACACCGACGAGGGGCGCACCCTCCTCGAGGAACGCTCGCCGCTGAACTACGTCGATCGCATCACGCGCCCGCTGCTCATCGGACAGGGCGCCAACGACCCGCGCGTGAAGCAGGCCGAGAGCGACCAGATCGTCCTCGCGATGCAGGAGAAGGACATCCCCGTCACCTACGTGCTCTACCCCGACGAGGGCCACGGCTTCGCCCGCCCCGAGAACCGCATGTCGTTCTTCGCCGTCGCCGAGTCGTTCCTCGCCGAGCACCTCGGCGGGCGCGCCCAGCCGATCACCGAGAAGGACTTCGAGGGATCGACCATCAAGGTCCCCGAGGGCAAGGACGGCGTGAAGGGCCTCTCCGACGCGCTGAAGCGCTGACACGCTGACATCGACACACCCGCACGACCAGACGCCCGCGGCAGACCGCGGGCGTTTCTTGTTTTTACGCCGGCTTCCCCGACAGCGCCCAGAACGCGCGGATCAGCGCGTCCGACGCGCCGGGCGCCTCGAGCAGCGGCCACGCGGCGCGCAGCAGCGAAGGACGCATGAGCACTCCCGCCGCGAGCAGGCACGACGGGCGCCGGATCCGCACCCGCTGCCGGTAGCGGCGCGCGTACTCCCGCTGCGCCCGCGCGATCGACGCGTCGTCGCGCGGGTCGAGGATCTCGCCGAGCGTTGCGCCGCTCCACAGCGCCAGTCCGATGCCCTCGCCCCCCACCGGCTCGACCGCCGCCGCCGCGTTGCCGACCCGGAACGACCTCGGGTTCCCCGGCTCGATGTACGCGCTCCCCGCGACGCCGCAGACGTGCCACGCGCCGACGCGCCGACGATCCGCGAACGCGGGCCAGAGCGCGCGGGTCATCGCGTCGAGCGCCGCGTCTCGCGACCCGTGGGCCGGGTCGTTCACGAACCGCGACACGACCGCGTCTCGCACCGTCATCGCGCAGGTCGCCAGCCCGCGCTCGACGCCGACCGTGCCGAGGTACGCGCCGTCGCACGCGCGCATCCGCACGCCCACGACGGGCTCCCCCGGGGGCGGCGTGTAGTGGCACTTCACGCCCAGCACGCCGACGCGCATCGGCGTCGGCCCGGCCGGGTCGAACCGCCCGGAACCATCGGCGTGCACGACGACGCACGCCGCGATCGGATCGTCGCGCCCGGAGACAAGCACTCGCACGCCTCCGTCGTCATAGTCGACGGCGCGCACGCCGGCCGGCTGCAGCACCTCGACGCCGGCTTCGCTCGCTTTCGTCGCGAGCGCCTGATCCAGCGCGGCGCGGCTCAGCGCCCACGCCGGTCGGGGCGTGGCCCACTCGACTGACCGATCGCCCAGCTCGATGGCGTACAGATTTAGCACGCGCGCGCCGGCGGCGCGAAGCTCCCCCGGCGACAGCAGCGATTCCAGCACGCCCGTCGACGCCGGCGAGACGCACTCGCCGCAGACCTTGACGCGAGGGAACGCCTTGCGTTCGACGAGCGCGACGCGCATGCCGCGACGCGCCAGCGAGATCGCCGCCGCGCACCCGGCGGGGCCCGCGCCGAGGACCGCGGCGTCGTAGGGTGGGCGGCTCGTGGTCACGGAAGACTCCACGCGCCTTGGCGTTCGCCCGACACGACGAATCGCTGCGCGAAGAACATCAGCCGGTGCGTGCAATAGGCGAGCCCGACGCGACGGGCGATGTCGAGCGCCTCGGCGCGGGTGAACCCCGCTTCGACGCTGACACGCGCGTCGTGGCGCACGATCGGGGGCGCCCCCAGCGTCAGCGCTCGCACGCCCACGCGCGCGAAGGGCGACCTCGCCAGATCGTTCCAGACCACGCCCCTCGACGCCAGCCGGTCCATGATGCGCAGCGCCGTCAGAACCTCCAGGTCGTCGAGGTGATGCAGGAACATGCCGGCGTGCGCGTAATCGAACGAACCGGGCGCGTAGTGGTCGGTCAGGCGCAGGGCGTCGCGCAGCTCGAGCGTGACGCCCTCGCGGATCGGCGCCGGCTGGCGGGACAGGTGCTCGCGCGCCAGCTCGAGCGTGGTCTCGTGCGCGTCGATCGCGGTGATACGCAGGTCGTATCCCCTCGACAGCGCCCACGCCCGGGCGGCGATGGGGATATCCGCAGAGCCGGTCGCGACATCCAGCAGCGTGACGGGCCGATCCGTCGGCCATCTCGTGCACCATCGCGACAGGCAGGCGATGAGCGCCCGAGACCCGCCCAGGCGCCTGTTCACGAAGCGGATGAACCGGAGCGCCGAGTCCAGCTCGTCGCGCCGGACGCCGGGGGCGTCCATCAGTTCTGGTGTGCGCACGCGGGGCATGACGGGAGCGTATCCGACGGCGCGTGGCGCCGGGATTCACCCGCCGCCCGCCGGGTCAGCTGGCGCGTCGAAGCCGGTTGTCGTTGTCCCGTGGCGGGTCGTCCGAGAGGTCGTCGACGGACTCGATCCCGTCCTCGTCGAGCGTGTCGGCGCTGTCGCTGGCTTTGCCCTTGCGCTTGCGCTTCGGGGGGTCGACGTAGGAGAATGGCTTGTCGTCCTCGAGCCGCTGCCCGAGTTTCTTGAGCGCCTCGCACTCGATCTGGCGCACACGCTCGCGCGTCAGCCCGATCTCGGCGCCGATCTCTTTGAGCGTCAGGGGCGTCTGGCCGTCGAGCCCGAAGCGAAGACGCAGCACGGTCGCCTCGCGGTCGTCGATCGCGTCGAGCAGCCGGAACACGGTGTTGATCTCGTCGTGGCGGACGACCTCTTCCGCCGGGCCTTCGTGCCGGGTGTCGGGCAGGATGTCGCTGACCGACAACGACTCACCCTGCGCTCCGGAAGGGCCCTGCGTGGGCGCGCCCATCGCCTTGATGGCTCGCCGGATGACCCGAACCTTGCGCGGCGGGAGGCGCATCGCGCCGGCGACCTCCGCCGTCGTGGGGGGACGCCCCAGTTCCTCTTCGAGCGAACGCACGACCTGCTTCCACTTCGCGACGAGCTCGACCATGTAGGCCGGCACGTGGATCGGCTGGACGGCGTTGATGAGGGCCCGCTTGATCGCCTGCTTGATCCACCACGAGGCATAGGTGCTGAAGCGCGCGCCCTGCGCAGGGTCGAAACCCTCCACGGCGCGGATCAGGCCGAGGTTGCCCTCTTCGATGAGGTCGGTGAGCGACAGGCCGCGGTTCGCGTAGTTCTTCGCGATCGAGACGACCAGGCGCAGGTTCGCTCGAACCAGACGGTCTCTCGACTCCGGGCAATCGTCGTTGATGATCGCCCAGCCGAGGGTCTTTTCCTCGTCCGCGTTCAAGAGGCCGATCTCGTTGATCTGCCTCATGTAGAGCTGAAGGTCGGTCTGGAGTTCGGACTTGCCCATCGGATTTCTCAGGCCGGCGGCCGGATGCCGGGAGCCGGCCTTCTTCGCGCTCCCGCAGGGGGTGGGCCCCTCGTGGGGGGTTCCTCAGGGTTCCATTCGCGTCTGTTCGGTCGCGGTTCCATCGACCAGCGCCCGTCGCTGCTTGAGGGCGACAATCCTCCGAGCAAACGCACAACCACCTACCAGACTTGCGTTTGCGTGCGAAATTACCCAGTCGGCGCCCGCGGCGCCCCGCGCTCCCAACCCGGCCGCACGATCGCGTCGGGCGCCGGACTTCCGTATAGTCTTCGTTTCGGATCTGACGCGCCGCTGGATGGCGTTTTTTCGGTCCGTTCCTCGCCCGCGTGCCGCCCATGGACGAAAGAACCAAGGAGACGATGTCGTACGACCTGACCAAGATCCTTCAGGATTGGCCCTTTGAGCCCGGGCAGATCAATGTCCGGCTGGTTCAGGGCGACGATGGCCTCCCGAAGGTCCAGATGCGCGTCGACCTGGGGATCCTCCAGATGGAGACCGAGGGGCGCCCCGACGGCCAGCGACCCATGGGCTACGACAGTCTGCTCGACTACCACGAGTCCCGGCTCGAAGACCACCTCGCCGAGCACTCCGCCCCCGAGGGCTTCACCCTCGACGAAGAGGCCTGCCGCATGCTCCGCGAGGAGTCGGTGCAGTACTACCACCGCTATATCAGCCTGCTCGTGCTCGAAGACTTCGAGGGCGTGGTCCGCGACACGACCCATAACCTGCGCGTGCTCGACCTCTGCCGCGAGTTTGCGCAGGAGGACGACGACCGCGCCGTGCTCGAGCAGTTCCGCCCGTACCTCGTGATGATGCGAACCCGGGCCCTCGCAAGCGCCGCCGTCGCTGCCAACGAGGCCAAGCTCGCGATGTTCCACATCGACGACGGGCTCGACCAGATGCGCACCGTCTTCGAAGAGGGCGGAGCCCCGCCCGAAGCGTTCGACCAGAGCCACGAGGCCCAGGTCCTCCGCGGCATGCGCGACCAGCTCGCCCCCAAACTCCCCGTCAGCCAGCAGGAAGAACTCCGCAAACGCCTCCAGGAGGCGCTTCGCAAAGAGAACTACGAACTCGCGGCCATCCTGCGAGATGAGCTGCGGTTGTTGGCAGAGTGAGGGAGCAGGGAATAGGGAGCGGGGAGCAGGAAGAGACAACCACCCGGATGCGGCAGTGAGCATCTCCCCCTGCTGCCCGCTGCCTGCTCCCTACTGCCTTCCCCTTAGACGGTCTCATCCTCGAGCTGCAGCGACGCGATGGCGCTGGCCGGGTCGGGGGCGAAGACGAAGACCTTGTCCAGCCCGGTCACCAGGAACAGCTGCCAGACCGAGTCGGCGATCGAGCAGAGACGCAGCGAGCGCTGACGCTCTCGCAGTTCGCGGCGCAGCGTGAGGAGCTGCGCGATATTCGACGAATTGAGATACGTCACGTCGCGCATGTTCAGAACGACATGCGGCGCGGTCTCGCTCTCCCGGTTCAGTCGCGCCACGACCGCGTTGATCTCTTCCGAGAGCGCCGGCTCGTCCGCGAGTTCCGAGAGCAGGATGTCGTCTGACCATTCAGTAGGCATAGAAACGCTCCGCGTTGCCACAGCGTACCGCGCCGAGGCGGCGGCGTGGCGCCCCACACCGGGGTTTTCCACAATCAACCTTTCCGCCCGCGCCCGCCGCGCGGTTCCGATGATCTCGCCACGGTTTACGCGCCGGGGGACTCGGGCCCGCCGGGCCCTGCAGCGCCGTCCGAGGGGGGCTGCGCGTCGTTGCCCGGCACGCGGGCGGCGGCGACCACGCGATCGTCGTCGCGCACACGCACGACACGCACGCCCTTGGTGCCGCGACCGGTCTCGCGGATCGTGTCGGCCGGGACGCGCACGAGCATGCCCTGCTCGGACACGACCACGACGTCGTCGCCCGGCTTGACCCACAGCGAGACCGCGGCCTTGCCGCTGTCGCCCCCGGTGCGGATGTCGATGCGCCCCTTCCCGCCTCGCGACTGCGCGCGCGCCGGGCCGTCCTCGGGCTGGACGAGATACTCGTCGACCGGGGTGCGCTTGCCGTAGCCGCCCTCGGTGATGGTGAGAAGGTACATCTCGGGGTCGATCGTGGCACGCGCCCCGTCGGGGCCGGTGGTCATGCGGATCGGCGCGACGCCTACGACCTCGTCGTCGGCGCGCAGTTCGATGCCCTTGACGCCGGCGGCGGAGCGCCCCATGAGCCGCGCGTCCTGCTCGTTGAAGCGGATCGACATGCCCCCGCTCGTCGCGAGCAGCAGGTCGTCGTCGCCCTTGGTGAGCACGACGTCGAGCAGGCGGTCGCCGTCCTTCAGTCCCACCGCGATGATGCCGGTGCGGTTGACGTTCTTGTATTCCTTGAGCGCCGTGCGCTTCACGACGCCCTGCGCCGAGACGAACGCGAGGTAGTCGCTGCTCTTCTCGAAATCGTGGATCGTGAGGAACGCGCGCCCCTTCTCGCCCTCGCGCAGCTCGAGCAGGTTGACGAGCGCCCGGCCCTTGCTCTGGCGAGACATCTCGGGCAGCTCGTAGACCTTGATGGTGAACACGCGCCCGGTGTTCGTGAACACCAGCAGGTCGTCGTGCGTGCTGGCGACGAAGACGTGCTCGATGAAGTCCTCGTCCTTGCTGTCGGACGCCATGATCCCCACCCCGCCGCGACCCTGCTGGCGGTAGGTGTCGAGCGCGACGCGCTTGACATAGCCCTCGTGGGAGATGGTGACGACGACGTCCTTCTGCTCGATGAGGTCGGCGAAGTCGATGTCGCCCTCGTGCTCCTCGATGCTCGTGCGGCGCTCGTTGGCGAAGCGCGACTTCATGTCGGCGCAGTCGTCCTTGATGATCGCGAACACGCGGCTCTGGTTGGCGAGGATGTGCTCGTAGTCCTCGATCTGCTCGACGAGCTTCGTGTAGTCGGCGACCAGCCGCTCGATCTCGAGGCCGACGAGCTGGATCAGTCGCATGGCGCCGATCGCCTCGGCCTGCACGCGCGTGAGCATGCCGCCGCCAGCGACCTCGAGCGTGCGCATGAGCCGGGCAGGGATCTTCGGCGCGAAGGGGTGCCCGGGCGGGATGCGGAACTTGCGGTCCATCAGCGCCTGGATCGCGTCCTCGCGCGACGCGGAGGCGCGGATGATGCGGATCACCTCGTCGATGTCGCAGACCGCGTAGACCAGGCCCTCGAGGATGTGCGCCTTCTTCTGGGCCTCTCGCAGGAGGAAGGCCGTGCGCCGGCGGATCACCTCGACGCGATGATCGATGTAGTGCTGGATCATCTCGCGCAGCGAGAGCGTCATCGGGCGGCGCCCGGCCAGCGCGATGTTGATGATCGAGAAGGTCTGCTGCAGCGGCGTGAACTGGTACAGCTGCTGTTCGACGACCGCCGGGTCGACGCCCTTGCGCAGCTCGCAGACGATGCGCACCGGGTTCTTCATGTCCGCCTCGTTGCGCGCCTCGCTGATGCCCTTGATCCGCTCCTCGTTGACCGCGTCGCTGATCTTGTGCATCAGCGCCGACCCGGTGAGCTGGTAGGGCAGCGAGGTGATGACCACCTGCTGGCGATCGCGCGAGCCGGGCAGGGGCTCGACCTGCACCTCGCCTCGCACCGTGACGCGACCACGGCCGGTCGCGTAGGCCTCGACGATGCCCCGACGGCCGAGGATCACGCCGCCCGTGGGGAAGTCAGGCCCGGGGATGATCTGGAGCAGCTCCTGCAGCGACAGCTCGGGGTTGTCGATGAGCGCCACCACCGCGTCGAGCACCTCGCCCAGGTTGTGGGGCGGGATCGAGCACGCCATGCCGACGGCGATGCCGGTCGACCCGTTGACGAGCAGGTTCGGAAGGCGCGCCGGGAGCACGACGGGCTCGGTCGTCGTGCCGTCGTAGTTGTCCTGGAAGTCGACGGTGCCCAGCTCGAGGTCGGCGAGCATCTCGCCGGCGGCCTCGCTCATGCGCGCCTCGGTGTATCGCATCGCGGCCGGGGGGTCGCCGTCGATGGAGCCGAAGTTGCCCTGCTTGTTGACCAGGGGGGTGCGCATGACCCACTCCTGGGCGAAGCGCACGAGGGTGGGATAGATGACCGCCTCGCCGTGGGGGTGATAGTTGCCCGACACGTCGCCGCAGATCTTCGCGCACTTACGGTGCTTGGCGCGTGGCCCGAGGTTGAGGTCGTGCATCGCGACGAGGATGCGCCGCTGCGAGGGCTTGAGCCCGTCGCGGACATCGGGCAGCGCCCGGTCCATGATCGTGCTCATCGCGTAGGTGAGGTACGAGTCCTTCAGCTCGCGCTCGATGTTGAGGTCGACCACGAGCCCGCGGAAGGGGTCTGGGTCGACGGATTCGGGCACGCTGGGGGGCAGCTCGGACATCGCGGCGGCGTCTCCGAACGACGCGCCGGGACAGCGCCGCAGGCGCGCGCTCGGGGGCGTCGGGGGGTTGCTTCTCGTCTCGCGTCGGCCGGATCGGCCCCTGCGCGGCGAGGGGTCGAAGCGACCACTCCCGCAGGTCGTCCGCGAGCACGGATACTAGCAGATTGCCCCGCGTTTTTCCCGCTCAGCGACGCGCCGAAACCGCGCCCACCGGGGCCGGCAGCGCCCTCGCCAGAAGGGGCGCCGACAGGGCGATCAGCAGCCCGGGCGCCAGCCAGAACCAGCGCCCCTCGATGAACCCCGTCCAGAACATCGGCGCCGCCAGCCCGACGCAGAACAGCGCCGCCAGCGTGGCGCGACGGTCGTCCCGGCGCGACGCCGACCAGGTCCACAGCAGCGCCGGGAACAGCAGCCCGTAGAACGCCATGAACGCCCGGTAGATCCCGTCCATCGTCGTCAGGGGCTCCAGCGCCGTCCCGGAGAACAGCTTTCCGGCCAGGGCCGTGGAGGGCGCCAGCCCCAGCGCCACACCGGTCAGCATCGCTGTCATCGTGGTGCGAGCGCCCGGGTCGGGCGAGGTGTCGCGGAGCCCGCGCAGGTGCATGCCGATCGTGAACGAGGACTGCAGCGCGATGTGCGCGACGATGTAGAAGCTCATCGTGCGCGAGTCGATCCAGGGCTGGGCGTACACCAGCGTCCCGGCGACCATCGCCAGAAAGAGCGCCCCGAACCCGAGGACGAACGCGCGGTCCCCTGCCTTGCCCGGCGTCTCTCGACGGGCCCGGTGGATGGTCAGGTCGAGATACGGGCACAGCGCAAAGCCGAACACCAGCACCGGCGCAAGCCACGCGAGCTCAGCCAGGGGCGTGTCGCCCACGGCCTGAGGCCACGCGCGCGTCGAGGGGGTCGTCTGGACCGCCAGCGCAAGCAACGCGACGCTCGACACCCACACCACCCCCGCCGCGATGCACGCGTGCGCGAACCGCAGCTTCGAAAGCGCCCAGCCCGCGGCCCAGGCCGTCAGCGCGAACGAGATCGCCAGGATCCCGCCCGTCGGCACGCGCGTGCCGGGAATCGTCGTGGGCAGCCCGGGCAGCGACCACACCAGCGGCATGAACCACGACACGAGCCATGTCAGCACGAATGCGTGCAGCGCGATCGTCACCTTGCTGAAGGCCCGCATCGCACGCACGCGGCGAGCCACGAACGCCTCGCTCTGCTCGCGCGTCCGATACACCAGCCCCACGCTCATCGCGCCGACTACATTCGGCACAACGAACGCGACCCACCCCCCCCACCCGAAGTGACGCACCAGGATGACGGGCAGCCACATGCCCACCACCCACGTCCACGAGCACGCGAGGAAGAGCGCCGAAGGAATGAAAGATGTCCTGCTGGTTGGTGCGCCGTCGGCCATGCGGTCAGATTACCGCTCGGCCTTCATCCGTGCCTTGCGCGCCTTCACATCGATCTTGGGCGTGCAGTGGAAGGTCGCCTCGCAGCGACCCACGCGCACCTCGCGCCCCTTCCGCCCCTCGGGGCGGTTGATCGGGAGTTGCTGCACGATCTCGATGTCGATGTCGATGTTGAACTCGCGCTGGGCGCCGACGAGCTCCGCGACGTCCTGGCGGGGCGTGATCTTGTACAGCGCAGGCCCGAAGCACGGACGCAGAAAGCGGTAGCTCAGGCGCTTGCAGACGACGGTGTAGTCGCCGCCCGCGACGCCGAACACATACATCCCGCCGCTGATCTCGCTGTTGGCGAGCAGGGCCGCGCCGGCCATCGCGTTGTACCAGTTGCGGTTGAACCGCTTGAAGGGGAGCACCGCGGTGAAGGTGCTGCTGTCGAGGCGCTTGACCTTGATGCCCGAGCGGAACGCGTAGGGCAGCCAGATCAGCGAGGTCACGCGATGCCAGAAGTTGTTGCGCGACGCGAGCCGGCTGATCCATGCCTCGACGCCGTCGAACCAGGTCTTCTTCACCGCCGGCGCCGTGCGCAGCGCCTCGCGCCCCTGGGTCGGGTCGGGCACCGGGAGCATCGCCCCCTCGGGAGCGGCGCAGGACGAGCCGTTGCTCTCGCCGTCGCGTGGATCGATGGTCGGCGTCGGGCTGTCCGTGGCTGTGCGGGGCATCTCTCGCTGAAGTGTAGCGGGGGCGCCCCCCCTCGCGCGTCAGCCCTGCGGCGTCAGGAGGTGCTTCCCCGGCTTGTCGGGATCAGGACTTACGAGGAACACCGCCGCTTCCCCCGGTTCGTGGTCGAGGCAGAGCAGCCACCCGTTGGCGGCCGCAAGGTCGAGCAGGGCCCGGCGCTGCAGCATCGAGACATACGGCTCGACGTCGTAGGCCATGTTGGCCGTGGGCGAGGCGTGCCACGCCGTGGGCATGACATCGGGGACATAGACCAGCGTCCGCCCGTCGTCGCACGCGATCTTGACCGCCTGCTGGCCCCAGGTGTGGCCCGGCACGCGAAAGACCTCGATCCCGGGCAGGACCTCCGTGAACTCGAACCACCGGTCGGGCGCCGGCAGGCCCTCCCGGTCGCTGGTCGGGGGCGCTTTGCCGTCCACGAGCACCAGGCGCTCCGCTACCTCGGGCGTCAGGTGGTCGGGCAGGTAGGTCGCGTGCATCGTCGAGCGGTTCGCCTTCGCGTCTTCCCACTCCACGAGCTGGCTCACGACCTTCGCGTTCGGGAACGCCAGGGGAGGGCGTTTCGGGTCGCCCGATTCGCCCGGACGCGCCAGCCGGGTCAGCCCCCCGGCGTGGTCGAAGTGCAGGTGCGTCACGACGACATGCCCGATGTCCTCCGGGCGGCAATCGGCCTCACGCAGCGCGTCGAGCACCGACCGACGCTCCAGCTCGTAGATGTCGCGCAGTTTGTCGGGCGTCTTGTCGCCGATGCCCACCTCGACGAGCACGAGCTGCCCATCCCGCTCCAGGAGCAACGAGTTGCACTGCAGGGGGATGCGATTGCGCTCGTCGGGCTGGACCAGTCGCGTCCAGACCGGCTTGGGCAGGACGCCGAACATCGCGCCGCCGTCGAGTTTGAACCTGCCGCAGCGCAGCATTCGCCAGGACCATCCGCTCATCGCACGCCTCGCTTCCGCCGGGGGTAAGGACTCGCAGAACCCTAGCGGCTGGCCGGCGCCAGCGAAACCGGGCGTACCGTTCCCGGAAGAACCGGCGATCCCCACGAAGAGAGGCAGCCCATGTCAGACGTGTCCCCGGTCCGTTCCGTTGTCATCCCGCTCGCCAGGGTCGGCGTCGTCGCCGCGCTCATCGCCGTTGCCGGGGCCGCGATGCCCGGCTGCATCGTCGTCAAGTCCGAGCGCGTCATCGTGAGCTACGCGGCTGTCCCGAACGCCCGACTCGACCAGATCACGCTCCACTCGACCACCGAATCCGAGGTCCGCGCGCTGCTCGGGCAGCCGGCGTCGCGCGAGTCCCTGGGCGACAACCGCCAGCTCTGGACCTACCGGGGCTCGTCGTCCACCCGCGGCACGGTCGTCGTCATCGAGGACGGCGAGGAGATCCGCACCACCAACTCCGCGAGGGGTCGTGTGCAGATCGAGCTGACCGACGGCGTCGTCACCGCCGTGCGCCGTGAGTAACCCCGCCCTCGGAGCGTCCGCTACACTGGCCTTCCAAGGATGGCCACTCAGCGCATCATCGCGTCCACGCCCGATTCGCCGCTCGACGAGCAGCAGAACTGGTCGCTGCGCCCCACGCGTCTGGCCGAGTACATCGGCCAGCCCGACCTGGTCGAGCGCATCCAGATCGCCGTCGCCGCCGCCAAACACCGCGCCGAGCCGATGGAGCACGTCCTGCTGCACGGCCCGCCCGGGCTCGGCAAGACCACCCTCGCGCATGTCATCGCCGCCGAGATGGGCGCACGCGCGTTCGTCACCAGCGGGCCCGCGCTGACGAAAGCGGCTGACCTCGTCGGCGCGCTCACGCGACTCGACGCGGGGGATGTCCTCTTCATCGACGAGATCCACCGGCTGCCCCCCGCCGTCGAGGAGTTCATCTACCCGGCGATGGAGGACTTCCGCATCGATGTCACGGTCGAGGGCGGGATGCACGCGCGCACCGTGTCACTGACGCTCAAGCCCTTCACGCTCATCGGCGCCACCACCCGCGCCGGCATGGTGAGCGCCCCGCTGCGCAGCCGTTTCGGCATCGGCCACCACCTGCGCCACTACACGAGCGCCGACCTGCTGCTCATCCTCGAACGCTCGTCGCACCTGCTTGGAGTGGGCGACTGCGAACGCGGCGCGCTCGACCAGATCTCGCATCGCAGCCGAGGCACGCCGCGCGTCGCCAACCGCCTGCTCCGGCGCGCGCGCGACTACGCGCAGGTCCGCACGAACGGGCGCATCACGAACGCGTGCGTGGAAGAGGCGCTCGCGCTCGAGGGCGTCGATCGCGCCGGGCTGGAGGAGCTCGACCGCACCTACCTGAAAGTCATCGCGACGACCTACCGCGGCGGGCCCGTCGGGCTCGAAGCGGTCGCCGCCACGATGAACGAGGACGCCGGCACGCTCGAGGACGTCGTCGAACCGTTCCTCCTCCAGCTCGGCTTCGTCGCGCGCACGCGGCGCGGGCGCCAGCTCACCAAGGCCGGCGCCGACCACATCGGCATGCCCGCCGCCGCCCCTGCCGAGTTGTTCGAGTAAAGACAGCGAACGCTCGCGCGCGCACCGTATCTCTCCCACCCTCCCCCCCTCCGCGTCCTCCGCGCACTCCGCGGTGAATCTCTTCTCTTCATCGCTCTCGCTCGTTGGCGGCGAGCAGCGCGCCGATCGTCGCCTCGAGGCGCTTCACCGCCGCGTCGCCGCCGTCTTTCATCAGGTCCTCGTGCGAGATCGCCTCGCCGAAGCGCACCACGACGCGCCTTGGGAAGAGCCGTGGCCGGCTGCCGCGAGGCCACGCCTCGAACACGCCGCTGACGCCCACCGGGAGCACGGCGCACTTCGATCGCTTGAGCAGCACCGCGACGCCTCGCTGGAAGGGCTGGAGCTCGGGCGAGTTCGCGCGCGACCCCTCGGGGAAAAGCAGCACGGGGTGGCCCCGATCGAGCTGTTCGAGCACAGTGCGGATGGCTTTCACGTCGCCGCCGCCCGCCGCGTCTGCGCCCCGCGGCGCCCGGTCCGAAGCCCGCTCCACCGGGAACGCCCCGAGCCCGGCGATCAGCGCACCAAAGCCCTTGTTGCGAAACAGCGTCGACCTCGCCATGAACCAGCACCGGCGCGGCAGACTCACCGCGATCAGGGGCGGGTCGAGGTAGCTCGTGTGGTTCGACACGATCAGCAGCCCGCCCTCGCGCGGCACGCCCCTCGCGCCGACCACGCGCGTGCGCAGCCATACCTTCAGGAACACCCACACGATCTTCTGCACGACGAGATAGAGCCCGGGCTGCCACCAACGATCACGCAGGATCGCACGGTCGATGGCGTGGTCATGGCCTCTCGGGCGCGATTCGGACTGAACGGGCGGCACACGCTCGTCGCTCACCGACGCCCACTCCCCTCGCCCTGCTCGCGCGCGATCGCGTCGCGCACCATGCCCACCACCGTCGCGACAACCTCCTCGAAACTCATGTCCGACGTGTCGAGCACCGCCGCGTCGATCGGGCACATCAGTGGCCCGACGGCGCGCTCGCGGTCCGAGCGGTCGCGCTGTTCGAGCTCGCGCGCGATGCGCGCCTCGTCCACCGGCGCCGAGGGGGACGCGCCGCGCAGCTGATCGGCGCGGCGCTTCGCGCGCGCGTCGACGCTGGCCTCGAGGAAGATCTTGATCAACGCGCCGGGGAACACCACCGACCCCTGGTCGCGTCCTTCCGTCAGCAGGCGCGGGTGCTCACGCCCGATCCTCTGCTGCATCTCGACCATCAGCTCGCGCACGCGAGGAAGCCCGGCGACCGACGAGACATGCGCGTCAACATCCGGGTCTCGCAGTCGCCTGCCCACCGGGCGCCCGAAGGCCATCAGCGTCGGGGGGTCGCTCGTCCAGTCGAATCGCAGGTGCGCGTCGCGCGCCATCTGCACGACGCGATGCTCATCGTCGAGCGACACCCCGTGGTCCAGCGCGATCGCCGTCGCGGCCCGGTACATCGCGCCAGTGTCGAGGAAGTCGAGCCCCAGCCGGCGCGCCGCTTCGCGCGCCACGCTGCTTTTGCCGGTGCCGGCCGGGCCGTCGATGGTGATGATCACCTCTCGCGGGCCCGAAGGCGACGAGCGCGCGGAGCGTCCCGCGCTCCCCTCGGCTCGCGCGTGTTGCTGGTCGCTTCCGGTCATCACTTGTTCGCCGCCGCCTCGATCGCTGCTTCCAGCGCGTTCTTGATCGCGCGGACGCCCTCCGCCGGGTCGCCCTTGCCTCGGTATTCGACCGCCAGAAGCGCGTCGTAGCCGACAGCGATCAACGCGTCCATGCACTTCGACAGATCGTAGGGCTTGTGCTTCCCGGCTTCGTCCAGATCACCGGCCGAAGCGACCACGGCGCTCGCGTACGGCACGATCTTGCGCAGCGTCTCGGTCACGTCCGGGCCCTGCCCGGCCGCCTGCTCGAAGTCAGGCAGCGAGCCGATCCGGAACCCTCCGACCTTCTTGATCAGCCCCGTCATCCCCTCGGGCGTGCTCGTCAGCCCCTTGCAGGGAACCAGCAGCAGATTGATCTGCATCCGGTCGGCGCGATCCAGAAGCCGGCGAGTCCGTGCCGCGATCAGCTCGAACTCGCTCTCGGCGCTGGGCGCGAGGATCGGCGCCCCCACGGCGTTGCAGCCCAGGCGCTGGCCCGCCTTCAGCACACGCGAGATCCGGTCCAGCGCCGCTTCGTACGCCGCCTCGCTGCCGCCGATGTTCTGGGGGTCGTTCTCGACCAGCACCAGGCAGGGGCACTCGGCCTTGTCCGCCTCGTCGCGGAAGCGATCGATCGTCTTCGCGTCGGCCCCTGCAAAGAACGAGGTCGGCATCATGACCCCGTGCAGATCCAGCTCGGTCCTCGCGTAGCGGGGCAGGTCGAGGAGCGCAAGCCCGGTCTTGGCCTTGACTTTGGCTCGCAGCGAGTTGGCGGAGAGGATCAGCAGCATCAGGTAAAGTCACGCCGAGCCCGGGGCGGGGCTTCGCCCGCCCGGCGCGGCCACTGTAGCCAACCGTTCGGGATCGGCAAGCCGCTCCGCGCCGGCGTCCCCATCCCTGCCCCAAAAACGCCGCCACGCCACTCGGCGCGGGCTCCGGAGGACTTCTCGGCCTCAGACCCTGTCATCGCGAGCGGCGCGGCTGGCTGTTCCCGCCGGAGAACCCTGCGGTGGAGAGAAACTGTTCGCGTCATCGATTCATACGACCCCCCTCTCCCGGCGGTTTCGTGCATACGCCAGTTTCCGCCCTGCGCTCCGGCCCTCGGTTGCCGATCGCGTCACGACCGATAGCATGACGCCCCGCCGCCGGCACACCGGCGACGACCGATCCACCCCAGACCCCCGAGAGACCCTCCCGATGAAGAGCCCCGCCGACCGCAAGTACACCGAGACCCACGAGTGGCTGCGCGACGAGGGCGAGGTCATCACCCTCGGGCTCACCCAGCACGCCGTCGACGAGCTCACCGACATCACCTATGTCGAGATGAAGGCCAAGGGCTTCTCTTTCAAGCCCGGCGACATCGTTGGAGAGGTCGAGTCGGTCAAGGCCACCAGCGACATCTACTCCCCGGTCGGGGGCGAGATCGTCGAGGTCAACACCGCCCTCGCCGACGATCCCTCCCTCGTCAACTCCGACCCCTACGGCGGCGGCTGGCTCGTGCGCATCAAGCCGACCGATAAGGCCCCCATGAACAAGCTCATGGACGCCGGCGCCTACGACAGCAAGCACTGAACAACCCGCGGCAACCGGAACAACCAGCGGGAGACCCCGGCGCTGCCGGGGGTCTCCCGTGTTTTTGCACGCCGCGCTGGCCGCCCCCTCTTCGTGTGCCGATACACCCCGCTCAGGGATCACACCGGCGCGCGGAATCGCCGCACGCCGCGAACACACGGAGGACCTAGAGATGACCACCCGCCTCGGCGCGATCGTTCTTGTCTGCGCGCTCGCCACCCCCGCGATCGCCGCTGTTTCCGTCGACGCCCTCTCGCGCCCCTCCGGCGTGATGCGCGGCGTCACGATGGACTCCAACTTCATCGGCTTCGAGACCGTCGAGGGCTACACCGTCGGCGACCTCAACGCGCAGAACGGCTGGCAGGTCTTCAATAACTACCCCTTGGGAACCGATGTCGCGCTCCGCGCCGACAACAACGGCCAGGCCATGCGACTCACCGGCACGACCGCCGCCCCGGCGGGCGACTTCGTGGGCGGGTTCAGCCCCACCTTCAACCCCGTCGGTCCTTCGTATGTGTTCACCATCGACACGCTCATCGATGACAACGGCGGCGCGAACTACGACATCGTCGGGCAGGCCCCGGCCAGCAGCGCGCTGCTCACCTTCCGCGTCTCCTTCGACTATCTCGGCAGCATCTTCATCCTCGATCAGACCGCCCCGGACGTGTTCGAGTTCATCGACACCGGCGTCTCCTGGGTCGAGAACCAGTGGAACACGCTCACCGTCACCGTCGACGCCGACAGCGACACCATCGAGTACGCGTACGGCGGCTCGGTCATCTACTCGTCGTCGATCTTCGCCGGCTCGCTCGTCGAAGAGGTCGTCGTGTTCTCAGACAACTTCCAGTTCTTCGGGGGCGGCTCGTTCTCCGGGGGCCCCGCCGCCGGCTGGTTCGACAACATCGACCTGCTCGTGCCGGCGCCGGCGACCGGCGCGGCAGCGCTCGCGGCGATGACGCTGCTCCTCGCGCGCCGGCGTCGCTGAGGACCAGGAGGCGGGCTCGTGACGCGCTGATTCTCTCGTCGCCCGCAACCCGGGCGGCGACGAGCCCAACAACCTACCGAACGCTCCGAAGCCCGCCCCGCCTACCCTCCACACCGTGTCAGCGCTCATCCACGCCCTCGAAGTCCACAAGTCCTACCGCCTGGGCGATCGCTCGATCGACGCGCTCCGCGGCGCCACGCTCTCCATCGACGAGCCGGGCTTCTACGCGATCATGGGCCCCTCCGGCTCGGGCAAGTCCACGCTGCTCCATCTGCTCGCCGCGCTCGACACGCCCGACAAGGGCGAGCTCCATGTCGCCGGGCGGCGCATCGACACCCTCTCCGAGAAGGAGCTCACGCTGTTCCGGCGGCGCGAGATCGGCGTGGTGTTCCAGCAGTTCAACCTCATCCCCACGATGACGGCGCGCCAGAACGTCGAGCTGCCCGGCCTGCTCGCGCGCGAGCCGGCGTCCTTCCTGCGCGAGCGCTCGCGTGAACTCATGGAGACGCTGGGGGTCTGGAAGCGCGCCGACCACCGGCCCGACGCCCTCTCGGGCGGCGAGCAGCAGCGCGTCGCCATCGCGCGGGCCCTGCTTTTCTCCCCGAAGGTGCTGCTCGCCGACGAACCCACCGGCGCCCTCGACTCGAAGAACTCCGAGATCCTCTGGCGACTCCTCGCCGAACTGGCCGACGCGCGAGAGATGACCATCGTCATGGTCACGCACGAGCCGGCGGCGGCGGCCCACTGCCGCGAAGTCTTCATCCTCCACGACGGGCGCGTCACCGGGCGCGTCGATGTCCAACGCGAGAACCTCGATGCCGCCGGCCTGGCGACTCGCTCTCAACAGTCTGGACGGACGGCGTAAGCGCACCGCGCTGCTGTCCCTCGCCGTCGCGCTCGCCGCGTCGCTCATCGCCGCCGTCGCGTGCGCCAGCAGCACCGTGACCGCGACGCTCGCCAAGCGCGTCGAGACCACCGTGGGCGCCGCCGATGTCCGCTTCCGGCGCACCGACGACAAGCCATTCGACGCGTCGATCCTCGAACTCGCTCGCGCCTGGACCGAGACAAAGATCGCCGCCCCGCGCTCGCGAGGGCCCATCCCGCTCTGGAACGAGGCGAAGGACACCCGCGCCGTCACCGTGGGCCACGGCATCGACCCGCCCTCCGAATACGCCCTTCGCTCGCTCGAGCTCGAAGAGGGCCGGCGCGTGACCGCCGACGGCGAGATCGTCATCGACCAGGCCCTGCAGGACGAACTCCAGGTCCAGGTCGGCGACACGCTCGAGGTCGAACGCTTCGGCGAGCAGATCACTCTCACGGTGGTCGGCGTGCTCGCGCGTAAACCCATCGGCACGCTCGCCGCCGCCCACCGCTTCGAGGCCTATGTCACCCTCGACGACCTCTGGGAGATCACCTCCCGCCCCAACCGGCTCGACCAGATCGACATCGCGTTGCGCAACCCCGACGCGGCCATGACCATCGCACCGCCCGAGGGGATGCCGGCCGACATCATCGTGCAGCCGACCGAGAAACTCACGAGCGGGCTCGACAAGTCGGTCAACTCCTCGCGATTCGGGCTGCTGATCGCGGCGGTGCTGACCTTCATCTGCGCCGCGTTCATCATCCTGACCGGCCTCACGACCAACCTGCTGGAGCGCACGCGCGAGCTGGCGATGATGCGCTGCATCGGCGCGTCGCGCGGGCAACTGGCGCGAGCGCAGGTGGTCGTGGGCGTGATCGTGGGCGCCGGGGGCGGGCTGCTCGGCGCGCCGCTCGGCGCGGCGCTGGCGTTCGTGCTCGCGGTGATCTTCCGCGATCGCCTGCCCGCCGGGTTCGTGCTGTCGTGGTACGGGCTGTCGCTCGCGTTCGTCGGCTCGCTGCTCGCCGGGGTGATCGGCTCGTCGTGGCCCGCGTGGAGCGCGTCGCGCGTGAGGCCCCTGCGCGCCCTGGCCGCCCGGGCCGCGAAGCCACGCCCGAAGGTCCTCGTGCTCTCGATGATCGTGGCGCTGGCCCTGCTCTCGGCGCAGGCGCTGATCGTGGCGACCGCGCAGGACGGGCAGCGCCTGTTCTGGCTCTACACCACGCTGGCGATGCCGCTGATGATCGTGGGGTACTTCCTGATGGGCCCCCCGGTGGTGGCGTCGATCACGCTCGCGCTCTCGCCGATCATCGACCGCGCGATGAACCTCCCGCGCGGACTCGTGCGCTCGAGCGTGCTGGCCACGCCCTTCCGGCAGGGCTTCACCGCCGCCGCCCTGATGGTCGGGCTGGCGATGATGACCGCCCTGTGGACCGAGGGACGCGCGTTCCTGGGCTGGGCCGATCGCATCCAGTTCCCCGACGCCTTCGCGCACGGGTGGCTTGGCATCGACGACGACGCGCGCGCGCGCGTCGCCAACCTCCCCTTCGTCGAGAACACCTGCGCGATCTCGCTGCTCAGCATCGATTCCGAGTTCGGCGTCCGCGCGCTCAACCCGCTCAAGACCTCGTTCATCGCCTTCGAGCCAGAGCCGTTCTTCGCTATGACCCGCCTGACCTGGGACGAGGGCTCCGTCCAGACCGCGCTCCCGAAACTCAAGGCCGGCGGCGCGATCCTCGTCGCGCGCGAGTTCAAGATCGCACGCGGCTACGGCGTGGGCGACACCTACACCGTCAACCACAACGGGCAGCAGCACGACTTCGAGATCGTGGGCGTCATCTCCTCCCCAGGGCTCGACATCGCCAGCAAGTACTTCGACATCGGGCAGGAGTACTACGCCCAGGCCATCCACTCGGTCTTCGGCACCCGCGAGGACATGCGCGACCGGTTCGGCGTCGACCGCGTCAACCTGATCCAGATCGACCTCAGCGACGAGGTGACCGACCGCGAGGCGATCCGCGAGATCCGCAAGGCGCTCGGCTCGTCGCTGCTGGTGGTCGGCTCCGGGCGAGAGATCAAGGACCTGATCGATTCGGTCGGCGGCAGCACGCTGCGCGTGATGTCCTTCGTCGCCGTCGGCGCGATGCTCATCGCCTGCCTGGGCGTGGGCAACATCGTCGTCGCCGGGATCGAGGCCCGACGGTTCGAGTTCGGCGTGCTGCGCGCCATCGGGGCCGACCGCACGCTGGTCACGCGCCTCGTGCTCGCCGAGGTGCTGCTGCTCGCGCTGGGCGCGTGCGTGCTGGGTTCGGCGCTCGGGCTGCAGCACGCGTGGGGCGCCGCCGCGATGAACCGGCTCCTCGCCGGGCTCGAGCTGCGCCTGCAGCCACCCGTGGGCCCCATGCTCGTCGGGTGCGTCATCCTCGTCACGCTCGCGCTGCTCGCGGCGGCGGCGCCGGTCCTGGCGCTCTCCCGGCTCAAGCCCCGCGAACTGCTCGGCAGCGTACGCGGCTGAGGGGCACGCGCGGCGCGATCCTAGAATCGCACACCCGCATGGCCTTCCAACCCCGATCCTTCGAACTCGTCTCTCCCTTCAAGCCCACCGGCGACCAGCCGACCGCCATCGCGCAGATCGTCCAGCGCTTCCGAGCGGGAGAACCCGCGGTCGTGCTCCTGGGCGCCACCGGCACCGGCAAGACCTTCACGATGGCCAACACCATCGCGCAGATCAACCGGCCCACCCTCATCATCAGCCACAACAAGACCCTCGCGGCGCAGCTCTACGAAGAGATGCACGATCTCTTCCCGCGCAACGCGGTGTCGTACTTCGTCTCGTACTACGACTACTACCAGCCCGAGGCGTACATCCCACAGCGCGACATCTATATCGAGAAGGACTCGTCGCGCAACGACGATCTCGACCGACTGCGCCTGGCCGCGACGAGCAATCTGCTCTCGCGCAAGGACACGGTCGTCGTCGCGTCGGTCTCGTGCATCTTCGGCCTGGGCTCGCCCGACGCCTACCGCGACAAGGTGATGTCCGTGCAGATCGGCCAGACGCTCAACCGGCGCGAGTTCCTGCTCGGGCTGGCCGACATGCAGTACCAGCGCTCCGACATCGACTTCAAGCGAGGCACCTACCGCGTCGTGGGCGATGTGATCGAGCTCTACCCCGCCTACGAGCAGTTCGCGGTGCGCTTCGAGCTCTTCGGCGACGAGGTCGAGTCGATCCAGTTCATCAACCCCACCACCGGCGAGATCCTCGCCACCGAGAAGCATTTCTTCATCTTCCCGGCGGTGCACTATGTGACGCCGGCCGACACGCTGCAGTCGGCGCTCGCGTCGATCCGCGCCGAACTCGACACGCGCGTGATGCAGCTCCGCCACGAGGGCAAACTCCTCGAGGCCCAGCGCCTGCTCGCGCGCACGAAGTTCGACCTCGAGATGCTCGAAGAGGTCGGCACCTGCCCGGGCGTCGAGAACTACTCGCGCTATTTCGACGGTCGCCTGCCGGGCGAGCGCCCGTACACGCTGATGGACTACCTCCGGCGATCCGCCGAACTCGACGGCGGGACGCCCGACGACTGGCTCCTCATCATCGACGAGAGCCATGTCACCATCCCCCAGATCTCCGCGATGTTCAACGGCGACAAGGCGCGCAAGACCACCCTCGTCGAGCACGGCTTCCGCCTGCCCAGCGCGCTCGACAACCGCCCGCTGCGCTTCGAAGAGTTCGAGACCATCGTGCCGCGCTGCCTGTATGTGAGCGCGACTCCCGGGCCCTACGAACTCAAGCGCACCGGCGGCGAGATCGCGGAGCAGGTCATCCGCCCCACCGGGCTGCTCGACCCCGTCGTCGAGGTGAAGCCGGCGCGAGGCCAGGTGCCCGACCTGCTCGAACAGTGCAAGGAGCGCGTGGCGCAGGGCGAACGCGTGCTGGTGACGGCCCTCACGAAGCGCCTCTGCGAGCAACTCGCGACCTACCTCGACGAGCAGGGGATCAAGGTGCGCTATCTCCACAGCGACATCGAGACGCTCGACCGGCTCGAGATCCTCCGCGACCTGCGCACCGGCGAGTTCGATGTGCTCGTGGGCGTCAACCTGCTGCGCGAGGGGCTCGACCTGCCCGAGGTGTCGCTGGTCGCGATCCTCGACGCCGACAAGGAGGGGTTCCTGCGCTCGCCGACGAGTCTCATCCAGTTGATCGGTCGTGCGGCACGCAATGTGAACGGGCGCGCGATCATGTACGCCGACGAGGTCACGCCCTCGATGCGTGCCGCGATCGGCGAGACCGACCGGCGGCGCGAGAAGCAGGTCGCCTACAACGAGTCGCACGGCATCACGCCCGAGACCATCCGCAAGGCGATCCGTCGCGGCATCGAGGACGAACTCCGGGGGCGCAAGACCGCGAAGCAGAATCTCAAGGCCGACGAGGAGTCGTTCGACATCGTCGAGTTGCGTAAGGACCTGGAGGGCGAGATGCTGGAGGCGGCGGTGCGCCTGGAGTTCGAGAAGGCCGCCGCCCTGCGCGACCAGGTCGAGACGATCAAGAAGATCCAGAAGGCCGACCCCTCTCGCACGCGCGTCAAGATGAGCGAACTCGAGCGCGAGTTGTACGGCGAGGAGGGCGCTCGCGCCACGCCGGGCAAGCCGGGGGCGGTCAAGCGGAAGCGCAAGCGGATGAAGCGGACGGATTGATTGGGGAAGGGAGCAGGGAGTGGGGAGTGGGGAGCAGGGGGAAGGGGACGATCGCGGTCGCGGGCAGACCCGGGGCGGGTCGCTACGCTTCTCGTCATGAAAGCGATCCTCTTCGCGGTTCTCGCCGGCGTCTGCTGGGGCGTGGGCGAGTTGTTCTCGAAGTCCGTCCTGAGCACCGGGAAGGTGGGCCCGATCACCGTGGCCGCCGTCCGGGCGGCGGTGGCGCTGCCGGCGCTGTGGATCGCGTACTACTGGGCGGTGCACATCGCGAAGATCGAGCCCACCGGCTGGCACAGGGCCGGGACGGGCACGATGCTCAAGCTCATCCTGGGCACGGGCCTGATCGCCGGCTCGCTGGCGTTGATCTTCTTCTACGCGGCCCTGAACTTCGGGGAGATCTCGGTCGTCAAGCCCATCTCCTTCGCGCTGGCCCCGGCCTTGGCGTTCGCGCTGGCCGTGCCCTTGTTCGGGGAGTCAGTGACGCCGAAGAAATTGATCGGGGTGGCGTTGATCGTGGTCGGGGTGGTGCTGTTGTCGAGCAAGAGCGTGAAGGTCGCTTCACCCGCGCCGGCGACCGAAGAATCACCTGTCGGCGCGGCGCCGAGGTAAAGGTCCGCTGGGGCTGACTCCTACCATTCGCCTCACGCGAATCCACGGGAGTGACCAGCCCCTTGCCCACCCGGCCCCCCGCCAAGAAGACCGCCAAGACGAAGCCGTCGACCACCCGCAAGCCCGCCTCGAAGAAGGGCAAGCCGGTCGAGGTCACTGCGCCCGAACCGGGCGTCAACCACGCGCCCGAGACGCCGCTCTCCGGGGGTGCGATCCCGCGCTTCGAGCGCAAGGTCCCCGGCCCCTCGCCCGTGTCCTTCGCGGACGCGCCCAAGGTCGGCGCCCCCGGGAGCCGCCTCGACCCGCTGCGCGCCATCCGCGTGCGCGGCGCCCGGGAGCACAACCTCAAGAACATCGATGTCGACATCCCGCGCGACCGCCTCGTCGTCGTCACCGGGCTGTCGGGCAGCGGCAAGTCCTCTCTCGCGTTCGACACGATCTACGCCGAGGGCCAGCGCAAGTACATGGAGTCGCTCTCCGCCTACGCGCGCCAGTTCCTCGACCGGATGCAGAAGCCGGCGATCGACGACATCGAGGGCCTCCCCCCCACCATCGCGATCGAGCAGCGCACCAGCGGGCACAACCCCCGCTCGACGGTCGCGACCTCCACCGAGATCTACGACTACCTGCGCCTGCTCTTCGCGCGCGTCGGGCGGGCCACCTGTTGGGAGCCCACGAAACTCGGCAAGAACGGCGAGGTTCTGGAGCGCTGCGGCCAGCCGATCCGTGCCGCCAACGCGTCCCAGATCGTCGACGCCGTCGCGTCGCTGCCCGAGGGGTCTCGGCTCATGCTGCTCGCCCCGGTCGTGCGCGCCAAGAAGGGGTTCCACCGCGAGGTTCTGGAGTCGCTGCAGTCGCAGGGGTTCGTGCGTGCCCGGGCGAACGGCGCACTCGTGGATCTGCGCGAGGCCCTGAAGGAGCCGGGCGAGAACCCGCTGAACCTGGGGCGCTACGAGAAGCACACCATCGAGGCGGTGGTCGACCGCGTCGTCGTGAACGCCGAGGCGCGCCAGCGTATGGCGGAATCGATCGAGACCGCGCTGCGCGTGGGCGAGGGCGTGGTGATCGTCGCACGCGAGGAGAAGAACGACGCGGGCGAGGCGGCGTGGACCGACACGGTGTATTCCGAGAAGCACGCGTGCTCACTGCACCCCCACTGCGCGCTGGAGGAGTTGGAGCCGCGGCTGTTCTCGTTCAACTCCCCCTTCGGCGCGTGCCCGGCGTGCGACGGCCTGGGGACGGTGCTGGAGTTCGACGAGGCGACGGTGATGCCCGACGACGGGGAGAGCCTGGCCGAGGGCGCGATCGAGGTGTGGGCGAAACTCGGGCCGGTGCGCGTGTGGTTCGGGCGGAAACTCAAGAAGTTCTGCAAGTCGTTCGGCGTGTCGTACACCGCCCCGGTGCGCGACATGGACCCGGACAAGCGGCGCATCCTGCTGCACGGCACGACCGCCGCCGACGCGAAGAAATACGGATCGAAGTTCGACGGCGTGATCCCCATCACCACCGACTGGTGGAAGCGGACCGACAGCGTGAACATCAAGGAGTGGCTGAGCAAGTTCCTCAGCGACTCGCCCTGCACGGTCTGCCGGGGCGACCGGCTGAAGATCGAGGCGCTGAGCGTGTTCATCCGCGCGACCGAGGCGCTGCCGGCGAGCGTGATGGAGCGCCGCGCGGCGCACGGGCTCTCGCGAGATGAGCACCTGTTCACGATCTCCGACTTCACCTCGCTCACCATCGACGACGCGGCCCGGATCATCGGGTCGATGACGCTCTCGCAGGAACAACTCACCATCGCCGAGCCGATCGTGAAGGAGATCCGCAACCGCCTGGGTTTCATGCAGGGCGTGGGGCTCGAGTACCTCTCGCTCGATCGCAAGACCGCGACGCTTTCTGGCGGCGAGGCGCAGCGCATCCGGCTCGCCACGCAGGTCGGCTCGGGCCTCGTCGGCGCGTGCTATGTGCTCGACGAGCCGACCATCGGCCTGCACCAGCGCGACAACGACCGGCTCATCGCGACGCTGCGCCACCTCGCGGACATCGGCAACACCGTCATCGTCGTCGAGCACGACGAGGACATGATCCGGTCCGCCGATCACATCCTCGATGTCGGCCCCGGCCCGGGCGTGCACGGCGGGCGCATCGTCGCGCAGGGCACGCTGCACGACATCGCCACCAGCGGCACGCTCACCGGGAAGTACCTCTCGGGCGTGATGCGCATCGAGGTCCCCGAGAAGCGGCGCGCCGTCAGCGAGAAGAAGGCGATCGTCATCAAGGGCGCGAAGCAGAACAACCTCAAGAGCATCGACGCGACGCTCCCGCTGGGCGGGATCGTGTGCGTGACGGGCGTGAGCGGGTCGGGCAAGTCGACGCTGGTCAACGACATCCTGCTGCAGGCGGCGAAGGCGAAACTCGGGCTGGGGCGTGCTCGCCCGGGCGAGCACAAGAGCGTGACCGGGCTGACGAAGATCGAGCGCGTGGTGGAGGTCGATCAGACGCCCATCGGCAGGACGCCGCGGAGCAACCCGGCGACCTACACCGGGATGTTCGACGACATCCGCAAGATCTTCGCGCAGACGAAGGAGGCGCGGATCCGTGGCTACCAGCCGGGGCGTTTCTCGTTCAATGTGAAGGGCGGACGGTGCGAGTCGTGCGCCGGGCACGGGCTGAAGAAGATCGAGATGCACTTCCTGCCGGATGTGTTCGTCTCGTGCGAGGTGTGCAAGGGCGCGCGGTACAACCGCGAGACGCTCGAGGTGCACTACCGCGGGAAGACGATCTCGCAGGTGCTCGACATGACGGTCGAGGACGCGTGCGCGTTCTTCGAGAACATGCCCAAGATCCTGCGTTATGCGCAGTGTCTGAACGATGTCGGGCTCGGGTACATCACGCTGGGCCAGCCGAGCACGACGCTGAGCGGGGGCGAGGCGCAGCGGATCAAGCTGGCCGCGGAGCTGGGCGGCGGGGCGACGGGGAACACGCTGTACATCCTCGACGAGCCGACGACGGGGCTGCACTTCGAGGATGTGCGGAAGTTGTGCGCGGTGCTCGACCGTCTGGCGGACACGGGGGCGACGCTGGTGGTGATCGAGCACAACCTGGATGTCATCAAGCGGGCGGACTGGATCGTGGACCTGGGCCCCGAGGGGGGCGACAAGGGCGGGGCGATCGTCGCGTCGGGCACTCCCGAGCAGGTCGCGAAGGCGCCCGGCAGTTACACCGGGCGGTATCTGAAGGCGATGCTCGCGGGGTGACGGGCGGGCGGTCCCGGGCTACAAAACCGTGCCGATGGACGACCGCGTGACAGACATCAAGGACCGGCTCGCCAAGCCCAGCGGCGGGATGAACATGGATCTGGTGATCGTCGTGATCTTCACGGTCGATTTCCTGGTTGTGTTCGCGCTGTTGGCGGCGCTATCACCGGGCCAGGCGGCATGGGTCGTGCCGATCGTCCTCGGCGCTCCGATGGCGATTTTCTGGTTGCTCACCTGGCTGCTGTGGAAGCCGCTCGAGCGCCGCTACCCGGCGGCGCCGCAGTCGCGGGAGGCGGTGGTGAAACTCGGGCAGTCGGTGCTCTTCGGGAAGTTCTTCCGCTTCAACAACGCGCTCGCGCTGGCGGCGGACGAGGACCACCTGCACCTGATCCCCTTCATGCCGATGCGCTGGACGGGCGCGAAGGTCGTCAGCATCCCGTGGGAGCGGGTGACGGATGTCCAGCCCGCGCCCGGGCGCTACAGCATGCGACTGACGAAGGCGAAGGTCGACGGGCGCACGCTGGGCGCCCCGGAGTGGGCGATGAAGTTCGCGCGGGTGGAGGATTCCGTTCCAGACCCCGTGATCGACGAGACGGCGTAGCCCGTCATCCCTCGGGCCGCAGCGGCCACACGACCACGATCGCCGCGAGCCCGACGATCACATAGATCACCGTCAGGGGCACGCCCATGCGCGCGTAGTCGCCGAAGCGGTAGCCGCCGGGCGCGAGCACGAGCGTGTTGGACTGGTGCCCGATGGGCGTGAGGAACGCCGACGACGCGCCGAGGACGACCGCCATCAGGAAGGCGTCGACCGACGCGTTCATCCCTTCGGCGAGACGCACCGCGACGGGCGCCATGAGCACGGCGACGGCGGCGTTGTTGACCACATCCGACAGCAGCAGCGTCACGATCATCAGGATCGCCAGCGCCACGATCGGCGCGCGACCCTCGCCCAGCCACAGCATCAGATCGGCGATGCGCTGCGTGCCCCCGGTCGATTCGAGCGCGTCGCCCAGCGGGATCATCGCGCCCAGCAGCACGATCACGGGCCAGTCGACGGCGTCGTAGCCCTCGCGCAGGGTGACGACTTTCGTCAGCAGCATGAGCACGGCGGCGAGCACGAACGCGATCTGCACCGGCAGCAGACCGACCACGGTCGCGGCGACGGCGCAGACGAAGATGCCGGTCCCCAGCAGCAGGCGTCGCGGCTTGGCGAGATCGATGGCGCGCTCGGCCAGCGGCAGGCAGCCAAGCATCGAGAGCGTCTCGCTCGTGTTGTCGGCCGGGATGTGCAGCATCAGCACATCGCCCGTCTGGAGTCGCGCGTCGCGCAGGCGCCCTCGCACCCGAGAGCCCTGGCGCGAGACGCCCAGCAGGTTCACGCCGTAACGCCAGCGCAGATTGAGCTGCGCCGGCGTGCGCCCGGCGAGGACGGAACCGGGCCCCACGATCGCCTCGACCACGGTCAGGTCCTTCGCGGCGTCCGTCTCGTCCTCCTTGGCGTTGTCCTCGCCGGCGAGTTCGAAGTTGCCGGCGTCGCGCAGGGCCTTGATTGCTTCGTGGTCCGCGGCGACGAGGATGGTGTCGCCCTTGTGGATGGTTTCGAACCCGCTGGGCGCTGAGAGCCGGCGCTCGCCGCGGAGGATGGCGAGGATGACGAAGTCTGCGTCGACGGCGGTGGCGAGTTCCTGGATGGTGGCGTCGTGGAACTTGGAGTCTTCGGTGACGGTGAGTTCCGCGGTGTATTCGGCGATGTCGAAGCCGATCGTGTCGCCGTTGGCGGGTTTGCGATCGGGGAGGAGACGCCAGCCGAGGAGCGCGATGAACGCGATGCCGACGATCGTGACGCCTGCGCCGACCGGTGCGAAGTCGAAGAAGCCGAAGGGCTCACCCGTCGCCTGCCTGCGCATGGACGAGACGATGATGTTGGGGGGCGAGCCGATCAGCGTCATCAGCCCCCCCAGCAGCGAGCAGAACGCGAGAGGCATGAGCAGATACGCCGGCGATCGCTTGGCGCTGCGCGCCATGCGCAGGGCGACGGGCATGAGCAGCGCGAGGGCGCCGACATTGTTCATGAACGCGGAACAGATCGCGGCGGTCGTCCCGAGCGCGCCGACCTGCACCGTCGGGCGGTTCCCGACGCGTTTGAGCGCCTTGGCGATGATGTCCACGACGCCGGCGTTCTGCAGCCCCTTGCTGACGGCGAGGATCGCGGCGACGGTGATCACCGCCGGGTGCCCGAATCCCAGGAACGCGACGGCGGGGTCGACGAGCCCGAGGATCGTGACTGCCAGCAGCGCCATCATCGCGACGAGGTCGTAGCGGACGCGACCCCAGACGAACATCGCGAGCGTGACGCCCAGAACCGAGAAGATCAGGATCTCGTCGCGCATGGTGGCTCCGGTGCGTCCGGGCCGACAGCGCCCGAGCGTCCAGCGTAGCGGGCCGCGCGCGTGAAAGCCGGTTCAGGTCAGAATCGCTCGAGGCCCTTGACCTTCAGCGAGTCGGGCGAGAACGACCCGCCCAGCGCGATGCCGCCGGGGAGGGTGGTGTAGAGCTCGATCGCGATCTGCGAGAACGGGCCTCCGTCGGGGCCGGGCTTGTCTTTGGTTGCCGGGGTGACCGACGCGATGCAGAGGACGGGGACATCGTCGGGGACATCGGCCATAGGCTCCATGGCTTCTGGCGCCATGTTGGCGAAGCCCTCCATCACGCCCCGGTGCATGTCGGAGTAGTACCAGCGTTTGGCGGCCTCTTTGTTCTCGAACCACGCGAAGATGACGTTCTTCCCGGTGGTGGTTCGCGCGACCTCGACGCCCAGCACGCCCTGGGTCTCGCGCAGGCCAGAGGCGAGATCCGGGAAGCCGGGGGCGCCGTTGTTCGCCTGGGCCGGGGCGCCGGGCTGCTGGGCGACGACGCTGGAGACCAGAGACGCCGACGCCGCGCCGATCGCAAGGGCCGCGGCCAGACCGAGCATGCTGCACTTCATGGGTTTTCCCTTTCCTCGTTCCGCCTGGTGCGCACCGACAGAGGTGCGGCACAGGGTACCACACCGTTCGGGGAGGGAACGGGACGATTTCATCGCGTGGGGCCGGTGCTCGCTCGGACGCGCGCCGTCAGGAGACGATCGAGCCGGGGGCGATGTCCTTCATCGGGGTCAGGACGACCACGTTGCGCTCGGTCTGGGGCGCCGAGGGGTCCTTGGGGGCGTCGCTGGCGGCCAGGAGCATGCCGCGGGATTCCTCGCCGCGGATCGTGCGTGGCTCGAGGTTGGCGACGATGACGATGTGCTTCCCGATGAGGTCTTCGGGGGTGTAATAGCCCTTGATTCCGGCGCAGATCTGCCGGGGAGTGCCGCTGCCGTCGTCGAGCTGGAGCTTGAGGAGGCGGTCGGCGTTGGGGTGGGGTTCGGCGTGGACGACCCTGGCGACGCGCAGATCGACCTTGGCGAAGTCCTCGAAGGCGATCATCGGCTTGGGCTCAGCCATGGCGGGGGTCCTTTCGTGACGCGTCTGTGTGTGCTGGAACAGTGGCGGCAAGTGTAGCCGGGCGCCCCATCGCTCCGATGACAAGGGGCCCCGTTGTGCGCCCCGGCGCGAACCGACCGGCGGCGCACGCCGTCAAACGAGAGCCCGAACGAACCCCCGAGGAGAGACCCGTGACGACGAGGATCGCGACCCGTCGGCTGAGCCATCTCGCCGTGACGCTGCTGATCGCGGCGGTGCTGACCCCCCTCGCGTCGGCGCAGACGCTGCAGACGCGGATCGATCGCGTCCTGAGGGCGGCGGGTCTCGACCAGGCGCGCGTGGGCGTCGCGGTGCTCGACGGCGACACGGGGCGGATGATCGTCTCGATCAACCCGGACGAGGCGCTGATCCCGGCGTCGAACATGAAGGTGCTCATCAGCGGCGCCGCCGCGACGATCCTGGGCGAGGACTTCGCGTTCCGGACCGAGTTGATCCTCGATGGAGAGCGCCTGATCGTGCGCGGCGCCGGCGACCCGGCGCTGGCCGACCCCGAGCTGCTGAAAGAGATGCGCTTGTCGGCCGACGAGTTTCTGCAGGTCTGGGTGGGCGCGATCACCAAGACCGGGCGCACTGTGCGAGAGATCGTGATCGACGACCGCGTCTTCGACCGCGAGCTGTTCCACGCGTCGTGGCCTCCCGACCAGCTCAACCGCTGGTACTGCGCGCAGGTCAGCGGGCTCAACTTCCACGCGAATGTCCTGTCGGTCTACGCCCAGCCGACGGCGGACGGCGCCGCGCCCTTTCTGACCTTCGAGCCCTCGGCGCCCTTCGTCGAGATGAACAACCGCGCCCAGACACGCACCGAGGGGCAGAACACGATCTGGGTGGCCCGGCCAACGCTCGCTAACCAGTTCTCGGTGCACGGCAACGTGCGCCACCCGCTGGCGCAGCCGGTCGAGGTCGCGCTGCACGACCCGGCGCGATTCGTGGGCGACATGCTCGCCGACCGGCTCTCGCGCGCCGGGCAGCCCAAGCCGACGGTGCGCCTGGCAGAGGAGCACGAGCGGTTCGAGGGCGGGGAGGTCATCGCCGTCGTGCGCTCTCCGCTCGAAGTCGCGCTGCGCCGTTGCAATGTGTCCTCGCACAACCTCTACGCCGAGGCGCTGCTGAAGCGCCTCGCGCACGAGGTCACCGGCATGCCCGGCTCGTGGGCCGGCGGCGCGGCGGTGGTCCGCATGAGTCTGCAGCGCCGCCTGGGCCCGGCGCACGCGGCGAGCGTGCAGATCGCCGACGGCTCGGGCATGAGCCGCGACAACCGAGTGAGCGCCGGCGTGCTGGCGCGCTGGCTCGCGACCTTCGACCCGGCCAACCCGCGCGAGCGCCTGTTCCTGGAGTCCCTGCCTCGCGCCGGGATGGACGGCACGCTGCGCAACCGCTTTCAGGGCAAGGACCCGACGCACGAGATCCGCGCGAAGACCGGGTACATCCGCAACGTCTCGACGCTCTCGGGCTATGTCACCGATTCCGGCAGCGGCAGGCGCCTGATCTTCTCGATCATGGTCAACGACTTCCCCGCCAAGGTCTCGCTCGCGGCGATCCGGCAGGCGCAGGACGACATCGTGATGCACATCGATCGCGCGCTGACCGACCGCGTGATGGGCGACCGCGCGCTGGGCGGCGACTGAGCGACCCGGCTCAGCCCGCGAGCTCGCCGCTGAGCGACAGCGCGCTGCTCGAGGTGATCTTGACGCGCACGATCCGGCCGATCATGTCGGCCGCGGAACGCCCGGGCGGGCAGTCGAAGTGGACGATCGCGTCGGCGTCGGTCCTTGCCGCGAGCTGGACGGGCTCGGCGCTCGCCGGCTCGTCGACCGTCGCGGTCGCGCGGGGGTCCTTGCCCCCGATGGTGAGCGAGACGCCCGACGCGTCGGCGGCGCGCTTCGCGCGCCTGGCCTGCTTCTGGCTGACGCCCTCGACCATGACCTCGAAGGTCGACCCGACCAGCTCGCGCATCACGCGCTCGCTGACGCTCGCCTGGAGGGCGAGCATCTCGTTGTTGCGCCGGCGCTTCACCTCGTCGGGCACGTCGTCGGGCATCTTGTCGTACGCGACGGTGCCGGGGCGGGGCGAGTACTTGAAGATGAACGCGCTCTTGTAGTTGGCGCGTTCGATGAGTCGCATCGAGGCCTGATGGTCTTCCTCGGTCTCGGTGCAGAAGCCGACGATCATGTCGCCGCTGACCATGAGGGGGCGCCCGATCTCGGGCTGGTGCAGGATCGAGCGCGCGCGATGGAGGAACTCGTCGTACTCGGCGATGGTGTACCCGCGGTTCATCGTCTTGAGCATGCGATCGCTGCCGCTCTGCGCCGGGACGTGCAGATAGCGACAGAGGCGCGGGTGGTCGCGGATGACCTCGAGCGCGTCGTCCCCGAAGTCGCGCGGGTAGCTGGTCACGAAGCGCAGGCGCTGGATGGCCGGGACCTCGTCGTGGATACGCGCGAGCAGGTCGGCGAAGGTCGTCACGCGCTCGCCGGCGAACGCGTCGCGGTTGTGCGCGCCCTTGTAGGTGCGTCCCTTCTGCGGCTGCACGACGCCCCCGACGCTGACGGCGGCGCCGTGCTCGAATCGGTAGTGGTTGACGGTCTGCCCGAGGAGCGTGACCTCGAGGACGCCGGCGTCGGCGAGGCGCTTGCACTCGTCGACGATGTGGTCTGGCGGGCGGTGGATCTCGGCGCCGCGGGTGTGGGGCACGACGCAGTAGGTGCAGAACTTGTTGCACCCTCGCGTGATGCGCACGTAGGCGCTGCCGGCGTGGTCGGTGGGCGAGACGGCGCGAGACAGGTCGAGAAGTTCGAGCGTGTCCTCGGCGGCGGCGAGGGTGCTCGAGCGGCGCGACGCGGCGCCCTGGAGCGCCACCTGCTTGGCGCTGCGCGCCCAGTGATGGGGGTGCGACTCGTCGGCAAGGAGGGACTCGCGCGTGCGCACCGCGTTGTCGAGCAGCGACGGGAGCTTGTCGAGCTCGGCCGGGCCGCAGAGCACATCGACCTGCGGCATGCGCCGGAGGAGGTCGACGCCGTCGCGCTCCGCCATGCAGCCCAGCACGCCCACGACGACGTGGGGCTCGTGGATCTTGCGCTGCTTGACCTCGCCCAGGCGGCTCCAGACCTTCTGCTCGGCGTGCTCACGGACGGAGCATGTGTTGTAGAGGACGACGTCGGCGTGCTCGGGGGAGTCGACGAAGCGGTAGCCCAGCGATCGGAGCGCGCCGGCGACGAGCTGGGAGTCCAGCTCGTTCATCTGGCAGCCGAAGGTCTCGAGATAGACGGAGCGTGCGAGGGTCATGGGGCGTGGAGTGTAGGGGGAGGGCGGGAAATGAAGACGGGCCGCCCGCGTTGGCGAGCGGCCCGTGAATTGTCAGACGGTTGTCAGACAGTGTGATAGGCGGGCTTAGTTGCCGAAGCCCCAGGAGGTCTTGCCGTCCCAGGTGGGGGCGTTGCCCTGCCAGTCGCCGGGGAACTGGCCGGAGCTCTGGATGGTGCCGAGGTTGCCCTGGCCGACGCTCTGGGCCCACTGACGCAGGTAGACGTTGGAGCGGCCGGAGGGGGTGAGGGCGCCCTCGTTGACTTCCCACTGCTCGTCGAAGAAGACGTTGTCCGGGACCTGCTCCTCAGTGCCGCTGGAGCCGCCGAGGTAGGAGATGCGGACGTTCTGGGGGGTCGGGGAGTTGGAGAACTCGACGTGGTTGTCGTTGTAGCCGAGGTTGCCGGCCCACTCGCGCTTGCCGCCGTGGATCAGCAGGGTCGGGGACTGGAAGCCCATGAGAGCGAGGGGGTTGGCGCCGGCGCTGCCGCCGCTGGCCGGGGTGCCGATGAGCTGCCAGGTCTGGCTGAGGCGCTGGCCGGAGCCGCCGCCGCTGGTGGTGGACTCGATGTAGACGGGGCCGCGGTTGCCGATGACGATCTCGCTGGCGCTGAAGCTGGAGCGCCAGTAGTTGAGGCGCTGGCCGCTCATGACCGGGGTGTGGGCGTAGGAGAAGTTGGAGCCGGCGCCGGCGGTGGTGATGTCGTCCTTACGGGTGCCCTGGCCGATCTGGCCGGAGTTGGGGAGCTGCCACATGCCGTCCTGCTGGTCGCGGGTGCCGACGAAAGCGGGGTCCCACAGCGCGAGGGCGGGGTTGGCGGCGATGCCGGGCTGGCCGGTCTGGAAGTTGCTGTCGGGACGGATGGCGCCGTCGACCTCAGCGGGGGTGACAGCCATCTGGGGGACGACCTGACCCTCGAAGATGAGGATCGACATGATCGCCCCGGAGCGGTTCTTGATCTGCTGGGAGAGGTTGACGTTGGTCGAGGGCTGACCGGCGGTGCCGCCGATGTTCTCGGTGTTGTTGAGGCGGTCGAGGGTCGAGGGGATGGGGTAGTTCTCGTTGTTGTCCTGGGCGAAGTTGATGAGGCCGCGCTGCATTTCGCGGACCTGCGTGCCGCAGGTGAGCTGCTGGGCCTGCTTGCGAGCGCGACCGAGCGCCGGGAGCAGGATGCCGATGAGCAGCGCGATGATCGAAACGACCACCAGCAGCTCGATCAGCGTGAAGCCCGCCGCCCTCTTGGTCTTCTGGGCAAACGTGTTCATGTGCGAATCTCCTGAGTGACTGGGGCGAGTTCGATGCACGATGCACCGCTCGCCGACGACTGAAAAAAACCCAATAACGGGGAACAACCAAGGCCGATCCGATTCGATGGACGCAGTCCATGCGCACGATTCGGATTCACACGCTCCGACGAAGCCCTCCCGGCGCTGGGACGCGATCGCGTCGACGCCGTGCTCGTTCGGGATCGCTCGCACTTTGATTCAGATCGCGAGCTTCGGGATGTCGTGGTGCGTGTCGGCCCTGGAATCAGTCAACGGCGAAAGCCGTCGTCAATCAGGGCATGGTGTGTGGTAATCTGGGCCTGCCCGCACCGTTCGGGATGTCGTAGCGATACGCTACAGCAAACGGTACGCAGGTCAACCCCGCTGGTTTCGGGAATTTCGACCCGCGTCTCGCCAATCCCGGTCACCCACCCCCCACTGCCGACGCACGGAACGCCTCATGACGCAACTGCCCCAGCCGCCCCTTGCCGTCCTGCCTTCCAAGCGCTTGGCGGATCTGGGGATATCGCTCGCCTCCCCGGCCCGCCCGGTGGCGGCGTACGTCCCGGCCCGGCGCGTGGGCGACCTGCTCTACATCTCCGGACAGATCCCTCTGCTGGACGGGAAGCTGCTCGCCCAGGGCGCCGTCCCCGGGCAGGTCAGCGTCGACGAGGCCCTGTCCTGCGCCCGGCGCTGCGCGATCAACGGGCTCGCCGCCGCCCACGCGTTCCTGATGAACGAGGGCGGCGTCGACGCGATCGCCAGCGTGGTGCGCGTGGGGTGCTGGGTCGCGTGCGAGCCGGGCTTCCCCGACCAGCCCCGGATCGCCAACGCCGCCAGCGAACTGCTCATCGAAGTCTTCGGCGATGCGGGGCGTCACGTGCGCGCGGCGGTGGGGTCGATCGCCCTGCCGC
Source organism: Phycisphaeraceae bacterium (assembly GCA_019636675.1). NCBI lineage: Bacteria > Pseudomonadati > Planctomycetota > Phycisphaerae > Phycisphaerales > Phycisphaeraceae > Phycisphaeraceae bacterium. The sequence continues at coordinate 1,031,882 of JAHBXC010000001.1, forward strand.
TCAACTCGCCGGTCGAGATCGAGTTCCTCTTCGAGATCCGTCGCCCCCCACAGTGAGAAGGACCACGCCATGAGCGAGACCCCTGCGCCGAGCTTCGGAACCGCCGGCTGGATGGACCTGACGGTCCCCAACGCCGACGAGGTGCGCGCGTTCTACGAGCGCGTGCTGGGCTGGAAGAGCCACCCGCTCGACATGGGCGGCTACAGCGACTTTGTCATGATGCCGCCTCTTGGGGGAGAGAAGCCCGTCGGGGGCGTCTGCCACGCGCGAGGGGCCAACGCCGACCTGCCCCCGGTGTGGATGGTGTACTTCCTGGTCGAGGACATCGACGCGAGTCTGCGCGAGGTCGAGGCGCTGGGAGGCAAAGCGCTCACGCCGGTGAAGTCGATGGGCCCGTCGCGCTACTGCGTCATCCGCGACCCGGGCGGGGCGGCGTGCGCGCTGTATCAGCCGTGAGGGGAAGGGAGCAGGGAAAAGGGAGTGGGGAGCCGGGAAAGACCGCTCACGCCTTGCCGAACGGGTCGATCAGCCGGTGCTCGGGGTGCCAGCGCGGGATCAGGTCGCCCAGTGCGTCGTACTTCGGGTTGTCGGGCTCGAGGCGACCGTCGTGGCTGCGGATGTGCCACGCGTAGTTCAGTTTTTCCTGAATGAACCCCATCATCGCGGCGATGTGCTCCGCGTCGCGGTCGAGTTCGAGCACGCCCGCTTCGACATCGTCGATGAGCATCCCGGCCTGCACGACCATCCAGCCGAGCATGAACAGGAAGTCGTCCTTCTTTTGTTCCTGTGGCGACTTCACCCGCCGAACGCCTTCTTGTAGTCGGCGAGGAACTTCTCGAGGCCGGAATCGGTGAGCGGGTGGCTCATCAACTGCTTGATGACCGAGAAGGGGATCGTGGCGACATCGGCGCCCGCCAGCGCGCACTCGACGACGTGCTTGGGGCTGCGGATCGAGGCGGCGAGGATCTTGGTGTCGAAGCCGAAGTTGTCGTAGATCGCGCGGATGCGCGCGATGAGGTCCATGCCGTCCTCGGAGATGTCATCGAGGCGCCCGATGAAGGGCGACACGAGGAACGCGCCGGCCTTGGCGACGAGCATCGCCTGCATCGGCTGGAAGCACAGCGTCATGTTCGTCGGGATGCCCTCGTCGGTCAGGTGCTTGCAGGCCTTCAGCCCGTCGACGGTGCTGGGGAGCTTCACGACGATGTTCTCGGCGATCTTCGCGCGCTCGAGGCCTTCCTTGACCATCGCCTTGAACTCGGTGGCGATGACCTCGGCGGAGACCGGGCCCTCGACGAGCTCGCAGATCTCGGCGAGGCGCTTGCCGTAGTCGATCTTCTCCTTCGCGATGAGCGAGGGGTTGGTCGTCACGCCGTCGAGGACGCCCATGGAGTGGGCCTCTTTGATCTCATCGAGGTTGGCGGTGTCGATGTAGAGTTCCATCGGTGGCGGGCTCCGGCTCGGTCGGCGTGCGGGGGGCTGGGCGCGAACGATCGCGCCGGCGTGATCCTACCTCGCTCGCGGCGCGGATTCACCGCGCCCGGCGTCCGACTCCTTCGAGAGTATGGCTGTCCCCCCCTGCTCCCCGCTCCCTGTTCCCCGCTGCCTTCCGCTGTCAGGAAGTGACCAGCAGCACGATGTTGAGCGCGATGCTCGCGAGGGCGACGAGCAGGATGACCTGCACGACCGGGTGCGAGAAGGGCGAGGGCGCGCGGGTCTTGTCGCGCTGGATCTCCGACTCGGCCATCTGCACCTGCTGGAGCACCGCCGAGAGCGTCTCGGGCGCGCCCGAGAGCACCTTGTGCGCGTGGACCGGCTTGTCGCCCTTGCGGACCGCCTTCAGGTCGGTCAGCAGGTCGCTGACGTTCTGGTAGCGGTCCTCGGGGCGCTTGGCCATCATCATCTCGATGACCTCGCTGACGTCCGGGGTCAGTCGCGGGTTGATGTGGTCGGGCGAGGTCAGCGGCGACCTGAGGTGCGCGCGCATCACGTCGCTTGGGTCCTTGCCCTCGAAGGGCACGCGACCGGTGAGCATGTGGTAAAGCGTCGCGCCGAGCGAGTAGATGTCGGCGCGCTGGTCGACGTGCACCTCGCCTCGCACCTGCTCGGGCGAGATGTAGTAGGGCGTGCCGAAGGCCTTGCCGGCTTCCGCCTCGGCGGCTTCACGATCAGAGATCGCGCGGGCCAGGCCCATGTCGGCGAGTTTGACCACGCCTTCCTTCGAGATCATCACGTTCTTGGGCTTCACATCGCGGTGGATGAGGCCCTTCGCGTGGGCGTGCTCGAGCGCCTCGGCGACCTGGATGATGATGTCGAGCGCGTCGGCCTCGGTGAAGCGTTTGCGCTGCACGATCTGGTCGTAAACCGTCGCGCCTTCCACGTACTCCATGACGAAGTAGTGGAATTCGCCGGCCTTGCCGACGTCGTACGCCTGCACGATGTTGGGGTGGTTCAGCTGCGCCGCCGCTCGCCCCTCGGCGTAGAAGCGGTCGATGAAGTCGGGGTTGCTCGAGAACTTGCGCGGCAGCACCTTGATCGCGACGAGACGGTCGAGCGAGAGCTGGCGCGCCTTGAACACCGTCGCCATCGCGCCGGCGCCCAGCTTGCCCAGGATCGAGTACCCGGGGATCGCCTGCCCGCTGCGCTCGGCGTCGACCTGCGCGCGCAGGCGGTCGAGCTGGCGCGCCGTGATGATCTGCTTCGCGACGAGGATCGTGCCCAGCGAGGTCTTCGCGGGCTCGGGCTCGCCGGCGGCGACCTTGGCCTGGATCGCCGCGAGGTGCTCGCGCTGGGCGGCCTTCACCTCGTCGGAGGTCGCGAAGTTCTGCTCGACCACGAGACGCGCGAGGATGCTGTCGGAGCCGCCGGCGCCCGCGGAGCCCGAACCGGATCGGCTCGCCTCGGCGCTCGCGCCGGGCGCGCGCGACATGCCCGCGCCGCTCGGCGCGCTCGTCGACGAGGGCGCCTTCGGCTCTCCCGCCATGCGCAGGGGCTTGTCGTCGGGTTGTGTCGGTCGCTCGGCCATCTGGCTCGTGCTTGGTTCGTTCGATCGCGCCGGGGGGGAGTGCAGTCGCGCCGGAGCGTCGGCTCGCGACGCCGAGTGCGCATCGGCTCCGTTCGCGAGGCGGGGCAGACTATTGGACCCCCCATGGGGTGTCAACGCCTCGGGTTGTGCGCCGGCGCGTCCGTTCAGCGTCCCGTTGACCCGAGCGTCGCCGTTCGCACGAACGGGCGAGTCGTCTGCGGCACGGACCGGTGTCTGGGGCTTCATCGGCTCTCTGCTCATCCGGCTTGCGAGTCGCGCGAGTCCACTCGGCGATGCTCGCAAAACCACGGGGCGAACCGGGCTCCGCCCGGCGAAGGGACGCACACCGATACGCCCCCGCCGCGCCGGTGGATCCCCCCCGGGGGTGTCAAACGGGGCAATCAGCCGGTCTGAACGATCCCTCACACTCCGGCGATTCCTGCGCGTCGCCGGGCGACAAGTTATCCACCATGTTTGCTCTTTGATAGGTTCTGGCGCCCCCTTGGGCGCACGAAAAAACCCCGGTCCGTCCGGCCGGGGTCAGGAAGTCATCGCGGCACTTCGCCCGATCTCGCGCGAGCGGTCAGCCCTCGCGCGACGCCAGGAACTTCAGCATGTCCACGCAGCGCGACGCGTAGCCGAACTCGTTGTCGTACCACGACACGACTTTCAGGAAGCGGTCGTTGAGTTCGATGCACGCGTCGGCGTCGAAGATGCTGCTGTGCGGGTCGCCGATGAAGTCGCTGCTCACCACCGGCTCTTCGGTGTACGCGAGCACGCCCTTCATCGGGCCGTCCGCCGCGGCCTTCATCGCCTTCTTCACCTCAGCCAGACTCGTCGCGCGCTCGGGGCGGAAGGTCAGGTCGACGCACGAGACATCGGCCGTCGGCACGCGGAACGACATGCCGGTGAGTTTGCCCTTGAGGGGGGGCAGGCAGAGCCCGACCGCCTTGGCGGCGCCGGTGCTGGCCGGGATGATGTTCATGTAGCCGTTGCGCCCGCCGCGCAGGTCCTTGCGCGAGGGGCCGTCCTGCGTGGGTTGGGTCGCGGTGACGGCGTGGATGGTGCTCATCAGCCCGCTCTCGATGCCGCAGAGGTCGTGGATAACCTTGGCGATGGGCGCGAGGCAGTTGGTGGTGCAACTGGCGTTGCTGATGATCTTCTCTTTGGACGGGTCGTACTGCTCGTGGTTGACCTTGTAGGCGTAGGTCTTGATCTTGTCGTCGCTCTTGGTGGGCGCCGAGATGACGACGCGCTTGGCGCCGGCCTGGAGGTGCTTGCTGGCGCCGTCGAAGTCGGTGAAGAGGCCGGTGGACTCGAGCACATAGTCGACGCCCATGTCGCCCCAGCCGAGCTGGGCGGGGTCCTTCATGCTGAGGCACTTGGTCTTCTTGCCGTCGACGATGATGTTGTTCTCGTCGTGGGAGACCTGGGCCTTGAAGCGCCCGTGGACGGTGTCGTACTTGAGGAGGTACGAGAGGTTGTCCGAGGGCACCAGGTCGTTGATCGCGACGACCTCGATCCCCTGCTGGTGCGCGATGCGATAGACCAGTCGACCGATGCGGCCGAACCCGTTGATGCCGACGCGGATCGCCATCGAAGTTCTCTCCGTCTCGCGGCGGACCGCCGCGGGTAGTGCTGCGAGCGTCACGCTAGAGGGTCGGGGGGGGAAACTCCACCCTGGAGGGAGGTTCACCGCGGAGGGGGGGAGAGACGGGGTGGCGTGGTACGGCCAAAGGCCGTGCCACGGGAGGTCAGGGTGGCACTGGCAAGCGAAGCTTGCCAGTGGTTGTGTTCACTTTCATCAGCGGGTGGCATGGTCAAGCGAGGTTTGGTCGTGCGAAACGAGCCCATGCGCTCGATCGAGGCGTGGTAGGGGAAGAGCCCGGGTCAGGAATGCCCCGGGGCACCGGAGTAGAGAGGGAGAAAAGGCAGAGAAAGAAGAGGGAAGCCCGGAGGACGGGTAGCCCTCATCTATGAAAGCCCGTTGCGTGTCAAGGGGAGATCGCGTCGCCGGGGCCCATTCATCTATCCGAGCGTCGGGCGTGAGCCCTTGCCCATGGTGGCGCTTCCGAGCGGCGTGCGCGGCTGCCCTATCACCCGACGAGCGTCTGGCCCAGAGGGCTCTCGAGCTCGCCGCGCACAGCGCGGGCCCGGCGTGCGATGTCCGTTGTCGGTCGGGTCGTTGCGTCGCGGGTTCTTCCTGGGGCGTCAGGTCATGGTGGGCTCCTGCATCTGGTGGTGGAGCCAGCGCACGAAGCGGTTGGCCACGGCGGCGGCGATCACGCAGGGGTGCTTGCCCGCCCGACGCAGACGCGCGGCCAGGGATCCCCAGCGTTGGTCGCAGCGGACGAGCCGATGGCCCAGCTCGATGAGCGTGGAGCGCAGCGTCGGGTCGCCGGCGCGGATCAGGCCCGAGTCGGCCACGCGATCGCCGCTGGAGGCGTTGCGCGGGCACAGGCTGCAGAACCGCGCGAGCTGCTTGCCGCTGCGGAATCGGTCGAAGCGTCCGACATGGGCGCGCAGCACCCACGCGGTGACCGGGCCCACGCCGGGCATCTCACGCAGGCGACGCACGACCGGGTCGTTGTGGGTGCGCCCCTCCAACGCGTGCTCGACACGCGTCAGCCGCTGAGTGAAGAAGGCGATCTGAGCAAGACACTCGTCGAGCACCAGACGCGACGCGTCGTCCAGGTCCAGCGTGTCGACCCACGCCAGCCAGGCGCGGGACCAGGGACGCGTCCGCACGCCCGCGGGTCGCCGGCGCAGGTCGCGGAGCAACGCGCGCAGACGGAGCCTCGCGGCGCGTCGCTGATCGATCAGGGTCTGACGCAGCCCCACGAGCCGACGCAGCTCGCGGATCGGGGCGGGCGCGAGCCAGACACGCGGGAGCCAGCCCACGCGGGTGAGCTCGGCGAGCACGCGTGCGTCGGCCATGTCGCTCTTGTCGGGGCTCTGCTTCATGCGTGCGACATAGCCCGGGTGCGCCAGGGCCACGCTCCAGCCGGCGTGCTCGACGAGCTCGTCGGCCAGGTCGGCTGCGCCGCAGCAGGCCTCGATGGCCACGCCGGCCACCGCCCCGCGTCCCGAGACGGCCTCGACCACCTCACGCCAGTGGTTGCCGCAGGGCCGGTTGTACAGGGCGCGGCCGGCGGCGTCGACCACGCACACACGGATGAACGACTGGTGATAGTCCAGTCCCACATACACTGAGGTCTTCTCCATGTCCGTTGCTCCTTTCGGTGAGTCGTTGTCACACAGGGACGGTGTACACCGCCCCACGACTCGGGAGCAACGGGCTTTCATGCCATCACCCCGGCCCTCTCCCATTCGGCTGCGCCGAACAGGAGAGGGGGCAGAGAAGAGAGGGGACAAACCCACTGCCTGCTCCCTCTTCCCTGCTGCCTTTCTCCCGAATGCCTCGTGCCCTGTGCCCTGTGCCTTCTCTTACTTCTTCTTCGCCAATTCCCGCTTCAGCGCCTGCATGACCGCCGTCGCGCCCTTCGCGCCGATGGGTTCGCCGTGGTGGAGGAGTCGCCCGTCGCGCGCGACCAGGAGCATGTGGGGCGTGCCGCCGTCGGTCATCGCGATGACGGGGGCTGTCTGCTCGCGCTTGTCGTAGGCGAGGGCGGGCCAGGGCATCTTGGCGTCCTGCATGTAGGCGAGCATCTCGCCCTTGCTCTTGTCGGCGCTGACATAGATGATCTCGAAGCGGTCGCGCTGGGCGGCGTTCTCTTCGTAGAACTTCATGACATCGGGCATGATGCGCTTGCACCACCCGCACCAGCCGGCGCCGTGGAAGACGAGGAAATACTCGGCGGTTTCGCTGAGTTCGACCGGCTCGCCGGCGGCGTTGACGAGGTTGCCCTTCATCGCGCCGGTGAACCGCGTGCCGATCTTCTCGGGGTGGTTGAGCACGGTGTCGCGGATGCGGTCGACGAAGTCGGTGTAGGAGATATCGAAGTAGGTGCGCTGGATCTCGCCGCTCTCGGGCATGTCGGCGTGGATGCCGAACATGGTGGCGCCGCCGCGGACCGCGACGATGCGCCCGGGGACGAACTCGGTCCCGACGGGGACGGAGCGCCCGTCGGTGAAATCAATGACCGTGGTGACGGCGAGGCGCTCGGGGAACAGGTCGTCGCGCTTGGCGAGGTCGGCGACGGTGAGCCGGCGCATGTCCTCGGGGAGTTTCTGCGCGATCGTGGCGGCACGCGCGCCGACATCGGTCCAGTCGTGCTGGAGCATCATCAGCTCGCCGTCGGGCATGACGACGACGACGCCCTGGGGCTCGAGGGAGTGGACCTTGAGGACATCGCCCTTCTTGATCTCGTTCACGCCGTCGGAGAGTTCGGTGTTGATGGTCGCCTCGCCCGGCCAGAGCAGGGGCAGGTTGACGACCTGGGGGAAAGGCATCGGGCGGGGCGCGTCTTGGGCGACGAGCGCGGAGGCGGTGGCGAACGCGCAGAGCGCGACGGCGGCGGGCAGATGACGCATGGGCGGGAGTCTCCTCGTTGGCCGCGCAGAGGGGCGGCTTCTCTTCCATGCGGAGTTTAGGGTGGTAGTCCGCAAAGTGGGTCGTGAAGACCCTCCCCCTGCCCCCTCGCGCGAGCGGGAGGGGGGACGGAATGAGAGAGAGTTGGGGAGGGAAGGCGGGAGAAGGGGGTAGCACCACACTTCGTGTGGTGGCACCGGAGAGAGAGAGAGAGAGAGAGAGAGAGAGAGAGAGAAGGCAGAGGTTGGGGAGGGAAGCCGGGAGTTGGGGTAGCCCTCATCCGTCTCACTGCGCGAGACACCTTCTCCCGGTGGGAGAAGGGGGAGAATCCCCCGCTTCTTCTTCCTTCGCGCCCTCCGCGTTCTCGGTGATGAATCGCTTCTGCGCGCCCGTGGCACGGCCTGTGGCCGTACCACGCCACCCCCCCACCATCTCTTCTCTGCGCCCTCTGCGTCCTCTGCGGTGAATCTCTTATCCGCGCATGAGTTCGGCGAGGATCGCGAGACCTTCCTGGAGTTTCGCTTCGGGCGCCGCGAAGGACAGGCGGAAGTGCGTGTCGCGCCTGCTGAACACCCCGCCGGGGATGATGAGCACGCGCCGCTCGATCGCCTTCTCGACGAACTGCGTCGCCGTCATGCCCAGCGAGGGCGGGACCTTCACGAACGCGTAGAACGCGCCGGAGGGGATCGCGAGTTCGGTCAGATCGCCCAGCGCCTTGACGACGGTGTCGCGCCGGCGCACATAGCCGCGCAGCACGGCGCTGATGTCGGCCCCGAACGCGGCGACGCAGCCCCACTGCGCCATGCTCGGCGCGCACACATAGGTGTACTGCTGCATCTTCGCCATCTGCTCGACGAGCGCCGACGGGCCCATGACATAGCCCATGCGCCAGCCCGTGGCGCCGTAGTTCTTCCCGAAACCGCGCACGACGAGCACGCTCTCCCAGGGCTTCGCGACGCGCTCGGTCACGCGCGCCGCGCTGGGCGCGCGTCCGGGCAGCTCCGTCGATCCCACCTCGGGGAACACGAAACTGTCGTAGATCTCGTCGCTGATGAGCACCACGCCCCTGCGCGCGCACAGCTCGGCGAGGTCGTCGCATTCCTGCTGGGTCATGGTGACGCCGGTGGGGTTGCCGGGCGAGCAGGAGAGGACGAACTTGGTCTTCTTCGTGATCAGCGGCTCGACGCGCTGCGCCGTCATCTTGAAATCGGGGTAGGTGTCGCAGAACACGGGCTTGGCGCCGAGGAGCTTGCCCATGTTGGGATAGAGCACGAAATAGGGGTCGGGAACGATGTACTCGTCGCCCGGGTCGAGCATCGCCATCGACGCGAGCATGAGCCCGCCGCTCGTGCCGGCGGTGACCATCGCGCCGAAGCCGTCGGCGACCATCGCGGCGGAACCGGGCGAGGTCTGCGCGGGCCAGCCCAGATGGGCGTGCGCGTCGTCGCGGATCTTCTCGAGCAGCGCCGGGATGCCCTGGGTGAGGGTGTACCCGTTGCGGTCCTGCTCGATCGCGTCGATCGCGGCCCGCTTGATCGCGTCGGGCACCGGGAAGTCGGGCTGGCCGATCGAGAGGTTGATCGGGTCCTTGAGTTTCGCGCCCAGTTCGAACACGCGCCGGATGCCCGACGCGTCGACGCCCTTCGCCCGATCGCTGATGATTGCCTGCAGGTCCACGGGGGACGCTCCTTGCGATGCGCTGGAAGAACAACGCCCGCGATGGGATCGCGGGCGCACGGAGTTCGTTGGTTGGGCGCGCCGGTGTCGGCGCGGGCGGCCTTAGCCGACCTTGCCCTTGCGGTTCGCGGTCTTCAGCAGACCGAGAACGGGCTTGGTCTTGGGGTCGAAGCCCTTGGTCTCCTTGAGACGAGCGATGCGCTCGTCGCGAGTGAGAACATTGCGGTGCTGCGCCAGGCTGCCGGATGTCTTGAGACTGCGGTGGAGACTCATCGCCTAACTCCAAACGGTGTCGTAGCCCAGGGACGCCCGCCCTGAGAGCCGGGATAGTAGGCCGCGGGTCCGGGGGCGTCAGCGTCCCGAGAAGCGCCGGGGGTACATGTCGCTGAAATCGGTCGGCCCGCGCTCCTGGAGGCGATACAGGCGCCCCAGTTCCTTGATCCGGGACTCCAGGCGCTGGCGTTCGGGGCCGGTGACCTCGCCCGCCGGGAAGCCGCGGGTCGCGATGACCTCCCGGAAGCGATCGCTCCCGGTGGGGACGACGGCGACATCGACGCCGTTGGCCTGGAGATAGGCCGCGGCCTTGCGCGCCTCGTCGGGCCCGAGCCGGGCGATGATCAGGTAGTTCAGGCCCGAGACGCGCGGGTCGCGCTCGAGGTCGCTGGGGCGCACGCCCGGGGGCGTGCCCGAGGGCGCCGAAGACCCGCCTGTCGGCGGCGCGCCCCCCGTCGGCTGCTGGGTCTGGGTGGGTGTGCGCGTGCCGCTGGGTGATCCGACCACGGGCTGCGTCTGCGAGGTCTGCGCGAGCGGCGCCCCCCCCGACCCGACATTCAGCGGGTCGAGCGAGGAATCCACGAGCGCCTGCCCCTCGCGGGCGCGCTGGGCGCGAGCGTCCTGCTCGGCGCGCTTGTACCCGATGAAGTACCCCACGACGGTCAGCGCGAGCGCCAGGCCCGCCGCGACAAAGAGGTACCCCACCGGCAGGCGGACCGTGCGTGCGCCCATCTGCCACCACCCGGGGCCGCCCCCGGGATCGCTGGGCGCCGACGATCGCGAGGGCGCACCGCCGGAGGTCATCCGGAACGAGCCCCCGCTCGGGGGCTCGCGGATCAGTTCCAGCAACGTCGGTCCTCGTCGTTTCCGCGCCATGTCTGGGATTATCGGTTCTCTGCCCCGCTTAGCAAACCGCTTCCGGGGACGATCTCACCGGGTCATCAGAATCGCCGATGCGATCGCCACAACGCCGGTGTGGCTCAGCGAGACAGCCCACACCGGCTCAGATCCCCCCGCATCGCGGCAGGCCTGACGCGCGAAGCGGTCCAGTTCCCCGGTCACCACCAGCGTCGGACGCCCGCTCGGCTCCACCACCACCTCGGCGTCGGTCCACGCGATCCCGCTTCGCCAGCCGGTTCCGACGGCCTTGAACGCCGCCTCTTTCGCCGCGAACCGGGCCGCGAGGCGCTCGAACCGGCGCTTGCCCGACGCGTCGGCGTACGCGCGCTCCCCGGGCGTGAAGACGCGCTCCAGGAAGCGGTCCGCGTGTGCGCCCACGGCGCGCTCGATCCGAGCGACCTCGGCGAGATCGACGCCATGACCAACCACCCACGTTCCCTTGGATACAGGATCAAACACGCCCCGATCCTACGGTCGACGCCCCGTCGCCTGCAGGCCGCGCCCCGTTTCTCCCGATAGAACAGGGCGATGCCCTCGGAACTGAAGTCCATCCTGAAGCTCGAGGTGCCGGTGATCGTCGAGATCGGCAAGCGCCAGATGTCGGTGGGCGAGGTGATCTCGCTCGCCCCCGGCGCGATCATCGAGCTCCCCAAGCCGGCGGAGGACGAGCTGGAACTGCTCGTCAACAACAAGACCATCGGCACCGGCGTCGCGGTGAAGGTCGGCGAGAACTTCGGCATCAAGATCGCGTTCATCGGCCCCCTCGCCGAGCGCATCAAGGCGCTGGGCGCCCCCAAGCCCAAGTCCGAGGAACCCGCCTCCGACGACGAGGCCGCGGCCCTCGCCGAAGCGCTGCTCGCAGGGCAGTAAGAAGTAGGCACGGGGCACAGGGCACAAGGCACAAGCAAAGAACACCGGGTGGCGTGGTGCACGCGCAGCGGGCGCCACGGCTGTGCGCACGCAGGCCGAGGAATTCAGTCAACACACTGAAGCACACCCCGGTCCCCCTCCCGCTCGTGGGACGGGCTAGGCGAGGCTCTTCCGAAGGTGGACAGTTGCCAGTCCGCCCGCGCCCTGCCACCTCCCGCGAGGGGGGACCAGACCGCAGCCCGACTCTCCACCCTCCGCGTCCTCTGCGCCCTCTGCGGTGAATCTCTTCTCCCGACATGGCACGGCTTCGCCGTACCACGCCACCCCCACCCTCTCCCCACCCGCGCTGAATCCCTCTTGCCCGGGTCCCGATCCCCTTGCCCACTTTGTCCGTACGATCTCCCGGCGGGCGCACGACGCGACCCGCGAGGAGACTGCATCGCATGAGCGCACGGCACATCGCGGCGGGAGCAATCGGCGGGTTTCTGGGCATGGGGGCGGCGGTGGTGGTCGGCGCCCTCGCCGGGGCGGCCGACGCGCCGCGCCAGGCCGGCGACCGCTACAAGTGGTTCGACCCCATCGTCGATGTCCAGTCCCTCATCGCCTCGCGCTTTGTCGACGAGCCCGACATGGAGGCCATGCAGCGCGCCGCCCTCGACGCCATGATCCAGGCGCTCGGCGACCGCTACAGCGAATTCATCCCCGCCGCCATGGTCGCCGAGTTCGACAAGAACACCCGCGGCACGTATGTCGGCATCGGCGCCGAGGTCCGCATGCAGGACTGCTGGCTCGTCATCGCCAGCCCGCTCGAAGACTCCCCCGCCTTCAAGGCCGGGCTCATGCCCGAAGACCGCATCAAGGCCATCAACGGCGAGAGCACCTGCGACCTCTCCCTCACCGAGTGCATCGCGCGCCTCACCGGTGAGCCCAACACCCCGGTCACCATCACCGTCGACCGATCGGGCGAGACCTTCGACCTCACCATCGTGCGCCAGAAGATCGAGACCCCCACCGTCAAGGGCGTGCGCTACGCCGGCGACGGCTGGGACTTCTTCATCGACCCCACGCGCAAGATCGCGTACCTCCGGCTGACGCAGTTCAGCATGGCGTCGTCGCGCGACCTCGCCGACACGCTGCGCGGGCTGACGAAAGAGGGCCTGAACGGGCTGGTGCTCGACCTGCGCTTCAACCCCGGCGGGCTGCTTGGCGCCGCGATCGAGATCTCCGACCTGTTCCTCACCGAGGGCGTGATCGTTTCGACGAAGGGGCGCTCCTACTCGGAGCAGCGCGCCGTGGCGCGCCGCCAGGGCACGCTGCCCGACTTCCCGATGGTCGTGCTGATCAACCGCAACAGCGCGTCGGCCAGCGAGATCGTCGCAGGCGCGCTCTCCGACAACGGGCGCGCCATCGTCGTGGGCGAGCGCAGCTTCGGCAAGGGCTCGGTGCAGGAGGTCATCCCCCTGCCCAGCGGCGCCGGGCACCTCAAACTCACCGAGAAGTACTACTACCTCCCCAGCGGGCGCAGTCTCCATCGCAAGGACGACTCCACCGAGTGGGGCGTCGACCCGACCGAGGGCTTCTTCGTCCCCATGACCGACGACGAGTGGCGCGAGATGACCCGCCTCCGGCGCGAGTCGGAGATCATCCGCGTGGGGAATAACGGGAACGCCGAGGACCGCTGGTCCGACCCGGCGTGGATCCTCGAGCGCCTGAAGGACAAGCAACTCGCGGCCGCCGTCGAGGCCCTGCAGATCAAGATCGACACCGGCGCGTGGAAGCCCACCGGCCAGCAGGGCGACGACGGCACGCTCGCGACCGAGGAACTCCGCCGCAACAACGAGTACCGCGAGCGCCTGCTGCGCGAACTCGCGCGTCTGGACCGCCAGAGCGCGACGCTCGGCGCCGCCGCGGGCGAGGGCGCGGGCGAAGCCGCCGCCACCAGGCGCGTGGTCCCCGAGGGCGCCGAACTCGAAGGCGGCGCGATCGACATCTTCGACGCGCAGGGCAAGAAGATCACCACGCTGCGCATCACCGGCAACGACCTCAACCGCTGGCTGTTCGACGCCCCCGTCGAGCCCGTGAAGAAGGACGGCGAATGAGCCGCGGCGGCGCGTGACGCTCATTCTCGGGATCGAGACCAGTTGCGACGAGACCGCCGCGAGCGTGGTCCGCGACGGGTCACTCGTGCTGTCCAATGTCGTCGCGTCGCAGTACGAACTCCACGAGGAATACGGCGGCGTCGTGCCCGAGATCGCCAGCCGCGCGCACCTCGAACGCATCGCGCCCGTCGTACGCAGCGCGCTGCGCGACGCGGGCGTCACGATGAACGACCTCGACGCCGTCGCCGTCGGCAACCGGCCCGGGCTCATCGGTTCGCTCGTCGTGGGCGTCGCGGCGGCGAAGGCCCTCGCGTGGGCGAGCGGGAAGGCGCTGATCGGCGTGGACCATGTCCACGCGCACCTCGTCGCCGCTGACCTGCGCGACAGTGAGGACGAGCCGGACGCGCTCACCGAGTATCCCGCGCTGGGTTTGGTCGTCAGCGGCGGGCACACCACGCTCTACCGCGTCGACTCGCCCCTCGAGATCACGCGCCTCGGCTCCACCATCGACGACGCCATCGGCGAGGCCTACGACAAGTGCGCCGCGATGCTCGGGCTCCCACAGCCGGGAGGCCCCTCGGTCGACGCCCTCGCGCAGCGCGGCGACGACCGCGCGCACGACTTCCCGGTCAGCCGGCTCGCGCCCGAGTCCCTCGACTTCTCCTTCAGCGGGCTCAAGACCGCTGTCCTCTACACCGTGCGCGGCCAGCCGGCGCGCGACGCGCAGGGGCAGATGCGCTTCGAGCGCACCAGCGACGACCTGAACGAGCAAGAGAAAGCGGATATCTGCGCGAGTTTCCAGCGCGCGGCGGTGCGCGCCGTGATCCTCAAGATGGAGCGGGCGATGGATTCGTTCCGGGGGCCGGAAGAAGACCCCTCACCCCGGCCCTCTCCCCAGAGGGGAGAGGGGGCGGGAGAAAGACCCTCCCCCTGCCCGCTCCCGCGAGCGGGAGGGGGGAAAGACTCTTGCCGCTCGATCGTGATCGGGGGCGGGGTGTCGGCGAACTCGCGCCTGCGCGACGAGGCGCAGGCGCTGGCGAAGCGGCGCGGGCTGGCGCTGCGCGTGCCGAAGATGAAGTACTGCATGGACAACGCCGCGATGATCGCGGCACTGGCGCATCACCGGCTTCTCGCCGGGGAAACCGACGATTTATCGCTCGCCGCCGCCCCGACCGCGGCGCGATGATGACCGTGACCGATCATGCCGACAAGGAATGACATGACGAGACGGACCGCATGAAGGGCGAACGCGACTGGGTGGAGAAGGTGTTCGGGCCTCTCAACGAGTTGGAGGCCGCGGCGGGCCCGCACCCGTCGTCGCTCGACGACGACACCATCCTGTCGCAGTGCGTCTTCGACCGCCAGAAAACCGGCGGGCCCGGGGGCCAGCACCGCAACAAGGTCGAGACGGCGGTCGTGCTCACGCACAGCCCCACCGGCATCCACGCCAAGGCCGCGGAGCGCCGGAGCGTGGTCGAGAACAAGCGCGTCGCGCTGTTCCGCCTGCGAGTGCGCATCGCGGTGGAGTTCCGCACGCGCGTGCCCCTGGGCGACCCGCGCTCGGCGCTGTGGAAGAGCCGCGTGAAAGACGGGAAGATCGCGCTGAACCCCGAGCACCGCGATTTCCCGGCGATGCTGGCCGAGGCGATGGATGTGCTCGCCGCCAGCAACTGGGAGCCCAAGGACGCCGGCCTGCGCCTGGAAGTCACGCCCAGCCAGTTGATCAAACTGCTGAAGGACGAGCCGACGGCGATGGTGCGCCTGAACGAAGAGCGCGCGAAGCGCGGGCTGCACGGGCTTCATTAAGGGTGGCGTGGTACGGCGCAGCCGTGCCACGAGGGAGCGCCCTCACCCCCACCGCTCCCACGGGAACCCCTCCGGGATCAGCGAGGGGATGTCGTTGAGGTATCCAACGAGAAACTCGAACGCGTCGACCAGGCGCGGGCCGGGGCGGTTGAACATCTGGTTGCCGTCGACGAGCGCGACGCGCCCGCTGCGCGCCGCGGGCGTGTTCGCGAACCAGGGCTCGCGCGCGATCTTCGCTGTCTCTTCGCGCACCGTGTTCAGGTCGAGCCCGCACGGGCACACGATGATGACCTCGGGGCGGATCGCTTCGATCGCGTCTGTCGGCACGCGGATCGATTTCCCCGCGACGCGGAACGCGGCCTGCTGGCCCTCGCCTGCGCCGGCGCCTTCCATCGCGACGGTCGGGTTCAGCGGGTGGCTCGCGCCGGCGCGCTCGATGAGTTGCGGCGTCCAGTGCCCGCCGATGAACACCGGGTCGGTCCACTCGAGGAACACGACGCGCGGGCCCTGCGTGAACGGGTTCACGAAGTTCGCGGCCCGGAAATAGCGCTCGCGCAGCCGAGCCACGCGCTCCTCGCCCTGCGCCGACAGCCCCACGGCGTCGGCGACACGGTAGCAGTCGTCGAGCACATGCTCGAAGGTCGTCGGGTTGAGCGAGACGATCGTCGGGACGGGGTCCATCGTCGCGGCGACGGCCTGAACGGTGTTCAGGTCGATCGAGCAGACCTCGCAGAGATCCTGTGTGAGGATGACATCGGGGCGCAGGTCGCGCAGCAGCCGGGCGTTGAGTTTGTAGAGCCCGCCCTGGGCGATCCAGCCGTCGTCGGATTCGGGGAGACCCCCACCCCCGGATGGCAAGCCGGAGGGGTGGTCGGTCTGTGACGCGCAGGCAGAAAGTGCGCGGCGGACGGCCTGGTCCACCCCTGACGATCCTCCGGACTGGTGGAAGTCGACGATCTGGGCGGTGAGGATCGGGAGGTGATCCAGCCCCACGGGGAAATCGCACTCGTGCGAGCGACCGACGAGAAGATCGGAACCGCCCACGAAAGAGAGCGTCTCAGTGGCCGAGGGCAGCAGACTGGCGACTCGCATCGTTCCGGATGCTAGCGACGACACGAGCCACATCAGCGCACTACCCTCGCCCTGCGCACGAAATCCTGTGGACGGCTCCCCCCCGGCGACAGCGCCGGCGATCCCGACGCGCCAGTATCACCTCCGAGAGGCCGCTGCCTTGACCAGCACGCATCACGAAGAAACGACGAGTCTCCGCCCGCCCTGCGCGTCGCTGTCGCGTGCCGCCGGGCGAGCGTTCGGCCTGGCGCTGACCTGCTCGCTGGGGCTGAGCGTCGCGGCGTCGCCACTGGCGCTCGCCCAGCAGGAGCGCCAGCCAGCCGAGCAGGAGCGCGAGGGCGCCGGATGGCTGCGTCGGGGCTGGGGCGCGGTCCGCCCCCAGGACCAGCAGCAGGCCCCCGCCGCGCAGCCCACGCAGGCCGACGCGGCCCGGGCCCAGCAGCCGGTCGTCCCCGAGCGTGCCGCGACCCCGGTCGTCGCCCCCGATGACCTCATCCGTATCAGCAAGTCCTCCGAGCCGGTGTCGATCGTCGCGTTCGTGGACTGGGTCGCCGACCAGCTCAAGGTGAACATCTTCTCCGACCCGGGTCTCGAGGGGCAGTCCGTGCTCTTCAACGGCCCGCTCGAGGTGCGTCGCGACGAGTTGCTGAGTCTGCTCTCGATGTTCGTCGAGCAGCGCGGGTACGCGATCACCGCCGACCGGCCGGGCTGGTTCGTGATCAAGCCCAAGGGCGAGATCGCGGCGGCGTTCGGGCGCGACGAGCTGGCGACCACGCGCGTCATCACGACGCCGATGGTCCGCCCGAGCTCGCTGCAGGACGCGATCACGAAGGCTCTGGGCGGCGCTGCCGGCGGCGGCGCGGGCGCCGGGCGCGTGTCCTTCATCGACGAGCTGGGCGTGCTGGTCATCACCGACTCGCCCCGCAACATCCGCGCCGTCGAGGACGTGATCAACGCCGTCCTCGGGGAGCGCGACAGGATGTCGCTCCACCGCTTCGAGCTGATGCATCTCAGCGCCGAGGTGGCGCGAGAGAAGGTCCTCACCCTGCGCGGCGCCGGCGGGCAGAGCGGCTCGCTGCGCACGCCCACGCAGCCCCTTGGCGAGGGCGCCCAGCGCGGCGCGCAGCAGGTCCCGGGCGCTGGCGGCTCGCTCAGCAGTCTCCCCGACCGGCTGTTCATCGACCCGGCCAGCAACTCGCTCATCTTCCGCGGGTCTGAGTCCGAAGCCGCGTCGCTGATCGAGATTATCTCCGTCGTCGACACGCCCAGCCGCCTGATCGCGAACCGCTACGCGGTCGGTCCTGCCGCGATGCAGATCGCGCAGTTCGGCGAGGACGAGGGCCTGGGCCCGGTGCGCACGATCGGCTCGGGGGTTTCGGGCTCGCGCCAGTTCGGCTCGCAGCAGTTCCAGGGCCAGCAGCAGTTCACCGGGCAGCAGGCCGGGTCGCAGCAGGGCGGTCGCACGCAGAGCGGCCCGCGCTTCGTGCTCGAAGACAACATGGAGGCGTTCGTCTACTTCGGCACCGAGGCGCAGCACCGCAAGGTGCAGGACCTCGTGAACGCCTTCGCCGAGCAGGCGCGCGGCGCGCGCGTCGTCGTGGAGTTCTACAAGCTCCGCCACGCGAACGCCGAGCAGGTCGCCGAACTGCTCAACGCGATCATCCAGGACCCGGCCTCGCAGAGCGGGACCTCGCCCTTCCTGCCGCAGTCCGGGACGGGCACGCGCGCCGGGCGCCCGACGATCCCCGCGCCGTCCGAACTGGGCTTCGACACGCCCTCCGGGGGCGAGGGCGACATCGGCAACGCGCTGACGCCCACGATGGACATCACGATCCAGCCCGACGTCGCGCGAAATCAGATCGCGGTGCGCGCCCCTTCGCGCCAGCAGCGCGAGATCGCCAAGATCGTCGAGCAACTCGACCAGCGCCGTCCCCAGGTCTACATCGAGGTCCAGATCGTCTCCGTCACCGCGAACGACGACTTCCGCTTCGCGATCGAGTCGCAGTTCACGCCCGGGCAGAGCGTGCTGTTCACGAACTTCGGCCTGACGAGCGCGCCGCAGGGCGGTACGGCCACCGACCCGCGCGTCGTCAACCCCAACCTGCGCGGGCTGACCAGCGCCATCATCCGATCCGATTACATCCCCTTCGTCATCAACGCCTTCCAGGAAGTCGGCGACACGCGCATCGTCAGCAGCCCGCGCGTTCTGGTGAACGACAACGAAGAGGCCAACGTCATCAGCGAGCGCGAGGTGCCCTTCGCCGAGACCTCGCAGAACTCGAACACGACGATCACCTCCCAGGGAGGCACCGCCAACGCCGGCACCAAGCTCAAGGTCACGCCGCAGATCTCCGACGCCGGCATGCTCAACCTGATCTACGACCTCGAACTGTCGGACTTCGACGGCGCAGGCGGCAACGGGCTCCAGCCCCCGAAGCAGACCGAAAACTACAACGGCGTGGTCACCCTGCCCTCCGACGCCACCATGGTCGTGGGCGGCCTGGTCCGCGAGCGCAACAGCAAGACCGTCCAGAAGGTCCCCTTCCTGGGCGACATCCCGATCCTGGGCGAGTTCTTCAAGAGCACGGTCGACAGCAAGACGCAAGCGACGATCTATGTCTTCATCACGCCGCGCATCGTGCGAGACCCGACCTTCGCCGACCTGCGCCTGCTGACGCGCGGGCCGATGGAGCGCGTCGACCTGCTCGAGGACCTCCCCGAACTCGAGCCCGTGATGATGCCCACCAGCGGCGCCACGCTGCTGCTCCGCCCCGACGCCGAGCCCCCGGCGCTCGACCCGATCGAGGACCAGACCCCCGCCGTCGTCACGCCCCCGGCGCCGCTCACGCCCCTCGCCCCCGCCGCGGTCTCGGCGCCGGCGCGCCGCGACGAGCCGAGCGATCGCCCGCGCCCCATGGGCAGCGTGGTGATCGTCAAAGAGAAGGAGCCCGGCGAGCGGTGAGCGACACCCCCACCAACCTCGCCAGCCCCAGCGACCCGGGCGCAACGCCCCCGGCGCGCGCACACACCGGGCTCTACGGCGCGATGCAGGTGCGCGACGAGCACCTGCGCGCCCTCGCGTCCGTCCCCGGCGCTGACGAAGAGCCCTGGGACGCGCTCCTCTCCACCATGGGCATGGACGAGCACGGCGCGCTGCAGGCCATCGCCAACCGCTGCGCGCTGCCCTTCGACAGCGAGCCCCTCTCGCACCCCTCGTCGACCGCCTTCTTCGAGAAGGTCCCGGCGGATGTCGCGCGTCAGCACCAGATCGCCGGCCTGCACACCGACGGCAAGACCATGACCGTCGTGACCTCGCAGCCCATGCAGCCGGCGGTCTTCGCCGCCGTCGAGCGCATGCTGGGCATGCCCATCACGATCGTGCTCTCGCCTCGCGCGCAGGTCGCGAACCTGATCAACCGCGGCTACGAGCAGAAGCAGGACCTCGTGACCGAGATCGTCGAGGACATCCCCCTCGACGAGAACGCGCTGCAGAAGGCCGCCGGCAGCATCGGCAGCGGGACCGACCTCCTCCAGCTCGCGCGCCAGACGCCGGTGATCCGGCTCGTCAACATGATCCTCTTCGAGGCGCTGCGCCGGCGCGCGAGCGACATCCACATCCACCCCCTCGACGGGAAGCTGCTCATCCGCTTCCGCGTCGACGGCATGCTGATCGACGCGTTCACGCCCCCCCCCTCGCTCGGGCCGGCGATCTCGTCGCGTATCAAGGTCATGGCCGAGCTCGACATCGCCAACCGCCACTCGCCCCAGGACGGGCAGACGATGGTGCGCGTCGGCTCGCGCAAGATCGACATCCGCGTGTCGTGCATCCCCACGATCTACGGCGAGCGCATCGTCCTGCGACTCCTCGACCAGAGCCAGACGCAGCTCACGCTGGGCGCCGTCGGCATGACCGAGGAGATGCAGCAGGGCTTCCTCTCGCTGGTCAACCGGCCGAACGGGATGATCCTGGTCACCGGCCCCACCGGCAGCGGCAAGACGACCTCGCTCTATTCGGCGCTCGAGCGGATCGACCGCACCAGCCGCAATGTCATGACCATCGAGGACCCGGTCGAGTACCACCTCGAGAACGTCAGCCAGATGCAGGTGAACCCCAAGCGCGGCGTGACCTTCGCCGCCGGGCTGCGCTCCCTTCTGCGTCAGGACCCCGACGTGATCCTGGTGGGTGAGATCCGCGACGCCGAGACGGCGCAGCTCGCGATCCAGGCGTCGCTCACGGGCCACCTGGTGCTGGCGACGCTGCACACCAACGACGCCCCCAGCGCGATCTCGCGCCTCGAGGACATCGGCGTCGAGCCCTACATGATCAACTCGTCGCTGCTCGCGGTGATGGCGCAGCGACTGCTCCGGCGCGTCTGCAAGGCGTGCGTCGGGACGGGGCGCATCGGGGGCGTGCGCTGCGAGAAGTGCCTGGGGACGGGCTATTCCGGGCGCGTCGCTGTCTATGAGATCATGACCATGACCGACGAGCTGCGCGCCGCGACCGCCAAGAGCGCCGACGCCGTCACCATCCGCGAGGTCGCCCTCGCGCAGGGCTTCAAGCCGATGCGCGACGACGCGATGCTCAAGGTCCGACAGGGACTGACGACCGAGGAAGAGATCCGTCGCGTGCTCGACTGACCGACGCGCCGGACCGAACGAGACGAGACCCATGGCCGCCCCGAGCGCGACTCCCAACCCGTTCTTCTTCGTCGCCGCCACGCCCATGGGCGCGCGCAAGATGGGGGTGCGCGCCGCGCCGAACGAGCCCGTCCTGTCGGAGATCCTGCGCAAGGAGCAGCTCCTGCTGCTGCGCGCCTGGAAGCTGCCCAGATGGGCCCAGACCAGCGAGTCGCTCACCATCCCGACCTCGGACGCGATGGCGATGAACGACCAGCTCTCCACGCTGCTGCCCCGCGGCGTGCCGCTGATCGAAGCCATGGAGGTCGTCGCGACCGTCGTCAAACCGGCCACGAAGACGCGCGTCGACAAGATCCGCGAGCAGGTGACGAGCGGAGCGAGCTTCGCCGACGCCTGCCGCCGGGTCGGCGGGTTCGACGAGGTGACCATCGCGGTGTACCGCGCCGCGGAGCGCGCCGGCGACCTGGGCGGCGCCGCGGAGCGCCTGGCCGACTCGGCGCGCCGGAGTCTGGCGATCAGCCGCAAGGCGATCACGCTGCTGATCTACCCGGTCGTCGTGCTGGCGATCAGCGTGGTGGTGGTGCTGGGGATGCTGTCGCTGGTGGTCCCGCGCATCGGCGACGCGCTGAGCGAAGCGGGCGTGACGCTCCCCTGGTTCTCGGCGATTGTCTTCAGCGTCGGAGGGTGGTGCCGCGGGAACATCTTCTGGATCATTCTCGCGCTGCTGACCACCGTGGTGCTGGGCGTCGCGATGCGCCGCCAGCTTCTGGCGGTGTTCCTGCGCGCGATCCGGGTTCTCCCGGCGGTGGCGAACCTGCAGCTGGCGATCGAGAGCACGCGGTTCTTCGCCGTCATGGCCGCGATGAGCAAGTCGGGCGTGCCCATCGCCGAGGCGCTGGCGACGACGACGCCCTCGATCGCGCACCCGAAGCTGCGCGAGCAGCTCGAGACGATGCGTCGCAAGCTCGTCGAGGGCGGGCTGCTGCGCACGCTGCTGGACGAGGTGACCGCCCTGCCGGTGGCGACCCGGCGCCTCCTGGTCGCCGCGGAGCGAGGGGGCGACCTGGAGGAGGCGTTCGATTCTCTGGCCGGCGACATGGCGGAAGAGGTCGACACCCGCGCCGACCGGCTTCTGGCGCTCCTGGAGCCGGCGATCATCGTCGTGATGTTCGCGATCATCGGGGCGCTCCTGCTGGCGATCATGATCCCGCTCATCACCCTCAGCGGCAGCGCCGGGAGCCAGCTGTGAACCCGGGGAGGGAACCGGCGGGCGAGGGCGCCCGTCGAAGCGATAGAGTTGCGCGAGTTTCCCCCTCGCGTCCTTCAGGTTGGAGCGGCTTCTTCATGGCTTCCTCACTCGCGTCCCGTCGTCGTCACCCCTCCCCCGTCGTTCGCGCGTTCACGCTGCTCGAGCTGATGCTCGTGCTCGTGATCCTGGGCGTCCTCGCCACGGTCGCGGCGATCGCCGTCACCGGCCAGGCCGACACGGCGCGCGAGAACGCCACAAAGACCAGCATCCAGACCATCGAGCGCGCGCTGCGCGCTTTCTATGTGCAGACCGGGGCGTATCCGACGACCGCCGAGCAGCTCCAGCCGCTCATCCCTCGCTTCCTTGAGAAAGAGCCGCTCGACGGCTGGAAGAGGCCGTTCGTCTACTTCCACCCCGGCCAGCAGGGGCGCGAGTACGAGATCATCAGCAAGGGCAAAGACGGCGAGTACGGCACGGCGGACGACATCCGCTCGTGGGAGATCCAGTGACATGACGCAGGGGTCGGGCCTCATCCTGACCTCCCCGATTCGTCGCCCGGTGCGCCGAACGGGTGTCACCTTTCTCGAGGTCGTGTTCTCGGCGGTGATCCTCGCGATGGCCGCGGCCGCGATCACCGGGGCGTTCTCGCTCATCGAGCGCCTGTCGATGCGCGACGAGGCGCGCCTCGACGCGTACGAGGTGGCGCACCGGCTGATCCTGCAGTACATGGACGACCCGGACTCGCTGCCCCCCACCCACCTGCCCATCGAGATCGGGAACCGGCGGTTCCACTACGCGGCGGGCGCCGAGGCGCTGCTGCAGGAGCCGGGCGCGGCCGAGGCGGGCGTCGACCGGCGCGAGAGCCGCAATGTTGCGCAGCTCGATTCGACCGAGATCCTGCGAGGGCGCCTGCTGCTGATCACGGTGCGCGTCGACTGGGAGAGGCCCGACGGCTTCCGCGACACGGTCGCCGTGCTCTCGCGCGTGTTCGATCCCTTCGGCGACGCCGACAGCATGCAGATGCTGACGCACCTGCGCAAGGCGTTCGAGAACCAGCCCGAGATGCAGATGATGATCGACCAGATGATCCAGACCCAGCGCCAGAAGGCCGAGCAGGAACGCTTCGAGAGGCAGCTGCAGGGACGATGACCCGACGCACGATCCATCCCGGCGCCCGGAGCGCGACGCGCGCGTCGCGGCGGGGCTTCACCGCGCTCGAGCTGATGATGGCCACCGCGATCGGCGCGGTCGTCCTGCTGGCGGCGATGGGCGTCTTCGGCATGATGGAGCGCATGGACCGCTTCCAGAGCGACCGCTTCCGCGAGGCGAGCGACACCGCCTTCGCCCACACCATCGTCCGGCGCGCGATGCAGACCATGGTCGCCAAAGCGCCCATCGACAGCGCCGAGATGATCGAGCGCTCCACCGGCATCAGCCGCGACGAAGCCCGACCCCGCGAGGAGCGACCCGACGACGGGAACAACGCCCTGCGCGACGAGATGGCCAAGCGCTTCAACCCGATGCTCCACGGCCTCCAGGGCCAGTACAAGGACGATCGCGGCAAGAACGAGCCGCTCACCCTCGACGGCTTCGGGCGCGTCATCTTCCCCAAGTCCATGTTCGTGCTCGAGCCCTCGGGCGTGCTCACCACCTCCAACGCCAACGCCCCCTCGCGCCTCGAACTCACCATGCTCGCCCAGCCCGCGCCGGGCGCGCCGGCGTCGGCGCTCTTCGTGCGAGGGGCCTTCGAGGTCGAGCCGCGGCGCAAGGGCTGGGCGCTCGTCTACAGGCCCATCCTCCCCGAGGGCGAGCCGATCGACCTCCTCGACGGCGTCATGGCCCTCGAGTGGCAGGTCCTCGTGCGCGGCGACGAGGCCGGCAAGTCGCTCTTCACGCGAAACGCTCTCGGCAGAGGCCAGCCCGAAGACGACGACAAGGGCGGCGTGTGGAAGGCCGCGATCAGCGCCGAGACCCCGGCCGAGTTCCCCAAGGCCATCCGCCTGCGCGCGCTGCTCTCGACCGGTCGCTCCATCGACTGGTTGTTCGAGCCCTCGATCACGACGGGGGGTGTGCAGTGATGACCCCCAGGCGCGCGTTCGTCATGCCCACGATCATCCTGCTGATTTTCGCCGGCTCGCTGGTCATCGCGTCGGCGCTGCAGCGATCGGGCACGCAGCAGCTCATCGTGCAGCAGCAGGTCGAGAGCTACCACAGGCACCACGACGTGCAGGGCGCGCGCGCCGTCATCCGGCTCTGGCTCTCACGTCAGGGCCTGCGCGACCTGTCGCGCATCGCCTCGCCCGAGACGCCGGCGCACCGCTTCGAGCTCCCGGGGGGGCGGCGCATCGTCGTGTTTCTCATCGACGGGCAGGGTCTGGCCAAGGCGGATGTGCGCAACGAACCCCCGGCCAACCGCGAGGCCTTCGAGAAGTACCTGCTGCGAATCCCCGCGAACCGCCCGGAGCTGTTCCGCAGACTCGGGCCGCCCCAGATCAGCGTGAACAGCGCGCCCGTCGCGCTGCTCGAGTCGCTGGCGCCCGACGGCAGCGACCTGGGCCAGACGCTCTCGGTCGCCAGGGCGCGCCAGCGCCTCGACCAGGCGTCGATGCGCCAGATCCTCGTCGACACCGGGTACGACAACGAGAAGATCGCCGAGATCCTCCGTCTGGTCGCGTTCGAGCCGACCTTCCTGCGCATGGTGGTGGAAGTCGAGGACAAGGCAGGCGTGATGCGCTTCGCGTCGTACATCGACGCCGGCGGCGTGAACGCGTCGAGGCCGCAGCTCGTCGAGTGGCGCGAGGTCGACGACGACGAAGCCGCGGCGCTTCTGGGTCGTCCGCTTACGGGACCGACCGAGAACGCCTGGGACAATCCGACCGGTCGGGGCGCGCCGTCTGGCGGGGTCGGGCAAGGGGCACGGGCCGGGCGGGCGGGGGAACAGCGGTAAGACGGGTCGCGTCGAACGCACCGACGCCCGCGCGACGACATAAGGATAAGACCATGGGATCACTGCCACTCAGACAGAGCGAAGCCGCCCGGATGACGAAAGTCGCCCTGGGCGCCGCCGCGCTCGCAGGGGCGGCTGCGGTCATCCTGTTCCTGCTGCCCAAGCCTCGCGTCGAGATCGACCCCCGGACGCTCCAGCCGGAGATAGCGACCGAAACGCAGCAGAAAAAGCGCGTCCACCCCACCGAAGCGATCGGCCGGCAGGACTGGTCGCGCCTGGCCAACGCGGTCCGCCTCGCTGAGGAAGCCCAGCCCGAGCTGGCCCAGTGGCGCGCCAACCGCCAGCGCATGCTCGAGGAGGAAGCCCGACGGCTCGCCGAGCAGCAGGGCGTCGAATCGGGCGATGAGCCGGCCTCGCGCTCGGGCGGGTTCGCCCCCTCGTGGCGCTACATCGCCAAGATGGATTCCGGCGGCGTGCCCATGGCGATCATCGCCGTCGGCGCGATCCAGCGACTCGTCGGCGAGGGCTACACCCAGGACGACTACACCATCGAGCGCATCACCCCCGAGAAAATCATCATCTCGCAGGGCCGGCGCGTTCACGAGATCAAGCGCGGCGAGACCACGCGAGGCGCGACGCTGACCGGCGTCTCGCCCAACGCGAGCGACTCGGGCGTCTTCGACGAGGACCCCTTCGGCGCCGGTCGGCGCGCGCCCACGACCCGGCCCAGGACCGCGCCCCGATGACCCTCCACACCGCCTGGATCCGCGAAGACCTCTCCGAAGCGCGCCTGCTCACCGGCGCCGGCGAAGCGGTCTGGCGCGCCCCGGCGACGCCCCCCGACGCCGAGATCGACGCGTTCGCGCTGCGCGACCGCGCGTCGCAGGCGGCCCACTGGGTCGCGACCCAGCTCGGCGCCGACAAGCGTCTCGCGGTCCTCATCGTGGATGTCGAGGACGCCGCCTGCGTCTTCGCGTCGGCCCCGAGCGCCGATCCGGAAGTCGTCGCCGCCGCCATGCGCGCCAGCGCCGTCAACTACGACGCGCTCGCGATGCGCGGCACGATGCAGCCCCTCGCGCGGGCCGCCGGAAAGCCCAGGGCGCTGTCCAGCCCCACCATCGAGCGCTTCCTCAAACGAAACAAGCCCGACGCCGACGGCGCGCAGCCGGGCGCGAGCGTGCGCACGGCGGTGCTCGCGTCGCCCGACTCCCTCGTGCGGATCTTCCTGGATCAGCTCGACCGTCGCTCCGTCAGCGTTGGCGTGGCCCAGTCGCTGTGGCACTCGATGGTGTCGGCGTGGGGACCGTCCGGCGCCGATGCGCCCGGCGGCGAGGACGCCGACGCGAGCGTCGAGGCGCGCGACATCGGCGCGCTCGAAGCCGTGATCCTCGAGGATTCCGGGCGTCTGCTCTGGTCGTGGTCGCGCCGCGGGTCGCTTGTCGCGGCGGGCGAGCTCTCGGTCCGTCGCGCCGGCTTCGACGGCCCCGGCGGCGCCGGGGGACAGGGCGCGCAGTGGAACAGCGAGGACTGGTTCCCGGTCGCCGCGTCGCGCCTCGCGCTGGACTGGCTGACCTGGTCGACGCACCTGGGGCAGAGCCCAACGAGGGTGCGCGTCGTCGGGGCCGACGCGAAGGACCTTTCGCGCACGCTCGAGGAACGCTGGCCCGACCTCACGGTCGACGCGACGACGCAAAACGACCCCATCGGCGCGACGCTGCGCGCGTTCGCGCAGCGCGAGGAGCGGTCCCTCCCGGCCGACGACGACCCGACGCGCACGCTCGTCTCGCTCTCGCGCAGGCGAGGGCGCGCGCACGCGACGCTGTACACATGGTCGGGCGTCGCGACGGGCCTGCTCGCCGTCGCGATCTTCGCGGTCGGCTGGCGCGCGCTCGAGAAGCGCACCCGCCTGACCGAAGCGGCGGCGCAGGTCCAGAGCGCTTCGGCGATCCGCGTCGAGGAGGTCGCGCCCGAGCTGCGCAACAACCCCGATCGCGCCCGCGCCCTCGAGTCCGAGCTGCAGCGCCTGCGCAAGGACCGACCCCAGATCACCGACCCGGCCCCGGCGCGCCCCGTCCTCGACGAGATCGAGCGCCTGCTCGGCGCTCTCAACGAGCTGGGCCCAGAAGGCCTGTTCTTCACCGACTTCCATCTCAACGAGACGCTCCCCAACGCGACGGTGCGACTGCCCAACTTCGAAACCGGCGAGCGCCTGCGCGAGATCCTGCGCCGCACCCCGGGACAGATCGACTGGAATGTCCAGTTCGTGCGCGAGATCGGGCAGAACATCCAGGACTGGAAGCTCACCGGGCAGTGGGCGCGCACGGAGAGCGCACGATGAGCATCCGCGAACAAGAGCCCATGCTGCGCCCCCTCGCGATGAGCGCCGAGCGCGCCAACCGTCCGACGGCGATCGTCGCGTTCTCTGCGGCCCTGCTGATCGGCGCGGTGATCTTCACGCTCTGGGCCTCCAAGGGCGTCGCCGCCGCCGAGGCGCGCCGCGATCGTGCCGTCAACGAGGCCCGCGACGTGCAGCGCCTCGCGTCCGAGATCGAGCGCACCAGAGGCAGCGCCGAGCGCGCCCCGGCCGAGGACGCGATCTATCGCCCGCTCCCCACCCTTCTCTCGTCGATCAGCTCGAGCGCCGATCAGGCCGGCCTCTCGCCGCGCCCCCAGCTCACGCAGCAGCGCGACGACGAGCAGTTCGGGGGCACGCTGGTGCGGAAGAACATCATGGCGCGCGTGAACGGGCAGGAGATGAGCGCCGTGCTGCGCTGGATCGAAACGACCCTCCGCCAGGCGGAGGGGATGTACGTCAAGGATTTCAAAGCCACCCCGAACCGAACCACGGGCTGGAACATCGAAGTGGTCTTCTCGCGCTGGGAGCTCAAGCAGTGAACACGATCAACACATTCGCACGCCCGAAGAAGACCCTCGCGCTTTCGCTCGCCGGCGCCGGGCTCGCGATCGGGCTCGCGCTGGGCGGGTGCGCCCAGCAGCCCAGGAGCGGGCGCGTCGATCTGGGCGACAGCCGGGACATCTCGGCCGACCTGAACCGCGCCGTGGCGTTCGTCGCCGAGGCGCAGCGCCACCAGCGCGACGGGAAGCCCCAGCTGGCGATCGCGTCCTACCAGAAGGCGGTCGAGGCCTACCGCGACTTCCCCGCCGCGTGGAACAACATGGGCGTGCTGATGCTCCGGGAGCAGCGATACCTCGAGGCCGCCGAGTGCTTCGCGAACGCGCAGGAGCTCGCGCCCCAGGACCCGCGCCCGGCGTTCAACCTCGGGCTCACCTGGGACAAGGCCGGCTACCCTGCCGACGCGATGACGCACTACCAGACGGCGTTGCAGCGCGACGGGAAGTTCCTCCCGGCGCTCCGGGGCGCCGCCAAGGCCGCCTGGACGCTGCGTCGCTACAACGAGTCGTCGCTCGACATCGTGAAGATGGCGCTGATGCTCGAGCGCGAGCCGCGCTGGCGCGACTGGCTCGAGCTCCAGAGCGTCCGGATCGAGGCCGAGCTGAACCAGCCGACCTTCACGAACCGCGCCGGGTCGTTCTCGAACCGCTGAGCCGGCGATCCGCGGGCCGCCCGGTCGCGTAGAAGGAAGCAGGGATGGATCGCAGAAGCGCCATGACGCTGGCCGCGCTCGCGGGTCTCGCCGCCGGTTGCGGCGCGCTCGCCCAGGACAGCGTCGCGAGCACCCCGGGGCGCTCCGACGCGATCGCGTCGACCCACCCCGACCTCCAGCGCACCCGCTACATCCTGGACATGGCGCCGGTCGTGTCGGCGTGGGGGACGCCCTTCTTCGTCGGACCCGTGCTCAAGGCGTCGCGCAGCGTCGACCCGCTCTTCTCGACCCAGGCCCTGGGCGCGAGCGCGATCTCCGCCGCCCACAGGACCGGCGTGACGATCCCGGCCACCCCCTTCTCGTCGTGGAACGCCCCCGGGCAGGGCGTCAACACCGACGAGAACGCCACGCCGATCTCCATCAACTCGACGGGCTTCGCGCGTGCCTTCGGCGTCGCGTTCAGCGATTTCGGCCTCGAGCCGGGCGACCTGACCATGCCCAGCTCGATCGTCGGCGCGATCGTGGGGCAGGACGCGTCCAACCTCGCGCGGCTGTTCGTCGAGCGCACCACCGCGATCGTCAGCCGCATCGAGAACACCAGCCCCGATTCCTCCACGCTCTCGCTCGGCGCTGTCGACGAGGGCGGGAACGTCTACCTTCGCGCCGACGACTTCGGCGCGACGCTCGGCTTCGCCAATGTGAAGGGCGAGAACGCTCTCAGCGTCTCGCTCAGCGATCGCAGCGTCACCCCGGGCGCCGCGACGTCGATCAACCTGCTCGTCAACCTCAGCGGCTCCCCCACCGGCGCGAACGGCACGCTGGCGGCGGGCGGCGCGACCCGTTTCCTCATCAACAACTCGACCGTCACCCTCAACACCCCGGTGGGCGTCTTCGCGCCGCTCGCACCGGGCGTGCTCGCGTCGTCGTCCGCGACGATCGCCCTGGATTTCCGGGGCCACCTGACGATCGGGCGCGAAGCCGTCGGCGCCTCCGTGTCGACCTCGGCGCACCGGGCGCCGGGCGTCGCCGGGCTGCGAGGCAACCCCTCGCGATCCATCGGCGCGGCGCTCAGCGCCGATATGGGCGTCGTCGCGACGCTCGCGCTGCCCACCGGCTCGACGCGCGTGAACGCGATCAACGCCTTCGGGCTGCGCTCCCCGGCAGCGCCCGGCGCGCTGCCCACCGTCGCGCCCGGCTCAGCGGTCCTCGCGACACTGCCCCAGTCGATCACCGGGCCCGATTCGTACATCGCCAACGCGTCGGGCAACGCTGAGTTCACGCACTTCCTCAGCCAGATCAGCTTCCGAGGGCCCAGCGGCCAGGCGGGCGTCGGGCAGACCTCGACCGGCGAGCTCGTCCTCGCCGCCGTCGCGACCGACCCCGGCGCGAGCGCCGCCGCGGCGCGCGAGTTCCTCGCCGTCGCGACGCGAACCGGCTCGTCGTTCGTCTGGACGGTCGCGGCCCACCCGGGCATGGCCGTGTTCGATCGCCCTCGCGATGAAACCGGCGCGACGCGTCTGGGCGCGCTGGCGTCGCAGTCGCCGGCGTCCATCTCCTCGCCCGGGGTCGACCTGCTCGGCAACATCTATTTCGTGGGCGTCTGGGACGACGAGCGACCGGCGTCTTCGGGCGAGCCCGGCGCGACGGGCCCGGGGCGAAAGACGGGGCTGTTCCGCGCCGTGCGCGACTCGGGCGGCCAGTACTCGCTCGAGCTGCTGCTGACCACGGGCCAGCGCGTCACTGGCGTCAACAGCCAGACCCCCTACACCATCGCGCGTCTGACGCTCGCCGACGCCGATTCCGTCGCGTCGGGCGGGTTCCACGCCGGGCAGGTCCTCCAGAGCCAGATCCCCGGGCGCGAAACGACTAGCCCTCGCTCCGGCTTCGCGTCTGGCGGCCTGATCGTCAACGCCCTGCTCCGCTACGAGCGCGCCCCCGGGACGATCGAGCCGTACGAGGCGGTCCTGTTCCTGGGCCCCCGGATCGCCCTCCCGGGCGACGCGAACGGGGACGGGGTGGTGAATTTCGCCGATCTGAACATCGTTCTGTCGGGTTTCGGGCTCTCCGGGCCCCCCGGATCGCTCCCGGGCGACCTGAACAACGACGGCATCGTGAACTTCGCGGATCTGAACCTGGTGCTCTCGGCGTTCGGGCAGGCGACCCCCTAATCCCACGCTCTCAGCGCCAGTGAATACCGAACAAAGTATGAATATTTGATGACGGCCCGGCGCCGCCCGGGGCGATCGGACCTGCCGGATCGCGTTTTTATGGCGTGTTTTCCGGGCCTGACCCGACAGGCGGCATGACCGGTTCAAACCCCGGGCCTATCCCCGGAAATTTTCGAATTCTGGCGAGCCGGGGCTTCCACTCCAGCGAATTCTGTGATACATTCATCGTGTCTGGAAGCGATGTTCGCTGCCCTCAACCCGGCCCGCGTTTGACAGCGTAGGCGGCCGCAAGTTGATGGAGAGAAAGAGATTCTTCTGAGAGGAGACTGCGCATGGTTCGTATGATTGCTCTTACCGCCGGCCTCGCCGTTGCGGGTTCCGCCCTCGCGGGCATCCAGGGTCGTGGCTTCCGCTGGGCCGAGGTCAACAACGGGGGCGTCTCTGACGGCTCCGGCGCCAACCTGTCCGGCTTCCGCACCTTCGACCTGTTCCTCGACGCTGGCTCTGCCCAGATGAGCGTCAACGGGTTCAACATGGGCACCGCCGCGACGCCCAACCTGGCCCCGTACCGCATCTTCACCGACGGCGCCGTGTTCAACCACGCGTTCGGCGGCAACTCGTCCCCGAACCCCGCCCTCGTGCCGGCGTTCCCCGCCCTCGCGTTCGACACCTACCTCGCGGTCGGCAACGGCGCGTTCTCTGACGTCCCCGGCTCGGTCAACCTGACCGCTTCCGGCGCGTTCGCGGGCCAG
This sequence comes from Phycisphaeraceae bacterium, assembly GCA_019636675.1. NCBI lineage: Bacteria > Pseudomonadati > Planctomycetota > Phycisphaerae > Phycisphaerales > Phycisphaeraceae > Phycisphaeraceae bacterium. Next base: position 1,063,415 of record JAHBXC010000001.1, read on the forward strand.
TTCATCGGCACCTGGTTCACCCAGCCCCCGCAGGTCGTCGGCGCCGGCGGCAGCCTCCTCGTTGGCCGTTTCACGGTCAGCGACAACACCACCTTCCTCGGTGGCAACGGCTCGGCGATCGAGGTCGGCTTCACCGGCTTCGAGCAGGTGTTCTCCATCGGCAACGCGATCCCGACCCCCGGCGCCTTCGCGCTCATGGGCCTCGGCGGTCTCGTCGCTGCCCGTCGTCGCCGCTAATACGGCCTGACGATCGGAACTGATTGCAAGATCACACCGACGGGTCCGCAAGGGCCCGTCGGTTGTTTTTTGTGCGCTCAACCCACCACTTCCTCTTGTTTCTCCCTCGCGCCGTGGTACCTTGAACACGGTTATCCGGCTCGGCGTCGCGGGGTGCGCGATGTTGATCCCGGGGCACGCGCGTCACAGCGCACGAGAGGAGATCCACCATGCAGCGTTCCGCCCTTGTTTCGATCGCAGCCATCGCGCTCGCGAGCGCCGTCGCGCCCGCAGGCCCCGCCGGCTTCGGCGCACTGTCCTTCGTCGAAGTCGATAACGGCGGCGTGTCCGACGGGACCGGCGCGAACCTCGCGTCGTTCCGCACCTTCGACCTGTTCTGGGAGAACACCTCGGGCGACACCGCCCTCGTCAACGGGGTCAACATGGGCTTCGCGCCCAACCCGGCCCTCGACAACTACTTCCTGCGCGTCATCGGCGGCACGGTCTTCAACCACGCCTTCGGAAGCGATGTGCCCCCTAACCCCGGCCTGTTCCCGGCTTTCCCGGCGCTCGAGTTCGACACCTACCTCATGCTCGGCGACGCGACCATCGCTGTCGTGCCCGACTCCGTCGACCTCACCGGCGCCAACAACGGCGAGATCCGCGGCGTCTGGTTCACCCAGCCACCCCTCGCCGTCGCCAACGGAGAGTCTCTGCGCCTGCTCCGTCTCACCGTCAGCGATTCCACCGAAGACATCCGGGGGCGCATCCAGATCGGCTTCACCGACGGCGTGCGAGACTTCTTCATCCCGGCCCCGGGCGCCGCCGGCGTGCTCGCGCTGGGCGTCTTCGCCGCCACTCGCCGCCGTCGGGCCTGACATGCGCCTTCACGCGAAATCCGAAAAGGAGAGCACCATGCGAATCTCACCGTCTGCTTTGTCGCTCGTCGCGGGTCTCCTCGCGATCGCACCGCTGTCGCACGCCGGAGTTGGAGTTTACGGGCGTGGTTTTTCCTGGGCCCAGGTTGATAACGGCGGCATCTCTGATGGCTCCGGCGCCAACCTCTCCAATTTCCTTACCTTTGACCTGTTCCTCAACGCCGGCGATCAGAGCATGAGCGTCAACGGGTTCAACCTGGGCACCGCCGCGAACCCCAACCTGGCGCCGTACCGCATCTTCACCGACGGAGCCGTGTTCAACCACGCGCTCGGCGGCAACTCGTCCCCGAACCCGGCTCTCTTCCCGGCGTTCCCCGCCCTCGCGTTCGACACCTACCTCGCGGTCGGCAACGGCGCGTACGCCGATGTTCCCGGCTCGGTCAACCTGAGCGGCGCCAACGGCGAGTTCATCGGCACCTGGTTCACTCAGCCCCCGCAGGTCGTCGCCGCGGGCGGCAGCCTCTTCGTCGGCCGTTTCACGGTCAGCGATACTGCCACCTTCCTCGGTGGTAACGGCTCGGCGATCGAGGTCAGTTTCACCGGCTTCGAGGAGGTGTTCAAGGTTCCCAGGGTGAGATCTGAGCCAGCAGCCCCGGGCGCCGCCGGCGTGCTCGCGCTGGGCGCCTTCGCCGCCACTCGCCGGCGCCGGGCCTGAGCCGCAGCGTCGCACGACATCGGAAAGGAAAGCCATGCGAATCGCACCGTCTGCTTTGGCGCTCGCCACGGGTCTCCTCGCGATCGCGCCGCTCTCGCACGCCGGGATCTCCGGCCGGGGCCTGCAGTGGGAGTTCGTCCGCTTCGGCCCGCTCAACGGGCCGTCCCCCGTCCCGGGCGATGCCTGGTACACCTTCGACCTCTACTTCACCGCCGGCTCGGCGAGCGCCCAGATCAGTGGCATGAATATGGGGATCACTTCGATCACGCCCTACTTTCTCGCCACCGACGGCACGGTGTTCAATCACCCCTTCGGGGGCGATGGCCCCCCCAACCCCGTGTTCCTCCCCGCGTTCCCGGCGCTCGAGTTCGATACATATCTCGCCCTCGGCGACACATTGCCCGCGTTCGTCGGCGGGTCCGTCGACCTCAGCGGGAACGGCGGCATGCTGCGCGGCGCCTGGTTTACCCAACCTCCGATCGAACTGCTCGCCAACGAGCGTCTCCGCATCCTCCGCGTCACGGTCGGCGACGACACGACCTTCCTGGGCGGTTCTGGATCGCAGCTCGAGGTCAACTTCGTCGGCTTCGAGCAGGTGTTCTCGATCCCGCCGGTCCAATCTGTGCCAACGCCGGGCGGCGCGTTGGCGCTCGGTCTCGCGTCGCTCGTTGCCGCGCGCCGGCGCCGGGGCTGAGCCGCAGCGTCGCACGACATCGGAAAGGAAAGCCATGCGAATCGCACCGTCTGCTGTGTCGCTCGTCACGGGTCTCCTCGCGATCGCGCCGCTGTCGCACGCCGGGATCTCGGATGGGCGCCTTGAGTGGCAGTTCGTCCGCTACGGGCCGCTGGGCGGGCCCTCGCCTATCCCCGTCGATTTCGCGTACACCCTCGACCTGTACTTCGTCGCGGGCGACCAGGGCGCGGCCGTCAACGGCGTCAACATGGGGTACGCGGCCAATCCGCTGTTCGATCCGAATGTGCTCCTCACCAACGGCACGGTCTACAACCACGCGTTCGGCGGCGACACGCCCCCGAACCCGGCGCTGATCCCGGCCTTCCCGGCGCTCGAGTTCGACACCTATCTCGCGCTCGGCGATCGGCCAGTCTCGACCGTGCCGAACTCCGTCGATCTCACCGGGAACAACAACGGCGAACTCCGCGCCACCTGGTTCACGATCCCGCCGATCGAGCTCGACCCCTTCGAGCGCCTCCGGCTGCTGCGTATCACCGTCAGCGACGACGCGACCTTCCTGGGCGGCAACGGCTCGCAACTCGAGATCGGCTTCGTCGGCTTCGAGCGGACCTACGCGATCCCCCGCTCGATCGTCCCAACCCCTGCGAGCGTCGCGACGCTCGCGCTCGCGTCGTTCGCGGCGGCGCGACGCCGGCGCTGATGGACCCTCGCGTGCAAACCGCCCACCCGCGTCGGCAGAGCGCCGACGGCTGAATCGAGGCGCCCGGCCGGATCCGCCGCCCGTGGCGTGCCGCCAAACACCATGCTCGCGACGCCCTCTGTAGGAGGCGGGCCCGCGATGGAGGAAGAAACACCATGAAGACACGGACTCATGCCGGTGAAGTCGTTTCGCTGTGCGCGGGTGCTTCGGCGGTCGTCGCCGTCGCGATCATCGCGCCGTTGGCCCACGCCGGGACGATCGTCAGAGGATTCACCTGGGTTGAAGTCGACAATCAGGGCGTCAGCGATGGCTCCGGCGCTGACCTGACCGGCTATCGCACCTTCGACCTGTACTTCAATCTGGGCAGCAGCGGCGCTGTGGTGACCGGGTTCAATATGGGCTTCGCGCCCAATCCGGCGATCGATGACCCGCAGCCGTTCATCGAGACCGACGGCGTGGTGTTCAACCACGCGTTCGGGGGCGATACCCCCCCGCTGCCCGCCGTGATCGATCTCTTCCCGGCGCTCGCCTTCGACACGCGTCTCGAGTTCGGGGGGGAAGACATTCTGGTCGTTCCCAACTCGATCGATCTGACGGGCGACAACAACGGGGAACTCCGCGGGGTATGGCTTCCCTTAGGGGGATTTCAAGTCGACCCCGGGGACAGCATCCACGCCCTGCGCATCACGCTCACCGACTTCACCTACCTCCGCGGGATGATCCAGGTTGGACTCGGTAGCGCCGGCGTGCCGTACTTCGAAGTGCCGAACATCCCCTCGCCCGCCGGCGCAGCCGTGCTGATCACCGGCGCGTTGCTGCTGGGACGCAGGCGGGCATGAAGGCTTCTCGCAATCACGGAATTTCAGGAAGCACGAGAGAGATCACGATGAAAAACCAGGATCGAATGAACGCGGCGCGATTCACGCTCGCACGCGCAGCGAGACGGTGCACTCAACTGACAGCGCTCCTCCTTCTCACTTTCGAGGCGCAGGCGTTCGCTGGCAACACCAGTAACCCGCTGACCGGCGTGGGCTGGCGGGAGGTTGACAATTCCACAAACACCGTGACCGGTGAAGCCACAGGGCTCGCTGGACAATGGCGGACCTTCGATCTGTTCCTTTTCGGAGAGCCGGGCACTCTCGTAAACGCGATCAACATGGGTTCCGCGTCGAATCCTGTCCTGGGCCCTTTCACGATTCTGACCGACGGCGCCATGTACAACGATTCGCTTGCGTCGGGTCCTTTCGCGCCGAATCCGCTGACCTATCCCGTGTCTCCCGCGGCCGAGTTCGATACCTACCTCACATTCCAAGCGTCGCTCGCGGATTCGATCAGCGTGCTCCCTGGCTCCGTCGATCTGGAAAGTAGCTCGCTCCGCGGAGTCTGGTTCGCAACGCCGGTCCCGGGCGAAGACTGGCGCCAAAGCATCTCCGCACAGGGTGATTTCTGGCTGCTGCGCGCCACTGTGTCGGCGGACGCCACCTATCTCGGAGGGGTCGGGAGCAGCATCCAGATCGGGATCACGACAAGCGAACCCATCTTCGATGTCCCGAACGCGTTGCTGATCCCTGCGCCGGGCGTCTCGTGGGCGGTGTGCGCCGGCCTTGCGATCTCGGTGCGTCGTCGTCGTCGCTGAGCGCCGAGCGTCAACCATGCCATTCTTGACGCGCACGAAACCCTCGCCCCGGCGAGGGTGCTTTCGTAGAGGGCTTGCTATCCTGCAGCGGAACCCTTCATCGCACCGAGAGCACGCCATGCCCGACCATTCCTCCGACATCGAGTCGTTGCTCCACGAGTCTCGGGTCTTCCCGCCCCCGGCCGACTTCGCCGCCGGGGCGAGGATCGGGTCGATGGAGCGCTACCGCGAGCTGCACGCGCGTTCGCTCGCCGACCCGGATGGCTTCTGGGATGAGGTCGCGCGCGAGCTGCACTGGTTTACCCCCTGGAAGACCGTCCGCGAGTTCGACCCCAAACGCCCCTACGACACGAAGTGGTTCGTCGGCGCGACGACCAACCTGTGCTTCAACTGCGTGGACCGCCATGTCGAGAGCGGCCACGCCGATCAGGTCGCGCTGATCTGGGAGGGCGAGCCCGCCCTTCCCAGCGGGCAGCCCGAGGTGCGCCGGCTCACCTACCGCGACCTGCAGCGCGAGACCTCGCGCTTCGCCAATGTGCTGAAATCCCTGGGCGTGAAGAAGGGCGACATCGTCACGCTCTACATGCCCATGATCCCCGAGCTGGCGATCGCGATGCTCGCGTGCGCGCGCCTCGGCGCGGCGCACTCGATCATCTTCGGCGGGTTCTCGGCGCAGGCGATCGCCGATCGCGTCGTCGACGCGAAGAGCCGCGTGCTCGTCACCGCCGACGCCGGGTGGCGGCGCGGGCAGATCGTCCCCCTCAAGGACAACGTCGACGCCGCCTGCGCGCAGACCGGCGTCGTCGACCATGTCATCGTCGTGCAGCGCTGCTCGAACGATGTCGCGTGGCATCACGATCGCACGGGCGAGAACGGCAACAAACGCGACCACTGGTGGCACGACCTCATGCAGGGCGTCAGCGACGAGTGCCCCTGCGAACCGATGGGCTCCGAGGACCTGCTCTTCGTCCTCTACACCAGCGGCACGACGGGCAAGCCCAAGGGCATCATGCACACCACCGGGGGCTACATGGTCTTCACCGCCATGACCAGCCGCCTCACCTTCGACCTGCACCCGGGCAAGGGTCAGGTCTACTGGTGCACCGCCGACATCGGCTGGATCACGGGCCACTCCTACATCGTCTACGGCGTCATGCCCAACCGCGTGCCCACGCTGCTCTACGAGGGCGCGCCGAACTTCCCCGACCCATCGCGCTTCTGGGCGATCGTCGAGCGCCACAAGGTCACGCAGTTCTACACCGCGCCCACGGCGATCCGCTCGTTCATGAAGTGGGGCGACGAGCATGTCGCGAGGCACGACCTCTCGTCGCTGCGCGTGCTGGGCACCGTGGGCGAGCCGATCAATCCCGAGGCGTGGATGTGGTACCACCGCGTCATCGGCAAGGGGCGCTGCCCCATCGTCGACACCTGGTGGCAGACCGAGACGGGCGGGCACATGCTCACCCCCCTGCCCGGCGCGACGCCCACCAAGCCCGGCTCGTGCACCCTGGCGATGCTCGGCGTCGACGCGGCGATCGTCGACGAGCGCGGCGAAGAGATCGCCGACGACACAGGCGGCCTGCTCGCGATCCGCGCGCCCTGGCCCGCGATGCTGCGAGGCATCCTGCACGACCGCCAGCGCTTCCTCGACACCTACTGGACGCGCATCGTCACCGAGGGCGGCCACCCCTACTACTTCCCCGGCGACGGCGCGCGGCGCGACACCGACGGCTATTTCTGGATCATGGGGCGCGTCGACGATGTCATCAACGTCAGCGGGCACCGGCTCGGGACGATGGAGGTCGAGAGCGCGCTCGTGAGCCACCCCGCCGTCGCCGAGGCGGCGGTCGTGGGCATGCCCCACGAGATCAAGGGCACCGGCATCGCCGCGTTCGTGACGCTCAAGGATTCCGCCGGCGCGTCGGACCACGACGCACTCCGCAAGGAACTGCGCGAGCATGTCGCAAAGGAGATCGGCGCGATCGCCAAGCCCGACCTGCTGCGCTTCACCGCGACGCTGCCCAAGACGCGCTCGGGCAAGATCATGCGCCGCCTGCTGCGCGACATCGCCAGCGGGACAGAGACCGTCGGCGACACGACGACCCTCGAGGACATCGGCGTGCTGGCGAGATTGCGGGAAGAGGAGTGAGGGGAAGAAGGGAGCAGGGAGCAGGGAGTGGGGAGCAGGGAAGAGAGAAGAGAGAACTGGTCAGGCGCGCGTGGTGTTTTTCTCTTTCGACTCGGGCTGCTTCGCCAGCGAGGTGAACGCCGCGAAGCCGAAGGGCTCGCCCTTCTCGCCGTTGGCGCCGGAGGTGTTGAACGCCTCTTCCAACTCGCGCATCAGCTCGTCGGACAAGACGCGCACGCTGACGATCTCGTGCAGGGGGATGGTGACCACTTCACCCAGCGGGGTGCGGATGTTGAACACGGTGCACTGCACGGCGATGCAGAGCTGGCGCTCGCGCGGGTCGTTCACGACGGTGCAGGGGAAGAGCGGCTCGACGCCGGCGAGGGGGATGCGCTCCCCCAGGGTCGTGACGATCGAGACGCGCCCGTCGGCGATCTCTGGCATGCGATGGGTGAGGATCGAGAACGCGGCGAGCATCTCGCGCACGACGTTCTGCCAGTACGAGGTGCGCAGCTCGACGAGCCGGTTCACCGTTGGGATGGGGGGCGGGGCGATCCCGGTGATCGCCGCCGCCAGTTCGACGGGCGCCGCCCCCTGGGCGCCGGGAGCCGCTGTGCCCGGCATGGGAAGCCCCGGCCCGACGAGCGTCGAAGGGAGCGTAATCGTGGGCTGGGCAGGTTCTGGGGGCATGCATGGAGACTACGGGAACGCGCGTGCGTCGTCGAGTGGGCGGGCGAGGCGCCGAAAAAAAGAACCGGCCGGCTCCAGAGGAGCCGGCCGGTCGGAGATGCTGTCAGGCGTCTGACGCTGGGTCAGACGGTCTGGCGTTCAGATCAACTCAGAAGACGAGCTGGAACTGAGCGCGGATCGCGAACTGATCTTCCTCGCCGGAGGGCAGCATGCCGCGACCGGTGGAGGTGTTGGCGGGAGCGCCGGCGGACTCGTCGAGAGCCCAGACCAGGTCGACCGTGAACTTCGCGGCGTGCTTGTGGATGTAGTAGTTGGCGCCGAGGGTGATCTCGGTGTACTCGTCGTTGGCGAACACGTCGTCGTCGCCGAAGACCATGTCCCAGCGAGCGAAGAGCTCCCAGTCGTCAGAGACGAACACGCCGCCCTGAAGGAGGAAGCCGTAGTTATCGACGGTCGGGCCGCCGTCCACGTCGACGCTGCTGCCGACGAAGGCGCCGTAGAGGTTCCAGCCGTCGGCCATCCAGGAGATGTCGAGGGTGTAGGCGAAGAGCTCGTTGTTGGGACGGCCCTGCTCGCGCGACGCGTCCTGCCAGTGCAGGGCGGCGCCGACCATGAGGGCGTTGCTGGAGCCGCGCCACGAGGTGAACTGGTCGAACTGGTTCCAGTCGCCGGAGGCGAGGAACTCAACGCGACCGGTCAGAGCGAAGTCCGAGGGGTCGTCGTTGAAGTCAGAGTTCGCCGAACCGTTGCTGGGGAAGAGCTCCGAACCGTCGGAGAACATGCCCTTGAAGCGGAACTGCTCGGCGTCGTAGGCGAGCTGGACGCCCTGCACGCGGCCGAGGCTGAAGATGGAGTTGAGGTTCGAGCGCTCGACGGCCAGCTGGCGGGTGCTGTTGACGGTCTCCTCGCGGGTGAACGGGGCCTTGAACTGGCCCCAGCGGAGGTCCATGCCGTTGTCGAACTTGTAGCCGACATAGACATCCTCGGCCTCGAAGCTGCCGCCGTTGCGGTTGAACGCGCCGGTGATGTTGTAGTAGAGGTTGGGGTCGAAGATGTGGCCGTTGAACCACAGCTTCGTGCGACGGGTCTGGAAGCCGAGGGTGTTGTCCTCGTCCTCGCCGATGACGGCCTCAGAGTCGTCGCGGAAGTTGTAGATGTAACGGAACTGGATCTGGCCGCCGACGTTCAGCTTGAAGTTGCCATCGGCGGAGCCGAGGAAGAACTTGCCGTCGTGGCCGGCGGTGTTGCCGCTCTGAAGAAGCGACGAGCGGGTCTGCGCGTCGTTCATCATCTCGGCGACAAGGGCGCGGACTTCGTCCGCGTTGTTGCTGGACCAGGACTGGCCAGCGAGCGCGACGCCGCCGAGACCCATCGCGGCGCCAGCGAGCATCACAAGCTTCGTGTGAGACATGCGAGACTTCTCCTCTGCGGACGCGAAAACGCGTGTGCGTCCGACATTCGTTGTTCTGACCCGTTGGTGACTGTTGGGTCCGGCGCGCCGACGCGGCGGCCATTTCCTGACTTCTATCTCTGACGAGCTGGGGTCCTCACGCCTCCGGCGATTCAGGCCAACCAGCAAGTGTCACTATCGGAACTTCGGCTCAAGCGAGTGCACACTATACCGGGAAGTTTAGTCAACGCAAACTCTCCCGAGGCAGAATTGTCGGACCAACGCCCCCCGAACATGTAGGTTTCGTGAATTCAGCTCCAGAACCCCCTTTCCAGCCCTCCCGGCCCTGTTCGCGACGCCCGGCCCTCTTTACCATCTTTATGAAGACCGGACCCGGCTCACCCGAGCCCTCCACCCCCGGGTCGCGGCGGTTCCCCACTCTGGAAATCGTCGTAAACCCTGATGGCGAAAGACGATGGCAGACGTTTCCACCATCCTGGTCGTCGATGACGAGCGCGACCTCGTCGAACTCCTCTCCGTCAACCTCGAGGCCGCCGGCCACCACGTCCGCCAGGCCCACAACGGCGACGAGGCCCTCCGCTCCGCCACCGAGTTTCCCCCCGATCTGGTCATTCTCGACCTCATGATGCCCGGACTCCCCGGCACCGAGGTCGCCAGACGACTCCGTGCGAACCCCCGGACCGCCAGGGTTCCCATCATTATGTTGACCGCGCGGGCCGCCGAAGCGGACCAGGTCGTCGGGCTCTCCCTCGGAGCGGACGACTACATCACCAAGCCGTTCTCGATGAAGGTGCTCAAGGCACGCGTGGACGCCGTCCTCCGGCGCGCCTCGGCCTCGCCCCTCTCGGAGAATGTCTCGATCGGGCCCCTCACGCTCGACCTGGCCGCCCACGAGGCGAGCATCGAGGGCGAGGTCCTCAAGCTGACCCCCACCGAATACCGGCTGCTGTGCGCGCTGGTCGAGGCACAGGGCCGAACGCTCAGCCGCGCCCAGCTCGTCGATTTCGCGATGGGCCCCGGCATCGCGGTCACCGACCGGGTCATCGATGTCCATATCGCCGCTGTCCGTCGCAAGCTGGGCGCGTTCGCCGAGATGATCCGGACGGTCCGCGGCGTGGGGTACCGGATCGTGCCGCTGGCCCAGGCGGGCGAATCGTCCCCGAAGGCGCACTCGTCGCAGCGATGATTGCCGCTTCACCCTTCGTCGCTCGAGCCGCCTCGCCCCCGGGGCGCTTGACGCGGGCCGGCGCCCCCACGATCGTCGGTCGTCCCCTCCAGCGTCCACGGAGCGACCGATGACCCGCCCGACACAACGCCAAGACGGTCTCGGCATCGGCCTGATGTGGCGCTCGCTGGCCCCGGCGATCGTCGTGGTCTGGCTGCTCACGCTCGTATGCCTCGCGACGCTCGAAATCGCGGGCGACGGGCGCCATCGCGCCGCAGAGGGCCTGATCCTCGGGCTCGCCGGCGTTGCGACCGCCGCGATCACCTGGGTCGGCTGGACGCTGGTGGTCAGCCCGGCGCGCCGCCTGCGCACTCGGGCCGCGCTTCTGGCGCACCGGGGCGACCTCAACGCGGCGATCGTGGGCGCCGACGAGTACGCCGACCTCGATCGCGCGCTGGGCGCGCTCTCGGAACGCCTGTCATCCCAGCACGCGACGATCGAGCGCGAGCAGCGCACGCTGCGCGCGCTGATCGAGAGTCTGGCCGAGCCCACCTTCGTCGTTGACGCCGAGGGCGCCGTCGCGCTCGCCAACGCGCCGGCGGCGCGGTTCGTGCAGCTCGGGATGGACGACCTGCGAGGGCGGAACCTGCGCGTGCTGCTCACCAGCTCGCAGCTGCTCGGCGCCCTCTCCGCCGCCGGCGAGGGGCGGACCTGGAAGGGTCGCGTCACCATCCCGACCGAGAGCGGCGAACGCACCTGGGAGGCCTACGCGGGCCCCTTCCCACTGCCCGACAGCGAGGCGCGCGGCGCGATCCTCGTCCTGCGCGACGTCACCGAGCTCGCCGACGCGGTGCGCGTCAAGACCGACTTCGTCGCCAACGCGTCGCACGAGCTGCGCACGCCCCTGGCGGCAATCCGCGGCGCCGTCGAGACGCTCAACTCCGACGCCGGTCGCGACGAGAAAATCGCGACGCGCATGCGCGAAATCATCCTCGGGCATGTCACCCGGCTCGAGGACCTCGTGCGCGACCTGCTCGACCTCTCTCGCGTCGAGTCCGGCGACGCGCCGCTGCGCATCGAGGGCCTGCGCCTCGACCTCCTCAAGCGCACCCTCCTCGATGAGTTCGAGGACCTCTGCGCCGCGCGCGCCGTGCGGATCGTCTTCGACATCCCCCAATCGCTTGAGGGCTGGCGCACCGATCCTCGCATGCTCGTGCTGAGTCTGCGCAATCTCGTCGAGAACGCCGCAAAGTTCTGCCACGACGACTCCGAGATCCGCGTCGTCGCGCGCCTCGAGCGGCGCGACGACGAGATCGTCCGCTTCGAGGTGCGCGATCGGGGGCTGGGCATCCCCCTGTCGCAGCAGCAGCGCGTCTTCGAGCGGTTCTATCAGGTCGACCCGGCGCGCCAGGGGTACGAGGGGCTCTCCTCGCTGCGCCAGACCAAGCGTGGCACCGGGCTCGGGCTCGCGATCGTCCGCCACGCCGTGAAGGCCCTGGGCGGGCGTGTGGGCATCCAGTCGATCTACTCCCAGGGCACGACCGTCTGGTTCGAGGTCCCCTACACCCTCCCGGCGGACCTGCGCCAGGAGGCCATCGATCTCGACGACTTCGAGGAATCGGAGCGATTCATCGACGAGCCCGACCAGATCCCACCCGAGCCGTCCTGACCAGACGCGTCCGAGAACGCCCCTCTCGCCCGAACCCGCCGAACCCTGGAAGCCCGCCACGCGTCGAATCGATGAGAATCACTCGACCGTCCCGGCCCCTCGTCACCGTAGAATGTCTGGGACGAACCACGAGCCACGCAGGAGACGCGCCATGCGCACACCTTCCATGACCCCAATCCGACTCTTCTCCATCGCTGGAACGCTGGCCGCGCTCTCGCACGCCGCCCTCGCGCAGAACGCCCTCGGCGACGGGCGAGCCCTCGACGCCAATCTCCAGCAAGGCGGCGGACGCACCAACGCGCCGGGCAGAAACTCCAACTTCGCCGAAGAGGTCCGCTTCCGCAACGCGATCGTCACCGGCAACGCGCCCGGTGGGATGTCCTTCCGCGGCGACGCCGGCTATCTCTCTTCCGACGACTTCCGCGCGCCGATCGGGTCCGACAACCTCTTCTCGTTCCAGCGAGACTCGCTCTTCTCCGGGCTCGCCACCCGCAACATCCGCGGCGTCGACGCCCTTCGCGCCCAGATGGCCCTTACCACCGGCGGCGCGCCGACCTTCGGCACCAGCGAGATGTTCATCAATCGCGCCGGTTCGCTCTCCTCCAGCGGCGACTTCCGACGAGACATGCCCGAGCTCAGCGTCGACCCCTTCAGCTCGCGCGTCGGGTCCCTCCGATCCAGCTCCACATTCCTCAGCACCCAGTCCATCGAGCCCCAGTTCTTCGGCTCCATCGTCGACCAGTCCGGCAGGCCCTACGCCGTCGGCGCGTCGGCGCTGCGCGGCATCATCGCCCAGCCACTCGTGCGCGACGACCAGGCCCAGATGCCCGTCGTGCCCGGCACGCTCCCGATGAACGATCCGGAGACCGGACAGCCCGTCCAGCCCCAGGAGCAGGCATCCACCGGGCTCCGCTTCGACGCCGATTCGTTCGGCGCGCCCGCCCAGCCCACGCCCCCGGGCGCCGCCACGGAACGCACCGCCAGACCCGGCCAGGTCGTGACCGAGCCGAGCGTGGGTCGGATCACCGACGCCGTCACCCCCGGACGCCTCACCACCGACGCTGTCTCGAACCGCGTCGCGCCGCGCACCGTCTACGAGTCCATCCTCGACCAGCTCGCGGCGCCTCCGACCGCCCCGGCCGCTGAACCGAGCGAGACCTTCGACCCGACTCGCCTCCCCACCGACCCGCCGGCCCCCGACGCCGGCGAGCAGCCCGCCGCCCCGGCGGCGCAGCCCACCGAGGAAGACCGGCGCAAGTTCACCGAACGCCTCGAAGACCTGCGGCGAGAGATGACCGGGCTTCCCCCGATCGATCGCACGCAGCCGACCCAGCGCGTCGACGAAGAGGGCAACACCGTCATCGAGGCAGACCCGCAGGCCGCGATCCGGACCATCCGCGAGCGCGCCGCCGAGTTCTTCGGGGACGCGGCGATCAACATCGAAACGCTCGTGCCTCGCGGGGCGACAGATATCTCTCAGTACAACCAGTTGATGCGCGAGGGCGAGCGACTGCTCCAGCAGCAGCGCTGGTTCGACGCCGAAGAGGCCTTCACCCGCGCCATCAACCGTCGCAACGGCGACCCGATGGCCGCCGCCGGTCGCATCAACGCCCAGCTCGGCGCCGCGATGTACCTCTCCGCCAGCGTCAACCTTCGCGCGCTCTTCACCGTCCACCCCGAGCTGGCCGCCGTCCGTTTCTCCGACGAGCTCTTCCTGCGCGGCAGCCGTCTCGATCAGGTCATCGCCTACCTCCGCGACGAGGCAGCCAAGGATCGGCCCTTCGCGCGCGAAGCCGCCCTGCTCCTCGCGTTCATCGGGCACCAGCGCGACGACTCGCGCGAGATCCGCAACGCGTTCAACGCGATCGATCGCGTCAACACCGAGCTGCCCACCTCCCCCGATCCGCTCCTCGAAATGCTCAAGGGCGCGTGGCTCGACGCGCCCGCCAGACGCGCCAAGGAATGACGCGCACGCACGACTCGCCGCGACGCGGCGCCCACGCATGACGCCCGACCGGCTCTCGATCACCGACTTCCTCACCGACGGATCGCTCGCCGCCCTCTGCGAGGCGGCGACGTCCATCACGCGCCGAACCGTGCGCCTGCGCGACGCGCAGTCGCGCGAGATCGTCGCGCACCAGCCCGACGACCACGCCGGCGCCGCGGTGGGTTCCGGACGGCGCTGGCAGGTGCGCGACGACGCCGGCGCCGCCAACGGGCCCTCGCGCCTCGCGTCTCAGGCGGGCCTCGCCTCCTCCATCCGCGTCACGCCCTCGTTCGTCGCGCCCCTCACCGTGCAGGGCCAGACCATCGGCTCGCTCTCGGTCGACCCGCCGACCCCCGGGACCGAGTGCCCCATCGGCGAGGCCGACGTGCAGCGCTTCGTCTCGCTGATCGCGAGCATCGCCTCCGAGGTCTGCGAGCGCGCCCAGCAGGAGGCCGACCGCGCAGACGAATTGCGCGCGCTGCTCAAGCTTTCGTCCATGCTTGTCGCCGCCGGCGACCCCGACGAAACCCTCGCCGCCGCCGTCCACGCCGCCGTCGAGCTGCTGGGCGCCGACGCCGGCACCATCCGCATCCTCGACGACGAGAGCGAGCACCTCCTCCTTCGCGCCTACACCGGGCTGTCCGATGAGTACATCGCGCGGGCCGCCACGCTCCCGGCGTCGCGCGTGCTCGACACCGAAGAACTCCGGGGAGGCGTCGTCGCGATCACCGACCTCGACGCCGACCCTCGCGTGCTCCGGCGCGACGAACTCCGGCGCGAGGGCCTGCGCTCCATGATCAGCGCGGGCCTCTCCTTCAAGGGTCGCACCCTCGGCACGCTCCGGCTCTACACCCGCGCACGGCGCGAGTTCACCGACATCGAACGCTCGCTCCTGCGCTCCATCGCGCAGCACTCCGCCGCCGCCGTCGCCAGCGCGCGGCTCCTCGAGACCGAGCTCGACCACCGGCGCATGCTGCGCCAGGTCCACCTCGCCGCCGAGGTGCAGGGACGCATGTTCCCGCGCGTCGCGCCGGCCATGCCGGGCGTCGAGATCGCGGCGCGCCACATCCCCTCGCTCGAACTCTCGGGCGACTTCTACGACTTCATCGACCTGCGCGACATCCGCCCCTCGGCGCAGTCGCCCACCACGCCCCGCCTGGGCCTGCTCATCGGCGATGTCGTGGGCAAGGGCGTCGCCGCCGCCCTCCTCATGTCCTCGGTCCGCGCCTCGCTGCGCGCTCATGTGCAGGACCTGCCCGACCTCGACGAGGTCATGAACCGCGTCAACGCCGCCATGTGCCGCGACACGCTCGAGTCCGAATTCGCCACCGTCTTCTACGGCATCCTCGACGCCAGCGCGCTCCGCCTCACCTACTCGAACGCCGGGCACGACCACCCCATCATCGTGCGCGTCCCCGAGCACCGCCCCCCCACCATGGCCGATGTCGACGAACTCGCCACCGGGGGCATGGTCATCGGCGTCGACCCCTCGCAGCGATACCAGTCGGCGTCGTTCGACCTTCGACCGGGCGATGTGCTCCTGCTCTACACCGACGGGCTCAGCGACGCGATGTCCTTCGACAAGGAACGCTTCGGCAAGAAGCGCATCCGCATCGCCATGCTCCAGGCCCTGCGTGAGAAGCCCGACGCCAGCGCCGACGCGATCGCCGACCACATCGTGTGGGAAAACCGGCGCTTCGTCGGGCTCAACGAGCGCTCCGACGACACGACCCTCATCGTCCTGCGCGTGCCCTTCGTCCAGCGAGATGAGAACCAGCCAACCTGAGCGTCAGCGCGACGCCGTCGGCTCGGCGGCGCCCGCGTGCTTGCGCTTCGCGTCCTCGAGCATCGCGAGCAGACGATCCGCCGACATCGCCCCCGTCGCGCTCGCCAGCACCTCGCCCCTCGAATTCATCACCACGGTCATCGGGATGGCGCTCGCGCCCAGCGCCCGCGCGTCGGGCTGGTTCGCGTCCACATCGATGTACGCCGGCGTCGCGTTGGCCCTGACCCACTCGGTCACCCGCTCGTCCGACAGCGCGGTTTTCTTGTAGTGCTGGCACGGCCCGCACCAGTCCGCCGTCGCGTACGCGAAGATCAGCCCGCCCTCGCCCGCGCGATCGGCGGCCTCGCGCAGCGTCACGGGCGCCCCGTCGAACATGGGCGGGCTCACCCCAGGCGCGTTCGACTTCACGAACTGCCACACCAGCAGCAGCACCGCGAACCCGGCGAGGATCCCCGCCAGCACGCTCGTCAGGCCCCGCTTCGTCCCGCATGTCCCGCCTGCGCAATCCGTCATCGTGTGCTCTCCAGTGGTGTGTGCTCCCCCAACCCAACGCCCCAAGACGCCGCCTTGTTCCGTGACGACGCCGACGCGCCCGGCGTTCTCGGACCGGGCTTCGGCTCGGACCAGTCAATCTGTGCCGCCCGTGGGGGTCGCGCCGTCAGCAATCCCGTCCCGGCGCCTGCCTCGGAGCAACCCGCGCCGGGATCTCGCCGATGACGCGCCGGTGGAAGCGAAGCCACCCATCCTGGGGCTCACCGGGCGCGACACGACCGACCCGCGCGAACGGCGCGACTCCGACCGGCTCAAGACCGTCGGCGTCGCCTGCAGCCGCGGCACGGTCGTCGACCTTTCCACCCGAGGCATGCGCCTCAAGACCTGGAGGCGCTGGAAAGAAGGCCAGCGCCGCCTCGTCACCCTCCACGACCCCACCACGCGCGTCACCCTCGAGGGCAAGTGCGTCTGGGTCCGCAAGGTCTCTCTCTTCCGCTCGCTCGTGGGCGTCTGCTTCGAGCACGCCGTCCCCGAACAGGAACGCGCCCTCGCCAACCTCGTCGAGACCCACAACGGCGCCGTCGGCATGATCCGGCTCGTCGGCAAGACCATCGCCGACGCGGCGTGATGATCGCCTCTCGTGTTTCTTCTCTTCGGCGCCCCGGGGCATTCCTGACCCGGGCTCTTTCTCTACCGCGCCTCGATCTCGCGCATGTGTGATGATGTGCAGCGGAATGTTCCGCGAGCCGTGGCACGGCCAGCGGCCGCACCACGCCACCCCCACCGACGCTTCTTCTCCGCGTCCTCCGCGGCCCTCCGCGGTGAACTCCCCACGTTACAGTTTCTTCAGCGCACCCACTAGCGCATCAATATGCTCGGTCGTGTGCGCCGCGCTGATCTGCACGCGCAGCCGCGCATGCCCCTCGGGCACCACCGGATACCCGAAGCCGATCACGAACACGCCCATCTCGAGCAGACGCTTGCTCATCGCGATCGCCTTCGCGGTGTCGTGCACGATGATCGGGCAGATCGCCGTGGGTGAATCCAGCACATCGAAGCCCGCGCCACGGATGTGCTTCCTCGCGTACGCCGTGTTGTCGCGAAGGCGCTGCACGCGCTCGGGCTCGCGCATCAGCACCTCGATCGCCTTGTCGGCGCTCAGCGCGACCGTCGCCGGCAGCGCGTTGCTGAACAGCGTGGGGCGCCCTCGCTGCACGATCAGTTCGATGCCGTCCTTCGGCCCCGCGATATACCCGCCCGCGGCGCCGCCCAGCGCCTTGCCCAGCGTCCCCGTGAAGAAATCGATGTCGGCGCCGCGCATCCCCTGGTGCTCGTGCGTGCCGCGCCCGGTCTGGCCCATCACGCCCGTGCCGTGCGAATCGTCGACGATGAGCAGCGCGCCGAACTCGTCGCAGATCCGGCGCATCGCGGGCAGGTCGGCGATGTCGCCCTCCATGCTGAACACGCCGTCGGTGCAGACCCAGATCACGCCCTCGAACGACTTGTCGGCGCGCGCCTCCTGCAGTTTGCGCCGAAGATCATTCAGGTCGTTGTGCTTATAGACGCCCTTGCGCAGCCCCTTCTTGATGACCGCCGCCAGGCGCACGCCATCAATAATCGACGCGTGGTTGAGTTCGTCGCTCAGGATGAGGTCCTGCGGCTCGCACAGCGTGGGGAAGATCGCCTCGTTGGCGTTCCAGCAACTGACGAAGGTGTACGACGCCTCGACGCCCAGGAACTCAGCGATGCGCGCCTCGAGCCGGTGGTGGCAGTCGAAGGTGCCGCAGATGAAGCGCACGCTCGCCGTCCCTGCGCCGTACTTCTTCAGCCCCTCGTGCCCGGCCTCGACGACCTCGGGGTGGTCGGCCAGCCCGAGATAGTTGTTGGAGCAGAAGCACAGGCACTCGCCGTAGCCCTTGATGTTCACGACCGGGCCCATGGGCCCCTCGAGGGTCTGGAGGCGCTTCATCTGGCCGCTCTTCTCGAGCGAGGCGAGGGTCTCTCGCGTGCGCACGAAGAAGGGGTTGGCGCGTCGGTCGGTCGGGGTCATGGGGCGGCCGGGGGCGGGGGCGGGGGCGGGGGCGGGGGCGTTGCCGGGGGCGGGGGCCTGCGTCATGGGGCTCTCCTGCGAAGCGTGGGGCGTGCTCGCACAGTCTAGAACCCCGCGGCGCATACCATCGCCCGAATGGCCAAGACCCCCTCCAGAGCGTCCGACGTCGATGTCCGCGTGATCTCGATCGGCGCCCTCGACATAAACCCCCTCTGGGGCGAGCGTGCGCCCACGCGCACCGGGCATTCCACGACCACCCTGATCCGCGCCGGCGACCGGCGCATCCTCGTCGACCCGGGCCTCCCGGCCCCGGCCCTCGTCGCGCGCCTGGGCGAGCGCAGCGGCCTCACCCCCGACGCCATCACCCATATCTTCCTCACCTCGTTCCGCCCCGACTGCCGGCGCGCCCTCGACGCGTTCCCCGAAGCGATCTGGTGGATCAGCGAGGCCGAGCGCGAATCGGTCGGCGTCCCCCTCGCGATGAAACTCCGCGAGGCGCTCGACGAGAACGACGAAGAAGTGATGGACGCGCTCCATCGCGAGGTCGCGCTGCTGCAGCGCTGCGAGCCCGCCCCCGACCAGTTGGCCGATCGCCTCTCGCTCTTCCCCCTCCCGGGCGTCACCCCGGGAATGACGGGCCTTCTCCTGGCCGAGCCGCGCCATACGACGCTCCTCACGGGCGACGCGATCCCCACGGTCGAGCACCTGCTCGAAGGTCAGGCGCCGCGCTCCGCCCACGATGTCGCGCAGGCCCGCCAGAGTCTCGCCGAAGCCATCGAAATCGCGGATTTCCTCGTGCTGGGGCGCGACAACCTCGTCGTGAACCCCGTGCGCCGTCCGTTCTGAGCGGATCCCTGAACCCTCCTGCGCCCCGTCGGGTATGGTGAAGCGATGCACCCCGCGACCCGCCGTGCCCTCCCGATCCTCGCCGCGTGCCTGCTGGGCGCGACGCCCGGCGCGTTCGCGCAACCACCGGTCGTGAACCGGGGGCAGAACAGCGCGACGCCAACGCCCTTCGACGCGAGCAAACTCCCGCCCCCTGTCCTGCTCGGCGCGCGCATCGAAGCCATCCGACGGCGCATCCCCGTCGTCGATCAGGTCGTCATCGTGCCCTCCAAAGAGGCCTACGTCGACGCCCTCTCTCGCTGGCGCGTCGACGCGCGCTTCCCCGTCCTCATCGACGACGGCAGCATCGTCGCCCGCGAGAACATCGCCCGCTTCGTGCGCGCCTTCGCACCCTCCAAAGTCCTGCGCTGGGAGGGCGAGAACACCGTCTGGGCGCAATCCGTCGAGGCCCAGCGCAACCTCATGGGCGGCGCGATCGCCAGGGCGTGGGGCGTCGAAACCTACTCCGAACTCCCCAGCGCCTTCCGCGAACTGACCTTCATCCCCCCGGGCGTCGTGCTCATGTCCGAGTCCGACCCGGCATGGACCGGAGGGCTCGCCCTCGCGATCGGGCGAGGCCAGATCCCCCTCTGGCTCACGCGCGACACCGACCAGCTCTCCACCGAACTCTCGGGCGAGATCTCCCAGCAGACCCTCGAAGACCTGCGCTCCCTCATCGAACGCGAACTCGACCGGCTCGGCCTCCCGTGGCGAGGGCTTGGCGACGCGATCGACGCCATCACCATCGCGCTCAACATGCCGGCGCGCGTCTCGCAGAACAACCCGCCCCCCGGCGCGCAGCCCACCGACGACGAGCCCGCCAACGGGCCGGCCCTCGCGCTCACCGACCTCGTCGGGCGCCACCCCTCGGGCGAGCGCTTCGCCTGGGCCGGCATCCTGCTGGGCAACGAGCACGAGGCCGCCTATCGCGCCATGTGCGCGCTCTTCCTCCAGCCCACGCGCGCCTGGCTCTTCAACGGCTACAAGGCCGAGGGCGCCTTCGCCAACTACTCCCTCGCCCCAACACGCCAGCAACTCGACGACGCCGGCCTCGTCCCCACCATCGACGACGCGCCCTTCTCGGGCATCCAGCACTGGCGACGCAGACTCGTCCGCGGCGTCGACGCCGGCTTCGTCCATGTCAACACCTCCGGAATGCGCCGCGTCTTCAACCTCAACCCCGGGCAGGGCAACGCCGGCGATATCCCCATCCTCACCACCCCGGCCTTCGTCCACTTCATCCACTCCTTCTCGGCCCAGGACCTGAGCGACCGCAACTCCATCGCCCGCCGCTGGCTCGAGAACGGCGCCTACGCCTATGTCGGCTCCGTCGACGAGCCCTTCCTCACCGCCTTCCACACGCCCGAGGTCTTCATCGCGCGCCTGCGCAGCTTCGCGCCGCTCGGCGCCGCCGCTCGCATGGACACCTCCCCGCCCTGGAAAATCAATATCTACGGCGACCCGCTCTTCACCATGGGCCCGCGCGCCGACCGCGCCGCCACAGGCCCCGAACTGCCCGACGCCGTCGACCTCGACGAAACGATGCGCGACGCGCTGCGCGAGCGCCGCTTCCCCGACGCCGCCCGCGCGCTCCTCGCCCTCGGACGCGACGCCGACCTCGCTCGCCTCTACAAGGCCGCGACCCGCGCCGACGACGCCGAGATCGACCCCGAGTTCGCCGAGCTGGCGCTCTCGTCGCTGTGGCGCACCGGCGAACGCGAAGCCCTGCTCGACGCGGCCCGACGCGTCGAGCCCCAGCGGATGAGCAACTCTCCTCTGCAGGACATGCTCTGGCACGCCCTCGCGCCCACGCTGAGCGTCATCGCCCCCACGCCCGAGGTCTCCGCCGCCCTGCGCGACAATGTGCGCAACTGGAACATCGTCCCCGATGTCGAGAACGCCGCGATGGCCACCAGCGTCGCCGACTCCCCCGCCGCCGCCCGCGCCTTCATCGAGCAGTCCACCTCGCGCACACGCAACGAACGCGTGCGCCAACGGATCATGGAACTGATGAACAAGTATTGAGGAAGGCACAAGGCTCTGGGCACAAGGCACAAGAGAGAGGCGGGATAAGGGAAAGGCGCCGCTCGACGGGCTCCGCCCTTGTGCCTCTTGCCCAGTGCCTTGTGCCGTCCCCCGCCCCCTTGCCCCGGACCCGAAAATCCGCCACCATGCGGCCTTTACGATTCCTCCCCACTCGGTCAACCATCGCCTGACCGCCCCGCAGGCCCTCCAACTCCACCCGGAGCCCCCCGATGTCCGACTCCGCTTCGTACCCCCCGCCCCCTCCGCCCTCGCCTCGTAAGGGGCCGATGGGCGATGTGTTCCAGCGGGATTACCGAGAGGTCACCTGGAGCTCGATCGTCTTCGGGCTCGTCGTCGGCTCGGTCCTCAACGCCGCGATCACCTACGCCGGGCTCAAGATCGGCTTCACGATCGTCGGCTCCGCGATCGCCGCCGTGCTGGGCTTCGGCGTGCTCCGCGGCATGCTCCGGCGAGGGTCCATCCTCGAGGTGAATGTCGGGCAGACCATCGCGTCCGCCGTCAACGGGCCCTGCTCGGGCATCATCTTCACGGTCCCGGTGCTCTTCCTGCTGGGCGTGCCGCTGGTCACCGAATCGGGGGCGCCGAACTCGACCTTCTGGCTGCTGACGATCTCCGCCGTCGCCGGCGCGATCCTGGGCGTCGCGTTCATCATCCCGCTGCGCAAGCAGATGATCGACATCGAGCGCCTGCGCTTCCCCAGCGCCACCGCCGTCGGCGCGATCCTCAAATCACCCGGCGCCGGCGCTCGCAAGTCCATCATCCTCATCATCTCGATCCTCGTCGCGGCGTTGCTCAACGCGCCCGCCGTCCTGCCGCAGATCCGCTTCGAGACCACCGTCGAGCGGCTCGACGACCTCGTCGCGCGCGAGAAGATCCCCTTCGAGACCGCCCTGCGCACGCGCATGATCGATTCGTGGATCACCGCGCAGGCCGCCCCGCCCGAGGTCCTCGCGCACGGCGAGACGCTCTTCGCACTCACCGGGGCGCGCAACACCCTCGCCGACGCGCGCAAGGGCAAGGGCGACGAGGACGAGGCCGAGAAGCGCGTCGCGGAACTGGAAGCAGCGGCCGCTCAGCGAAAGGCCGCGGCCCTGGAAGCGATCCGCGCGAAGACCGCCGTCAACGCGCACGCCGTCACCACCCTCGACGACGAGCTCTCGCTGCGCGCCTTCTCCGCCGCCAACAACGCCGCCCCCCCCGGAGCGCGCCGGGCCTTCGGGTGGGACGACCTCCGCTCGCGCAAGACCGGCTGGGCCACCGCGCCGATGTGGGGGTACTCCGACCTCAACATCCGCGCCGCGCGCGTCGTCGACACCACCGTCCCGCCCGTCGATTACGCCTTCGACGGCATCGGCACGCCCAACGAAGTCCTCGCACGCTCCGTCGACCACGACCGCAACGGCGTGCCCGACCTCCTCGTCACCGACGACCGCATCAACGTCGGGCGCATGCTCGGGCTGCCCCCCCAGATGCAGCTCATCTTCGCCATCGCGCCCTTCGCGCTGGGCGCCGGCTACCTCACCGGGCGAGCCGGGCTCTACGTGCTCGCCGGCGGCGTCCTCGCCTACCTCATCCTCACGCCCACGATCTTCTCGATGGGCTGGATGCCCGAGGCGGTCTCCGCCTACGACGCGCCCAACTACGGCTTCTTCAGCATCAACCGCCCGCTGGGCATCGGCCTGCTGCTGGGCGGCGCCATGATGGGCGTGCTCTCTTCGCTCCCGGCGATCCGCGAGGCCCTCCGCTCGATCATCGCCGCTCGCGCCTCCAAGACCGGGGCCGGCGCCGACGAGATGGGCTTCAAGGTCATCGTCACCGCCGCCGTCGCGTCGTTCATCGTGCTCTTCCTCGCCGCCGACTTCGCCCACAAGGCGCCGATCAACTCCGCCGACCCGATCACCTCCGAGATCTACGAGAAGGCCGCCGTCAAGCTCGAGGTCAACGGCTACACGATCGGCTTCGCGACGCGCGAATCGGCCGACACCTTCCAGAACTCGTGGACCCCCGACCAGCGATCCGAATATCTCGCCGCGCGCAAGGCCGACAAGCCCGGCGTCCTCGGGAAGATGAACCCCCACCTGCGCTCGCTGATCATCGCGCTGATCGGCGCCGCCTGGATCTGGTTCGCCGGCATCATCATCGCGCAGTGCACGGGCATGACGGACTGGTCGCCGATATCCGGCATGGCGCTCATCACCATTGTGCTGGTGCTCGTCCTCGCCGGACGAGCCGACGTCATCGGCGCCCTCATTATCGGCGTTGCGCTCTGCGTCGCGATCACGCTCGCGTCCGACATGATGGCCGACCTGAAAACCGGCTACATAGTCGGCGCGCAACCGAAACGCCAGCAGACCGTCGAGATGATCTTCTGCGCCATCGGGCCCTTCATCTCCATGTTCGTCCTGCTCCTCATCGCCCGCGCCAATGTCGCCAAGTACGGCATCGCGATGGGCGCCGGCACCGACACCACCGCGCCCCAGGCGCAGGCGCTCGAAGCCATCATCACCGGCGTGCAGGGCGGCGACATGCCTTACTTCCTCTACGCCGCCGGCGCCGTCATGGGCGGGCTCCTCGGGCTCGGCGCCTTCGCCGGGCTGGGCGTGCTCGTCGGTCTCTCGATGTACCTCCCCATGTTCTACATCGCCACCTACGGCGTGGGCTGCGTCATCAACATGGTCGTCTCCAAGACCAAGGGACGCGCCTGGGCCGAGGAATGGGGCGTCCCCGTCGCCGCCGGCTTCATCGTGGGCGACGCGCTCCTCGCGCTGGGCGCCAACCTCGTCGTCCTCGCGCAAGCGTCCTGACCACGCACTACGCCCCCCTTCCGCACGCTGCCGCTCGAACAAGGAACCAACGCCATGAAACTCCTCGGCAACCTCCTGATGACCGCCTGCCTGATCGCCGGGTGCCTCGCCGCCGCGACCTCCTACCGCCCTCGCACCACCGACGACCGCATCGTCGGGCTCACGCAGACCGCGCCCGCCGGCGCACGCGAGAAGACGCAGGACGAGCTCAACGACCTCCGCGACAAATACGCCGCCGGAGGCATCACCGCCGAGGCCTACACCCGCCAGCGCGAGGCGCTCGTGCCCCTCGTCCCGCCCGGCGCAGGCGACGACGCGAAGATCACCGAAGAGGACCTCGCGAGCCTGCGCGCCGAGAGCGAGCCGGGCGTCCCCATCGCGCGCAATGTCAAGGTGCAGGAGTTCTCCGTCGCACGCTGGCCGCACGCGTGGCTCTTCGCGATCAGCGCGCTGGGACTGTTCGCCGGGGCGATGCTCGTGCGCACCTCGACGAAGCGCGCCCTCGCGGCCAAGGCGACCTCGCCCGGCTCGACGCCCGTCGGAGCCGACGCCCCCATCACCCCCGCCGCCGCCCTCGCTCGCACGCGAGAAGTCTGCGAGACGCTCCTGCGCGAATTCGCCTCGCTCCCCGACGACCGGGCCCGGCTCGACGCCGTCGTCGACCGCCTGGGCGAGCTGCAGAAGAACGAGCTGGCGTCCTTCGTCGACGCGCGCCCCCAGCTCATCGCGACCATCGGCATGGGGCGCTACGCCGAACTCATGGACCGCTTCGCCGCCGCCGAACGCCAGGTCAACCGCGCCTGGTCCGCCGCCGCCGACGGCGTGCTCGACGAGGCGCACCGCTGCCTCGCCAATGTGCCCCCCATGATGCGCGAGGCCGAAGCGAAACTCGCCTAACGCCCCGCGTTCTCCTCGATCCACTCCACGATCTTCTCGAAGGTCGCGCCGGGGAGCATCGAGAACATCAGGATGTGCCCCGTCGCGAGCGACAGTCGCGCCGGGCGCCCCAGCGCCTCCCACAGCGCGTTGCCGGTGCGCGTGGGCACGATGTCGTCCATCGTCGCCTGCACCATGAACACCGGCGTGTCTCGCAGCGCCCACGACGCGCTGAGCGGGTCCAGGCGCGACGACGCCCGATACGCGTCGATCAGCTCACGGCGCGATGACCCGTGGTCGAAGTCCGCGTCCCCGGCCGACGCGCGCAGCCGCGGCCCCCTGAAAACCCCGCTCCGCTGCGTGACGCTCAGAAGGTCCCCGCCGCCCCCGATCAGCACCGCCGCGTCGAAAGCACGCTCGCCGCTCGCGTCGCGAAGGCCCGCCGCCAGCCCGGGCGTCGCGATCGCCCCGAGACTCGACGACACCACCACGCGAGGGCGCATCGGCGCGTCGGGCCACCGCTCCGCCGCCAGCGCGAGCGCCGCGCGCACCGCGTCGCTCCACTCGACGAACCCGTCGTCCACCATCGCCCCCACCGCCGCGCCCGCTTTCGACGCGTCGGCGTCGAACCGCGAGAGCTCGATCGGGCGCTCGCCCAGCACCACCTTCGCCGCCTGGAACACCCCCCAAGGCGGCTGCACGATCAGCAGCGTCCACCCGCGCGCCCGAAGCGCCTCAGCCAGCCGGAACTCCTCGCGCGTCAGCCCCAGCATCCCCGTGCAGTACAGCGCCACGCCTCGCGGGATGTCCCCCTCGCTCAGCTCCGGCGCCGCCAGCAGCATGTAGGTCATGAACCCCAGAGGCCCGCGCTCCCCGAACGCCTCTTCCGGCATGTCGGCGCGACGGCTCACATAGAACAGGCGCGTCGCGTCGAGCGAACGGCTCCACCCCGGCGCTCGCTCGCCGCGCCGGGTCTCGAACAACGCGCCGCGATCGGTCCGCATGCGCAGCGTCATGGGCGAACGGTCGCGCGAGCCCGCGATCGCGTAGGAACCCTCGTCCTCGCCCGCTTCCAGCCGCGCTTCCATCGGCTCCAGCGACTCAACAACCTCGCGAAGCCACTCCGCCATCAGTTCCGGGGCCCGGGGCGGCGCAACCCGCGGCGACGCGCCAGGACCGGATACGCGCGCCGACGACACGCTCGACAGCGACCGCTCGTTCCACTCCCATTTCGCGCACGCGCCGGCAGCCAGCAGCAGCGCGAGCGCCGCTCCGCCCGTCGCCATCCGCCCGATCGTCGTCAGTCGCTCGCGTCGCATCGTCAATCCTTGTACGGGTCGTGCTCGTCCTCGCCCGCCATCACTACGACGATCGGGCGCAGCACTCGCTCGATCTCGATCGTCCCCGCGTGCGCGTCCAGCACCGTGCGCAACTTCCTGTACACCTGCGGCGCCTCGTCGGCCCCGCCGCCTCGCAGTTCCACGCCCATGTCGGCCAGTTCGTGCTCCACCTTCCGGAAATTCACCGCCCCGCCCCGCACCCGAACCTTCTGGCCGTTCCTCCACACCGCCTTGCCCGCCGCCTGCGTGCGGCTCATCACCCTGCCGGCGCCGTGCACCGTCGAGTACAGGTTCTCCCTCGCTTCGTCCGTCTCCACTCCCCGGATGATCACGCTCATATCACCCATCGAACCGCCCACGAACCCGCGCTGCCCGGGGAACGCCGGCGTCGCGCCCTTGCGCACGACCCAGTATTCGCGCCCGAAGTGCGTCTCCTTCCACGCAAAGTTGTGGTGATTGTGCACCTCGTCGAGGATCTCGCCCCCGAGTATCTCCCTCACAACCTTCCGTGCGACATACTCACGGCCCGCGTACGCGTACCGGCCGGCCAGCGTCATCGCGAGGATGTACCGCTCGCCCAGGTCGGTCCCGGCGCCCACGACCGCCGGCGCGACCTCCATGCCGTCCTTGCCGCCCGCCGCATGCAGATAGTGCGTCGCGATCCGGTGCCCGAAGCCGCGGCTGCCGAAGTGCACGCCGACCCAGACCGAGTCTTCATCGTCGACAAACACATCGACATAGTGATTGCCCGAGCCGACGGTCCCGAGCTGACTGACCGCGAGGTCTTTCAGCGCCGCGACCTCCGGGATCGCCCACGCCGGGTCGTCGTCGAACAGCGCGTGATCGACGCGCTCGTCGTTCTTTCGCCCGATGCCGAACGAAACCTCGCGCCAGATCCGGTTCGCGACCTTCGGCGCGTCGACCTGCGCGCGTGTGAGGTTCGTGCGGATCGCCATGTTGCCGCAGGCGATGTCGAACCCCACGCCGCTGGGGCTGATCGCGTCCTCGAAGGCGACAACGCCCCCGACGGGCTGCGCGTAGCCCAGGTGCCCGTCGGCACAGAGCACGCCCCGCGCGCCGCCGGCGTCGATGCACCGCCGCAGCTGCGCGATGGTGCGCGCGTCGTGCTGGCCGACCACCCTGACAGTCACGCGTCCCGCCTTTCTCGCCTCAATAGAAGATCACATCGGGGACGGGCTCGCCGTCGGGGCCCCGGTCCCAGACCAGTTCAACGGTGACTCGCAGCCCCTTGACGAGCACGCCCGGGGGCATCGAGCGATCGCGCGAGCGCACCAGCTCGATCGACGACGACGCGCGCGCGTTCTCGGGTTTGGGCGCGCGGAACAGATCGTCGTCGCTCGCGTGGTACTCCTGCACCACCGAGTGCGAGGTGCGCGTCATGCGGAACCCGCGCCGTTTCAGCTCTTCCTGCACCGCGCCCACCGAGCCGATCTCGACCCGCTGCGTGTGCAGCAGACGGATGCCCTCGGCCATGAACCCGAGCCGCTCCTCGGCCGTCGAGACCGGGTCCGGCTCGATCGTCTCGGACATGTACCGCGTCCACAGGCGCTCGAACGCCTTGAAATCCTTTGTTTTGAACGCCTGCTCGAAGGCCTGCTCTGGCGTCTTGCCCTGCCCGAGCGCCATCAGGTACTGCTCGAAGGGCCCGGCGTACCGCCCCCGGTCGGCGTGCACGAGGAAGTGCGCCATCGACCACGCCTGGTCGTACATCACCGCCGCACGCCTGTCGCCAGAGCTCACCCGCGCGTTCCACTGGGCGTTGGTCATGGTCAGCATCTCCTCGAACGAGAAGATGTTGCCGCTGTCGATCGCCTCGCGCACTCGCAGGATGCGAGACGCCGGCGCAAGCCCGGTCTGCATCGTGCGACCGAGCAGCAGCCCCTCGCCGAAATACTCCGCCAGCCCCTCGTTGGCCCACATCGGCATCGTGTCGCCGATGCGCTGGTGCGCGAACTGGTGGAAGCCCTCGTGCTGCAGCGTCTGCAGCATGCGCCGACGCTCGTACCCGCGCACAAAGATCGCCAGCCCCGTCTCGTCGAAGGTCCGGAAGAAGATCCCCGCGGTGTTCAGCGCGTTGAACCCTTTCCCTGCGAGACCGAGCAGGTACTGCTCCTCGCTGCTGAAGAGGTACAGGCGAACCAGCTTCGAGTCGCGCTGGGGGAACGCCTTCAGCCGCTTCGCGTACTCGCTGTACACCAGGTCCATGTGCTGCGCGAACGGTCGCGCCTCGGACTCGGGCAGATCCGTGAAGACCTCGTAGTGCCTTGTCCGGAAGCTGCGCAGCGCCGCGGCACGCGCCGTGTCCCCGCCCCCGGGCCCGGCCCCACCCCCGCCCCCGCCTGGACGAACCGCGCGATCACGCCCGCTCTGGGCCGACGCGCCGGTCTCCAGCGCCGCAAGACTCAGCAGCGTCACCAGCAAAAGAGCGAATGTGTTCTTCCAGCGCATCGCACGCCTCCGGCGCAGTGTCCCGATCGCGACGCGCAGACGCTCGGCGTCACGAAACCTTCGACGCAGCGAATGTACGGGCGTTCGCCACGGCGTCAAGCGATTTCGAGGGGTCCGTCCCGCCGCCCTGGGCCGCGTCGGGACGCCCGCCGCCCTTGCCCCCGACCGCGGCGGACGCTTCGCGGACCCAGTCGCCCGCCTTCAGGCCCCGCTTCACCAGCGTCTCGGGCACCTGCGCCACGATCGACACCTTGCCCTCGGCGTCGTCGGCGCTGACGAGCAGCACCGCCGCCTCGGGTCGCTTTGATCGGACCGCGTCCATCGCCGCCAGCAGCGCCTCGCGGTCGCTCCCCGCCGGGATCAGCCCGACGATGACCGGACCATCCTCGCTCTGCGCCAGCGCGCGCGCCGCGTCGACAGCGCCCTCGCGCCCGGCCGCCGCCTCTTTCTTGCGCACGCTCTTCAGACGGTCCTGCGCCTGCGCGATCGCGTGCTGCGCCCTCCGTCGCAGCACATACGGCAGCGACAGCGCCTCGAGCTGACCCTGCAGCTCCGCGACCTCTTCGGCGAGAGTCGCTTCGCCCACCTTCATCGCCGCGTTCGCGCGCTCCACGACGCGGTGCCCCGCCTCGATCGCCGCCTCCGCCTCGACGCCGGTCACGCCGATCACGCGGCGCACGCCCTTCGCGACCGCCTCCTCGCTCAGCACCGCGAAGGCGCGTGCCTGACCGGTGTGCGCCAGGTGCGACCCGCCGCAGAACTCGATCGAGAGCTCCTGCCAGCGCGGGTTCTCCGGCTCGCTGAGCAGGTCGATCATGCTCGCGCCGATGCTCACGACGCGCACGGGGTCGGGGTACTTCTCGCCGAACACGGCGCGCAGCCCGCGGATCGTCTTCGCGTCGGCCAGCGGCGCCACGCCGGTGTGCACCTTCAGGTCGCGCACGATCTGCTCGCGCACGATCTCTTCGACGCGCTCGACCTGCTCCTCGGTCAGCGCGTGCGCGCACGAGAAGTCGAAACGCAGCCGGTCCGGCGCGACGAGCGATCCCTTCTGGTCCACCTCGTCGCCCACCACCCGTCGCAGCGCGAGATTGAGCAGGTGCGTCGCGGTGTGGTTCGCCATCGTGGGCAGGCGCCGGTCCTCGTCGACCGTCAGTTCGACCGTGTCGCCGACCTTGATCTGCCCGCCGTGCAGGCGACCGATGTGCAGCACATACCCGCCGAAGGCCCTGGTCTCGTCGACATCGAACCGCGTGTTCGGCGAGCCGGGCTTGCGGATCTCGCCGTGATCGCCGACCTGCCCGCCGCTCTCGGCGTAGAAGTTGGTCTTGTCCAGCACGATCCCGAAGCGGTCCTCCAGACTCGTGCCGCTGGCGACGATGTCCTCGTCGAAGTCCTCGCCGTTCCAGATCGCGCGCACGGTCGCGCGCAGCGGCTTGATCTCGTACTTGAACGAGTCGTCCGTCGGCTTCACGCGAAGGTGCGCGAGTTTCGCGGTCTCCTCGCCCGACAGCGCGATCTCCTTCACGCCCTCCGCCTTGCCCCCGGCGCGGCTGCGCTCGCGCGCCTCCTCCATCAGTTTCTCGTAGCCCTCGGTGTCCACCGACATGCCGCGCTCACGCGCCATCACCTGCGTGAGGTCGATGGGGAAGCCGTAGGTATCGTGGAGCATGAAGGCGTCGCCGGCGCTGACACGCTTCGACCCGCCCGCGCGCGTCGCCGCGTCGTTGAACATCGCGATGCCGCGATCCAGCGTCCTCCCGAAACTCTCTTCCTCCTCGCGGATGAGCGACGCCACGCGATCGGGGTTCTTCTTCAGCTCCGGGAACGCGTGCCCCATGTGCTCGACGACCGTGGGCACGAGGCTCGCCAGGAAGCCCGGCTTCGCGCCCAGGTGCTGCGTGCCCTGCACGACGGCGCGCCGGAGGATGCGGCGCAGCACATACCCGCGACCCTCGTTGCTGGGGACCGCGCCGTCGGTCAGCGCGAAGGTCAGCGTGCGGATGTGGTCCGCCACGACGCGGTACGCGATGTCGCGTGCGCCCTCGAGACTCCCCTCGTACTTCGGCGCGCCCGTGACGCGCTGCGCCGCGTCGAACAGCGGCGTGAACGCGTCGGTGTCGTAGTTGCTCTGCGCGCCCTGCAGCACGCGCGTGATGCGCTCCAGCCCCATGCCCGTATCGACGTGCTTGGCCGGCAGCGGGCGCAGCGCGGTCTCGGTGCGGTTGAACTGGATGAACACAAGGTTCCAGATCTCGATGACGCGCGGGTCGTCGGCGTTCACATAGCGATAGCCGGGGTCGCGCCTGCGCTCCTCGTCGGACCGCCCGTCGTAGTGGATCTCCGAGCACGGGCCGCAGGGGCCGGTCTCGCCCATCTCCCAGAAGTTGTCCTTCATGCCGAAGGGCAGGATGCGCGACTCGGGCAGGTAGCGCTTCCACAGGTCGAACGCCTCGCGGTCGGGGTCGAGCCCCATCTCCTTGTTGCCCTTGAAGTAACTCGCGTAGAGGCGCTCCGGGTCGAGTTTCCACACCTTCGTGAGCAGCTCCCACGCCCACTCGATCGCCTCGGCCTTGAAGTAGTCGCCGAACGACCAGTTGCCCAGCATCTCGAAGAAGGTGTGGTGATAGGTGTCGCGCCCGACATCCTCGAGGTCGTTGTGCTTGCCGCCGGCGCGGATGCACTTCTGGCTGTTCGCCGCCCGCTTCAGCCCGACAAAGTCCGAACCCGGCTCGACCTGCCCGAGGAAGATCGGCTTGAACTGGTTCATGCCGGCGTTGGTGAACAGCAGCGTCGGGTCGTTGTGCGGCACGACCGGCGACGAGGGCACGAAGCGGTGGGCGTGCTTCTCGACGAAGAAGTCGATGAACTGCTGGCGGACGGCGTTGACCGAGAATGGATGCGCGGACATGAGAGCCCTTGTCAGAGATCGCGGCGGGGTTGGCCGCGATTCTAGACCCGGAAACCCTTTCCCCCCGGCGCCCGGACGCCCGTGGAATCCCATCGGTCGCTCACTCGGAAACCACGGGACTGGTCAGCGTCCCCAGGTCCGCGCCCTCGCCCGTGATCGACACACGCACCTCGTCGCCGGCTCGCAGGAACCGGGGCGGGTTCCGCCCGGCGCCCACGCCGGCAGGCGTGCCGGTCAGGATCACCGTCCCCGGGAGCAGCGTGGCGCCTCGCGACAGCTCGGCGATCAGCGTCGCGACGGGGAAGAGCATGTCGGAGGTGCTGCCCCGCTGCATCTCCTCGCCGTTGACCGTGGTGACGATCGTGAGCGCCTGAGGGTCGCGCACTCGCTCGCGCGGCGTCACGACGGGCCCCAGCGGGCAGAAGGTGTCGAACGACTTGCCCCGGCTGAACTGGCCTCCCGAGCCCTCTTTCTGCCACCAGCGCGCCGAGACATCGTTCGCGGCGCAATAGCCCAGCACCGCGTCGAGCGCGCGCGACTCCGGCACATCGCGCGCCGGCTCGCCCAGGATCACCGCCAGCTCGCCCTCGAAATCGACCTGCCCGGTCGCGCTCATCGCGCCGCCGGTCGCGGCGTCGGAGCACGCGCGAGGGATCACGATCCGCTCGCCGCTCCGCGCGAGGCACCCGGGGTATTTCAGGAAGATCATCGGGCGCGTGGGCGCCTCGGCGCCGCGCTCCTTCGCGTGATCGGCGTAGTTCCGACCGACCCCGAGCAGGCAGGTCAGGGGCAGGTCGTCGCCCGAGGGCAGACGGACCGCGAGGACTGATCCGCGTCGGGGATCGGCGGGGACGATGTCGTAAGCCATGGGGCGGGCGTCTCCTGCGTGAGGCCTGCGGCCCTCACTGCTGCTGGGTCTGCAGCTCGCGCTTGCGCGCCTGGTCGGACAGGGAGTCGGCGAAGTCGAGCGACTGGCGGAAGGCGTCCATGTTGTCGGGCTCGGGGAAGAGGCGCGCCATCATCCCGCGCTGCTCCTGGTTCGTCTCATCGCGCACGATCGCGGCGCGCAGCGCGTCGTAGGTGAACTGCTGGATGATCAGCGGCGCGCGACGCCACAGGATCGCCTGGTCGTCGATGCCCAGCTCGCCCCCCACCAGCATGCGCAGCAGGATCATCGCCGCCATCGTCTCGAACCGTCGCGGCATGACCTCCATGCGCTCGGTTTGTGAGTCCGCCATCGTCCGGCGCAGGTGCTTCTCCATGTAGAGCGTGTGCACCTGGTTCGCGTAGTTGAAGTTCCGCACGAAGACGTCGCGGTTCCCGGCCAGCACGCCGCGCACGAACGCCTGCCGGATCGCGGAGGTGACTTCCTCAGCGGCGACATAGGGCGTGTCGATCTGCTCCTCCAGCTCGGCGCGCACGAACTCGGCGAGCGGACGGCTGAGCCGGTCCTGCGTCGCGAGCGGGTCGTTGATGTTGAGCCCCTCCCAGGTGCGCAGGCGCTCGTACCAGTACGCCGCCTCCTCGAAGCGTCCCTCGCGATAGAGCAGCCGGACCGAGTCGGCGAGGAAGTTCTCGTAGCCGGCGGCGTAGCTGGTGCGCACGCGTTCGCGGGACACGAAGATGTCGTCCGCCTCGTCGGCCTTGGCCTGCAGCTCTTCGAGCACCTCGCCGTAGATCGCGATGTAATCGAGGTTGGGCAGCGATGTGAAGCTGTCGGTGAGGATGTTGAAGTAGATATCGCCGTAGCGCCGCAGCTCCTGCACCGCGTGCAGGGTGATGCGGTTGGTGTTGGTGAGGTCGAAGTCCTTGATGTTCTGGCGCTGGCGCCCCTGCTCGTCGCCTCGCAGCGACCAGTAGAGCGCGTGCGCCGATGGGTGGCGCCAGTCGAGCGGGCCGAATTTCTCGGTGTAGCGGATCATCCGCCCCGGCTCCATGTTGTACTCGCGCACGAGCAGCTGCTTGCGAACCGTCGGGATGAGCACCTCCCACGCCGGTCCGAGACGCTCTTCCTGGATCAGTCGCACGAGCGCGTCGTTGCGCACATCCTCGGAGATGCCAAGCCCGAGCACGCGCGCGCCGGCCGACTCGCCCAGCGCGAGGTAGATCTCGATGCTGCGCAGCAGCTCGCGACCGACGGGCATGCCGGCCTCGTCCCGCAGGCGCCGGACCAGCTCGCCCACCAGCGGCTGCGCACGCGTCGCCTCCTCGATCGAGTCGGGCGCGTTGGCGAAAACCGTGAGCCAGGCGACGCGCTCGCGCACGCGCTCCTCGAAGGTCGTGCCCTCGTTCGGGGGCGGGCCCAGCACGATCGTCCACTCCTCGGCGAGCCGGCGCTTGTAGTACTGGTTCGCGTCGTCCGCGACGCCCTGGATCTTGTGGTTGAAGATCCACGCCAGCTCGCGATGGATGAGCGGATCGCTGGGGTTGCGCGGGATCGCGTGGTCGCGCAGCAGGTCGACGCCCGCCTTCACCCACATCCAGCGCTCCTCGGCGGTGTCCGTCGCGACCGAGATGTTGTACGCCATGTTCCACGCGTGGAAGACCCACACGCGCGGGAAGCGGGGCTGCAGGCGCGTGATCGCCTGCGCCAACTCCATCGACTCGTAGAAACGCCCCTGCTCTTTGAGCTTCTGGGCGCGCAGCCAGAGCACGTTCGCGAACACGCCGCGGAACGCGCCCAGCGCGATGCCGACCGCGACCTCGGGAGGGTCGCCCTCGGTCGCCTGATCGGCGTACACCAGCTGCGCGCGACCCGCCTCGGCGGTGAGCGAGGTCGTCAGGACGCTCGATCCCAGCAGCCCCCCGGCGAGGACAACGGCGCAGATCGTCTGGATGGTCGTGGGCGCCTTCATGGGTCTGACTCCGTCTGGTTCAACGCCCCGAATAGGTCCCGAGTTCGCGCTTGCGGAAGATCAGCCAGCCGATCCCGAGCATCGCCGCCGTGCTGACGCCCAGACTGAGGATCGCGCGGACCAGCACCCCCCAGGGCACGAGCCGCCCGTCGACCAGGTCGGCAGTCGGACGCAGCTCCCCGTACCAGATAAACGCCTTCGCGATGGGCACGGCGACGAGGCGAACCACGAAGGCGATCCAGTCGTAGCCGTCGCGCGTCTCGGGGGTGTACTGCTCCAGCGCCTCGTTGAGGAAGGGCGACGCTTCGGCCGCGAACAACAGCACGATCGCCGCCAGACACGCGACCGGGAAGCTCAGGAAGGTGGCGCAGGTGACGCCGATCGCGGCGATGAAGCACAGCTTCAACCACAGCACCAGCATCACCCTCGCGTAGTTCAGCTCGAACGAGCCCGCGCTCGCGAGGATCTCGAGACTGCCCCGCTCGAAGGTGATCGAGAGCGGGTTCGCGAACTCCGTCCCGTACTGCCCGTTCCAGATGTCGACGAGCAGCGCCCCGTTCTCGTCGATCGCGTCGGCCGGGATGTCGAGCGTCTGCGCCGCGCCCAGCGAGGTCTGGCGCGGGATGAAGTACCGACCGCCCACGAGGAAGGTGAGCTCGTAGAGCGCCGAGGGCAGGTTCGACCCGGACTTCACGGTGAACCGCAGGGTGACCGGCTCGCCCCGATCACGCTCGCGCGAGAGCCCCTCGAACATGAACGCCCTGCCCGTGCCCGGGGCGATCGTGCGGTACTGGTGCTCGATCGCGGCGACGATGTCCTCGCGGATCAGAGCGCGACCCCTCGCGCTGACCGTCACCATGTCGTCGCGACGGCGCACCTCCGCGATCTCCAGCTCGACCAGCTCGTCGACGCGTTCGGCCTCGATCAGCTCGCGGATCGCCGGCTCGATCACGCGCCGGGCCGTCAGCACCTGGGTCTCGAGGATGCGCCGGTCGAGCGTCACGGGGCCCTCGCCCTGGCGAGCGACGTACGCGCGGATCTCGCCCTGGGCGGGCTGGTTGCGCAGGTACTCGGTGAACAGGAACACGCCCGACGCCGTCGCGAGCATGAGGGCCGCGTTGAGCGAGACCACGCCCAGCCACTTCCCGAGGATGTACTCGATGGGTCGCACGGGCTTGGTCATCGTCTGCCAGATGACCTTGTCGCGCTGCTCGAACGCGACGGTCGCGATCGAGAAGAACAGCGTGAGCATCAGCATGAGCCAGTACGCCCCGGCCGTGCCCCACTGCAGGAAGGTCTGCACGCGGAACCGCAAGGGGCGCCCCGGGTCCAGATACGCCGGCAGCGCCGCGAGCAGGAACACGAGCATCACGATGAAGACCACGCTGATCTTCATCCGGACCGCTTCCGCCAGCACGGTCTGCGCCACGGCGAAAACAGGGGTTCGATAGCCCAGCAGCGCGCGCACGCCCTGCAGGAGCGCCGTGAACGAGCCGGACAGCGCGACTGCGCCGCCGATCACCAGCGCCGCGCCTCGCGTCGACTCCCCGGCCCACAGCGGCGCCACCACGACCAGCGCGACCAGCCCCAGACCGACATACGTCAGCAGCACGCCCAGCCAGGTCACGACCAGCAGCACCCCGGCGACCGCCAGGATGCCGATACTCACCGCGTAGACAGGGCTCGTCGCGCCCAGCAGCCCGCGCACCGCCGTCGCGCCGGTCGCGGCGCGGGGCGCCGTCGCCCCGGCGTCAGCGGCAGTCGCCTCGGCGGCGGCCTGTCGCGCGACCTCCGCCGTGTCCGGCGCGTTGGCGAGCACCAGCCACCCGCCCAGCGCGAGCAGCGCCAGCACGACGATGACAGCGCTCGCGACCGTCTTGAAGCGAGTCGTCCCCTGCACGCGCGCGCACACGCGCAGCCACTCGCGCACCCGTGGGATCACCGCGTGCCCCCGCCCGAAGCGTCATCGTCGAGCAGCGAATCGATCACCGACCGGTCCACGTCCGCTGGGGGCGCGTTCTTCTTCGGGTCGCGCGCCTGCTCGGACGCCGGGCGCTTCTCTGGCGCCTTCGGCGCGTCGGCGAGCAGTTCGCCAAGCACGTCGTCGCGCTCGGACTGGGCGGTACGTTCCGGCGCCTTCTCGTGCGCCCCTTGGGGGGCCGAGCCGGGGCCGGGGCCGGGGGCGGGGGCCGGGGCCGGGGGCGGCTCGCCCTCGACGAGCCGGCCGATCAGGTCGTCGCCCTCGCCCTCGTCGGCGCGCAGGAACGACGCCGTGGCGCCCCCCGACTGCGCGCCGCCCGTCTCGACGCGCTCCCGGCGCGCGCGATCGACGATGTCGAGGAACAGGTCCTCGAGGCGCTGACGCGGCTTGCCGACGCGTTCGATCGCGCGCCCGGTGCGCGCGTGGATGATGCGGTCGAGCTCGGCGATGGTCGCGTCGTCGAGCGATTCGGACTCGATGACGGTGCGCTCGCGCGACTCGAGCAACTCGTCGGGCGTGCCCTCGGCGCGCTTCTTGCCGCCGTAGAGGATCACGAGACGGTCGACGCAGTCCTCGACATCGCCCAGGAGGTGGCTGGAGAGCAGCACGGTCTTGCCTCGCCGCCCCAGCTCGAGGATGAGGTCCTTGACCTGTCGCGAACCGATCGGGTCGAGCCCGCTGGTGGGCTCGTCGAGGATCAACAGTTCTGGGTCGTTGATGAGCGCCTGCGCGAGCCCGATGCGCCGGGCCATGCCCTTGGAGTACTCGCGAACCGGGCGGTGCTGGGCAGCGCCGAGCCCGACCATGTCGATCAGCTCGTCGATGCGCTTCCGACGGGTCTTGTAGTCGAGCTCGAAGAGTTTGGCGTAGTAATCGAGCGTCTCGCGCGAGTTCAGGAAGGGGTAGAGGTGCGTCTCTTCGGGCAGGTACCCGATGCGCTTCTTGATCGAGACATCCGTGGGCAGTTTGCCGAACACCGCGACGCGCCCGGAGCTCTTGTGGAGCAGCCCCAGCACGATCTTGATCGTGGTGCTCTTGCCCGACCCGTTGGGGCCGAGCAGGCCGAAGATCTCGCCTCGCTGCACGTCGAGGTCCAGCCGGTCGACGGCGCGCACGCGAGAGCGCATCCAGAAGTCCTTGAAGACCTTCGAGAGCTGCTGGCAGGCGATCACCGACTGCCCGGCCGCCGCGCCGGAACCGGCGCGAGGGAAGACCAGAGGCCTGCTGGAGGTCGACGCGGCGCTCACCGGCCCTCCTCGGCGATCTGTCGGCGCCTGCGCTCCAGTTCCGCGGCGCGCCGGGCGATCTCGCGCTGGTCGAGCGTGCGCAGCAACTGCTGCTCGTTGCGGATGCGATCGCGCTCGCGCGCGACGTCGGGGTCGCGGTTAATCAGGAGCTCGGGAAGCATCCCGGCCGGGAGGAAGTTCGTCTCCACGCTCTGGCGCGCGAAGAAGCTCGTCAGCGCCTCGGTCCACTCGCGCGTCACGAGCAGGCCAGGGTTGGTGCGGTACTGCTCGAGCTTGACGGCGAAGGTCTGCGCGAACGAGCGGTAGCGAGACTCGATCTCGGTGCGATACCGGCGCGCCCCGTTGAGAAGGTTCGTCGTCTCGCCCGACACCATCGCGCGGCGCGTCTGCCCGTCGATCTCCACGGGCTCGCCCAGCAGCAGCAGGTCGATCTGCGCGAGGATGTCCTCCGCGTTCTCGTCCTGCAGCTCGAGCGCCTGCTCGTACGCGTCGATCCGCGCGAGGATCAGCTCCGCCGCCTGCCCGGCGACCTGGCTCAGACGCTCGCGGCGCTCGCGGTCAGCCTGCTCACGGCGCTGCTCGGCCTGCGACTGCGCCGACTGCACCTCGGCGAAGCTCGAACGCAGCGACAGGGGCGGGGTGATGTCGCGCAGCGCGACCTCTTCGAGCACGATCCCAGAGCCCTGCGCGTCGAGCATCTCCTGCGCCAGTCGGCGCACGCGCGCCGCGATGGAGCTCTGCGGGCCAGCCTCGGCGTCCACGCTCACGCCCTCGCCCGCCGCCGCGTTGCCCACGCCCTGCTTGAGCACCTGCTCGAGCGTCAGCGTCGCGAGGGTCTGCGTCACGGCGCGTTCGATCGCGGCCCGCACGATCGACTCCTCCGAACCCGGCAGCATGTTGCGCACGAAATCGCCGGGGCTCTGGCGCCGGTACACCGCCGTCGGGCGGAGGTGCACGATGTTCCCGTCGGCGGTCAGCAGCGACCCGTCGGTCCCCGGAACGAGCCCGAAGCGAGCGACGGCGCCCAGCTCATCGAGCGAACGAGAACGCTGGCCAGAGTTGAGCATGGGGAAGAACGAATCGTCGAGGCGCAGCGACTGCTGGCCCGTCTGCACGGTGACGAACTCGCCGATGGGGTAGGGCCAGCCCAGGTGCAGACCCGGGGGCACGTCCTGCTCGACGACCTTGCCGAAGGTCAGGCGGACGCCGCGCTCGGCCTCCTTGATCTGCTTGGCGCCGCTGAGCAGGAAGAGCCCGATCAGGGCGAGCATGCCGAGCTGGAGGATGAAGAAGGTGATGCGCAGCGCCTCGGCGAGCGACTGCTGCGCCGGGTCGAGCGAGACGCCCGAGGAGCGATCCTCGCGCTGCTGCGTGAAGGTCGCGCTCGCGGCGCGCCGGGGCTGCTCCGGGGGCGCTTCGCCCTCGAACTCGCCCAGCCCCTCGATCTGCGGGTCGCGCTCGCTCATCGCGGCATGCCCTCCGAGCGTCGCGGCGCGGGCTGCGCCGGAGCGGGCGTGCGCGATTCGCCGGTGATGCCCGGCAGGCGACCCGTCGCCGCGTCCATCAGGTTGCGCGGGTCGAGCAGCTGCATGCCCGGCAAGCTGGTCGGCACCACGAGGGTGACCTGCTTGCCGAAGCCCTCGCGGATCAGCTCGATGTTCTGGAGGAACACCGCGAGCTCGGGGGCCTCGTCGAGCTGCTCGAGCCAGCGGGCGGCCTCGAGGTCGCCCTGGTTGCGGATCTCCGCCGCCAGACGGCGCGCGAACGCGAGGATGCGGTCCGCCTGGCTCTCCGCCTCGTTGCGGATGGTGCTGGCGATCGCGTCGCCCTGGGCGCGCGCTTCGGCGGCGAGCTTGTCTCGCGTGGCCTTCATGCGGTCATAAACATCGCGCGTCGTCTCTTCCGGCAGCACGATGCGCCGGATGCCCACGAGCTCGACCTGCACGCCGTAGTCGCCCATGCGACCGTCGGCGCCCTGGTTCGCGTCGCCGCGACGGATGCGATCGAGGACCGCGCTCTCGAGCTCGCCCAGGCGCGAGCCGCCGGGCGTGGGTGAGAAGAGCTCGCTCATGCGGAAGCGCGAGACCTCGGCCATCGCGCTGCGCAACAGCGTGTCGAGACTGCGCTGGGCGGCGGTGTAGTGGTCACGCGCCTCGGGGCCGGCGTTGCTGAAGCGCTGGTAGAACACCAGCGGGTCGGTGACGCGCCAGGTGAGGAACGCCTCGACGATGATCGGGCGGTCGTCGGCGGTCTGCTGCGTCTCGCTGCGAGACTCGAGCAGGCGCACGCGCCGGTCGTACTTGGTCACGCTCTGCACCGGGTAGGGCCACTTGAAGTAGAGGCCGGCCTCGTCGCCGTCGCGGTTCTTGACGGCGTTCTCGTTCGCCTTCCCGAAGGTCGTGACGACCGCGGCCTCGGTGAACCGCACCGAGAAGGTGACCATGAACAGCACGAAACCCAGCACGATCAGGCCGGTGAGCGTCAGCAGAAAGGTGGATCGCACGGCAGGCGGACTCCTGGTTACTCTCTCGGGGTCGTCGGGACGCTCGGGGCGCCGCCGATCGCGGCCTCGTCTTCAACATTGACGCGCACGCGACCGTCATCAAAGGTCGTGACATAGACACGGGCGTTCGTGGTCATCTCCCGGATGGCCTCGAACCACTGCATCGCGAGGTACACCTCGGGCGACGCGCGGAACAGCGCGACCCGACCGCCCTGGCGCGCGACGCGCCCTCGCTCGTTCATGTGCAGGCGCCAGCGATCGGCCCGCGCCTGGAGGATCAGCTGCGCCGCCTCGCCCCCGGCGGCGCGCAGCAGCGTCTCGATGCGGATCTCCTGCTCGGTGATCTCGTCCTGCGTCGCGCCGCGCCGCTGCATCGCCTCCAGCACGTCCAGCTCACGCACGATCGATTCCGACCGCTCCACCGACGCGACGACCTGCGTCAGCGTCTCGATGCGCGAGGAACGCGCGTCTTCGATCGCGCGCTCGCGGCGCTGCTCGCTGGCCGTGACGCGCTGGTACGCCAGCGCCACGTCGCTGGCCTGGGGCGGGTGGGCGGCGACGATGCCGGCGAACAGCACCTCCACGCCCGTGTCGGCGCGGGTGAACGCCTCCTGGATCCTCGCGCGAAGCTCGTCGGACAGCGGGCCGCGCCCGGCGCCCAGGATCTCGTCGATCGAGCGCGAGCCGAGGAACTCCATGACCTCGCGCTCCGCGATCGAGCGAAGCAGGCGCTGGCGCGACCCCGGCTCGGCGAAGGCGTCGAACTTCGTGAGATCGCGGACGGTGAAGTGCACCGGCGCCTCGACCGCGAGCAGCGACAGGTCGCGCGGGCCCAGCGCGTCGCCGGCCTGGCGGGTCGGCTGCACGATCATGAACTGCTCGCGCTGGCCCGAGCCCAGGTGGTCGTTGGTCCAGAGGATCGGCTCGGTCCCCTCGGGCGTGTGGGCGCCGACGTGGAGCTGGTTGACCGAGGTCGCGGAATAGGTCTCGACCGTCTCGACGGGCCAGGGGTACTTGAAGTGCGCGCCGGGCCCCACCTCGCGCTGGAGCGAGCCGAAGCGCAGCACGAGCGCCTGCTCGTTGGGCTGCACGATCGCGATCGACGACAGCGCCCACAGCACCACGCCGCCGCTGATGAACAGCAGCCCGAGCGTGCGGCTGAGGAGCCGGTAGAACCAGCTGTCCGTGACATCGAACCCGAACTGGTACGAGATCGCGCCGCCCACGCTCTCGGCGAGCCGGTCGGGCGCCGCCAGGAAGCTCAGGATGCGCGACTCGAACGCCGGCTTGGGCGCCTCGCCCTTGCGCCGGGGGCGATAGAGGTTCAGGATGAAGTTGAGGACGATCTCGACGCCCAGCACGGTCATCGCGACGGGCAGGACCACGTGCATCCAGCGCAGCGCGACCGGGGCGTCGAGGAAGTCGAGGAAGTGCGCGATGGCGAGCATGAGGCCCACCAGCGACGCGCCGACCGACACCGCCGCACCGCCGCGCAGGTTCGACCACACCGGCTGCTTGGCCATGCCGGCGACGAACCGCGCAAAGACGAAGCCCGCCGCCGCGACGCCCACGCCCAGCGCGATCGCCCACCCGGTGAGGGTCGAGCCGATCTGGGCGTCGGGGTCGAGCATCGCCCGCTCGCTCAGGAAACGGACCACGCCGATCGAGATCA
Organism: Phycisphaeraceae bacterium; assembly: GCA_019636675.1. NCBI lineage: Bacteria > Pseudomonadati > Planctomycetota > Phycisphaerae > Phycisphaerales > Phycisphaeraceae > Phycisphaeraceae bacterium. The sequence continues at coordinate 1,105,221 of JAHBXC010000001.1, forward strand.
GCGAGCCGGCGTACGCCAGACTGATCAAGGGCATCAGCAGGCGGTGCATCCAGTCGAGCCGGCGGGCGGCGACGCGCATCTCCTCGCGTGCACCCTCGAAGACCGACGAGTCGAACGCGCCCGACGCCTCGAGCGCCTCCGCCTCCATCGACTCGAGTCGCTCGAGGGTGTGCTGGTGGAACACCAGCGCCAGCCCCAGCCACACCAGCGAGCCGAGCAGGATGTAGATCGCCCCGGTCAGCGCCGCGGTGTCTCGTCCGAACAGCGCGTACAGCAGGATCGCCAGGCCCAGCGCGAGCTGGATCATCAGCCCGATGACGCTGATCGAGGTGGCCCGGCGATAGGTCAGATGGTCGTTTCGCATGCGTGCTTCTGCGTTGTGCTGTGCCGAGTCGTGAGGGCGTCGGGCGGCGCTGACTCTGCCGTCCGGGGGTCGTCGTCGTGCTCGGGACGCTCCCTGCGAGGGGGAGGCCCGATCGCTGTCCGGTGTCTCGATCGGGGGAGAGGGGGACGCCGCGCCGCGTCCGACCCCGAGCGTACCCCGGTCTCCATTCGAGGGAACGGATTGTCAGGCGCCAGTGCCCGCCTGTCCACCGAACCGGAAACCGATCATTGATGTACGAACGACCGGGCTCTATGTTCTCGTCCGGCGACGGCCCGGTTCCCGGGGCGCGCCGGCTCCCCTCCCGAGGGCCCCTCGCCCGCGATCGCGCCCCCCTTCCTCTCAGGCGTCCCCCCACCCATGTTCGGACAGATCCTCGCCATCGCGCGGAACACGCTGGTCGAGAGCATCCGCCAGCCGGTCTTCTTTATCCTCGTGCTCGCCTGCGCCGTCTTCCAGGCCGGCAACAACTTCTTCTCCGCCTATTCCATGGGCTTCTCCGACAGCGCCGAGGTCTCGGGCGACAACAAGATGCTCCTCGATGTCGGGCTCTCGACCGTCCTGGTCTGCGCTACCCTGCTGGCCGCCTTCCTCGCGACCTCCGTCGTCTCGCGCGAGATCGAGGACAAGACCGCCCTCACCGTCATCAGCAAGCCCGTCGGGCGCCCGGTCTTCGTGCTGGGCAAGTACCTCGGCATCGCCGGCGCGATCGTCGTCGGGACGGTGCTCATGCTCCTGTTCTTCCTCTTCGCGATCGAGCGAGGGGTCATGAGCGCCACCTACGACGACCTGAACGTCCCGGCGATCGTCCTGGTCCTCTCGGCCGTCGGCCTGTCCATCGGCGTCGCGGTCTGGGGCAACTACTTCTACGGGTGGGTGTTCTCCTCGACCGCCTGCCTGCTGATGCTCCCCCTGCTGCTGATCGCGTACCTGATCGCGCTCTCGGTGGATGTGCACTGGCAGCCCCACGCCCTGCGCGAGGATTTCAAGCCCCAGATCACCATCGCCTCCTTCGCCGTGCTGCTGTCGATGCTCGTGCTGACCGCCGTCGCCGTCGCCGCCAGCACCCGGCTCGGGCAGGTCATGACGATCGTCGTCTGCCTGGGCGTGTTCCTGTTCAGTCTGCTGAGCAACCACCTCGTGGGCCGGCGCGCCTTCGACAACCCTGTCGTGGGCCGCATCGTCGAGGTCGAGCCGCTCGCCGACGCCAACCGTGACTTCTCCGACGCGCGCGACCGCTGGAGGATCTCCCTCGCCGCCGAGCCCGGCGTCACCCTCGCGCGCAACGGGCCCCTGTACTACGGCGCCGACCCCGGCGGCATCGAGATGGCGGTCCCGCGCTTCCGCCCCTTCGCCGGCGACCTCGCCAACGAGAACCAGGTCCGCGACCCCGAGACCGGCCCGGCCCTCGCCATCGAGTCCGTCCGAGACTATCGCGACATCACGGTCGTCAATGTCGGAGGCCTCGACGTCCGGCGCGCCCCCCAGCCCGACGACTATGTCTTCACCCGCCCGACGAAGGTCAGCTGGCCCTCGCGGATCGCCTGGTCCGTCATCCCGAACATCCAGTTCTTCTGGCTCGTCGACGCGGTGACGCAGAACCACCCCATCACGGCGCGATACCTCGCGCTCGCGACCGGCTATGCCCTGAGCCATGTCATGGCCCTGCTCGCCCTGTCGGTCCTGCTCTTCCAGAACCGCGACATCAGCTGACGCGGATCACAGCACCTCGGGCGCGTCGATCTCGGGGCGCTTGCCCAGCGCGCCGAACCACACGAGGCAGAAGATCGGGTAGGCGCCGCCGATCACGATCCCGATCGCCATCGAGACATAGGTGGTCATGGGCGACCACTGCTGCGCGAACGCGGCGTCCGGGTTGTCGCGGACCCACGCCGCGATGTCGTCGATCTGCTGGAGCTGGAACATGATCCCCACAACCAGCATCACGATCGCGCCGAGCGAGTAGACGATGTGCATCGGGCGCCCCACGGCGCGTCGGTTCAGCGTCATGATGCCGGCGAGCAGCAGCAGCACGCCGAAGCACAGACTCACGACCATCAGCCCAGCCAAGAGCGGGTTGAAGGTCGTCATCGACGCCGGAAAGCCCCCGGGGGATTGGGCCTCGGCCGACTTCATGAGTGTCGGCGTGAAGAACGCGAACACCGAGCCGATGCCGTTGCACACGAGGTTCAGGGCGCCGAACACGATGCTCAGAATCCCGACGACCTTGGGCCACTTCGGGGGCTCACGAAAGTCATCGCCAGCGTCCATCGGCGCAGACATCCCGCTGAAATCGTTGCTCATTCCCGGTTCTCCTTCTTCCTGGCTTCCTGGTGCGCAACAGCCCGACCGGACTTCGCACCACCATATCCGATTTGGCGGCGCCCGATTTCTCCGGCTCCGCCCCCTGCTCCCTGCTCCCTGCTCCCTGCTCCCTGCTCCCTGCTCCCTGCTCCCTGCTCCCTCCGAGTTTCAGATCTGCTTCAGGAACCGCAGGTCATTCTCATACAGCAGCCGGATATCGGGGATGCCGTACTTGCCCATCGCGATGCGTTCGATCCCGAAGCCGAACGCGAAGCCGGTCCATTCCTCGGGGTCGTACCCCACCAACTCAAAGACCGCCGGGTCGACCATGCCGCAGCCCCCCAGCTCGATCCACCGGGCCGGCTCGTCGGGGCGCAGCCGGATCTTCATATAGAACTCGGCGCTGGGCTCGGTGAAGGGGAAGTACGAGGGCACGAGCCGGATCTCGGCGTCCTCGCCGAAGTACGAGCGGGCGAACTGGAAGAGCGTGGTCTTCAGGTCCGCCAGCGTCACCTTCCGGTCGACGTACAGCCCTTCGATCTGGTGGAACATGAACGAGTGCGTCGCGTCGACCGTGTCGGGCCGGTACACGCGCCCCGGCGCGACGATCTTGATCGGGGGCTTCACCGACTCCATCACGCGGATCTGCACGGTGCTCGTCTGCGAGCGCAGCATCCGCGGACCCTCGGTCGTGCGCGGATCGTCCACATAGAAGTTATCGATCGGGTCGCGCGCCGGGTGGTCCGCCGGGATGTTCAGCTTCGCGAAGTTGTGGTCGTCGTCCTCGAGCTCGAACCCCTCAGCGACCTCGAACCCCATCCGCCCGAACACGTCGCACAGGTCCTCGATCGTGCGCGTCAGGATGTGCCGGCGACCCACGCCCGGCGCGACGCCCGGCTCGGTCAGGTCCAGCAGCGGGCCGCTCGGCTTCTTCGCTTCACCGACGCCGCCCTTCTTCGCGTCGAACGCTTCCTGCAGCGCCTTCGTCACCTCGTTGAGGCGCTTGCCAACCGCCGGCTTCTCGCCGGGGGGCACGTCCTTCAGCCCGCCGGCGGCCAGCTTGACCCGCCCCTTCGTCCCGAGGAACTCGATGCGCCACTTCTCCAGCGCCTCCGCATCGTGCGCGCTGGCGAGGGACGCGAGCCCCTCCCGTTCGATCGTGTTCAGGGTTTCAAGCATGGGGCGACAGTGTAGGGGCCGCCCGGTGAAAGACACACGAAGGTCCGCAGGCGTCCCCCCTCCCCGGGTCGCGCCAGCGTACCCTCGTTGACGAGCCCGCCCAACGAGGAGCCCCACCCCATGCCCCGTGCCTTCGCCTCCATGAAACCCGGCGCCCCCCTCCAGCCCTTCGAGTTCGAGTTCGGACCGCTCGGGCACGACGAGGTCGAGATCGCGGTCGAAACCTGCGGCATCTGCCACTCCGACATCTCCATGCTCGACAACGAGTGGGGCATGAGCGCCTACCCCCTCGTCGCAGGGCACGAGGTCGTCGGCAAGGTCGTCGCCACGGGCGACCTCGTCACGCACCTCCGGAAGGGCGATCGCGTCGGCCTGGGCTGGCACTCGCGTTCGTGCTCCACCTGTCGCCAGTGCATGTCGGGCGACCACAACCTCTGCGCCAAGGGCGAGGGCACCATCGTGCAGCGCCACGGCGGGTTCGCCGAACGCGTGCGCGCTCAGGCGTCGTTCGCCGTCAAGATCCCCGAGGGTGTGAACCCCGGGAGCGCCGGGCCCCTCTTCTGCGGCGGGATCACCGTCTTCAACCCGATCGTCCAGTTCGGCGTCAAGCCGACCCATCGCGTGGGCGTCGTGGGCATCGGCGGGCTCGGGCACCTGGCGCTGCGCTTCCTCAACAAGTGGGGCTGCGAGGTCACCGCCTTCACCACCAGCGACGCCAAGACCGCCGAGGCGAAGGGGCTCGGCGCGCACCGCGTCGTGAACACGCGCGACCGCGCGCAGCTCGACAAGGTCGCCGGCTCGTTCGATTTCATCATGAGCACCGTGAATGTCCCGCTCGACTGGGAGGCGTACATCAACGCGCTTTCGCCCCGGGGACGCCTGCACGTCGTGGGCGCGGTGCTCGAGCCTATCCCCGTGAACGCGTTCGGACTCATCATGGCGCAGCGCTCCATCTCGGGCTCGCCGGTCGGCGCCCCGGCGACGATCGCCGACATGCTCGACTTCTGCGCCCGCCACTCGATCGAGCCGGTGACCGAGACCTTCCCCTTCTCCAAAATCAACGACGCGATGACCCACCTGCGCGAGGGCAAGGCGCGCTATCGCGTCGTGCTCGCCAACGACTGGTCGTGAACGAAACAGACCCCCGCGGCTTCCGTCGCGGGGGTCCGGGTCAAAGTGCAGGCGTCGGCGAGGGTCTTCCAGGGAATGGACAGGTGTCGGCCTGACAGGGACGGTCAGCCGACTCGCCGGCGCCTGAGGGCCAGCAGCGACGCGGCGCCGAACAGCACGCCCGCGCCGGGCGCGGGCACCGCGTCGACGCTCAGGAACACGCCGAACCCGGGCTCCGTCGAGCCGGGATTGACGAGGCCGAGCGCGAACGCGGAGTACACCGTGTTCGCGTTGAGCGCCAGGTCGTTGATCGCGAGCACCGTCGTCGTCGTGCCGGCGAGGCGCACCTCGATGTCGTACACGCCCGCCGCGACCGACGCGTAGCCGCTGACATCGCGGTAGTTCAGCGTCGCGAGGGTCGCGATCGCGTTGCCGCCGGAGTCGACGGCCACGATGTCGACCTCGGGGGCGTCCAGCGCGCCGTGGAAGAAGCGCACGCGCGCGTTGTTGGGGTCGAGGGTGTTGTCATCGGTGAGGAGCTGCACATCAAAGTTCGCGAGCCGGTTGAGCGCGACGACCGTGAAGTCGCCCGCCGCCGGGATCGCGAAACCGTTGAGGTCGAACACCGAGTTCGTCGTGCCGGTGGGCGCGACGCCGATGTCGTAGACACCGGCCGGGATGCTGACGTAGGGCGTGATGTCGCCGAACGAGAAGTTCGTGAGCGGCGCAGGGCCTGTCGCGCCGTTCACGAGGATGTCGACCGCCGGCGCGTCCGGCGAGCCGTGGACCACGCGCAGGTTCGCCGCGCTCGATGCGCCCGCGACCATCGCGAGCAGAAGGGTCGAGGAAACAAATACTCTCTTCATCTTGGATCTCCCGTACACAAAGCGGCGCACAGCGGCGCCGGGGGGTTCCTCGCGACGCCGGGGAATGCCGGCGTCGCCTCCTCGCCTTGCCTGACGCGCGCGCTCCGCTGGACGCTCGGCGGCGCGCGAGCGACAGTTCCGTTTCCGGACCGTCGCTCCACACCGAGTTTCGCACCTCCCGCGCCGAACAGATGCGGAATTTCGATAAAGAAGCCACCTTATCAAGGGAGAGCCGGACGGCGTTTATCGGCTTTGCCCGACGCGCCGACCAACGAACAAGGGCCCGCGATCGCTCGCGAGCCCTTGTGAATGCGTGAGTTGTGCGCTGCGTGCTTACGCGGCGGCGTCGGCGGGCTTCTTCTCGCCCATCTGCTTGCGCATCTTGGCGGCGTAGGCGGCGCGACGGTCGGCCTTGCGACGACGGGTGCTGGGGTTGCCGCCGATCTCGGGGCCGTCCTCGTTGCCAACGAGCTGGATGACGCACAGCTCGGCCTGGTCGCCGACGCGGTTGACGCCCAGCTTGACGATGCGGGTGTAGCCGCCGGCGCGGTTCGCGAACTTCGGCGCGACCTCGTCGACGATGTGCTTGACGAGCTTGGGGCCCTTCTTCAGCTCGCCGTAGCGGTTGCGCACGAGGTTGTCCTCGTTGTCCGCCATGATGCGATCGTGCCCGAGCTTCGCGGTGATGAGCCGGCGCGCGTGGATGTCGCCGCGCTTCGCGAGGGTGATCATCTTCTCGACGAAGGGCTGGACGGCCTTCGCCTTGGGGATGGTCGTGGTGATCTGCCCGTGCTCGAACAGGCCGGCGGCCATGTTGCGGAGCATGGCCTGACGGTGGGCGGCGGTGCGGTTGAGTTTGTAGCCCGCTTTGCGGTGACGCATGGCTCGATCCTTCGTGAACTGACGCGGCGTGGTGTGTGTTCGCCGCGGGATGTGCTTCGTTCGATCTCGTCTCTGTCCGTCGAGCGACGAACGGGCTTTACGCGCCCGAACCGACCACGACGCCCTCGGGGAGTTCCATACCCAGGTCCATGTTCAGGTCGGCGAGCTTGCGCTTCACCTCGCGAAGCGAGGTCTTGCCGAACGAGCGGACCTTCAGCAGCTCCGCCTCGGTCTTGGTGACCAGCTCTCCGACCGTGTTGATCTTCGCCGACTCGAGGCAGTTGCTCGCGCGCACCGAGAGGTCCAGGTCCGCGACGGGCATCATCAGCTTGCGGATCAGTTCCTCGTCGACCGCGGCGGCGGCGGCGGCCTCGTGCGAGACGCGCTGGTCGCCCAGGTCGAAGTACTGCACGAACGGGTTGAGGTGCTTGCGAAGGATCTTCGCCGCCTCGACCAGCGCCATCTCGGGCGTGATCGTGCCGTTGGTCCAGATGTCCAGGACCAGCTTGTCGTAGTTCGTGCGCTGCCCGACGCGCGTGTCCTCGACCTTGAACCGAACGCGCTGCACCGGGGAGTAGATCGCGTCGAGCGGGATGCGCCCGATCTCCTGCTCCTCCTGCTTCGCGTACTGCTCGGACGCCGGGACATACCCGCGACCGTTCTGCACGGTGAACTCCATCTCGAAGTCCACCTCGTCGGTCAGCGTCGCGATCACGTGGTCCTTGTTCAGGATCGTGATCGAGGTGTCGGCCTCGATCAGGTCGGCAGTGACCTCGCCCGGGCCGGTCGCGGCGAGCTTCATCGTCTTGGGCTCGTCGCTCTCGAGGGCGACGACCAGGTCCTTGACGTTCAGGATGATGTCGGTGACATCCTCGGTGACGCCCCGGATCGACGAGAACTCGTGCTCCGCGCCGCGGATCTTGACGGAGGTGATCGCCGCGCCCTCGATGCTCGACAGCAGGATGCGCCGGAGCGAGTTGCCGATGGTCGTGCCGAAGCCGCGCTCGAAGGGCTCAATGACAAACCGCCCGAAGTTCGGGTGGTCCAGCTTCGAATCCTTGGAGACGCGAGAGGGAAGCTCGAGGCCGCGCCAGCGAACGCGCATGGGGAAACTCCGTCGGTGTCGGCGAGGTGTGGGGACCGCCATCGGTCCCTGAGACACAACCCTGCGGATTCACGGGGTCCCGCCCTCGGCCGACTCGCCGACGGGCCCCTTCTGTTCCGGAGGGAATGAAACGATCGAAACGAAGCCGACGCGCCGCGCTGAACGCGACGCGTCGGGGAAATGACTGTCGATTACACGCGGCGCTTCTTGCGCGGGCGGCATCCGTTGTGGGGGACCGGCGTGTGGTCCTCCATCGCCGTCACCTTCAGGCCCGAGCCGGCCAGGCCGTTGACCGCGGCCTCGCGACCGGAGCCGGCGCCCTTGATCCGAACCTCGACCTCCATCATGCCCATCTTGCGGACCTTGCCCGCGACGGTCTCCGCGGCGCGGGTCGCGGCGAAGGGGGTGCTCTTGCGAGCGCCCTTGAAGCCGATCGTGCCGGCCGAGTCCCACGCGAGCGCCTCGCCGTTGGTGTCGGTGATGGTCACGATCGTGTTGTTGAAGGTCGCCTTCACAAAGGCGATGCCGCGCACCACGTTGCGACGGACTTTCTTGGTCTTCTTCGCCATCGGTAGCTGGTCCTGACGGTTCGTCGGTCGATCAGGCCGCGAGGAGAACCCTCGCGACCGGGGTGCTTACTTACTTGGCCTTGACGCCCTTCTTGCCCGCGACGGTCTTGCGCTTGCCCTTGCGCGTACGCGCGTTGGTCTTGGTGCGCTGCCCGCGGCAGGGAAGCCCGCGACGATGACGATCGCCGCGGTACGAGCGGATTTCCTTGAGACGCTGGATGTTCTGCGACACCTGGCGACGCAGACCGCCCTCCACCAGGAACTCCTGGTCGATGAGGTTCGCGATCGACGACACCTGCTGCTCGGTGAGGTCGCCGGCCTTGGTGGTCGGATCGATCTCGAGCGCCGCGAGGATGTCGTCGGCGATCTTGGGACCGATGCCGTGGATGTAGCGCAGGCTGTAACGCACCTGCTTGCGATCGGGGATGTCAACACCGGCGATACGGGGCATGTCGCTGCTCCAGCGGTTTCGTGCTTCAGTGAGTCGTGTGAGGGATCAGCCCTGGACCTGCTTGTGCTTCGGATCAGCCGAGCAGATCACGCGGACCTTGCCCTTGCGGCGCACGACCTTGCACGAACCACAGATCTGCTTGACGCTTGACTTGACTTTCATGGCTCTGTCTCTCGATTCGGATCAGTGTCGGTAGGTGATGCGCGCCTTCGTCAGGTCATAGGGGCTCAGCTCGACCGTCACCCGATCCCCGGGGAGGATTCGGATGTAGTGCTGGCGCATCTTCCCGGATACGTAGGCCAGCACCTCAACCTCGTTGGGGAGTCGCACCTTGAACATCGCGTTCGGGAGCGCTTCCACCACTTCGGCTTCGAGCGTGAGTTTGTCGTCCTGCTTCGGCATGTCGTCCAGTGCCTCGACGCGGACCAACCGCGACGGGCGTTCCCTTTCGTTCGTTCCAGTCTCTGATCCGCGTCGGCCCCGGCCCGCCCTGGCCCGAGGGTGTGGCGGGAGCGGCTTCCAAGCCGACCCCGCCCGCGCGAACCCGCAAGTGTAGGCCCGGGTTCCCCGACGGGCGGTCAACCCGCCCCCGGAAACCTCACGGACCTTTCGTCATTCACCCGAACCGTGCCCCCCGGACCTTCGGGCCCTTCCCGTCGTCGCCGCCCAGGAACCCCGAGTAGTTCCGCATCATCAGGTTCGCCTCGATCCGCTGGATCAGGTCCAGACCGACCGCGACCACGATCAGCAGGCCCGTCCCGCCCAGGAACGCCGCCACGAAGAACGGCACCTTGAGCGAGGTCATCACCATGATCGGGATCACCGCGATCACCGAGAGGAACGCCGCGCCGACATAGGTCACGCGCTCCATCACGGTCTCGAGGTACTCCGCGGTCCTGGGCCCGGGGCGGATGCCCGGGATGAAGGTCCCGCTGTCGCGCAGCTGCTTCGACATGTCCTCGGGGTTGAACTGGACGGTCGTCCAGAAGTACGAGAAGAAGAAGATCAGCGCGACCTCGACCACCACGTAGGGGTACTCGCCCATCTGGAAGTTGCGGGCCAGGAACCGGGCCGTGTCCTGCCACCACATCGGCGACTGCATCTGGCGGGCGCTCTCGGACAGATAGCCGAACGCGACCGACGGGAAAATCATCAGCGATGTCGCGAAGATCAGGGGCATCACGCCGCCGTGGTTGATCTTCAGGGGAAGGTACGAGCGCTGCCCGCCGAACACCTTGCGCCCTCGGGTGTGCTTGGCAGCCTGCACCGGGATGCGCCGCTGCGCGACCGTGATCAGGATCGCCCCGGCCACGACGAACACGAACCCGCCGGCCAGCGCGAACACGCCCATCCACCCGAGCTTGTCGGGGTTCTGGGGCTCGAAGTTCGTGATGACCCAGCGCACCGCGTTGGGCATGCCGGCGAGGATGCCCGCCGTGATGATCAGCGAGATCCCGTTGCCGATGCCGTGCTTGTCGATCTGCTCGCCCAGCCACATCAGGAACACGGTGCCGGCGGTCATCGCCGTCACGCTCGTGACCCACCACAGCGGGTTGCGGCCCCACTCCAGGTAGACCAGGCCCTGCCCGGACGAGGTGAGGAACGAGAGCCAGCCGATCGCCTGCACGATGCACAGCGCCACGGTCAGGTATCGCGTCCACTCGAGGATCTTCTGACGACCCGAGGGCCCCTCCTGCTGCAGCTTCTTGATCTTCGGAGACACCGAGCCGAAGAGCTGCAGGATGATCGCCGCCGTGATGTAGGGCATCACGCCCAGACCGAAGATCGTCGACTGGCTGAACGACCCGCCCGAGAAGATGCCGACGAACGCCGCGAGGCGACCGACGGCGCCGCCGGCCTCCTGCTGGGCCTGGATGAACTCTCCCAGCGCCGACTGGTCGACGCCCGGGATTGGGATCCAGAACCCGATGCGATAGACCGCGATCATCCCCAGGGTGAAGAGGATGCGGTTGCGCAGGTCGGGGACCTTGAAGATGTTGGCGAACGCCTGCAGCATAACGACGGGGGCTTCCTGCTCGTGGTTCGCCGGGGGGCAACGCCCACCGACGCTTGGCCGGGTCCTTCAGCCGACGATCATTCCTCGGTCGATTCAGCGGCCGCGACGGGCGCGCCCTTCTTCTTGGCCTTGCCTCGACGGAGTTTCTTGGTCAGGTTCTTGGGAGTCAGGTCGTCGGACTGTCGGTCGATGCCGCGGATGCGGTCGCGACGCGTGCCGATCTCGGTGACGGTCCCGCCGGCCTGCTCGATGTGCTCGCGCGCCGACTTGGAGACGCGCTCCGCGTTGACGCTGAACTTCACGCCGAGCTTCTCGGTCTTCTTGAGGTCGCCCAGGATCTTGAGCGGACGCTTCTCGTCGCGGATCAGGCCCGCCTTGATCAGCGCCGCGGCGTTGATCTCGCCGCCCTTCGCGAAGTCGGGGTGGCCCACGATGTCGCCCAGGTTCACGATCCAGAACTCGGTGCGATAGTTGGCGTTGGAGAAGCCGCGCTTGGGGATGCGCCGGAAGTAGGGCATCTGGCCGCCCTCGGACGCGGCGCGCCGGGAGAAGCCGGTGCGCGACTGGGCGCCCTTGTGGCCCTTGCCCGAGGTCTTGCCCGTGCCCGAGCCGGGGCCGCGGCCCACGCGCTTGCGAGACTTGTACTTCCCGGCCAGAACCGTGATCTCGTGGATCATCATGGCTCGTATCTCACCATCTCCGCCCCTGGGGGGCGGCTTGTGCCGCGTCGGACTCGCTTGCGCTCGTGTCGCCCGATCGGCCGTGCGTGCTGGTTGTCCGCCCCGCTAGACGCGAGGCGTGAAAGACGGAGACGCCGCGAGTGACGCGGCGTGTGTGAATCGAACGGTCATCAGTGTCAGTTCGACGCGGCCGGGGCGTCGCCGCCGCCGGACTCGCCGGCCGGGGCGCCGTCGCCCTCGGGTCGCCTGCCGCGACCGCCGCCGGGCCCGCCCGGTCGACCGCCGCGACCGCCGCGACCGCCCGGCCCGCCGCGCCGGTCCTGGCCGACGGTGTTGACCGGGGCCTTGGCCTTCTCAGCGGTGCCGAACGACGAGGTGCGCATGAAGGCCTTGCCCTTCTCGACCTTCTGCTCGACCTCGGTGTCGCCGATGTCGACGCCACGGAGCGCCGCGAAGGCCTCCTTGGGCTGCAGCTGCTCGAGGGCCGCGAAGGTGGCCTTGATGATGTTCTGGGGGTTGGTCGACCCGAAGGACTTGGTCAGGCAGTCGGTCACGCCCACCATCTCGAGGACCGCGCGGACGGCGGCGCCGGCGACCACGCCCGTACCCGGCGACGCCGGGATCAGGCGGACCTGCGACGCGCCGAAGCGACCCTGGACCTGGTGAGGGATCGTGCCTCCGAAGAGTTCGACCTTCTGCATGTCCTTCTTGGCTTCCTTCTGCGCCTTCTCGATCGCAGGGGGAACCTCGTTGGCCTTGCCGTAGCCGTAGCCAACGCGCCCGCGTCGATCGCCCACGACGACCAGCGCGTTGAAGGAGAATCGGCGACCACCCTTCACGGTCGCGGCGGTGCGCGACACGTTGATGGTGGTGCTTTCAAGATGAGAGGCTTCGTCGAGCAGCTCGGCCATAACTTCGCCTGTGTCGGTTGCGCCCGGGCTGATGGTCGCCGGGCATGCGTTCGAGAATCGTTCAGGACTGTGAGACGCCCCCGGTCAGGCCCGGGGGCGGGAGACTTCGATCAGAACTGGAGCCCGCCCTCGCGGGCCGCGTCGGCGAGCGCCTTGACGCGCCCGTGATACTTGAACCCGCCGCGGTCGAAGACAACCGAGGTCACCCCGGCGGCCTTCGCGCGCTCCGCGACGATCTTGCCGACCGCCTTGGAGGCCTCGATGTTGCCGGTCTTGGCGCCCTCGCCCAAGTCGGCGGAGCACGCCGCCGCCAGCGTCTTGCCGGCCAGGTCGTCGATGACCTGGACGTAGATGTGGTTGAGCGACTTGAACACGCTCAGCCGGGGACGGTCGGGCGTCCCGCGGATGCGCTTGCGCATGCCCATCCGTCGGCGGGTGCGTCGGAGTGTCTTGGCCTTGTTCGCGTTCATCGCTCAACCTCTGTCGCGTCGGGCGTGTCTCGCCCGGGGGGATGCTTCGTGCAGGACGCTCGTCAATTCGGGCCGGATCAGGAGCCGAAGGCCTTGCCTTCCTTGCGCTTGATGACCTCTTCGAGATACTTGATGCCCTTGCCGTTGTACGGCTCGGGCTTGCGCAGGGCGCGGACCTCGGCGGCGAACTGGCCGACCGCCTGCTTGTCCGGCCCCGAGATCTTGATCTGGTTCTTCTCCACCGCGACGTTCACGCCGGCGGGGATCATCTTGGTCAGGATGTTCGCGTAGCCAAGCTTCAGGTTCAGCTTGTTGCCGGCCAGCGTCGCGCCCCAGCCGACGCCGTTGACCTCGAGGACCTTCTCGTAGCCCTTCGTCACGCCGGCGACCATGTTGTTGATGTGCGCGCGGGTCGAGCCCCAGTACGCGCGGACCTCGCGGTTGTCGTGGTCCTTCTCGTCGATCGCGATCACCACCGACTTGGCGGCGTCATCGACGACGACGGAGACCTCGGGGCGATGGGTCATCTCGAGCTTCTTGCCGGAGCTCTCGACGGTGATCTTGCGCTCGGGCAGCACCTTGACGCTGACACCAGCCGGGATGGCGACGGGCTTCTTGCCGATGCGGGACATGACTGGGAACTCCTGCTGACGCTCGTACTCGGTCGGTGCTGGCGGATGGTTCGCTGTGGGTGAAACGGTCGCTTACTGGACGACGCAGAGGACCTCGCCGCCCACGCGCTCCTGGCGGCACTTGCGATCGGACATCACGCCGCGCGAGGTGCTCACGATGCAGATGCCCAGGCCCTGCAGCGGGCGGGGCAGGTCGTCGACGCCCTTGTAGACGCGGCGACCGGGCTTGGACTCGCGGGTGAGCGAGTTCAGCACCGTCTCGCCGGTGGGGCCGTACTTCAGCTTCACGCGGATCTGGCCCTGCCCGGTGGCGTCCTCGACGGCCTCGTAGCCCTCGATATAGCCCTCGTCGCGCAGGACATCCGCGATCCCTCGATTCACCTTGGAATTGAGGCACATCACGGTCTTCTTGCGTCCGCGCAGACCGTTGCGGATTCGCGTGAGCATGTCGGCGATGGGGTCGCTCAGGGCCATGGTCGTTTCCTGGGGTCGCCGGTCGTTCGTTGGACCGGGGGTGCCTTGGGGAGTCTCTGTCGGGCGCCGCCCCTCGCTCGCCCTCGTGGGGCGCCGTCGGGGCGGGGTGATTTCGTGAGAAGAAGCGGATTACCAGCTGGACTTGCGCATGCCGGGGATCTTGCCCTCGAGGGCGAGCTTGCGGAGCATGATGCGGCTGACGCGGAACTTGCGGTAGACGCCACGAGCACGCCCGGTGATCTGACAGCGTCGAACGAGACGCGTCGAGAACTTCGGGGTCTTGTTGGCCTTGATCATCTGCGCCTTGGTGGCCATCTGGTGTCCTTCGGTCGTTCGTTCGGGTCAGAGTGGGTCAGGTACGGGTTCAGCGCCGCTCGTCGGGCTTGCGGAAGGGCATGCCGAGCTGCTCGAGGATGAAACGGCTCTTCTTGGGGTCGGAGTTCTTGAAGCAGATGTTGATGTTCATGCCGTGCGTGAAGTTCGCCTTGGCCATGTCGACCTCGGGGAACACCGCCTGCTCGGTCACGCCCATCGCGTAGTTGCCGCCCTTGTCGAAGGCCTTGTCCGGCACGCCGCGGAAGTCCTTGATGCGGGGCACCGCGAGGTTGATGTAGCGGTCGAGGAAGTGCCACATGCGATCGCGACGGAGGGTGACCATCGCGGCGGTCTCGGAGCCCTCGCGGACCTTGAAGTTCGCGACGGACTTCTTGGCCTTCACGACGACGGGCTTCTGGCCCGAGATCACCGTGAGGGTCTCGAGGACCTGGGCTCGCACGTGGGCCGGCAACTTGATGCCGTCGAGGTGGCGACCCATGTTGACGTTGATCACGACCTTGTCGACCTCGGGGAGCGCCATCGGGTTGTCGATGCCGAACTCCTTCATCGCGGCCTCACGGACCGTGCTCTTGTAGAGTTCGCGCAGGCGCGGGGGCTGGGCCGGACCGGTGTCGGCCTCGGTGGCTGCGCCCTTGTGTGTGCCTTTCGTCTTGGCCATCGCTGATGCTCGCTTCGGTCGCTGTCGTGTGTCCGGGCGTGGGTCGCACGCCGGTGGTGGGTCTGGGACGGTGGGTCAGGCCTTCTTGGGGGCCCGGGCCTTGGGGCCGCGGACGAGGGAGAGCTCTTTGCCGCTCTTGACGGCGACGCGGGCCTTGCTCCCGTCGTTCTTGACGGGGAAGCGGACTCGCGAGGCCTTCCCGTCGACGACCGGGGAGACGTTGGAGAGGTGGAAGCTGCGGTCGAGCGCGACCTGCCCGCCCTGGGGGTTGACGCGCGTGGGCTTGAGCGTCTTGACCAGGGGCTTGCGCTTCACGCCGTCGTAGACGGCGTTCGGGAACTTCACGAAGACGCGCTCGTTGTCGCCGTCGACGCGGACGATCTCGCCGACCGCGCCGCGGAAGTTGCCGGCAGTGACGATGACATTGTCGCCTTTACGGACGTGGCGTGGCATGGGTCAGACAACCTCCGTCGCGAGGGACACGATCTTCATATAGTTGCGCTCGCGGAGCTCGCGGGCGACGGCGCCGAAGATGCGCGTCCCGCGAGGGTTCCCGTCGGCGTTGATAAGGACGACCGCGTTCTCGTCGAAGCGGACATACGAGCCGTCCTCGCGCTTGGTGGGGTACGAGGTCCGCACCACGACGGCCTTGACCACGTCGCCGGCCTTCACGTCGGCGCCGGGGATGGCCTTCTTGACCGAGCACACGACGCGGTCGCCCACGCCGGCGGTGCGCCGCGTGAACTGGCCCTTGCCGGTCGAGCCGCCCAGCACGCGGATCACGTACGCGATCTTCGCGCCGGAGTTATCCGCGACCTCACACCTGGTTTCTGCCTGGATCATCGCTGTACTTCTCTTTCCGCGCCGGGGCTTCTGGCCCCGGGGTGCGGTCGGTCATCACGCTTGGGTGCTTACTCTTGCGGGGCGCGCTCGACGATGCGGGCGATCCGCCAACTCTTGGACTTGCTCATGCGCCGGCAGGGCACGATCTCGACGCGGTCCCCGAGGCGGGACTCGTTGTTCTCGTCGTGCACCTGCAGGCCCGTGCGATGACGCACGTACTTGCCGTACTTGGGGTGCTTCGCCATGTACTCGATCACGACGCGACGGGTCTTCGCGTTGCGGTCCGAGTCGACGATGCCGATGTGCGCGCCGACGGTCTTGCCGGACTCGTTCGCGCCCGTGTTGTTCGCCTGCGCTGCGCTCATGCCGTCGCCTTCTTCTGCTTCCTGGCGTTCTCTTCGGTGAGGATCCGGGCGATCTGGCGCCGGACCTTCGTGAACTGGGAGGGGTCCTCGATCTTCTCGGTCACCGACTGCGTGCGCAGCTCGTAGAGGCGCTCGCGGAGTCGCTTGAGCTCGATGCCGATCTCGGCGTCTTTCATCTTGTGGACTTCAGCCACAAGCTCGCTGTTCTTCTTGGCCATGGTCGTGTGCTCTCGCTTGCTCGGTGGTCGGCGCTCAGGCGCTCACTCGCCGCGTCACGAAGCGGCACTTGACGGGCATCTTCATCGCGACGCGCACCAGCGCCTGCTTCGCGATGCTCTCGGGCACCCCGCCGATCTCGTACAGGACCGTGCCGGGCTTCACGCGCGCCGCCCAGTACTCCACGTCCGCCTTGCCCTTGCCCATTCGGGTCTCGAGGGGCTTCTTGGAGATGGGCTTGTCGGGGAACACGCGGATGTACATCTGGCCTTCGCGCTTCAGGAAGTGCTGGGCCGCGATTCGTCCCGCCTCCAGCTGACGCGCGGTGAGCCACACGCCCTCGAGGGACTGCAGACCGAAGTCTCCGAAGGCGACATAGTTGCCCTTCGTCGCCTTGCGGTCGCGGACGCGACGCATCTCCTTGCGGAACTTGACTCTCTTCGGCATCCGGGGCATCGGACGGGACTCCTGACAATCACGCGCCGTGCGTCGGCGCGGGGGGATTCAAACGGGACAGTGCGATCAGCGACGACCTCGGGCGCGAGGACGGGCGCCCGCGGCGCGGGAGTCGACCTCGGGGATCTCGATCGTCTCGCCGTACAGACCGGTGTAGACCCAGACCTTCACGCCGATCTGGCCGGCGGTCGTCAGCGACTCGGAGAACCCGTAGTCGATGCGGGCCTGGAGGGTGGACAGGGGCAGCGAGCCAAGGCGGACATCCAGCACGCGCGACATCTCGGCGCCGCCGAGGCGACCGGAGATGCGGATGCGAACGCCCTTGGCCCCGCTCTGGAGCGCCGCCTCGGCGCGCATCTTGACGATGCGACGGAACGAAGCGCGCTTCTTGAGCTGCTCGGCGATGCCCTCGGAGATGAGCTGCGCGTTGATGTCGGGGTTCTTGATCTCGAGGATGTTGATCGAGACCTTGCGACCCGTCATGTACTGCAGCTCTTCGGTCAGACGCTCGACCTCGGCGCCCTTGGGCCCGATGACCAGGCCGGGGCGAGCCGTCTTCACGATGATCTTGAGCTCTTCGCGGGTGCGCTCGATGTCGATGTCCGACACCGCCGCGAACGGGGGCGTGCGGTTCAGGCGCTTATCGAGGAACTCGCGGATCTTGAAGTCCTCGACCAGGAGCTCGCCGAACAGCGCCTTGGGCGCGTACCAGCGGCTCTTGTGGGGCTCGGTGATGCCGACTCGCAGGCCGTAGGGGTGGGTTTTCTGTCCCATTACTTCTGCTCCACTCCGACGACGATGTGCGAGATGCGCTTGCGGATGGTGTGGGCCCGGCCGCGATCCTTGGGGTGGAAGCGCTTGATGATCGGCCCGCCGTCGACGCGCGACTCGGCGACGACCAGCGCGCCGACATCGGCGTTGGCCTGCTCGGCGTCGGCGATGGCGGCGGTGAGGGTCTTGCGGACATCCACCGCGGCGCGCTTGGGGTTGAACCGCAGCGCCGAGAGGGCCTTCTCGACCGGCATCCCGCGGATCATGTCCGCGACGAGCCGGGCCTTGCGCGCCGAGCCGCGGACGAAGCGTCCCTGGCTCGTGAAGCGCACGAACTCGGTGGGCTCGGCGCCGACCGCCTGCGCGATCGCCTGCACGTGGGCCACGCGGCATCGCGGGTGGTTGCGCCCGGCGAGCCAGTTGTTGACGGCGGAGTGCGCGTCGCGATGGCTCATGCCGGTCGCTTCGACCGCGTGCGCGAGCGCGTCGCGAGAGACGCTGCTGCGCGTCGCCAGTCGCTTCAGTTTGTCGGGGTTGATGACCACTGGGTCGTTCCTGCTTCAGCGAGAGACGCGTCGGGATGACGCGGGGTGAATCGACGGTGCCTGACGGTGAGCGGCGTCAGCCGCCCGACTTGATGCCTTCCTTCTTGTTCGTGTGCCCGCGGAAGGTGCGGGTGGGGCTGAACTCCCCGAGCTTGTGCCCGACCATGTCCTCGGTGACGAACACGTCGAGAAACGCACGCCCGTTGTGGACCTTGAAGGTGTAGCCCACGAACTCCGGGACGATGGTGCAGGCGCGAGCCCATGTCTTGATGGGTTCGCGACGGTTCTGCGCGGCGAGCTTCTCCACCTTGCGGTAGACGCTCTCCACGACATGGGGACCCTTCTTGAGCGATCGTGCCATCGTGTGTGACCTGCCTCAGAGCGTGAGCTGACCGTAGCGCCTGCTGCGGCGACGACGGATGATGAGTTTGTTCGACGCCTTCTTCTTGTCGCGCGTCGGGCCGCCCTTGGCGAACACGCCCGACGGGCTGACCGGCGGACGACCGGTCTTGGACTTGCCTTCGCCGCCGCCCAGCGGGTGGTCGTTGTGGTTGCGAACGATCGCGCGGGTGATCGGGCGGATGCCCTTGTAGCGCGAACGCCCGGCCTTGCCCCAGCGCACGTTCTGGTGGTCGGTGTTGCCGACCTGACCGATCGTCGCGAGGCAGTCGACGCTGACCTGGCGGATTTCACCGGAGGGGAGCACCAGCGTCGCCATCCCCGCCTCGCGGTTGGTCAGGCGGGCGTACATCCCGGCGGAGCGGCACATCTGCCCGCCCTTGCCGGGGAAGAGCTCGATGCAGTGCACGTTCAGACCGGTGGGGATGAACTTGAGAGGCATCGCGTTGCCCGGCTTGGGCTCGACGGCCTTGGTGTCGTAGATGATCGTGTCGCCGTCCTTCACGCCCACGGGCGCGAGGATGTAGCGCTTGACGCCGTCGGCGTACTCGATCAGGGCGATGTGGCAGGTGCGGTTCGGATCGTACTCGATGCCGACGACCTTGCCGGGGACGCCCGCGCGATCGGCTCGCTTGAAGTCGATCTTGCGGTACATCTGCTTGTGGCCGCCGCCGCGACCGCGCGACGTGATGATGCCGCGGCTGTTGCGCCCGCCCGTCTTGGGCTTGGGGGCGAGCAGCGACTTCTCGGGCTTCTTCTTGGTAACCTCGACGTGGAGGTTCACCGACGAATTGCGCCGGCCAGGGCTCGTCGGGTTGTAGACGCGGATGGGCATGGGTCGCCTCGTCGTACGGTCAAGCGCCTCGCGGCGCGGGATTCACGGGGGTCGGACGGATCAGAACAGTTCGATCTTGTCCTCGGGGTGGAGCTTCACGTACGCCTTCTTGGTCGTACGCCCGGGGACATAGCCGAAGCGGGTGCGCCGGTTGGAGCCCCGCTGGTTGACGGTGTTCACGCCGATCACGCGCACGCCGTAGAGCTCCTGGACCGCGCGCTTGATGTCGTCCTTGCGGGCGGTGCGCGAGACCTCGAAGAGGTAGCGGTTGTGATCGGTCGCGCTCGCGGTGCCCTTCTCGGAGAGCATCGGACGCTTGATGATGTAATGGGCTTCCATCACGCGGCCTCCTGCGTCTTACGCGTGCGGATGTTCTTCGCGTTCTTGTCCATCTTGCTGCTCGAGCCGGACAGCCACGCCTCGAGATCGCCCCTGGTGATCACCATGTAGCGGTGATTGAGCATCTCGAAGCAGGTGAGCTGATCGACGGGGACGGTGGTGACGCCCTCGAGGTTCGAAGCGGACTTGCGCGCGTTCTCGTTGTCGTGGGGGATCGCGACCAGGCAGGAGCGATCGATCTTGCACGCGTCGAGGAGGTCCTTGAACGCGCGGGTCTTCGGCTCGCTGAAGGTGATCGCGTCGACGACGCGGACCTCGTTGTCCAGCAGCTTGGCGAGCAGCGCGTTGCGGTTGGCCTTGCGGCGCATCTTGACGGGCATGTCCAGGCGGAAGTCCTCGCGGGTGCGGGTCTTCGCGAACGCCACGCCGCCGCCCTTGCGGATCGGCGAGCGGACCGTGCCGGCGCGTGCGTTGCCGGTGCCCTTCTGACGATAGATCTTGCGCGTCGAGCCCTCGATGCCCGAGCGGCTCTTCGTGCGGGCAGAGCCCTGGCGCCGGTTCGCGTGGTAGCGAACATACGCCTGCTTGATCAGGGAGGGGTTGACCTCGCCGCCGAGCGACTGCTCGTCGATCGAGAAGGTCCCGACCTGCTTGCCCTGCATATTGAGAACGGGGACTTCCATGGAATCCTCGATCGTTCGCCTCTGTGCGCCCCGAGATCGTCTCGAGGTCGCTGATTCGCCTTGGCCGGGCGTCGCGAAGGTTTCGCGATGCGTCCGACCGGTGACTCGGCGTCACTATCCCGTTGCTGTCGTGCCCGCCGGTTTCCTCGAAAGGACCTCGCGGGCTGGTCGGCCGCCGCCGAACTCGTCGCGGCCGACCCGGGTCAAACTCGATTCACACGCCGCGCGCCGTCGCGTGGCGAAAGACAGTCATTCGATCGCTCAGCCCTTCATCGCCGCGGCCTGCTTCCGCGCCTTGGACTTGTAGAGGCGCGTGGGGAGGGAGACCTCGACCACGCCCTTGTTGGGTCCGGGGACCGGGCCCTTCACGAGCAGCAGGTTGCGCTCCGCGTCGACCTTGATCACGTCGAGCGAGCGGATGGTGACGCGCTCGTTGCCGAGCTGGCCGGACATCTTCTTGCCCTTGCGCAGGCCGCCGCCGAGACCGCGGTTCGAGCCGTGGCCGCCGATGGAGCCGGGCGAGCGGTGCTTGCGCTCGACGCCGTGCGAGGCCTGCTGGCCCTTGAAGTTCCAGCGCTTCATCGTGCCCTGGAAGCCCTTGCCCTTGCTGGTCGCCGCGACATCGACGAACGCGATGTTCTGGAGCGAGTCGACCGTCAGGGTCTGCCCGAGGGTGTAGTTCGCGAGGTCCTTCTCGTCGACCCGGAACTCGGCGTGACGAGCGAGCGGCGCAGAGCCGGCCTTCGCGTCGTGCCCGATCATCGGGATGGTCGAGTTGCGAGGCTTGGCCTCGCCGTAGCCGATCTGCACGGCGGAATAGCCGTCGACCTCGGGGGTGCGGACCTGCGTGACGATGCAGGGACCGACCTCGATCACGGTGACGGGGATATTGACCCCACCTTCCGTGAAGTAGCGGGTCATCCCGATTTTCTTGCCAAGAAGCATGAGCGACATGGCTGCGTCGTCCTTACAGGGGAATGCGGTCGTGGAGGGGAGCGTGACGGGGTAGGGAACTGGAAGAGGCCGGTCCCTCGCGAGTTTCTCGCGGGCGCCGGCCTCGGTGTAGGTCAGGCCTTGATCTTGATGAAGACGCCGGCGGGCACGACGAGGCGGTTCAGGGCCTCGACGGTTCGCGCGTTCGCTTCGGTGATGTCAATGATGCGCTTGTGCGTGCGGATCTCGAACTGCTCGCGCGATTTCTTGTCGACGTGCGGCGAGCGGAGAACGGTGTAACGCTCGATCCGCGTCGGAAGGGGGACCGGGCCGGCGACGCGTGCGTTGGTGCGCTTCGCGTGCTCGACGATCTCCTTGGCGGAGGAATCGAGGGCCTGGTGGTCGTAGGCCTCCATCCGGATTCTGATTTTCGCGCCAGTCATCGTTAGTCCTGCGTTCTAAAGAATCCGCGAGTCAGTGCGTCGCCGTGCGTGGAGGGCGGGGGTGGATCGGGCCGATGGACACACGCCGCGGCGTTTTCAGCCGCTCTCGATGGCCCCTCACATCCATCGCGAGGGGTGCCTTCGAGCAAATGCTGGCATGTGGGTCATCAACCCGACTGCGCCCACCAGCGCGCCGGGAGCCGCGTAGGGTAGACCCCGCCGGGGGCGTGTCAAGGATGCGCTCCTGACGTGACGAAGATTTCGCGAAGGCGACGAGCGCTCCCGGCGCACGATCCGCGCCTTCGCCGGCGCACACAACCCCCCTGCCGTTCGGATCGTAGAGTCTCTCCACATGCCCACCAACGCACGCTCCATCCCGGGCGCCCTCGCCGTCCTCCTTGGGTCAACGCTCGCGCTCCCCCCCGCCGCGAGCGCCGCCCTCGACGCGCAGCCCGCCGCCGGACGCCAGGCCGCTGACGCTCCGTTCGCCCTCCAGCCGCAGCGAACCAGTTTCCCGATTCTGGGGATGTCGGTCCGTCTCCCGGAAGGCGCCGTGCTCCAGACCTCCGAACTGGGGACCAACCGTCAATCCATCACACTGATCGCGCCCGGAGGCGAGTGGACGATCCGGGTCCTCGACCGTCGGTCGGGCGACCGCCTCTCCTCGCCCTTCGAGGTCGCGACCGAGCTGCAGAAAGAGCTGGTCTCGACGCGCCAGGCAGTCGACCCCAGAACAGGGCGTCAGGCCGCCGCCGTCAGCGTCGAACCGATCGAGGACGACCTGACCGTCGGGCAGGCGCCGGCGGCCCGGTTCTACGCCGGGTTCATCTCGACGGCGAACCAGCCGGTCGTCGCCGGGTACACGATCGCCCTCGCCGAGCCGGGTCGTTTCCTGATTTTCCAGCTCGAAGCCCCAAGCCAGCAGACCACCCGCGCGACCGACCTCTACGAGCGCATGCTCGAGACCGTCGAGATGCGCAACCCCGGCGACGTGGCCGCCCAGCGGGTCGCCGCCGTCCGAGCCGGCAACGCGTTCCTGGCGTCGCTTCCCGCGAGCGAGTACCTCGCCGCCCTCCCGCGCGACCCGGTCCGCTGGACGCGCACCGTGACGAAGGACCCCTCCTCCACCGATGGCTTCCGCGAGGTCGCCTACCAGCGCGTCGAGATGCGCACCGGCAAGCGCGGCGAGCTGAACCCGGCCCGGCCCTCGTCCCGCTGGACCCCCAGCGAGATGGAAGACGGCGTGCTCGTCAAAATCGAGGCCCGCGCCGTCGCCCCCGCGGGCTCGGGCCTCCAGATCGTGGACTCGCAGTCGATCTCCTGGCTCAAGCTCGACTCCAAGGGTCGCGGCGAAGAGGCGTGGTCGCTGCGCATGGTCCTGCGTGAAAGAGGACGCGACAGCGTCTATTCCGAGGTCGGCGCCCGCCTGGGCGACCAGCTCGTCGTGACGGTCAACGCGCCCGGCGCCCAGCCGATCGAAAAGTCATGGAAGATCCCATCCGAGGGCTACCTCTCGCAGGCCGAGACGCACCTCCTGCCGCGACTGCTCGCGCGCGCCGGTGTCCTGACCGACATGGCGTTCTACGCGTATTCGTCGTCGCTGACCGAGATCAAACTCCGCACGGAGCGACTGACGCGCCTCGATCCCACAGACGCCAGCGACGAGACGCTCCCCCCGGACGCCGTCTGGACGCTCTCGAGCGAGATCACCGAGGGGCTCGCCCCGCGCGTGCTCATTCTCAACAGCGAGGGCGACGTCCTCCAGGGAAGGATGCCCGACCAGTCAATGGTGGCGCCCTCCAACCCCGAAGAGATCCGCGCGATCTGGCGTCGCAAGGGCCTGCCCACCGACATGGGCACGAACCCGGGGCGCTGAGCGTCCGGACGGATCGGGCACGCCGTCGCGCTGTCAACGCTCGGATATGGATGTTTCGTCGGTCAGCCGCCCATGTCGTCGTCGAGCCCGGCCGGCTCGTCGTCGGTCTCGGCCGGCTCGGTCGGCTCGGTCGGCTCGGTCGGGGCTGGCGCCGGGGTCTCGCCCTTGAGCGAGGCGGCCAGCGCCTCGAGCGATTCGACCGCGCGATCGACCGTCGCCTTCGCGTCGCCCGTCACGCGACCGGCCCCGCTGCGAAGCGAGGCGGCAGAATCTCCGTACGCCGCGCCCGCGGCGCGCGAGGCCTCGCCCGCCTTGGCGCGCAACGCGTCGGCGAACGCGCCGGCGTCGCCCGCGACGCCCGGTCGACCGGGCAGCTCCGCGAGGAACGCCAGAGTCATGACGCCCTGCTCGAAGATCGTCGCGCGCTGGCGCTGGGCATCGCCCAGACCCTGCTGGGCCGCGCCCAGCGCGAGGCGCGTCGCGGCGCTGTTGCCCTGCGCGGCGCGACGCAGCGTGCCGATCGCCTGCTCATACGCGCGGATCGCGTCGCTCGACGCGGCCTCGAACCCGGTCTCGAGCTGCGTGCGCAGCGTCGCGAGCGATTCGGTCAGCGCACGCATCGCGCCGTCGGCGGCGTTCTGCGCAATCTGCGCGTCGTCGAGCCGACGACGGCGCTCGCCCTCGATCTCGGACTTGGTCTTCTCGAGCTGCGCCGAGAGCGCCCGGAGCTGCTCGAGCCGGATCTCCGCGTTGCGAAGCTCGGGGCGGAGCACCTCGGCCTGGGCCAGCAGGTCAGACGCCGCACGCTCGTGCTGGGCAGCGCGCCGCGAGACACCGTGCGCACGCTCGGTGAGTTCGGCGCGTTCCTGCGAGCCGGCGCGG
This sequence comes from Phycisphaeraceae bacterium, assembly GCA_019636675.1. NCBI lineage: Bacteria > Pseudomonadati > Planctomycetota > Phycisphaerae > Phycisphaerales > Phycisphaeraceae > Phycisphaeraceae bacterium. The sequence continues at coordinate 1,129,833 of JAHBXC010000001.1, forward strand.
ATGGCGCGCTCGCGGATCTGCGCCTCTTCGGCGCGGATCGCACGCCCCTGATCGCCCTGTTCCTGCGCGCGCCGGTTGAGCTGCGCGATCTGCGCCAGCACGCCCTCGCGATCGATGCGCGACTGCTCGATCTCGCTCGCGACGCGCTGCGCCTCGCCGGCCAGACGATCGAGATCGGCGCCCGAATCGCCGGTCCGCATCGCCGCGGCCCGCGCCGTGTGGCTGGCGAACTCCGCCCCCAGCACGCGCATCCTCGACAGCTCCGACGCGGCCGCCTGCGCCTGCTCGGACGCTTCCAGCAGACGCAGCTGCGCCAGCCCGGCCTGCGCCTCGCCCATCAGGGCGAACGCTGTCTGCTGGCTCACGCCCTCGAGCGAGGACGCCTCGGACTGGAGCGAGCTGACCACGCTCTGGTAGACCTTGCGACGCTCCCCGGGGGGCGCCGCCACCCCGCCCGCCGTCACCGAGAGCATCTTCGCCTGCGCCTCGGCCAGCGCCTGGGGAACCGTGCCCCCCTGGTCGCAGCCCGAGAGGCCCGCGGCCAGGCCGCAGAGGAGCGCGATCGCGGCGGTGCGACGGAAAGCGTTGGTGTGCTTGAACTTCTGAGCGGTGGTCATGCTGGGTCTCGGCGTCAGCGTCAGGTCCACCCGAGGGACCGAAGGGCGGGAGTGTAGCAATGCCTGCCCCCGAAGGGTCGGAGACCCGATCGTCGCGACCCTACGCCACCGCACGCCGCCCGGTTCCGCGTCGGTGCGCCGCCGGGACGCTCAGCGACGACGCTCGGGCGAGCCGGCGTCGCGCGCCTCCGGCGCCTGGCGCGCCGCTTCGCCCGGGGGCGTGTAGTCGATCTCGTACTCCGAACGGGGCCGGTACATCGACTCGATCCACGCGACCGCCTCGCGGAAACGTCGATCGGCCGGCGTGCGGAACACGGGACGCCAGCCCCGAACATCGGGGTGCGGCCTGTACGCGTTCTGGCGCGTCATGCCCATCTGCATCAGGATCGAACGCTCGGGGGTCTGCCAGTCGATGAGCGCCTGCCCGTCGTTGGTGCGATACCGGTCGAGGATCAGGAAATTCGTGTACACGCTCTGCTCGGCCCCCATCCTGCGCCGGTAGAGGGTCAGACCGCTCGCGTTCGCGTCGCCGTGGCAGCCCGAGGTCGAGCAGTTCTGGAGCAGCCAGGTGGTCTGCACCGAATCGCGGAACCGGCGCATCGGCTCGACGTCGCCCATCACCTGCACCTCGCCGTACAGGTCCCTCGCCTGCAGGCGGAACATGATGTCGAGGATCTCTGCAGGGGGCTTGCGATAGAACGCCTCGCGCTCGACGCGCGTCGCCGGGAGCAGCGGGTCGCCCGCGAAACGCTCGAGCAGCTTCGTGATGGTCTCTCGCTTGATCAGGATCTTCGCCGGCCTCGAGAGATCAAGCTCGTACACCTTCATCAGCGCGACCTGCTGCGGCGAAAGCAGCGGGAAATCGCTGCGCTGACCCAGCGGGACCGGCCTCCCGGACCGCTCCATGTGCTCGATGGTCGCGTCGTCGTCGTCCGTCGCGCCGGACAGATCGTCGATGTCGTCGTCTGCCGGCGCCGAGGGGCGGGGGGTCGAACCGGGCGCGGAACCGGGGGCCGCGGCCGGCGTCCGCTCGCGCTGGCGCGCCTCGCGCCGGTCGCGGAACTCGATCTGCCTCGACACAAGCTCGCGCAGATTCCTCGCGCGGTCGTTGAAGCGGTCGACCTCGAGGATGTGATCCAGCTCGCGCATCGCCTCGTCGAGCAGCTGCACGCTGCGAAGCCACTCCGCGACGAGCAGAAGCCGGTCCACGTCGGCGTCGTCGATGAGCGACCGCATCTGCTCGTACCGCTTGCGCAGCGGCATCTGCAGCTCAACCCGCTCCACAGAGTCTGTCGGGATCCGCGCCTCCACCCCGGCGACGCGCAGCACGATCCAGTCCCGGTCGCGCGAGACGAACCGCCCGGCGAGGCGCTGCCCGTCCCTCTGCACCAGCACGATGTCGTACTCCAGGCGCTGCACGCGCTCGCGCGGGAAATCCTGCACGACGCCCTCGACGCTGATCGAGATGGTCTCCGCCGAGATCGCCGTCAGAACGCCGGTGAGACGCCCCCCGCCGACGAGGACCGCGGTGACCTCCATGTCCGGGGTCGGCTCGACGCGGAGCGCCGCCGTCGCGAGGTCCGCCGCCTGCTGCGCGCCGGCCGGGGCGATCCAGACCAGCGCGCCGCCCCCGGCGAACGCGAGAAGAGCCGCGTGGATCGCGCCGAGACGGGATGGGCGTCTGAGAAGGGGAGGCACTCTGGTCATCATGCGCCGCGTGGGTGGGGTGTGTCCACTCGCTCCGGTTGGTTGTCGAGCGATACGCCCCACGACGGGCCCCGGTTGCCCCCTCTGGCCCCGATGACACCGCCGCACCGGACCCGGGACGCTCAGGCCGCCTGGCGCAGCACGCTCATCGCGTTGGGGTCTTCCTCGACCACCGCGACCGCGCTGAGGCGCTGCGTCTCGTCTCGCAGGAGGTCGGTCACCACCGGCTGCCCGTTCTGGTTGAGGTGGATCATCACCGGCCCGCGCAGCTCGCGCCGGAATCGCGCGGTGAACGCGCCGACGCGCACCGTCACGCCGGCGTGGATCCTGGCGCTGATCGTCGCCTTCACGGTCGAGTGCGCGCGCACGGAGTCGAGCAGACGCATCGAGACATTCTCGAGCGAGCTCGTGTAGCCCGAAAGCGTCGAGATCTCGTACTGAAGCTCCGTCGCTCGCTCCGCCTGGGTGGGCGTCAGCTTCTTCCCGGCGAGCTGCTGGAGCTGGCGCTGCTCCCCCATCGTCTTGTCCAGACGCGAGCCGATCCTGCCTTTCAGCTCCATCGCGCGACTCAGCAGGCCCTCCGCCTCGGGCACGCGCCCGAGGATCAGCTCCGTCGGCGCGCCGGACTCGGACCCCAGCGTGTCGATCACGCACTCGCCCGCGACCGCGACGCGACCGCCCATGATCGACCCCGTCGGCGCGCGCAGGTTCCGGCCGATCGAGAGATCGCAGTTCACGATCTCGCGCTCGATCGCGGCGTCGCGCATCACGCGCCCCTTCACCTGGTCCAGGTATTTCGTGTGCAGGTCGCGACCGACGTGCAGCAACCCCTTGCCGCGCGACGCGACCCCGCCCAGGAGCGTGGCGTTCCGCCAGGTCTTGACCGTCGCGGCCTCCACCAGCGCGCGGACCGTCAGCGACCCCTCGATCGAGACCACGAACCCGTCGCGCACGCCCTTCTCGACGATCAGCGAGCACGGGAGCTCGATGTTCCCCGTCGTGAAGTCGACGAACCCCGGGATGGTGACCTCGCCGGAGACGCGGATCATCGTCTCGCCGACCTCGAGCGCGCCCGAGACCTTCGCGAAGAGCTCGTGGCCGCGCCGCTCCACGCTGTGGTGCAGTCGCTGCGCCGCTTCTCTGCCCGGGCGGGCGACGACCGTCCTCCCGGTCACGCCCACGCCGTCGACGCCGGGCGTGGGATCGATGACACGCGCGATCCGATCGCCCTCGCGCACCGCGAGAAAGATCGAACGCGCGTGGTGGTCCACAGCGCCCTCTTTCGATCCGGGCGCAAGACCCTCGATCCCGTCGTCATCGATGCGCGCACGCGCGAAGTCGGCGACCAGCTCGATGCGCCCCTGCTCCCCGTGCCTGGCGGGGGCGCCCCGCGCGACGACCCGCTCGACCTCCTCGTCGGGCGGCGCGGCGCGGCACTGCGCTATGAACGCCTCAACCTCGGGCTTCTCGACGGTGTCGGTGCGGACCCGTGCGTCGGCGAGCAGCGCCGTCACAAGCTCGGCGCTGACCAGCGCGCGGTCGACACCGGCAGGGGCGCGCAGCGACGCGGCCAACCCGTCGGCGCTGACGACCACCTCGATGGGCTCCCTGTCCGACATCCTCACACCTCCGCCGTCGCGGGCGGGCGGCAGGGACCGCGATCCCCCGGGCTCGGATCACGCCGCCTGCGCGGGCGCCTTGCTGACCGTCTCGGTGATGCGCTGGCTCAGCACATCGGGGGTGAACGGCTTCACGACATAGTTGTTGACGCCCGCCTTGATGGCCTCGATGACGCGGGTCTTCTCCGCCTCGGTCGTGACCATGATGATGGGCGTCACCTTGTCGCGCTGGCGGTACTGCTTGACGAAGGTCAGCCCGTCCATGTTGGGCATGTTCCAGTCAACCAGCAGCAGGTCGGGCTTGAAGGCCCCCACCTTGCTCAGCGCGTCCTGCCCGTCGCAGGCCTCCTCGACCTCGTGCTGGCCGAGCTGCGCGATGACGGACTTCTGAATGTTGCGCATCGTGCGCGAATCGTCGACGAGAAGAATTCTCATGGCTGTTCCCTCACTCACGCGGCCTTGATAGACGCGGCGACAGCCGCCTCCTGGATCGCGATCTGGAGCAGCATCTCGCCGCAGTCCGTCTCGCAGGGGATCACGACGGTCGGCAGGTCCTTCTGCTTCGCGATCGTGTGGTTCGGGCCCAGCACCACGCTCGGGCACGAGATACTGACCTTCTTCCCCTGGAACATCGCCTTCGCGCCGCCCGACACCATGTTCACCAGCTCGCCCAGCGCGTCGGCGAAGTCGGGGCTGTCCGCCGCGACCTCCGTGCCGGAGAACAGCGACACGATCCGGCGAGCCGTCTCGGTCGGGAAACTCAGGATCACCGAGCCGACGACGTCGCCGCTCATCCCGATGATGCTGGAAACATCGGCGCCAGATTCAGCCCCCGTCTTGATGCGCGGCTCCTTCACCTGCACGGGAAGGTTCAGCATCGTCGAGAACACGTTCTGCACACTCACGATGAACGGCGTGATGTAGGTGGGATCCATCCGTGCTCGCTCCGTCGGTTAGCAACCCTGTCGACGAGCGTGGCGCGATCACGCCCGCTCCCTATATTGCGAATCGGTCCGATCCGACCCGCGGTTCAATCCCGTCAGCTCACTCTCGGCCGGGGATTTCCCTTGTTTCATGCGGCACGACGCCGCCCCCCCGCCGCGGGCCCCTGGGTCCCGGGGGATCCCGGGCTCGCCGCAGAAGTCTGGGGCGTCAGGGGCGGGACGCCGCGCCCGACGCGCGACTCCTGGGTCGCGAGACTCAGCAGACGCGAGACATCGATGATCAGACTCGCCTCGCCCTCGTCGCCCACGGTCGCGCCGCTGACCGGCGCCTGACCGGCGACGCTGTTCTCGAGCGACTTCACCACGATCTCGCGCTGTCCGATAAGTCTCGACACCAGCAGGCCGGCGGTCTGCCCGTTCATGCTCAGCACCACCGCGAACGGGCTGGACGACCGCCGGTCGGCAGGCACCCCGAACAGCGTGCACCCGTCGATCAGCGGCAAGACCTCGTCGCGCAGACGCATCACCGGGCGACCGTGGATCGTCGACAGCGCCGCGGGCTCGGGCTTCACGATCTCGAGGATGTTCCCCAGCGGGATCGCGTACTCCTCCTCGCCCAGGCCGACGACCATCGCGTCGAGGATCGCCACGGTCAGCGGGATCGCGATCGACACCGTCGTGCCCTCGCCCTGCTTGCTCCGCAGCGTGATGGTGCCCTTCACCTTCTCGATGTTCGTGCGCACCACGTCCATGCCCACGCCGCGACCCGACAGGTCCGTGACCTGCTCCGCGGTCGAGAAGCCCGGCGCGAAGATGAACGCGAACGCCTGCTGATCCGTCATCGCGGCGCCCTCTTCGGGCGTGCAGAGCCCGCGCTCGACGGCGCGCTTCAGGATCCGCTCGCGATCGAGCCCGCGCCCGTTGTCGCTGATCTCGACGAGCACGTGCTCGCCCTCGTGCCGGGCGCGAAGGGTGATGGTGCCCGTCTCGTCCTTCCCGGCGGCGCGCCTGGCCTCGGGGGTTTCGATCCCGTGGTCCGACGAGTTCCGGAGGATGTGCACCAGCGGGTCGCCCAGCTGCTCGATGACGGACTTGTCGACCTCGGTGTCGCCGCCCTCGATCACGAGGCGCAGCTTCTTGTTCGTGGAGCGCGAAAGGTCGCGGATCAGGCGCGGATAGCGCCCGAAGAGCTTATCGAGGGGCTGCATGCGCGTGCGCATGACCGCGAGCTGCAGGTCGCCGCAGACGCGGTCGAGATCACTCGCCCCCTGCGCCAGCGCGTCGCGCAGGTCGCGAGGCACCACCTCGATGGCCCCGACACGCCGCGTGATCGCCGCGACGCGGTTCTTCTGCAACACAAGCTCGCCGACCAGGTCGAGCAGCGCCTCCAGACGCACGACGTCCACGCGGATCGTGGCGCCGCCGGCGGCGCCCACGCCCTGCCCGCCGCGATCGCCCTGCGCGTCGGCGCCGTCGGGCGCGTGGTCGGGGTCGGCGCCGGTGGTCGCTCCGGAAACAGCGTTGGCGACTGGGGCGACGACGGGGGCGATTGGGGCGACGGGGGCTCCAGGGGTCGATGCGCCCGGGAGGGCGCCGCCGCTGTCCACCAGCAGCGCGTCCTGTGGCCCGGCGCCGGGCGCGAGCATCGCGGACTCTTCGATCGGGTTGCCCATCGCCAGGTCGGTGATGCGATCGAGCAGGTCGCCGGGGTCGAAGCCGCAGACCGTGCGATCGCGCAGCGCCGACGCGTGCTCACGAAGGAGCGCGCACGCCGCCCGCAGGCGTGGCTGGAGCTGCGCGAGCGTCTCATCGCGAAGCGAAGCGACGCGCTCGGCGGCGACCTCGATCGACTGCATCAGGTGCGAGAGCGACGCGAGCTCGAAGAACTCGATGGTCGCCACCGTCGGCCCGCAGTTCTCGAGGATCGTCTGCGCGCAGTCGTCGCGCGTCGCCGGGTCCGCGAGGCCCTCGACCGCGCCGTCGATGCGCAGCGCGGCCTCTTCGAAATCGGCGACCATGAAGTCGAGCAGGTCGTTCTTGTGCGCCGGCAGGACCAGCGGGGTGCGCGTCGGGTCGATCGCCGGCGCCCGCGTCGGCGCAGCAGCCGCCGCACCGGAGGGCGCGTGCGCGCCGGCGCTGCTCTCCCCGAGCTTGGTGAGGGCCGCGACCAGCGCGGGGCGGGCCGGCGTCAGCGCCTCGCAGGTCTGCAGCTGCGCGAGGTGGCCCTTGATCACGTCGGCGCCCTCGAGCAGGAGGTCCATGACCTCACGCGTGACGAGCAAGCCGCCGCGACGGGCGTTGTTGAGCGCCTCCTCGGCGGCGTGCGCCACGCGCACCAGCTCGGTGAGCGAGAGGAAGCTGGCGCTTCCCTTGATCGTGTGCAGCGCGCGGAAAACCCTGTTCAGCAGCTCCGGGTCGGTCGGCGACTCTTCGAGGAGCACGAGATCGCCGTCGAACTGCTCGAGCAGTTCGCCCGACTCGGTGATGAAGTCCTGCAGCAACTCTGGGTCGAACTCGTGCACGCTGGGTCGCCTTTCGGTGTGGCTGGGGAGTGCCGGCGTCGGTCACACGCCGGGGCGCGTCGCGCTCAGGAGCCCGGAAGACGAGGGTGCGACAACCTTTCGATAGCAGAAACCCTGCGGGATCGACAGGGGCTGGAACGGAGTGTTCAAGTCGCGCAGCGTCTCGCTGTGCCCGATGAACATCGTCCCGTCGACCGCGAGCTGCTCGGCGAAGGTGTTGATCACCTGCTCCTTCATGGCCTTGTCGAAGTAGATCAAGACATTGCGGCAGAAGATCACGTCCCACGTTCCGTGGCGCTTCGCGCCCAGACGGTCCTTCAGGTTGTGATGCTCGAAGTTGACCATCGACTTGATCGTCGGGTCGACGATGAACAGCGGGCCGTTCTTCTTGAAGTACCGCTCCATGGCGAGCGAGGGCGTCGAGCGGATCGAGTAGGTGGTGTACTCGCCCTTGGTCGCCACCTCGAGCGCCTTCTCCGAGATATCGGTGCCCAGGATCTCGACGCGCCAGTCGGCGAGGCGGACGCCCAGCGTCCGGTGGACGAGCATCGCGAGGGTGTAGGGCTCCTCGCCTGTGCTGCACGCCGCCGACCAGATGCGCAGACGCTTGGAGGTCGCACGCTTCTCGAGCAGTTCGGGGAGGATCTGCTTCTCGAAGACGTCGAGCTGCGGCTCGTTGCGGAAGAACGAGGTCTCGTTGATCGTGATGCGGTTGAACATCTCCTGGAACTCGTCGTCCCGGTACGGGCCGACGGTCAGGAAGGTGATGTACTGGTCGTAGCTCTCGAACTCGAGCTCCTGCAGGCGGCGCCCAAGCCGGGATTCGAGGACGTACTTCTTCGTGTCCTGGAAATAGATCCCCGAGCGGTCATAGATGACCTTGCGCAGCTTGGTGAACTGCGCATCGCTCAGCTTCGGCGAAGCGGTGATGCTCATCGCGTCTCGACCTCTCTTCGATAACGTGCGGGGCGCGCGGCGACGAGGCCGTCGCGCCGGGGGCTCAGGCGGGCTTGGTCATGTTGTCAAGCTTGTGCATCAGCGCGTCGCCGAACAGCTTGACGACGTCGAGCAGGATCACCAGACGGTCTTCCAGCTTGCCCACGCCGGCGATGAAGTCCGAGTCGATCGAGCACACCATCTCGGGCGCCGGCTCCACGATCGACTTCTCGATGCGAAGCACCTCGTGCACGCGGTCGACGATGAACCCGACCACGCGCTCCAGCACCTCGACCACCACGATGCGGCTGTCCTGGCTGTGCTGGGTCTGATCCATCCCGAAGCGACGACGAAGATCGATCACGGGGATGATCTTGCCGCGCAGGTTGATCACGCCCTCGACTTCGGCCGGGCTGTTGGGCACGCGCGTCAGCGACATCATGCGGTTGATCTCTCGAACCGCCAGGATGTCGACAGCGAACTCTTCGCCCGCAACATCGAACGTCACGAGCTGGAGCTGCCCGCTGTCGCCGCCGTTGCGCGAGGTGAACTGCTCGGATGAAAGCGACTGTGTGTCCAGCGTGCTCATGACCGGTCTCCCGACTTGCTTCAGGGGTACGTTCCGTCGCTGCGAGCGGGCGGCCATGCCCGGCGAGCTCGCGGCGTTGGTTCATCGGCGGAAATCTCCGCCGAATAGAGGGCCTCCGGGCCCGGAATCGATGGTCCGAACCGGTTATGCGGCGCTGCCGAAGCGCCCGCGACGGTCGCGCCCGTCTCCCGTCGCCGCGGACGGGGGCGTCGACGACGCAGGGGTCCCCGTCGTGACCCCGCTTCGCAGCGAGATCAGGCACTGCCCGATCTGCCCGGGCGACAGCGTGGCCTCCGCCAGACCCTGCTGGGTGACGCCCTTGGGCATGCCGTAGACCACGCAGGACTCGGCGCTCTGCGCGAGCATCTTCCCGCCGGCCGCGACGAGCGCCTTGGCCCCGATCAGCCCGTCGTCGCCCATGCCGGTGAGGATCACGCCCAGGCACCGGTCGCGCAGCACCCGCGCGCCCGAAGAGAAGAGCTCGTTCACGCACGGCTTGTACAGCGCCTCGCGCGGCTCGGGGCTGATCTCCAGCTCGAACCGCCCCGGCGACGCCCGGTGCACCCGCGCGTGCTTCCCGCCCGGGCAGATATAGACCGTTCCGCGCAGCAGCGGCATGCGGTTCTCGCCGTGCACGACCGTGACCGCGCACTGCTGATCCAGACGCTCAGACATGCTGCGCGTGAACAGCTCGGGCATGTGCTGCGCAATGATCACGGGGCACGAAAGGTCTGCCGGCAGTTTGGTCAGCAGCTGCTCGAGCGCCGGCGGGCCTCCCGTGGACGACCCGATCAGGATCGCGTCGAACATCCCGGGCTTGTAGACCGGCAGCTTCTCCGCCGTGCCGCCCGTCAACGACTGGGCGACGACGCGCGGCGGCCTCGCTTCCGCGAGCGCGCGCAGCTTCATCAGAATCTGCTCGCGCAGCGCGTCCACCGACAGCGTGATCTGCGACTGGTCCTTCGCGACGAAGTCCATCGCGCCAAGACGCAGCGCCGTCAGCGCCGACCGACTCCCGTCCTTCGTCAGACTCGACACCATCAGCACGCGCGTCGGGCACTGCGCCATGATCCGCGACAGCGCGGTCAGCCCGTCCAGCTCGGGCATCTCGATGTCCATCGTGATCAGGTCCGGCTTCAGAGCCGCGGCCTTCTCGACCGCCTCGCGACCGTTCTTCGCCGTGTCGATCACCGTGAACTTCGGGTCCGACGCGATGATCTGGCTGATGGCCTTTCGCATCACGGCAGAGTCGTCGCAGACCAGTACACGCATCGGCGGATCTCCAGAGCGACGCCGACGCCGGGGGCGACCCGCGCACAGCTCGCGATGCTGTGGCATCGGCTCGTTCCCGAGCCGGATAAAGCCCGCGCCGCGCCCGAAACCCGCCCAAAGCCCAAACACGCCTCCCCAGACCCCTGCAACCCCCGACCAGCGACCCTCGCATAGCGCAAAAGTCCGGTGAATCCCCCGGTGAAACGGGGTTGTGTCGCACCCCGCCCCGGCTATACTGGAAGTGACGTGTTTCTTCCCTCCTAACCCGCGGCGCCTCCCCCCAAGGCGCTGCGGGTTTATTTCGTGATGGCCCCGTCGCGCGTCATCCGCCGCGCTTCGACACCACGACCAGCCCGTGCAGCCGCCCATCGATCTCGATGTGGGCCGTCACGACGGCGTCGCCAGCGGTCGTGGCCCAGAAGCCGCCGCCGCGGAACGGCTCCGAGAACTCGTCTCGGAAATCGTGCAGGTTGAAGGTCACCGTCTCGCCCACGTCGAGGCGTGCCACCGGGCGCGAGAACCACTTGTTCAGCCACATCCTCGACTCGGGGATCGACGTCGCGGTCGTGTTGGTCATCGTGATGTGCGTGCCGTCTCGCACCACCTGGATCGAGAGCGTCTCGACGATGGGCATCCGCTCGGGGAAGGGCGTCGCGTACTCCACCTCCGACCAGCCGCGGCAGGCGCCGGTGAACGCGAGAGCAACCAGCAGCGCGCCGGCGCCGAGGGCGCGGGTCGAGCGATGAACGAAGGGGGTGCGGGTCATCCCCCTATAGTCGCCTCGATGGGCTGCGAGAGCAACAGCACCAACGCGACACCCCCCTCCCCGGCGATCGCGCCGGGCGCCGAGGGCATCGACACCGCCTCGTTCGCGCGGTCGTTCCGCCCCGACCCGCGCCTCGCGTCGACCATCCCCGGTTTCGATGCGCCTTTCGTGCAAGCCGGGCTCGCCGGGTACTCCGACGCCGCGATGCGCATCGTCGCGCGCCGACACGGCTGCCCGATGTGCGTCACCGAGGCCCTCCTCGATCGCACCCTGCTCGCCGGTGGGCGCGGGTTCGCGAAGGCCGACCTGGGCGAACTCCACGACAACATCCCGGGGGGCGAGGAAGACCACCCCCTCGTCGGGCAGATCATGGGGTCCGAACCCGACGAGATGGCCGCGTCCGCCCTGAAGATGATCGAGCAGGGCCGTCGCCCGCCCGCCCACTACCGCACGCTGGCGTACGGGAAGAAGAGACTCACCGCAGAGAACACGGAGGTCGCGGAAGGGGGATGGGGTGCGGAGGAAGCGACGGCGCCCGATCCGCTGGGGTTCGGCGCGATCGATGTGAATCTCGCGTGCCCGGTGAAGAAGATCAGCCGCAAGGCGCGAGGGGGGCACTGGCTGGCGCACCCCGACGGCGCCATCGAGATCCTGCGCGCCGTGCGCGACGCGCTCCCTGCGCATGTCCCCACGACCGTCAAGATGCGCCGCGCCTTCGACGACCCGCCCGAATACGAGCGCGCGTTCTTCCGGATCTTCGACGCCGCGTACGAGATGGGCTACGCGTGGGCGACCGTGCACGCGCGCACCGTGCAGCAGAAGTACATCGGCCCGTCGCGCTGGACCTTCCTGCGCGAACTGGTCGCGTCGCGCCCGGACCGCGTCATCCTGGGCTCGGGCGATGTGTGGACGGTCCACGACATCTTCCGCATGCTCTCGTACACCGGCGTGCACGCCGTGTCGGTGGCGCGAGGGTGCATCGGCAACCCCTGGATCTTCCGCCAGGCGCGCGACATGATGGACGGGCTTCCCCCTCGCTCTCCCACCATCGCCGAGCAGCGCGACGCGCTGCGACAGCATTTCGAGCTCTCGGTCGCCGTCAACGGCGAATCGCTCGCCGGACGGCTCATGCGCAAGTTCGGCATCCGCTTCGCGGAGCACCACCCACGCTCCGAAGAGGTTCGCGTGCGCTTCATCCGCGTGAACAGCACCGACGACTGGCTCGCGGTGCTGGACGAGTTCTACCACGACGACGCGCAGCAACTCCTCGAGGCGCAGTCCGCGTCCGGTGCGCACGCGCCGGCGCACTGAGCGAACTTTCGCGCACCGAAGCGGTCACTGCGCACACTCCTCGCTTGTCTTCCTATCGATCCGTGCGATGGTCTGCGTGAACACCCCTCACGGAGACCTCCATGCGCTACCTCACCCGATCGTGCCTCCTCGCGTTCCCGCTCCTGGGCGCGCTCGCCGGCTGCGTCGACCCCGGCGCCAACCGACCCGTCCTCGAGAATCAGGGCGCGATCATCGCCCGGCTCGAAACCTCCTACGCGCACGACCTCGCCGCAGTGCGCTCCCTTGCGTCCTCGCTGCTCGACGCCCAGCGCGAGCGCCTCGTCGCGTCCATCGAACTCGACCTCGTCGCGAACACCCTCGACGCGTCGGGCAACGCCCCCGACGACGCGCGGCCCTGGCTGGCCGACTTCGCCGCTCTCCTTCGCACCGGCGCACCCACCGAACTCCGTCGCGCCGCGCTCGCGTCGCACACCTCCCTGCGCGCGTTCGACGACGCCGCAGCCGCGCTCCTCGACGCGCTGGACGCACGCGCAGCAGGGATCGCGGCGCTCTTCACCGAACTGCGCGCCAACCACGCCGCCCTCGCCGACGCGGCCGGCGCATCGGTCGATCTGTCCCTCGCGTCGCGCGAAGCGGCGACGCTCGTCTGGCGCGAGACCGTCCTCGCAGGCATCGACGATCCCGACGCCCGCGCCGCCGCCCAGCGCCTGCTGGATCGCGTCCTCAACCCCACCCGCTGATGCCTCTCCCCTCCCCCCTCATGCCCCGTGCCGAGTGCCTCATGCCTTCTTCACCCGATCTCGACATCCTGCTCACCAAACTCGAACTCGACACCCCCGCCCTCACGCCGCGCGAGGTCGAACTCATCACCCGCGCCCTCCGCACGCTCGCGGCCGACCAACTCGTGATCCTGCGCCTCCAACGACTGCTCGCGATCCACGGCGAGTCCGCCTCCCGGCTCGACGCCATCTTCGACGACGCACGCGCCACCCTCGACCGGCGCGCCGCGTCGCCCTCGCCGGGTGAATCGTTCGACCCCGCCGCCGCCGCCCAGGCCCGCGCCGCGCTCGCGAAGCGTGTCGACGACGCGCGAACCGGGCGCGACATCCTCGTCGCGGCCCTCGCGTTCGCCCGCGACATCGCCACCGCCCCCTAAACCCCTGACAGGAAGGGGATTCTGCGATATGACGACGGATTTCACTGGCGTCGGGCCGGGTCGCCGTGGTACATTCCCGCTCTCTCGTGGCAAAGCGGGCCGACCGCCGCGCCGATGGTGTGTCCGCACGATCTGACGCCTCTGCTCGGAACCTCTATGTCGTTTCGCCGCGCTGTCTCGCTCGCCGCGCTCCTGTGGATCGCGCTGGTCTCCGCCCTCCACCTCTGGGTGAACCAGCGCGATGACCTGCGCCGCTGGCTCACGCCCGCGAGCGAGCGCTCCGCGCCCTTCCGCATCGGGTTCCTGCCGGTGACCTGCCACCTCACCTGCCCGGTGACGCACTTCATCAACGAGAACATCACGGGCGAGCAGATGTTCACCCCGGTGCGCTTCAACGGATGGCCCGAACTGAAAGAGGCCTTCCTCGCCGGGCACACCGAAGCGACCTTCATCCTTGCGCCCATGGCCATCCGCCTGCGCGAGGAGGGCGTGCCCCTCAAGATCGTCTACCTGGGTCATCGCGACGGCACGGCGATGATGGTGCACAAAGACTCGAACATCCATCGCATCGAGGACCTTCGCGGCAAGACGGTTGCCGTGCCCAACCGTTTCTCCAACCAGCGCCTCCTCATCTTCAAGGCGCTGCGCGATCGCAATATCCCTATCGATCAGGTCAGGATCGTCGAGATGCCCCCGCCCGACATGCCCGCCGCCCTCTACGCGAAGGCCGTCGACGCCATCACCTCGGGCGAACCCTTCATGGGCCAGACCGAACTCGATGGGTACGGGCGCGTGCTCTATCTCACCAAGGATGTCTGGCCCGACTTCATCTCCTGCGTGCTCGCGGTCCCCGAGAGCGTCATCCTGAAGGACCGCGACAAGGTGCAGCGCCTCGTCGACGGCATCGCACAGAGCGGCAAGTGGCTCGACGACGACATGGACAACCGCATGGACGCGGCCCAGTTCGTCAGCCGCTTCTACTACAACCAGCACCCGCGCCTGCTCGAGTTCGTCCTCTCCAAACCGCCCGATCGCGTGAAGTACACCAACCTCACGGTGCGCAGGCCCGACTTCGAGGAGATCGTCGAACTCGGCGTGCTCAGCGGCATCCTCGACGGCACGCTCTCGTTCGACGACTACTGCGACCCATCATTCGTCCCCGACGAAGCGAGCGTCCCGGCGTACGACTGGTCCTACATCGATGCCCCCCGCCCGGGAGCGACCAGACGATGAGTCTCGCCACCACACTCCCAAGACCACCCGCTGAGGAAACCCCTCCGTCGCCAGTCGCCCCGGCGCGAGCACGCGGGAATCTCGTCCAGCGCATCGCGCTACCCACCGTCGTCTTCGGTGTGCTCCTGACCGCGTGGCATCTCGCGATCCGGCTGACCGGCAACGACCTGCTGCCAACGCCCTGGCAGGTCGTGCTCGGTGTCGCGGAACTCGCCGAGAAAGGCCTGCTGCTCAAGTACATCGTCGCGTCGCTCTTCCGCGTGACCTGGGGCTTCACGCTCGCGGTGCTCGTGGGCATCCCCCTCGGGCTGTTCCTGGGCTGGTTCACCTGGGCGTCGCGCGCGTTCAACCCGGTGATCCAGATCCTGCGCCCGATCTCGCCCATCGCGTGGATCCCCCTCGCGATCCTGTGGTTCGGCATCACCGACGCGGCGCCGATCTTCCTCATCTTCCTCGCGAGCGTGTTCCCCATCACCGTCTCGTCGATGGCCGCCGTCTCCAACATCCAGCCGGTGTATGTCCGCGCCGCGCGAAACTTCGGTGTAACCGGCATCTCTCTGTTCCGGCGCGTGATCCTGCCGGCCACCCTGCCGCAGATCATCACCTCGCTTCGCATCGCGCTGGGCATCGCGTGGCTGGTGGTCGTCGCGGCGGAGATGATCGCCGTCACCTCTGGGCTCGGCTTCCTCATCATCGACGCGCGCAACGCCGGCAAGCGCTACGACCTGGTCGTCGCAGGCATGGCGATGATCGGCGTGATCGGGCTCATCCTCGACCTGCTCGTGCGCCGGCTCGAACGCTTCGACGAAGTCCGCTGGGGGTATTCCAACCGATGAGACCCGCGTCCCCCACCGACCAGCGCACGCATCGCGGCGAGCACGCCGTCGTCGTCAACGACCTGTGGATGACCTTCCCAGGCAAACGCGCCGACGAGCCCGTGCATGTGCTCGAACGCGTCTCGCTCACCGTCGAGCACGGCGAGTTCGTCGTCATCGTCGGCCCCTCCGGCTGCGGCAAGTCCACGCTGCTCAACATCATCGGCGGGTTCCTGCAGCCCTCGCGCGGCAGCGCGATCGTCGAGGGCGAACCCGTCGCGGGCCCCGACCCCCGACGCATCTTCGTCTTCCAGGAGAACGGCGTCTTCCCGTGGCTCACCGTCGAACAGAACATCGGGTTCGGTCTGGGCGAGAAACCCCCGGCCGAGCGCGACGAGATCGTCCGACACTACACCGACATGGTGGGGCTGACCGGCTTCGAGCGCTCGTACCCACGCGAACTGTCGGGCGGCATGCGCCAGCGCGTCGAGATCGCACGCGCCCTCGCCGCCGACCCCGACATCATCTATATGGACGAGCCCTTCGGCGCCCTCGACTTCATCACGCGCCTCAAGATGCGCTCCGACCTCGTCTCGATCTGGCAGCGCGAGCGCAAGACCATCCTCTTCGTGACGCACGACATCGAGGAAGCGGTGCAACTCGCCGACCGCGTCCTCGTGATGAGCCGACGCCCGGCGACGATCCGCGAGGAGATTGTGGTCGACCTCCCTCGCCCGCGCGATCTCGACTCGCCGGGCTATCTGAAGGCTCGCGATCGCATCTTCGAGTCGATGGGGATGAGCCTGCGCGTCGGGTCGGGCTGACCACGCCGGACGACACGCCAGCAACGGTGAGAGCGGGATTCGAACCCGCGAGACCCTGACGGGTCTACCGGTTTTCAAGACCGGCGCCTTCAACCACTCGGCCATCTCACCCGCGCGAGGGGGGCTCCCCCCGGCGTGGCCAAGTGTACGCACCGCTCCCACCGACGCGCCCCCGGCAGCCCGTTGGGTCCACGGCGACGCCGGCTTCAGATGTTGCTTTTCACGGTCCCCTTCGTCCCGCGCTTGACGACTTCGTCGACCTCCTCCGCCGTCCGCATGTTGCGGGACTGGTCGAGATCCAGGCGCAGGACGGGTCGTCCCTTCTTCACGCTCTTGAGCACCCAACCGTCCTGGATCATGATGTCGAGCGCCTGCATGCATCGCTGCACGCCGACATTCCGCTCCTCGGGCGACGCGAACATAAAGCGCCCATGGATCTCCTGCACCAGCGAGTGCGCGTCGTTCGTCTTCTTCAGCAGCTCGACCAGCAGGGAGAAATACCCCGCCATCGGAAGCCGCTTGCCGACTCGCTCATAGCACTCCACGCGTTCGATGCGCCCGCCTTCCAGCCGGCCGATGAAGCTCTTCTTGGCGTTCATCAGGTTGAGCTTGAACACGTTGGCGCCGTCCGCCGCCGGGGCGCACGACCGGTCTTCCGTGTCGAACTGCCGCAGGATGCGCTTTGCGCTGAAGATGTCGAACGAGCCGAAGGCGGCCAGCGCCGGGTCTTCGATGGTAAACCCGCCCTGCGACAGCCACTGCCACGCCTGCTGGGGGGCGAGCTTCAGCCCGGCCTCCTGCGCGATCTTCTGGCAGTGCTCGCGCAGGTCCGTGAAGCAGCTGTTCGCCGAGTACCAGTACTGACCGAAACGGATGTGCTGCTGGATGTTCGCGCGGTTGCGCTCGTTGTACCGGTCCTTCAGCCACTTCGCGTCGTGCTCGGCGCGATCGAGCTCCAGGATCGTGTACGCCGCGTCGCGCGCCGAGGTGTGCGCCAGACTCATCCCCGCCGCCAGGATCGGGTCGGCGAAGCCCGCGGCCTCGCCCACGACGAACCAGTTCGCGCCCACGATCCGATCGCTCAGCTGAGACCAGTCCTTGCACGACTGCGTCTTGTTCTCTCGCTCCGCATTCGCGACGAGCTTCTTCACCTCGGGCTGGTCCTCGATCGCCTTAAGGTACAGCTCTTCGGGCGTCATCCCCATCTTCTTATAGTGCTCGGCCGGCGTCACCAGCCCGATGCTCGTGCGCGTGGGCCCCAGCGGGATGAACCAGATCCACCCGTAGGGCAGACTGCGCACCTGCACGCGCGTCGCCCCCACGCCGATCTCGACCGCCCACTCGGCGTTCTGCCAGTAGTCCCAGATCGCGATGTTCTTCAGGTCATCGGTCACCTTCGCCTCGACGCCCAGCGCGCGACGCAGCAGCCCGACCGTGCCGCTCGCGTCGATGTAGTAGCGCGCTTCGATCCGCTCGCCGCCCTCGAGTTCGAGCCCAGCGATGCGATCGCCCTCGGTGTGCACCCTCGCGACGCGCGTCCCCTGGCGCGCCTCGGCGCCCATCGACTCCGCGTGCTTCAGCAGGATCTCGTCGTAGATCGCGCGGTCGACCTGAAACGCCGTCAGCCGGCGCTGCCCTTCGTACCGCGCCGGGCGCGGCTCGTCGACGAACTCCTCCACCGGGTAGAAATCGAACTCCCACCGGTCGTTCGTCCGACCCCAGGTGTACGACGCCCCGATCTTGATCGGGAAGCCCGCGGCCTCCACCTTCTCCCACGCGCCCATCTCGTGCAGCACGGAGCTGATCGAGGGTAACTGGCTCTCGCCGATGTGGTCGCGCGGGAAGACTTCCTTCTCCAGCACGATCACGCGAAGCTCGGGGTTGTACTTGCGAAGCAACGACGCCGCCGTCGAGCCGGCCGGCCCGCCGCCAACGATTGCGACATCAAAAGACGCCACGCTCTCGGCCCGCATCGCAGGCCTCCTGTTCATTCTCGGGGTGCGCCCCGCCGGGCGCCTTCAGACCCTTCCTGAACCCGGCGGGTGCGCCAATGTACCGCGCCCTCGCGGCAATACAAGCAAAATGCGAACGGATATCCGGATCGATTCAGGGAACCCGGGGTTCCCCCTGCGTTCGGCTTCGATTCGTGCGAACCCAGGCCGAATCGGTCAGCCCACGGCGTAGTTGTACTGAGCCGCCAGCGGTGCGCCGGCGCCCCGCTCTGTGATTTCTTTCGCTGCCCGCCACGCGAAGCGCGGGTCGCGCAGCATCGCGCGACCCAGAAAGACCAGGTCGGCGCGCCCCTCCTCGACGATCGCCGCCGCCTGCGCCGGGGTCGTGATCTCCCCGACCGCCGCCGTCGGCACGCCCGAGTCGCGCCGGATCCGCTCCGCGAACGGGACCTGCCACCCCGGCGCAAACGGATGCTCGATCCCCGGCGCCACGAACCCGCTCGAACAGTCGATCAGATCGACCCCCTCGTCCCGCAGCCGCCGGCAGACCTCCACCGACTGCTCGATGTCCCACGCGCCCTCCACCCAGTCCGAGCAACTCAGCCGCACCAGCAGGGGAAGACGCTCGGGCCACACCCGTCGCACCTCGCGCGCCGTCTCGACGAGCAGGCGCACGCGCGAGTCGAACGACCCGGCGCCGTACGCGTCGGCCCTCGTGTTCGACAGGGGCGAGAAGAACTGGTGCATCAGATACCCGTGCGCCGCGTGGATCTCGACCGTGTCGAAGCCCGCCGCCAGCGCTCGCGCAGCCGCATCGGCGAACGCGCCCTTCACGCGCTCGATGTCCTCGCCGGTCATGGCGCGTGGCCGCGCGTGGTGCTCGTCGAAGCGCTGGTCCGTGGGGCCGATCGGCTCCCAGCCGCCGCGCGCCGGCGCGACAGCGCCGCGCGGGCCTTCCCACGAATGCGGCGGGGCCATCCCGGCCTTCCGTCCCGCGTGCGCGAGCTGGAGCCCGACCGTCGCGCCGTGCGATTTCGCGAAGCGCACCGCCCTCGCCCAGCCATCCACATGATCGTCGCTCCAGATCCCGGCGCAGCGCGGCGTGATCCGCCCCTCGGGGCTCACCGCCGTCGCTTCCGCCATCACCAGCCCGGCGCCCCCCATCGCGAACGAGCCCAGATGCGCCAGGTGAAAGTCCGTCGCGAACCCGTCGTCGCTCGAATACATGCACATCGGCGAGACGCCGACACGGTTTCGGATCGTGACGGAACGGAGCGTGATCGGCTCAAACAGCGATGGCATGCGGCGGGACTCCTCGTGGCGACAGACAGACGGCGCAGGCGCGCCGACATTGTTCGCCAGATCGAGACGCCCGGACGCGTCCGCTCAGCTCGACAGCACCACATACAGCGCGTGCAGCACTCCGGGGATCCAGAAGATCAGCGTCAGGATCAGGTTCAGCACGAATACCCCGCCGAGCCCCGCCTTCAGCCCAACAGCGAGCGGCGGCAGCAGGATCGCGATGATCACGAGGAGCAGTTTCTGAGTTCCGGTGTCTGCCATGGTCGGTTCCCCTTGCAAAGGTAAGACAGCGGGCGACGCCATCACCGACATCGCCCGCCGCCACCACACCAAGGATGTCCGGACCCCGCGATTACCGCAGCAGCGCCTGGCACGCCTGCCCGAACGCCGAAAGCACCGCGTTGAGGTCGGTGAAATTCACCACCCCGTCGCCGTTGGTGTCCGCCGGACACCCGACCACCACCTCGAGCGAGGAATCGGGAGTCGACTGCGAGGTCTGGCCCGCGAGCGTGACGCTGACCTGGGCCGCCCCGGGCGGGAGCCCCGGCACGAGAACGGTGATCCTGTCCTCGCGCACCTCGATCACCGGCGCGGCGACATCGCCCACGAACACCTGAGGAAATGCGCCGAGGCCCCACAGGTTGCGACCGTGGATCACCAGTTGCCCCGGCTCACCCGCGTTGACGCGTCGGGGCGAGAGCACGCTCACCAGCGGAGGGAAGTACTCGAAGTTCAGGATGTTCCCCTGAAGTCCTCCGTTCCAGACAAAGAGATCGTTCGAGGCCCCATCGCCCGCCGGGATGATCGCGATGATCTCGGTGTCGGACGAACGGATGATCTGCGCGTTGATGCCCCCGAACGCGAGCGCAGGGCTGCTCCCGAAGTCGCTCCCTGTCGCCACGATGATGTCGCCGCCCCCGGTCGCACGCCTCGTCGCGATCCACGACGCCAGCACGGGCGGGTTCACCAGGTCCAGGGTCACGGTGTTGCTCTGCTGACCGGCGACGACGACGCGCATCGCGTACTGCCCGGTCTCGCCCGCCGGAACCACGAAACTCAGCCGGGAGTGGGGTGTCACGATGTTCGTCGGGACAGGCATCCCGTCGACAAGCACCGCCGGCTGCAGGCCGAAGTTCGAGCCGTCGATCGTCACGACATCACCCGCCTGCACGCGCGCCGGGCTAAAGGAACTGATGAAGGGCGGCGAGTGGCGGAGCATCGAGATCACCTCGCACGACGAGAACCCGTACTCGACCACGACCGTCGGAACGCCCTGACCCGGACGCGACACCGCGAGGAACCTGTTCGAGGCGACCTGCTGAAACTGCGCCGGCTGCCCGTTCCAGAGCACACGCTGGATCGGGAAGGCCGGCGACTGTGAGAGCGTGAACTCCACGCTCGTCCCGCCGGCCGTCGGAATCAGCGACGGGATCACGCTCGTCGTGAAGCATTGCGCGCCGGCGCCGGCGCCCATGCACATCGCCGCGATCAGCGCGAACAGCGCCGCCCACTTCGAAAGAATACGGTCAATCATCACTCGTTCCTTCCTGCGTGCGGCGCCCCCTCGCGCGAGAGGGCGCCCGCCGCTCGTTTACCGCCACATCGAATCACACGCCAGACCGAAGGCCGACAGGACCGCGTTCAGGTCCGCGAAGTTCACCACGCCGTCGCCATTGGTGTCGCCCGAACAGACCTCGTGAACCTCCACCGCGCCGCTCACGGTCGAAGTGCCCCCCACGAGCAGCAACACATTCGCGCTGCCGGGCTGCAGCACTCTCGTGCGCACGACGATCTCGGTATGCGTGACCGAGAGCACCTCATCCACCAGGACGCCACCAAGCACCGGAGTGTTCAGCGTCCCGAAGTTCTCTCCGAGAATCCTCAGTTCCGTCGCGACACCGGCCGGGATGCTCGGGGGCGAGAACCCCGTGATCCGCGGCGAAGAGGGGAACAGCAGCGCCGACACAGGACCCGCGGCGCCGTCGCGCACCACGCGAAGCGTCTGCCTTCGGCCGTCGGTCTCGGGCAGCAACGCGATGATCTCCGTGGGCGTGGACTCGAGCACCGTCGCGAGACTATCCCCCACCAGCAGCCCGGTGTTCGACCCGAAGTTGATCCCTCGCGCGATGATCAGGTCACCCCCCGCCGTGCGCCGCACCGGCGCGATCGTGCTGATGATCACCGGCGGCGGGAGGATGTTCAGACTCTCCGGCTGGCTCACCGCACCGCCGACCTCGACCACCACCGATTGCGTGCCGCTCGCCGACTGCGGCGCGAGGAACCGGATCTGCTGATGCGTCGTCGGCCCGACCAGTTCCGCCTCGACACCGCCCACACGCACGCTCGGCGTCAGACCGAAGTTCGACCCCGTCAGAACCACCTCGTCGCCCGGGTTCACAGACTGAGGGTGAACCTGCGAGATGACCGGAGCGCTGTACGAGAAAACGCCCTGCGCCGTACACGAACCGCCGGTCAGATACTGGAAGGTGATCGCAGGCGTTCCCTGTCCCTGCGGCACGCGGACCCGCACCGATGTCGGGGAGCTCGAGAGGATCTGCGCCGGCGCGCCGTCCCACAACACTCCCCCGACGAACACCAGACTCGAGGTGTTGAACACCACCTCTCCGCCGCCCTGCGTCGGGCCGGTGTTGGGGACCACGCCGCTCAGACCGCACTGCCCATCGGCGCGCATGCCGCTGAGCGAGAGGCCGAGCGCCACGAGAAACGCTCCCGCGATCCGCGTCCTGACCCATCGTGTGCATGCACGCATCGTCGAACTCCGTCTGTTGAACGTGTGACAGCCAGCGCCGCCCCGAGGCGCCGCAACCAAAGGACAGTCCGACAGCCCCGGCCCGGACCCGACACGATCCCGTCGAGAAAGATCCCGGACCCGGCCCGCACTTCCCCAACGCGGGATGCAGCTCAGTCGATCGTCCCAGCCGGACGCAGCGGCGTGTCCCACGAAACCGCCCCGCCAGTCCACGCCCAGCGGACCGCCTTGCGCGCGTCCGTCAGGATCGCGATCAGGCAAGGCAGCGCGATGAGCGTCACCACCGTCGCCGCCATCAGCCCGAAACTGATCGTGATCGCCATCGGGATCAGGAACCGCGCCTGGAAGCTCTGTTCCAGCATGAGCGGCGCCAGCCCGAGGACCGTCGTCAGCGTCGTCAGGATGATCGCGCGCAGGCGCGCGCGTCCGGCGTCGGTCAGCGCCGGCACGACATCGAGGCCGTCGCGCCGTCGCTCGTTGTAAAACTGCGTCAGCACGATCCCGTCGTTCACCACGATGCCCGTCAGCGCCACGAACCCGATCAACGACAGGATCGTCATCTCGAACCCGAGGATCATGTGCCCGAAGATCGCCCCGACCGCCGCGAAGGGCACCGCCGTCAGGATCGCGAAGGGCTGCGTGTAACTGCCGAAGAGCCACGCGAGGATGACATAGATCATCGCCATCGCCGCCGCGAACCCCAGGGGCAGCGTGCGGAACGAGTCGGCCAGGTCCTCCTGTCGCCCGCGAGGCACGATCGTCACCCCGGGATACCGCGACTGCAACTCGCGGAAGACCGGACCAAGCTCCGCCGAGACCTGCTCGGGCGTCACCACGGCGCGATCGACATCCGCCGAGACATTGATCGCGCGCTGGCGGTTCAGACGGTTGATCGACGCGTACCCGCGCTCTTCGCGGATGTCCGCCACCTCGCGCAGCGGGACCGCGACCCCATCCGGCGTGAAGACGCGCATCCGCTCCAGATCCGCCAGACTCCGCCTCGTCGCTTCGTCGAACATCACGCGCACATCGATGTCCTCGCGATCACCAGCGAAGGTCCGCGCCTCGAGCCCGAACACCGCCCCGCGCACCTGGCGCGCCACCGAGTCCGTCGTGAACCCGAGCTCCCTCGCCCCGGGCAAGAGCGCGATGCGCAGCTCGCGCTGCCCGGCGTCGCTGTCGTCCGCCACGCCGAACACGCCGTCGAACTCCGCGAGCCGGTCTTTCAGCGCGCTCACCGCGCCCTGCATCGACGCGATGTTGTCCCCGAGGATCGTGTAGCTCAGCGGCGGCCCGCCCGGCCCGCCCTGGATCTCCTCGAAGCGCAGGCTCTTCACACCCGGGATCTCGCCCAGCTCACGCTGGATCGCCACGCGGATCGACTGGCTGTCCCGGTCGCGCTGCTCCACCGGCTGCAACTGAATGAAAACCTGCCCTCGGTTGCTCTGCTGCGTCGAAGTCCCGGCGTCGAGGTCGTTCGTCGCGCCCACGAACGCCGTCACGCTCTTCACCTCGGGCATGTCCAGCGCCGCACGCTCGATCCGGCGCACGATCGCGTCGGTCTGACCGGCCGGCGTCCCCACCGGCATCCGAAGGTTCGCGATGATCGTCTCGCTGTCCGCCGACGCGAGGAACTCGAATGGCACGCGCCCGCCCGCGACGAGACCGACGCTGCCCGTCAGCACCGCGACGAACAGCGCGATCGTCAGGTACCTCGCGCGCAGCGCCGCGCGCAGCGTCGCCTGATACCGGTCCATCAGCCACCCGTGGAAGACACGGTCGCGCTGACGCTCCGCCCAGTCGCCGAACCGCTTCACGGGCCCGGTCGACTTGTTCTTCTCCGCCCTGTGCAGCGTGTGCGCCATGTGGCTCGGCAAAATCAGCAGCGCCTCCAGCAGCGACACCAGCAGCGCCACCGCCACCACCAGGGGCAGCGCGCCCATCAGGTCTCCCACCCGCCCTTCGATCAGACGCAGCGGGAGGAACGCGCAGATCGTCGTCAGGATCGTCGCGATCACCGGCCAGAAAACCTGCCTGCCCCCGTTGATCGCCGCCTGCAGCGCCGGCTCGCCCGTCTCGTGGCGCGCCACGATGTTCTCCGCGACCACGATCGCGTCGTCCACCAACAGACCCAGCACGATGATCAGCCCGAACATCGTCAGCAGGTTCAGCGTGATGTCGAACATCGACATCGTCGCCAGCGTTCCCAGCACGCTGATCGCCAGCCCCGCCGTCACCCAGAACGCCACCGTCGGGGGGAGGAACACCACCAGCGTCAGCAGCACCAGCGCCGCGCCCGTCAGCGCGTTGCGGCTGAGCAATTCCAGGCGCTGCGTCACGAACCGCGACAGGTCCTGCCCCGTCGCCAGCTCGCCCGGAGGCGGGTCGGGCCTCGACAACCCCAGCTCGTACGCCGCCACCCGCGCCGGCACGCGACCCGAGCCCCGCTCGGCCCTGGCGACAGCGGCGCGCTCCGAAGCGCTCAGCTCCAGCGGATCGCCCACGCGACCCGCCGCGTACGCCTTCACCAGCCCGGCGATCTCCACGATGTCCTGCTTCTTCTGCGCAAACACCGTCAGCGACGCCGCCGGCTTCCCGTTGAACCGCAGCCGAACATCCACGTCCGCGAAGCCGTCGCGCACCTGCGCGATGTCGCGCACACGCACCACGCCGCCGTCGCCCGACGCCTTCACGATGATCTCGCGCACCGCCTCCGCCGCGTCGTCAGCCCCCAGCGTGCGGATCGCCACGTTCGCGCCGCTCGAGCGCACCGTCCCGCCCGGCGACTCGCCCATCGCCTGCCGGATGCGCTCCGTCAGCGTGAGCAGCCCGATCCCGTGCTCGATCAGCCGATCGGGATACACCTCGACCGTGATCTCGTCGACGCGCACGCCCCCGATCGTCACGTCCCCCATCCCGGGCAGCGTGCGCAGGTCGTCGCGCATCCGCTTCACCGCCTCCTTCATCGTCCGCTCGTCGGCGTCCCCGTACAGCGTCAGGTCGATCACCGGGATCTGCGGCTCGAAGTCCTGCACCGTGATCCGCTCCGACAGCTCGGGCAGGTCCTGCAGCGCATCGATCTCCCGCTTCACCCGCGCCGTCGCGTCGCCGATATCCACGCCGGAGCGAAACTCGATACGCACCGTCGCCGCGCCCTCGACGATCGTCGTGTTCACTTCCTTCACGTCGTCGATGTCCGCGACGCGGTCCTCGATCTTGATCGCCAGCGAACGCTCGACCTCCTCCGGCGCCGCGCCCGGATAGGGCGCCACCACCAGCACCTCGTTCGGGCGCGTCTCCGGGAAGAACTCGCGCCGAAGGTTCAGCCCCAGCACCAGCCCCGCCGCCACGATCGCGATCATCACCAGATTCGCGGCCACCGGCTTCCTGACGCCGAACTCGACGGGGTTCACTTCACGCCCCCGTTCTCGCCAGGCGCGCCCTTCGCCAGGAACGACTCGCCCGTCGCGGCGTCCACCGCGTTCACGAGCGCGCCGGCGCGCAGGTCATCCAGATTCGAAACCACCACCCGGTCCCCCTCGCGCAGCCCGCTCGACACCGCAGCCCACTCGCGCTCGCCCGGATCGATCTCGGGCCGCTCGCCGCTGACGAAGAACGCCACCACCACATCCCGGAACTCCACCCGCCCCCCTTCGCCCAGAACCATCACGCGGTCCCCGCTCAGCGACACCCGGGGCACCATCGCCACGCGCTGCGCGCTCGACGAGCGGAGCTCTCCACGCACGAACTGACCGGGCAGCAGGTTCCCCGTCGATCCCGTCGCGTCGTCCTGCTCGACCACCACGAACACCGTCACGGTCCGCGACTGCGCGTCGGCTTCGGGCGCGATCCGCTCCACCGTCGCACGCCACTCACGTCGCACGCTGCCCTCGGCGATCAGCACGACCGGGTCGCCCACTCGCACCTCGGCGCTCGCGCCCAGCGGCGCACGCAGCGGCGTCTCGATCCGAGACAACGACACCACCCGCGCCGCGAGTTCCCCGATCCCGACCCGATCGCCCTCGCGCAGATCGACCCGCTGCAGCACCCCGTCGAAAGGCGCAACGATCGTCGACCTTCGAAGATTCTCTTCAGCAAGGCGCAGGTTGGCACGCTCCGCGTCGCGCTGGGCCTCCAGCGCCGCACGCCGCGAGGGAACCTCCGACAGCGCTCTCGACAACTGGGCCTCCTCGCGCAGCGTGCGCGTCAGCGCCGTGAGCAGCACATCGATCTCGCGCTCCACCGCCGCCCCGGCCCGCGCCGCCTCGCGTGCGCGCTCGATATCCCGTTCCGCAAGCTCCGACGCCTGGCTCGCCAGCGCCACCTGACGGCGCAGCGACTCCTCCTCCACCGCGAGCCCGTCCAGCTGAGCGCCGATCGCCTCGACGAGCCCGCGCGAACGCGCCAACGCCGCCTCCGCGTCCGTCCGGTCAAGCTCCAGCAGCGTCTCCCCCTTCGCGACGCGAACGCCCGGCTCGATCGCCGCCGGACGACGGACGACCACGCCAGCCACCTCGGCCCGAACCTCCGCGGCCTGCATCGCCCTCGCCGTCCCGAACGCCTCCCAGGGGCGCGCCGATTCCGTCAGTCGCACCGTCACCACCTCGACCGGCACCGCCGCGTCGCTCCGGGGCTTCCTGGGCGCCTGCGGCTTGGTCGCCACGAGCCCGGAGAACACCGCGACGCCGATCGCGAGCGCAACCACACCGATCACACCGCGCGCCACCGCCGCGATCACTCTCGAACGACCAGCACGCGTCTTCTCAGCCATGCAGCGCCTTTCCACTCCAACCCCTGCGCACGCCCAACGATAGGCCAACCTTCACACCCCCCCTGCCGTTCCACTCCCCCAAGGAGCGTCAAAGCACGTCGGCCAGCGACATCCGGACCCCGGCGCCCCCTTCCCGTCTTGACAACCTCATCGCCCCCGCGGACCCTTACCCCCATGACGACCACCGCCGCGAACCCGACCCTTGCCAACCTGACCCTCGCCGAAGCCGCCCTCGCGCACTTCGGGCTCGCGCAGCGCTCCCGACTGCGCACCCCGGCGCTGGTCTTCGCCGGCTCGCTCGTCATCGCCGCCAGCGCCCAGATCGCCGTCCCCATGTGGCCCGTCCCCGCGACGATGCAGACCTTCGGCGTCCTCCTCGTCGCCGCGCTGCTGGGCCCGAAACTCGGCCTCGCCGCCGCCATCCTCTATCTGATCGAGGGCGCGATGGGCTTCCCCGTCTTCGCCCACCTCAGCGGCGGCGCGCACAAGTTCCTCGGAACCACCGGCGGATACCTCCTCGCCTTCCCCGTCGCCGCCCTGCTCGTCGGCTACCTCGCCCAACTCGGCTTCACGCGCACCTTCGCGCGCACCGCCCTCGTGATGTTCGTCGGCACGCTGCTCATCCTCTCGATGGGCGCCCTCTGGCTCTCGCTCTTCTTCCCGGGCGAGAACGCCTTCGTCACCGGCTTCGCGATCTTCCTCCCCGGCTGCGCCCTCAAGACCCTCCTCGCCGCCGCCATCCTCCCCAAGGCATGGCGCCTCCTCGGCAAGCGCTGAGCAAGGAATAGATTGAGTAACTCTCCCCCACCTCGCCCCCTTGGGGGAGAGGTCGACGAGCCCGCGCAGCGGGCGAGTCGGGTGAGGGGGACACCAAGACGCTCCCCGCGGGAGCGGCTTGGCGAGTGACGCGCCTCACCCCCGCGCACCCATCCACGCCGCGCGCAACCCATCCACCGTGATCCGCGAGATCCGCGCCACCACCTCGTCCGCCCCGGCCCCGAGCAGTTTCTCGCGCGCCGAGGTGTGCTCCACACCCACGCACACCATCCCCGCGCCCTTCGCCGCACGCACCCCGATCGCCGTGTCCTCGATCACCACGCAGTCGCGCGGCTCGACGCCCAGTTTCTCCGCCGTGATCAGATAGGGCAGCGGGTCCGGCTTCGTGCGCGCGCAGATGTCCGCCGTCACCACCTCGCGCAGCACCCGCAGCACGCGCATCGCGTCGAGCATCGCCAGCACCTCGAACGCGCGCGACCCCGAGCACACCGCCGTCGCCAACTGCGCCGACGCCCCGCGCACCAGTTCCGGCGCGCCGTCCTGCGCCGTCCACACGCCCTCCGCGATCATCCGCGTCGTCTGACGCGCCTTCTCCTCCATCAACCGATCGCGCAGCGCATCATCGAACTCGTGCGCACGCCCCGCGTCCGCGTACACCTTCGCGAACGCCTCCTTATCCCCCAGCCCCACATACTCCTGCCAGTCCGCCAACGGCCGCGGCGCCCCCGGTCCCCCGACCGCCTCACACGCCGCGCGGATCGCCCCCTCGTGCATCGGCTCCGAGTCCACCAGCACGCCGTCCATATCGAAAATCACTGCTTGCATGCCCAACACTACTCCCCTCCGACGCTCGGTGCCCCGGGGCATCTGCGAAGCAGTGACCCGGGCTCTCTCTTCCTCTCCCTTGTGCCTTGTGCCCCGTGCCTCTTGCCCTCTTCCCGCTCCCCACTCCCTATTCCCTACTCCCTTCTTCCCCTGTGCCTTGTGCCCCGTGCCTCGTGCCTTCCCCCCTTCCCTTACACTCCCCCCATGCCCCCGATCCCCGCCCTCCTCTTCGACGACTCGACCACCGATCTCGCGCCCCTCACCGACCTGCGCAACGCCGCCGATCTGCGCACCGGCGCACACACCACGCGCGAACGCCTCGTCACCGACGACCGAATCACCCTGCTCCCCGACGCGTCGAAGGCGCCCAATCTCGCCCTCTACATCAACGCGCGCTGCGCCATCCTCCCCGACGACGCCCTTTCCCTCACCCAAGGCCAGGCCCTCGTCGAATCCTCCTCAAACCAGGTCATCGCCGCACTCGTTGAGCCCGGACGCGCCGCCTCCTTCGACCCCGGCGCCGCCGCCAACTCCAGCGTCGAACACCACGCCCCAACGCTCCTCCACCGCCCCTGGGACATCATCCGCTTCCGCGACGCCTGCATCGCCCACGACCTCGCGCACCTTCTCGCCCATGCGCCGCACAACCAGCGCGCCAATCTCCTCGTCGACGGCGACCCCGCCCTCCTCCGCATCCACCCCGACGCCCACATCGCCCCCGGCGTCGTCTTCGACACCCGCCAAGGCCCCATCATCGTCGGCAAGTCCGAGATCCAGGGCGCCAGCGTCATCGCCGGGCCCGTCGTCATCCACGACCACTGCGTCATCACCGCGCGCTCGTTCATCAAGGCCAACACCGTCCTCGGCCCCACCTGCAAAGTCGGCGGCGAGGTCGGCGGCACGATCTTCCAGGGACTCGCCAACAAGGTCCACGACGGCCACCTGGGCGACTCCTTCGTCGGCGAATGGGCCAACCTCGGCGCCGGCACGACCAACTCCAACCTCCTCAACACCTACGACGAGGTCATCACCCGCGTCTCGCCCCGCCATCCCAACGAGCGCACCGGCATCCGCTACCTCGGCGCCATTATCGGCGACCACGCCAAGTTCGCGATCAACACACGCATCATGACCGGCGCCGTGATCGGCACGGGCTCCATGATCGCATCGTCACAAGGCGTGATGAAATCCACCGGACGCTTCCGCTGGATCACCGACGACCGCGACTCCCTCTACCGCTTCGACAAGTTCCTCGCTGTCGCGAAGACCGTCATGGCCCGCCGCCACACCACACCCGACGACGCCTACATCGCACGCCTCAAGTACCTCCACGACCTCGAACGCGCAACCTGCGCCGGACAGTAAGCCGATCTGACAATCTCGAAACGGCCTGAATGCGAGATGCCAGATCATCACGCCAAGCATT
This sequence comes from Phycisphaeraceae bacterium, assembly GCA_019636675.1. Taxonomy (NCBI): domain Bacteria; kingdom Pseudomonadati; phylum Planctomycetota; class Phycisphaerae; order Phycisphaerales; family Phycisphaeraceae; species Phycisphaeraceae bacterium. The sequence continues at coordinate 1,159,949 of JAHBXC010000001.1, forward strand.
TGATCTTCGCCTCAACACCTGAAGCATTGGCCACTTGAGCAACCACCATGCCGTAGAAGCGATTGTCACCACCAACAACAGAGCCAGGCGAAATGTTCCCCGAAACCCTTTTACATTGACCCCGGGAAGTAACTGCAAAAGCCGTGCGCCAAGTAGTAGATACAAAGTGTTCGAGAGCACAAGATATAGCACGAGTGCACCAAGGCCCAATCCTAACCATTGGGTAATCCCCGCACGATCAACTGCCGCAAAGGTTCCTATTGGTGACAATCTAACATCTCCAGGAGACACGCCATGATTCGTCTCATCTTTCTCGGCATCATTGCTATCATCGCATTTGTGATCTGGGTGAGCAAGCAGGCTGCTGCCGCCGCAACAGGATCGGAACGACTGAGGCAAGAGTCATTCCGCACCCAGACTCAGAAGACTATGCACGCAACCGCGAGGGGCGTGAACTGGCTGAATGATCAGTGGGAACAAGCTACGCGATCTTCGCAGACTAAACCCGACGGTCGCCCATACTTAGCGATCGTGATAAGCGTTGCCGAAGGGGACCGGGGTGGTCTTTTGCGAGCTACGTCCTTTTTCGAAGACTATGGGTCGCAGATAAACCGCCTCACCCGAGTAGATACCATCGTCCCCAGCGGCACAGGAGTTTGGCTTGCGCGGATGTGCATCGATATCAGCAACGCGTCACGCTCGACCATCCGACAGATGACACAGGAATTGACGAGGTGCGCGTACGAGCTAGAAGATGCGGGACAAGCAGCCTTCGTAGTCAGCCATGTTGGTGGCGAGGATGAAGTTCTGGCGCAGAACAATCTAGTCTGACCGTCAGTTTCGATGCTGGGTGCATCTTGCCTTGCGACGGACTCGGCTTGCTACCTTCACCCTACTCCTTCCCCCTCTTCCCCCCTGATGCCTCGTGCCCCGTGCCTCATGCCTTCCCCCATGAAAACCCTCTACCTCATCGACGGCCACGCCCAGTTCTTCCGCGGCTTCCACGCGATCCGCACCCCCATGTCCTCGCCCGTCACCCGCGAACCCACCAACGCTACCTTCGCGTTCGTCGGGATGCTCCTCAAACTCCTCCGCCAGAACAGGCCCGACTACCTCGCCGTCGTCGTCGATGTTTCCGGAGACCGCGAGACCTTCCGCTCCGAGTTGTACCCCGCGTACAAAGCGACGCGCCCGCCCCCGCCGCAGGACCTCTCGCCGCAGATCGAACGCTGCATCTCGCTCCTGCGCGCGATGAACATCCCCGTGCTGGGCGTCGCCGGCGTCGAGGCCGACGATGTCCTCGCCACCCTCGCCACGCGCCTGCGCGAAGACCCGTCCGGCGAGCCGCTCCACATCCGCCTCGTCTCCAAGGACAAGGATCTCCAGCAGGTCCTCGAAGACAGCCGCGTCGAGATGTACGACATCCACACCGACGAGGTCTTCGATGTCGCGCGACTCCTCGACGAGAAAAAGATCACCCCCGCCCAGGTCGTCGACATGCTCGCCCTCATGGGCGACAGCGTCGACAATGTCCCCGGCGTCGAGGGCGTCGGCCCCAAAACCGCCTCCGACCTCATCGCCCAGTACGGCAGCATCGACAACCTCCTCGCCCACGCGAGCGAGATCAAGGGCAAACGCGGCGAGCGCCTGCGCGAAGCAGCCGACAAACTCCCCCTCTCCCAGAAACTCGTCACGCTCGTCCGCGATGTCCCCGTCGAGTTCGACCTCGCCGCCGCGCGCACCAGCGACATCGACCTCGGCGCGCTCCCGCCCATCCTCAAGGAACTCGGCTTCAACCGCTACCACGACGAAGTCAAAGAACTCCTCGGACAGCGCGACCCCGCGGGCGCTGGCGATACAACGCCCCCATCAACCGAACACGCGCAACCCAAGCCCGCACCGAAACGCGCCGCCTCCACCTCCTCCGTCGGCACGCTCTTCGAGGACTCCCTCTTCGGCGCGCCCTCCGTCGCCGACACCCTCGCGGCGCACGCCGAAGGCGCCACCCTTGCACGCGACCACTACCGCGCCATCACCACGAAGAAAGACCTCGACGCCCTCGTCGCCGAACTCCGCGCCCTCGCCAACACGAACCGCTGCTTCGCGATCGACACCGAGACCACCGGCCTCTCACCACTCCTCTGCTCGCTCTGCGGCATAAGCATCGCCACCTCCCCAGGACACGCCCTCTACATCCCCGTCCGCTCGCCCGATCCTTCACAGCACCTCGACGAGAAGACCGTCCTCGACGCGCTCCGCCCCGTCCTCGAAGACCCCTCCATCGCCAAGTGCGGCCACAACCTCAAGTACGACCTCCTCGTCCTCCGCCAATCCGGCGCCGAACTCCGAGGCATCGCCTTCGACTCCATGGTCGCCTCGTACCTCGTCGATCCCTCCCGCTCCTCCCACAAACTCGACTTCCTCTCCCTCGACCTCCTCAAGCACGAGTGCGTGCCGATCACCGATCTGATTGGATCAGGAAAGGATCAGCGCACCTTCGACACCGTTCCGCTCGAACTCGCGACGATCTACGCCGCCGAGGACGCCGATGTCTCGCTGCGCCTGCGCGACGCGCTCCTGCCGCAGATCCGCGAGATGAAACTCGAAGCGCTGATGAGCGACCTCGAGACGCCCCTCGTCGAGGTCCTCGCCGAACTCGAGTGGAACGGCATCGCCTGCGACCCCGCCGAACTCGACCGCCAGGCCGCCCGCCTCGCGACGCGCATCGACGAACTGCGCGCCCAGATCGCCCAGCACGCGCCGCGCCCCTTCAACCCCGATTCGCCCAAGCAACTCTCCGAGATCCTCTTCAACAAGCCCGACGCCGAGCCCCCCGGGCTGGGCATCAAGGCGCTCAAACGCACGAAGACCGGCTATTCCACCGACATCGAAGTCCTCGAGAAACTCGCGTCCGACCCGTCGGTCGCGTCGCCCGTCCCGGCGCTCATCGTCGAGTACCGCCAACTCACGAAACTCGTCAGCACCTACCTCGTCGCGCTCAAGGACGCGATCAACCCCAACACGAAGCGCATCCACGCCTCATTCAACCAGACCGTCGCCGCCACCGGGCGCCTCTCCTCCTCTGACCCCAACCTGCAGAACATCCCCATCCGCTCCGAGATCGGGCGCGAGATCCGGCGCGCGTTCTACGCCCCGCCCGGGCGCTCGCTCGTCTCCGCCGACTACTCGCAGATCGAACTGCGCATCCTCGCGCACCTCTCGCAAGACCCGGCGCTCATCGACGCCTTCAACAAAGGCCAGGACATCCACCGCGCCGTCGCGGCGCAGATCAACAACACCGAGCCCGACGCCGTCACGCGCCAGCAGCGCGACGCCGCCAAGATGGTCAACTTCGGCATCGTCTACGGCATCACCGCCTACGGCCTCTCGCGCCGCCTGGGCGAGGGCTTCACCGACAAGCAGGCCGCCGACATCATCGCGCAGTACAAACAGCGCTTCGCCGGCATCTCCACCTTCCTCGAAGAGTGCATCGCCTTCGCGCAGCGCCACGGCTATGTCGAGACCATGCTCGGGCGCCGCCGACCCATACCTCAGATCCACTCGAAGCGCCCTAACGAGCGCTCGCTGGGTGAACGCATGGCGATCAACTCCGTCGTGCAGGGCTCCGCCGCCGACCTCATCAAGGTCGCGATGCTCGACCTGCACACGCGCCTCAGCGAGCACGCCCCCCACCTGCGCGCCGCGAAGGACCTCCCCGCGCAGCCCGCGATCCCCGGGGTGAGAATGCTGCTGCAGATCCACGACGAACTCGTCTTCGAAGCGCCGGATGATCGCGCCGAAGACACGCGTGCGCTGATCGTGCAGCGCATGGAGCGCGCAATGTCCCTGCGCGTGCCGCTGAAGGCCGACGCGTCGATCGCGCAGAACTGGTTCGAGGGCAAGTAGACAGCCCCGCCCCACGCCACGAGCCCGATCTATCGTCCGGCGGGCCGCAACGAACGATTTTTTCATTTTCTGCTTGACAAGACGCGAATCTTCCTGTGAACTGAACGTGTATCGCCCTGCGTCGCGCATCCGTGAAGCGCGCGCACGACGAGGCCGAGCCCTTCCGGAGGCCGAAGGGCGCACAAGGGAGCAGTCAGATGCCGACAACCAATCCCCGCCAGGGCGCCACCCGCGCCGGCGCGATCACCACGCTCGCAACCCTCGCCCTCGCCGCCGCGGCCCACGCCGGCCCCCAGCAGTTCACACGCTGGTCCGCGCCCGTCAGCGGCTCATTCCTCGACCCCGCCAACTGGGACACCGGCGCGCTCCCCACCAGCGCCATGCCCGCGCTCATCGACGCCGTCGGCACGCCGTACACAGTGAACTTCACCACCGCCGCGCGGATGTTCCCCCTGCTGCTCGACAGCGACGACGCCACCGTGCTCTTCAGCGTGATTGAATCGATCAACGCACCTCTGTCCGACGCGCATATCACCGTCCGCCGCGGCGAACTGCGTCTCGCCTCCGGATCGCGCGGACGCGACCTCTCCCCCATCACCATCGAACAGAACGCACGCTTCAGCGTCGAGGCATCACCCGTCAACACCTTGCGCAGCGCGCGACTCGGACGCGATCTCACGCTCAACGGCACGGGACGCATCGAGGGCCGAGCCATGCTCGTCTTCGCGCCCGACAGCGTCATGAACGGCTTCCCTACCCCTCGCGTCAACATCGGGGAAACCGGCGCCCTCACGCTCCAGGGCCAGAACGTCCTCTTCGGGGGCGTCATCACCAACCGCGGCACGATCCATGTCGCGAACGACCCCTCGATCAACCCCAGCCCGGGGCAGAATTTCGTCGGCGCTCTGATCGGTGAGAACTCCACCACCACCAACCCCGACTTCCAGACCGTGTTCAACAACCACGGCCTCGTCAGCATCGCCCGCAGCAACCTCACCCTCGACTCCGCAGGCACGCACACCGGCGAATTCCAGATCGCCGAGGGCGCACGCCTGACCCTCGCCTCCGCACAGACCTTCCTCCCCGGCTCACGCATCACCGGGCCCGGCCTCACCCGCGCCGTGCGAGGCGAACTCATCATCAGCCCCGTCAACATCGAGAGCGACCTCGAGATCACGCAGGGCGGCGTCTTCGCCGGCGCCCTCACCATCGGCGGCTCCCTGATCTTCGCCCAGGCCCCGAGAACCGACGCCGTCTTCATGGCGCCCGTCACCGTCGGCGAAACACTCATCGCTCGCAGACGAGACCTCACCTTCCACGGACAGTTCGACGGCGCGTTCGCCCCCAACTCGACCGGCGGCGAGCCCAACAACGCCGTCTTCCACGCCAGCGCCATCATCCGCGGGAACATGGCCGCGTTCGAACGAGCCACCTTCCACGCCGACGCGCTCATCCAGGGCGACGCCCGGAATGTCACCCTCAACCGCGGCGGCCGCATCAACGGGAATCTCCGCGCCAGCAACGAGCTCCGAGGGACCGTAGTCGTCGACGGAGACTTCACCCAGATCGTCGGCGACACCTCCCTCTTCGAGAGAAACCTCAGCAACGACGCGATCTACTTCGGGGGCAGCGTCGACATCCGCTCCGCCGCCTTCGAGGCCCGCCTCCCGATTTTCTCCGAAAGCTCCTTCCGCGCCACCGCCGGCATCTACGACAGCGTCACCGCAGACACCATCGCTTTCGACGGCGTCGGCGGCGTCGGCGGCGGGACCGTCAGACTCCGCTACGGCGCAACGATCGACGCGCGCGACCAGCGCGCAATCATCGACAGAGTCGAAGTCTCGCTCACGCAGCGCATCAACCCCGATCCGCTCCGCTTCGTGACCTTCGACAACGGCTTCGAGATCCGCTATGTCCCGTTGACGCCCGCCACACGCTCCGGCTTCCGCCTCCTCATCGACGCCGACACCCTCACCAACGAGCAGATCCGCTTCGGCGCCGACTCCCTCCTCGCCGGAACGCTCGACATCCGCCTCCTCGGCGACGCCGCCAACCTCTCCTTCGGCGACTCCTTCACCCTCTTCGCAGCAACCCCCGCTTCCAACGCCACACTCACCGGCGAGTTCGACCTCCTCTTCCTCCCCAACCTCACCCGCGGCCTCTCCTTCGACGTCGTCTACGACGCCAACTCCGTCCGCCTCGTCGTCGTCCCCACCCCCGCGACCGCCGCCCTCCTCGCCCTCGCCGGCCTCGCCGCAACCCGCCGCCGCTCGCGCTGAACCACAAACGCCTCGCCCTTTCCAGGAGCACCCCATGCGCACCGCACACTCCGTCGCGCTCACCTGCACCGCGGTCGTCACCGCCGCAGCCCACGCAGGCACGCCCACCGTCGCGCGCTGGGCCGCCCCGGTCGGCGGCGCGTTCGTCGACCCGAACCGCTGGGTCGGCAACCTTCTGCCAAACTCGATGACCCCAGCCCTCATCGACGCCGTCGGCGCCCCGTACACGATTCAGAACGTCGGCCTCACCATGCCCGTGATCCCGCTGCTCACGCTCAACAGCGCCGACGCAACGCTCCGCATCGGCGGCAGCTCGTTCTTACCGAACTTCTCCTGGGCGACCGGCGACATTGACGTCCGCGCAGGCGTGCTGGAGTTCTCGAGCACGACGCTCCACAGCGCGCCCGACCGCTCGTTGCTCATCGGAGAACGCGGCACGCTCCGAATCCCCACCAACGGCATGTCGGGCTTCTCCGCCAACCGGCTCACTATCAGGAATGGAATGTCGCTCTTCTCGAACGAAGGCCTCGTCGAACTCGGGCGCAACACCGAACTCGTCGCGCTTCGCAACTTCATCACCTCCCAAACAACAACCCTCACCAACGCCCACACCGGACGCATCCATGCCGATGCCGCCGCCGGGATCTACGCCGGCACGATCATCAATGAGGGCGCCATGGTGTTCACGGAACGACCCGATTCGAGCTTCCCGAACCAGCCGGTCACGGTCATCGAGGGCGAGAGCATCGCATCCGACGTGCCTCGCACCGGGTTCCATCACTCCGGCTCGATCACCCTCCACGACGCCGCCGTCGAGATAGTCGGCTCCTCCGAGAGCGCCGGCCTCTTCACCATCGACGCAACATCCTCCCTCACACTCACCACGCGCACCTCATCCAGCAACGTGCTCGGCTACATCCGCCTCAACCCCGGCACGCGCTTCGAGGGCGGCGGCACGGTCACCATCCAGTCCAACGACATCACCGGCGACATCCTCGCCGACAACGACCTCCGCATTCACGGAACCCATGTCGGCTCCATCGTCAATGCCGGCACGACCACGCTCCGCGGCTTTTCAGGGTCTGGTCCCACCCAGAGCCAGCTCGCCACGCTCGCCTCGGGCGGGCGACTCTCCCTCGTTCTCAACTCGTCCGGCATCACCATCCAGGACGACTTCGCGCCAACCGGCGGGCTCGAGATCCTTCTCGCTGGCGTCACGACCTCGACATCCATCAACGTCGGCGGAAACACACACCTCGGCGGAGCCATCGACCTCTCCGCAACATCGCTCACAACCGGCGCCGATCTGACGATCGCACCGGCCGCCTCCGTCAACTCCACCAGAGACATCACCGTCGGCGGCAACCTCAACTCCAACGCCCTCGACAACTCCGTGGCGTTCATCGTCTCCGGCGACGCGCAGGTCGATGGCTCCGCTCGCGTCCGGCAATGGCGCGTCGACGGCCTCACCACCGTCTCCGGCAACCTCACCACAACGCAAGGCACGACCACTCTCAACGATGGCTCAGCCATCGGGGGCACCCTCACAGCGTCCTCAACATCCATTCAGGGAAGCGTCGCGATCGGCTCCTTCACTACCGCGCCCAGCACCACGATCACCCTCGACGGGGAACTCACGCTCACCGCCGACACCTCCCTCACAACCTCACGCATCATCCTCGCACCGCTCCCCGGATCCTCCACCGACTTCACCAGCCGCATCCACGCGGATGTCACGCTCACGCGCCCGGCGAACCAGGTCGTGCCCTCATTCCAGTCCTCCGTTCTTTTCGCATCCGACCTCGCGCGCACCCTCGAAGTCGAAGGCCAGATGTCTCTCGCCGGTCGCCTTGCGCTCACCTACTTCAACCTCAGCGACGCCGCATTCGGCCAGTCCTTCACCCTCATCCACGCCACCGAGGGCCTCACAGGGCAGTTCGACCCGCTCTCGCTCCCCACGCTCGCCGGCGGCCTCTCGCTCGAACTCGTCTACGACGCCCACTCCCTCACACTCCGCGTCATCCCAGCCCCCGGCCCGGCCGCCCTCCTCGCCCTCACCGGCATCGCCGCGACCCGCAGGCGTCGCGCCTGACCGGCCCGGCTTCTCCAGACTCACACACCGCCTTCATGCACGCGCGAGTGTGTCCTGCGCGCCGCCGATAATTTTTTTCCCACGCCCCGAACATTTCTCTTGCGTTGCCCACCGAGATGCGCGATACTGCGCACGCACAGTTCCCGGGGCCCGGTCGGAGGAGTTTCCACAGGGCCAGACCGTATCGCAGTTTCGGAGGCGCTTATGCACACCCGTTCCGTCACCGTCACCGCCGCGTTCGTGGCGGCAGCTTCCTTCGCCGCATCAACCACGCGCGCCGGCGACACGCCGCCGCTCTTCCTCTGGACCAACCCCGTCGACGGGCTCTGGAGCGCCGCCGGCAACTGGTCGCCGCAGGGCGTGCCGGGCGTCGGCGCGTTCACGGGCGCCGAGGCGCGCATCGACGCGCTCGGCGCCACGCCCTATGTCGTCACGCTCGGCTCGGCTGTCTCCCTGAGCACGCTCACGCTCGGGGGCAACGCCGTCCTGCTCCGCAACGCGCCGCTCACGCTCAGCGGCGATCTTCTCGTCTCGGACTCCGCATGGATCGAAGTCGACGAAGACGGCGCCTTTCAGTCCGGCGTCTTCGCCGTCCACGGGAACGCGTCCTTCGAGTCCGGGACTCGATTCAACGCCATCTGGGGCGTTCTCGATGTCCGGGGCGTCTTCCGCAACGATTCCCATAATTTCTCGGCGAGGTCCGCCACGCTCAACCGCAACAACACGCTCCAGACACGCGACGCCAACCACGGCTCCGCGCGGTTCAACACCCTCACCGCCGGGTTCTTTGAAAACACAGGAGTGCTCAGCACAAGCGGTTCAGACTCCACGCTCCTCTTCCGCGATCTCCTGAACACCGGCGATATCAATATCTTCGACAGCACGAGCGGCGCCATCATCGACGAGGACTTCACCAACCGCGGTCGCGTCCGCCTCTTTCCCGCCAACGCAACCGCGAGATTCAGCGCGACTCGGTTCATCCACGAGGGCGTCTTCCAGGGCGAGTCCTCCGGAGCGGTCTTCGAACTGATCGGCAGCCACCACTACTTCATCAACCCCGACCCGTTCGTCAACACGCTCCGGGTCGAGCTCCAGGGCCAGGGCGTGGCGCCGATGACCCTCAACGGCGCTCTCGACACCGGCGCGCAGATCGTCGGGCGGGCCGAGTCGCTTGTCGCCCACGACGAGCTCCGCTTCCGCGCCGCCACGTCGTTCGTCGTCGAGCAGCACGCCGACTTCCGCGCCGCGCTGACCACCTCGAACTTCAACCTCGCCGCGCAGACCGCGACCTTCGCCGAGAGCATCACCTCCAGTGGGCCCCTCACCCTCAACGCCCAGGGCGACCTGCGTTTCGAGGGCGATATCGCCGCCAACGGCGTCACCACCCTGCGCGCCGCCTCCATCCACGCGACCGGCCACAACTCCTTCACCGGCTCGCTCACCATCCGCGAGGCCGACGCGCTGTTCGACAACTCGTTCGTCGTCGACGGGTCGCTGGTCGTGCAGCAGGGCGCCTCGATGAAGTTCGCTGACGGCGCCGCGCTCCGCGCAACGGGCAACATCACCTGGTCCAACCCGGGCTCGCTCCTCGACGTCCCCATCGTCGCTGGGGGCCAGGCCATCATCGGCGCGCGCCGTGTCGAGGCGGAAGTCACCGCCAACTTCATCCGTCTCGGCGCCGGCACGATGGAGCTCGCCGCCGACATCACCTCGAACACGACCGTCATCATCGCCGGCACGGCCCTCTCCCTCGGCGCACGCGGCGAGTTCACCCACGCCACCATCGACGCCGATGTCGCCACCACCTTCGCGCTCAACCAGTCCTGGCTCTTCGATGTCGGCGCCGACGGCGAACGCGGCCCCGCCTCCGATCTCCTCACCATCACCGGCAGCGCACAGCTCTACGGCGTCCTCAACGTCGACCTCGTCGGAAACCCCGCCTCCCTGCGCGCCGGCGACGAGTTCACCCTCCTCACCGCGGCGTCGATCGACGGCGCATTCCTCGCCATGAATCTCCCCACGCTGACCGGCGCCCTGTCGTGGGACTACTTCCAGACCGACACCGCCCTGGGCCTGCGCGTGATCCCGTCGCCGGGCGCGGGCACGCTCCTCGCGCTCGTCGCGCTCGCGCACGCCCGTCGCGACCGTCGAAGCACCCCGACCCTCTGACCACTTTCCCCCGGAGGCAACATGCAAGAGCCGATCAACTCCCGCCGCCGACGCGCGTCGCTCGCCGCGTTCCTCGTCGCATACGCAGGCAGCGCCGCGCTCGCCGGACCGCCTACCAACGAATGGCTCCTCGCGGAGTCCGGCGCCTGGACCAACCCGACGCGATGGTCGCTGGGCGTCGCGCCCGGACTCCCCGGCGCGATCAACGCCGACGCGCGCATCGCCGCGACCGGGTCGCCCTACACGATCACCCTCAACACGCTCGCCGCCCTCAACACCTTCGCGCTCACCTCGACCGACGCGACCGTCTCCGTCGTCAGCGGGGGCGTTCTCGAGCTCGCCGGCTCAGCGACGATCGGCGACCACGCCGACCCCTCGGTCGGCGGCGTGCTCCTCCTCAACAACGGGACGATCCGCGGCGGGACATGGTCCATCCTCGGCGCAGGCGCGCTGCGCGTCCAGGGAAACCAGCCCAGCCGCATCGAAGGCGCCACCGTCCTCGGCGACGTGCGGATCGACACCGGCGGTTTCCTGCGCGTCGCGAACTCGTCGCTCGAAAGCGTGAGGATGACCGGCAACTCCAGCGTGCTCGAGTTCGAGGACAGCGCCCCCCTCCACGGGTCCCTCCTGTTCGAAGGCCCGGGCACGCTGCTGCGCATCGTGCGCACCACCGCCGACGACGGGGTCATCCACTTCGCCAGCGCCGCCGTCGTCGAGACTGCCGCCGATTTCGCCGGGCGGGGCTTCATCGGGACGGTCGGGTACACGAACGAATCGATCGTAAACGACGGGCGCATCTCCGCGCTGTCCGGCAGCATCAACCTCGGCGCGTCGACCATCACCAACAACGGCGTGATCCAGGCGCACAACGCGTCGTTTATCACCACCAGCGCCGCGTTCGTCAACACCTCGAGCATCGATGTTCACAACGGCGTCTTCACCGCCGCCTCCAACGACCCGTTCTCCTCGCTCGGGATCCAGAACTCCGGCGCGATCACCGCCGTCGATTCGACGCTCAACATCGGCAACGGCGTGATCAACACCGGCACGATCGACGCGCTGCGCTCGACGGTCTTCATCGACGCGTCGCGCCTCAACTCCACCGGACGCTTCGACCTCGTCGACTCCACCCTCCGCGTCGCAGGCGAGTTCACGCTCGCCGACCTCAGCCAGATCACCCGGAGCAACTCCACCGTCGCCATCGCCGGGACGCTTCTCAACGAGAACCAGACGCTGGACCTCGCTTCGCTGCCCGACCGAATCTCGCTCGACGGGGGCATACTCCGGGGCGGCAGCGTCGTCGCCTGGGACGCGTCGCTCAGCGTCTCGTCGAACCTGAGCAACACGCTCGACGGGGTCGCGTACTCCGGCCGCATCGCGCTCGATCAGGGCAACGCGTTCCTCCGCGTCCACAACGGATCAACGATCGAAGGCCTCGTCGACATGGTCACGGGCTCGCCCGAGCTCCGCTTCGACGGATCGACGACGCTCAACACCATCGGGATCATGATGGGCGGGACGCAGCACTGGCTCTCCAGCGAGATCGCCGGGCAGACGCTGACCTTCGGGCCGAACACATTTGTGAACGGGACCGGCCTTGCAAACGGCCCGCGCTGGGCCGCCGGCGTGCCGTTCGAGACGCTCGTGAACGAAGGCGGGTGGAACGTCCGGGGCGGGTACTACTGGCAGCTGCAGACCGCAGCTAACCTCGTCAATCGCGGGACCATCACCATCGATCCCAACGGCGAACTCGTCACCACCACCGGGCTCGACCTCGCCCAAGGCCAGCTCAACATCGCGCCGGGAGGCAAGCTGAGCGTCGTCCGACTCGGCGCAGGGCGCCCTCTCGACGCGTCGTTCTTCAGCGGCGGCATCATGAACCAGGGCGTCATCGCCATCGGCGCCACGCTCGACCTGCAGGGCCAGTCCATCACGCTCAGCGCCGAGCACGGCGATATCCGCCTCGGGAGCAACTTCTTCCCCAACCTCTCCGCCGAGGCGCGCAACGGCGAGATCCATATCGGCGAGGGCGCCTCGCTGACGCTCGACAGAGGCCCGATCGCGCTCCGCGATCTCACCATCACCGGCGGCGTGACCATCAACCCCAACGCCAACGCGACGCTCCTCAACGTGCTCGCCGACCGAGTCGATATCCTCGACGGAAACGTCAGCGTCGTCGGCAGCGCGATCGCCGAGACACGCTTCGCTCGCGGCACGATCACCGCGACCGATCTCGCCGAACTCGGACACCTCATGCTCCCCGGCGGCGCCAACCGAACCATCCGGCTCGCCTCGTCCAGCGCCGGGGTGGCGCAGGCCGGGCAGGTCACCTTCGATCCCACAAGCCGCCTCACCGTCGAGTCGACCTTCACGGGATCGCTCATCAACCGGACGGACTGGACGCTCTCCCCCGGCTCGAACCTCACGCTCAGCTCCGCCGCCGTCGTCAACGAAGCCGACATCACGCTCGCCCCGACCGCTTCGCTCACCATCCTCGGCGCGCTCCCGTTCACGAACCCCGGCTCCATCACCCTGAACGGCGGCATGCTGAGCATCGCCAACCCGTTCCAGTTCAGCGAACTCCTCAACGATCGCAACGACCTTTCGACCGGGCGCGTCATCGTCAACCGCTCCATCGATCTCAACGGCCAGACCCTCGCGCTCGGCGCGAGCGACGGCCAGTGGGGGCTCGGCTCGCGCCAGTCCCTCACGAACGGCGTCGTCGACAACCGCGACGGGCAGGCGTTCCTCGTGTTCGGGTCTTCCTCATCGTTCCAACCGTTCACCAGACTCGCGAACATCGAGTTCACCGGGGATGTCGTCGCGTCCTCCATCGTGCGACTCGGTGATGGGGTCCGATTCCGCTCGATGACCACCGATGATGAGATCATTCTTGAAAGCAACGCGCGTCTCAACGGCATGCTCGTCCAGCAGGAGAATCGCTTCGTCGACATCCGCCTCGAAACCCCGGCCAGCGGCGTCGTCACGATCTCCGAATCCGGCGGCATCACCGCGACCGGCAACCCGACCGGGACCACATCCCGAAACCTCCAGATTCTCGCCCCCACCGGCGTCGACACTCTCCGGAACCACGGCGAGATCGTCGTGAAGCGCGCCGGTCGCATGGACTCCTACGGCGTCTCGCGACTCGAGAACCACGGACTCTTCGCCATCGAGCAGTTCGCGTCGCTCTACCTCGAAGACATGAGCGTCTTCAACTTCGGCGACATCCGGCTCAACAGCAGAACCAGGGTCGAGATCCGTGGCGACCTCGTGCTCGGCGAGGACTCCTCGATCCGTTTCGAGCTCGGAGAGCCCAACACCTCCTCACCCGGCCTCGTCGCCACCGGGAACGCCTACCTCGACGGCGTCCTCGAGATCGCCATCACCGACGACACGACCATCGCGCTCGGACAGCGCTGGGACCTCCTCCACACCAACCAGGTACACGGGGCCTTCGACGCAGTCCTCTTCGACACACTCGCCAACCCCGAGCTGCGCCTGATGCTCCGCGCCTCGGATGTCCCGTCCGATCCGAGTCTCGAAGTCCTCGTGCGCCACATCGCCGACCTCAACGCCGACATGGTCGTCGACATGAGCGACCTCAACCTCGTCCTGAACGGCTACGGCGCCTCCGGCTCGCTCCTCGCAGGGGACGCCAACGCGGACGGCGTCGTGGACTTCAACGACCTCAACATCGTCCTCGCGAACTTCGGCCGAACCTTCTTCGGGTCCTCCGTCCCGGGGCCGGGCAGCGCGATGCCCCTCGCCCTCGCGGCACTCGCCGGCGCCCGTCGCCCACGCCGCTGAACGGTCCAGACTTCCCAGATTCTCACGACACGCCGGCCGCGCTTACGACAGGGAGCGCGCCCGCTTTTCTCCCGCGCAGGAACGCCTATTTCTCTTGCAATCGCGCAACATTCTCACCATACTGGCGTCGCACAGTTCCCGGGGCCCGGTCGGAGGAGTATCCGCAGGGCCTACGGTCAGCACCGCGGAGCCGGAAATGCACACACGCCGAACGGCGCGCCTGTCCTCTGCCGCTTTCGCCACCTGCGCGTTCGCTGTCGCCGCGAGCGCGGGGACCGTCGTCGAGGCGCGCTGGCTCGCGCCCACCGACGGGCTCTGGTCCGATGGCGCCAACTGGTCCACGGGAGTCCCGCCCATCAACGCGGGGGGCGTGCTGTACGATGTCGTCATCGACGCGGTTGGGGCGCCGTACACGGTCCGTCGTGGGTCGATCGTGCAGGCGGTTGCGCGCAACATCACCATCGATTCATCTGATACGACCATCTTTCACCCCAATCTCGCCGCCACCGATACCTTCAGACTGGTGCGGGGAAACTATCGGGCGCAGACAAACTGGATCGCCGCTTCCCAGATCGTGTTTGAGAAGGACGCGCTGGTTGAAGTGGCGCTCAGCGGACCGCGGACCTTCAGCTATCTCCGAGTCGAGGGTCCCGTCCACAACAAAGGAACCATCACGCTCTTCGACAACTCGGAACTGGCGCTGACGCAGACGGGGTTCGCGAATGGGTTTCTCCGCAACGATGGCGTCATCGTCCTCCATGCTAAGGCATACATCCATCTCGGCTCGATCGAGAACAACGGCGAGCTGCGATTCGTCGGCGTCGACCCAAGCCCCTTTCCGCAACAGAATCCCACCCGAAGCCTCGTCGCCAATCATGGGATCGTCTCCGTCATCGAGGGATCGCGACGCATTACCCTCTGCGCCAACAGTTCCCACGCAGGGGAGTTCGCCATCAACGCCGGTGCGACACTCACGCTTGACATGCCCTCCCACATCAATCTGCTGGAAGGCGCCGCCTTCACCGGCACAGGCCTGCTCAATCTCGATGGCTTCAACCCGACCATCAACGGCGACTTCATCGCGAGCCCGGGGCTACGCGTCCGAGTCCCGACCAACCTCACCATCAACGGCGCCTTCACCGCCGACACCTACGAGCTCCTCGCCTCCTCCCCGACAGGCTTGCTCACCGTCGCCGGCGCCACAACCTTCCGCAACGATGTGTCGTTCACGAACCGCGTCGTCTCCTCCGGCGGCCTCTTCCATGCCGGCGGCTCGCTCGTCGCGACGAGAACAACCCCGAACGGTTCGCTCACCTTCGACGGCGGGCTCTTCGTCGATGGAAACGCCACCCTCAGCGTCCCGACCATCGTCGGCGCCGACGCCCGCGTCGAAGGCAACCTCTCCATCCAGAATGTCGCCTACACGCACACCGCAGGCGACCTCACCGTCCTCGGTTCGCTCACCCACACCGGGGCCCAGCGCATCTCCATCGACGACGGCGCGCTCTTCGTCGGGGGCAACGCGTCCTTCACCGTCGGGCAGCGCACCCTCGACTTCGACGCCACGATCACCGGCGCCGCCTCGCTCAACTCCACCGATGTCGACGCGAACCTCTCGGCACGGCAGGTCCTCGCGATCGGCCCCTTCGGGGTCCGCGGCGAGATCGCCACGCAGAACGGAACCACCATCCAGCGCGGCGTCTTCGCGCCCGGCCTCCTGAACCAGGTCGGCGAAGCCCGCTTCGTCGGCGACCTCACCCTGTCCGACAACCCGTTGCTCACCACGCGTTTCGACCTCGCCGTCGACGCCCCCCGCGCCGCGCACGCCGACTCGGTCGTCGTCGAGGGCGACCTCACGCTCGGGGGCCTCTTCGCCGTCACGCTCTCGGGCGACGCGTCGCTCCTGTGCGTGGGCCAGCGCTGGCGTCTGTTCGACGCGCACAGCCGCGAGGGCGAGTTCATGACCGCCACGCTCCCCGGGCTCGCCGGCGACCTCTCGCTCCAGCTCGTGTACGACTCGACCGGGGTCACGCTGCTGGTCATCCCGGCGCCCGGCGCCGCGTGGGCCGCGGCGATCGCCGGGGCGATGGGCCTTCTCCCCCGGCGCAGAGCGGGAAACGCCCTCCCGGGCGGCGCAGGGGCGTCCGAGAGGAAGCGAAAGCTCGCGCAGTCTTGACACCAGCCCCCCGGGGGCTACATTTCCGCGTCCCTGACCGGCCGGCCCGCCCCCGGGCGATCTAGTCGAGCAGGCACGACAACCTCAGAAGGGGCGGTAGCTCAATTGGTTAGAGTACCGGACTGTCGATCCGGTGGTTGCGGGTTCGAGTCCCGTCCGCCTCGCTTCTTAACCCCCGCTCCGGCGGGGGTTTTCGTTTTTCCCAATCGTCCGAACTACCCCATGGCCGCCGCGATCAATACGGACTCAACACTCCGTACACTGCCGCCATGCGAAACACACCAGCACTCGTCACCGCCGCGGCTGGCATCCTCCTCCTCGCGACCACCGGCTGCCAGACCACGCCAGCACCCTCCGCGCAAGACACCTCCATGACCACACGCGTCACCCCCTTCCTCATGTTCCAGGACGGGCGCGCAGAAGAAGCCATCAACCGCTACATCGAGGTCTTCCGCGACGCACGCCTCGTCTCCCTCGAACGCTACGGCCAGAACGCCGTCGGCGCCAAGGAACTCTCGATCAAGCACGCCCTCTTCGAGATCTACGGCCAGCGCATCGGCGTTACCGAGAGCCCCATCAAGCACGCCTTCGACTTCACGCCCGCCGTCTCGCTCTTCGTCGACTTCGACTCCGAACGCGATCTCGACCGCGTCTTCGCCGCGCTGTCCGAGGGCGGCTTCGTCATGATGCCACCCGACAACTACGGCTTCTCAAGGAAATTCGCGTTCATCCAGGACCGCTACGGCGTCTCGTGGCAACTCAACCTGCCCACGGAATAACCGCCCCTCGCGGCCGCCGTCGAGGCGCCGTACCATCCGCCAGCCCAGGCGATAAGGCGACGAGTCGATGAGCCCCGACCTGGCCGCCCAAGGGCACGCCATGTCGCGCCAGCATTCCATTACCTCCACTGAATCCTTCAGGCAGCAACTCCTCCGAGCCGAACGGTGGCGCCTCGCCATCCTGCTCGCCTGCTTCGTGGTCATCCTCGCCACCATCGTCGCCCGTCGCGCATTCGGGGGCGGCGTCATGCAGGAAAATGACGTCTTCCTGCCCGAAGTGCTCGTGTTCGTCATCGGCATCGCGCTCGTGTGCTTCGGCCTCATCGACGCCTCGCGCCGGCTCGCGCGAGGGCAGCCCATGCCCCGCTGGCGCGTCAACCTCGGGCTCTCCATCGACCTCGGCGTCCCCTACGCCGTCCTGCTGATCCTCCACTTCAATTCCGCAAGCGACCCCTTCGTCACGCTGTCGCCCCCGGCGCTGCTCATCGTGCCGATCGTCATCATGCTCTCGGTCCTGCGCCTCCGCCCGCTCTTCTCCCTCACCACCGGCGTCATCGCGGCCATCGCCTACTGGGTGCTCGTCTACGACACGCTCCGCAGAGGGGGCGTGACCCACACGATGCTGCCGATGCTCGCGTCCTACGGCCTCCTCCTCCTCTGCGCCGGCGCAGCCGCCTCGCTCGTCTCACACTTCGTCCGGCGATACATCCAGGGCGCCACCGAAGAGGCCCTCACCGCCGAGCGACAGGCCCGCGCACTCAAGGAGATCGAGCGAGACCTCGACATCGCGCAGGAGATCCAGCGCGGCCTGCTCCCCTCTGAACCGCCCGAGCACCCCGCCTTCGACATCGCCGCCATCGCACGCTCCGCCACCAAAGCCGGAGGCGATTACTACGACTGGCAGCCCCTCCCCAACGGGCAACTCGTCGTCGCCATCGCCGATGTCACCGGCCACGGCATCGGGCCAGCGCTCGTCATGGCCGTCTGCCGGGCGTACGCACGCGCCACCGCGCCGACCTCCACCGGACCCGACGAACTCCTCAAACGCCTCAACTCACTCATCGTGGACGATGTCAAAGGTCAGCGATTCGTCACCATGGCGGTCGCTGTGCTCAACCCCGACGGCGCCATCGACCTCGTCTCCGCAGGCCACGGCCCGACATTCCTCTACCGAGCCGCCAGCCGCGAGGTCCGGTCCTTCGGTGGTGACGCCCTCCCCCTCGGAATCATGCACGACGAAGACTTCGGCCCCATTAACCGCCTCTCCCTCGACAAGGGCGATGTCCTCGTCCTGCTCACCGACGGCTACCTCGAGCGGTTCAACAGCAAGAACGAGAAGTACGGCATGGAGCGCCTCACGCGCCTCGTCGCGCAGAACTCCGCCAGGAAGGCCGACGACATCGTCCACGCCATCGACCGCGCGGTCGAGTCCTTCGCCAGCGGGGCCCCACAGGGCGACGACATGACACTCGTCGTCATCCAGCGCCGCTGAACACGCCATGCGCCCCCTCGCGCAACGCCCCCGCCACGATGTTCTCGGACCCCCACGCAAACCCTTGATCGACACCTAAGTCGCGGCATAATCCGGCCTTGCGACGGCATGCCGCCGTTGCTCGCACGAGGAGAGCGCAATACATGGTCCGATCGATCAGCGTCGCCGCAACGGCTTTGGCCGCCAGCCCCGCACTCGCCAGCGTTCTTGTCCAGCTGAACACCGGCGCGATGCCCTCCACCCAGCCGGGCTGGCGGTATGAGGCATCCGCCAACGACGCCGGCACGCCCGAGACACGCATCTTCTCCACCGACGGCACGATCCTCACTTCCAACACCATGGGCCTGCCCTTCGGCTCGGGACGACCCGGCAGCATGTTCGCCGTCTACGACCTCGCACCGGGTGTCATCCAGTCCGACTCCATCGTCGAGATGCGCCTCAACGCGCGCATCGTCGCCTCGCAGGTCGCCCAGTTCTTCTACGGCTTCTCCGTCTCCGTCTACGGCGACGGGCTCGGCATGAGCGCTGGCTTCGCCACCAACGCTCTCAGTCTCGACGCGCTCCAGAACATCTTCCGAGACAACACCGACTGGAACGAGTTCGTGTGGCGCGGCGACTGGGACGCCGGGACCTACACCCTCCACATCAACGGCGAACTCATCGCCACACGCAACCTCCGCGCGTTCAACGCGAACTACATCACCCTCGGCGACGGCACCGGCACCGCCAACGCCCACGCCGAAATCTCCCACTTCTCCGTCCGCATCATCCCCGCTCCGGCAGCGCCGTCCGCGCTTGCTCTCGCCGGCCTCGCCGCGACCCGTCGCAGACGCTGATCACGACGAACGCCAATCCTCGCGCATCCCCCAGCCCCCGCCCGTGCGGGGGCTTTCGCACCGCTCGCTCGGCTCGACGCCTCACGCGCCTTTCAGCGACGCCATGTCGATGCAGAAGCGGTACTTCACATCCGAGCGCACCATCCGCTCGTACGCCTCGTTCACCTTCTGGATCGGGATCACCTCGACATCCGCCGTGATGTTGTGCTCGCCGCAGAAGTCGAGCATCTCCTGCGTCTCGGCCAGCCCGCCGATCGGCGAGCCCGACAGACTCTTCCGGCCGAAGATCAGGCCGAACGCCGCCACCGGCAGGGGCTTCTCCGGCGCGCCCACCAGCGTCAGGTTGCCGTCGCGCTTCAGCATCGCGATGTACGCGTTGATGTCGTGATCGGCCGACACGCAGTCGAGGATGAAGTCGAAACTCCCCGCGTGCTTCTTCATCTCGTCCGCATTCCGCGACACGACCACCTCGTCCGCCCCCAGGCGCAGCGCGTCCTCGCGCTTGCCCGGCGAGGTCGTGAACACCACCGTGTGCGCGCCCAGCGCGTGCGCGAACTTCACCCCCATGTGCCCGAGCCCACCCAGCCCCACCACGCCCACCTTCTTGCCCTTGCCCACCTCCCAGTGACGCAGCGGCGAATAGGTCGTGATCCCGGCGCACAGCAGCGGCGCCGCCCCCGCCAGATCCAGATTCGACGGGATCCGCACCACGAACCCCTCGTCCACCACGATGCTCGACGAGTACCCGCCGTAGGTCACCGGCGCCGTCCCGTGCCGGTCGGGCGAGCCGTAGGTCAGCACCATCCCCGGGCAGAACTGCTCCTCCCCGGCGCGGCAGTTGGGGCAGGTGCGGTCCGAATCCACCAGACACCCCACCCCCACCGTGTCCCCCGCCTTGAACCGCGTCACCGCGCCCCCGACCTTGACGACCCGCCCGACGATCTCGTGCCCCGGCACGCACGGATACACCGCCGGCATGACCTCGCGCCACTCATTCCGCGCGTAGTGCAGGTCGGAATGGCAGATGCCGCAGTAGAGGATCTCGATCTGCACATCCCGCTCGGTGGGATCGCGGCGAGGGATGGAGGACGCGGCGAGCGGCGAGGTCGCGCTGGCGGCGGCGAAGGCGGGGGTGGTGTACATGGGAGGCTCCGGTTCGGGGAAGCAAGGGCGGGTAGACAGCGTACGCGCGCCCGCGCGGACCGCACGCCGGTTACTGGCCCGGCTCGACGACGCTGATCGTATCCGCGTGGATCACGAGGACCGAACCATCCGACTGCGCGACCGTCCCGCGCACCACGACGGTCGCAAGCTCGCGCAGGCCGCCCTGCCCTTTCAACGAGGCGCGCAGCACGCCGCCGTCCGGGCCGTTCACCGCGATGGTCGCCGCGTGACGCGCGATGTCGGCCGGATCATCGCAGCAATAATCCCACGGGGTCTTGCAACCGTCGCCGGGCGTGTCGGAGCACGCGGGCATCGCGGCGTCGACGATCGTGAACATGGCCCGCCCCTCGACGAAAGGCGACACGCTGCCCCCGATCCGGCCGCGCACGAGGACCGTCTCGCCCTCGCGCGCCGCGGACTTCGCCTCGACCACCGACTTTGCGCCGTCGGTCGGCAGCGACGCGAACAACCCCGCGGGCGCCGACGCGACCGGCGCAGACGGCACGCCGCTCTCCGAAGGGGACGATCGCTCGCACCCCGCCGCCAACCCCAGAGACCCAAGCAGCGAAACGACCAGAACCGTGTGCTTCATCATCGCATCAATCCTCTCATGCCAAGGGGAAACGAATCAAACCGATTTCAACGCGACAGGGATAGGGAGCCGAAAGCACTGCGCCGCGGGCGGCATCGCTCCCACCAGGCCCAGCGCCACCCCGGCGCACAGCCCCAGCGCGAGCACGCCCGCGTCCACTACCAGCCCGAAAACGCCCATCGAGAACCGCACCGCCACCCCGTCGAGCAGCAACGCCGCGAGGGCGCACGCCAGCAGCGCGCCGATCATCGTCGCCAGCAGCGACTCCTGCGTCAGACTCAGCGCGATCGTGCGCCGACGGAACCCCAGCGCCTGCAGCATCCCGATCTCTCGCACGCGCGACGCGAACGCGGCGTGCATCGTGTTGAGCCCCCCGAACACGCCGCCGATCGCGATCAGCCCGGCCGTCACCCACGCGACCACGCGTATCGGGCCGAAGAACTCGGAGAGCCCTGCGTAGTACGCACGCTCGGGCAGTGCGCTCACGCGCAGGTCGAGCCGCGTCCGCGCGAACGCCTCGACATCGGCGAACTCGGCTCGCTCCGGATCGATCGTGACCACGACCACGGAGTCGCTCTCACGCCTGGTCGCTTCCTTCAGGTCGTTGAGCGGGGCCCACACCTCAGACTCGGCAACGGTCCCGGGCGCGACGAACCGCCCGACGACGGTCCACTCCCGCGCGTCGATCCGCACCGAAGACCCGACGCCCAGCAATGAGCCCGCAACCCCGAGCTTGTCCGACGCGCGAACCCCGACCATCACCTCGTCGACGCCAGGCCGGGGAAAGCGACCCTCGACGATCTGCACCCTGTCGTGCACCAGCATCGCAGCTGGCGTCACGCCCCGGACAAACACGAGCGACCCGCCGGAACTTTCTCCCACGCGCAGCGGCAGCTGCAGATGCACCTCCGGCGAGACGAACGCCGCGCCGGCGTGTTCCCGGATGCCCCGGATGGTCGAGCCGACGATGCCCGCAGTGTTCGACGGGATCTCGCTCCGCTCGATCGAATCCTCGCTTCCCGTGCCGACGAGCATCACATTGTGCTCCCCCCCGCTCGCCGCCAGCGCCGAGGTCATCCCCCGGACGAACGACGCCGCGGTCAGCACCAGCAGCACGACGAGCGTGCTCCCAAGCACCGCGAGCGACATCCGCTGCCGCGAACGCGCGAGGTTTCGAACCGCATACTCCAGTGGAAGCACCTTCATCGCTCTCCTTACACCGCTCTGAAACACTCCGCGATCGGTCGGCGAGACGCCTGGATCGCGGGCGTCAGCCCCGCCAGCGCGCCTACGCCCGCAGACACGATCACGCCGATGACCACCGCCGTCAGATCCGTCGCGACATTGATGCTCAGGCCCTCGTTCGAAAGACTGAACCGCCCGAACCGGACGAACAGATACGCCGCCGTCGCGCCGATCACCCCGCCGCACAGCCCGAGCAGCGCGCCCTCCGCGATCACCATGCGCCCGATAAGCGCCCCGCGGAACCCGAGCGTCTGCAGCACGGCGTGCTCCTTGATCCTGTCGCGCACGCTCAGCACGATCGCGTTGGTCACCAGCGCCAGCACCGCGGCGAGGCACGCCCACCCCAGCAGGCGCGTGAACCGCACGATCTCCACGATGTCGGCGCCCGCCTGCGCGACGAACGCCTTCTCCGGACGCGTCGTCGTCGGGGCCGCGTCGGTCCTGAAAAGATCATCGATCTTCGCGCCGACCTCCTCGAGCCGCGACGGATCGGTCACGCGCACCTCGAACTGCGTGACCTCGCCCACGCCGCCGCGCGTCGCGGCGCGCTGGAGGAACGCCATGTGCGTGTACGCGACGTTCTGGTCCTGCGCCGAGCCCGATCGGACGATCGCGGCGACAACCACCGTCACCCCGGCCGCGTCGAACGACTGCCCAACACGCAGGCGACGGCGCTCCGCGAGCCGCTCCCCCACGATCGCCGCGTCCGACCGCGCCCGCCACGCGTCGAGCGAACCATCCAGGAACGACCAGTCACGCGCGACCGCGCCGACCGACTCCTCCGGGACGCCCCGAAAGGTCACCACATCGAGCGACGCGCCGCAGTTGTTCACCACGATCTTGAGCGGGACCACGGACTCCACCCCGTCGATCCTCGCGATCTCGCGCTCGTACCGCTCCGGCAAGCGGCTGGTCGAGGGGCAGAACCGGTTCTCGCGAAAGACCACCAGCGTGGTGTCCGACGCCGTCTGTCGCGTCGCCGCGGCAACGCCCTGCTGAAGCGCCTGCACCACCACGAACAGGAACATCGCGACGCACACGCTCGAAAGCGTCAGGATCGTGCGTGTCGGGCGGCGCAGCGCCTGTCGCACGACATACGGGGACAGTCTCGGGCCGATCACGCAGTCACCCCTTCCTCGGGCTGCAACCGCTCCGCACGCCCGATCAGCCGCCCCTTCTCAAGGTGCAGCGTCCTGCTCGCGAACCGCGCTGTCTTCCGATCGTGCGTGACCATGATGAGCGTCTTGCCCATCTCAACCGTCAGCCGGCGCAGCAGCCCCATCACCTCGAGCGCCGACGACGCGTCCAGATCCCCTGTCGGCTCGTCAGCCACGATGATCCCGGGGTCCGACACGATCGCACGCGCGATCGCGACACGCTGCTCCTGCCCGCCCGAGAGTTGCCGAGGGTAATGATCGTGCCGATCCGCGATACCCACCAACTCGAGCGCAGCACGCACCCGCCGATGGCGATCCCGCCTCGACAGCGCGTGCAGCAAGAGCGGCAACTCGACATTCTCGTAGGCCGTGAGCACCGGCACGAGGTTGTACAACTGGAAGATGTACCCGACCGTCTCGCTGCGCCACGCCGCCAGTCGAGACCGCGACAGCGGCGCGATATCAACGCCATCCACAAGGATGCTCCCCGATGTCGGACGATCGATCCCCGCGATCAAGTTCAGCAGCGTCGTCTTGCCGCTGCCGGAAGGCCCCATCAACGCGAGAAACTCGCCACGCTCGATCTGCAGATCGAGCGCCTCCAGGGGGGTGATCAGCGCGTCGCCCTTCTTGTAACTCTTCGTCAGCCGCCGACATTCGATGAACGTCATCGAGAATCTCCATTTAGTCAGTCGATGATGCAACCCGCACCCGCGCGCTTTCCCTGAGCCCCGAGGGCGGCCTGAGGATCAGCCGATCCCCCAGCCGCAAACCCTCGCGGACAAGCACCCACTCGCCCTCGCGCCCCCCGATCGTCACCCGGCGAGCCGTCGCCCTCGCCGCGCCGCGACCGGACGAGCGGTCCACGACCCAGACCATCGCCGTGTCGCCAGCGGCGTCGAACAGCGTCTCCGCGGGCGCCAGCAGCACGCCGGCCATCCCACGGCGCGCGACGTGCTCCCCGGCGCCGGGGTCGTCCGACTGTCGCGGGAAGAATCGCACGCGCGCCAGCATCTCGGGCCGGAGCGCTGGCGAGGGTTCCAGGATCGACACCTTCACTTCGACGGTGTTCCTCTGGATATCCGCCTGATGCAGCACGCGCACGACTTCGCCGCGAAACACCCTGTCAGCCAGCGCCTCCGTCGTCATCTCGGCCCTGGCCCCCACGACCACCTTCGCCGACTCCGCAAGAGGCACGTCGACCCGCACCTGCAGACGCTCAGGGTCGTAAAGCCGGAACAGACTCGGGCTGGAGTTCTCGCCAGGCCCCCCGCCCGACATCACGACCCGCGTGCCGGGCTCCACGGATCGAGTGAGCACCACGCCATCCGCCGGGCTGCGAACCTCCATCCGCGACAGACGCAGTTCCGCCTCGTGCAGCGCGGCTTCCGCGCGCGCGATCAGCGCGTCCGCGGCAAGCCCCGCCGCGAGCGCCGCCTGCTCCTCATGCTCCGCGGCGACCAGACGCAGCCCGAGCCGCGCGAACTGACCCTCCGAAAGACCACCGGCCGCCACCAGCGAGTGTTTGCGCTCCACCTCGTCTCGAAGTTCTTCGGCTCGCGCTCGGGCGGCCAGCGACGCCGCGCCTGCACGCGACGCTTCAGCACGCGCGAGAGTCACCTCGGCACGCGCACGCGCCGCTCCCAGTCGCGCATCGTCGTCGATCATCCGTGCGACCACCTGGCCCTTCGAGACGCGATCGCCCTCCAGCGCCAGCACCTCAGAAACCACCCCCTCTGCCAGCGCCTGGACTGAGATCGCGTACGGCGCCGGCTCGATCCACCCCGGCCCCTGCGCGATCACCGTCTCCGACGCTGCCAACACGCTCGAGGAGTCGCCGTCCTCTTCCGACGACGAATCCCTGAATACCACCGGCGCAACATCGACCTCGATCGCTCGCTGCAGCGCGTCCCGCGCCGAGTACGCGAGCAGACACAGCGTGACAAGGGCCACGCCCACCGGCACGCCAAGACGCGTCAACAACCGGCGAGACGGAGAAGGCACGCTGTCGCGCGCGACGACGCCGCCGCTCCCAGAGGCGTCCCCGCCGGCACGAGACAACGAGGTGATATCCACGTGTTTACTCGACATGCATCTGTCCTCTCTGCGCCGGACCGAGCGCCCTATCGACCCCGATCGACGCGAGAAACTCGTGTCTCAGCGCATCCAAAACCGCCAGCCGGGTCTCGAACCGGCGCTTCAGCGACTCCAGCAGCAGGAGCGTGTCCACCTCACCCGACCTCGCGATCAGCAACGCTTCGCGGTGCTGTCGATCCGCCAGGGGCGAAACGTCCCGCTCGAGCGTCTCTCGGGTCGCTCTGGCTGACGCCGACTCCACAGACGACACAAGGAGATCCGCCTCCAGACGCTCTAGCGTGGTCTCGTACACAACCCGCGCCGCCTCCCGCTGCGCCCGGGCGGCCTCCACCCCCTGCCGGTTCCGGTTGAACAGCGGTATCGGCGCCGACACCCCCAGCAGCACTCGATCGTCCCCGTCCTCTCGCCCGTAGCCGGGACCGATCACCAGATCCGGATACTGCTTGCGCACCTCAAGCGCCAGAGCTCGCTCCGCCTCCGCGTATTCGGCCTCCGCCACGAGCACATCTGGGTGCTCCAGCGACGCCCACGCAGCTCCGTCCGATGTCGGCTCGATCCCGCGCACCGCGACGCCCTCGACAAGCGATATCTCGTCGCGCGGCTCCAGCCCGAGCAGCCGGAAAATCCTCGCGCGCGCACGCTCCGCCTCGCCTGATGTCGTCACCCGCTGCGCGACTCGCGTCGCGTGCTCCAGAGCGAACAGCCGTGCATCCACCGGCGCGATCTCCCCGGCGCGCTCCACAGCGTCGATCGTGCCCAGCAGCGAGGACAACTCCTCGACGAAGTGCCCCAGTAGATCCGCCTTCCGAGACCAGATTGACCACTCCGCCCATGCCTCACGCAGCGCAAGGCGGACCCGCCACTCGGCCGCGTACACACGCAGGAGTTCCGCGTCGCGCCCGGCGCCGGCCAGCGCCCGCTCCGCGTCGAGCCGCCCGCTGATAGGAACCGTGAACCCCACGACCACCGAACCCAGCCACCGGTCGCTGACATTCGCCAGGATCCGGCCGATGTCCACTCCCAACTCCGGGTCCGGAACCATCCCGGCATACTCCGCCAGTGCGCCTGCAACCCCGGCCCGGGCTCGCGCCGCGCGCAGTTCAGGGTTGAACGCCAGCGCGACCGCTTCCGCCTCGAACAGCGAAAGCCCGTCAGCCAGCGAGAAATCGCCAGCACCCTGCGCCCCGCCCAGCCTCACCGCCGCGTCGAGCACCTCCGTCGCGATCGGGCTCCGGCCAGACCATACCACTCGATGCGCCGTCGCATCCAGCGGAGCCGGTTCATATGTCTGACAGCCAGCCAGAGCGCCGGCGATGAGGACCAACCCCAGCGCGACGCGATGCGCGGCACTTCGTCGTTCCATGCTGTCCGTGTCTCCTGCTCGACAACGCACTCCCGCGCGCCAGATAGGCACGCACCACAGCCGTCAGGCGATCCATGCGATCGCGTTCCGGAGCGGGAGTTCAGAGCAGAAGACGAGATGAACGGACGATCGAATCGACCTGGCGGGGGGGCCCGATCCGCGCCGCTCCCCTGAGCCGAGCATCAAAATGCACCGGTGGGGGCAGCGTGTACAGGACATGAACCGGCCCCGGCGCCTCGACGCCAGTGTCCCGGGAAACACCGGTTCGCACCAACTGCGGATCAACAACAACGGGGTCAGGGATATCGATGCAGCAGCCGTCGTCGGGCGCGCACGGTTCTTCCGCAGGCCCACTGCAGCACGAATCGATCTCGAGAACCTCGCACGCTGCGCCCTCGATCGCAACACACATGACACCGCCCCGCACGGAGCTGCCCAGCAGCCCGCACAGGATCGCAGAGGTCACCCAGAGAACCACCAGCACGCGGCTCATAGCCCAGTATAGTCGGCAAAGTGTGCCCAGGTCTGAACACCTTTCCCCGCCCCCCCACCGATACCATACAAGGAGTCGCCCCTGAGCCATCTGCCCCTCAGGGAAGCCCTCGCCCGCCTCGGAGAGAACCACAATGGCCCGCCAGTTCGCCGATCGCATCGACATGCAGAACCGCCTCTTCGCTGAACTCTCCTCGATGTTCGGCAAGGAGGTCCCCCTGTACGATAAGGCGCTCGCCGTCAACGCGGCGTGCAACCGGGAGGTGTGCGACCTGCTCGCCCTGCGCCACCCCGGCTTCTCCATCAGCGACGAGCAGATCGAGCGCACCAGCGGCGAGCGCCACGGCGCCATCCGCATCGGGCGCCCCGACGAGTACCGCCTCATCGCCCGCTTCTTCGCGTGCTTCGCGATGGAGCCCCACAACTTCTACGACATGACCGCGATCGGCGCCAAGAGCCAGCCCGTCATCGCGACGGCGTTCCGCTCCGTCCGCCGGCCCGAGCACCGCGTGTTCACCTCGCTGCTGGTCACCGACTACTTCGACGACGCCACCCGCGCGCGCATCGAGGGGCTGGTCGCCCAGCGAACCGTCTTCTCTGAGGAAGCCGTCCGCCTCATCGAGAAGTCCGAGCGCGAGGGGGGCCTGTCGTGGGACGACGCCAATGCCCTCATCCATGAGGCGACCTCGCGCATCTTCAAGTGGACCGGGCGCGCCCGCGACCACCGCCTCTACGACGAGCTGTGCAAGGGCGGCTTCAAGATCGCCGCCGACATCGCCTGCTTCGAGCGCCACCACCTCAACCACCTCACGCCCAATACGCTGTGCATGGACCTCTACACCGCGGCCATGAAGTTCTGCATGGGCGAGTCCGACCGCGAGACCTTCGAGAAACGCGCGACGCGCGCGCTGAAACGCCTGCTCTCCATGACCGGCGCCGACTGGCTCGCCCTGCACTTCAAGCACCTCTCGCACGACGAGGTCCTGTCGTACAAGGACGCCGCCGTCACCGACGCGCAGGTCGCGTCGGGCGTGAAGGCGCTCGCCGACCGGCTGAGCGAGCCGTCGCTGAATCTCTCGAAACTCCCCCACGCGGGCTTCAAGGACTTCACCGAGGGCCCCAGCGCCGACACGCCCGTGCTGCTGCGCCAGGACGCGTACAAGGCGCTGACCGAGCCCGTGACCTTCACCGAGAGCGACGGTCGCGAGATCAAGTCCGAGCACACGGCGCGGTTCGGCGAGATCGAGCAGCGGTTCTACGCGACGACGCTGGCGGGTCGCGCGCTGTACGACCAGTGCCTGGCCGCGTTCGAGGAGGCGCGTGCCAAGGACCCCTCGCTGGCGAAGCGCGACGAGGTCGCCTTCGAGCGTCTCCAGATGGAGTGCTTCGCGCCCTTCCCCAAGACGCTCGACGCGCTGCTGGCGCGCAACCTGGTGTACGCGTCGTGGGAGCCCACGCAGAAGGGTCTGGGCGCGAAGGGCTCGATCGCCACCACCGACCTGAACGAACTCGCGCGGCTCGGCTTCGTCCGGCGCGAGGGCCAGCGCTACGAGGACTTTCTCCCCGTCAGCGCCGCGGGCATCTTCGCGTCGAACCTGAACCAGTACGGCACCGCGTCGACCGCCGCGAAACGCCCCGAGTACACGCGTGAGCAACTCGAGGAGATCATGGGCAAGCGCATCGTGGATACGGACGCGGCGTACGCCGCGGTCGACGCGCGCTCGCGCCTCGAGACCTACGAGGCGCTCAGCCTGCTCGCGCAACTGCCCGCCGCCGAGCGCACGCGCCTCGAACGCGCCGCGGGCGTCGGCCGGGTGGCGTGATCAGCGCGTCCCGGCGTCCTTCGCCGCCGCCATCAGGCGGTTGGCCATGCGCCCGGCGCGCGTCTTGAACAGCGCGACATCGGACTCGGTCAGCGGCGGGCTGTGCGATTCGACCGTGAGCGCGAAAAGGCGGAGCCACACCGAGAAGTGCGCCGGCGACAGCCCGTGGATCGCGAGGTGCGCCTCGAGCGGGCGACCCGAGTAGCCCCCGTCGCGCAGCATCGCCGCGCCCCAGAAGGCGCGGATGCGCGAGAGGTGCTCGTCCCAGTCGTCAACCTCCGCTTCGAAAACCGGCCCGAGAACCGGGTCGCGCCGGCAGCGGGCGTAGAAGTCGTCGACCACGCTCGCGATAACCTGGGGCGTGATGCCCTCGGTGCGGCCCTTGGACGCCGCTTCCGTCAGCGGCAGGGGCAGGTCCTTTCACGGGGGTCGCTCGGCCATGCGGGACGATAGGGCCCCCTCGCAAGTCGTGGCGCGAAGCGATGGGCGTTTCCGCGTGGTGGGTGAAAGGCCTCGTGCGCACGACGTGGGGGCCATTTCACTGAAGCCGAACCACAGGAGTTCCCATGCCTCGCACCATCGCCCGCATGATCCCAGCCGCCGCGCTCGTCCTCGCAGCGGGGCTGTCGACGACCGTTTCGGCAGCCGACGCCACCTACCGAGTCGTCGCACGCACCGGGCAGGCCGCCCCGGGAGGCGGCACGTTCCTGTCGTTCAGCAGCCCAGTCATCACCCCCGAAGGACGCGTCGCGTTCACCGCGTCCCTCTCGGGCATCCTCTCCCTGCGCGGCGTGTGGTCCGAGGGCGTCTCGGGCATGAACAACCTGCAACTCGCCGCCAAGCAGGGCAACGCGATCCCGGGCGTCAACAACACCAGAATCGGCGCCGTCTCGCAGAGCGCGAGCCCGATCATCAACGCCTCCGGTGAGATCGTGTTCCACACGCCCATCGTGGGCGCGCAAGCACAGTTCGGCGAACACGCCATCCTCCGCCACACGGCCCAGGGTCTGCAATCCGTCGCCATGCCGGGCCAGCTCGTCTCGCTGCCCTGCGGCGGCATCGGCTGCCAGCGCTGGATAACCGACCTCCCCGGGCTCGGCTACGCGTTCAACGCCGCTGGCCAGGTCGCGTTCCTCGCGAAAGTCGCCGGAACCGCGATCAACGACGACAACGACGACCTCCTTCTCCTCCGCACCGGCAACGCGATCCAGGTCGTCATCCGCGAGGGCGACACGCCCCCGGGGACCTTCGGCGTCGTCTTCGGAGGGATGGCCATCACCATGCCGCAACTCAACGGCAACGGCGAGATCCTCGTCCGCAACTACCTCCAAAGCGTCAACACCAACACGTCGTACTGGAGCGTCTGGCGCGGCGGGCCGGGGTCGATGTCGATCGTCGCGGCACAGAACTGGCTCGCGCCCGTCGGCGGAACATTCTCCGGCAACTTCATCGGCTTCGGCACCATGGGCTTCAACAACGCCGGCCAGGCGCTGTTCGTACAGTCCGTCTTGAACAACCAGGGCGACCTCAACAGCGGCCTGTGGCTCAACCAGAACGCGCAGACACAGGCCGTGTCGTTGAACGGCATGCCCGCCCCGACCGGCCTGACCTACAACTACCCCGACTCCTTCACGGGGTCCATCAACGCCAGCGGCGTGATCGCCTATAACGCGACCGTCCAGGGGCCCGGCGTCAACTTCAGCAACGACAGGGTGCTGATCCGACGCATGCCCAACGGCGCCGAAACTCTCATCGTTCGCGAGGGAAACCAGGTCCCTGGATTCCTCAACGGCGTGGTCTTCTCGAACCCCGCGTGGTCTGGCGAGCGGGTCCTCAACGACGGGCGCATCGTCTTCCAATCGGGGCTGTCCGGGCCCGGCGTCCACGCCGGCAACGACCAAGCGATGTGGATCACGCGCCACGGCGCAGCGCCTGCGCTCCTCCTCCGCACGGGTCAGACGATGGTCATCGGTGGACAGCTGAAGAGTGTGCAGGACTTCGGAGCCTCGTTCGGCGCCGGCCCGGAAACAGGCGGCCGAACCGCGGTCAGCGAACTCGGCCAGGTCGTGATGCGCGTGACCTTCACCGACGCGACGCAGGCCATCATCGTCGCCTCGCCCGAGAGCGCATGCCCGGGCGACGTGAACGGCGACGGCGTCGTCAACTTCGCCGACCTCAACGCAGTCCTCGGAGTGTTCGGACACCTCGGCGACGTCATCCCCGGCGATCTCGACCTCGACGGCGATGTCGACTTCGCCGACCTCAACCAGGTCCTGAGCAACTTCGGAGTCGACTGCGGGATCTGACGCGACGGACAGACGCTCCCTTCCTTGCAGGGCCGCGGGCGCACTCCCGCGGCCCTGTTGCATTGGAGAAACGGTCACTATGTTGCTCGGGAGGGTCAGGGCTGAAGCAAAGCCCACGCGGGAGAATCCGTGGGCGCAATCGAACAAATCATGACGCGATCCCGGCTGGCTTTCCGCGGGAAGGGATAACCGGCGTGTGCGCACCACGCGCCGTCAAACCCGACTGTTTCATCACAGGAGTTTCGTCATGCCTCGATTCAGCGCTCGCATCGTCCCCTCCGTCGCGATGGTTCTCGCGGCGGGTCTTTCCT
This sequence comes from Phycisphaeraceae bacterium, assembly GCA_019636675.1. Lineage (NCBI taxonomy): Bacteria > Pseudomonadati > Planctomycetota > Phycisphaerae > Phycisphaerales > Phycisphaeraceae > Phycisphaeraceae bacterium. Next base: position 1,192,038 of record JAHBXC010000001.1, read on the forward strand.
CCTCAGTGTTCGCCCAAGAAGCGACCTACCGCGTCGTCGCTCGCAGCGGCCAGTTCGCGCCCGGGGGCGGGTTCTTCTCTTCCTTCGGCTCGCCGGTGATCTCCTCGACCGGGCGCGTCGCGTTCAAGGCGTCGGTCGTTGGCGTGCTCGCCAATCACGGCGTGTGGTCCGAGGGCGTCTCGGGGATGAACAACCTCGAGCCCGTTGTGCGCAGGAACGACCCGATCCCCGGCGCGATGGGTAACTTCATCGACTCGATCATCCCGAGCGCCGGGATCGTGATGAACAGTTCCGGGGAGATCGCGTTCTCCGTGGCGATCTCGGGCACGCAGACGCAGTACGGCGACTACGCGATCCTCGTGCACGACGCGAACGGCGTGAAGAGCATCGCTGTCCCGGGCCAGCTCGTTTCGCTGCCCTGCGGCGGGGTCGTATGCCAGCGCTGGCTCGCGGACATCGGAACGAGTCTGTTCGCGTTCAACGCCGCGGGTCAGGTCGGGTTCAGGACCACGATCGACGGGACCGGCGTCAACTCGGACAACGATCACCTCCTGATCGTGAGCGACGGGAACACCACGCAGGTCGCGCTGCGAGAGGGCGACATCCCGCCAGGAACCTTCGGCGTCGAGTTCGGCTCGACGATCTATACGCGCATCCACCTGAACGACGAGGGCGAGATCCTCGCCCGTAACTTCGTGCGCGATCTCAACTCCAACCACACCTACTGGAGCGTATGGCGCGGACAGCCCGGCGCCGTGTCGCTCGTCGCAGCCGAGAACATGCTTGCGCCCGTCGGGGGCTTGTTCTTCGGGCAGTTCTTCAATTACGGTGAGATGGCGTTCAACAACGCCGGCGACGCCGTCTTCGTGCAGATCGTCGAGGACAATCAGGGTGACCAGCGCGATGGTCTCTGGATCAACAGCAACGCGCCGATCCAGGCCGTGTGCTTCGAGGGCATGCCGGCGCCGAGCGGCATGACCTATAACCGACCGACTACCTACAGCCCTTCGGTCAACGCGAACGGCGTCATCGCGTACATCGGGGTTCTGGACGGCGCGGCCCACGATGAGGACACCGTTCTGATCCGAAGACTTCCCAACGGGAACGAAACCCTCATCGTGCGCGAGGGCGATCAGGCCCCCGGGCTGTTCAACGGCGTGGCCTTCCTGCACCCGGGGTACGGCTTCAGCCAGATACTCGACGACGGACGCATCGCCTTCCGCTCGCAACTCGCCGGGCCGGGTGTCCACGCCGGAAACAACGACTCTGTCTGGATCTCGCGCGAGGGCGCCCCGCCGGCGATGCTCCTCCGCACGGGGCAGAGCATGACGGTGGGTGGCCAAGTCAAGACCGTCGAGCACTTCGTCACCACGATGAGCGCCGGCTCGGAATCGGGAACCCCGTCTGGCGTCAGCGAACTCGGCCAGGTGGCCATGCAGGTCGTCTTCACCGACGGCACGCAGGCCATCATCGTCGCCTCCCCGCTGGGCACATGCCCCGGCGACGTCAACGGCGACGGCGTCGTCAACTTCGCCGACCTCAACGCCGTCCTCGGCGCGTTCGGCCACCTCGGCGACGTCATCCCCGGCGACCTCGACCTCGACGGCGACGTCGACTTCGCCGACCTCAACCAGGTGCTCTCGAACTTCGGCGTCGACTGCGGCAACTGACGAATCAGCCGACAACGGGTCCAGCGCATCACGACGCCGTGGGTGGTCTTCGCCCGCGGCGTTGTTACATCAGCGGGTCTCACACCGTCGATGAAGCGATCGGTCTGCTCGACGTATGCGGAGTCTGACGCATGGCCGATGAGCATCCCGTGTCGTCACGCGACTCCCGAGAAAGCGAGTCAGAGACACACGCGGCAGGACCGGACGCCGCGAGCGAACGACGAGCGAACGCCATCGGACGCGCCCTGTCGGGAACCATACACAGCGGCGTCTCACTCAGTATGCCGTGATCACCGCAAGAGTCCGTGAGGCAGATTTATTCACTCTGGCGTCTCAGGGGACCATGCTTTACCATGGGGATATGACTGAGGACCACGACGCGGGTGTCTCGAACGGATCTGCCGAGGATGCGCCCGCGTGCTCGCGCATCACCCGACTGCTCGACGAGGCGGCCGGGGGGCGCAATGGAGCCGTCGATGAACTGCTGCCGCTGGTGTATCAGGAACTCCACCAGCTGGCGCGCGGGCAGATGCGGCAGGAGCGCGCCGGGCACACGCTCCAGCCAACGGCGCTGGTGAACGAGGCGTACCTTCGCCTGCTCGGGCCCGAGTCTGGCAAGGTCGCCTGAGGCAACCGGAGGCACTTCTACGGTGCGGCGGCCGAGGCGATGCGTCGGATCCTGATCGAACACGCGCGCAAGCGTGGGGCGGCCAAACGGGGCGCAGGACGCCCCCTGTTGAGTCTCACGGGCGTGGCCGACCTGGTGTCCGACGCGAGCGAATCGGAAATCCTGTCACTCGACTCGGCGATCAAACGCATGGAGGGGGTGATGCCCGACGCCGCGGCCGTGGTTCGGCTGCGGTTCTACGCGGGCCTCAGCGTCGCGAATGTGGCGCTCGTGCTGGAAGTGTCCGAACGCACGGTGATCAGGGAGTGGACGTATGCCCGAGCGTGGCTCGCGAGAGAGCTGGGCGAGGATGTCTCGCCAGAATGAGCGCATGACGAGGACCCGATGAGCACCCCCGACCAGAAGCGTGTACGCCATATCTTTGACGTCGCGGCCGAGTTGCCTGCGTCTGAGCGAAGCGCGTTTCTTGATCGCGTGTGCGAGGGAGACGGCGCGGTGCGGGCGCAGGTCGAGTCGCTGCTCGCGGCTCTGGAGGGCTCGCCCGCGTTCCTGGCGTCGCCGACCGGGGTGGTCGAGGCCACGATGGCTCTCGAAGAGCCGTCCGGAGCGCCGGGGGGCGTGGTTGGCGTGAGAACAGAAGGGCCCGGGACCACGATCGGCCCGTACAAACTGCTGCAGCAGATCGGCGAGGGCGGGTTCGGCGCCGTGTTCATGGCCGACCAGGACAAGCCGGTGCGGCGCAAGGTCGCGCTCAAGATCATCAAGCTGGGGATGGACACGCGCCAGGTCGTCGCGCGCTTCGAGCAGGAGCGTCAGGCTCTGGCGATCATGGACCATCCGAACATCGCGAAGGTCTTCGACGCAGGCGTCACCGAGTCTGGTCGCCCCTTCTTCGTGATGGAGTTGTGCGCAGGCGATCCGATCACCGAGTACTGCGACAAGAACTCGCTGACGATCCAGGAACGCCTCGATCTGTTCGTGCAGGTGTGCCACGCGGTGCAGCACGCGCACCACAAGGGTGTCATCCATCGCGACATCAAGCCAAGCAATGTGCTCGTCTCGACGCAGGACGGGCGGGCCCACGCCAAGATAATCGACTTCGGCATCGCCAAGGCGACGTCGAGCCGATTGACCGAGAAGACGCTGTTCACGGAGCACAAGCAACTCATCGGCACACCCGAGTACATGAGCCCCGAACAGGCGGAGGGCTCGCTCGACATCGATACGCGAACCGATGTGTACTCGCTCGGGGTGCTGCTGTACGAACTGCTGACGGGTTCGACGCCCTTCGAGGGGCGGTCCCTGCGATCGGCCGCGTATGGAGAGATCCAGCGCATCATCCGCGAGGTGGACCCGCCGAACCCGAGCACGCGTCTGTCGCAGAGCGCAGAGCGCATCGCTGGGATCGCGGCGCGACGGCGCGCCGAGCCGAAGAAACTCGGCCTGATCGTGCGGGGGGAACTCGACTGGATCGTGATGAAGGCGCTCGAGAAGGACCGGTACAGGCGTTACGACAGCGCCAACGGTCTGGCGTTCGATGTGCTGCGTTTCATCGCTGGGGAGCCGGTTATCGCGGCGCCGCCGGGGAGGACGTATCGAGTTCGCAAGTTTGTCACGCGTCATCGCGTCGGCGTGATCGTGGCGGGCGCCGTGGCGGCGAGTCTTGTCCTCGGCGTGGTCGGGACGAGCATCGGGCTGGTCAACGCGAATCGTGAACGCGCGCGAGCCGAAGCGAGCGAGCGCCGCGCTGTGGAGGAAGCCCAGCGCGCCGAGCGCGAGGCGGAGCGGGCCGAGTCGGAGGCGGGTCTCGCGCGCCGGGCCGAAGCGGTCGCGTCTCATCGCGCCGCGGAACTCGAGCAGGTCGTGGAGTTCCAGGCGAGTCAGTTGTCGGGGATCGATGTCCCGCGCATGGGCATTCGGCTGCGTGAGATGATCGGCGATCGACGCAGGAGCGCTCTCGGTGACGACGCGAGTGATCCCGAAGCGAGCGCGGAGCGTCTGCGGGAACTCGAGTCCGCGCTGGTCGGCGTGAACTTCACGGATGTCGCCCTCGACACGCTGGACGAAACGATCTTCTGCCGCGCAATCGACGCGATCGGCTCGCAATTCGCGGACCAGCCCCTGGTGCAGGCTCGCCTGCTCCACACGCTAGCGTCGACCATGCGCGTGCTGGGCCTCCTGGAGCGCGCCTCGGAGATCCAGCGCAGCGCGGTCTCGCTGCGAGCGGCGCTCCTTGGAGAAGAGCATGTCGACACGCTCAACAGCGGGTCCCTGCTGGGGGATATCTATCGCGAACGGGGGATGCTGCCCGAATCGGACGCCCTGCTGATTTCGACGCTGGACAGCAGACGCCGCGTGCTTGGGCCCGAGCACCCCGACACGATCGTGAGCATGACGCGCCTCGCACTCCTGCGCCACGCGCAGGGACGCCTCGAAGAATCGACGACCATCGCGTACGAAGCCGCGGGCGCCGCGCGCCGAACGCTGCGCGACAGTGACCCCCGTCGGCTCAGCGCCCTCGCATCCAAGGCGCGAATCGATCTGACTTCCGGCCGCGATGCGGAGGGCGCAGCGCTGTACCAGGAGGTCTACGACGCGCATGTTCGGGCGTTCGGAAAAGAGCATCCGAGCACGCTCCTGATCGGCAGCACGCTGGGTCGGGTGTATGAACAGGCGGGCCGGCTCGAAGAGGCGTCGGCGCTTATGCGCGATGTGCTCGACGCGAGCCGGCGCGGGCTGGGAGAGTCCCACCCCGACACGCTCTCGGCACGAAACTCGATGGGCTCCGTGCTCCTCGCGCTCGGGCGAGTCGCGGAAGCGGAGCCCGAGTTCCGGGAAGCGATGGAGGGTCATCTTCGAACACTGCGCGAGGATCATCTCGACACGCTGACGACGATGAACAACTACGCGCACCTGCTCCAGTCGCTGGGGAGAACCCCCGAGGCGATCCCCCTGCTGCGACGGGCGCTCGAAGCGCAGCGGCGCATCCTTGGTCCCGATCACCCGAACACTCTGATCTCTGCGGTGAATCTGAGCATCCTGCTCCGCATGCAGCGCGAGTTCGACGAGGCGGAGATCCTGGTCCGAGACGCGCTCGAGCGCTGTCGTCGCGTGTTGGGGGACGAGCACGCGTACACGCTCAACGCCGTGACGAATCTCGGCGTTATCCTCAACTCGCTCGGTCGGCACGACGAAGCGTCGGCGTATTACGAATAGGCGCTCGCGATAAACAGTCGCGTGTTCGGCGAGTCGCACCCTCGCACGCTCAGTTCACTCAACTCGATGGCGTCGCTGCGTCGTTCGCAGGGGCGCTTCGACGAAGCGGAGTCTCTGAACGCCGAAACGATCGCTCGCGCGCGTCGCACGCTGCCTGAGGGGCATCCGTCGACGGCGGATTACATCCTCCAGCGTGCGTACACCCTGCGGTTCATGCGCCGGTTCCAGGAGGCCGCGACCGGGTATCAGGAGGGCCACGCGATGCTCGTCGCGTCGCTGGGCTCTGCGCATCCCCGGACGCTGCAGGCGATCGATCACCTCTCGGCGCTCTACGACATGTGGCACGAGGCGGAGCCGGACGAAGGCCACGACCAGCGCGCCGCGCAGTGGCGCGAGCGTCGCGCAGCAGCAGTCAGGTGAACGATCACCCGCTCCTCCCGCGTATGCGCACCGGCGGCGCTGATCAGGCGCCGGGGCAGTCGCCCCCGATCCCCCGCCGCGGGCCTGCGGATCACGCGGTAGAGTAGTTGATCCCCCCTTGCCTGGAGACCGCCTTGACGCAAACCGCCATGTCCAACGCCACGCTCGAACTCGTCACACGCTTCGAGAGCCTGTTCAACAGCCGGGACCTCGACGCGATCATGGCCTGCATGACCGATGACCCCGTCTTCGAGCACGTCGCGCCGCCCTCCGCGAGCGTCGGACGCCACCGGGGACGCGCGGCGGTCCGCGCGGTCTTCGAATCGCTCGAACAGCACTTCCCCGACTACACGCTGGAGATGACGGACATCTTCGCGACCGGGAGCCGCGCCGCGTGCCAGTACACCCTCCGCTGGCGCCAGCCCGACGGCAGCGAAGGTTCGGCCCGAGGCGCCGACCTGTTCACGATCCGCGACGGGAAGATCGCCGAGAAACTCACCTACGCAACGCTCTGAGCGTGCCCCACAGCAGAGGCGGCGTGACGAGTTCAGAAACGGAGCGTCAGCCCGAGCAGCAGCCCGTGCTGAATCAGGTCCCAGACGGCGCGGTCAGGGCCGCTTCCGCGCTCGTAGTCCCAGCCAACTACTCGGTACCCGAACAGGAACGAAGACCGCGCTAAGAAGAACGAGCATGCCGCGTGTCATCACTTCAATGGCTTCTCAGGAGCGGGCGCTAAACCACCATCGCCGTCGATCGCGTCCGGCGAGACGACACAGCGAAAGCCAAGATGCGAGAGCGCCGTGTCAGGGGAAGTGGACATGCGCGCGCTGGGTCGATAGCTCGCGCAGTATGAATCGTTGCACAGGAACGAGCCGCCGCGAATAGCGCGGAGCGCCGGCTCGTGCCGGTGGCGCGCGTCGCGTGACTCATCCGGCCCGGTCGGGTTCACGACGACGCCGCCAGGCGCGCGCGCCGCGTACGCCCTCTCGTGGTACAGGTCGGCGGACCATTCCCACACATTCCCGGCCATGTCGAAGAGCCCGTAGCCGTTGGGCGGGAAGGATCGCACCGGGGCGGTGCGTGCGAAGCCGTCGTTCAGGGTATTCTCAAAGGGGAATCGCCCCTCCCAGATGTTCGCTCGCGTCGCGTCGACCGGGTCATCGCCCCACACGTTCATCTTGCCGGACAGCCCGCCCCTGGCCGCGAACTCCCACTCGGCTTCGGTCGGCAGGCGCTTGCCAGCCCACGACGCGTAGGCCATGGCGTCCTCGAACGCGATGTGCACGACCGGGTGGTCGTCGCGCCCGTCGAGCGCGCTCGCTGGCCCCTCGGGGTGACGCCAGCTCGCGCCGGGAACCCACGACCACCACCGCGACGCGTCGCGCAGATCCACCGCGTGATCGGGCGGAGTAAAGACCAGCGAACCCGGCAGCAGGTCCTCATCCGGAAGTCTGGGCGTCCCCTCGGGCAACTGCTTCTTCAGTTCGTCCCAGTCGAGCGGGCGCTCCGCAACCGTGACGTACCCGGTCGCCTCGACAAACGCGCGGAACTGCGCGTTCGTCACCTCGGTCGCGTCCATCCAGAACCCGTCGACACGCACGGCGTGCAACGGACCTTCGTCGGGGCGCGAGAGCGGACCGACCGAGCCCATCAAAAACTCTCCCCCCGGGATCCAGACCATCCCGGCGAGCGATCGGGACGCCGCCGCCTCACTCGTCGTAGAACGCGCAGCAGATCCGGTGAAACCAGCGGAGTTCGCCCGGCTCATCGCGCGATCGTCGCCGGGAGCGCAGCACAACGTGTCGGAATCTTGTTCCGGTCCGATCTGTCCCTGCGCGACGGCCCTTGTGACGTCGCACGGGGACGCTGCGAGGAAAACAGCCACGCTCGAGAGCCACACTGTCAGCAGCGAAGCCATTCAACGACCGCCTTCGCGAGCACGCTACAAGACGCTCTTCAGCAAGTCAACGAGTGTGCAGAGAAACGCTCACCATGCACCCGGCCCCCCAAGGCGCGGACCGCCCTGTCC